>CAVPNR010000019.1:0-404617 GCA_963706645.1 uncultured Acidobacteriaceae bacterium
TCGTTAACCTTCTCCCGTACTTGCTGGCTCCGTGACGGCTTCAAATACCGCATCGTTGATTCCATGTCAGAATGGCCGAGCCACTGTTGAACCGTGGGAAGATCAACTCCAGCCCAAAGACACCGTGTCGCGAACGTGGCCCGGAACTTGTGGAGCCAGAAGTTGTCTTCGTCGAGCTTCGCACGCTCTGCCACAGCCTTCAGACAGTCGAGGAAGTCGAGTTTCGGACTGCATCCGGCAGTGGGGAACATGAGGCTGCAAGTCTTGTCCGACTTCGCCTTCCATGCCTTCAGACGCTTGACCAGCTTTGCCGGGATGGGGATCTCGCGTTCCTTGTATGCCTTTGGTGTCCATCCCCGATCTGGCTTGTGGCTCACCCGAACCGTGGCTGCGGCGAAGATCACGTCTGACCAGTACGTGTACATCACTTCCTGCTCTCGCATTCCCGTCATCAGAAAGAACTCGTACCAGAGCCGCTCTTCCGCGTCGCAGGCTTTGAATAGCGCCTCTAGTTCTGCCGGCTCGTACATCTCTGGCTCTTCTTCCGTGTAGCGCGGCCAGTCGTTCTTGCCCACTAGCCCGCGAATCCCGTTCGCCTTCAGAAATGTCATCACGTTCTCGAACTTGTTGTAGACACTGCGCGGTGCCTGTTTCTTCTTGTCACGCAGAAAGGCGCAGAACTTGAGCAGGTCGGTGCGCTCGATGTCTTGCAGGTAGAGCTTGGGGCAGGACTCGGTGAAGTAGTTCAAAGCAGTCGTGTAAGCGGCTAGGGTCTTCGGCTTTTTCGTGAGCTCGGTTTCCTCAAGGAACCTGGCGACCGCGGTTACGATCGACCGATGCTCGCTGTCACCGTTCTCCGGCACGACTGTGACACCCTTGTTGAGGGCATTGAGTTCGGCTTCCTTTCGCAGGCGGCTGGCTGCAGCGTCCTGGGGCATCCTTTCCCACGGACAGGCGTATCCGTCTGCCATTCTCGCGCCATTCGAGGTAATAGGCGCCTTCGGAATGGCGTTCCTGCTGGCCGTTTACAGTGACGAGGTCCGGTTTGACCTGCCCATTGGGAGACAGGACGACAGGGCAATAGCGTGGGCCCCTGCTGGTTTGGACGCGTTTGGTGAGGTTTACTTCTTTGGATTGGGTGTTGGACACTGGTGCTACCTCCGATTCAACTCGGAATCAGTGAAGGCATCACCAGCATATCAATTGCTAGAAAACAAAAGCAATGGCGGAGAGGGAGGGATTCGAACCCCCGGTACCCTTTCGGGTACGCCGGTTTTCAAGACCGGAGCCATCAACCACTCGGCCACCTCTCCGGCTGCTGCAGGGTCGCCAAACGCGATTTGGACGCTTGGTTAGTTTACAACAGGCGCAGGGGTTTTCAGCGTTGCGGCAGCAAACCGAACGCTTTGGAATGAAACTCCATCACCTCAGCGAAGTGGGACAAGAAATAGGTCAGGCTGTGGTCGCCGGGGTAGGGATGATATTCGTGTTTGACGCCTTCCTTTTGCAGTTCCTCGTGTAGAGCCGCAGCGCCCTTTTCAAAGCCGTAGTTGTCGTCTTGACCGCAGTTGAAATAGATGGCCATCTTTCGCAAGGCTGCGGCATTTCTTTTTGCCAGTACGAACGGACTATTTTCATTCCAGTGCGCCACGTTGATCGGCCTGCCGAAGACCGGAGCTAGTACGCTTGCCAAGGGAGCGCCAGCTCGCGATGCTGAATCCAGGGTTTGCGGCGATTCGGTGATGAGGGCGGCACTCTGGGCGCTTACAGCTGAGAATAATTCAGGATGAGCGAATGCGACGCGCAAGGCGCCATACCCGCCCATGGAGATGCCGCTGATGGCGCGTCCCGACCGGCCGGGGAGTATTCGGTATTTTCTCTCGATCTGAGGGAGGAATTCCTGCAGAAAGAAATCGTTGTAGCGGACAGAACCGTCAGCAGAATTGATGTAGAAGCTGCGGCGGCCCTCGGGAGCGACAATCAGGAAGTCACCCATCTTGTGCTGGTTGCGCAGATCGTCGAGCAAGGTCCAGCCGCCGCTGTTGAAGAGGGTTTGCTCGTTGTCACCCAGACCGTGAAGAAAATAAAGCACGGGGTAGCGACGCGGAGGGTGCTGTGTCGTATCCGAATCGTAGCCTGCTGGCAAGTAGACGCAATAGTGGACGACCTGTTGGAGGATGCGGCTGTTCAGAGCCCTGCAGTCGATACGGCTCTGGGCAGTGGCCCACGTTCCAGTCGCCAAAAGGAAGACGAAGACGAGCCTGAAGGCGCGGATCATGCGGGTCAGTTTATTCGTAACGCAGCGCCTGCACGGGATCGAGCCGGGCAGCACGGCCTGCGGGATAGAGGCCGGATACCAGGCTTACCAGAAACGCGAACAGGATGGCGAACCCGACGAGCCACCATGGAACCGCCCAGAAGTGTTCGGGCGGAAATCCCTGGCGCCTGAGATAGACATTGGTACCGAGATTGATGATTTGCCCGATGATCCAGCCGAGTGCCACCCCTACAATGCCGCCTAAAACGCCCATCGCTCCAGCCTCGGAAAAAAAGAGCTTTTTCACATCACCATCGCTGGCACCGATCGCCTTCATGATCCCGATCTCCCGGCGCCGTTCCAGGATGGCCATCACCAGGGTGTTCACGATGCCAATGGAGGCTACGATCAAGGCGAGGCTGCCGAAAATTCCGAGGAAGGCATACAAGACTTTGAACACTTGCTGCAGGCCCCGGCTCGCGTCGAGGATGGAGAACGTGCCGAACCCCATTTTCTTAATGGCGTCCTCTACGGCCTGAACCTGGGCGGGATCTTTTACTTTCACACTCACGGAAGAATACACTGGCTGATCACTCGCGGCCCGTGCGACTTCCCGCAGGTCAGTGGGTTGCATAATGTGGAGGCTCTGGGCCAACTTCAGGGGCAGAAAAACTTTCGCGCGCGTTGGGCCGCGCATGCTCTCGGGATCAAGGTCAGACACCCCAACAATCTTGAGTTTCTGTTCGCGAGAGACGACCGAGTACGCGGCGCCGGACAGACTGTTGTCGGGCGGATTCGCGGCGTCCGCACTTGGCGGCTGGGCCGGAGTGGCGGCGCGTTGCGCATAGCGCATCGTCAATTCCTTGCCAAGAAGAGGTTTTGCCAGATCAGCGACGTTAGTTTCGTCGATGCCGCGGGCTGGGATCTTGCCCAACAACTCCTCGGCAAACGATTTTTGCAGAATCACTTCGGGTGCGGTGTCTGAGGTGAAGAAGCTGCCCTGCATGCCGTCGAACGATTCATTGGATTTTGCCGACGAGGGCAATGCGGAAATCATGGTCAAATGCGGCTTGTCTTCGTAGCGCAGTTCCGAGATGAAACGAATGTCGGGATAAGCCTCGAGCACGTTGGGCAGGCGCTCCATTTCGAGTCGCGCAGATTCATCAAGCACTCGGCTTTCTCCGGGAGGAGGCCCGTTGCGTTCTTCGTCGCGGCCCATTCCGCGCAGATCGCGTCTGGACGTTACCATCACCGTGTCGAACAAACCCGATTTTGCCAGGCGACGCGAGAATAGCTGCTGCAAGCCGATTCCTAACGAGAGCATCGCTACTAGCGACGCCACTCCCACCGAGATGCCGATCGTTGTCAGCGAATTTCGCAGCAGCGACTCACGCAGATTCCGCAGGGCTAGTTCAGTCAGATCGGGAAGCTTCAAAGCTGACCTCCGTCCAGAGTGGGCGTGTTTGGCCGATCGTCGACCAACTTTCCGTCGGCCAGAAAAATCATCCGCTGCGCGTAACGCTCGGCCAACGCGCGCTCGTGCGTAACCATCACGACGGTCATGCCCAACTCGTGGTTAAACTGACGGACCATCTCCATGATCTCGGTTCCGGTGTGGCTGTCTAAGTTGCCCGTGGGTTCGTCGGCCAGCAGAAGCTGAGGACGATTGATCAGGGCGCGCGCCAGCGCAGCACGCTGTTGTTCGCCGCCGGAAAGTTCGCTGGGCCGGTGATCCATGCGCGCTCGCAATCCCACGCGTTCCAACGCCTCGCGCGCCAACTTGGAACGTTCGGCACGATCGACCTCTGCGAATCGAAGCGGGAGTTCCACGTTCTCCGCAAGCGTCATGCTGGCGATCAGATTGAACGACTGGAAGACCATCCCGACAACATGTAGACGGTACTTCGCGAGTTCTTCGCGGGAAAGCTTAGCCAGGTCACGATCCCCAACGATGACGCTTCCTGACGTCGGGCGATCGAGCCCCGCCACCAGATTCAACACAGAAGATTTGCCTGACCCGGAACTACCAAGGAGCGCGACAAATTGCCCGGCGCGGACCTGGAGCGAGACGCCATCCACCGCTCGGATGATGGCTTCGCCCATGCGGTAGTGACGGCAAAGATTCTCACTTCGGATGGCGACAGTACCTCGCGCGGCCGACACAGGAGGGGCAGTGGTCATAGGCTAGCGCATTTCTCCCCGCAGCACGCGCAGAGCGTCGGCTGCCTTGACGTCGCCGTTCTTGACGCCCGCGCCGTTTCCGCTCACTGCGACCGCGTCGCCTTCGCCGGGAGCCAGGAAAAGATTCTCTTCGACACCGTGCTGGCGCGTGTAAAGGTCATAGTAACGTCCTCGTGCCGCATAGAGCTGTGCGTGCGTACCGCGTTCGACGATCTGTCCTTGCTCCATGACCATGATCTGATCGGCACGGCGAATGGTCGACAGCCGGTGCGCTATGACGAACGTGGTGCGTCCCTGCATCAGATAAGACAGGCCTTGCTGAATCATTTGTTCCGATTCCGAGTCGAGGCTGGAAGTTGCCTCATCAAGAATCAAGATGCGAGGCTCGGCAAGAATCGCGCGAGCAATCGAGATGCGTTGCCGCTGGCCACCCGATAACTTCACGCCACGTTCACCGACGATGGTGTCGTACTTCTCAGCGAATGACTCGGCAAACTCGTCGACGCGCGCGATGCGGCAGGCGCGCATAATTTCTTCTTCGCTGGCATCGGGGCGCGAGAAGGCGACATTGGCCCGGATCGTCCCGTCGAACAGGAACGACTCCTGCAATACGACGCCCAACCGGGTGCGGAAAGAGTCGAGGCGAACCGTGCTCAAGTCCGCACCATCGACGCGCACTGTACCCTTCGAGGGCACATAGAAAGCGGAAATCAAGCCGATGGTCGTCGACTTGCCCGATCCCGACGAACCGACGAGGGCAGTCACCGTTCCCGGCTCGGAGCGGAAGGAAATATCGCGAAGGACGTCGTGGGTGCCGTCGTAGCTGAACGTTACATTTTCGAATTCCACTGTGCCGACAATGTCGCGCAGTTGCACGGAACGCTTCGGATCCTGATCTTCCGGCCGCTCCGCCATGATCTCTTGGGTACGCTCCAAACCAGCCAGCGCTTCGGTCAACTGCGTCCCGATCTGCACCACCTGCATGACCGGGGCGATCAAAAACACGAGAAGAAAGTTATAGGAAAAATAACTGCCGGGCGTAAGAGTATGGGCAGTCATTTGACGACCACCGATGTACATGGTGGCCGCGCCGACCACGCCGAGCAGCACGCTCGCAGAAAGCCCCATCAGGGAGGTGGCCGTCAGCGTCCGCATAACGTTATCGAGCAACCGCCGCACGCCGCCGGCGAAAATCTTTTCTTCGCGCTCTTCTGCGTGGTATCCCTTGATAACCCGAACGCCGCCTAGCGATTCGGTGAGCCGTCCAGTAACTTCAGCATTGATCTTGCCTCGTTCGCGGAAGATCGGTCGAATGATTGCGAATGCCCGGTTCAAAGCGAACGCAAAACACCCGAGAGAACCGACCGCAATCAGGGTCAGCGGTGCGCTGATGCGCAGCAGCAAGGCGAGCGCAATGCCGGCAGCGACCAAGCCTCCCGCAAAATCGATCAGACCAGTTCCTAGCAAATTGCGAACGCCCTCCACGTCGCTCATGATGCGCGACACCAAGGCGCCTGCCTTATTCGCGTCGTAAAAAGCTACAGGGAGGCGTGAGATATGTGCCTGCACTTGCTCGCGAAGGTCAGCAATCAGGCGCTGAGCGGCTTTCGACAGCAATTGAGTCAGCGAGAAAGAGGTAACACCCTGGACGAGGGTCGCCAACAACACTGAAAACACGAGCGGGCGCAGCAGTCCTGTTTGATTCTTGCCCACGACATTGTCAATCAGAAACTTCGAGGAATAAGGCAGGACGAATCCGGCGAGCTTGTTGATCACCATCAGTACGAAGCCGAGCGCGAGCAGTGCGCGGCGCGGACGCATCAGCTTCCAGACTTCGGGCCACACGGCTTTCAGGCGCTGAATCTTGGGGGGCTTCGCGGCTTCTTTGTCGGGAACGCTCAATCTATTGTTTGACTCTGTTGGGGCCGGATTCGCTTCATTATTACAGCATTGTCACACATCTGCTGGCACATCGTGCGTCGAAACCGGACTGTGACACACGCCCCGCGGACGTTGTATGCTCGGGGCGTGTCCCGCCCGTCTTCGCCGGACCGATCACCGACCCTGGGCCTGCTGCTGGGCCTGCTCATTACGCTGTCCGCGGTAGTGGCGTATTCGGCCTACATCACGTGGCAAGTGACGGGCTTGCGCAAATTGCAGACCGAGCTAGTGGACCGCAACCGCAAGGATTCGCTGCAGTTGTTGCGCATCCAGAACGATCTCAACCTTCTCGCCGTTGCCATGCGCGACATGGTGAGCAGTGACGAGCCTTACCCTCTGACCGCCTGGTCGGCGCAGTTTCAACGGATTCGGACCGACCTGGACGACGCCATGCGCCTGGAGGCGGGCTTTGCCGCGGCCAGCCGAACTGCCGAGCAGAGCACCTTCCTCACTTCAAACTTCAACCAGTTCTGGGATGCCGTCGACCGCGTGTTCGCCCTCGCGCATGAGGGCAAGGAAAAAGAGGCGCGCGAGCAAATTCAGCTATCGCTGCAGGAGCGGCAGGCGGCGCTGAGTACGGCTGTAGCCCGTTTGCTCGTGCAGAACAGCGAGAATGAGGAGCAGGCCGGACAGCGGATTGTTCAGATCTACGATCGCGTGCAGGAGCAGGTCTACGTCTTTCTGGCTGCGACGCTGCTAGCAATTCTGCTGAATGGCCTTTCGGTGATTCGGTGGAACCGGCGATTATTCGCGCGCCTGGCCGAGGTTTCCGAGCGCCGCAGCGAATTGGCGCAGAAGCTGATTGCCGCGCAGGAATCCACGCTGCGTTATATTTCGCGCGAACTGCACGATGAATTCGGGCAAATCCTCACCGCGGTTGGATCGATGCTGCGCCGGGCGGGCACGCATGCGCCCGAAGGCTCGTCGCTTCGGGCAGATTTAAAGGAAGTTCTCCAGGTCGTGCAGACCACGCTGGAGAAAGTTCGGAGTCTGTCGCAGGCGCTGCATCCGGTGATGCTCGATGAGGCCGGGCTCGAGAGCACGCTCGACTGGTACATTCCTACCATAGAACGGCAAACCGGAATTGCCATATCCTATGAAAAGCAGGGCGAGGCCTTCCTGGTCGACGGCGGCGCCGGTGTGCACGTCTATCGGGTATTGCAGGAGGCTTTGAACAATGTGGCGCGGCACTCGGGCGCGAAGGCGGCTTGGGTTCGCCTGCGCTTCTTGCCTGAGGCGCTTGAGTTGGAAGTAGAAGATCACGGAGTCGGGTTCGCAGAACGTCCGAATAAACGTGGAATCGGATTGGTAGCGATGCGCGAGCGTTCCGAGTTGATGGGCGGGAAAATTGTTTTTTCGCGCCCGGCAGAAGGGGGGACTAGGGTCCATCTGACCGTCCCCAGAGAGAAAGCGGAGTCTTATGGAAAATAAGATCACAGTATTGCTGGTGGATGATCACAGTCTGGTGCGGCGCGGTTTCCGGCGCATGCTCGAGGATGAGCCCGACATGGAAGTAGTCGGCGAAGCGGGCAACGGTGAAGATTCCATCAAGCTGGCGAAAGAACTTCATCCGCAGGTGGTGGTGATGGACTGCGCTTTGCCAGGCATGAACGGCTTACAAGCCACTCGGCAAATTATCGAGGATTTGCCGGACACTGCCGTTCTCATGCTCAGCATGCATACGGAGAGCACGTGGGTGCGGCAGGCGATCGAGGCCGGCGCCAAGGGATACGTTCTGAAGAACGCCATGGATCTGGAACTTGGAGCCGCGATCCGCAAGGTAGCCGCAGGGGAAACGGTATTCGATCCGACGGTGGAACAGCGATCAGTTCTGAAAGGTGAGCGCAGCGCCGCGCTCACCCCGCGCGAACTGGAAGTGTTGCAGATGATCGTCGACGGCAAGTCGAACAAGGAGATTGCGACGGTGCTCGACCTCAGCGCGAACACCGTGGCCGTTCATCGCGCGAACATCATGAACTCGCTGGGAATTCATAAGACTGCTGAGCTGGTGGTCTATGCGATTCGTGCCGGGCTGGTGAACGTTCCGTGAATCGTCGGTCATTTCTATGGGGGATGGCGGGATTGGCGGGTTGTTCGCAGCTGCCTCTTTTGCAGGCAATGGCGGCGGAGGCGGGAGCCTCGGCTCCTCCAGGCTTTCGTTTTACCGACGTGACCGGTCCGGCTGGAATTCAATTCCAGCACAATAGCGGAGCATTCGGCGGCAAGTTCCTGCCGGAGACTCTGGGCTCCGGCTGCGCGTTCCTGGACTACGATCGCGATGGTTGGCAGGACATTCTGCTGATCAACGGCACCGATTGGCCAGGCCACAAGAAACGCCGCACTACGCTGCGTCTCTATCACAACAACGGCAACGGCACGTTTACCGATGTGACGACACATGCGGGACTCGATGTCGAAATGTATGGCATGGGCGTTGCGGTAGGCGACTACAACAACGATGGCTTTCCTGACATTCTTATTACTTGCGTCGGACAGAATCGACTGTTCCGGAACACCGGGAAAGGCACGTTCGTCGACGTAACCAACACCAGCGGACTGGGCAAGCGTGAAGGGTTCAGCACGTCCGCATTGTGGTTCGACTATGACCGCGACGGCTTGCTCGATCTTTTTGTCTGCAACTATGTGAAGTGGTCGCCGGAACACGACGTGTTCTGCAGCCTCGACGGGAAACACAAATCGTATTGCACCCCGGAAGCCTATCGCGGAGCGACGTGCTGGCTCTTTCACAATCGCGGCGACGGCACGTTTGAAGATGTTACGGCGGCGAGTGGAATCTTCGACAGCAGCTCCAAGTCCCTGGGAGTCGCACTGTTCGACAATAACCACGATGGCTGGCCCGACCTGCTCGTCGCGAATGACACGCAGCCGAACAAACTTTACCGGAACCAGCACAATGGCACATTCAAAGACGCTGCGGTCGAGACCGGGCTTGCGTTCAGCACCGAAGGGAAGGCGCGCGCGGGCATGGGCGTGGACGTTGCTGATTTCGATAATTCCGGAACGCCTGGGGTGGCCATCACGAACTTCGACAACGAAATGATCGGGCTCTATCGCATGAGCGGGAAGAGTTTCGAAGACATTGCACCGCAATCCGGTGTGGGCATCGCTTCCCGCAACAGCCTTGGATTTGGCTGCGCTTTTCTGGACGTGAATCTCGATGGCTGGCTGGACTTCGCCGTGGCCAACGGACACATCGACGAAACGGTGCGCAACATTCGCGGCAATGTGGGATACGCGCAGCCGCCCGAACTCTTTCTCAATCGTGGCAAAGGGACGTTTCGCGAGGTTGCGGCGGAAGTTGGCGGAGAGTTCGATCAACCGAAAGTTGGCCGCGGGCTTGCCTATGCGGACTTTGACCGCGACGGAGATCTTGATCTGTTGCTCACTACCAACAACGGGCCTGCCTACCTGTATCGCAACGATCAGCTCAGCGGAAACCGCAGCATCCGCTTCCGCCTGGTGGGAACAAAGTCAAACCGAGATGGGATTGGCGCAACGGTTCGGGTCTCTGCCGGAGGCATGACGCAGTCCCGGCTGGTGAAAGGCGGTTCCAGCTACTTGTCCCAATCCGAACTGCCAGTGACGTTTGGATTGGAAAAGCGCGACCGCGTCGAGCGAGTGGTCATCGATTGGCCGAGCGGACGAACGGAAGAATTCAAGAATCTTGCAGCGGGCCGGTGTTATGAGTGCACGGAAGGAAAAGGAATCGTCCCGCAGAATGGTTACTGAGCAGCACTGACGGCAGGCTGCTTGGCGACGCTGCCGGCCGCTACCAGATCAATCTCCACCGAATCGTTCACTCGCAGAAATAACGTGCTGGGATTCTTCATGCCCCACTTGGCATATGGGACTGTGAAGTGAACCGTCGCAGTCCAACGGTCGGCGGACATCTCCACTTCGGCCGGGACGGTGATTTCGCGGTCCACGCCATGAATGTTGAACATACCGTGAACCTTCACCGAAGACTTTCCCTGATTCGCAACGACACCTTCAATCTTGTCCGGGCGGAAAGCAATTTCCGGATAGCGCTCGCTCTCCAGAATTTCTTTGTGCATTTTACGGTCGCGCATGCCACTGCCGCTCTCGCCGCTCTTGGCATCGACGACGATCTCGCCTGAAATCTTTCCCGAGGCCGGCTCGAACTGCAACTCTCCGTGCTTCAATTGAAACGTTCCGCGCACGGTGTGGAGAACGTCGCCGAGAGTGAACTTGACCGAAGTTTGCGCGGGATCGAGCTGGAATGCTGTGTTCTGGGCCGACGCAGTAACAGCAGAGGCTGCAAACAGGAGTAACGTCGCGTACATTTTGCGCCAAGAAGCGTTGTTGTAGGCTCGGTGCGATTTGAAGGTCATGTAGTTATGCGGTTAGCAGTCCCCAGCCCAGAGTCAGACCATCCAAAGCAAGGTGCAGGGGTGACAGAACCCCAACATGCAACTCCAGCAAGCGCCGGAAGACGTCGGGGTGTTTCTGAAAGGCCTGCAGTGTACGACGTTGCACCCGGGGACGACGATCGAGCAGGAGCATCAGACGCGCCATCAGAAACGGACGCAGGGCCAGCCGGCGATGCTCTTTTTCATACCGAGCCAGATCACCCGTTCGCAGGCAATCTGCCAATACCATCGCCTGGCTGAATGCGAGGCAGAGACCTTCACCGGTGATTGCGTCCACCGTTCCAGACGCATCTCCGATTAGAGCTACATTGCCGCAGCTGACGCGCTTCAGCTTGCAGGTTGCAGTCAGTGCGCCTTTCTCGGCCGACGAAACGTCTGCTCCGTCCAGTCGCGCTTTCAAATCCGGGAATCGCCGCAAGCCTTCTGTCAGGCGCAGTTTCGGATCACGAGAAATCAACGCAACACAAACCTCATCTTTCGAAACCGGCGTGACATATATCTCTCCGTGGCGTCCCCAGTGGAGTTCCATGCGGTCGGTCCACGGCGCTACGCGATAATGCTGGCGGAATGCGTAACGGCAATCTCTCTTACGATACGCGTCGAGGCCGGTCCAACGCCGTACTCGCGAGTTGCCGCCGTCGGCACCGACGATCCAGCGAGTGCGGATCATGCGGCTTCCCAAGATAACTCCATCGTCGCTAATGCCGGTCACGGGTGTCTGCCACAGGAAATCGATTCCCAGGCTGGCGGCCCGCTGCGCAATGAGGCGGTGCAACACGGTTCGCCGCACACCCATCCCCGAGGCCCCGTGAGGGAATGCGGCATCGACTGCAAGCCCGGCTGCCGAGAAACGAATGCCTCGAAAAGGGTATGAATTCTCTGGCTCGACTGACACTCCAAGCCTAGCGAGCGCTGCAAGTCCGTCGGGCATCAGGCCTTCGCCGCACGGCTTGTCAATCGGAGTCTGTGCGCCATCGGCGACGACGACACGAAAGCCTTGTTGCCGCGCCGCGATCGCCGCTGCCAGTCCCGCGGGACCACCACCAATCACGAATACATCAGTCGAGTTCAGCAACTGCCAACCTCACCACTGTAGAAGTACAAGCTCGGAACAAAATCCCGGACCCATCGCTGCCAGAATTCCCAGTGTGCCCGGCTCCGGACGCCGATTCTTCATGACATCTTCCAGCACAACCAAAACCGAAGCGGACGAAAGGTTCCCGACTTTCTTCAAGCAGTCCCAGGAAGCGTCGAGTTGGCCATCGTGCAGTTCCAGGGCCGCCGCGGTTGCCTCCAGGACCTTTGGCCCGCCCGTGTGCAGTACCCAACTTCCAATATCGCCGCGTTTGTGTCCCTGGTCGGCAAGGAATGCATCTACGTCGCGCCTAAGGTTTTCGCGAATCAGTACGGGCACCTCCGGTGAGAGCGTGATGCGGAAGCCCTTCTCAGTGATATTCCATCCCATCATCTCTTCAGTGTCGGGATAGAAGACAGATCGAGTGGCCACAATTTGCGGTCCCGTTGCATTCAGATCATCACCCGTAACGATGACCGCTGCAGATCCGTCCGCAAAGAGTCCCGAGGAGATTAGATTGGCCACCGATAGATCTTCGCGTTGGATCGTCAGGGAGCAGAGTTCGACCGACACCAGCGCGGCAGCTTGCGACGGATAGGCGCGCACATAGTCGGCCGCGCGGGCAATTCCAGCGGCTCCCGCCACGCACCCAAGTCCGAAAATAGGCACACGACGAATATTGGTTGGCAGACCCATGCGGTTGATGAGCAGGGCATCGATGGAAGGACTTGAGATGCCGGTAACAGAAGTGAAAAACAGGGCGCCGAGTTCGCTCGGTTCGAGCCCTGCATGGTGCAGCGCGCGGCACAGGGCCTGCTCGCCCAATTCCTGAGCGCACTGGATCCAGACGTCATTCGCCTGGCCCCAGGTTGTCATCTCGTAGTACTTTTCCGGGGGCATTACCAGATGGCGCCCTTCTACAGCGACATTCCGGTGCAGGCGCGCCAACATCGCCGGATTCCGCAGCTGATCGCCCCAGTATTCCTGAAGCTTTTCCAGAAGAAATTTTTGGGAATAGTAGTGTTTGGGAAAGGCGCTCGCGGCGCTGGCGATTTTCATGTGTGTGGAATCCTAGTCCTGGCACGGCGTCAGCGCCATCACCTGCCGGACATCTTGGCTCACAGACTTAGATGATTGGCCGCTGTTTACGGTTGTACCCGCGTCCAGCGTACTGTTCGGCGTATTGTCGCAGGGCGCTTGGGTCGAATTGTCACTCGTATGTTAAATCACGCCACGGCAACGAAAGCCAACAGGCTAGCTGCGGAAGGCGCGCCGCGCCAGTCCCAAGGCCTCGGACCAGAAAACTCCGGGCGAGTGGGCGATCTCCACTACGTCTCGAATGGCCACCACAAACGAATCGAGTTGCGCGTCGGTTGCGATCAGTGGCGGAGCGACCTTCAGCACCATAAAGTTATTTCCGCAGATTTGCGTCAGGAATCCGAAGTCGCGAAACAGACGCATCACCACGATCTGGCCGAACATCGCCGGATGAACGGCGCCGAAACCCTCATAGGGAATCCGCAAGCGAAGCTGCCGCGGGGCTTGAAACTCAATGCCCATCAGCAATCCCACACCGCGGACTTCCTTCACCATCTCGAAATTGCGTAGCGCTTCACTCAGTTGAGCCTGCAAATACTTGCCGGCCTCGATCGAACGCTGGCCCAGTTCATGCTCCTCCAGAACTTCGAGGGTCGCCAACGCAGCACGCATGGCCAGGCTGTTTTCGCTGAACGTCGATGTGTGGACGAAGGCTCGCGGTAAAGACGAATACACAGAATTGCACACTGCATCCGACATCAGCACCGCGCCGCACGGAACCAGCCCTCCACTCATGGCCTTCGCCAGGATGACCACGTCAGGTTCCACGCCGAAGTGGTGTGCCGCGAGAAACGCGCCGGTGCGGTACATCCCAGTCTGAACTTCATCCAGCACAAACAGTGTACCGTGGCGCCGGCAGAGCGACTCTGCGTTCCCCAGGTATTCCGCGCCCGGAATGCGCACGCCAGCCTCCGATTGAACCGGCTCGACGATAAACGCCGCGTAGCGCTTGGTTTTGAGTTCGCGCTCCAGCGCTTCCAGGTCGCCGAAAGGGATAACCGAGGTTTCAGGAAGTAGCGGCCCGAATCCTTCGCTCCAGAACTTATCGCTCATCAGCGATAGCGCTCCACAAGTCAAGCCGTGGAATGCATGTTCGGCGGCAAGTATGCTTGCGCGATGGGTATGAGCGCGCGCAAACTTGATGGCTGCTTCCACGCCCTCGCTTCCGGAAGAACAGAAGAAAGCTTTCGCCAAGCGGCCGCCGGCGCGGTCGCACAACTTCTCGGCCAGTTCGCCAGCAAGGTCGGCAACATGGGTCTGAATCATTGCCGGACCGCATCGCTCGAGTTCAGTCCGCAGTGCGCGCACGACCTGCGGATGGTTGTGGCCAACATTGTGGACACAATACCCGGAGAGAAAGTCGAGGATGCGCCTTCCGTCGTCGGTGAAAAGCTCCGCGCCCACACACCGTTCGTAGCACACATTCATCTGCAGCAAGTCGAGAAGCCGCACCCATTCCGGATTCACCCACTGTGCGTAGCGCGTCGACGCACGTTCCGACAAATCGACTTGCAAGGCCGTATTCATATCTCTCACGATCAGAACCTAAGGGCTTACAGCGATCGAGGTCAGCGCGCCAGGGACGCCGTACGAAGCGATCGAAGTGAGCGTTCCGCTGTTGGGATCAAGACTGAAAGACTGAATCACCGGACTCTTCTGATTCCCGGCAAACAGATACTTTCCACCCGAATCCATGGCGAGAATGCTAGGATTTGCCGCCGTACCGAACGGTGAAGTCGCGAGCACAATGATGGAGCCATCGGTTCCGATCGAATAGCCGGACAGATTCGAGGAGGCTTGATTGGCCACATACAAATACTTGCCGGATTTGTCGATCTGCAATGCAACCGGCCCGAAGTATTGCGTTCCGAAGGGAGAACTCGCAAGTTGTGTCAGCGAGCCGTCGGCGTTGATCGTGAATTCCGAGATGGAATTGTCTGTGTTGTTGGCCGTGTAAAGGAAACCGCCACCGGGAGCGATCGCCAGTCCGTAAGGGCTCGCCCCGGTCAAAAATGGAGACCCTGCCACCAGGGTGGGAACGCCCTGGCTGACAGTAAAGGCCTGGACGTTTCCGGACGTGTTCAGTGAACCTCCGCCCGTCACGTAGAGATCGCTCCCGGAATGGCGAGAGAGCCATGTTGATCGGACTGACTCCCATGGGAAAGGGACTGCCCGGCACCGGGCTAAGCACGCCGGTGCTGGACGTGATGGAAAACACCGAAATGCTAAAGGAGCCGGAATTGCCAACGTAAAGGAAGGCTCCAGCCGAGTCCATGGCGAGCAACGTAGGAGAGACGCCCACAGATGTGCGCGGCGTGACTTCGGTCAGCGCGCCCGCGCTCGAGATCGTGTATTCAGAAACGTCGCCCTCGCCGGAATTTGCGGCATACAGATATTTCCCCGAAGGATGGATTGCCAAAGCCTGCACCGCCTGCCCCGCCGTGACCGGACTTCCCGCTAGCGGAGTGAGCACACCCGAGTTCGGGTCTTCGCGGAAGATGACGATCTGATTCGAAGCGGGAACCGCCGCGTATACATATTTGCTGCTTGTCGACCCACAACCGATCCATGTGGCCATGCTCGCACAAACAAGGAACAGAGCCGCTGCTTTCTTTAGCATCCGTGACTCCTGAAGGAATTTGACGAAAACGAAAATCGGGAATTCGCCGGCACCCGGCAACACTCGGGACGAATCTCTCGCTCAAGCGGTATTACGCATAAACTCCTATCATACGGGACAAACTGTCCTTCGCGCAGCAAACAGGCGGTTGTGATAGCTGCGATGCCGAAGGTCTCGGGCCAGGTTGCACGAGGATTCCAGTCTGGCGGGCCTGCGGCATGGCGATTGAGCCACGAGTAATGATATCGGCTCAGTGCGCGGGGCTGGGGCGTGGACTGCCAGGCGCGGAAGCTTGCGGCAGGGACTTCTCTTCGCCGCCGCGCAAGGCCAGCCGCAACCGGTCAAGATACACATACACGACCGGTGTGGTGAAGAGCGTCAGCATCTGGCTGACGATCAGCCCGCCGACAATGGTGATGCCCAGCGGCCGGTGCAATTCGGAGCCGGTGCCCCGGCCCAAAGCTAGCGGCAGACCGCCCAGCAGCGCCGCCATGGTCGTCATCATGATGGGCCGGAAGCGCAGGATGCACGCGTCATAGATCGCTTCCACCGGCTTTTTGCCCTGCGTGCGTTCGACTTCCAGGGCCACATCGATCATCATGATCGCGTTCTTCTTGACCAGACCAATTAGCAGGATGATGCCGATCATTCCAATTACATTGAGCTCGTTGTGCGTCAAAATCAGCGCCAGAAGCGCTCCTACACCGGCCGACGGGATCGTCGAGAGAATGGTGATGGGATGAATATAACTTTCGTAAAGCATGCCGAGTACGATGTAGACCGCGCCCAGCGCGGTAATGATCAGAACAAGCATGTTGGAACGGGAATCCTGGAAAGCGGCGGCCGTTCCCTGAAAACTTGCCTGGATCGTCGGTGGAAATCCAATCGTGCGCTCGGCTCTTTCAATGGCATCCGTCGCCTGTCCGAGAGAAACTCCCGGTGCCAGGTTGAACGAGATTGTCACCGAAGGCAATTGTCCCTGGTGATTGACGGCCAGCGGCGTGTTCGATGGTTCGAAATGGGTGAACGCCGCCAGCGGAATGGGCGTTCCTGTCGTCGACTTCAGATAGATATTCTGCAGCGCCTCTGGCGTTTGCTGGAACTGCGACGCAACTTCCATTACCACGTGATACTGGTTCAGAGGCCGGTACATCGTAGAGACCTGTCGTTGCCCGAACGCGTCATAAAGAGCATTGTCGAGAGCTTGCGGCGTGACCCCCATCCGGC
Organism: uncultured Acidobacteriaceae bacterium; assembly: GCA_963706645.1. Taxonomy (GTDB): domain Bacteria; phylum Acidobacteriota; class Terriglobia; order Terriglobales; family Acidobacteriaceae; genus Sulfotelmatobacter. Next base: position 16,812 of record CAVPNR010000019.1, read on the forward strand.
TCGCCGTATCACGATCGATCACCAGCTTCGCCTGCAAGCCCTTATCCTGCTGGTCCGAGTTCTGGTCCCGCAATTCCGGCAGCGTCCTCAGCTTGTCCAGCAGACGGGGGGCCCAGGCGTTCAGGTCGTCAAGGTTCGCGCTCTGTAGCGTGTATTGATATTGTGCGTTGCCCCACCGCCCGCCAATGGTGAGCTCCTGCGCCGACTGCAGAATCAGAGTCGCGCCCGGCACCACCGCCAGCTTGCCGCGCAGGCGGTTAATCACGTCGTCCGCGGACGCATAATGGCAAGGCTCCCAAAAGTGCTGTTTCTGGCAGGGGCCCCGCTGCTCCAGGGGTTTCAGCATCACGAAGAACCGGCCCTGGTTCAGAGCGCTACCTCCACCCGTAAAACCACCCATAGTGTCGACCGCGGGATCTTTCAGCACAATGCTTGCGTAGCGCTTAATCTTGTCGCTCATGGACTGGAACGAGATGTCCTCTGCTCCAATCACTGTTCCCTGGATCCGCCCGGTGTCCTGCTGCGGAAAGAACCCCGTCGGCACTTTGAAGTAGAGGACAATGCTCAGCACGGCGACCGCAATAGTCAGTACCCCGGTCACCGGCTGGTGCGCCAAAACCCATTTCAAGGCGTGAGTGTAGGTAGTAAGAATCCGGTCGAAACACCACTCACTGGCTCGATAGAAGATATTGTGCTTTCCGGTCTTCGAGGGCCTCAGAAATTTCGCGCACATCGTCGGGGTGGTTGTCAGTGAAACCACCAGGGAAACTCCGATCGCAATACTGAGCGTGACCGCAAATTCGCGGAAGAGGCGTCCTACGATTCCGCCCATCATCAGTAGCGGAATGAATACGGCCACCAGCGACGTGCTCATCGAAAGGACTGTGAATCCAATCTCGGCAGCTCCTTTGAAGGTCGCTTGCACGACATCCATGCCCTGCTCCACGTAGCGCGTGATATTCTCCAGCACCACGATCGCGTCGTCCACCACGAAACCGGTGGAAATCGCCAGCGCCATCAGAGAGAGATTGTCGAGGCTATACCCGAGCAGATACATTGCCCCAAAAGTGCCGACCAGCGAGAGCGGCACGGCAATGCTCGGAATGATCGTTGCTCGTACTGTGCGCAGAAAGAGGAATACCACCAGAATCACGAGCACGACCGAAATCAGCAGCGTGCCCTCGATATCTTTCACCGAAGCTCGAATCGTCGTCGTGCGATCCATCAAAACCGAGAGATGGATCGAGGGAGAAATCGAGGACTGCAGATACGGCAACAGCGCCTTGACCCTGTCCACGGTTTCAATGATGTTCGCACCCGGTTGCCGGAAGATAGGTATCACGATGCCCGGCTTGCCGTTCACGAGCCCCAGGTTTCGTAAGTCCGCAACCGCATCCTCAACCGTGGCTACATCACCGAGTCGGACCGCTGCGCCGTTGTTGTAAGCCACAATCAAGGGCCGGTACTCATCTGCGGTGAACAACTGGTCGTTGTCGCTGAACGAAGACGACACCGCATCGCTTGATACCTCGCCCTTCGGACGGTTTGCATTGGCTGCATTCAACGCGTTCCGGACGGTATCCAGCCCGACCCCAAGCTTGTTCAACAGAGTTGGATTGACTTCCACACGTACCGCTGGCTGGGACGCGCCCCACACAAAGACCTGCCCTACTCCCTGCACCTGCGACAGTTTCTGCGACAGAATCGAGTCCGCGGCATCGTACATCTGCGGCACGGTCGACGTATCCGAAGTCAGCGCCAGCAATAGAATGGGCGCGTCCGACGGATTCACTTTGCGGTAGGTGGGGTTGCTTGGCAGGTTCGCCGGAAGCTGGCTGCGGGCTGCATTGATCGAAGCCTGTACGTCGCGAGCAGCAGCGTCGATATTCCGGTTCAGATCGAACTGCAGCGCGATGCCAGTGCTGCCCAACTGGCTCGACGACGTCATCTGGTTCACACCGGAGATGCGTCCAAACTGACGTTCCAGCGGCGTTGCAACCGCCGACGCCATGGTTTGCGGATCGGCTCCCGGCAGACTTGCCCCTACGCTGATCACCGGGAAATCCATTTTCGGGAGCGATGCTACAGGGAGAAAATTAAAGGCCAGAATTCCAGATAGCAGCAAGGCCGCCGCTAGCAGTGACGTGCCAATCGGACGCCGGATAAATGGGGACGAAATACTCATCTTCTACCAGTCGTAGATCTAGTCCGCTGACATCGGTTCTTGTGGAATCGGATTGCCGATCCGATACCGCGATAACTTGTGCGCGAGCCGGTCAAACCACAAATAGACCACCGGCGTTGTGTACAGCGTGAGCAGTTGGCTGAGCAGCAATCCACCGACAATCGTGATGCCGAGGGGCCGTCGGAGTTCCGCGCCGGTTCCCGATCCCAGCGCCAACGGCAGGCCGCCCAGCAGCGCAGCCATGGTCGTCATCATGATGGGTCGGAAGCGCAGCAGGCATGCCTGATAAATCGCTTCCTCGGGCGGCTTGTGCTCTTCACGTTCCGCTTCGAGCGCGAAGTCAATCATCATGATGGCGTTTTTCTTCACAATACCGATCAAAAGTATGATGCCGATCAGCGCCACCACGGTTAAGTCATTCCCCGTGATCATCAGCGCCAGAATCGCACCCACGCCCGCCGACGGAAGAGTGGAAAGAATCGTTATGGGATGGATGTAGCTCTCGTACAAAACGCCCAGCACGATGTAGACGGTAATCACGGCGGCCAGAATCAGATACGGCTCGGATGCCAATGAATTTTGAAAGGCCGCTGCGGTGCCCTGAAATGCTGCATGAATGCTGGGCGGCAACTGGATGTCTTTTTCAGCCTGCTGGATCGCCTTGGTTGCGTCTCCGAGCGAGGCCCCGGGCGCAAGATTGAACGATAGCGTCACCACGGGGAACTGCCCCTGGTGATTGACGGCAAGCGAAGCTTGGCCCGACTTCATCCGCGTGAAGGTCGAGATCGGAACCGGAGCCCCGCTAGTCGTTACCGTCGCGCCGTTGGCCGTGGGTGCGCCGCTGTTCGCAGTCACCGTGCTGGGGCGGATGTAAATGTCTTTGAGATCATCAGGGCTGGTTGCGAAATTCGGCAGCACTTCCAGAATCACGTGGTACTGGTTCAACTGCGTGAAGATGGTCGAAACCTGGCGCTGTCCGAAGGCGTCATAGAGCGTATTGTCGATGGCTTGCGGGAAGATTCCCAGCCGAGATGCGGTGTCCCGGTCGATCGTGATATTTGTCTTGAGCCCACCATTGAGCTGGTCGGTGGCCACATCGGTCAACGCCGGCAGGGTTCGAAGCTTGGCCACGAGCTTAGGAGTCCACTGCGCCAGTTCCGCTGCGTCCGCATCTTCGATCGAGTATTGGAACTGGGTGCGGCTCACCCGGTCTTCGACCGTAAGATCCTGCACCGGCTGCATGTAGAGCGTAATGCCGTCGACTTTCGCGAGCTGCGGTTGCAGTCGCCGGATAATGGCGGAGGCATCCTCCGAGCGCTCGTCGCGCGGCTTCAGATTGATCTGTATCCGGCCCTCATTGGGAGTTGTGTTCGTGCCATCGACTCCAATGAACGACGACAGGCTGTCTACGGCTTTGTCCTGCAGAATAATCTTTGCCAGTTCCTGCTGCCGTTGCGCCAAGGCATCGAAGGAAATGAAGTCAGGCGCTTCCGATACGCCCAGGATGACTCCCGTATCCTGCACCGGGAAAAATCCTTTGGGCACAATCACGTAGAGAAAGAGCGTCAGCACCAGCGTTCCGAACGTCACTAGCAGCGTCGCGGTCTGGTGCCGCAGCACGATTTTTACAGTACGACCGTAAAACGCGATGATGCGGTTGTAATAATCTTCGGTGATCTCGTAGAAACGTCCCTTTTCGCCTTCCTTGCGATGTTTCAGCAGTTTGGCGCACATCATCGGCGTGAGGCTCAGCGAAACTCCCGCCGAAACCAGAATCGTGACAGCCAGTGTCACCGCAAATTCGCGGAATAGCCGGCCGACGATGTCGCCCATGAAGAGCAGCGGGATCAGCACTGCAATCAATGAAACGGTCAGCGAAACAATCGTGAACCCGATCTGCCCCGCGCCCTTCAACGCGGCGTCCAGCGGGGAATCTCCGGCCTCCAGGTACCGGTCGATGTTCTCGATCATGACGATGGCGTCATCCACCACGAAGCCGGTGGAGATGGTCAGCGCCATGAGCGTCAGATTGTTCAGGCTGTAGCCGAGCAGATACATCACGCCGAAAGTGCCGATCAGCGAGAGCGGCACCGCCACGCTCGGAATCACGGTTGCGGCAAGATTCCGCAGAAACAAAAAGACCACCAGCACAACCAGCGCGATCGACAACATCAACTCAAATTCAACGTCCTTGACGGAAGCGCGAATCGTCGTCGTCCGGTCGGTGAGAATTTGCACCTTCACCGCCAGCGGGAGGGAAGCCTGCAACTGGGGCAGAAGTTTCTTGATCCGGTCGACGACGCTGATGATGTTCGCGCCCGGCTGGCGCTGGATGTTGACGATCACTGCTGGCGTCAGATTCATCCAGGCGGCGAGTCGCGTATTCTCGGTCCCGTCAATGACGTTCGCGATGTCGCTGATCCTTACTGGTGCGCCGTTGTGATACGCGATGACGATCGGCTTGTACTGCTCGCTGGAGAAAAGCTGATCGTTGGCGCCGATGGTGTAGGACTGCCGCGCGCCATCGATCACGCCCTTGGCTTGATCCACGTTCGCCTGCGCCAGCGCCGCCCGCAGGTCCTCCAGGCTCAGGCCGTAGGACGCCAGCGCCGTTGGATTGGCCTGGATGCGCACCGCCGGCTTCTCTCCGCCGCTGATCGAGACTAACCCCACGCCGGGCAGTTGGGAGATCTTCTGCGCCAGCGAAGTATCCGCCAGATCTTCGACCTTCGACAAAGGCAGTGAATCCGACGTCAGCGCGAGCGTCAGAATCGGCGCGTCAGCAGGGTTGACTTTGTTGTAGATCGGTGGATTCGGCAGATCCGTGGGCAGGTATGTCGAGCCGGAGTTTATCGCAGCTTGCACCTGCTGCTCTTCCACGTCGATGTTCTGATCGAGGCCGAACTGCAGCGTGATGACTGAACTGCCGAAGGAACTGGTCGACGTCATCTGGCTCAGGCCGGGGACCTGGCCGAACTGCCGCTCCAGCGGAGACGTGACCGATGAAGCCATCACGTCGGGATCGGCCCCGGGATAGAACGTCACAACTTGAATCGTCGGATAATCCACTTCTGGCAGCGCCGAGACGGGGAGTTGCATGAACGCAACCCAGCCGATAAGCAACACGCCGACCATAAGCAGCGTGGTGGCGACTGGCCGGAGAATAAATAGCCGTGAAGGACTCATGAACCTGAACTACCTGAAACTGGACTACCCGAAGAGGGGTTTCGAGAACTGTGAGCGCCCGAACCCGCGGTGCCTGCCGTCTGCCGGCCGCTTCCGTCATTGCCCGGTCCCAAGCGACGGCCGCTCGGATTCGACGTGCGCGGTTCGATCTTGCTGCCTCTCTGCAACTTGTCCTGCCCGTCGGTGACTACCACTTCTCCGGGATTGAGCCCGGCCGTGATGACGGTAGTATCTCCCTGGGTCAGCGATACCGTAACCTGACGATCCTGGACTGTTTTATCGGGATTCACCGCATACACGAACGTCCCCTGCGGACCACGCAGAATCGCTGCTGTTGGAACGACCGTGCTGTCCTTTCGGGTCTCGAGCAACAAGTCAGCATTTACGAACTGGTTCGGCCACAGCTCATTATTTGCGTTCGCAAAGACCGCCTTGAGCTTCGCCGTTCCGGTCGCCGGATCAATCTGATTGTCGATCGTGAGCAGCTTGCCTGTCGCCAGCTTGGTCTGGTCGTCGCGGCTGAAGGCGTCGACCTCCAGCGTGCCTTGCTTCATGTGCTTCGATACGTTCGGCAACACGTCTTCGGGCAGCGTAAAGATAACGGCAATCGGCTGCAACTGCGTCAGAATCAGCATGGGATTCGTATCGGAGGCGTGAATGATGTTGCCCGGGTCGACCTGCCGTAATCCAACGCGCCCATTAAACGGCGCAGTAATGTGGCAGTAGACGATATTGAGCTTTGCCGTCTCGATCTGCGCCTGATCGGTACGTACCGTACCCTCCAGTTGGTCAACCAGAGCCTTCTGCGTGTCGACCTGCTGTTGTGCGATGCTTCCGGAGGGAATCAGCGCGGTGTAGCGCTCAAGGTTCAGCTTGGCGTCGCGCAGTTGTGCCTGATCGCGGAAGACTTGCGCCTGCATTTGATCCAGTTGCGCCTGATAAGGACGGGCATCGATCTCGATCAGCAATTCTCCTTCCCTGACGTTTTGACCCTCCTGCACGTTCACTTTCATGATCTGTCCATCGACGCGGCTTTTAATGTTCGCCGTGTTGAACGCCGTGACTGCGCCCAGGCCGCTCAGATAAACCGGCACATCCTGGCGCTGAACCGGAGCTGTCGCCACCGAAATGGCCCGCGGCCCTGCGGCCTGCGCCTTCTGCTGCTTGGAGTCAGCGCTGCTGGTACAGCCGAAAAACAAAGAGCAAATAGCCAACAGGGTAACAATTGCCGCAAAGCGGCACACGCGCACTGTCGTCACGCCCGGTTTTCTTGCAGAGAGATCAATCATGTTCACAGGTTTTAGTCCATCGCCGCGATTATCGACACAGGCTCGGCGGAAGATACAAGTATTAGACGTACACATTGTAGGCTCGGTTGCGGCAACTTATCCCGGGAGGCGGGATATTTAGCGCTTAGAGGCCTCCCTTGGAGTGGCTCAGGCAGGAACCAGAATGCAGTTGCTATAGTAAAACCGCGCCTCTCCAGCATCAACTGCGGCCCGGGGAACGGTCAAGATCAAGGCGAAGGTTTTACAAATCTTTACTCGCTTTGACTTCCGTTGACTCTTACGAGGCGCGGAGCGCGGCGGGGGCAGGATGCTGCGTCTCAAACGCTGCAATTTCCGCTTCGTGCTGCAAGGTGAGCCCAATGTCGTCGAGGCCGTTCAACAGGCAATGGCGGACAAATTCGTCGAGGGGGAACTTCGCGCAGAATCCCTGTTCGTCGCGCACTTCGCATTGCTCGAGGTCGATGGTGAGGCTGTAGTCGTCGATCTCCTGAGCTCTCCGCATCAGTTGTGCAACTTCGTCTTCGCTGAGGCGTACTGCAAGGAAACCATTCTTAGTGCTGTTGTTCGCGAAAATGTCAGCGAACGACGACGAGATCACCGCGCGAAACCCAAAGTCCGCCAGCGCCCACACGGCGTGCTCGCGCGACGACCCGCAGCCAAAGTTCTTTCCCGCAACCAGAATGCTCGCGCCTTCGTAGCGCGGCTCGTGCAGCACGAAGTCGGAATTCTTCGTTCCGTCCGCGCCAAACCGCCAGTCATAGAACACAAACTGGCCAAAGCCCGTGCGCTCGATCCGCTTCAAAAACTGCTTGGGGATGATCTGGTCGGTATCGACATTGACCCGGTCAAGCGGCGCTACTCGGCCGCGATGTACTGTGAATGGTTTCATCGTCCGCTCCTGATATTTGTTCTCACAATTTCTTTGTTGGCGTCATCCCGAGCGGAGCCGTTTTTCAGGCGAAGAGAGGGATCTCAGCCTCTACCGAAACTTCCAATTCCGAATGTCGGTGAAGTGCCCTGCAATCGCCGCCGCAGCAGCCATCATAGGACTCACCAGGTGCGTCCGCCCTCCCCGCCCCTGCCTGCCCTCAAAATTGCGGTTGCTGGTGGAAGCGCAGCGTTCGCCTGGTTGCAGAATGTCAGGATTCATTCCCAGACACATCGAGCATCCCGATTCGCGCCACTCAAATCCAGCATCCTGAAAAATCCGGTGCAGTCCTTCTTGCTCCGCCGCACGTTTCACGGTCTGCGACCCCGGAACCACCATCGCCCGCACCTTCGTGCTCACGTGATGGCCCCGCGCGACGCGCGCTGCCGCCCGCAAATCTTCGATCCGCGAATTCGTGCACGATCCGATGAACACGCGATCGATTCCGATATCTTCAATGCGTTTGCCCGGTTCCAGGCCCATGTATTGCAGAGCGAGTTCCGTAGCCCGCCGGTCCGATTCTTGTAACCCCTTGACCTCGGGCACTCGTCCCGTCACAGGAGCGACCATCCCAGGATTCGTTCCCCAGGTCACAAACGGGCAAAGCTGTGCTCCGTCAATCTCGACAACCTTATCGAAGGTTGCGCCATCATCGCTGGGCAGGCTGCGCCAGAGCGCCACAGCCTTCTCCCATTCCGCATCCTTCGGAGCGAACCGCTTCCCCTTCACGTAGGCGATGGTCGTCTCGTCCGGCGCGACCATGCCGGCCCGTGCTCCCGCCTCAATGCTCATGTTGCACAGCGTCATGCGCCCTTCCATGGAGAGCGCTCGTACCGCCTGGCCGGCATATTCGATTACATGCCCGGTCGCGCCGTCGGTGCCAATCTGCCCGATGATGCCAAGTGCCAAATCCTTCGCCGTCACTCCATCAGCCAGTCGGCCGCGTACGTCAATCTTCATCGTCCTGGGCGTCTGCTGTGCCAGGCATTGCGTCGCCAGCACATGTTCCACCTCTGACGTTCCAATTCCAAAGGCCAGCGCTCCGAACGCTCCGTGCGTGCTGGTATGGCTGTCGCCGCAGACGATGGTCATGCCCGGCTGCGTTAGTCCCAGTTCTGGACCAATCACATGAACGATGCCCTGATCCGGAGAATCCATATCGAACAACCGGATGCCGAATTCCTTGCAGTTCGCTTGCAACGCCGCAATCTGCTTCGCCGCGATCAGATCGGTGATGGGAGTTCCGCGCGGCTCAGTGGGAATGTTGTGATCCACAGTCGCGACGGTCCGTGACGGTTGTCGGACCTTGCGTCCTGCGGCGCGCAGTCCATCGAACGCCTGCGGCGACGTGACTTCATGCACCAGATGCAAGTCGATATAAAGGATAGGCGACCGCCCCGCGGGCTGCGCCACCAGATGAGCGTTCCAGATCTTCTCAAATAATGTTTTCTTCTGTGACATTCCGTTCAACTCACGATTGCAGAGAACTAGCGCGGAGTGGTGATCGCACCCTGCGACGCCGACCAAACCAGCGCCGCATACTTCGCGAACACGCCCTTCGGATAGCGCGGCTCCGGCGCCTTCCATTGCGCCATGCGCTGGCGTAGGAGCTCGTCGCTGATTTCGACTACCAACTCGCGCTTGTTCACGTCGAAGCGAATCATATCTCCATCGCGCACGCCCGTGATCGGACCTCCAAGCGCTGCTTCCGGAGAAACGTGTCCCGCCATCAGTCCACGCGTGGCACCGCTGAAGCGTCCGTCCGTCAACAGCGCGACCGAACCGCCAAGTCCTTCGCCCACAAGCGCGGCTGTCACGCCCAGCATCTCACGCATTCCCGGACCGCCCTTTGGTCCCTCGTTGCGGATCACGACCACATCTCCAGCTTGTATCTTCTTTGCGGTGACCGCGGCCATCGCATCTTCCTCGGATTCGAACACTCGCGCAGGTCCACGTTGCTCCAGCCGCTCATGGCCGCTGATCTTCGCGACGCAGCCTTCCGGCGCAAGATTGCCTTTGAGGATCACAAGACCGCCCGTCGCCTTCAGTGGCCTATCAAGCGGAACAATTACCTCCTGTCCCGGAGTCTCGACTGCGCTTTCGCTTTCGACGCCAATCGATTGCCCTGTAACCGTCTTTGCCGATGTGTGCAGATATTTCCCATTGACCAATCGCTTCGCCAGCAGTCGAATCCCACCAGCGCGGTGCATGTCTGCCGCCACGAAGCGTCCCGAGGGCTTCAGATCGGCAAGCAGCGGAGTGCGAGTGCTCACCGTTTGAAAGTCGTCGATGTCCAACGCAACTCCAGCCTCGCGCGCAATCGCCAGCAGATGCAGAACCGCGTTAGTCGATCCCCCAGTCGCCGCCACGGACGCAATCGCATTCTCGAAAGCATCGCGCGTCAGAATATCGCGGGGCTTGATTCCGTTCTGCAGAACGTTCATCACGACCTTGCCGCACGCGAAGGAAATGTCGTCTTTCGCCGGATCCATTGCCGGAACACTATTGAAGCCCATCGGCGAGAGCCCGATCATCTCCATCACCGTCGACATCGTGTTCGCGGTGTACTGCCCGCCGCACGCGCCCGCGCCCGGACATGCTGCATCTTCAAGGCCGCGAAGGTCGGCATCACTCATCTTTCCTGCCATATTCGCGCCGATGGCTTCGTAGACGTCCTGAATGGTCACGTCTTTCCCGCGATAGCTGCCCGGAGCGATCGTTCCACCGTAGAGCACCATGCCTGGCAGGTTCATGCGGGCCAGCGCCATTGCTGCCGCCGGAATCGTTTTGTCACAGCCCACGACACACACGACCGCATCGAACATTTGTCCGCGGCAGACCAGTTCAATCGAGTCGGCGATCAGCTCGCGGCTCACCAGCGACGCGCGCATGCCTTCGGTGCCCATCGTTTCGCCGTCTGAGATCGCGATGGTGTTGAACTCCATCGGCGTCCCGCCGGCCGCGCGAATGCCCTCTTTCACTTTTGCCGACAGCCGGCGCAGATGAAAGTTGCACGGCATGGTTTCGATCCACGTATTGGCCACACCGATCAGCGGACGGCTGAGGTCGGCATCGGTGAATCCAACCGCCTTAAACATGGAGCGAGCGCCGGCGCGATCACGCCCTTCAGTGATTCCACGGCTAATGTGCTTGAGATCCATAGTTATTAGACCCAGTGAAAGCTTACAGGATGGATTAGCGAGGTTTCAAAGTTTCAGAGTTTCAAGGTTTCAACGTCGACGCCGCTGAATTCGAAAAACTTTGAAACGTTGCAACCTTGAAACTCTGAAACCTTCCGACACAAAAACGGGGAACCTGCTCAGCAGCAGGCTCCCCCAGATGCATGACGCTGCCCAGGAGCCGTCATGCTTGCCCAGCTAAACTAAGCTCGTGCCGCGGCGCGCGACTCTTCGATCGACACGCCCGCTGGCGGATGTGCTCCAGTCCACGCCGACGTATGACCCGAGCCGGAGCTGACCTTGATGACATCTGCGATCCCGTACCACTCGCGGTACAGCTGGCCGACTTGTTTCTGATTCACGTCGAGCGCCAGCGTGATCTGATGATCGTGCTCGGCCGGCTCAGCGTGCACGATCGGGAGATCGAGCCCACGGCGCGAAGCCGCATTCAGGATGCGCATCAATGTTCCCTGCGTATTGCGATAGCGAATGTGAAAGGTCTGCATAGCTTGCTCCCTTATTGTGTCGGTTCTTCTTCCAGCAACATTTCCGAAAGCGCCGCGCCTGCCGGAACCATCGGGAAAACGTTCGCCTCCGGCGCGCAATCAAACACAAGCAGTTCAGGCTCCGGCGACCGCAGGAACCGGTCGATCTGATCCCCCGTATCTTGCGAAACCGGAAACTCCCGCATCGCGTCTTCGTTCAGCCGGAAACTGTGAATCTTGTAGGCCTTCGCGATTTCCACGAAATCTGGATTGTCACTCAGGTCCGTCTCCGCGTAATTGCGCTGATAAAACAGCTGCTGCCACTGCCGCACCATGCCTAGATATTTGTTGTCAATGATGACCATCTTCACCGGCAGGCCGAGCCGGTGAACCGTAGCCAGTTCCTGGATGTTCATTTGAAATCCGCCGTCGCCCGAAACACAGAGCACGCAAGTGTTCGGCTTCGCCAGTTGCACGCCCACTGCAGCCGGCAGAGCAAAACCCATGGCGCCGAGTCCGCCCGACGTAATGAATCCGCGGGGCGATGAAGAGCGGTAGCGCTGCGCAGCCCACATCTGGTGCTGGCCTACATCGGCGATCACCACGTTGTCCTGAGGCAAGCGGCTGAAGAGCTCGTCGAGGAATCGAATCGTCGGCTGCGCCAGTCCGCGCGGATCAAGCTCTGCCCGCTCGGCTCCGCAAGCGACTGCGCGCCAGCCACTGAAGTCAGGAAGAGAATGACGCTGCAACTCTGCTTGGAATGAGGGAATGGTATCCGCCAGATTTCCAATCACCGGCAGATCGCAGGGGCGCACGCGATCCAACTGTGCCGGATCGATTTCAAAGTGAATGATCTTGGCATGCGGCGCAAACCGTGTCGGTTCACCCGTCACCCGATCATCCAGCCGCGCACCAAACACCATCAGCAGATCGGTCTCGTTAAGGGCCGTATTCGCGGCGCGGGTACCGTGCATGCCGACCATGCCCAGGTAGTAAGGCGCTTGTGGTGGAACCGCGCCCAATCCATGAACCGTGGCGAATGTCGGAACGTTCAGAGTGTCGAGCAACTGCCGTAACTCCGGAATCGCACTTGATAGCTTCGCTCCCGCGCCCACCAGCGCGACGGGCTTTGAAGACTGCTGCAACAGCGCCACGATCGTGTCCGTGAATCCGCCTTCGGCCTTTGCATCGGCGGGCCGCGCGTGCGGTGTGAACTTTACCGGCCCAGAAAATTCCTTCTTCGCCTTCAGCATGTCCGTGGGAATATCGATGACCACTGGCCCAGGACGCCCGCTGCGCGCCCAATAAAATCCCTCGGCGATCGCCTCAGGAATCTCGTCAATCGTGCGAACCAGGCGGCTCCACTTAGTGAGCGAGAGCGTCACGCCAAAAACGTCAGTCTCCTGAAACGCGTCCGTCCCGATCAAAGCACTACGCACTTGTCCTGTGATGCAGACCAGGGGAACCGAATCCATCTTCGCATCGGCAATGCCGGTAACCAGATTCGTCGCGCCGGGCCCGCTGGTCGCCATAGCAACACCGACTTCGCCCGTGACCCGCGCGTAGCCCTCCGCCGCGAACACAGCCCCTTGCTCATGCCGAGTGAGGATGTGCCTTACTCCGCTGCCCTCCAGCGCGTCATACAGCGGCATGATCGCGCCGCCGGGGTAGCCAAATACGAGTTCCACCCCTTCGGCGCGGAGGCACCGCAGAACGATGTCGGCTCCCTTAAGCATTCACCACCTGTTTTGTATCTTTGGGAGTCTCTGCCTTCTTGCCCTCCTTGGGCAGCCAGCTCATCATGCCGCGCAGTTGCGCGCCCACGATCTCGATGGGATGTTGCTTTTCCTTCTCGCGCAGAGCGTTGAAGTTGGGGCAGCCGGCTTTATTCTCGGCGATCCATTCCCGCGCGAACTGACCACTTTGGATATCGGCCAGTGTCTTCTTCATCGCGGCGCGCGTGGCATCGCCTACCACCTGCTCTCCGCGGGTCAGATCCCCGTATTCGGCGGTGTTTGAGATCGAGTAGCGCATGCGGCTCAGACCGCCTTCGTAGATCAGATCCACGATTAGCTTCACCTCATGCAGGCACTCGAAGTATGCGATCTCAGGAGCGTAGCCGGCCTCGACCAGAGTCTCGAATCCCTTCTTGATCAACGACGTCAGCCCGCCACAGAGCACCGCTTGCTCACCGAACAAATCGCTCTCGGTTTCTTCCTTGAACGTAGTTTGCAGAACGCCCGCTCGGGTCGAGCCGATGCCGTGCGCGTAAGCCAGCGCAAGTTCGTGCGCGTGACCGCTGGCATCCTGATGGATCGCGATCAGCGACGGCACGCCGCGGCCTTCGGTATACACGCGGCGAACCAGGTGTCCGGGGCTCTTGGGAGCGATCATCACGACATCCACGTCGGTCGGTGGAACAATCGTCTTGAAATGAATGCTGAACCCGTGCGAGACGCCCAACACCTTGCCGGGATGGAGATACGGCTTGATGAACTGCTCGTAGGTCTCGGCCTGTGTCTCATCGGGGGTCAGTATCTGAATCCAGTCCGCTCGCTTGGCGGCTTCGTCCGGCGCGACCACGACCATGCCGTCGGCCCGCGCCTGTTGAGCGCTCTTTCGAGCCGGGTCCAGACCAATAATGACTTTGAATCCGCTGTCGCGAAGATTCTGCGCCTGGGCGTGTCCCTGGCTGCCATAACCAATGATGGCGATCGTCTTGCCCTTCAGTACCTCAGGCTTCGCGTCGCGTTCATAAAAAATAGTAACCACCAGCGTGCTCCTCTCGGTTCACAAGGGAAGGAAAGAAGCCCTTGCTTGTAGGGGAAAATCTGTTCTTAGAGCGATACCGACCGGTCGGTCGGTATCCATAAATGCTACCCGCCCGTCCCTGCCGGTGTCAAGGGAGAAGTCTGGTTCGCTGCCGTCGCGGCCAAGGTCCGCATCCGGTTGGCAATCCTGCCCGCAACTGTTTACCATGGCACGCGATGGCACGCGAGACTCTGGTTGATTCCCGGCAGGAGATCCTGCGCACGGCGGCCCGCCTGTTCCAGCAGCGCGGATACGACGCGACCTCGATGAACGACGTCGCGGCCGCGCTCAAGCTCAGCAAGGGCGGCCTCTATCACCATTTCCAGAGCAAGGACGAGATCCTGTACGAGATCATGAATCATGCCATGGAACTGACCCAGGAGCGTGTGATCGGCCCGGCCAGCACTATTCCCGATCCCGTGGGGCGCCTGCGCGCACTGATCCGCCTGCACATTGAAGTCGTGCTCAGCCCGCGTGACCGCGAGATCACGGTCATGCTGCACGAGAATCATCCTCTGCCGCCGGCTCTGCGCAAGCGCATCAACCACCGCAAGAAAGAGTACGTGCACTTCGTGGAGAGCCTGATCGCCGACGTTCAAAAAGACGCGCAACGCACCCGAACAACAAAGTGCACCGTGAGCCCGCGCGCCGCTGCCTTCGCCCTGCTCGGCATGATCAACTGGATTTACCAGTGGTACAAGCCAGAAGGGGAACTGCAGGCGAACAGCCTGATTCCGCAATTCACCGATCTTCTCTTTGGAGGGATCCTCGCGTGAAAGCGTGGTGCGGGAGCGTCGGAGAGATCGACCAGCAACGGGCGCAGAGCGGCAAATTGTACCGCGAGCTTTTGCGCGTTCCGGCCATGAGCGCGGGACTGTATGTGTTGCCGGCCGGCGCTGCCGATCCGCAAAAGGCGCATCATGAAGATGAGATGTACTACGTGGTCCGCGGAAAAGGACGCTTTCGGGCTGGAGACGAAGACCGGCAAGTTTCCGCAGGCAGCGTGCTCTTCGTCGCCGCTGAAGTCGAACACCGCTTCCACGACATCGCCGAGGAACTAGCCATGCTGGTCTTCTTCGCGCCTGGGGAGAGCTAGAGCTCCGCGCAGATCGTGTGCTACTTGTGCGGGGGTATCCAGTAGACTTCTTCCTTCACAGCTCCCTTGTCCGTAAACCCTCGCCGCTTGAGAATCGCCTTACTGTGCTCGATCATATCGGGATGCCCGCACAGATAGACCAGCGTGTTGCTCGGTTCCAGTTCCCAATGATCGGCATACTTGCGCAAGATGTCATCGGCGCGCCCGATCTCTCCCGGCCAGTCTGAATGATCCCACGGACGGCTGACCGTCGGCACATACTTGAACCATGGCAAGTCCTTGTCGAAGTGGTTCAGTTCATCCAGATATCCAAACTCCCACGGACGGCTCGCTCCATTCAGTAGATACAGCTTGTGAGTGCCATCGAATCGGCCTTCTTTCCAATCTTTGGAAAGCGTGCGCACGTAGCTGACAAACGGAGCCACGCCCGTCACCGTCGAAATCAGCAGATGATTCGTTTTGCTGCTTTGCGTGTCGAGCGAGAACTTCCCCTTCGGAACCTTGCGCATCAGCAACCGGTCGCCCGGTTGCAACTTGTGCAGCAGCGGAGTCAGTGCGCCTTCGGGTACCAGTTCGAAGAAAAACTCTACTTCATCTTCCGCAGGGGACGACGCGATCGAATACGGACGCTCCACCCGCTTGCCGTTGGCCTCGACTCCCAGCGTCGCATATTGTCCCGGGACAAAAGGGAACTCTCCACCGCTGCGGATGCGGAACATCCAAAGATCGGGAGCGAAATCGACGCGCTTGGTGACCTCCGCGCGAAAGAACTTGTCGTCGGGAATCGTCATCTCACCTGGCCTTACCGGTTGCGCTCGAACCTCCAACCGAACGGTCGTACGAGTTGCGATATCCTACCTGAAACCTGTCAGTCTGGGAAGTGCATCGCAAGAAGTGAAACTATTCAGTGGCTGTGGTGATGATGCTCTTCACTCTCGCCGACGGGAATCACACAGCCATGCGCAACCTCGCATACGACGTGTTCGAATTGGATGGTCGTGTGCACTATCCGGAAGTCGTGCATCAGGCATTCTTTCACGTCGCGCAAGATGCGTTCACTGACTGAGGGAGGAATGTCGGCGATCGAAATGTGGCAGGAGAGAGCATGGGTCTCGGAGCCAATGCTCCAGACGTGGAGATCATGCACATCATTGACGCCGCCGATTGAACGAATGGCGGATTCGATCTTCTCCAGTTTCATGCCGCGCGGCGTGCCCTCCAGCAGAATATTGAGGGTCTCGCGCACGATCCCGAAACCAGACCACAGGATCAACGCGCCGATGCCGAACGACAGCGCGGAATCGATCCAGTAGTTTCCCGTCACCAGGATGGCCCAGCCGCCAACAATCACGGCCGCGGTCGAAAGCGTGTCTCCGACCTCGTGCAGCAGCGCGCTGCGGATATTGACGTCGCCACCAGAGCCCCGGCTCGAACGATAGAGCAGTAAAGAGATCACGCCGTTCATCACCACGCCCGCAGCGGCGACCCACATCATCACACTGGCCTGCACATGCTCCGGATGCTGCAAGCGGCGGAACGCCTCGTAGAAGATGAAAAACGAAACTGCCACCAGCGAAGTAGCGTTGACCAGCGCCGCCAGAACGCCTGCGCGATGATAGCCGTAGGTCTTGGTGGAACTGGCCGGACGCGCCTGGAAATAGACTGCGACCAGCGACAGAAGTAAGGCCAGAAAATCGGAGAGGTTGTGTCCAGCCTCGGAGAGCAATGCCAGGGAATGGGCGCGAATTCCGGCCACCACCAGCAGCACGATGTACGCCAGGGTCACGGCGAGCGAAACCTTCAGAACCCGCGTAGGTCCACCCGCGCCATGAACGTGCACGTGCATGCCTCCAGTGTAAGGGCACGGAGGGAGGGCTTCAAGCGCATCCGAACCCTGTCCGACCCGGCTCAAACCGCCTGAGGCCAGCCGGAGGTTCGGTCCCCCCTTGTTTCCCGTTAGCTCCAGACCGGCTTTCCTGATTGAAGTCGTCTCGGCAAATGCCGATCTGCGTAAAGACCAGAGATTCAAGAACTGCTACGTCTGTCCGTTTAGAGATTGGCTCGGTCGCAGGTCCGAGACATGCACTGCACAAACGAAGTTCGACTGGCGGGACCGTTCAATGGACGAAATCGTTAAGGATTTTCTTATCGAAAGCAATGAGAACCTGGATCGACTTGACCAGGAACTGGTAAAGCTGGAAAGTGAGCCTTCGTCGAAGGATCTGCTCGCCAGCGTCTTCCGGACGATCCACACCATTAAAGGAAGCTGCGGATTTCTGGGTTTTGCCCGGCTGGAAAAGCTGGCGCATGCGGGCGAGAGCCTACTATCCCGCTTGCGCGATGGCAAGCTCAGCCTGAGCGCCGAAATTACCAGCGGGCTGCTAGCCATGGTCGACGCGATACGGCGTATGCTCGCGGCGATTCAGGCCTCCGGTCAGGATGGCGAAGAAGATTACGCGTCGCTGATTGCACTGCTGGCCCGATTGCAGGCAGAAACTGGCGAGGCTGCGGCGACGGTATTGGCTCAGAATCCCGAGACAACGCCACCTCCGCCGCCCAGTGCGGAGCGGGAAGGAGCCGAGAACACACAGGTGGTTTCAGAATCAGCGATTACCCCGGCCAGCCATCAGCCAGAGCCGGAGAGAGATCTCGAGAGTCAGAAAGCCTTGGCGGATCCCTCCAAGATTGGCGGAGTGCTGATTGCAAGGGGCCAGGTTCAGCCCGACGATCTTGCCCTGGCCTTGGAGATTCAGGAAAAGGGCCGGCACAAGGTGGGCGAGATTCTGGTTGCGGTGGGAGCGGCGCGTTCCGAGGATGTGCTGGCCGCGGAGCAGACAGTCGAGGCTCGCAATCCGCAAGCCGCCATGGAAACCATCCGCGTGGGCGTGACCTTGCTCGACCGCTTGATGAATCTGGTGGGCGAACTGGTGCTGGCGCGCAACCAGCTGCTGCAGTTCTCTAACAGCACTCAAGATGCCGGATTTCAGGCGGTATCGCAGCGCATGAACCTGATTGCGACCGAGCTGCAGGAAGAAGTCATGAAGACCCGGATGCAGCCCATCGGCAACATCTGGAACAAATTTCCCCGCACCGTGCGCGATCTGGCGCACAGCTGCGGCAAAGAAGTCCGGCTGGTGATGGAAGGCCAGGACACGGAACTCGACCGAACGATCATCGAAGCCATTAAAGATCCTCTGACCCATCTGGTCCGCAACTCCATTGACCACGGCATTGAAGCGCCGGAAACCCGCAAGCGAGCGGGCAAAGATCCGACGGGTGTTCTGACCATGCGCGCCTTTCACGAAGGCGGGCAGGTGAACATCGAAATCAGCGACGATGGAGCCGGACTGAATGTCGACCGCCTCCGGCAAAAGGCCGTGGAGCGCGGGCTGATCCCCGCCCAGCAGGCCGCGCGCATGCCCGACCGCGACGTCTTCAACCTGATTTTTCTGCCGGGATTCTCCACCGCCGAAAAAATTACGAACGTTTCCGGGCGCGGAGTCGGGATGGACGTAGTGAAAACCAATGTGGAGAAGATCGGAGGAGCAGTCGACATCCAATCGACGCCGGGAAGAGGCACCACCGTGCGCGTCAAAATCCCGCTAACTCTGGCCATCATTCCTGCCTTGATTGCCACTTGCGGGGGAGAGCGTTTCGCGATTCCGCAGGTAAGCCTGTCGGAGTTAGTGCGCTTAGACGCCGAGGAAATCGGAAAAGGAATTGAACTGGTGCACGGCGCTCCGGTGTACCGCCTGCGCGGACGCCTGCTGCCTTTGGTGTACTTGGATCGAGAACTCGGAATGCGGAGTGGAACCAGTAATGACAGTCGGGCGACGGCCGCCATCAACATTGTGGTGCTCCAGGCAGAGGACAGCCAGTTCGGGCTGATCGTGGATGAGATCACCGACACCGAGGAGATCGTGGTGAAGCCTTTGGGAAAACAACTCAAGGGGATCCGCCCGTACTCGGGCGCCACCATCATGGGAGATGGCCGCGTGGCCCTAATTCTGGACGTGCCCGGCCTGGCGCAACGTGCCAAAATAGTCGCAGAAGCGCATCAGTCGGCGCAGGACGAAATACATCGCGAGGCTGCCGCCGAAGCCGTCCGGGATGAACACGCGTTGCTGCTCGCCGAGAACGGGTTGGAGGGCCGGGTTGCGATTCCCCTGTCGATGGTGGCGCGCCTGGAGGAATTTCCCCGAACCGTGGTCGAGCACGCCGGCAGTCAGGAAGTCATGCAGTATCGCGGACAGATCATTCCGCTGGTCAGGCTGTCGCAGATCGTCCCCGCCACCAGCGATGCGGAGTTGTTGGCCAGTGCTGGCTCGATCCAGGTGGTGGTCTATTCCGAGGGTAGTCGCACGGTGGGGCTGATTGTGGACCGCATCGTGGACATCGTGGAGGAGCACGCCGCGGTTGAACCGCTGGCCCCGCGCCTGGGAATTCTAGGTTCATTCGTGACCCAGCGCCACGTCACCGACCTGCTGGATGTGCCCGCCCTCGTCCGGGCGGCTGTTCCCGGATTGTTGGACGCAGCCGGGCCCGAAGCAAGGGGAGTCTAAGCCGGAGTCTAGGAGCGATTCGATGGCATCGCAACAATTCTGCACATTCTTCTTGGATGGTTATCTATTTGGCGTGCCGGTGCCCCAAGTGCAGGAAGTGATTCGGCATCAGCCCATGACGCCGGTGCCGCTGGCGCCGCCGGCAGTCGAGGGGCTGATCAATCTGCGCGGCCAGATCGTACTGGCGATCGATCTGCGACGGAGGCTGTCGTTTGGCGACCGGTCCCAGGGCGAATTGCCAGTCAACGTCGTCGTGCGGACGGCCGATGGTGCCGTCAGCCTCCTGGTGGATGAAATCGGCGATGTGATTGAAGTAGAGGAATCCACCTTCGAGGCGCCCCCGGAGACTCTGCGCGGCTCGGTCCGAGAGTTGATCCTGGGCGTGCACAAGCTGGAAGGGAAGTTGCTGCATCTGCTGGACACGGAAAAGACCTGCCACGTCCCGACGGCAGAGATCGTGGCAGCTTCTTAAGCCCTCCCCACCGAAACGTTTTCCTTCATGTCCTCACAAACCATTCATTACCACAGACCTACACTCCCGCGCGTCTCCAATGCTCAAGGTCGTCACGGTTCTCGCCGATAAGCCTGCAAGGCAACGACTCGCAAATCGTGCGCCACCACCGGAGATTAGAATTCCATGAGGTTTTCCATCCGGCACCGCCGACTCCTGATGGCCGCGCTCCTGTTCTTGGCTGCTCTGCGCGTGCACGCGCAGCAAGCTGCGAATCAGGAGAGTTCCTGCCTGAGCCAGGCTATTGTATCCATACCCAGCCGTCCGACGGTATCAAATGGGACCGACACGACTCAGTGTGGAGTGCTGGAAGCCGAGTATGGATTCGAACGGCAGTGGCCAGGAGACGGCGGTTATCGCGACGATCTCTCGGGAGGCCTTCGCTTCGGTCTTACGTCCCATCTGGATTTCCATTGGTCCTCCGGTGATTTCTGGAGCGTTGTGGACAAGAACGGAGCGCGCACCGGTTTCGGCGATACCTGGCTGGGGTTGAAATATCACTTCCTGACGCAGACCAAGCGCCGGCCCAGCCTCGGCGTCTTTTATCAGGCGAAAGTGCCGTCGGCGAACGCGACCAAAGGATTGGGCTCGGGAGAAGTCGACCATGCGATTTCACTTCTGGTCAGCAAAGACATCTCGCGCTTGCATTTCGACTTCAACGTGATTCCGCTGCTGGGGGGCCGCCATGAGGCTCCGGGAGTCGACCATAACACCGGGCTGGCTTTGTCGTTCGCAGTTCCACTTACGCGCCGCCTGGCCCTGGTCGGCGAAGGATACGGATCTACGTTTCTCAACCCCCAGACTCCGGCCTTTGCTTCGACCATGGCCGGATTTACCTTCCAAGCGAATCCTCGTCTGGTTCTCGATACGGGAATTGACGTTGGCGTTACCCCATGTGCTCCGCGCAAGCGCGTCTACGTCGGAGCCACCTACGCCATGGCGAATTTGTATTCCCTGCTGCGATCGAACCAGTGATCCGCCCC
This sequence comes from uncultured Acidobacteriaceae bacterium, assembly GCA_963706645.1. Classification (GTDB taxonomy): domain Bacteria; phylum Acidobacteriota; class Terriglobia; order Terriglobales; family Acidobacteriaceae; genus Sulfotelmatobacter. Next base: position 38,027 of record CAVPNR010000019.1, read on the forward strand.
CTCTCTGTCGAAGCTGACTCTTGCAACCTGGGGGATTTGTAGTGGTTCGTTTCAGGATCGCGAAAAGTCAGACGTCTCATCGGCGAATTGTTGAAGTTCCCTCCCTGATCTGCCGATGAAACCTGTGGTCGGTTGAAAGGGCGTTGCTTTGCGATGGCGAGGCGAACCCATCCCGTCCGTCGGTGGGAATTAAGCCACCAATCTTTGGAGGATTGCGATGCTGAACAAGCTGAGTTTGAGGATGAAGCTCATCATTGGTTTCGGGCTCTTGCTGGCAACTCTTGTCGGGCTCGGGACTGCCTCTTACCGAACCATCGTGCACATTGACGAGGCGGGCATGGAGGTCGACCGCAAAACCACCGAAAAAGATCTAGGGACGTCTCTGATCACGTTCGCTTTGCTGCAGAGCTCAAGTGCCCGCGGCTATCTTCTGACCGGGGACGAGAGGACGCTCGAGGGGAACGAGAGAGCCCGTCAAGAAATGAAAGAAACCATGGAAAAGCTGGTTCCTCTGGTGCAGTCGGAGGAAGGCAAGCGGCTCTTTGCGGAAATTGGACGCGCCGACGAAGCTTTTGGCGCCGTGGCCGACCGGGAAATTCAACTTCGCCGGGAAAATAAGACGACGGAAGCCGTTGCATTCATGTCCACCCAGGCAATTCCGGCTTTTGCAGCACTTCACAGCGCTGTAGATGCCTTTGCAGACCATTTGACGAAGGGCAAAGCGAAAGTCGACAAGGAGCAGGACGACGACGTCGCCAGGGGAAAAGTGCTGATTCTGGGATTCTGTGGAGCAGGAATGGTGCTGGGTTTTGTGGTCGCCCTGATGATCGTACGGTCAATCACCAGCGCCATTTCCCAGATGTTGGCGGTGATTCAGCAGATCGCGGACAAGAACTTGACCATCGGTGACATGGAGATTAAGAGTGAGGACGAGATCGGCAAAGCCGGAGTGGCCCTCAACCGGATGAAGAACAGCCTGCACAAGGTAATCCAGTCGATTTCCGAGACAGCCCAGCACGTGGCCAGCGCCAGCGAGGAACTGTCCGCGACGAGCCAGCAGATCTCCGCCAACTCCGAAGAGACTTCGGCGCAGGCCGGCACCGTTTCCCAAGCCACCCAGAACGTTAGCCAGAACCTGCAGAGCGTTTCTACTGGCGCCGAGGAGATGACAGCCACCATCCAGTCGATCGCGACCAATGCGCACGAGGCAGCCACTGTCGCCTCCAACGCCGTGCAGACCGCCCATGCTGCCAACGCCACCGTCGCCAAACTAGGCGCCTCCAGCGCCGAGATCGGCGAAGTCATCAAAGTGATCACCTCGATCGCGCAGCAGACCAACCTGCTGGCATTGAATGCCACCATCGAAGCCGCGCGGGCGGGCGAGGCCGGAAAGGGCTTTGCCGTAGTGGCCAATGAAGTCAAAGAACTGGCCAAGCAGACTGCGAAGGCGACCGAAGATATCAGCCGGAAAATTACTGCCATCCAGACCGACACGCAGGGGGCGGTGGAGGCGATTGGCACGATTACGGGAGTGATCAACCAGATCAACGACATTTCGGGGACGATTGCGACGGCGGTGGAGGAACAGAGTGCGACGACGAACGAGATGACGCGGAACGTGGCGGACGCGGCGAAGGGGTCAGGGGAGATCACGCAGAACATCGAAGGGGTGGCGGAAGCGGCGCGGGGGACCTCATCGAGTGCGCAGGAGTCGCAGAAGGCGGCCAACGATCTGGCCGGGATGGCGGAACAACTGCGGGAACTGGTGGGACAGTTCAAGATCGATACGTCCGGAGCCCGAGCCAGTATTCCGCCTGCCCGCGAACGAGGCAGGAGCATGGGCGCGGTCGCCGGACACTGACGCGATTGGAGCTACGGAGGTGGACAGATGTTGAGGAATCTGAAGTTGTCGGCAAAACTCATCGGCGCCATCACGCTGGTTCTGGTGATTACCTCGGGAATCAGCTTTTGGATCCTGCAAGCCCGGATCAACGAGCAGGTGGACGTCGCCTTCCGCGACAAGTTGCGCCAGATCACAGGGATGACCTCGGCGACACGCAACTGGTTTGCCGCCAATATCGATGTCATGGTTCCAGATCATAACTTCAAACACCTGGAGCAGGTGCCGGTAGTGGTGGCCATGCGAACGGCGGAAGAGTATGCGAGCCACGAAGGTCTGAAGTTCCGGACACCATCCCTGCACCCGCGGAATCCCAAGAATCAGGCAACCGAGTTCGAGAGAAGAGCGCTGGAAGCTTTCGAGAAGGAGCCCTCGCTGCAGGAGTTTGTGGAGCGCCCGACGGTCGACGGCCGCGAAGTGATGCGCTATGCCCAGCCCGTCCGTGTCGGCCAGGACTGCCTGCAATGTCACGGAGATCCCGCAGGAGAAAAAGATCCCTTCGGATATCCCAAGGAAGGGATGAAAGTCGGCGATATGCGCGCCGCCTTCGTCCTCGAAGCCCCCACGGACGCACTGGTGCAGCAGTCGCGTTCCAACATGCTGGCGACATTCCTGATCAGCTTCCTGACCGTTCTGATGGCGATTTCCGTGATGTTCCTCGTACTTCGCCAGCTGGTGATTCGCCCGGTGAAGCAATGTGCCGAATTTGCCGCGACCATCGCCCGCAAGAACCTGACCGTCGAAGATCTCAACATCGGCTCTGCGGACGAAGTAGGCGAGGCCATGGCCGCGATGAACACCATGAAAAACAACCTGCACGACGTAGTGCAGGCGATTGCCGACACCGCCGGACACGTAGCCAGTGCGAGCGAGGAGCTGTCCGCCACCAGCCAGCAGATTTCCGCCAATTCCGAAGAGACTTCGGCGCAGGCCGGCACCGTTTCCCAAGCCACCCAGAACGTTAGCCAGAACCTGCAGAGCGTTTCTACTGGCGCCGAGGAGATGACAGCCACCATCCAGTCGATCGCCACCAACGCGCACGAAGCCGCCACGGTCGCCTCCAACGCCGTGCAGACCGCACAGGCGGCCAACGCCAATGTCGCCAAACTGGGTGCCTCCAGCGCCGAGATCGGCGAAGTCATCAAAGTCATCACCTCGATCGCGCAGCAGACCAACCTGCTGGCATTGAATGCCACCATCGAAGCCGCGCGGGCGGGCGAGGCCGGAAAGGGCTTTGCCGTGGTGGCGAACGAAGTCAAAGAGCTGGCTAAGCAGACTGCGAAGGCGACCGAAGATATCAGCCGGAAAATTACTGCCATCCAGACCGACACGCAGGGGGCGGTGGAGGCGATTGGCACGATTACGGGAGTGATCAACCAGATCAACGACATTTCGGGGACGATTGCGACGGCGGTGGAGGAACAGAGTGCGACGACGAACGAGATGACGCGGAACGTGGCGGACGCGGCGAAGGGGTCAGGGGAGATCACGCAGAACATCGAAGGGGTGGCGGAAGCGGCGCGGGGGACCTCATCGAGTGCGCAGGAGTCGCAGAAGGCGGCCAACGATCTGGCCGGGATGGCGGCGCAACTCCACAACCTGGTGAGTCAGTTTGAACTGTTCGAACCGGGGCAAACAACCGCCAGCGTGCCCGCTGCACCCGACTCGATCAAGAGCATGGCAGCCCAATCGGGACGGTGATTGACAGCGACAAGGAGCAGGCTGATTTGCCGGAAGCTAAGAAAAAGCGAGTCCTGCTGGTCGACGATGCCGTAGTTGTGCGCAAAGCTCTGTCGCTGGCCATCGAGCAAGACCGAGATCTTGAAGTCGCGGGCACGGCAGTGAACGGGCGTGTCGCGCTGGTGAAGTTCGCGGCCTTGAAGCCTGACATTGTCCTCCTCGACATCGAAATGCCTGAGATGGATGGGCTAGAAACCGTCCGCGAGTTGCGTAAGATCGACACTCGTGTGCCTATCATCATGTTCAGCACACTCACCGAACGAGGAGCCTCGGCAACTCTCGAGGCTCTTTCTCTGGGTGCGACCGATTACGTGACCAAGCCGAGCAACGCCGACATGGCGGCTACCCTTGCGGCTATCTCGCGAGAACTCATCCCTAAGATTCGCGCTCTTTGCCGTCTGCCCGAGGTACAAGTCCGCGGTGCGGCTGCAAAGCCAAGAGCGCAGACTCCTTCAATCCACGTTCCTCCCCGGCCACGATCGCTGTCCCCGGTGCAGGTCGTGGCGATCGGAGTCTCGACAGGTGGTCCGGATGCGCTTGCCCGGCTTTTGCCCTTGTTGCCAGCAAACTTTCAGGTGCCGATCGTCATCGCGCAGCATATGCCACCCATCTTCACTTCGCTGCTGGCGGCACGCCTTTCCGCCAAGTCGATGTTGCCCGTGAGGGAATGCGTCTCCGGCGAACCTCTGGCGCCTGGCCGTGTGGTGATCGCTCCGGGAGATTTTCACATGGTAGTGAGCCAGGAAGAGGGAGCGGTCATCCTCAAAACCCATCAGAGCCCGAAGGAGAATTTTTGTCGTCCGTCGGTGGATGTCCTGTTTCATTCGGTCGCCCGTGTCTATGGCGCCCGAGCGCTGGCGGTTGTGCTCACCGGCATGGGCCAGGACGGGCTGAAGGGATGCGAAACTCTGCGCGCAGCGGGAGCCCGCATTTATGTGCAGGACGAAGCCAGCAGCGTGGTTTGGGGCATGCCCGGCTTCGTTGCCAGGAGCGGTCTGGCGGATAAGATCGTGCCGCTCGATCAGATGGGTGCGGAGATTGTTCGTGCCACCGCTCTGCAGAACGCCGCGCGAAATCAATTTTGAGACCTACGTCGCGTGGCGATGAGCTTTAATCAATCACCCCCGAGTCAATCAGCCCTGAATTAATCAACTCTTGGTGAGGCTATCGAGATAGCGGTTGTTGTAATACGTGGTCGTCTTCTGCACGAACTCGAGAATCTTGAACATCCGCTCGCGGCCTTCCCGATTCACTTCACGGAACTGAACGGCGATGCCTGAGCCCGGATCCAGTCTGGCCACCACGCCTTCCGCAGATAGGCTGGCATCATCCATCGAAAAGCCGAGCTTGATCTTGCTGCCCGGCGCAAGGATGGTGCTGGTTTCCACGAAGCAGCCTCCCAGGCTGACGTCGGTCACATTGGCGAACAGGGGAGTCTTGCTTTCCTCGGTTTGCAGTTCGATCGTGACCCGGCACTTCATGCGCGGATGAGAACGGCGGTCCTTATAAGAAAGGTGCTTTTGTTTCTCCAGATACATGCGGCGGTCGGCTTCCGCCAGCAGTTGTTCTGCATCATTGCCGTCCTCCGGATACATCGCGCGACCCACGCTGAGCGACAGAAGATCTTCTCCACAGACTTCGTTTCCAGCCTGCCGGGCCAGTGCTCGCATTTGCTCAGCCTTCTTGCCAGCAGCGTCGGCCGTCAGTCCGGGGGCAATGACCACGAATTCGTCGCCGCCCATGCGCGCGACATAGTCGTATTCGCGCGAGCTATCCTTGAGCGCCTGAGCGAACAGACGCAGCACGCGATTGCCTTCCAGATGGCCGAAGCGGTCGTTGATCTGCTTGAAGCCATCCATGTCGGAGACCATGACAGTCAGCGACGAATTATCGCGCTTGCAGCGGGCTAACTCCCGCTCGAGTTGCAGGAACAGCGAGCGGGCGTTGGGCAAGCCCGTCAAGTAGTCGGTGATTGCCGAGTTCTCGGCCTGCTGGAACTTGAGTGCGTTCTCGATCGACAACGCCATCTTGCCGCTGACCGCCAGTAGAATGCGCAGGTGATCGGAGGTGAAAGCGTCGCGTTCGCCGCGGTAGAGTGCGAGCACCCCGATGACTCCGGTCACGCCCTCCAGCGGCACTGCCAGCGCGGAGCGTAACGTGCTGAACTTCGAGGGATCGTTCAAATATCCCGGTTCCACCGACGGGTTGCCGTTGATGATCGGCTTCCGGTTATGCGCCACCCAGCCGGAAAGTCCCTGCCCGACAGGGATCCGCAACGATGAAAATAGCCGGTAGTTGTCTCCGTTTACATATTCGGGGACAAGTTCGTCCTCGCGCTTGATGTAAATAGCGATGGCATCATAAGGCACCATCGGCTTGAGTTTCACCGAGAACACGGAGAGCGTTTCTGTCAGACTCAGCGATGCGCCCAGATCCTGGCTCAGTTCGAACAACGATTGCGCTTCCTGCCTGGCTGCTGCGATGGAAGACAAGAATGTGGTTTCGCGTCCAGCATAATCCTGCGCAGTTGCGTTCTCGAATCCTGCCGCAGGTTCGAGGCCGCGCTCGATTTTGATCGACGTCGAGAGGGGGCCGTTCGGGTCTTCGGCCGACTTCGCCACGGCCAGCCGCTCCAGGTGCTGGTAGCGTTTCTGCAAAATGTCAACGACCCTTGGATCAAACGATTTGCCCGATTCGACGCCCAGCTTCTGCATGACCTCTCGCATGGGCAAGGCACGCCTGTATTGACGATCGGATGCCAGGGCATCCAGATAATCGACGGCGGAGAGGATGCGAGCGCCAATGGGAATTTCCGCTCCCTTCAATCCCAGCGGGTAGCCGGAGCCGTCCCACTTTTCGTGATGCGCACGGACGATCGGCACAACCGGGTAAGGAAAGCGCACGCGCTCCAGAATCTCCGCGCCCACCAATGTGTGAATCTTCATCTTCTCGAACTCTTCCGGCGTAAGGCGGCCAGGTTTCGAGATGATGTGTTCCGGCACCGCGAGTTTCCCAATGTCATGCAGCAGCGATGCAGCGTGCAGGGCTTCGAGTTCCGGTCCGGTTACGCCCAGTTCCTTGGCCACTTCGATGGCATACACGCGAACGCGCTGCAAGTGCTCGTGGGTTGTGTGATCCTTGGCTTCAATCGCCAGCGCCAAAGCCTCGATCGTCCTCAGATGCAGATTCGCCATCTCCTCGACGTGACGCTTCTCGTCTTCGAGTTTGCCTAAGTAGAGACGATACGAGCGGTAGATCAGATAAACAGCCGGCACTAGGAGCAGCGAAGTTTCCCAGTTGAATCTCTGGTTAAGCCATGCAACGGCACCCGCCACCCCCGCGCCTACAAGGTAGTAAGGGAACGACCAGAAATAGCAATCCACCAGGATTCGGATAAGAGGGCGGCGCTCGGTCAGAGAAATGACCGTCGCGATCGAGCCCGCATTCGCAATGAAATAGACTGTTGCGGCGAGTCCCAACAAGACCGGGCGACTGCCCACCAGAACGATCGCCAGGGGCTGGTGATAAACCTGGTATGCGAGCGCCGTCGAAACTGCGCCGGCACACACGTTGAACGTCAGTTGAATCGCCTTGGGCCGCTCCGGGTACAGGCATTGCGCAATCATCGAGATCGCGCCCAGAATCACGGTCTCCGTGAAGCTGAGTTCCAGCACGCCAATCAGAATGAACAGAAAATTTACTGACAGCGTGCCCGTGATGCCTGGCAGGTTCACCTTGAGGCGCGAGGCGAGAATCGCGATCCCCAGATAACAGATGAACTCGGCGATATTCTTGCTGCTCTGATGAATCCCGGCGTAAACCAACGTGGCCAGACCCGCGAGCACGGTCAAGCTGACGAACAGCTTGGCGGGCAGCGACAGTCCTCGCCACGAGCGCGAGTGCGCAGGCAGACCCATAGTGACGCCGGTTGTGCCAGTCATTTGAGTAAACACACTGGTGTCGAAACGGACCCCTAACCACTCTATGAATATCAGCTAACATGTTTAGAAACAATGGTTTAGGTGGATTTTCGCAAACTTTCGTAACTTGCGGACTTCTTCGGGGCGGGCTTCGGAATGGGTAGACTTAGCCCCAGCGAGCGTAAGTCTAACAGCCAATTGGCCTTGCCTCATTGGGATCGTTCGGCGAAGTGCCAATTCCGAAAGGGTAGATGTTCGAGGGCTGGTTCAGACCGAGTGCGAAACATCCTCTTCGGCGATTTGCTGGTCTGAGTTGGTCGCGGAGGCCGTAGCCGAGGATTTCCCGCGTCGCATTGCGACGATCCCGGTCCGTACCATTTCCAGCACACCGTAGGGACGCAGCACTTCGAGTAGACCGTCGATTTTGTCTTCCGCGCCGGTGATTTCAATGGTCAGCGAGTCCGGCGCTACGTCGACGACCCGCGCCCGGAACACGCTAGCCAGTTCCAGCACGTGCGAGCGCGCCTCATGCGTGGCGGCCACTTTAATCATGGCCAGATCGCGGACGATGGCAGGCTCGTGAGTGATGTTCTCCACCAGCAGCACATTGACCAGCTTATATAGATTAGCTTCGATGCGGCGGGCCTGGTCGTGGTCGGCATCGACCGTGATTGTCATGCGCGAAACTTCCGGTTTTTCCGTGCGGCCCACGGTCAGCGAATCAATATTGAACGCGCGGCGGCGGAACAGCGAGGCTACGCGCGTCAGCACTCCTGGTTTATTTTCCACATACACCACATATGTGTTCAGCATGTTTTCTCGATTCGTCGTCTCTATTCATCCGCGGCGGTTTCGACAATCTTGCTCGGCCGCCGGATCATCTCATGCAACGACGCTCCCGCCGCCACCATGGGATACACCGTGTCCTCTTGTTCTACCCGGAAGTTGATGAGCACCGGACCATCATGCTCTCGCGCCGCCCGCACCGAGGGCACCACCTGCGCGCGCTCGGTGACCGTCATACTACGAATGCCGTAGGCCTCACCGAGCTTCGCGAAATCCGGATTCAGCAGCGGAGTCGCTGCATAGTTGCGCTCGTAAAAAAATTCCTGCCACTGCCGCACCATCCCCAGAAATCCATTGTTGATGATGGCAATGTTGACCTTCAGATTCTCCTGCACGATGGTCGCAAGTTCGCACAGTGTCATCTGGAAGCCGCCATCTCCGACCACCACCCACACGTCGGCTTCCGGTCGCGCGACCTTCGCGCCAATCGCCGCCGGTAAGGCGAAGCCCATCGTGCCCAAGCCTCCGGAGGTAATCAGGCTGCGCGCCTTCTCGTGCTTGTAGTACTGCGCCTCCCACATCTGGTGCTGGCCCACGTCGGTCACCACCACCGTGTCACCGTCGCGAGTCTCGCGCCAAAGATCGTTAATGACGTGGGCTGCGTAGAGATGTCCGCTGTCTGGCAGGTTTTGGATGTCGCGGACGGCAGCATCGCCTTTCAGTTTGTCGATGGAGTCGAGCCACTCGCTGCGGTCAATGGATTCGATCTTCGGCAAAAGCTCGTGCAGCACTTCGCGCAAGTCGCCGACGAGCGGAACATCCACTTTCACGTTCTTGTTGATCTCCGCCGGATCGATCTCGATATGAATCTTCTTCGCATTCGACGCGTACGTCTTCAGGTTCCCGGTTACGCGGTCGTCGAAGCGCATGCCGAAGGCCAGCAGCAGGTCGGCCTCCTGAATGGTGTGATTTACCCACGCCTCGCCGTGCATTCCCATCATGCCGAGATTCAGCGGATGCGCTGCCGGAAACGCGCCGATTCCCAGCAACGTTAGTGCGACAGGAATGCCCGCGCGCTCGGCAAATTCGCGGACTTCTGCCATCGCCCCCGAAATGATGATGCCGTGGCCCGCAAGGATCACCGGCCGCTTCGAATTGTGGATTAATTCCAACGCTTGCGCATATTCCTGCGGTTCGGGTGAAAGATCCGGACGATATCCCGGCAGTTGGGGCTTAGCGGCCTCCCAGTCGAATTCGCAGGTGGTCTGCTGCGCATCTTTCGTAATGTCCACCAACACCGGCCCCGGACGCCCAGAGCGCGCCACATAAAAAGCTTCGCGAATGGTTCGCGCCACTTCGCTGGCATGGGTCACCAGATAGTTGTGCTTGGTGATCGGAAGCGTGACGCCGGTGATGTCTGTTTCCTGAAACGCGTCAGAGCCGATCAGCTTGCTGCCAACCTGTCCCGTGATGCAAACGATAGGCGACGAATCGAGCATGGCAGTGGCAATTCCTGTCACCATGTTGGTGGCGCCCGGGCCAGAAGTGGCCACGGCGACTCCCACCTGCCCACTGGCGCGCGCGTATCCATCCGCCATGTGGGTTGCGCCCTGCTCGTGACGCACCAGTACGTGATGAATCTTGCTGTGCTTGAGCGCGTCATAGGCAGGCAGAATGGCGCCCCCGGGATATCCGAACACGACTTTCACGCCCTCGCGCTCCAGGCACTCCCAAAGAATGCTGGCCCCGGTCATGCTCTTTCCAGATGTCTTCTCCATACGGCCCTTCCTGCGCTCCTAAAAAGCAAAACCCACCGGGCCAGCGTTTCTGGCGGGGCGGGATTCGGGAGCCTTCAAGATTTCGTGTTTCTCAGCTCGCTGGTTCCCTCCACACCGGAGAGGGTATAAAAACTCCTACCCCCAACATTACGACACGAATTCGGTGTAAACAGAGGTTTCTCATATCAGGTGCACAGATGGTATCGAAGGCCGGGAATTGCCGCAAGGGGAAACTCCACGCCAGCTCGTCACTTCGGCACAGGATCCTACAACTGAAGAACGTGACGCTTCACATCGTCGGCTGCTGCCGCCACGTTCTCGGGCTTGCCCAGATCCCGCCAATAAAATTCGTCTGCCCGAAATGCCTGGATCTTTTCTCCCTGGCCAGCCAGACGCAGGTAGGAGTTAATGATCGAAAAGGCTCCATCCTCAGACAACATCGGAAGAAGGCGCGGAGAAATCACATGCACACCGGAAAATGCGAGCGCCTGAGTTTCCTTTGACGGCCGGACAAGCTCTGGTTTCTGATCTCGTTCGCCTCGCCGTCCGCAAAGCTGATTCTTCTCATCGAACAGCACGTAGCGCGAAGTCACGCGATCCTGCATCGCCAGCGTTGCGAGCGCTTGATTTTGCTTATGAAATTCAGTCATGCGGCGAAAGTCAATCGTGCTGAGCACGTCGACGTTGTGCAGTAGAAACGGCTCTTTCGCGTGACCCTCCTCAAGGAAGAACCACGCCGCCTTCTTCAACCCGCCGCCGGTATCCAGCAGGATATCTTCGCGCGAAATCTCGATCCGCGGCATCCCGAAGTTGTCGTTCTTCTTTAGATAATCCACTACCATGTCGCCAAAGTGGTGGACGTTGACGATCGCCTCGCGAACTCCAAACCGCTGCAGGCGACGAAGTGTAATCTCCAGCAGCGTGTGTTCCGCCACTTCCACCAGGGCTTTCGGACGATCGTCGGTCAGCGGACGCAGGCGCGTGCCCAGGCCCGCGGCGAGGATCATCGCCCTCATCGCGCAGCTTTCTCCGCCGCAGTGTTCTCTGCGGCCATCCTCTCTAGCTCGCGATGCTGCAGAACAACTTCGACTCCGTTCCGATCGCGCAAGTGCTTTGCGACCTGCTCGGCTAGATACACCGATCGATGCTGGCCACCGGTGCACCCGAACGACACCAGGAGATGTTTAAAGCGGCGCCGCTGCCATTCGCTCACATGATCATCCACCAGCGACATGGCATGAGTCAGAAACCGATGTACGCTCTCCTGCTGATTGAGATACTCGATCACCGGTGCATCTTTGCCTGTGAGCATTTTGAATCGCTCTTCACGGCCGGGATTCGGCAGCCATCGGCCATCGAAAGTGGGCCCGCCACCATTCCCACTCTCATCCTTGGGCAGGCCGCGATGGAAAGAGAAACTAACAATCCGCACCACCAGATTGTCCGCATCCGAAGCCAACCCTTGCAATTTCTCCGACGCCAACATGCTGTGAAAGGCGTCCATCAACGTGGGCAGCGCAATCGGCAGTGTGACGTTGTGCAGCAACCAGCGCAGGTTCTTCAGTGCGTACGGCACGCTCTGCAGGAAGTGGACCTTTCGTTCATAGAATCCGCGAAATCCGTAGGCTCCCAGCGCCTGCATGATGCGGATGTAAACATACGCGTAGTAGTACTTCATGAACGCGTCGCGCTTCAGATCGATGAAGCCGTCCAGCGTGTCGAGATAATGATCGAGCAACTGCTGCCGCAGTTCCGGCGGCAGATCAGCCTTGGCGTCGTACAGAAGGGACGCGACATCATACTGCAGCGCGCCCTTGCGCCCGCCCTGATAGTCCAGAAAATAGGGTTGCCCGTCGCGCAGCATGATGTTTCGCGACTGAAAATCGCGATAGAGAAAGTAGTCGCGCCCCGCGCTCAGAAGAAACTTCGTCAGCCGGCTGAAATCATCCTCCAGCGCCTGTTCGCTGAAGGGGATCCCCGCCAGCCGCAGAAAATAGTATTTGAAGTAATTCAGATCCCATGCGATCGATTGCCGGTCGAAACTGCCGCGCGGGTAACACACCTTGTAGTTCACGTCGCGGCCCGCCTCAATTTGAAATCTCGGCAGCGTGGCAATTACTCTCCGATAGGCTTCGACCACGGGAGCGGCAATCTGCTCTCCAGTCCGATGCTGGGAAAGAAATTCAAAGAGCGAAGTGTCGCCCAGATCCTCTTCGAGGTACGCACCATGATCCAAATCTTCGGCATAGATCTCCGGCACGGGCAGACCGTGCTTGCGAAAATGCCGGGAGAATTCGAGGAAGGCGGCGTTCTCTTCCCGCACACCGTACAGAATGCCGATGGCGCTGACCTTCTCGCCGGTAAGCCGGATAATCTTGCGCCCCGAACCGCCCAATTGTCCCTGCAGCGGCTGCACTTGCTTGACGGGCGAGTGAAAGTGTTGCTCAAAAAGATGTTTGAGAATGTCCATGAAGAGCTTCGCGGTTCGCGCCTTGGGGATTCACACCAAGATAACACCGAAAGGCACCCCCAGAGGTGAGGGGCATCTTCAAGCAAAACATCGAGGAATTGCGACGAAGGCTCATCTGCGAAACAGGTGGATGGATGCTTTTCTGGCAATATATTCAGACTGTGGAAGCGGACCTGATTATCCCTGCTTGCGGGCCATGATGTCGAACGTAAGCTTCACCTCATCCTTCACTCGGATCGCTCCCGCCGCGGCCGAAACCAGCTTGATCTCATAGTCGCTTTGCCGGACCGAGAATTCGCCCGAAACTCGTAAGGAGTCGCTATTGATTACCGCGCGCGCCGAGACCGGCAGGGGCCCGGTCACTCCGTGCAAGCTCAACTCTCCATTCAAAGCCACCCAGTAGCGGTTGCCGCTGCCGCTCGCTGAGATCTTAGAACACTCATACACGATGTCAGGGAACCGATCGGTCTCCAGCACTTCGTCGCACATCTTGCGATGGATCTCCTCCCGGTCTTTCTCGCTAACATCATCGATAACCTCAAGCGAACCGGCTCGAACGCTGAGATTCAACCGGGCGTTCTCGATGGTCGAGCCCGTCAGCGTGAAACTCACCTTGCCCTGAAAGTCCCGGATGGCAATCCGCGGACTATGCCCAAAGGAAGAAAGCAAGCCACCGGCAAACGCTTGTGCGACGAGCGTGCTCTGCTTGGTGTCGATTACGTATTGAACGCTCGCATCCTCCAGCAGCGGTCCAGTCGCATGCACGATAGGATCTCCCTCGTCCGCCGGGTCCGGCCCATTAAAATGTTTCATCTCACCCTTGCTTGCGGCCCACTACGTAGAACGAAAATTTGAGCTCATCCTGCAACTTGAGCGTCCCCCCGGCGATCGAGGCAACCCGGATCCCGTAATCGCTTTGCAGCAATGAGAACTCGCCGTAGGCCCGAAAGGAATCTACGCCGAATGCCACTTGGGAGAAGAATGATTGGCCGTTCGTGACTCCGTGAAGAGCCAGTTGTCCCTCGACATTCACCCGGTTCAGATTGTCTTTAAGCCTGTCCCCACTGATGGCCGAACTTTCAAACACAACCTCGGGAAATTTCTTGGTTTCCAGCACCTCGTCATACATGACGCGTTGTAACTCCCGCCGGTCGGCCTCTCGTAGTTCGTCCAGCACCTCGAGTTTTGCGGCGTTGATTACAACCTTAAGTTTCGCATCGGCGAGCGTAACCGGAACAAAAACCACATCCGCTGTGTATCCCCGAATCGCGATCTTCGGACTGTGAGCCACCGCTGAGATTAATCCGCTGGCAAATGCCTGCACTGTAAACTGACTCGCCTTGGGATCGATTACGTAACGAACCAATTCGTTCTGCGGCGCCATAGGTCGGTCACACCGTCAAGACGTGCCTCAACATCGACGGTGAAAGTCCCCCTCTCTCGCCCTGAAAATGGGTCCCCACCTGACAGCGAACTCTACATGGAACGCAATTTTATATAGCGGTCCAGGTCGGGTAATGCGTCTTGCACCAGGTTCCCGACTCCCATTTGCCCGAGGTAACGTCGAATGATCGGGTTGGAAAGAATCAAGCCAGCACCAAACACTATGCAGGCCACGCCACCAAGCATCATCAAAGTGTCCTTATCGGTCCCAGCGTCGGAGTGGTTATTGTTTTCCGCCACGATAATCTCCTTTCGAAATGACCTCTCTGATTTCTTACTTCTGACTCTGCAGAATCTTGTCGACGACCGAACAGATCATCTTCACCGCTTCCTCCACCGCCGCTTCCACGGGAGCGCTCAATCCCATGTGTCCCTCTTCGCCGCCGAACGTAGCCGGCTCACAACCTACTAACAAAATCTTCTTCAGGCCGCCATTCATCGTCGACGCCATCCGCAAGACGTTCAGCGGATTCATTCCGTGCGTATCCACGATGCCATCTTGCGGTTCATCCAGTTTGCTCAAGTCAGGCTCCACGAGCGAAACCGTGCCGGGAGTCTGACCATGTGGGTACGCATCCACCAGGATGGTCGTTTCGTATCCATCCTGCAGCGCATACGCGAGATCGAATCCACGAATGCCAAAGTCGACGACGCGCATGCCAGCCGGGAATTCATGCGCGGCCAGCCGCTTCGCCACTTCGACTCCAAATCCGTCGTCGCCCAGAAAAATATTCCCGATGCAAGCCACCAGGATGTTTGCTAATTTCATCGGAGCACTGTGCCGCGCTTGCTCCGCGGGCAATGGCTCAACCTCGCCCGCATCGAAAAAAAAGCGGTGTCCCGGCTGCCGAAGCAGGCCCAAGTCCCTGCCTGGATCGTCATCCAGCACGACACAGACATGACTCTTGCCTTCATAGTCCTGCTCGATGCTTTCGATGAGTGCGATCTGCCCCGCCAAAGCAATGTCGAGAACGTCGCCACCCTGCCGCGGACGCAGCCGCACTCGATCTCCCACATGCACTTCCCCGCCGTCAATAGACAGCCGGTCCACTTTCGTTTTGTCTTCCAACAACTGCCACTCCCACTCGTTCATGGAGTATCCTCCTTGAGCCGGCGCAGGCCGCGCACGGCGCCGTGCAGTTTCATGAACTGCTCCACCGGCATCGATTCGGTCCGATCCAGAATCTCTCGCGCGCGATCATCGGATTGCCGAATCTCGCTCTTCTCCTCGTCGGTCAGCGTCATGATGCGCAACGACAGGATCTCGTCGATCTCCGTGCCATCGAAAAGGTCGCCAGCACTCTCGGGAGCAATCTGCGGATAATCGTAAAGAATGATGGGGGAAGCCAGTAGAGTATCGCGCTGTCCCGGATCTCCTACGAGCACCGGCCACGCACCAACGTTCTGACACTGCGCAGCGAGTTCCCGCGATTCCGTTGGCGGTTCCAGAAGCGAAACGAACTCGCCGCCCTTTACCCCAAGAATTATGTGAGTCGAAACCAGGGACTGCATTAGTGCTGCGTCGCGGTTGGCGGCTGGCGTTTCCGTCGGTGTGACATTTCGCACATGAATGGTCACCTTGAACAGATCTTCACCCATCTTCTCCGCGGAAACGTCAACCGTCCCCTCGATCGCCTCTTGCCTATGCCAAACTGTCGCAACGACCTCTCCGCTAGCGTTCTGGTCCGAGTCAACCTGCGTTTGGTATGGAAAGTTAAATGCGTGCTTCACCGTTTCGCAGCAGAGTTCTTCCAGAGCGAATTGGGGCACGCTGATCTCGCGCTCTACAGCTTCCTGCCAGCCTTCCGGCAGCGAATCGTTTTTCGATTCTGAGGACGTGTGCGTTGAGCGCGTCCGCAAGTGGAGAAACCGAACCGCTACTTCCAAGAGACTTCCACAGTTTCCGGAGATGAGGCACTCTGTCCGCATGCTCCATGCCTCTTCTCCTCCCTGCGCTTCGCTATATGCCTGCGGATACACCACACCAAAATTCCAGCGCTGGCGATTCTTCACCGACGACGGCCGATAGGGATAAAGCATGTATCCTTCGTACAGCACTGCTTTCGCGATTTGATCGACGCGCGCCAGATTCATGACCGTGCCGCCACTTCCGCCTGCAGCATCTCGTCCAGAGCCTGCTCCCACGTGGGAATCCCGTGCCGGACTTTGTAGTCATAGAGTCGTTCGAAGATATCGCGCCGCAGGCATAACCACGCGGTGTTGGGATAGTACGAGTCCATCATGTCCCGCCAGATCTTCACCGGCATACTGAAGCGCGTTTCCTTCTCCCAGGAAATCGGCGCCACCTGCATATGTTGCCCTTCAGTCTCATAAAAGACAGTCCCGCTGAACATCACACAAAGGGGGACATCACCATCTCCGAGTCCGTGGAAATACTTGGTTGCTCCCACGTTAAAGTCGAATGTGCAGGGAACAGACATGTCGACGACCGCCGAGTCTCGAAAAGGAGGAACGCTCACGTTGACGTGGGTCCACAGCAGGTTGCGCAGTGTCTGGCTCCAGCGGTCGGGCTCGCCAAAAAGATCGCGCAGCTTTTCTTGATCCTCCGCGGTATATCTTCGGCGGGTAACTTCGATCTGAATCTGGCAGCGGAGGACCACCGAGTATATGCTCTCGTTCGGATCGGCGTTCGTCAGACGTAGCTTGAGCGCAATCTGCGGCGAAGCTGAATACTTGGCCACTTCCGCACCTTCGATCCTGAAACCAAGATCAGGCATGGAACTCCTCAGTGACGACTTGAGCCCTGGCGCGAAGGCCTGCGAAAAAATTGCCGATTTCTTGCCACACTTCCGTGCCTCCCGACAGTCCCCGCCAGTGGATGCGAATCAGGCCCACCAACTCGTAGCAGGCATCAATCGGTACGATGTAATACTCGGCGGGAGCCGTTCCGCGCGCTTGTCCAACACGGTTTACCAGCAGAGCCTCCACGTCGGAGTCCAGTTCCTTCAGTGTGGGGTTGGCCTGCACAATGCTGCTCCAGGCCTCCAGTGGCAACAGGGATTCAGTCGCCCCCGCCGGACTCGGATATAGCGCGCTCACGCGCGAGTCCACGCTGTTCTGAAAGAAAAACGCAAGATTGATGGGGATCAGCAGACCGTCCCACTCGGCATCCGTCATCCTGAAGTTTGCCAGGAGCCGTACGTCGCGGGGCACGCGTTTGTATTTTGTTCCGGCCTGGCCGCTGAACAACATGGCGCAGGCGTCGCAGGTGCAATGAAGCCTGCGGTGTGCTGCCTCAATCAGGTGCGCATGTTCTGCGCGCAGCTCTGCACTGCACATCTCGCAACGTTCCAACTGCCGCGGCGGCTTGCGCGCGAACTGGCGAAGAGTCTCGAAGGCCAGCAATGTTTCTCGAAGCTGTTCCGTCTTCATCATGATTCACGGCGGTGACTCTCAGTCCATGCCTTCGCTGCCGAGCGACAGAGTCGAATGAGTTGACGCATTGGGCAGCGGCGCACCAGCATGCGGCGCCGATCCCAGTAGCTTCTCGACTGAAATGAAGCCGGACTCGGCCTGCTCTTCCACTCCCTCAACCACCAGCGACGTCAGATCAGGAGCGGCTTCATAAATCGCTTCTTCCACCGTCGCCTGCACCGTCCGCCCGGTTGAACCGCAAGAGTGGCTCTCAACCCGGATCCGTACCCGAACGTCGCCGCCATTCACGCTGACTAATTTCGCTTCGGCTCCCATCTTGTGGAGCTTGGAGGCGATCTGCTGCAGCTTTCGTTCGACACGCGTCTGCAGGTCGTCGGGATGGAGCCCGTACAAAACCAGCAGACTGCTGACCAGTTGGTCCTGCCCGAGGTCATCAATAATTCGCGCACCGGACTCCCCGGATTGAAACACGATCTCGAGGATTCGCTCTAGACCCGTGCCATGCAAGTCCATGAGGAGCTGCACGAGTTCCTTCGCGGCATCGCGCGACGCTGGATCCGCAATGGTTTCCAGGTCATGCACCAGAGCACCGATTTTCTGTACTCGCTGCTGAAAGTCCTTTTCGTCGACCACAATCCTCCCTCGTACAAAAGGAGCGGAGGCGATCCCTCTTGATCCGCTCCTTCCACAAGCGAACCGCTACCGCTGCTCACCAAACATCGGGGAGTGCCGCGTCTCCAGGGTCTTTCCATTTCCCAGATACATATGCACGCCGCAAGGCAGGCAAGGATCGAAACTCCTCACCGCCCGCATAATGTCGATCCCTTTGAACTTCTCGGGACCGTTCTCCTCGAAAATGGGTGTATTC
This sequence comes from uncultured Acidobacteriaceae bacterium, assembly GCA_963706645.1. GTDB lineage: Bacteria > Acidobacteriota > Terriglobia > Terriglobales > Acidobacteriaceae > Sulfotelmatobacter. Next base: position 56,328 of record CAVPNR010000019.1, read on the forward strand.
TGCACCGCATCCTCGTACGGACCTGGAGTGCCGTATATATCGCGTGGGTTGGCATTCCAGGGGGTCGGGGGATACGGGTGATAATTGGCAATCTTACCTTTGCGAATGACGACGTGGTGCGAGAGAACGCCGCGCACCGCTTCGTGGAACCCGCATCCAATGGCCTCCTCCGGCACCTTGAAATCGTTCCAGGTTTTCGTGTGGCCGGAATGTAATTCCTCGAGTGCGCGCTCCGCGAAGTACAGGCCGCAACAAGCCGCGTAGACTTGGAAATACGTTCGCGCGCGGTCGCGTTCAATGGCATTGCTCCACTTCGGAATCTTCCACTCGAATTCAACTTCGGGCAGAGAAGTCGTTTTGGGCAAATACATTTTCACGCTGTTTCCAGTGGACTTGATATACCCAATGTCCACCAAGCCGGCCAGCGCCGTCGACCACAGACGCGCAATTGGTCCGCCTCCAGTATCGAGCGCGAGATGGTCGCCGGTCCGTTTGTCGAGCCAACGCGGCGACATGACCCAGGTGTACTTACCGCCGAAGTCTCGCTTCTGCGGACGCGGAATCGTCGTCTGGTTCCACGGATGATTTTTGTCCACCGCATTCCCCAGCGGATCCGTTTTCACGAACGTTTCGGAATTCTTCCAGTCGTCATAGTAGGAACTGCCCAACAGGATGCGAATATTCAGGTTGATGTCGACCAGATCCGTAGTCACCAGTTTGCCGTCGACCACCACCCCGGGCGTGACGTACATCTTGCGGCCCCAGTCCGTCATGCTCTTGTAGGTGTAGTCGCAGTGCTCGGGATCGTTGAACGAGCCCCAACAGCCCAGCAACACTCGCCGCCTTCCGACTTCCTCGTATCCCGGCAACGCCTCATAGAAGAAGTCGAAGACATCATCGTGCAGCGGGACGACCTTCTTCATAAATTCCACATACTTCATGAGACGCACAATGTAATCCGTGAACAGCTGAATTGTCGGAACGGTTCCAACTCCGCCCGGATACAAAGTAGAAGGATGCACGTGGCGGCCTTCCATCAGGCAGAACATCTCGCGGGTCATACGGCTCATCTGCAGTGCTTCGCGATAGAAAGAGCCGGTGAACGGATTCAGCGCCGTCATAATGTCAGCGATGGTCCGGAAGCCGTGCTGGTTGGAATGCGGCGCCATCGTCGACTGTGCTTTGGCCCACACCTTGGGATTAGTTTCCTTAACCATCTGCTCACAGAAGTCCACACCCACCAGATTGTCCTGGAAAATATTGTGATCGAACATGTATTCGGCGGCTTCGCCGAGGTTCACAATCCACTCCGCCATCGCCGGAGGACGCACTCCGAACGCCATGTTCTGCGCGTAGGTGGCACAGGTGGCATGGTTGTCGCCGCAAATGCCGCAGATACGGCTGGTAATAAAGTGCGCGTCCCGCGGGTCTTTGCCCTTCATGAAAATGCTGTAGCCACGAAAGATCGACGAGGTGCTGTGGCACTCTGCTACTTGCCGGTTCTCGAAATCGATCTTGGTGAAGATGCCCAGGCTGCCCACGATGCGCGTGATTGGGTCCCAGTTCATCTCGACGAGGTTCCTGCCTTTGGTCGCGGCCTCTTTGGTCGGCGCTGTAATCGTGCTCATCGAATCGCTCCTCTCAGTGGGTCTCTCGTTGAATGTCGGGTGTGTCCTAGTAGGACCTCGGGTGATATCCGGTAGTCAGTTCAGCGCGCGGATGCCGCCACTTTGGTTCCTTATTGACGGTGGACTGCGTTAACGTACGCAACGCCGAGATGGCGCGTCCATAGGCGCCAACCGCGGCTGAAGAAATCTTTGCGCCCGGCGGCTCATCCATGAACGGCATAAACTTGTCCGGAAACCCCGGCATGGTGCAGCCAATGCAGATGCCACCCACATTCGGACATCCACCGATTCCAGCCATCCAACCGCGCTTCGGCACGTTGCAGTTCACCACCGGTCCCCAGCAGCCCAGTTTCACGATGCATTTGGGGGAACCGTAACTTTCCGCAAAGTCGCCTTGCTCGTAGTAGCCGGCGCGATCGCAGCCTTCGTGTACAGTCTTCCCAAACAACCAGGTGGGCCGCAACTGATCATCGAGCGGAATCATGGGGGCACGCCCTGCCACCTGATACAGCAGGTAGAGCACAGTCTCCATAAAGTTGTCCGGTTGCACCGGACATCCGGGAACATTCACGATCGGCAGACCAGCCTTCGAAGTCCATTGCCAGCCGAGATAATCCGCCAGGCCCATGGCACCGGTGGGATTTCCTTCCATCGCGTGAATGCCGCCGTAGGTTGCGCAAGTGCCGCAGGCGATAATCGCGGTTGCCTTGGGCGCGAGGCGATCGATCCATTCGTTCGTGGTAATGGGCTGATTGGTCTTGGGGTTGGTTCCCAGAGCTGCCCAGTACCCCTCTCTCTTGATCTTCTCGTTCGGGATCGAGCCTTCAACAACTAAGACGAACGGTTCGAGCCTGCCCTCTTCCGCTAGATACCAGTACTTCAGGAAATCGTCGCCGTTCTCATACGCCAGCACCGGATTGTGCAGGTGAACCTTGGGCAGACCGGGAATCGCCCCTAACAGCACATCTTCGATGCTCGGCTGCGTTGCCGCGGTAATTGAAACGGAGTCTCCATCGCAGCCGAGGCCGGCTGTAATCCAGACTATGTGCACCTCCGATACGGCCGGGGGATGCTGTGTTTTGCGACCATATGGAACTGTTTCCGTTGCCATAGTTCGGTCTCCTCTCAGATTTCGGTTTCGTAAAGCCCCATTTCATCGCGCGCGCCCCGTGATCGAGAAATGATCGGTCTCACTCGAAGCGAAAAAATGACGGCCTGATCTACAGGCATTTCATAGAAATGTCGATAACAAGCATCAATAAAATGAATAGGTGCCTACAAGCGGGAGGAGCCTCGTTTCGTACAAATGCAAAATACTACGGGGCGCCCCGGAGTTTCCCTTGCGCGCATAGGGGCCGCGTGCGCGGAAGTGCGGAAGAGTTTCGAATCGCGGACTTAAACGGCGAGGAACGATTCTACGAACTCTTTTCGTTGCTGCTCCACTGAATCGCGTGCTGCACCAACTCCCGTGCACTGCGGAGTGAAAGCTTCTCTTTGATGTGTGCCTGGTAGGATTCGACCGTCTTCACGCTGATGTGCAGTTCCTCCGCAATCTGACGCGTGGAGTGCCCTTCGCCGATCAAACGGAAGACTTCGAGCTCGCGGTCGGTGAGGTCTGCGATCGTCGACGGCCTGCCTGCGCTTGGCCCGCCGATGTAGCGCTGCAGCATTCGGTTGGCGATGCGCTCGCTGACGTAGATTTCACCACTCAGGATACGCCGCAAGGCGACCAGTACCTTCTCTGTCGCCTCCTGCTTCATGATGTACCCTTGGGAACCCGCTCGCAGCGCGCGCTCCGCATAGACCGACTCGTCGTGCATGGAGAGAATGAGGACCGGCAATTCCGGATATCTTGTTCGGATATCCTTGAGCAAATCCAGCCCATCGGGTCCGTTCAGCGAAATATCTACAACCATGACGTCCGGCCTGGCCGTAGCTATGGCTTGCACCGCGGTGTGCGCATCTTCCGCCTCGCCGCAGACCACGAGATCCGATTCCCGGTTGATGAGCAACGCTAATCCCTGACGCACAATGGGGTGATCGTCGACCACGAAGACCCTGCTCTTTTTCGCAACCGTACCCGTCTGGTTCATAAACCGCCTCTCAGCTTTTGGTTGTTCGCGTCATTGGAAATGTGCAGGTAACGGATGTACCCCGTGGCTGCTCGCGATGCACATCCAGGCTGCCGCCGATCATGCCCGCTCGATAACCCATAATGTGCAGCCCAACGCCCGCATGCGGCGCCAGCGGCCGTTCGATACCTGCTCCGTCGTCCTTCACGACCAGCGTTCCCTGGTGCTCGCCACAGAAGAGCCGAATCAGGATATTTTTCGCATGGCCATGTTTGATCGCATTATTCACTGCCTCTTGCGCAATGTGGTACAAGTGGGTCGCCATCGGAGCATCGTGAATCAACACCGCTTCTTCGCACTGGAACACGCATGCGATTCCGAACAGGTCTTCGATTTCCGTCGCATACAGCCGCAATGCAGACATTAGCCCGTGGGCATCCGAAACCACTGGCAACAGCCCCCGCGATAATTCCCTCGTCTTGCGAATAGCATCGTTGACGAGTTCGACGATTTTCGCGGCATCCGCAGCCTCAGGAATTCCTCTTTCTGCGAGTCTCTGCTCCTGCACTTTCGTCATGAACGCGACGCCGGTGAGGTGTTGTCCCAACCCGTCGTGCAAATCCTGGCCGATTCTGCGCTGCTCGCGCTCACTGATTTCAAGAACGGTCTTCTCCAGGCGCTTGCGCTCGCTGATATCGCGGATCGCGCTTGAAACCAGCACTCCTTCTTCGGTCTCCAGCGGACTCAGGCTGATCTCTACGGGAAATTCGTGCCCGTCCTTATGCATACCGTACAGTTCCACTCCCGCGCCCATCGGCCGCACGCGTGGCTCCGCGAAAAACTTCCTGCGGTGACCTGGATGATTTCCCCGCAACCGTTGCGGCACAAGTTTTTCAATCTCTTCTCCCAGGAGTTCCTGCCGGGGATAGCCAAACAATTTTTCTACCTGCGCATTCACCAGAACGATTCTTCCTTTTTGGTTCACCACCACAACCGCATCGGGCGCCGCTTCCAGAAGTCCGCGGAACCGCGACTGCGCGCGCTTTTGCAATGTGACATCAATCCCCGAAGCAATGATGCACATGGGCATCTGCTTGGCCGCAGGCTGTAGCGCGGCCGACCAGGCAATCGTGCGGTGGCTTCCGTCCCGAGCCACCCACGAACTTTCATACTCAGTGCGCGACTGGCTGTCGCAAATCTGCTGGAACATTGCCTGGAACTGTTCCTTCTCTTCCGGCGCCACGAACATATCCCAAACGCGCTGCCCCCGGGCCTGTTCGAGAGACTGCCCGGTCATCTGCTCACATGCACGATTCAAGCGGACAATTCGACCTTCGCGGTCCAGCACAATCACCAACGCCCCGACCGTATCGAGAATCGTCGAGACTACGTTGCGCTCGTCCTGCAACTCTTCTTCGGTGCGCTTCAGGTCGGTAATGTCGAACGCAACTCCGTGAATAAACCACGGACGCCCGTCCGGGTGGCGGATCATCTTGGCTTCGCAATGGAACCAGATCACTTGCCCATTGCGCGCGATCACTCGGTAAGCGGAGCGCAGCGCCTTGCCCGAGAGGAACATCTCGGAGGCTTCTATGCTCCACCGGTCTTTGTCGTCAGGATGGACTTGCCGGTACCAAAGAACGGGATCCTCGAGCCATTCGGACTGCGAAAATCCCAGCGTCGCTTCGATCTGGGGACTGACGTAGGCCTCGCCGATCCCACGATCGAGATAGGCCATGAAGACGACCGCAGGAAGTTGCTCGACCAGAGCCCGGTATTTGGCTTCAAGATTCGGAAGTTGCGCATCCGAAATCGGGGTCTGATCGAGTCTTTCGAAAAAGTGATGAATCGCGCCACGAGATCCAACAACGTCTTGGTCTTTGAGATAGGTGCCGGCGAGTTCGTTCAGAATGGATTCCGCATCTTCCGGGCTGAGCTCGGTCGCATCGGAGACTGGCCGTACAACTTCGCCGGCCTCACCGTTGCCCATCTTCCAGAACGTACTCATCGCAAGAAGCTCCCAAACTTCGCCGCGGACTCAAAGCGCCGTTGGATTCCTGGAGTGGCTTCTCCAACTCGGCTCCTTATTAAGAGATGCCTGCGTGAAGCGCCGAAGGGCATGGATCGCCCGGCCATAGGTCTGCACCGCTTGGGACGATAACAACGACCCCGGAGGTTGGTTCATAAACGGCATGAACTTGTCCGGAAAGCCGGGCATCGTGCAACCAATGCAGATGCCGCCCACGTTCGGGCATCCGCCAATCCCGCCCATCCATCCCCGTTTCCCCACGTTGCATTGCACCACCGGGCCCCAGCAGCCGAGTTTCACAATGCAGAGCGGAGATCCGTATTCTTCCGCAAACTCGCCTTGCTCGTAATAGCCCCCACGATCGCATCCCTCATGCAGCGTGCTGCCGAACAACCATGTGGGACGCAGCGCATCATCGAGCGGAATCATCGGCGCTCGCCCGCTCGTCATATAAAGGAGATAGAGAAGCGTCTCCATCATGTTGTCTGGCTGAACCGGACAACCGGGAACGCACACGATTGGAATCTGCGCCGTCGACTTCCATTTCCAGCCGAGGTAGTCCGGCAGCCCCATGCAGCCCGTGGGATTTCCCTCCATGGCATGAAGCCCGCCGTAAGTCGCGCAAGTTCCGGCAGCGATAATTGCCCACGCTTTCGGAGCCAGGCGATCGATCCACTCACAGGTCGTGATCGGCTGGCCAGTCAGCGGATCGGTTCCGAACGATGCCCAATATCCTTCCGCTTTGTTGCTTTCGTTCGGGATGGATCCCTCGACCACCAGGATGAATGGTCGTCCTGACTTGTCTTCGGCCGCATCTCGAAACGGTTGGACGAACTCATCTCCGTTCTCGTAGGCCAGAAAAGGATTGTAGAACCTGACTTTTGGGATCCAGGGCAGTGCGCCCGTCACAATGTCTTCGATGCTTGGCTGCGTGGCGCCAGTCATCGCGATGGTGTCTCCGTCGCAGCCCAGGCCCGCGGTCATCCACAGGATGTCGATGGCTTCGATCGTCGTGGTGTTCCTGACCTCTCCGGTTCGACTAACCGCAGCGTCCCCCATCGACTTTCCCCCAACGCGCAACCGCTTGCGCCTGCGTATTCTACGCCTAACTGTGTCCCATGGCGTGCCATGGCGAATTAACTTCCGCAACCAGAACGAGTCCAAATATGCAGAAATCTTCCTACTTCGATAGAGCCTCTTTTATCTATGTCTGGCAGCCGATTCTGGTAGAATCGCAACCCAGTTGTAAGCGTCGCGAAATCAGCGTATCTCCTCCCCATTTGTGACTCTCGCGCGAGGGCCCCGTGACATCGCACCGTCAAGCCGACCATTAGGGGTTTTATGAAGATCCGATCGACTGTGGCCGGGACCTTCCTTGCCTGCCTTGTTGCGTTCGCGTCAGCACCAGGACTTGCCCAAAACGTCACCGTTTCCCCTACCAGTCTTAGCTTTGGAAATCAGGTCCAAGGCACTTCCAGTGCGAGTCAAAAGATCACGCTGAAGAATGGCCAGAACACTGCCATCACAGTTACAAGCATCAAAACCAACTTGCCAGACTATACTCAGACCAATACCTGTCCCACCCAGCCGTCAACTCTTGCCGCGGGTGCGAGTTGCACCATCTCGGTCACGTTCACTCCGTTCGCTTTGGGATCGCGCGCTGGGATGCTGAATGTCTTTGACACTGGGTCGAGTGGCCAGCAAATGGCCTTCCTGGGCGGAACTGGAGTAGCCGCAGTTACCGCTTCGCCGACCAGCCTTTCGTTTGGAAACGAGGCAATGAAGTTGCGCAGTGCGCCTTTTCTTGTCACCGTGACGAACAATCAGAGCAAGGCGCTGAGCATTACAAAAATTTCCACGAATCTGTTGGATTACACAGATTCATCGGCATGTCCTCTGAGCCCGAATACGCTGGCCCCTGGAGCGAGTTGCACTGTGTCAGTTTTCTTTACACCTTCGGCCCTCCGCGTCCGAAGCGGCACACTTACGGTCGCCGACAACGCCGGTGTTAACCCTACGGTTAGTCTCAATGGAACCGGCGTCCTCGCTGCCGTGGCCACCCCTGCAACCCTGTCGTTTGGCACTCAGACGTTGCACACATCGAGCCCGCCACAAAGCGTTACGCTCACGAATAACCAGTCCACCGCCCTATCGATCGCTAAGATCGCCAGCAGCCTGACTGACTTTTCTCTAACTTCTGCCTGTCCGATCAGTCCGGGCACATTGGCTGCCGGGGCCAGTTGCACGGTGTCGGTGACGTTCCAGCCCTCAGTGACCGGCAATCGCTCTGGCACTCTGAGTTTCACCGACAGTGCCAACAATAGTCCCCAGAAAGTCTCTCTAAGTGGTAGCGGAACGACAGCCACTCTAGTTTCAATCTCGGTGACTCCCTCGCCTGCTTCAGTAGCGCTGGGAACGACTCTGCAACTCACTGCTACGGGATCTTATTCAGATGGCACTCAACAAAACCTTACCAGTTCGGCCACCTGGAGCTCGTCATCCTCAAGCACAGCGAGCGTAAACAATGTTGGCCTTGCCACGGGAGTAAGCATTGGGAGTGCAACGGTCACGGCTACCCTTGGTTCCATCTCCGGCTCGACGTCAGTGTCGGTGATTCAGGACCCGGTAGCGTATTACGTTTCTCCGACCGGCAGCGACTCCAACCCCGGCACGCTGGCGCTCCCTCTGAAGACTGTACAAAAGGCAGAGTCTCTAGTGATTGCGAATTACCTCGGTGCTCATTGCTTCTCCCAAACTACGCCGATCATCGTTCAGTTTCGCGCTGGAAGGTGGGACAGTCTCGCCCTTACCATGACCGCTTCGGATAGCGGTTGCAGCAGAGCCGTCCCAGTCGTGTTCGAGAATTATCCTGGCGAATCCCCCATCTTTTCCGGCGGCGTGCAGGTGCTGAATTGGACCAATACCTCCGGCTCAACCTGGCAGACAACGCTGCCGGCGGGCACCGTAAATTTTGAAGCCCTCTATTACAACGGCGTGCGGCGGCTGCGGCCGCGCCTCGGCTCGACCATTTCGACGGGGCCGCTAGGATCCTATTACCGGGTAGCGAACAATCTTGCGGGATTCAACGACCGGTTCTACTACGATTCCACCGATCCCATTACCGACAACTGGCAGAACTATGCTCCATCCACCGGAAACCCTTGCGGCCAACTCCCCGGCCCGGCGAACTTGCAGGGAGACCTTCAGGTGGCCATCTTTGAGCAATGGGATGTTTCCTGGGAACGCATCAGCTGCATCGACACCGTGAACCATCTTGTCTATCTCACCGGCTCGACCGCCGGCGGCGCTTCGCATGGATACATTCCGACTCACCGTTACATCGTCGAGAACGTAAAAGATGCATTGACACTCCCCGGACAATGGTTCCTCGACCGTTCCGTCACCGGCGCGTGGAAGCTCATCTACATCGCGAATCCTGGTGAAAATCCCAATATCGACACGGTCATGATTCCGCAGCAGCTTCACGTCCTGAGCGCGAACGGCGTGAACAACCGGACTTTCTCGGGTCTCACCTTCTCCTTCGATGATTACGTCGTCCCCTCAGCCGGATACGTCGGCGCCCAGGCCGAGTACACCGTCCCCGCCGCCGTCACCTGCTCGGACTGCAGCAATGTGACCTTCGACAGCGACAGCTTCACCGGCATCGAAGGTTACGCCCTCGCATTCCCGACTGATAACAAAGGAACCGCCACGGGCAACGTCGTTCAAAACAGCGCCTTTTGGGACGTCGGCGCTGGGGGCCTGCTCACTGGCCGCGTTCCCACCGGCTTGGAAACCGACGCGAACGTTTTTCAGTTCGCCACGATTCAGAACAACTTGATGCAGGGGTACGGGCGCAAATTTCCCGGCGCAGCCGGCATCGTTAACTTGCTTGGCCACGATGTCTCCACGAGCCACAACGACGTAACCGATGGATACAACGAGGGCATCATGATCTGCTTCCCGAGTTTCTCCTTCAGTTGCGCGGGCGCGCACAATTCCAACGGAGGCTTTAACCAGCCCGTCACCTACAACCACATCTGGGACCTCGGCCAGGGTATCCTGAACGATTTCGGAGGCATCTATTTCGCTACCTACGGCGCCAGTGGAGACATTGCCAACAATAACAAGATCCACGACATCACCGACGCTTCTTCCCAGGACACCGACGGCTACGGCGGCAATGCCTTCTACATCGACCGGGGTGGCCCTATCCAGCTCAAGAACAACCTGATTTATCGCGCGGTTAACGCCTTTAACGTAACCATGGGTCCGCCATCGCCGGGGCAGGTCATCACCGCCGACAACAACATCTTCGCGTTTTCACGCTTGAGAGTGATCAACTTATTCAGTTGCGCAAAGGCGGGCTACTCACAGTTCTCGCTCAGCAATAACATTTTTCTTCAGGACCACACTCCGTTGTCGGTCCCAACCTCGAACTTGCAAGCGGGGGCCAGTTATCTTGGTACGCCCATCGGCTCGGCCCAGGCCTTCGCCAGTAACGACTACTGGAATACGACGGAAGTTTTCGCCACGGACCCGGTTGCGTTTAATTCGCAGTCGTCGACCTGTCAAACCAGGAGCTACTTCACACTCGCAGCCTGGAAGGCTTTAGGCGAGGACGCGGGGAGCCTGTCGGTGGACCCCGGCTTTGTCGCCCCGACTTATCCGAGCGACGACTACAACTTCATCGCCAGCCCGCCGAGCATCGGCTTCATTCCGTTCAATACAACCGGAACCTGCTCCACCTGCCCGGGACGCACGGCCCCGCTAATTGTTCCCGGGCCCGTTCCGGCTGGCTTTCCCACGGTGCCGTTTAACCCCGCAACCGATTATTAACGACACAGGCCGTAGAATGCGGTGGCCGGTCTGGTTGATCACTTCCGTAATAGCCCATCGGAGCCATTCCCCGGTTGGACCCTACGCGTTAGCCTGTTTGTGAGCAGACTTCGGGGGAGGGCTGTTCGGCAGGCGTCCCATGACTCTATGAGTCTGGGACGTTTTGCTTTGTGAGGAGATCTATTTTCCCCGGAACGGACAGGTTGAATTTGGTGGCGGCGGTAGGACTCGAACCTACGACCTACGGATTATGAGACCGTCGCTCTAACCACCTGAGCTACACCGCCACTTGCCTGCAAATCGGGAAGGATGCGCGAAAGAAGCCTTGCCGCCAGTACGGCCTCGGCACCCGCAGTAGGGAAGCAACAAACCTGCGTCCGATCCTTTATTTTAAGAGCGCCCGTGTAATAGGTCAAACACAGTACAGGTGTGGGGACAGCCGCCTTCGGCTGTCCGTCGTGCGAAGCTCGACAGGTTTGGCGTCAAACTGAGACACTACTCTGCGTCATGAAGTCTGCGTAATTCACGATGTCCCAGTCCATGAAGGCGATCGCCGTCATTCCTGCCCGTTTAGCTTCCACCCGCCTTCCCCGCAAAATGCTGCGCGAGATCGCGGGCAAGCCTCTCGTTGGTGTGGTGTACGAAGCAGTGCGTTCTTCACCGCTGCTCGCGGAGGTAATAATCGCCACCGACTCTGAAGAGATCATGCAGGTCTGCCGCGAACACAACTGGAAAGCGCGGATGACTTCGCCGACCCACCGCAGCGGCACCGAACGAGTCCACGAAGTCTCCGGTCGCGAGAAAGCCGATGTCTACATTAACGTGCAGGGAGATGAGCCTCTGGTACACCCGCAGCAAATTGAGTCCCTGCTGCAGGTGATGGAAAACCCGGCAGTTCCTGTCGGAACGCTGATGACGCCCGCCGCTGCGGTCGACATCCCGAACCCCAACGCGGTGAAGGTTGTGACCGATCTAAACGGACGCGCGTTGTACTTTTCCCGCGCTACGATTCCCTTCGATCGTGACGGCACCGGGCCCCGCTACCTCAAGCACCTGGGGCTCTACGCCTATCGCAAGCCGGCACTCGACCGCTTTGTGACCCTGCCAGAGTCCTCGCTCGAAAAAAGCGAACGCCTGGAGCAATTGCGCTTTCTCGAAAATGGAATCTCAATTTATGTCGGGGAGACGCCGCACGATAGCGTAGGCGTCGATACGGAAGAAGATTTACGGCGCGTGATCGAGATCCTGCGAAAACGCTGATCGCCTCACCTTAAACCTGTGGATTGACTTCCTGCTTGCGGCCCCATTCCTTGGCTGCCGCCAGCCGCCTCGAGATGGCCGGATGTGAATGGAAAAACCATTCCACCCACTTCGACGGCGTTCGCTCCGCCAGGTTCTGCTCCGCCAGCTTGTTCATCGATGAGATGAAAGGCTCAACGCTGGTGATGGACTCGAAGGCATAGCGGTCGGCCTGCCGTTCGTTGAAGCGCGAGTAGGCGTTGAGCGCCGGCATGAGCACAAATGAGAGAACAACGGAGACCAGCGCCAGCAACGGCAGGTTGGCGAAGTCCGACAGTTCTTCAAACATGTGCTGATCGACCGCGTAATGCAGCGTCCAGTTCGCCGCCCAAAAGCCGAACAGCGTGATCCCCGCTTGCACGAAAATGCTCTTCAGAATGTGGCGATGCACATGGTGCCCAAGTTCGTGGGCCAGCACCGCTTCGATTTCTTCTGGCGAGTAGTTGTCGAGCAGGGTGTCGGCCAGAATAATGCGTCGCGTCGCGCCCAGCCCTGTCAGTGCCGCGTTCGCCTTCTTGCTTTTCTCCGATAGTTTCCACCGATAGACGCCGCGCACCCGCGTCCCGGCCCGTTCGCTTAGCACGACTAGACGTCGCCGCAGGTCCTCGTCATCCAGGGGTTCGAATTTGTAGAAGATGGGGAACAGCACTACCGGCGCAAGTTGCGCCAGAACGATGAACAGCCCCATGAACAGCCCCCAGGCCAGCAACCACCAGTGCTGCGGCCATTGCCGGATCGTGAAATACAGAACCTCGACCACCACCGCACCCATGACAAGTCCAACCAGGAAGCCTTTCACCTCGTCCCAGACCCACGACCGAAATCTCTGGGTCGAGAGCTTGAACCGACGTTCCAGCGAAAACCCGTAGTAGTCGAGCCCGAAGCCCAGCACCTTGCTGATCACCAGTAACAGCACCAGATACATGAAAAGCGACAACGAATAATTCTGAAATCCCATCCGGTACGCCAGATCCCGCAGCCAATTCGACCATCCCGTAACCAGCAGAATGATCAGGAACGCCAACCCGACAATAAAATCGGTAACACCTAGCCACCGCCGGACAAGGTTGTAGCGGTGCGCCTCGGGCGAGTCCGCCTGTACCGGGTTGAGTTCGTCTGCCATGTACTATTGATGCTCTGTATTGATGGACGTTTGTTACCCCGAATTGCTAGCGATAGCCTGAATCGCTATCCGTTTCTCACAAAGCTCTCGCCGGTTGTCAGCAGTTCGCGCACCAGCTCCGGCGAGGAAGCTTCAGTGTAAAGCCTCAGCAGCGGTTCCGTTCCTGACGCGCGGAACAATACCCATGCTTCTGCCCCGTTGCCGTTGGTCGGTACGTCTACGAAAAACTTTACGCCGTCGAGATGCTCTTTCTTCAGCACTTTGTAGCGGCCCAGAGTCTGAGTGCCCTCGCTTCGAGCTCGCCGAATGGCATTCTGCTTCATGTCTTCTGGAATGTGAAGATCGAGCCGCCCGTAATAGTGCGGACCAAACTCACGTTGCAAATCAGCCACTAGTTGTCCGAGCGGCTTTCCTTCTTCTGCCATCACATTCGCCAGCAGCAGGCTGTTCAGCACCCCATCGCGTTCAGGAAGAAAACGCGAGTACCCGATTCCGCCTGACTCCTCGCCGCCCATCAGGATTTCATTCTCCATCATCAGATCGGCGACATATTTAAAACCAATCGATGTCTCGTGTAGCTTGCGCCCATATTTCGCCGCAATGCGGTCCAGCATGCGCGTCGTGTTGAAGGCGCGCACCACATCCCCCGGCCATTTCTTACGCTCGAGCAACCAGCGCAGGATCACGCAGAAAATCTTGTGCGAATCGACAAAGCTACCGTCCTCCGCAACCGCGCCGATGCGATCAGCGTCCCCGTCCGTGGCCAGGCCGGCATCGCATTTCTCGCGCACCACCGTTTCCTGCAGCATTGCCGTATGCGGTTCGATCGGCTCCGGATTGATCCCCGGAAACAGCGGATTCAACTCCTGACGAATCGCCACGAACTGCACGCCGCGCTCGGCGAAGATCCCGGTCAGAACTCCGCGCCCGGACCCATACATGGCATCCACCGCAAACTTGAACTTCGTCCTCGCGATCAGATCCATGTCGGCAAAACTGCAAACGGCAGCGACGTAAGCTTTCTTGAGATCAACTTCCTCGACGGCAGCCTTGGTGCCTTTGGGCATCGCGCCCGCCGCCAGCTCTTCTTCAATCTTCCTCATGATGGCCGGCGTCGCCGAGCCACCGAAGTTGCCTTTGAACTTCACTCCGTTCCAGTTCCACGGATTGTGGCTCGAGGTGACCATCACTCCGCCCGCCGCGCCTTGATGTTTCACCGCATAGGAAACCGAGGGAGTGGGCGTGTAATCGTTGGCCAGCTTTACGGGGATTCCCGCGGCCGCAATCACTTCAGCCACAATCTGCGCCGCCCGCGGAGAAGCAAAGCGCGCGTCATACCCAACGATGACCCCGCGTTTCGCTTCTTCGTATTTCAATACATAGGAAGCAATCGCGCCCGCCACCCGGCGCACGTTCTCGAAAGTAAAGTCATCGGCGATGATGCCGCGCCAACCGTCGGTTCCGAACTTGATCTCTTGCGCCATGAATTGAAAGGTCTAGGTTCTAACAGAAAACTAAGTCAGTCTGTGCAACTTCTTCTCGTCGAGATACTTCACGACCTTGCCTACGTCCTGCGCGTGCTGCCGGGTCGTGATGAGCAAAGCGTCCGGGGTTTCCACTACCACTAGATCGCTTACGCCCACGGCCGCCACAAACTTTCCCGGAGCATACACGTAGTTGCCGCGCGCATTCATAAGAAAAACGCCAGAAGCCGCTACCAGATTCCCTTCCGGCGGGCTGCTCTTGGCCGTGTGATGCTCGTGCAAAGCCGTCCACGAGCCCAGATCGTTCCAGCCAAAATCAGCCGGCAGGCAGACAATGTTTCCCGTCTGCTCACCCTTCGCCGAGCGCGGTTCCAGCACCGCGTAGTCCACGCTGATGTTTTCGCACTTGGGATAAAGCCTCTTTAACACCGCCGGGAACTTGCGCGTGCCGAACGCCGCCGCGATTTCTTCCAGCAGGGACGCGGTCTTGGGCAGATGTTCCCGCAGCGCATCCGTCAATGTGTGCGCGCTCCACAAAAACATTCCGCTATTCCAGAAATAATTTCCGGCGGCCACAAAATCTGCGGCTTTCTTCGCGTCGGGCTTTTCTGTGAATCGGCGCACTCGCAACGCCTCGCCTTGAGACGCGCTGCCCACCTCAATATACCCATACCCGGTTTCCGCACGATTCGGCCGGATTCCCAGCACCACGATGTTCGCGCCCGCCGCCGCAATTTCGATCCCGCGCTCCAGAGTCTCGCGATATCGCTTCTCATCGCCGATCACGTGGTCGGAAGGGAACAGGCCCAGCACTGCTTCAGGATCCTCCCGCAACAATAGAAACGCGGCCAGACCAATGGCCGGAGCGGTATTTCGTCCCGCCGGCTCGGCAAGCACTTGCGTTTTCGGCAGTTTCGGAAGTTGCTTCGCAACGGCGGTCCGCAAATCCTCGTTGGTGATGATCCAGAACTTCTTCGGAGAAGCCAGCGGCAACAGCCGCGCCACCGTCTGCTGAATCATCGTCTGCTTTCCATCAAGCGCCAGCAACTGCTTCGCGCGCTTCTTGCGGCTCAGCGGCCAGAAGCGTGTGCCGCGCCCTCCAGCCAGAATTACGGGATAGAAATTCGAGTTCTTAGCCACGGGTTCTCACGGATCTACATTCTTGTCTCTGGTTCAGGCAACGGCTTTCCAGGCACATAGGCGCGCAAAAATTCCAGCGCCCACTGCGGCCGCACGCCAAACTTGCTGACACATGCGGGAACGACAACCGCGTCGCCCTTCGCCAGCGTAACCGGATCCATCCCGGCGGCCTCAATCACTCCGCAGCCTTCCACCGCGACCAGGATCTGTACGGAACTCTTCCCAGACTCGTCGTTCGTCGCCAGTTCCACTGGATCCTTCGCTTCGAACATGTCGACCACAAAATAGGGAGCACCGACCAAGGGCGCGTGCCGGTTCTTGCTGCCGGGAACCTGCTGCGGCGCCGGGCGCACGACCTTCCCCGAGCTCACTTTTTCCTTCACCGTAGCCATCCCATCCTTCAGGTGCAACTCCCGCGCGCGCCCGTAATCATATAGACGATACGTCATGTCGGACTGCTGCTGCGTCTCTACGACGATCGATCCCGGCCCCAGCGTGTGTACAGTACCCCCAGCGACGTAGATCATGTCCCCCGCATACACGTTGATCCAGTGGAGAACTTCCTCCGCGCGCTTTTGATGAATCGCCTCTTCCAAGTGTTGCGCGGTAACGCCCGGCTTCAGGCCCAAGGCAATCTGCGCCCCCGGCTTCGCGTGAGCAATATACCAACATTCGGTCTTCCCCCACGGTTGGCCCACCCGCAGAGCCTGCGCATCGTCAGGATGAACCTGCACCGAAAGCTTCTCGTGGGGAAAAAGAAACTTGAGCAGCAAAGGAAACCGCTTGGAGTCTCGCGCCGCATCGCCCACCAGTTCGCGCTGGTACTCCGCACTCAACTGCGACAGCGTCTTTCCAGTGAACGGGCCGTTGGCGACTTTGCAGTCGTCCCCGCTCAGCCAGGCCTCACCGATCTTCTCTTCAAACCTGTGGTTGGGATAAATCGGCGACAAATCGAGCGTGCCCCAGGGACGTGGATCAAATCCCGGAAGCATTAATAGTGGATAGAGATTTCCCATGCAAACCTTGCGCCCACAAAAAAGCCGCTCGCAAATGGAACGGCCTTTGCCGAACCTGATAATCAGAACTTCACACAGCGGGTCCAGCGTTACAGCGCCGCGAAGAATTTCCGCATGCGTTCCAGACCGCGATCTAACTCGGCCTTCGACGTTGCATACGAAACGCGGATGTGCTCGCTCGTGCCGAATCCCTCGCCGGGAACGGTGGCGACGTGAGCCTCGCGCAACAGCCGCCCAGCCACATCGGATGCCGACTTCAGCCCGCCACGCCCCAGGAACGACGAAATATTCGGATAGGCGTAAAACGCGCCCTCGGGCAGCGTGCACCGCACTCCCGGAATCGCGCGCAATCCCGCTACCACGTGGTCGCGAAGCTCAATGTACTCCCGTCGCATCTGCTCAACGCACTCCTGCGGCCCCTTCAGCGCAGCCACGGCAGCCTTCTGCACAATCGAAGTCGGATTCGAAGTCGACTGGCTCTGCAGTTTCGCCATCGCACTGACCACCGCCGACGGCGCCATGGCATACCCCAGCCGCCATCCCGTCATCGCATACGTCTTCGACAGCGATCCGAGCACCACGAAGCGCTCTTTATATTCCCTCAGCGCGCCCACGGAGAAATTCTTGCCCGTGTAATTCAGATACACATAGCACTCGTCGGACAGCACCCAAATCCCGCGCTGGTGCGCTAGACGAATGACCTCGGTCATGTCTTCCGCGCTCATCACCGCGCCCGAAGGATTCGACGGCGAATTTAGAATGATCACCTTCGTCCGCGGCGTGATCAGCTGCGCCACCATCTCTGCCGTTACGCGGAATCCCTGCGACTCGTCCGACTCCAGCAGCACGCAATTCCCGCCCGCATAGCGGACGATGTCTTTAAACGACACCCAGTACGGCACCGGCAGAATCACTTCGTCGCCATGATCCACCAACACCTGAATCGCATTGAACAGCGCGTGCTTGCCGCCGGTCGACGCGATCACTTCCTCGCGACGGTAGTCAGAATCGAAGTCCACGTTATGGCGGTGCGCAATCGCATCCCGCAGCTCAGCAGTCCCAGCCACGGCGGTGTACTTGGTGAAGTTCCCCTGAATCGCGGCAATGGCTGCGTCTTTGATGTGCTGCGGCGTCGTAAAGTGCGGCTCGCCCGCGCCGAAATCGACCACGTCGATTCCCTGCGAACGCAGCTTATCGGCCTCGGCCACCACCGCCATGGTGGCGGAGGGCTCGATGCGGTTGATTCGTGCGGTGAGTCTCAGCGCTTCCGTCTTTTCTGTGGTAATGCTGGCCGTGGTCATGCCTTCTTCTTCCTTTTCCTCGGGACTTCCGCCAGGTGCGTATCCCGCAGCTTGTATGCGGGATCCAGTTTCTCCCGCAGCTTTTGTTCCACCGCCTCCGGGACCAGATCTTTCACGGGCCCCCCGGCCTGCGCCACCTCGCGCACCAGCCGCGAACTTACGTAGGAATACTTAACCGCTGGCATCATGAAAACCGTTTCGAGCGTAGGCTCAAGTTTGCGGTTCATCAGCGCCATCTGCAGTTCGTATTCGTAATCGCTGATGGCCCGAATGCCGCGCAATACACACATGGCGTCGATCGACTTGGCGTACTCGACCATCAGGCCGTCGAACGTGTCGATACGAACATTGCTCCAATCGGCCGTCAGGTGTCGCAGCATCTCCAGTCGTTCTCCTAGGCTGAACATCGGAGTCTTCTCCGAATTGCGCAGAATCGCAACCACCAGCTGTTCGAACATCTTGCTGCCTCGCTCAATCAGATCGAGGTGCCCGTTGGTAGGCGGATCAAACGACCCGGGATAGACCGCGATGCCCTTATTCAATCGTCCTCACAGAAAGGCCGTGGGTTCAGCGTTTTGAGTCAAAGACAAGCAATAGGAGATTTTATGCGGGTGAGAGCAACAATGGCAATCGCGAAGGGAACGAGCAGCTGAGCAGCTGTCAAACTGAGCCGCTACCGGGTTCGCGGGCAGAACGGTTTGCTGAAAAACTCAAGATTCGTATCAGGGCATCGCTTTAGCGATACCTTAAAGGCAGCAGAATCAATTCCGGCTTCAGCCGCTGTGCCATTCCATCGACAAGAAAGTCAGTGTTTCATCAAACTGAGAAGACGGTTGGGAGACCCGGGCGCGACGGTCAGCAATCACCGCGCCCGGAGGCAACAAACTCAGCGCTTAGCCGCGATCGGTACCTTGACCGGCTCTGGAGGAGCGCTCGGCATCGTGGTTACGCGGCCCGTCGCGGCGCCAGTCGCCGGAGCGGGGACGGCCGCCGGTTGCGGCGGACCCTGGGTCAATCCCAGGGCCTTGCGAACCTCGGTATCCAGCTTGGCCATCACGTCTTTGTTATCTTTCAGGAATTGCCGTGCATTCTCGCGCCCCTGGCCGATGCGTTCGCCCTTGTAGCTGAACCACGACCCGGACTTCTCGAGAATGTTGTTGTTGACCGCGATGTCAATCAGATCGCCCTCTCGCGAAATGCCTTCGCCGTATAGAATGTCGAACTCCGCCTCGCGAAATGGCGCCGCAACTTTGTTCTTCACCACCTTCACTTTGGTCCGAGACCCAGTCACCACGTCGCCATCCTTGATCGCGGCTATCCGGCGAATGTCGACCCGCACGGAAGAGTAAAACTTCAACGCCCGTCCGCCGGTGGTTGTTTCCGGATTACCGAACATCACGCCGATCTTTTCGCGAATCTGGTTGATGAAGATCAGGCAAGTTCTCGACTTCGACACCGTCCCAGTCAGTTTGCGCAGCGCCTGCGACATCAACCGAGCCTGCAGCCCCATGTGGCTGTCGCCCATTTCGCCGTCGAGTTCAGCCTTGGGCACGAGCGCCGCCACCGAATCCACCACCAGCACGTCGATGGCATTCGAGCGCACTAGGGCCTCTGTGATCTCCAGCGCCTGCTCGCCGTAGTCGGGCTGCGACACCAGCAGGTTGTCCACATCCACGCCGAGTTTCTTGGCGTAGCCAGGATCAAGCGCGTGCTCGGCATCCACAAACGCGGCCATGCCCCCGGTCTTCTGCGCCTCGGCGATCACCTGTAGGGTAATGGTGGTCTTACCTGAAGACTCCGGCCCAAACACTTCCACCACGCGCCCGCGCGGAAAGCCGCCCACGCCCAGGGCGGCGTCGAACGAGATCGACCCGGTCGGGATCACCGCGATCGGCACGATCGCTTCCTTCGACCCCAGCCGCATGATCGAGCCCTTGCCGAATTGTTTTTCAATCTGTGAAACCGCCAGCTCAATTGCCTTGCCCCGTTCATCCGCCATGGAGTGGCTCCTTTATGAGTGCCGACTAAATGAAATCTAATCTGGCCGGATTATACATACCGTTCGAAGCGAAGAAAAGGCGAATCGTGAAAATATAGGTGGAAAAGTTTCCGAAATGGGAGAAAGGGGCCTAGGACTAGGTGTCGCGTATTAGCATCGGCCGAGTACAGATTGGGAAGGGCACGACGTTCAGTCGTGCCATAACACCAGCTAAAAAACGAGCCCGGCTTCAGCCGCTGAGGTCTGCGGTTAGTTCGCGCTCCTGAATCGAGAGCGTACCTCAGCGGCTGAAGCCGGCAATAATTTCGGAGGATTTACGGCACGAGTGGAACTCGTGCCCTTCCCGAATCCGCCTGCGCCAGTTTCTTGTACAACCAGCGATACTTTTCGTTGGAGCGGCGATACGCGGCCATGACCTGAGGCCTCACCAGGCGCTGCGAAGGGACGACGTTGTGCAGGTAATGCTCCAGCGCCCGTCCCAGCACAAACCGCTGCGACTGCCCGTTCTCCTTGGCTACGGAAGCGAGTTCTTCGTACAACTTCGCATCGATTACCGGAGCGATCTTGACGGAACGCGGCATAGACGACCCGAGCCGAATTTTAGCCGAGCGACACCTAGCAGATCAAAATAAATCTAGATAAGCTACAGCGCCGTACTTTGGAGTTGGAGCCAAGCCAGATTCGCGCTAACATCTGCTCTGCAGCAGTTGTAAAGTTGAGGTTTCTTTCGATGGTTGCAAAACTCCTGGTCCCGATTCTGCTCTCTCTCTTTGTATTCACCTTTGGCTTGGCGGGACGAGTTCATCGGCGAGGAAGTCGCCTGATAACCATCTTGGCTCCTTCAGATCTCAACGGCCCCGAGAGCGATACTTTGAACTTGCGTGAACTCTTGCAGGTCTCTCTTTACTGGGCCTGTTTTTTCTATGCTGCTGCGTGGCTTCGCGAAATTGGATCGGCCTGGCAACACCATCCCCTGCTCACCGCGCTTCTGGTGTTTGTGGTGGCAGTAACGATTTCTCTGGTTGCCCCAGCGACTGTGCGCGAAACATAGCTCCACCCACTACCGCTGCAGCAAATCCACCGGCGCCGTCACGTCGTGCACCCGGAAATACTTCGCCAGTGCCGGATACTTCCGCGCCACCGCCTCATACATCGCGTACGCCACGTTGCGATAGGAAACATGCCCCGCCGGCGTAGTCCGCAGCTCAGAAATATAAACCGCCTCGGCAAAATCCATCTTGAATAGCGCCCGCTTGCGGAACGCCAGCGGAATCGCATACTGCGAATTCTCTGCGGCCTCAGGCGAATTCCCCGAAGCCAACTCCTCCGCGGCCGTCTGCACCCGCCGCATCGCCGCCTCAAACCGCCCGCGCACACCGGCGTCTTCCATGTCGAGCAGCATCTCGTATCCATGCTGCGTGGTGAATCCCTGCATCACCTGAATGCACCGCCGGTGCCGGTGCATGTCGCGGAACCCGCCCGTATCCATCAAAATGTCGAAGCGAAACTGCTGACCCGCGCGGAACCCACGCAGCATCTCGTCGTGCTTGCCACGGTGCCGCAGCCCCAGGTCGATAATCTCGCGCCGCCGTCTCTCCCCCGCCACCTGCACCGCCTGCCGAATCTGTCGGTAAGAGTGATGACAGTGCTCGTAAAGCAGCGTGGTCGCAATCTCCACTTCGAGCGGCTCCTCGTCGAGCAGATCCACGATCGCCTTCGACGGCGCCAGCGGCTCGTCGGCCATCAACTCGCGCGCCGCCTGCCGCAACTCGCGTCGCGTCGCCATCTCATACTCATTCGGATCGGCATACTTCACCAAAGTCGGCGCCACCCGTACCTCGCGCAGCAACTCCTGCTCGGCCCGTGCCCCCAGTTCAGGACTAACGGCCCGAATCTGCGAAACCAAATCCTGCAAAGACTCCGCGTTAACGTTGTAGGCCGCCCCGGTAGCCGCCTTCTTCAGCGACTCGCCCAGCACCCGCACTTCCCGATGCGTGTGCGACAGCAGATGCGCCACCTGGTTTTCCAGCGTCCTCGCATTCACGATCTCGCCCAGCGAAGTATTCGTCGCCAGCGGCAGCAGGTACCGCGTGATGTCAAACGCCCGTGCCTTCAGCGTGCGCTCGTACGCTTCCTGCTTCATGTCGGCCGGCTTCGGCGTAATGTCGATCAGGTACTGCGTCATGTGCGCCGAGAGCGCCTCATACTCGGCGAACAGAAAATCCAGAGTCTCGCGATAGAGCTTGCGCCCTTCATCGTCCGCCCCGAAATCCGGCGTGTAGTATCCGCTCTTCTTGAAATCCTGATACCGCGTCGACCGTTCCTGCCCGTCCCAGCGCTGCTCGTCGGCCAGTTCAATTGCCGCCAGAATCGACAGCCTCTCCACGGCTAGGGCAATGTGCGCCAGATCCGCAATCGACCGGTGCCCATACTGAAAATAGAACGTGTTCAGAAACTTCTCCGCCTTCTGCGTGCTGATCTCGCGCAGCGACTCCTTCATCGACAGCGCCGACCGCGAGTACTTCGCCATCGCATAAGCCTGAATCTCCGGCTCGACTCCAAACACGGCGAACACTTCGGTGGAGGGCGTTTCCGACGAGGCCTTCTCGACCGTTTCCCCGGGCTCAGCTTCCGATGCCCGCTGCGTGGAGCGGTGTCCGGATTCCGCGGACTTCGCGTCAGTCGTCGATGAATTCGGGGATGAATTTCGGTTAGAAGGGTCAGGCATCACGATCACTTCATTGGTCACAGTCTGAGGCATGAGTGCTGGAATGTTACTCGGCACTCTTGTGGATTAGCAATGTGATTCGCCGAAGCTTCCGCAAGAAAGGTTCATGTGGGGACAGCCGCCTTCGGCTGTCCGTGTGGGACCGGGTCTCAGACCCGGTCATCGAGCGCAGCTCGACTGCATTCTCGCCCGCTCCCCGCGTATAATTCGGCTTCCACCGCAGTCATTACCAAGGATTTGGGAGAAACTCCTCTATGTCCCTTTCAGGACGCGTAGCGCTCGTCACCGGCGCCTCGCAAGGCATCGGACGCACCGTCGCCCTCCGCCTCGCCAAAGACGGCGCGACCGTGGCCGTGGCCGCACGCAATCAGGAAAAGCTCAACGACCTGGTCAGCGAAATCACGGCCGCCGGCGGCAAGGCAGCCGCCTTCGCCCTCGACGTCGCCGACGAGGACCAGGTGAAATCCACCGTCAAAGCGATCATCGCCCAGTTCGGCAAAATCGACATCCTGGTCAACAACGCGGGCATCACCCGCGACCAGTTGGTCATGCGCATGAAGCGGACAGATTGGGATGCGGTGCTCCAAACCAACCTCACCTCCGCCTACCTCTGCACCCAGCAAGTCATCACATCGATGCTGAGACAGAAATGGGGACGCATCATCAACATCACCAGCGTCTTCGGACAGATGGGGCAGGCCGGACAAGCGAACTACGCCGCCTCCAAAGCGGGACTTATCGGCCTCACCATGGCCATCGCCCGCGAAGTTGGCTCGCGCAATATTACCTGCAACGCCATCGCCCCCGGCTTCATCGAAACCGCTATGACCGCGGTCCTGAGCGACGAATTCAAGCAGACCGCCGTCAAACAGATCCCGTTAGGGCGTGTTGGAACTCCGGAAGATGTAGCCGCAGCCGTCGCATTCCTGGCCTCGGACGACGCATCCTACATCACCGGCCACGTGCTGAACGTAAACGGCGGCATGCTGATGGGATAGTTTTCCAAACTCTTAACCACAGAGGACACGGAGGACGCAGAGGAAATGAAAGCGGAACATCTCAAGACTCCCTCTGTGTCCTCCGTGTCCTCTGTGGTGAAAGATCTTGCATTCTCTCGAGCCGAATCCCCAGCCCAGATCGCGCAAGCCCGCGAACTCTTCCTCGAATACGCGCAATCCCTCGGCTTCAGCCTCTGCTTTCAGAACTTCGACCAGGAACTCGCGGAACTCCCCGGCGACTACGCTCCACCCGAAGGCCGCCTGCTGCTGGCTGACTCGAAGGCCAACTCGCGGGCTGCGTTGCTCTGCACAAGCTCGAACCGCAAATCTGCGAGATGAAGCGCCTCTATCTGCGCTCGCGATTTCGCGGCAAGGGTCTAGGCCGACTCCTGGCGGACCGCATCATCGCCGAAGCCCGCCAGATCGGGTATCAGCGCATACGCCTCGACACCGTCGAGCCCGTGATGAAGGATGCAGTCGCGATGTACCGCAAGAATCGGATTCCAGCAGATCGCCCCCTACCGCGCGAATCCCATCGCAGGCGCCATGTACATGGAACTCCAGTTGTAATCGCAGCCATCCTTCGGCCACAATGTCCGCAACCAAATACCTAAAGAGGAGCCGATTCATGAAGAAGGCCTTGCTACTTGCGCTTGCCGTTCTCCTCGCCACCGCTTCCGCTCTCGCCGCCGACGGCAAGTCCGTCTCCTACAAAAGCGGCGACGAAACCGTGCAGGGCATTCTCTACACCCCAGCAGGCAAAGGACCGTTCCCCGCGCTCATCGTCATTCACGAATGGTGGGGCCTGAACGACTGGGTCAAAGACCAGGCATCTAAGCTGGCCGACCAAGGCTACGTTGCCCTCGCGGTCGATCTCTACCGTGGCAAGGTCGCTACCACGCCCGACATGGCGCACGAAATCATGCGCGGAGTCCCCGAAGACCGCGCCAAGCGCGACCTTCACGCGGCTTTCGAATTTCTGGCATCGCAGCCCAACGTAAAAAAAGACCGCATCGGTTCCATCGGCTGGTGCATGGGTGGAGGCTACTCGCTCGACGTGGCCCTGCAGGAACCAACCTTGGCCGCGACGGTCATCAACTACGGCCATCTCGCCACCGACACCGATGCGCTGAAGAAAATCAATGCGCCCATCCTGGGTCTCTTCGGTGCCCAGGACCGGGGCATCACGCCCGCCGACGTGAACGCGTTCAAGACGACCATGGAACAGCTTGGCAAGAAAGTGGAGATCAAGATTTACGATGACGCGGGCCACGCCTTCGAGAATCCCAACAACAAAGATGGATATCGAGCCGCCGATGCGGCTGACGCGTGGAAGCGTACCGTAGACTTTCTGGCTGCGACATTAAAGAAATAATCACGCCCGAAAAGGCCTGCCGGACGTGCGTTTGCGCCGATCGGTTGCTTGCACGCCGTGCAAGCAAAACCCTATGTGCACTTAAAACTCCGCTGAATTCCATTCGATTTTCGTATGGCACCGATGGCCGCCCTATAGCACGAATTTCCCACTTGCCAGAAGGTGCTGATCTGGTTACTATGACCCATCCTGCAATGCTCCCAACAATGAATATCGGCGAGACTATCCGCAACTACCGGCTCCAGAAGGGTATGTCTCAGGGCGACATCGAAAAGCGAACGGGCCTTCTTCGCTGCTACCTTTCGCGCGTCGAAAACGGTCACACCATCCCTTCGCTCGATACGCTCTCCAAAATTGCCGGTGCCATGGAACTCCCGCTCTCACAGTTCTTCGCCGAGCCCGGCCATAGCAACGGCTCCAAAGGCCTTCCGCAACTTTCCGACGACGAAGTCCGCTTCCTCAGCCAGATCCGTCGCTACTCCACCAGCCTGAACGACAGCGACCGCAAGCTGGTTCTCGCCATGGTCAAGAAAATGGCGTCGAATTCCGCGAAGTGAGCTTCTAGCCATTAGCTCCTAGCCAAACGCAATCCCAACTGATCCCAAGCTCCTCGAGCGATCAAACTAAAGGTGATTCAAAGTTCTTCGTCCGAAGCAGGAGGGCCATCCCATGCCTGGAAAACCTGGTTGCTAGCAGCTAGAAGGTAGAAGCTAGCTGCCCCTTACTTTCGTTCCATTCCCCTTAGTGACCCACGGGTACCTCGTCCCCAGCGGCCCTCCTTACTACACTGTGCATGGGGAATCCTGTGACCACCGACGAGGAATTGAATCATCTCGACTCGCAACTCCGTCGTCTGAAAATCGAGTACGAGATCTTCTTCAGCAATCCACAAAAGCGGCCGCCTTCCGACATCGAATGGAAGGTGTTGAGTCTGCTGCGCAAATTCTCCGACGGCGGCCGCATGAACTTCTCCCAACGCTACCGCTACAACGAAATGGCCCAGCGTTACGCCATCTATAGCGACCTGTGGCGCAAGAAGTCCCGCATCCGTGAGGAAGGCTACCGCCGTCCCCAGGATGCTCTGCTTTCGGTTCAGGGAGTTCGCGTTCTCGAAGAAGAACACAAACCTCAGCACCATCCCGCGTACGGAGTCAGCCACGCCGCCGCGGCAGCTGGCGCTACATCCCAGCCTTTCACGCTGCACAGCGTCGACCAGACCGAGCGCGAGCAGGTCGAGCGCCTCTACAACACGCTCGTCGCCGCCAAGAAAAAAGCCGGCGAAAATGTTTCCGGCAACATCGATTCCTTCACGACCTTCGTTCAGAAAAAGACCCAGGAGATCCGCAAGCAGTACCACTGTGAGAACGTCGAATACTCCGTCGAACTCGCCGACGGCCACGTCAAACTCAAAGCCAAAGCAAAAACCTGAACCTGATTACGCCATAAACTAATCCGGATTGCCGCCAGTCCCTGCACCGAGCCGCCATTGCTGAACCTTTGCGGCCCCCAACATAAAATCACCCCGCGGTGGCACGAATCCGCAGCCCAGTTCCCCAAAAACGGCTCCCCAAGCCGATTTCCACAGCTAGTGACTTTCTTCTCTGAGTCTTTATCCCACTGGCCTTTCGCCAAAGTGCGGATAAGATGTCCTCCGCAGCTCACGGCATTCGGCACGCACTCCCGGGCCCCAGCCCAATGTCTCCAACCTCGAGGAAAAGGCTCCACGAAGAGTCCGCAATCTTGGGCGGTGCTGCGACTCAAATCTGATGGGAGGAAAGAAAATGGTACTGAAGCGCGCACTTGGCGTCGTGTTTGTTGTGACGCTTGCTTCCGGGGTGCTTTTGGCGCAGGCCGGCCTGAAGGTTGCCCACACCGTCCACACTGGAAAGAACACGCCGATGCAAAAAGCCCCGGCCTCTGGTCCACAAGTGATCTTTAGCAACATCGGGCCCAACATCACGAATGCCTACAACGACACAACCGGTTATTACATTCTCGGACCCGACAACTCCGTCGGACTCTCCGAGCAGGCGATCGGCGTGCCGTTCACTCCGAAGACCTCCTCGCATGTAACTCAGTTGCTGGTTGCCGTGCAATGGATCTCCGGAACGAGCCTGGTGAACGTGGGCCTCTTCAGCGACTCCGGTGGCACCGTCGGATCTATGCTGGCGAGCGCGCAATCCTCCGCCATCCCAACTTTCGGAACCTGCTGCAAGGTCGTCGATGTCACCATTCCTTCGACTGCCATCAGCGGCGGATCTCAATACTGGATCGTTGCCTGGTCCGACGATACGAATGCGCCGGATTTCACCGGCGTCTTCGCCGCGTCCAATTTGGGCAACATCGCTGGTGACGTAGGGCAGGCAGGATGGTTCTCCTTTACCACCAATACCCCGGCCGCCGCCGCCAGAGGCACAATCCCATAAACTCTGTTCACAACCGAAACACACTCAGGCCGCGAGATTTCTCGCGGCCTGTTTTTTGAAATCCATCAGTCGGCTCGCTTGATTTTCGCGCGAGGAAACAGCGGTGTGGGGTCAGCCATGTGGGGACAGCCGCCCTCGGCTGTCCGTCGAGCGAAGCTCGACTGCCTTTCGTGCGCTTTCGGTGGCAGAGCGGGTTTTTGGGCGGCGCAACTCTCAAAGCGATGCCGTTAGGAACGAAAAATCAGCTCGGCTTCAGCCGCTGCGTACTACCGAGCTTTTGGGTGGCGCAGCGCTTTAAGCGCTGCGATGAAGCGCTCCCGAATTCGAAGGCTTTAGCCCCTGAAGTGCCTGACCAATCATTACTGATAGAATTTTCGGTCGCCGTTCGTCATCCCACTATTCATCCGAGGCCCAGCATGTCTGCCCCTGTTCAGCGCGCCATTCTCAGCGTCACCGACAAAACCGGAGTCGTCGATTTCGCCCGTAAACTCTCCGTCCTGGGCATCGAACTCATCTCCACCGGAGGCACCGCCAAACTGCTGCGCGAATCCGGCGTCACCGTGAAAGACATCTCCGAGCTCACTGGATTTCCCGAAATGCTCGACGGCCGGGTCAAGACCCTCCATCCCAAGGTCCACGGCGGCATCCTGCATCGCCGCGAAGATCCCAAGCACGTGGCCGCCGTCGCCGAACACGGCATCGCTCCCATCGACATGGTGGTCGTGAATCTCTACGCCTTCGAGAAAACCGCCGCTAAACCGGGCGTCGCCTTCGAAGAATTGATCGAGAACATCGACATCGGCGGACCATCCATGATCCGCTCCGCCGCCAAGAATTTTCACGACGTCGCCATCGTGACGTCCCCCTCCGACTACGATTCCATCGCCGACGAACTTTCTCGCTCTGCTGGCGCTCTATCCCACGAAACCAAGTGGCGCCTCGCGCAAAAAGCCTTCGCCACTACGGCCGCCTACGATTCCGCAATCGCCAGCACGCTCGAGCGCATCAGCGCAGATTCCAAAGTCCAGCCCGATCCCAGCACCTTTCCGCAAACCCTGCGTTTCACCTTCCACAAAACCCTCGATCTGCGCTACGGCGAAAATCCCCACCAGAAGGCCGCTATGTATTCCGACGGCTCCGGTGTCGGTGTGGCCAACGCCCGCCAACTCCAAGGCAAGGAGCTCTCCTACAACAACATCGTCGACCTGCAAGCCGCCTGGGACTTAGCCCAGGAATTTGACGAGCCAGTCGTCGCCATCATCAAGCACACCAATCCCTGCGGCACCGCTACCGGCAAGACTCTTGCCGAAGCCTACAAGCGCGCCCTCGAATGTGATCCGGTCTCGGCCTTCGGCGGAGTGATTGGCGTGAACCGTCCCATCGACGCCGAAGCCGCGGAAGAAATGCACAAGCTGTTCCTAGAAGTGATCGCCGCTCCCGCCTTCGACGATGCCGCCCAAGCCAAGTTCGCCTCCAAGAAAAATCTTCGTCTCGTCGAGGTGAAAGCAGCGAATCAGAAGTGGCTGCTAAAGAATGTCTCCGGAGGAATGCTCGTGCAAGATTCCGACATGCGTCCCCTGCAGGATGCCGATCTCAAAGTCGTCAGCAAGCGCCCGCCCACGCCGGAAGAAACCCGCGCTCTGCTGTTTGCCTGGAAAGTCTGCAAGCATGTGAAGTCCAACGCCATCGTCTACGCGCGCGACGGCCAGACCGTCGGCGTCGGCGCCGGACAAATGTCCCGCGTGGATTCCGCCAAGATCGGCGCCATGAAAGCCCAACTTCCGCTGAAAGGTACCGTCGCCGCCTCCGACGCTTTTTTCCCGTTTCCCGACGGCGTCGAAGAAATCGCCAAAGCTGGAGCGACGGCCATCATTCAACCCGGCGGCTCGCAGCGCGACCCCGAAGTCATCGAAGCCGCCGATCGTCTAGGCCTCGCCATGCTCTTCACCGGCGTTCGCCACTTCCGCCATTAGGTAAATTGTTGATTCTCCGATTGTTGATTGCTGATTGTAAAGATATGTGCCCCAGATCCGTTAAGCCGGTGTTCAATCAACAATCAAAAATCAACAATCAGCAATTCCCCACGGTACCTGTACCTCCGGTTCTGCCCGGGCTCTCACTGCCTGCAGTGTTTTTTCCCCTCCGACCCAGCCGTCGCGGTAGAATAAAAGGCACCTTTCCCCCGGCGGCTTTGCATCCAAACAAGCTGAGGTTTCGGAAACGCGCTTCCAGCGCATCAGGTTGAGCATGAATCGAATTTGTCGTCTTTTTTTGATGATCGCGGTGGCCGCAACTGCCGCGGTTGGCCAAACCAGCCCGTCGCCTGTGCCTTCGGAGTCCAGCCAGCCCGAAACCAAGCCGGCCCAGTCTTCGCCCCGCAAAGCGGACAAGGCAGCTGCCTACTACCATTACACCCTCGCGCACATGTACGAGGAGATGGTCACAGCCTACGGCCGCAGCGACCTCGCGACCAAGGCCACCGAGGAATACCGCCTCGCCATCGAAGCCGATCCCTCCTCCGAATTCTTGACCTCCGCTCTGGCCGAGCTCTACGTAAAAACCGGACGCATCGCCGACGCCGTCAAAGAAGCGCAAGACATCATCAAGCGCGACCCCAAGAATCTCGAAGCCCACAAGCTTCTCGGTCGCATCTATCTCCGCTCTCTCGGCGACATGCCCGGCGGCTCCGGCTCTGACAACATCCTCAAGCTCGCCATCGACCAGTACGAGCAGATTACGAAACTCGATCCCGAAAGCGTCGACGACCACCTGCTGCTCGGCCGCCTCTATCGCCTCAACAATGACCTTCAAAAGGCAGAAGGCGAATTGAAGACTGCGATCAAGCTCGATCCTTCCTCGGAAGAAGCCGTGACCACGCTGGCCATGCTTTACACCGATGAAGGCGACACGGCGCACGCGCTCAAAGTCCTGAGTTCGATTCCCGACTCCGCCCGCTCCGCTAAGCTCTATGCCGCTCTCGGCGCCGCCTACGAACAGCGTAAGGATTACAAGAGCGCCATCGACGCCTACAAGCAC
This sequence comes from uncultured Acidobacteriaceae bacterium, assembly GCA_963706645.1. Taxonomy (GTDB): domain Bacteria; phylum Acidobacteriota; class Terriglobia; order Terriglobales; family Acidobacteriaceae; genus Sulfotelmatobacter. Next base: position 86,821 of record CAVPNR010000019.1, read on the forward strand.
GCCATCGTTCTCGATCGTGACAACCTCGACGCCATCCGCGGCCTCGCCGAAAACCTGCTCAACGACGGACAACTCGACGCGTCCCTCGAGCAGTACAAAGTCATCGCTGACTCCAATCCCGAAGACGCGCAGACCTACGTCCGCATGGCTGAAATCTATCGCCGCCAGGCCAAGTACGATCTCGCGCTCGAGAACCTGAAGAAAGCCGACACCCTCGTTCCCGACACGATGGACGTTCCCTACAGTATGGCCTCCGTCTACCAGGCGCAGGGCCGCTACGACGACGCCATCAAACTCCTGCAGGATCTCGTCAAACGCACCGACAAGAGTGAAGCCGGATCCAGCAATGCCGACCGCAACAACCGCGCCATCTTCATCGAGCGCCTCGGCATGGTCTATCGCGAACAGGAAAACTACCCCGCCGCCATCGAGACCTTCCGTAAAATGTTGACCTTGGGCGATGAAAACGCCCGCAGCGGCTATCAGGAAATTATCGACACCTACCGCGAAGCCAAGCAGTGGCCGCAAGCCACCGCCGCCGCCAAAGAAGCCGTGCAGAAGATGCCCGACGATCGCGACCTTCGCATGGTGCTCGACGCCCAACTGGCCGACACCGGCGAAGTCGACAAATCAGTCGCCGACATCCGCACCATGCTGAAGGGTGGTCCTGAGGATCGCGAAGTCTATCTCCGCCTCGGCATCATCTACACGCGTGCCAAGCGCTATAACGATGCCCTCGAAGCCCTCGCCAAGGCAGAGGGACTTTCTACCAAGCCTGAGGACAAGGCCTACGTCTACTTCCTTCGTGGCGATCTGTACCAGCGCCAGAAGATGTACGATCAGGCCGAAGCCGAGTTCCGAAAAGTTCTGGCGACCACGGCACCGACCGATCCCCAAACCGCCGCTACGCTCAACTATCTCGGATACATGAACGCCGATCGCGGCGTGAAGCTCGAAGAGTCGCTCAACTACATCAAGCAGGCTTTGACCTTCGAGCCGAACAATGGCGCCTATCTCGATTCGCTCGGCTGGGCGTACTTTAAGCTGGGCAAATACGATCAAGCGGAAGAGAACTTGACGAAAGCCGAGTCTCACATGGGTACTGATCCCACCGTGCAAGAGCACCTCGGGGATCTCTACCAGAAGACCGGCCGCCTGAAACTAGCTGCCGCCCACTGGGATCGCGCCGTCCAGGAGTGGAACAAAACCGTTCCCGCCGAACAGGACACCGAAGCCTTCGCCAAAGTCCAACAAAAACTAGACGCCGCCAAAGTAAAACTAGCGAAAGAAGAATCCAACAAGCAATAATCGCTCATCAGTTGTCATCCTGAGCGGAGGATTTGCTTCGCGAACGCGAAGCAAATCCGCAGTCGAAGGATCCCTGCAACTCGGCACAAACCCCGTTGGTGCAAAGCTCATCTGGGGACGGGCGCCCTCGCCCGTCCAAGCCGCGACGGTCTTTGTCGCGGCAGCGCATTTTGCCCGCGCCAAGTTTGCGTTCGGTGCGGAGAGGAACTGCTCGCATAGCCACGAGCGCCCGTCGCCTTGCTACACTCCCCGCATGCCACCCGAGAACATTCTCATCCGCGCAGCCTCACTCGCAGACATCCCCGAAATCCTCCGCCACCGCCGCAAGATGTACGAAGACATCCACCACTCCGACCCCGCCGTACTGGACGTCGTAGTGTCCCTGTCCTCTGACTACCTCAAGACCGCCATGGTCGACGGATCCTTCCGCGCCTGGCTCGCCGCCGACGGAGACCGCGCCATCGCCGGAGGCGCCGTGATCATCTCTCCCTGGCCCGCCCATCCCTACGATCTCGAATGCCGCCGCGCCACCATCCTCAACGTCTACACGTATCCCGAATACCGCCGCCGCGGCATCGCCCGCCAACTCATGCAGACCATTATCGCCTGGTGCCAGCGCGAAGGCTTTGCCCGCGTCACCCTCCACGCCAGCGACAAAGGCCGCCACCTCTACGAATCCCTAGGCTTCGAACCCAGCAACGAAATGCGCCTCACCCTGCGCTAGTTTTTCTGAGTACCGGGTACTGAGTACCGAGTACTGCCTTCTGCTATCCTTCCCCCATGCTCGCCGCCTACGCGGTGCACGTCTCCAACTCCCGCGGACGCCGCTTCACCGAGCCCCCGCATCCCTACCGCAACGACTTCCAGCGTGACCGCGACCGCGTCATTCACGCCCGCGCCTTCCGCCGCCTCGAAGCCAAGACGCAGGTCTTCACCCGCCGCTACTCCGACCACTTCCGCAACCGCCTCACCCACACCCTGGAGGTTTCGCAAGTCTCCCGCACCATCGCCGGAGCCCTCGACCTCAACGTCGATCTCGCTGAGGCCCTCGCGCTGGTCCACGACATCGGCCACCCTCCCTTCGGCCACGCCGGAGAAAAAGCTCTCGACGCCGCCATGCGCGAGCACGGACTCTTCTTCGATCACAACCTGCACGCCCTCCGCATCGTCGAAGACTTCGAGCAGCGCTACGCCGCCTTCCGCGGCCTGAACCTCACCTTCGAAGTCCGCGAAGGCATCATCAAACACTCCCACGACTACGACGCGCAACAATATCCCGAGCTAGCCGAATACTTGTTAGACCAGCGCCCGCCGCTCGAAGCGCAGCTGATCGACCTGACCGACGAAATCGCCTACAACACCGCCGACCTCGATGACGGATACGAAGCCCATCTCCTCTCCCTCGAAGAAATCCGCGAAGGCATCCCCGCCTTCGAGCGCTTCTACCGCGAAGTCGCGCAGATCTATCCCACCGCCCCCGACAAACTGAAATTCAACGAGACCCTGAAGCGCATCCTCAACCGTTTTGTCGGAGACCTCATCACCAACACGCGCACCCGCCTGCAGCAAGCCAAGATTCAAACCCTCGACGAAGTCCGCAATCACACCGAACGCCTCGCCGCCTTCAGCCCCACCGTCGAAGCCGAACGCAAACAGAGCAAAGATTTCCTCTACGAAAATCTCTACTTCAGCTCAGCCCTGGCCGGAGAAAAAGACGACGCCGAGCGCGTAGTCGGCGAACTCTTCACCTTCTGGATGGATCACCCCGAAGCCCTCCCGCATAACTATCGTGACAAGGTCGAAAAGAAAGAAGATTCTCTCCCACGAGTAATCTGCGACTACATCGCCGGCATGACCGACAACTTCATCTTCGAGCAATACGAAAAACACTGCGGCACTCGTTGAGCGAGGTTTATGTAGGGCGGCGAGTGAAGCCTATGTGGGAAGTAGGTGAAGTTTATGTGGGGACAAGAGAAGTTTATGTCGTGAGTAATTGAAGTTCATGTGGGGACAGCCGCCCTCGGCTGTCCGCCGGGCAAAGCCCGGCTGCCGGCCTCCGGCTGCCAGCGTAGCCCGAGTCGCCAACCGTCCAGATAGCCCTGTCATCCTGAGCGAAGTTGCCGTCCGCAAAGCGGACGGCAAACGCAGTCGAAGGATCCCTACCATGCAAAATAAATACTTCCCGGAATCGGGAGTTGAGCTTCCTAGTAAGAGGGCGGAGGGTTTGAGAATTGGCATTGGCGGGTAAAACTCAGAATGATGTTCGGCGGTACAGGCCGGGCCCTGAAGAAATTCGTGACTCCTAGCCAACTAAGGATCATTTCTAGAGTTGTTTCAGTCGGCTGATCCTTGGGTTGACCTTTGTGGTGTTTTGCGAATGATGCGTCAACAAAGCAGTGCTTGTCGGGTTTACCCTCTAGCTCAATGACTAGTGAACTCTGACACGGGGGTTGGCCCGTAGCTTCGAATTCTGCCATCTGATCATCGATCTGAGACTGCAACGCCTTGTGCAACCCGCCAATGGTCAAGTTGTGAAACCCCTTGTAGTTAATATGAATCGCCTCTGCCAATTGGAACTGACAGTCGAGTTGTCGAACGAGTGAAGGATCGGCACCCGACCGGACCGATTCCCACAACCGATTGAAGATCACTACTGAGCATCCCTCTGGGTTGTTTTCTCCGCAAGAGTCCCGAAGTTGCTGATTGTCGCCCCAAAGGCCGAATTGATTGCGTACTCCAGTGCCAAATGGACGATACAGTGTTGCCACGGCTTGCTTTTGTGGATTCCGGAGAAGCCAATCCAAGTCTTTTGGAGATAGCCATTTTGTCCTCAAAATGGAAACCGCCTCATCCACGGTCCTCGGCACGTTCGGGGCAGAATGCGCCCGTGTATCGTTCGGCTTGCCAGTGTCCGTCTGAGCCATCAAAGGTATCAGTGTGAGGACAAGAATCACAGCAAGGATGACCCGCTTCATATCCGAGATTCGATGCAGTTCAGTCCTCAGTTGGTTATCGACGGAGCACCCGCTAACCCTGTTCAAAGCATTCGGATCTACTAGCCCGCCCGCTTCTACCTCCCCGCCACCCCCGCCACTACATCAAACAAAATCCTCGGCCCCCTCCTAACTTCCTCCACCCGAATCCGCTCGTCATTCCCGTGCTCGGTATTACCCTCCTCATCCGTAGCCACATAAGGATTGAATCCATACGAAATAATCCCCAGCGGCCGGTACCGCTGATTCTCCGTATATCCGCTCGTGATGTGCGGCACGACCGGCGTCCCCGGAAAATATTTCCCCGACACTTCCCGGATCGTCGCAAACAGCGCATTATCCGTCCCCGAATAATTCGCCACGCGGAACTCCCCCTTCCACGGCTCGACCGTAACATCCGGATCATTCACCACCCGTCGTATCGCCGCCAGCACCGCCTTCGGATCCCCTCCCGGCAGAATCCTCACATCCAGATTCGCCCATGCCTCCGGAGGAATCACATTCGTCTGCTCCGACCCTCCCATCATGGTCAGCGAAATCGTGTCGCGCAACAGAAAGTTCAGCGACTCGTCCTGCTCCACTTCCTCCTGAAATTTCTTGTCTTCGATCGCCCTCTTGATATTGCGATACTGCGCCGCCCGCTCCGGCGACTCATACGGAGCCATGTCGCGCAAAAACTCATCCACCACCGGCAGCACCCGCATCGGCGTCTGGTACGCCAGAATCCGGTTCAGAGCCCGCACCAGCCGGTTCGGCGCCGAATCCACAATCGGACGCGATCCATGCCCCGGCCTGCCATGCGCTACCACATGCATCCAGTACGTAGTCTTCTCGCCTACATCCACGCCCACATACTTCACCTTGCCGTTCTCCAGCAGATTCTCGCCGCCTTCGTTGATCAGGAACTCCGCATTCCCCAGCAAATCGCGCTGATGTTCGATGAACCAGTCGCTCCCCGTGTCATCCACTTCTTCATCTGCGACCGCCAGAAAAATCACATCGCGGTCCAGCGCGATCTTTTCGCGCTTCAGCATCACCATCACCACGAGTTGCGCCAGTCCTTCATCCTTCATGTCCTGCGCGCCGCGCCCCCAAATGTAGCCGTCGCGAATCTCTCCGCTAAACGGCGGAACTTTCCAGTGCGCCGCATCGCTGGTCACAACATCCATATGGTTCAGCAAAACAATCGGCCGAGGGTGCGGGTGCCCCATTTCTGCCGCGTCTTTTGCGGCAGAAGTGGGGATCTTCTCGCCCTCTGTCCGCGGCAATCGCGCCCACAAATCCCCTCTGCCCGGCGCATACTCGAACACGCGATTCTCAATCCCTTCCTGATCCAGAATCTTCTTGAAGAACGCCACTCCTCGCATCTCATTCCCCGGAGGATTCGTCGTATCCACCCGCAGATACTCCTGCATCCACGTCACCGCCAGATCGGAATACTGCTGTAGACGATCCGCCGGAATGCGCGACGACGCCAAGGCGTCTGTCGAACCTCCGGTCGCCCACCCGACGCTTGGAGAAGGCAATAGAAATAGAGCGCCAAGCATCAGCGCGGAAGAAACAAAGCTCCTGCCAACCCCTCGTGTCCTCAATCGTGTTCCCAATCGCAAGATCTTCCTCCATTGGTCGATGGTTACCTGATGTTACGACCGTGAGGTTACGGTTCCCCGTCTCACCCCTCAGAGACCCAACGCTCACGGCCGCACAGCCTTCTTTCCACGCAGTTTTTATATCAGGTTTGCCAAAATTACCCTCCCCTTTGCGCACGGCCTATCTTTCCCGCCTCGACGAGACTACAATGTCCATAGTTATCAATCATTTAGCTCGTCAACCTTGCAACCTTGTTTGGCATCCCACATGTAATAGAAATGGCAGCGCCGCCGTAAGTCGGTGCCCAGGTTCTAAAAGGCCAAGCGTAGCGTCAGCGCGGGCCGGTTCAGCGAAACCGCTGGCTTTCTTTACCGTTTCAGGGGACGCAATCAAATTTTACGCACGCCCCAGGCGTGCCGGGGTGGGCTGAGTCCAAACGCTCCGCCCCAAACTTGGAGGAAGTCATTTATGAACAACCGCCTACTGTTCGCCCTGCCGTTGGCCGCCGTTCTCGCTTTCCCGGCCGTCGCGCAGACCACCTCTTCGTCTACCGATCAGAGCGCTCCCGCCGCCACGACTCAGTCGACCTCGACTGATGCCGCCGCGACCGGCAAAGCGCCTCTCGCGCCTCCGTCTCGCGAAGGTTTCTGGGGACGCGTCAATCCCTTCGCCCGCAAGACCTATGTGAAGCGCCAGACCGAGCCCATCCGCGACCGCGTCAACGAACTCGATGAGCTGACCGCCGGCAACAGCAAGGCGATCAAAGACACCGACGCCCGCGCTCAGGCCGGCATCAAGCTCGCCTCCGACAAAGCGGACGCTGCCGATCAGCACGCCGTCGACGCCGGAAACAAAGCTACCGCTGCGCAGCAGTCCGCCCAGCAGGTCACCACCCGCGTTCAGACCGTTGAGACCGTGGTTGGCAACATCGACCAGTACAAGGCCTCGAACCAGACTGAAATCCGCTTCCGCTCCGGCCAGACTGTCCTCAGCAAGAACGCCAAGGACGCTCTCGACCAGATGGCTAGCGGCGTGAAAGGTCAGCGCGGCTACATCATTGAAGTCGAGGGATTCTCCTCCGGCCAGGGCCAGACTGCCATCACCAACTCGCAGAAGATGGCCGAGTCGGTCGTGCGTTATCTCGTCCTCAACCACGAGATTCCCGTCTATCGCATTTACCTCGTCGGAATGGGCAACGCGCCCTCTCCCTCGTCGGATGACGCGAAGACCAAGCGCCAGAGCGGAGGCCGCGTCGAAGTCAGCCTCCTGAAGAACGACCTGGAACAGCTCTCCGCCAACTCCGGAGCTCCTGTCACCAGCACCGATCAACCGCAGCAGCCGAAATAAGCGCTCATGAGGAACTGCTCGTGAGTAACTGCTCATGTGGGGACGGGTCTCTGACCCGTCCGCCGAGCGTAGCTCGGCGCTGTTCGTTTCGGCAATAAGCATCGTGGAAGAGCGGCCCTTCAGGGCCGCGTCCACGCCTCCAAATCTCTCGGGCTTTAGCCCCTGAGGTTATCGACGACCGAAAAGCAGTTTGGGGACCGCAGGGCGCCTCGCTCTCAAGTCCCTCCCCCGGGAAAAGCCTCTCGCGCATGCGAGAGGCTTTTTCATGTTTGGCATACTCTGACTACCTCCTCCGAAGGCGTCATTCCGAACGGAGCCGTTTTTCAGGCGAAGTGAGGAATCTCGTTCTAGCCGGCCTGCTCACTCTTCCACTATCCTCACGTCCATACTTACAGCATGTACGATCTCAAACTCGCCCTCCGCCAATTTCGCAAGTCTCCCGGCTTTGCCGCCACAGTCATCCTCACCATCGCCCTCGGCATCGGCGCCAACACCGCCATCTTTACCTTGGTCCACGCGATTCTGCTGAAATCTCTGCCGGTCGCCAATCCCGCCAGCCTCTACCGCATTGGCGACGTCGTGGACTGCTGCATCGAGGGCGGCTTCATCAACGACAACGGTGATTTCGATCTCTTTTCCTACGATCTCTATCGCCACTTCCAGAGCACCACGCCCGAGTTCGAACAACTGGCCGCATTCCAGTCCGGACACCCAACTGTAAATGTCCGCAACGGATCGGCCGCCGCCAAGGCGGAAATCGCCGAGTATGTTTCCGGCAACTATTTTTCCACTTTCGGCTTGGGAGCCTATGCCGGTCGCACGCTTCTGCCCTCCGACGACAATCCCGGAGCGGCACCAGTCGCGGTCTTGAGTTACCAGGCGTGGCAAATCGCGCATGCGGGCGATCCCAGTGTGATCGGCGCGACCTTCTATATCCAGAACCATCCCGTGACGATTGTCGGAGTCTCCCCGCCCGGCTTCTTCGGCGATCGCATCGACAGCGATCCGCCCGCCCTTTGGATCCCGCTCAACGCCGAACCCATCCTCGAAGGCCAGACCAGCATTCTCAAACAACCGGACACGAACTGGCTCTATGCTCTGGGCCGCCTCAAACCTGGGGTGAATCCCGTCAGCCTGCAAGCCAAACTCACCAACACTCTGCGCCAGTGGCTGTCCACACAGCCTGCCTACACGATCAACGGACGTGAGACTCAAATCTCCAAGCAGTACGTAGCGTTGACTCCAGGCGGTGGCGGAATCCAGAACCTGCAGCAGGACGCCGGCGCTGGCCTCCATCTTCTGATGGCGATCTCTGGCCTGGTTCTGCTCGTGGCCTGTGCCAACATCGCCAATCTTCTCTTGGCCAAGGGTGCGACTCGCCGCGCCGAGACTTCCATCAGCATGGCCCTCGGCGCGGCCCGATCCCGCCTCATCCGCCAGATGCTCGTCGAGAGCCTGCTGCTCGGGTGTGCCGGAGGACTCGTCGGCATCGCCATGGCCTACGCTGGTGCCCGCATGATCCTCACTCTCGCTTTCCCCGATTCACCGAACCTGCCCATCCACGCCAGCCCGTCGCTTGCTGTTCTTGGCTTCGCTTTTGCATTGTCGCTGCTGACCGGACTCATCTTCGGAATCGTCCCTGCCTGGATTACTTCTCACTCCGACCCCGCCGAAGCCCTCCGCGGCGTGAACCGCTCAACCAAAGATCGCGCCTCGCTGCCGCAGCGCTCCCTGATCGTGTTTCAAGCCGCGCTTTCACTCGTGCTGCTGGTTGGTGCCGGATTGCTCACCCGCAGTCTGCGCAACCTTGAGCATCAGGATTTCGGCATCACCACCACAAATCGCTACGTCTTTCACTTCGATCCCGCGGGCGCTGGCTACACCCCTGCCACTATCGGCGCGTTTAACGACCGGCTGGATCGCGAGTTCTCCGCTCTTCCCGGCGTCCAGAGCGCGGGCCTCGCCCTCTACAGCACGCTCGAGGGCGATAACTGGGGCGAAGGACTATTCTTCGAAGGCCGTCCAGCTCCCACCGCGAATGATCACAACAATTCCTCGTGGGACCGCGTCAGCCCGCATTTCTTCGAGACCATTGGTCAAGCCGTAGTTCGCGGCCGCGGCTTCACCGAGCAGGATACGGCTAGCTCTCGTATGGTTGCGGTCGTCAACCAGGCGTTCGTCAAAAAATTCTTTCCCAACGAAGATCCCATCGGACATCACTTCGGAACCTTCGAGCAGAAATATGCCGCCGATTACGAAATCGTCGGCATCGTCGCCGACGCCAAGTACAACAACCCGCGTGAGCCCGTGCGTGCCATGTATTTCCGTCCCATGACTCAGTGGAACACAACGTTCAAAGAGCGCAGCGCCATTACTGCCGAAACCCGTTCCCTCTTTCCCAATTCCATCACTCTGCGTTTCGCTGGCGATGCCGCAGGTCTCGAACCGCTGGTTCGCCACACTCTCGCCAATATCAATCCCAATCTCACGGTGATCGACTTCAACTCGCTCGACTATCAAGTCGCCGGAAACTTCAATCAGGAACGCCTCATCTCTCGCCTAACCGCGCTATTCGGATTGCTGGCCCTCGTTCTGGCTTCCGTCGGCCTCTATGGCATTACCGCCTACTCCGTCGCCCGCCGCACCAGCGAAATCGGCCTGCGGATGGCTCTTGGTGCCAATCGTCGCGATGTTGTCGCGCTCGTGCTCCGCGCCGCATCCTGGCAAGTCGGTCTGGGCCTCCTCATCGGCATTCCCGTCGCGCTCCTGGGCGGCCACTTGATGTCCAGTCAGCTCTACGGCGTGAGCACCTACGATCCCTTCACCATCGTCGCCGCAATACTGGTCCTTGCCGCGTTCGCCGCCATCGCCGGCTTCATCCCCGCCAAGCGCGCCGCCAGCATCGAGCCCATGCACGCCCTCCGCACCGAATAGTCCGGCGGCACTTCGATTCTGGTGCTGTCAATTGTGAATGGCGTCATCCCGAACGGAGCCGCTCTTCAGGCGAAGTGAGGGATCTCGACGGCCATTTCTCGCGTCCTTTGCGAGAAGTGGGGCTTTTGATCTCAATCTACTCAGCATATCGTCTTGCGATTTTTGTCATTTCGACCCACAGGAGAAATCCGCTTCCCCTCGCTTAGGTCTATACTTCCAGCGTCTGCAAGTGCCTTTACCGAAAATGGACCTATACCACTGGCTGCCCCCCGACGCCGTCAAGATCGTCCTGGTTCTCTTCCTCTCCTTCCTCATCGGACTCGAACGCGAAGAGCACAAAACCGCCGCTGGCTCCTACTCGTTCGGCGGAGTCCGCACCTTCCCCCTGATCGGCTTCATCGGCTACTCCATCGCTCTTCTCTCCGGCACGCAACTGCTCCCAGTCACCTTAGGATTCCTCGTCGTCGGCGGATTCCTGCTGCTCTCCTACTGGCACAAACTTTCCAGCTCCCAAGTCGCCGGAGTCACTTCCGAAATGTCCGGCCTCACCACCTATCTCGTCGGCGCACTTGTCTACTACGACCACCTTTGGATCGCCACCGCGCTCAGCGTCGCTAGCCTCCTGCTCCTGGAATTAAAAGTCGGTCTCGAGTCGCTCGCCGACCGCACTGCGCCGCAAGAGATTCTCACCTTCGCCAAGTTCATGCTCCTCACGGCCGTCATTCTCCCCACACTTCCCAATCAGGAGTTTGGACGCTTTCACATCAACCCCTTCAAAACCTGGCTGGTCGTCGTCGCCGTCAGTACGATCTCGTATGGCAGTTACGTCCTGCAGAAAGTCACCAAAGAAAGTGGCGGAGTCGTACTCACCGCCTTCCTCGGTGGCGCCTACTCCTCCACCGTAACCACAGTTGCGATGTCGCGCCGGGCTGCGCGTGAAAACCGTCCGCACCTGTTTGCCGGAGGCATCCTGATCGCCTCTGGCGTCATGTACCTCCGCCTCGTCGCTCTCCTCACGCTCTTCAATCGGCAGCTGGGCGCGACGCTCGCCGCGCCATTCCTCGCCTTCGCCGCCGCAGCCATCATTACCGGATTCTTCTGGTCCCGCAGACCCGACCCCGCCGACTCCCAGATCAAGCGCGAATTCGAGCCCCCCAATCCTCTCGACCTGAAGGCCGCTTTTCTGTTTGCCGCATTTTTCGTCGCAATGCTGATCGCCACTCAGTTGGCCGTCACTTATCTCGGCCGCGCCGGCGTCAACATCCTTGCCGCCGTCATGGGCGTCACCGACGTCGATCCCTTCATCATGGGCATGACCCAGGCCGCCGGCACTCTTACTCCGCTCAAAGTCGCCGCCACCGCCGTCCTGATCGCCGCCTCCAGCAACAACCTCATCAAAGGCATCTACTCCTACAGCCTCGCCGACCGAAAAACCGGCACCCAGAGCCTCTCGCTGCTGATCGCCCTGGCCGTCGCCGGGCTCGCGCCGCTTCTCTGGCTCTAGATTCCGACTCGACTTCATTCCTTAGAAGTCTGCGGAAAAACCACAAATGCGACAGCACTCCCGTGGCGTGCACTCCCGTCGCGTGTACTCAGCGCGAGATCCGCCATGGAATCTCTGATTTCCCCGAGACTACGTTTTGGAAGGATCCAGAGCCGCCGTCTCCGCGCCGAGGACGCCCGTCAGAGCTTCGCGCCGCCGAGGTTTCGTTCGTTTTTCCCGCAGACGCAGCATCGGCTGCTCCACCAGGTAATACGACAGGCACGCGCAACCCAGCGCCGGCAGAATCAGAACATATCCCTGATGCAGCGCCGCATTCGAGCAGAACAACTCTTGCCACAGGTAGAGGCTGTAGCTGATCCTCCCCAGCCACGCCACCGGCGCCACATTCAGCGCTCGATACGGGACTTGAATCACGTGCAATACCAGCCCGGCGATCGACACATTGAGCAGGGGACCGAGAACGAACAGCAGGAACAGCGACCTCCACGTCGTGTTCGCGGGAAACCATGGAATGAAGATCGTCAGCAGAAGCATTGCGAGAGCGAGCGAACCTCTGACCTTAGGAATGCGCGGTGCAAAAATCGCCAGCAGGCAGCCAATCGCCAGCTGATCCGCAAACGCCGGCAGGCTCCCGACGAGCCCGTTGTGCACATGAAAACGATAAAGGACCGTCCAGAAGATGGGTGTCACGATTAGGACGCCCACCAGAATCGCCGTCTTGTGGCTCTGCCACCTCTTCAGCGCGAACGGCCACAGCAGGTAAAACTGTTCTTCAATACTCAACGACCACAGGTGCCCGAAGATCCACGGCCGCGTCACGTCCATGTTCGCGACATACAACAGCGCTGCCGCCGCGTGGTACCACCGCATTTGGTGCCAGTAGAGAACGATGACCACGGCCAGAAACACGAATGCGGCCGGAAAAATCCGGTACGCCCGCCGTATATAAAACTCGCGCTGCCGGATGGTGGAACTGCGCTCATATTCCCGCAGCAGAAGACTGGTAATCAGGTAGCCCGACAGCACGAAAAATACGTGCACCCCGAGCGCTCCGTAGCCCCCCAGCACATCGAGAGAAATGTGCTTCCACTTCACCAGATGGCTCAACACGACCAACGTGATCGAGATCGCCCGCAAGCCGTCCAGCGATGGTATTCGGTGCATACTCACGGCAAATGGGGTGCGGTCGCCGCGTCACAATGCCGGTCCGCAAACATCCGAGGTCAGCAGGAATTATAGAGGACACTCGCCGCTTCCCCACAACCGCAATCGCGAAGACCCTCGATGCTTAGCGAGCGCCCCGCGAAAAGCCGGAAAGCTACTCGATGAGTGGCCCGCCCTTGGCCGATTCGTCGTGTCTAGGTCTGGAGAAGCGTATAATCCGCTGATCGCAGGTCCAAATCGGAGTTCTGGGTTCAATCTCAATCTCACCTAAAACGAGGAGAAGCCGTATGTCCCACCATTATTCCGGCCCCGACTTTGGATTCCCCCACGGGGATGCCCGCCTGGACTTCACCGATCTGTATGCTTTCCCGAAGCCTGGGGATGCTACCAAATCGATCCTGATTATGAACGTGCATCCGTCCGCCGGTGTGAACCCGCCAGGGCCCACCACCGACGTTGCCTTCTCGACCGCGGCGATTTATGAAGGATTGATACCGACGGCGACTACGTAGCCGATATCGCGTACCGGGTGCGCTTCGCTTCCTCCGAGGACGGGGCGCAGACCGCGACGCTTCGCCGCGCTGCGGGCGCGCAGGCCGCTGGGATGGGCGATGAAGGGCAAGTCATCGTCGAGGGAGTGCCGGTCTCGACCGGCGCGGAGACACGGGTGGCGGAGGCCGGGGACTACCGCTTCTTCGCCGGCTGGCGCGGAGATCCTTTTTTCTTCGATGTCCAAGGAGCCCTGAACAACCTGCAATTTACCGGTGACGATTACTTCGCCGACAAGGACGTGTGCAGTATCGTGCTGGAAGTGCCCAACTCTGCCCTCGGGAGTGGAAAAATGGCCCTCTGGGCTCGCACACTGGACGGCACAAGCGGGAAATGGGTTCAGGCGGATCGCGGCGCCCGGTCAAATCAAACTCCCTTTCTCGCCGGCGAACAGAACGCCGCCTACCTCGCTGCGGAGCCGGCGGACGACGCCCGTTTCATCCCCGTTTTCGCGCACGCGCTCGAACACGCCGGGGGATATTCGCCAGCGGAAGCAACGCGGGTCGCAGGGACCTTACTGCCGGACGTCCTCCCCTATAACCCCACACGGCCGGCGGTCTACCCAACTAATGGCCGGACACTCACCGACGACGTCGTGGATTTCTTCCTTCCTCTCCTTTCGAATGGAAAGGTGACGCAAGATAAGGTCGGGCCCCACAAAGACTTGCTCGGGCAATTCCCCTACGTGGGCGCGCCGCACCAGACCCGGGCTACGGAGCGAGTTGCCGCTTAACCCATTGGGGGCAGTCGGCCCAGGTTTCGCCATCGCAACCAGACCATCGCGAGCCGCTCTTCTTTTTTGCCCTAGGCGGAAAGGTGGTAGTAGTTCTCGTAATCCCTGTTCCGGGCATTTGAGTGTAATGGGGAATTTTGCAACAGTCGAGGTCTAGAATACTTCCGAGACCATTGATACGCTTCGATGAATGAGCCGCTCCCAAAGCCAAGGTTCGTTGGCCAAAGGCTGTACCGGAGTCCAGTTCTGTGGGTCTTCTTGGTCACCCTCGTCGTCCTAGCGATACATCCAATCCCTGAGTGCATTGATTGCGAATTTCCGCACCCTTGGGGGCGCGACGATGTCACTTATCATCACGCTGCGGACATTCTCAGTGTGTGGTTCGTGGTGGCAACGATCACGGCTGGCTTTTGCTCTATACGGAAGTACTGGCTCGTGCCCGTCCTGATTACCTTTGCTGATGTGATAACTCAACCGCTGGGCGGCATTGCGCTTTGGTCCCTGCGGTCCAACGAAGGGCCTGTGATTGTGCTTCTCGGACTCGTTGCAGGTGCGCTCGGTCTACTGGTTGGCGCGATTATGCGGTTCTTGTTTGACCGCCTCACAAAGGTCGCCACTTGAATGTGGTCGTGGGGAAGATGAGTGTAATCGGGATTTTTCATCAGTTGAGAGCGTTCAGTGCGAGTCTAGGCTCAGCGCCGATTTGGCGATGCCGTTCAACTTGAGGATTGCAAACTCTCCCGCCAGTGTCGCAGCAGCAAGGACCGGGGCGACAAATATCGGGAACATCATGCCGAACCCCTCTGTAAAGAAACAACTCACATCTACCCACGTCCCTTCAAACCTGAACCTTCCGCTGTTGTATATCCAGAATGGGATGGAGGCAAAGCCCAGTGAGCGCCAATGCTGTGCTGACAACTGGCGCTAGCCCACGCGCTCCTGCATTCTTAGCTACGAAGGCTCCACAGATGCTTACGAGTACCTCCCACAAAGTACAAGCGATAGTCAGGTGCAAGGTTTGGGCCACATGGCCGGACTCTCCGGGCCGCGAGCAGAACAAGCTGCCGTACGTGTAATAGAACAGCACAACGAAGGAGATGGCGAAAAAGGCAATCGTGACCGCTGCTCGGACCTTCTCTTCCTTTGCTGTCATGGAAATCTTCCGGCCTTAGAGTCTACTCCGAGTGGCCGGGGGACAGAACCAATTTGGCGAAAGTCAGGTGACGAAATCAGGCGATTGCACAACTTTGCGCCTTTTGTTCGCCAACAGTCTAAGGTTAAGCGCAAAACTTCACACCGAGCCTGTCATTTGCCCATGTCAGAATCGCACTCATGCACTGTTCCTAGGAAAATGCCCCACCGTCAACTGGCTGATTTCCACAGCTTTCCACAGCCAAAATCGCAATCCTTGTGACGAACAACCTTTACTGAGAATTCCCAGGAGCCCACAATGTTTCCGTGCGTGAGAAATACAACAACGCAGCGAGCCACCCGTCCCTCCGCCGCGAGGATCTGATCGAGTCCCTCTCGCCACGAGGCACTTTCGCTCTAAGTCCTTATTTTGCAGTATTTTGCAATCAAGCCACCCGGCCGTCCGACCGCAACTACAATAGAATCAATATTTTACAAATGCATGCCCAGAGCTGCGGCCCAGAACCGCCAGCTAACCCCTTATTCCGCAATATTTTACGAATAAGTCCTTTCGGCTCAAGATTTTGCCGCGCACCCCGCCAATCCGGAAGTCGTAACTTCCATGAATTGAATATTTTACAAATCTCCGAAGAAAAAAACTGGCATGCCTCGTCCACTTCCAGTTTGACCCCTCCCGCCTCGCATGACTAAAATCCACCGCATCGCTCGTTGGGGTTCTTCCATGAAACATCTTGCCTGCTTGCTGCTGTTCTCCGTCTGCATCACGTTCGCCGCCTTTGCCGATGACGAGGACAAGAACCACCACCATCACGAAGACCTCACCGAGACGCAACTCGGCACCGTCTACTTCCCGGTCTCCTGCGATCCGTCGGTGCAAAAGCCCTTCGCTCGCGGTGTCGCCCTATTGCACTCCTTCTGGTACGAAGAAGCCGAAAAGGAATTCCTGCAGATCGCGAAGGATGATCCGCACTGCGCCATGGCGCACTGGGGCATCGCCATGAGCATCTGGCATCAACTCTGGAACGAGCCGGATGCCACGGTCATCGCCCGCGGAATGAGTGAAGTCAATGCCGCCCGCCAGGCGCAGCATCCTACTCATCGCGAGATTGCCTATATCGCCGCCATCGCCGCCTTCTACAGCAATTCCGAAAAGCTCGACTACGCCGCGCGCGCGAAAGCCTACTCCGACGGAATGAAGCAGGTGTACGAACGCTTCCCCGCCGATCACGAAGCAGCCATCTTCTACGCGCTTTCTTTGCTCGCCTCCGAGCCGCACCATGACGAGACCTTCGCCAACCGTCTCGCCGCCGCCAGGATTCTCGAGCCACTGTTCGCCGTAGAACCCGATCATCCTGGTGTGGCGCACTACCTGATTCACGCCTACGACAAGCCGCAACTGGCCGAGCGCGGCATCCCGGCGGCCCGCCGCTACGCCAAGGTCGCGCCCGCTGCTCCGCATGCCCTCCACATGCCCTCGCACATTTTCGCCCGTGTCGGCCTCTGGCAAGACGACATCAATTCCAACCTCGCCTCCGTCGCCGCCACCCGCAAGGCCGCTGCCATGCACATGGGTGGCGAAGGCCACCAGTTCCATGCCATGGATTTCCTCTTCTACGCCTATCTGCAAAGCGGGCGCGAAGCAGACGCCAAAGCCTTGATGGACGAAGTCAAGGCCATGCCCGAAATGCACGACATGTATGGCGTGGGCTTCGATCCGCATCTCGCTACCGAAGCGCGCTTCGCGTCCCTGTATCCGCTCGAGATGCGCGACTGGGCCACCGCTGCCGCACTCAAGCCTGTAGTTGTGGAGGGCACAGCGGAAGACTCCACCACCTACTGGGCCAAAGCGATCGGCTCCGCTCACCTTCGCCAGCCAGACGAGGTCCATAAAGATGTCGCCGCAATCGATGCCATCCACCAGAAGTTCGTGGCCGACAACAAGAAAGACTTCGCCGAGGCCACAGCGAGCGATTTGAAACAGGCCGAAGCCTGGCTTGCATTTGCTGAAGGTAAATACGACGACGCCGTCGAAGCCCTGCGTCCCATCGCCGACAAAGAAGATGCGCTGGGCGACGAACCCCAGGGCATCCCCACCCGCGAAATGATTGCCGAAATCCTTCTGGAAGCGAAGCGTCCGCAGCAGGCACTGGCCGAATATCAGACGGACTTGAAACTGAATCCCAACCGCTTCAATGGCCTCTACGGCGCCGCCCGCGCCGCCGAAGAAGCAGGGAAGCAAAGCGAAGCGACCGCCTACTACGCCATGCTCGTGAAGGTCTGCGACGGTTCAAACTCAACCCGCCCAGAATTAACCCGCGCCAAACAATTGCTGGCCAGGAAATGACTCTTTCGATTTGTCATCCTGAGCGAAGTGACCGTCCGGCGAAGCCGAACGGTCACGCAGTCGAAGGATCCCTATCGCGCAAGCATCATCAGCCATTGAAAGGCGTTTCAGGAGAACCAGGTCATCTTAATGAAGAGCGCAGAGATCATCGCCAGCGCCCCGAGCAGGGCGTTGTACTCGCGATGCTTCAGGTACAGATCCATCGAAAAGCTGGCCGCTTCTTCAGTTCCCGACCCCGGCATCATGCGCGGGAAGATCCTCGGCACTCGCCGCGCATACTCCTCGAACTCCGGAAACTTCTGCCTCAGGAATGCCTCTTCCCCGCGGATCACCGGAACATAGATGGTGAAGAACATCACGACCAGCGCTACGCCCACCCACCAACTCCGCGCCGCCACCGCAAAGCCCACTCCAATCAGCAACGACCCAAGGTACAGCGGATTCCGCGTGTACGCGTACGGCCCGGAGGTTGCCAGCGCTTCGTTCTTGCGCACGTGTCCCGAGGCCAGCGCGCGCACCAGCAGTCCCGGCACGAACCCAATGGCGCCAACGGCAATCGACTTCCATGTTGGCCGCGCCAGCCAGAAGTACAGCACCGCGAACACGAATCCCAGCGGTACCCGGATGCGGCGCGCGATCTTTGACCATCCAATGCTGGACCACTTAGCCATGTGCACCGTCCGTCGGAGTCGACGCGAGCAGCGTGCGCGCGGCATCCACGACAACGTCGACGCCGATCTCCAGCAATCCCTCGTCCGGCTGCGAGCGCCGTGCATGCGAAGTCGGGCTCGCCGGATTGCGCAACACAATGCTGCGCGCGCCATAAGGCCCGTTGCGCGCCGGATCGGTCGGTCCGAAGATCGCCACCACTGGCACCCGCAATGCTGCGGCCAGATGCATGGGCCCGGTATCTCCTCCAATGAACAGCCGCGCCCGCCGCGTGAGCGCAATGAGTTCGCTGATCGAAAGCTTCATGGACCTGGCCGCGCCTTCGCTCATCGCCTCAGCCTCGCGCGCCAGATCCTCTTCTCCCGGACCATAGTTCAGAATCGCGTCCACCCCAAACTCCTTCAACCAACGAGCCACACGCCCATACCGTTCAACAGGCCAGCGCTTGGCTCCCCAGCCCGCGCCGGGATTCAGGATCGCGAAGTCGCCAATCCCCATCTCCGCCAACCGCTGCTCCATGCGGCGCTCGTCCTCGATATCCCGGGGCAACTCCACGCGCGGCACTTTCAGCTTCTTCTGCGCCACAGCCTCAGCCACCGACAGGTTCTGCTCAACCACGTGCGCCCCGTGCGTAACGACCCCGCGCATGTACCACAAGCTCGCTGGGGACTCGCGCGGCTCCGCTGCACCATAGACAACCTGTGCGCCCGACCAGCGCGCCAGCAGCGCCGACCGGATCGCTCCCTGCAGATCGACCGCCACGTCATAGCGCACGGAGCGAATGTCGTTCCAGACTTTTGCAATCTGCTGCACGGTTGCGATCGTGAACAAGGACTTCCTCCAACCGGTCAGGTTCACAGTGTGAACCCAATCCGCCAGAGGCCTCTGCGCCGATCGCAGCCCTCGAAGTGGCGTTCCCGGGGCACACAGCAGTTCGGCCCATCGTTCTTCAATCACCCATCCAATCATCGCCTGGGGAAATGCCTCGCGCAGGGCCTGCGCCGCCGGCAATGTGTGGATGACGTCGCCCATCGCACTGAGCCGGACAATCAACAGCCGCTCGATGTTCGAATCGCTTTCTGGCCCGACGATCAAAGTTTCCTCGGCGACAGCCGCGAGCGGATGATCTCGCTGGTGGAGTGATCCTTCGGATCGCCGACAATCTCGACGCGCCCGCCATACTCCGCGACCACGTCGCGCTCGGGCACCGAGTCGGCTGTGTAATCGGTCCCCTTGGTCTGAATGTCAGGACGGATCTCACGAACGATCGCGCGCACATCGAGCTCAGGAAAGATCACGACGGCATCCACGTCGGCGAGTGCGGCCACGATCTCGGCCCGTTCTTCCGCGGGCATGACCGGCCGCCCTTCGCCCTTGAGCGCCCGCACCGATTCATCGGAGTTGATGGCAACCACCAGCCTGCCGCCGAGCGCTTTCGCTCCGCGCAGGTAGCGCACGTGTCCCACGTGCAGCAGATCAAAGTTCCCGTTGGCCAGTGTGATGCGCTCGCCGGCGCGCCGCCATTCGCTCACGCGCTCGCGAAGTTCATCGCGGCTCAGGATTTTGTTATGCGGTTTCAATGTGTACGTTCAATGAGGTCGTGTCGCCGGCGGCGTTTGCGCAATCGCGTGCAGCAATTCTTCCCGCGATACCGTTGCCGTGCCGCGCTTCATCACCACAATGCCGCCGGCGTAGTTGGCCAGTTGCGCCGCTTCTTCTGTGGCCGCTCCTGCAGCCAGAGCGGCTGTGAACGCGGCGATCACCGTATCGCCTGCGCCCGTCACGTCCGCTACCTGGTCGGAGCCGAAAATCGGGATGTCCACCGGCTTGTGCTTGTGATCGAATGCGACCATGCCGTCGCGCCCGCGTGTGATCACCAGCGACTGCAGCTTCATGCGCTCCATCACCTGCTCGCCCGCTGCGACCACCTTATTCCAGTCTTGTCCGACACGGAGGCCGAGGGCTTCTTCCACTTCGGGTTCGTTGGGCGTGGCCGCGGTCACGCCAGAATACTGCATCAACCGGTAGCGCGAATCGACGATGACCGGCAAGGCCCCCAACTTGCCTTTTTCTTGGAGCGTGGACACGATCGCCGGAGTTGCCGCGCCGTATCCGTAATCCGACACCAGAAGCGCGTCGGATGCATGCGCATAATTCCGCGCCGCCAAATACAGCTCCCGCGTCAGATGAGCGTTCGGCGCTTCCTGCGGCTCGCGATCCACGCGCACCACCTGCTGACGCGCAGTGTGCGTCATGCCCGCCAGGATGCGCGTCTTCGTAACCGTGGTGTAGCTCTTGTCTTTGAGCACGCCGCTGACCGCAATCCGTTTTTGCCGGAAGTACTTCAGCAGCATGCGTCCGGGTTCATCGTCTCCCACAATGCCGACGGGAAGAACGTTCACGCCCAGGTCCGCGAGATTATTGGCGGCATTCGCAGCACCGCCTGGAACAACAGTTCGCTCGCGATGCTTCAGGATCAGGACCGGGGCCTCGCGCGACACGCGCGAGATCTCGCCAAACACAAATTCATCCGCGACCAGGTCTCCCAACACCGTCACGGTGATCTTGGGAAAGGTCTCGACGATCTTCTTGAGCCGGTCGGCTTCTTTCAGATGTTTGGTCATGTGCGATCAGTGCGAACCTGCGAGCGCCGTTGATCGTCCGGTGCGCGAGCGAGACGCTCCCGCGACAGCCGCCGGGGACGGCGGCGCTACGCAACCGATTCTCTCATGCGCCGCGCTTTCGCTCGTCGATCTTGTGCAGCACGGTATCGACGGCGTTAGCGGAGCCCTCCAATTCCATTTTCACCGGCACGACCGCGAGCGGCGCCAGGGCGGAAAGATATCCTCCCAGGTTCACTGCGTCTTTCTCGGTCGTCACAAAACCTCCGGCCTCGCTCTGCTGTTTGAGCGCCAGCAGCTCGTGCACATCTTTCTCACTGTACGCGTGATGATCGCGGTAGAACGCCTCGGCCACCGGTTCGATGTTCGCCGCCCGCAGTTGCAACACGAAATTCTGTGGGCGTGCAATGCCGCAGAACACCACAGGCCGCGGCGGAACATGCTTCGGCACGATCCCGCGCCGAACTCGCCAAACCAGCTTCCCCTCGACCGGAAATGAATTCGCCGCCGCTCCGCTCGACAGGACTACCGCATCCGCACGCTGCAACGATGCGAGCGACTCCCGTAATCGCCCAGAAGGAAGCAGTTGGTCTTTTGCATCCTGCGGAGTCACGAGAACAATGTCGAAGTCGCGCGCCAGTGCCCGGTGTTGAAAGCCGTCGTCGAGTAGGTGCAACTGCGGACCAAACTTCGATTCGGCGAGGCGGCCAGCTTCGTAGCGATCTTCTCCAACGATCACCGGAACCCGCAGCTTGCGTGCAATCAGCAGCGGTTCGTCGCCAAACTCCTGTGGTAACCCCGCCGGATCGACCACTCGCACGCCCTTCGACTGGCGACCGTACCCGCGCGAGAGCACATCGAACTTGATGCCGCGGGCCTTGAGCAAATCGCCCAGCAAGATTACAAATGGAGTCTTTCCGGATCCGCCCGCGGACAGATTTCCCACGCTGACGACGGCTCCTTGTAGCCGGCGCGCCGGCAGAACTCCGCGGTCGTAGAGCGCATTCCGCGTTCCTACCACGCCGCCGTAGATGGCTGAGAGGGGATTCAATCGGTGTGCGCAGCCTGCGCCGGAACGGCAAGAGGGTCGCTGTCGGCGGCAATCAAAGTCTTCAACGCCTCCAGAGTCCGCGAAGTTGCTCCCATCTGCGATTGAATCGTTTCCAACGCCCGTCTTCCCAAGGCCCGCCGTTCGGCGTCGTCCGCGAGCAATTGCATCAGTGTCAGCGGCAACTCCGCCAGACTCACGATCCGCACAGCGTCGCGACTTTGAAACAAGGCCACAATGTCGCGGAAATTCTCGGTGTGATTTCCGGTCACGATGGCCACGCCGTGCTGCGCCGGCTCGATAATGTTGTGCCCACCGCGCGGCACCAGGCTTCCGCCGACGAAAGCCACATCGGCAAGCGCATAGAGAGCGGCCAGTTCTCCAATGGAATCGACCAGCAGGACTCCGCCCGCCAGCGCTTCCCGCTGCCATTGTGATCGGCGGAACAAGGGAATACCCAGTTGGCGGACGAGGATGGCGACGTCATCGAAGCGCTGGGGATGCCGTGGCGCCAGAATCATGACCGCGCGAGGATGCGCCACACGCAAATTTTCAAATGCCTTGAGCAGCGGAGGTTCCTCATCCTCGACCGTGCTGCCGCAGACCAGCACTGGTCCGGCACCTTCCGCCGCCAGCGATGTGCGCAGTTGGTCGACAAAGGGCGGCGTAGGGGGCAGACTCACGTCGAACTTAAGATTCCCTGTGACATGAATACGTCCGGGTTCGGCGCCGATCGACTGCAGCCGCGTGCTGTCGGCCGAAGTCTGTGCCAGGAACAGATCGATGTGGACCAGCATTCTTCGCAAGGCCCACCGAAAGCGTTGGTAGCGTGGCCACGATCGGTCCGAGATGCGCGCATTCACCACCGCAATCCGCGCCCCGCTGGCCTGCGCCTGCCGTAGAAGGTTCGGCCAGAATTCGGTCTCCGCCAGCACGACCAACTCCGGCCGCAAAGTCTGCAAGTACGGCCGGATCGCAAACACAAAGTCCATCGGAAAGTAGAAGACGTTCTCTTCTCCAAAGCGCTTGCGCGCAAGCTCCTGTCCAGTGTCGGTGGTCGTCGATATCAGCACGCGGTGGCGCGAAAAGCGGCGCCGCATCTCGTCGACCAGTCGGCTGACCGCGAGTACCTCGCCGACCGAAACGGCATGCACCCAAATCACGCGCGCCGTTTCTGAGCCGGCAATCAGGCGCGCAGGGACGTTGCCCATGCGTTCCGCAAATCCGCTGCGGTATTTCCCGTGCCGCAGAATCTGATAGACCCAGTACGGCAGGCTCAGCAGCATTCCCAGCGCCAGCACCAGACTGTAAAGAAAATAGCTCAAGCTGAGTCATTCTAAACCGCCTCGCCAGCGCCGGGCGTCCTGCCTTCTATAATTGGCCAATGCGGCCATTCTTCTCACGAGTCGTTTGTCGCTCAGTCGTTTTGGCGCTCTGCGGCAGTTTGTTTGTGCCGGTATCGCTTGCCTCCAAGAGCTTCGTCAAGCCGGTGGCAAAGACCGCCATCAACTATCCCGCGCACGATTTCCATCGCGATGAGAAAGCCGCGATCGCCGCAGACCCCTACGACACGCCGGAGAAGGCCAAGATCTTTTCCACCGATTTCGCCGCGCACGGCTTTCTCCCCATTTTTTTTATCGTGACCAATGACGGAGACCAGCCCATTTCGATTGCCAACATGGCCATAACGCTGCTCACGGCTCATCACTCCAAGCTGACCCCCATCACGACCGACGATTTGTACCGGAGACTTTCTAATCCGCAATCGAGCACGCGGCCGAGCCCAATTCCGCTGCCGCACAAAGCGAAGGGCGGCATCAGCAAGAAAGAAATGGACGAGATCGAGTCCTCGCAGTTCGCGGCCCGGGCAGTCGAACCGCACACCACGCAATCAGGATTCATGTTCTTCGACGTCGGCGACATCTCTTCGCCGTTGGCGGGCGCACTCATCGACATCACTGGCGTTACTGATGCCAAGGGGAACGAACTGATGTACTTCGAAGTCTCGGTCGACAAGTATCTGGACGCACCGAAGAATCCCTAGATTCCGCTTGCGGTTGGGTTTAATGTAGGCCTTACACCCTCCGGAGGTCCTCATGAGCAAGTCGAAGTCGCAGAAATCATCCAGCAACCGTCGCAGTTTTCTGAAAGCTGGCGGTCTTATGACCGCAGCCGCGCTGGGCTCGGCCGCCCTACCCGATCTCGCGAAGGGACAGTCGAGTCCGGCCTTGCGTCCAATGCCTCTCAATGCGGCGACCACCAACGCCATGCCGACGCGGAATCTCGGCAAGACCGGATACAAAGTCGGCATCTTCAGCCTCGGCGGCCAGGCCTCTCTCGAGAAGCCCAACAACGAGGCCGTCGCCGTCCCAATCATCGAGAAGGCGCTCGATCTTGGCGTGAATTACGTCGACACGTCTTCCATCTACGGTGGGCCTGAGCGCTGGAGCGAGCAATACGTCGGAAAAGTGATGAAGCATCGCCGCAACGACGCGTTTCTCGCGACCAAGACGAAAGAGCGGACGCGAGACGCTTCGATGCGCATGATCGAGAAGTCGCTCAACTTGCTGCAGACTGATCACGTCGACCTGTGGCAACTGCACGACATCGGCACCATGACCGATATCAACGAAATCTTCGCCAAGGGCGGGGCGATGGAAGCCCTGCTCGAAGCTCGCGACCAGAAGATCGTGCGCTATCTCGGCATCACGGGGCACTACCGGCCCGACGCGCTGATCGAGGCGATTCACCGGCATCCGTTCGACACGATCCTGATGGCGGTGAATGCGGCCGATCCGCATCACTACAGCTTCAGCGCGCAACTGCTGCCGCTGGCAGTGGAGAAGCAGATGGGAATTATCGGAATGAAGGTCCCGGCGCGCGGACGCATTCTCTCGTCGTGGACGCCGCCGCCGATCGAGCAACAGAAGCATTCATGGGAAGGCATGGTGCTGGCGCCCACCGCGGGTACGCTGGATATGCGGCAGGCGATGTACTATTCGCTGTCGCTGCCGGTCAGCACGGTGATCATTGGCTGCGATACGATTGCGCAGCTCGAGCAGAACGTGCAACTGGCGCGCGAGTTCACTCCGCTGAACCAGCAGCAGATGGCGACGCTTACTGAGAAGGCGGAGCCGGTGTCGAAGCAGTCGCTGTTCTTCCGGTTTTACGAGCGGGCGTAAGGGCCGGCATCACCACGCGAAAAGGATTGTCATCCTGAGGGCCGCGTCTTTTGCGGCCCGAAGGACCTATGCAACTTGTCGGGACTGTCCTTGGCGCTGGCAAATTGCATGGATCCTTCGCTTTGCTCAGGATGACAACTTGCTCGGGATGACAACTCCAGCGATATGGGTCTCCACGCTGCCCTTTATAATCGCTGATTATGGTCACCACGCCGGCCGATTCCATCGGCGCCCACACGAAATATGAGCCGGTCATCGGGCTGGAAGTCCACGTTCAGCTGCTGACCACGACGAAGATTTTCTGCTCGTGCTCGACGCGATTTGGGGCGCGCCCGAATTCGAACGTCTGTCCGGTCTGCCTGGGGATGCCCGGCGCCTTGCCCGTGCTCAACAAGAAAGTCGTGGAGTTCGCCACGCTGGCGGCGATGGCGCTCGAGTGCCGCATCAACGAGACTTCCATTTTTGCGCGCAAGAATTATTTTTATCCCGACCTGCCCAAGGGATACCAGATTTCGCAGTACGACAAGCCGCTGGCTGAGCATGGGTTCATCGAAATACCGGCTGGCAAGGGTAAGAAGAAAATTGGCATCACGCGAGTGCATCTCGAAGAAGATGCCGGCAAGAGCCTGCACGAGGGCTTTCCCGACTCCGACGAAAAGACCGCCATCGATCTCAACCGCACCGGCGTGCCGCTGATTGAAATTGTCAGCGAGCCTGACATAGCCTCACCCGACGAGGCCTACGAATACCTGACGCGGCTGAAGGAAATCATTCTCTACACCGGAGTCAGCGACTGCAACATGGAGGAAGGATCACTGCGCTGCGATGCCAACGTCAGCGTGCGCCCGCGCGGGCAGAAGGAATTTGGCACCAAAGCCGAAATCAAGAACGTGAATTCGTTCCGCTTCATCCGCGAAGCGCTGGAATATGACATTCGGCCGCCAGATTGAAGTTCTCGAATCGGGCGGCAAGATCACGCAGGAGACGCGCCTCTACAACTCGAACGAAGGCAAGACCTACAGCATGCGTTCGAAGGAGCAGGCGCACGATTACCGCTACTTCCCAGAGCCCGATTTGCTTCCTCTGGTGGTCGACGAAGTTTGGAAGGCGGAGATCAGCAAGAGCCTGCCCGAGCTTCCCGAGGCGCGGCGTGCGCGCATGGTGAAAGATTACGGCATCACCGAATATGACGCGCAGGTGCTGACATTTTCGAAATCGATGGCCGATCAGTTCGAAGAGGCAGCGAAGGCGGCGAAGAATCCCAAGCGCGTCGCCAACCTGGTGCAGAGTGAGTTGATGGGACGGCTCAAAGCGAAGGGCATCGAGATCGAGCAGTCGCCGATTTCGATGAAGGGAGTCGCGGCCTCCGCCGACCTGGTCGAAGGCGGCACGATTTCGGGCAAGATGCTCAAGGATCTCTACGACCTTGCCTTCGAGCGCGGCAAAGATTTCGCGGTGGTCTATGAGGAAGAGGGCCGTCCGCAGCAGTCGACCGATACCTCGGCGCTGGAGAAGATGATTGATGACGTTCTGGCCGCCAATCCTAAGCAGCTTGAGCAATACCGGGCAGGGAAGACGACGATGCTCGGTTTTTTTGTCGGCCAAGTCATGAAAGCGTCGAAAGGGCAGGCCAGTCCGCAGATTGTGAATGAATTGCTGGCCAAGAAGTTAAGCTGATGCGGTTCTGATTTTGTGTTCCTGATTGTGTGGGACCGGGTCTTTGACCCGGTCGGTCGGCCCGAAGGGCCGAGGCAACGATGCTGCCGAAATATGAATACCGCCGTCGTCTACCTCACTATCAGAAAGACGATCATCCGCTCTTCGTCACATTCACCACGGATCGCGGGTGGGAACTTCCTCCTGAAGCCCGAGATATCGTTCTGGAGTGCTGCCTGAAAGAGGATGGACACAAGTTCGATCTCCACGCTGCAGTTGTGATGCCCGATCACGTTCACCTCATCTACTCGCCACTCCGTCGTGAAGACGGCTGGAGCTACACGTTGCCTGAGACGATGAAAGCCATTAAGGGCAGATCCGCGCGGTACATCAATCTCGCGCTAAAGCGCACCGGTCCTGTTTGGCAGGAAGAGTTCTTCGATCATGTTCTGCGGTCGAATGACAGTCTGGTGGATCGGGTGGAGTATGTTTGTGAGAATCCGGTGCGAGCCGGGATTGCAAGAGTGCAGGCTGATTACCCTTGGATTTGGAAAGGGAGGATTCCGGTCCTCTAAGGTGTGGCCAGGAGGCCAGCGGCCTTTTCAGGCCGCCCGACCGGGTCAAAGACCCGGTCCCACACCACCCAACCCCAGCTCCAACGCCATCCACAATGGCTTCGCCGGGCCCACTACTTTGGTCATCTAAACCTCGCCTTTGGCTCCTAGTACCATGAGACTGGGCCTGCCTGTCTTGGGCCGACCGATCGGGAATTGCCATGAAATTCAAGCTTGACCGCATTATCAGCATTGCGACCCTGGTGGCGTCGTTGATTGCCATCGTTCTGGTTCTGAAGAAGCCTGCGCCTGTGGCTCAGCCGCAAGCTCCGGCAGCTATTGCGGAACACGCCCAATCGTTCGACCGGAAAATGGCCGAATTTGAGCAGGCCACGCAGCAGTCGACTTCGAGCGCGGCCTCGTCGCCCTCGAATCCCGAAGCCGGGCAGGCGGCATCGGCAGCTCCCAAGGCCGAAGTCCACATCAATTCTGATGAGATTGGCGCAGTCCTTGCGCAGTCTCTAGGCACGGCAGGTGGCGCGCTTACGCCCGACTCTAATATCGGCACCTCCGCACCGACCATCAAGGATCAGTCGGTCACCATGGACGGCGACGTGGTGCACGGGCAGTTCCTTACTGAAATCGCGGGCAAAGATGTTTGGGTTACGATTTCGGGGCACCTCGGCGAGAAGGATGGGTACGCCACGTTCGATCCTACGGAATTCAAGGTCGGCGATCTGAGCGTGCCGGTGTCGCTGGTGAATCCCGCCCTGCAAAAGAAGCTAGCTGAGGAACGAGACCGGCTGAAGCTGCCCGACAATGTGGGAGCGATGAAAGTTCAGAACAGCGAACTGGTGATGCAGCAGAAGTAGCCGCAGATCGAGATCCCGCGGCTGTGATATTGTTTCCGCCATCCGAATGGCGGATTCGACCAACCAGGTTACAGCCCAAGCCGTGCGGCGGCGGACAGCCCTCGTCCGCTTCGCGGAATCGCGACCCCTCACGTTGTTCTTCCTGCTGACCTATGCTTGGAGTTGGACCGTGTGGCTCGGTGTGGCAGCCCTCGTACCGGACAACCAAGCAGACACATTTGGGGTACCGCTGTTTCTCACTGGCGCGTTCGGGCCGACAGTGGCGGCC
The DNA here is from genome assembly GCA_963706645.1 of uncultured Acidobacteriaceae bacterium. Classification (GTDB taxonomy): domain Bacteria; phylum Acidobacteriota; class Terriglobia; order Terriglobales; family Acidobacteriaceae; genus Sulfotelmatobacter. The sequence continues at coordinate 115,309 of CAVPNR010000019.1, forward strand.
TTGATGACCCGCTGGCTGACGGATCGAGATCTGAAAATTTGCCGCGTGTGGACGGGCTGGTCCAACTTGGGGAAAGGGCTGGCGTTTGGCTTGGGAGCGTTCTTCGTCGTCACGCTTCTGGCACCGTCGGCAGCGATTGCAAAGGCGCCGGTTTCTGCGCTGCATTGGTCGTCACTTTTGCACTGGAGCACGTATGCGTTTAACTATTCGACGCTCCTTGGTGGTCCTGTTCCCGAGGAGCCCGGATGGCGCGGTTTCGCGTTGCCGCGGTTGCAGGAGCGGTATGGTCCGGCGCGGGCGACGCTGATTCTCGCTCCGCTATGGGCAGGGTGGCACTTGCCGCTGTTTCAGATCAAGGGCTGGAGCAGCGCGAACCCTTGGCAGTTTCTTCTGATCCTGGTGGGAATTGCGTTCTTACTGACAGCGGCGGCGAACATTTCGAAGTTCAACGTGGTGGTCGCGATTGTGCTGCATGCGTTTTTCAATACGAGCAGCGGGCTGGGGAATGCTCTGACGCAAGGGTTGCCGCGACGGGCGCACGAGATGATGGTCTACACGTTTGTGGTATTTGGTGGTGGCGTTGTGGTCGGGTTGGCGGCGCTTTGGATGCAGGGGAGAACCCCGACCCTGCAGCCGGGTGCAATCAGGGAGCGCGAGCAAGTACAAGGCCGCTAGCGCGGCCTGACGAGTCCCTTCGACTTCGCTCAGGGCAAGCTCCGACCCGGTCCCAAACTGTCTCTGGTCCTACTATCTCTGGTCCCACACTATTTCAGGCTGGTCCCACGCGATTCTCACTAGCTACCTTCGCGTACCAGCGACCGGAATCTTTGATCGTTCGCTGCTGGGTTTTGAAGTCGACGTAGGTCAGGCCGAAGCGCTGGCTGAAGCCTTCGGCCCACTCGAAGTTGTCCAGCAGGCTCCAAGCATGATATCCGCGAACGTCGGCGCCTTCGGCGATTGATCGAGCCAACGCAGCGAGATACTCGCGGTGATATTCAATGCGGCGGCTGTCGTGAATCGTGCCGCTGGCGTCGGGACCATCGTTGTAGGAGCATCCACTCTCGGTAATCTCGATGACTGGCCGGTTGTAATCGCGCGTGATGCGCATGACCATGTCATAGAGCGCTTTCGGCCAGACTTCCCAGCCGAAGTCAGTCTTCGGTCCTTGCTGTCCGCCGTCCATCTTCACTGGGAACAGCCATTCCTGCGCGTGCGAGAAGCGCTCCATGGTTCCGGGCGCCGAGGCGATGGTCCGGTAGTAGAGGTTGATGCCGATGAAATCCAGTGGCGCCTTGGTTTTCTCCATGTCGCCTGACTGGATGCGCATCGCAGTTTCGGGCAGAAACGCCAGCGCATCGGGATAACGCCCACGCAGAGCCGGCTCCAGGAACCAGGTATTGGTGATGGCATGCGCGCGGTCGGCCGCGAGTTTGTCTTCTTCGGATTCCGTTGCGGGCTCACATGGCGACATGCTGAACGCGGTCCCCACTCGCGACGACGGACGTTCGGCCTTGAGCGCACGAAACCCCGCCCCCTGCGCCAGGTTGACCACGTGTGTGGCGCGCAGAAAATCGAGGATGCTCTGACGTCCCGGTGCGTGCGTGCCTTCGAGATGTCCCAGATCCACAAATGCATCCGGCTCGTTAAAAATCATCCAATCGGAAACGCGGTCGCCCAGCGCATTCGCAACCACCTGGACGTAATCGGCAAAACGGCCAGCGGTATCGCGGTTGGGCCATCCGCCGGCGTCTTCCAGCGCCTGTGGCAAGTCCCAGTGATAGAGCGTGACCATCGGCCGGATGCGCGCTTCGAGGAGGGCATCCACGATTCGGCTGTAATAATCGATGCCTTTGGCATTCGCGGCCCCCGAACCCGCGGGCTGAATGCGCGGCCAGGAAATCGAGAAGCGGTAGCTATTCAGATTCATCGCCTTAACGAAGGCGATGTCTTCGCGCCAGCGGTGATACGAATCGCAGGCGACATCACCAGTATCGCCATTCTTGATCTTCCCCGGAGTGTGCGCGAAGCGGTCCCAGATGGATTCGCCCTTGCCGTCTTCGTTCCACGCACCTTCGATTTGATAAGAGGCCGTGGCCGTGCCCCAGAAGAATCCCTTCGGAAACGTCGACGAGGAGGAAGCGCGGAACTGCGACTTTGAAGAGCTCGCTGGAAGCGCGGAGCTCGCCTTGGAAGATCCGCTGCAGGCCGAGAACACCGCCGGCAGTCCAGCAGCGGCGCTGGCTCCGAGGATCGATTGCACGAACTTGCGGCGTGTCAGGCGCAACTAGATTCGATCTCCTTCAAAAATTGTGACCACGCCTTTTCGTCGCAGACAGATTCTACCGGATAAAGGTGCGCGCTAGAATCTCCTTGACCCTAACCTAACGTCAAACCTTACAACCTCAATAAGGGGACCTGTGAATCAAACCTACCTGCCTCACGAGTTCGCCAAGCGCGCCGGAGTTACCATCCGCGCCCTGCATCACTACGACCGTCTTGGATTGCTCAAGCCGAGTGGTCGCACTGCCGCAGGGTATCGGGTGTACTCGGACCGCGACTTCGCGCGCCTGGAGCAGATCGTAGCGTTGAAGTTCATTGGATTTCCCCTATCCCAAATCCGGGAACTTCTTCACCACAAAGACACCGATCTATCCGACTCGCTTCGCCAGCAACGCGAGATTCTCATGGAGAAGCGAGAGCATCTCAACCGGGCCGTTCAGGCCATCGAACGGGCGGAAAAGATTATGGCTAGCGGTGAAAAGCCCGATTGGGAGCCATTCCGCAAGGTCATTGAGGTGATTCAAATGCAGACTAGAAAAGACTGGATGAAGAAGTACTACACCGAAGATCAACTCGCAAACCTGCGCCAGCGTTGGACGCCCGAACTGCAGGCGGAGTCGCAGCGCGGCTGGGACGCGTTGGTGAAAGACACAGAAGAAGCCATCGCGAGCGGAGCCGATCCCGCCGGCGAGCTCGGTTTGCAATTGGCGGCGCGCCGGAGAAAGCTGCTGGCGATGTTCACCGGCGGCGATCCTGGCATGGAGCAGAACTTGCAAAAACTCTATGCCGACAAAGCTAACTGGCCAGCTAGTTTCAAGAAACCGTATAGCGACGCTGTCGACCGGTTCCTTTGCCAGGCTGCCGAGGTCTTGGCAAAGACCGAGCCTGTAGTCTGTTAGCAGCTCAAGAGCAGGGAGGAAGAATAGTACGAGGGCGCAGCTTCGATCTGCGCCCTCATTCCTCCCGCCAATTGTTTCGCGCGCCGGTGCCCGCTTATTCCGGACGCAAGCTGTCGAACATCTTCCACAACTTGTCTTGGGTTGGGCGATAAATTACCCAGCCCTTGCTGCCGTCGGAAATCTCGCGGAACAGCAACTCGCCGCGGCGATCGCCGTCGGCGTCGACCGCGTCGATCAATTCCAGGCGCGGAGTAATGTCGAGGTGGTATTTATCAGTGACTCCCGAATAGATCTTGTGCAGGTTGTTATAGATGTCTGGGTACGCCACCAGCACAATCGAATACTGCATCGCGGCATCGACAGCGGAGAACGCAACCCCAGGGGGCGGCGGTGGCATGTGGGCGTCGGCGCTAAGCACCATGACTGGCTGGTTGTTGACCCACAAATCGAACGCCTTCATCTGCACGTTTTCGAGGATCGGATCTTTCGTTTTCGCCGCGGCGGCGTGACGGGCAGCTTGTCCGGCGGGCTTCGGTGTGATCCTGGCCTTAGCCTGCGCCTCCACGTAGGCGCGCACCTGGTCCTTGGCAAGCGCAACCATCTGCTTCTTGCGGTCTCCTTCTTCGTCCTTAAGCCACTCGAATGCGAAGGAACGTGGATCGGGGCCGCTGGCATCGGAGATCGCGGGGACCATATCGACTGGCGCGGTGTCAGCTACGGGCTGAGCAGGTTTTGCCGCATTTGAGGAAGAGGCAACCACCGTAAGAGAAGCGCTCGGCCCAGCTTTCTCCACCTTGTTGTATCCAGGAACTTCGTCCTCAGGCAGCGGTTCGGTCGGCTTCCCGCGCCGCAGCGTCGGTCGGCCGGAGGCACCGGCTCCGCTGTCGGACGCAGGCACGTTCGGTGAGGTCGATCCCGGTTGGCTCTGGCCCGCAGGACTTGAACTTGTTGGCGGGGTCGGCGAAGGCGGCGGAGTACCTTTGCTCAAACGTGGCGGCTCATCCCCCGAATTAGACGGCGCGGGGGTCTGGGATTGAGGCGCGGTAGGCGGCGCACTGGATGGCTGCGATACCTTCGTGGGATCCCGCGTCAGCCGGGGAGGACCTTCTCCTTTGTCGATTCCAGTTGGCACCGATTCGGCCTTCAGCGTTTTACTCGTGGTGTCGGTCCCGTTGGCGACCCACTTGCCCGTGCCGATCCACGGATTTGGAAGGTTGAGCGCATTGCTATGCAGCGCGCTGTTGACCGTGAACAGGCCGAGTGAACTGCCGGCGCGCTCGGCTTCATAAACCGTGCCCGTTTCCAGAGCCATTGGGACCGGATCGGCCTTGTATGCGGACGCGTCCCAGAACTTGCCATTCACCAGAATCGCTACCGGAATCAGGGACGTCTTGCCGTTCGCCGACATCTGGAGCACGCCGATTGCCCGCGGCCCTGCTTCTTTCTTTCTAGGGACTTTGCGCTCGCCCGGGATGATCTGCGGCCGCTCTTCCTGCGCCATCGCGAGGCCAGCGGGCGAGGCAACCCATATCAGCGCAACCAATAACCATCCGCAGTATAAAATTCTGCGGTGTAAAATCGTGGCGAGGGCTGGCAGGCCCGACGCCGCTTTCGCAACGCTGGCGGCGTTGGACTTCGATTTCTCTGGAGATCTCCCCATGAATATCAATGATAAAGCTCCCGACTTCACTTTGCAGGACGAGAACGGGAAAGAAGTCGCGCTCAAGGACTTCCTCGGGAAGACCGTTGTGCTCTATTTTTATCCCCGCGCCGATACCCCGGGCTGAACCATTGAAGCTCGCGGGTTCCGCGATACATACAAGAAGATGCAGAAGACGGGCGCCGTGCTGCTCGGGGTCTCCCCGGACACTCCCAAAGCGCAAAAGAAATTCCAGGAAAAGTTCGACCTGCCCTTTACCCTGCTGGCCGATGCGGACAAGAAAGTCGCCGAGGCCTTCGGCGTCATGAAAGAAAAGAACATGTATGGCAAGAAGGTTTGGGGAGTGGCCCGGACCACGTTCATCATCGGCCCCAATGGCAAGATTCAGCACATTTTCGAGAAAGTGAAGCCGGAGGGCCACGCCGAAGAAGTGCTGGTCTACCTGAAGGAGTCGGCCAAGGGCGCGGCTTAGAACGAGCCCAACGACGTGAGATCAAGGGAACGATTGCCGGCTGCGCTACGTATCAATTTATGGGAGTGCTGTTCCCGCTCCCGTTCCGGAGGAATCATGCGCGGTCTCATTCGGGCGATTGTTGTTTCTGGAATCCTGCTGTTCGTGATTAGTGCTGCCATCGCAAAACCAGCGGCGTCCCCAGCGGACGATCGCGACTCCATCATGATCGTTTACAAAGACGGTCATCGTCAGAGCTTCGCCGCCACCGAGATTGCCCGCATCGATTTAAAAGCCCCGGCAGCGATCGTTTATAAAGACGGCCACCGCGAAAAAGTCTCGGCCGAGATTGACCGCATCGAATTCGGGTCTCCGGATATGGCGATGACGCCCGGAAGGCGTCACTACGTCGGCAAGTGGGAAGTCGGCGAAGGCAATGGGGGACACTTTTTCATCACTCTCGACGAAGACGGAACAGCCAGGAAGACGCTCGGCCCTTCTCATGGCACATGGACTCTGGTCGACGGCCAAGCCCGCATCAGTTGGGACGATGGCTGGCACGACGTAATCCGGAAAGCAGGTGGCAAGCACGAGAAGGTCGCCTATGAGCCCGGCAAGTCGTTCGACGACGCGCCGTCCAACGTCACCGAGGCAAGAAACACGCAGGCCAAACCGATCTAGCGTAGTGCCAGTTGCAATTGCGCTAGTGTTGGCGCCAGTGCGGCGTGCCAATGGTTTTGGGTGGCGCAGCGCTTTTAGCGCTGCGATCTCTGCTGCCGTTTTGAATCTCGGCTTTAGCCGCTGGGGTTTGGGGCCGCCAGTCCGCAACTCTTCCATTTAAAATTCCCTACGCATGCCTGAGTCGCAGTCCCTAACGCATACCGCCCGGATCCGTCCATTGGAACGCGCGTTCTATAGCCGGGATCCGCGCCGTGTGGCGCGTGAACTTCTGGGGAAGGTGCTGGTTCGTCAAAACGACGCCCGGCACGCCCGGCAGAAAGACGGGCGCCGCCCAGGCTCTCGCCTCACCGCCCGCATAGTGGAGGTCGAAGCCTACCTCGGCGAGAATGATCCCGCCGCCCACTCTGCTGCCGGCAACACCGCCCGCACATCGGTGCTGTTCGGACCACCCGGCCACGCCTACGTTTACTTTATTTACGGGAATCACTACTGCCTGAACGTCTCCTGCGAGCCCGAAGGCCGCGCCGGGGGCGTTCTTTTCCGCGCGCTGGAGCCCCTTTCCGGGATCGAAACGATGGCCTTGGCACGCGAGGTTGAAATCCATGCTTCTGAAGACCTGCGCAAACTCACCAGCGGCCCGGGCCGCCTGTGTGAAGCCTTCGGCATCACCCGCGTCCGAGACAATGGAGACGATCTTACGAGCGAGGCCAGCAGCCTGTGGATCGGCGATGACGGATACCGAGCTCGAGGAATCCGAACGACGCCACGCGTTGGTATCAGCAAAGCTGCAGACAAGCCATGGCGATATCTTTTGGATGGAAACCCTTTTGTTTCAAAGAAATTGCGGAAGTAGACGGAGCTCTGCCCAGCAAACTTGACAGGGGGGTGTAGACTTGGCTCCGGGTTCGAACAGGCCAGAATCCTTCTCTGTAAAGGTTTTTCGCCCGCCATCGTCAGACACCCGGGAAAAGATCAGGCTGATTTTTTTTGCCGCATCCCCTCGCTGGCGCGAATCATCTCATAAGTTAACCAGGAGCCCGCGTGTCCCGCTTTGCGCGATTCTCGATGTTGCCGGCGACACTCGGTGCGATCTTCGCAATGCTTGCGGCGCCGGTTCCGAGTCTGGCAGCGGCCGACGGAGCTGTGGCCACCCTTCCTGCAACGACCCCTTTTATTGTCATCGGCTTTGCCGGAGGATTCGTGCGCCACGACGACCTGCACCACGGGCCCGTGCGGCTTGCGCACAAGCTTCAGCAGGAATTGCCGAAGGGCACGGCAATCCAGGTTTTTGAGAACCGGCATCGGAAAACGGCCTACGAAACCATCTTGCGCCTGCTCGACACCAATCATGACGGAGTGCTGAGCGACGAGGAGAAGGCGCGGGCGCACATCATCCTCTTCGGCCACAGTTGGGGAGCGTCTGCCGTGGTGATGTTGTCCAGGGAACTGAACCGTGCCGACATCCCAGTGTTGCTCACCGTGCAGGTCGATAGCGTGCGCAAACCGTGGCAGAGCGACAAGGTGATCCCCGAAAATGTCGTGGCGGCAGTGAACTTCTACCAGCCGCATGGATTTGTTCACGGCCGCTCGCAGATCACCGCCGCCGACGATTCCAAGACGCAAATCCTGGGTAATTACCGCTTTGACTACCGGAAAGATCCCGTGCAGTGCGAAGGGGGCTCATGGTTCCAACATACCTTCTCGCCGAGCCATCTGCAGAGTCAATGCGATCCAGGGCTGTGGACGCAAGTCGAGACGCTGGTTCGACAGCGCATGGAACCCCAGCCACCCACAGTGGCAGCCCTCCCACAGCCCTGATCATCGGAATCAATGAAGGCATAGGTCGCGGTTATGCAAACCGTAGGCTTGTCGGTTTCAACTTTGTTTTGAGTTTTATCGCGTGGCGCTGACGGTCTGCGCTGGAACCGATTTGGAGCCGGGGCGCAGCCACCAGATCAATCCGCCAGCCAGCACCAACCCAATAGCGATCAATTGCGTGCCGGTCATGGCGCCGCCAAAGACTGAGCCTCGGCCGGGGTCGTCGCGCAGGTATTCGAGGAAGAATCTGGCGATGCCGTAGATGAACATGAACGCGCCGATGACCTGGCCGTCGAATTTTCTGTGCTTCAGCAGCCACATCAGGAAGAAGAAGTTTGCCAGCTCGACGGCTGACTCAAACAATTGGGTCGGCTCGAGCGGCACGCCCAGAGGCGTTCCTGTAATGGAGTTTGCCAGCGGATTGTGAAAGGTCACAGCCCACCAGTGATGCGTTTCTTTGCCATAGCAGCATCCCGCGGCGAAGCATCCGATGCGACCGATGGAGTGTCCCAGCGCGAGGCCGGGCGCGAAGGCGTCGCACGTCCCCAGTGCCGGCATGTGGTGCTTCCAGACATACCAGGCTGCAGCGACGAACGCAGCCAAAAGTCCGCCAGAGAAAACTCCTCCGGCTTGCATCGTGTTGATACTGAAAATCTCACCGGGATGCGCCGAGTAGTAGCTCCATTCGTTGATAACGTAAAGCACCTTGGCCCCGACAATGCCGCAGAGCACGACCAGAATTCCGAGGTTCCACGCACTATCGCCATTGATACCGAGACGCTCGGAGTTGCGGACACTGATCCATAGTCCGATCAGGACCCCCATGGAAACCAGGAAACCGTACGTCGGCAGGAAGAACTTCCCTAAATGAAAGAGTTGTGGGAGCACTGTTTAATTAGATGCGGGGAATCAGAATTTGCTACAGGAACAAGTTTAGCAGGTGAGAGAGCCGAAGGTCCGCGGGCGTGATCAAAATCTGGCGGACAAAGGCTGCCCGAGCGATGTCGAAAGGAGTGTCCGCCCCCCCGAGCATAAAGAAAAAGCAAGCCGACCCACTAGGCCGTGTGACGGGCCGAGAATGAACCCGTCGGTAGACGTTGGGAACCCGCCGAGACCCTTTAGGCATCTCCGCATGGCGGAGCGCTGCTCACCGGATCCTAGTTCGAGTCGAGTCCCCGTTCATTCTGCATTGGTTCAAAAATCGGTTACCGCCATCACCAACCCGGCAGGCCGGCTTTCAATCAGGATGCTAGGCAAATCCGGCCGAGTTGGCAAGTGGAAGACCGCAAATAGTTGGCAGGTCGCTTGCAACCAAAGTAATGCCCGGTTCACAAATGGGATTGCGAACGCGAAGGCTGCTTCATCGTCCACGTCAGCGGACATGCCTCGGACCCTGTCGAAGGACTTGATTCTGCTTGTCAATTGTGAGTTCATACTCAGTACGCAAACACCGGGCCCCAGAGCGTAGCCGCAGGCGCGTCGCGGCACGCTGGAGAAGTCTCAGTGAAGTCGAAAGTTCGTACGCCCGCCCTGATGGCGGCAGCGATCCTCATGCTTCTGCATGGGATCGTGCTGGCACTGTGGTACGGCACCGCGAAAGCATCGTTGTGGGGTGACTGGATCGGGGCAGCGGCAATTCTTCTGGCAGCGTTCACCTGCTGGTCCGCTGCGAGTCGATCGGGTTCCTTTGGCAAGAGGCTTTGGCACCTGGTTTTCTTTTCTCTCGTGCTCGCCCTTCTCGGGCAGGTAGCCTTCACCTATTATTTCGATTATCAGCGAGTTCCCCCAACGCTGTGGCCGAGCGACATCCTGGTTTTCTTCTGGGTTGTTCCAGCGTTGATGACCCTGTTTCTGAGTCCGAGAGACCCGAATAGTGGATTCCGGTGGCTGCGCTTCTGCGATTTTGCGCAAGTCTGTTCGCTTGTCCTGGCCCTTGAACTCTCGCTCCTCTACATGCCTTCGCGCTGGGAGAGCTCCGAACAGGCGATGTCGATACGCGAATTCCATGTCGGACTCCCCTTCTTCGGGCTGGTGGCTCTCAGTTTTCTGGTGCGCGGAATCCTGACTCGTTATCCCACCGGCCGTTCGTTCTTTCTTCGAATGGCTGCCTTCCTTTTCTGCTACGCGATTGCCACGAATACAACTCTGTTTGCCTTTGCCAGCGGGAATACTCAGCAGCAGGGCGTGTGGACCGACCTGCTCTGGACAGCCACTTATTGCATCTTCATCGTGATTGCCGTGACTTGGAACGGCAGCGAGCCGGACACGCAGAAGGCGAATCTACCCTTTGCGCCGGGCATGCATCTGCTCGCGCAGTTTTCCCCCCTAATCATTCCCGCAATCGTCTTTCCGCTTCTCTTGCGCGTCGCCCAGGAGCAATTCTTCTGGTCTGTCGTGCTGGTGATGGTTTCCTTCGCCGGCGCGAGTGGTCGCCTGTTCGTGGTGCACCGACAGATGCTCCAGAGCTCCCACGAAGTGGAGAAGAATCTTGGACTCTTGCGGGGGATCACCGAGGGCACGACTGACGCAGTCTTCGTCAAAGATCTGGCGGGCCGTTACCTGATGATGAATTCGGCGGGTGCCCGCTTCCTTGGCCGCACCGTAGACGACGTCATTGGCAAGGACGACTTTGAATTGTTCAGCCCGGAAGTCGGCCACAGCATCATGGAACGCGATCGCGAGGTCATCCTTTCCGGTGAGACCCAAACCTACGAGGAACCTGCGACCGCCGCAGGCGTGACCCGAACCTATCTCGCAACCAAGGGGCCTTATCGCGACCCCAGCGGAAAGGTGATTGGGCTGCTGGGCATTTGCCGCGACATCAGTGACCGCAAGATTGCCGAAGAGGCCATGCGCCGGTCGCAACAGAAGTTGCGCATTCACATCGAACACACCCCGCTGGCAGTGGTGGAGTGGGATCTCCAGTTTCGCGTGACCGCATGGAATCCCTCGGCGGAGCGCGTTTTCGGATATTCCCGTCAGGAGGCACTGGGACAATTTGGCAGCTTTATTGTTCCGGCGCAGTTTCGCCAGTTCGTGGACCAGGTCTGGCAGGATCTGCTGAACCAGAAGGGTGGCGTGCGGAGCGCGAACGACAACATCACCAAAGACGGCCGCACAATTTCCTGCGAGTGGTACAACACTCCGCTAGTCGACGATTCCGGCCGCGTGCTGGGCGTGGCGTCGCTGGTCCAGGATGTCACCGAGCGGGTGGCCCTGGAAGAAAGACTGCGCCAATCGCAGAAGATGGAGGCCGTTGGACGTTTGGCCGGGGGCGTGGCTCACGACTTCAACAATCTCCTCACCGTGATCCTCGGCTACTCCCAGATTCTGGCCGAAGGCGTCCCCGCCGGCAGCCGGCTGGCCGAGAGCACGGCACAGATCAAGTCGGCGGCCGACAAAGCCGCCGGGATCACTCGCCAGTTGCTGGCTTTCAGCCGCAAGCAGGTGCTGTCTCCGCGGGTCATCAATCTCAATGACATCATGTTGAATCTCGATTCCTTGCTGCGCCGGCTGATTGGAGAGGACATCGAGGTCATGACGGTCCCGGCGAATGATTTGGGATCGGTGAAGGCGGATCCCGGGCAAATCGAACAGGTCATCATGAACCTGGCTCTGAATGCTCGCGACGCCATGCCTCACGGCGGAAAGCTCACGCTGGAAACCTCGAACGCGCAGCTTGACGAGTCTTACGCTCGCCGGCACCAGCCTGCCGAGCCGGGGCGCTACGTCATGCTGGCGGTGAGCGATACAGGTCACGGCATGACTGCCGAAACGCAGGCTCGCATCTTCGAACCCTTCTACACCACGAAAGAAGTCGGCAAAGGCACGGGCCTCGGACTTTCCATGGTGTACGGAATCGTCAAGCAGAGCGGGGGCTACATTTGGGTCTACAGCGAACCGGACCGGGGCACAACCCTGAAGATTTATCTTCCTCGCATCGACCAGGAGGTCGAGTCGACCGGCGCGGAGCATCGACCCAGGGCGGTACAACGGGGAACCGAGACCATCCTGCTGGTCGAAGACGATGCACAACTCCGCCAGCTTAGTTCTTCCGTCCTGGCGCACTGCGGTTACAAGATGCTGGTCGCGGCCACCCCTGAGGAAGGGCTGGCTATTTCCAAGGAGAACCACCGCGACATCCGTTTGCTCATCACCGACGTCGTCATGCCGCGCATGAACGGCCGCCAACTGGCTGAACAGGTCGTCCAGATCTCTCCGAATGTCCGGGTACTTTACATTTCCGGCTATACGAGCAATGCGATCGTTCACTACGGAGTGCTTGACCCCGGCCTGTGGTTCCTGCCGAAACCGTTTTCGCTGTCATCTTTGGTCGCCAAGGTCCGCGAGGTTCTTGACTCTCCGACGCCTCAAGCGAAACCACAAGGGTAGCATCCGTTAGTGGTTACCCTCCGCCCAATAACTGCTCCGCGCCAGCACAGTGCTGTCTCCTGCATCTTTTAATCGCAGGCGAATCTGATGGAGCCCGGGATGCGGATTTTTCGGCGCGAAGCTCAACAGATAGCGGCTGTGCAGATGATTGGTGAAGTCATTCAGCCGCACCTCGAACTTCTTGCGTGTTGCGAATAATTCGTATTCGCCTCCCGTCATGGAGGCAATCGTGCTCGGGATATTCTTCCTCATGGCTTGCGCCGTCCGGTACGCCAGATCCATGATGTCGACGCCGTTGTGCATCTCATTCATATTCGTGCCGCGCCCGGTATCGAGAATATTGGAGAGCGAAGGCGAAAATGCCAGCGCATACATCACGGCATTGCTCTGCCCAATCGCGGCCACAGTGTCTTCAACCTTTCCGTGGCTGCCGTGGTCGCGGGTTTCGCTGATCAGGAGCAGGACGCGCAATCGGTTCTCTGGTTCGTTCTTGAGCAGCTTTACCGAGTAGTCGATCGCGTCCAGAATTTTCGCTCCGCCGTCGCCGGGCTGCAGATCTCTCAGGTCGTCTCGGACCAGTGTCTCGTCTTGCGTGAAATTTCGGGTGAGATCCACCTGGCTATCGAACTCCACGACCGCGACGCGGGCGGTCCCGAGTGCGAATAGCGGGGCGAGCATCGACTTCAACCCTTCCATGCGAGGGAACTCCGCGTAAGCGCGGCGTCCCTTTTGGACCGCCACGACCAGAGAAATCGCCTGGCCTTCCGGAGTTTCGTCGAGGCGCACCGGTTGGTCAACTCCATCGTCCTCCACTAGGAAGTTTTTGGCTTGCAGTCCATAGACGATTCCGCCTTGCGGGTCTTTCACCAGCGCCGGAACCAACACAATGTTCGATTGCGAGCGGAGAGTTGTTTCTTGAGGGGAAGCGGCGCCGCCGAGCAGCGCAACTACGGAGAGAAACAGGACGATGGGGCCCAGACTATCCCGCTTTGCGGTTTTCGCCCAGCACTTCATCCAGCGCATCTGCTAATAGATGCGCCCGCTTCTGATAATCGGTTGCCCCGCTGTCCTGCCTTTTCTTGAGCAAGTGATACTCGTCGGCGATATTGAGCGCCGCCAGCACCGCGAGCCGCACGGTATCGATGGTGTTGGTAGCCTCGGCGACAGCACGCATCTTGGAATCGACATACTCCGCCAGCTTCAGAATGTACTCCGGATCGGAGCCGCGCAGGTTATACGCCTGGTCGAAAATCTCCACCCGCACGCTGGCGTTCTGTGCGTCCTTCACGATCTGATCCTTGGTCGCTGTAGCCATAAACCATTCTCCGTCGACGAAGTTCCTGGCGTCTGCGCAGCCAGCACTTCTTAGCTGGCCTCGGCTATCGTTTCGATCTGCTGCAGCATCTTTTCCACGCGACCGCGGATTTCCTCCCGCTCTTTCTTCAATTGCACCGCCTCGCGCCGCAACCGGACCAGTTCCTCCTCGCGGTCTTCCATTTGCTGCCGCAGCCGTTGCGCGTCGCGCTCGGCCGTCGCCTGAGCCTGCCGCGCTGCCTTGTACATCTCTATGGTGCGATAGATCTTGTCTTCGAGCGCCTGAAAATCGTCGGCTGGAACCTGATCTGCCACCTGTTCGACCGCATTCAAAGCCATGATTGCACTCTTCCCCAGCAGGATTTCTGGAACTTCCTCGCAGTATACTCCACATTTTTGTGGACAAGTCAGCCGATTGGCCGTTCCCTTCGCGGAAAATGGGGCCCGGATTTGGCTTATAATCTCTGCTGCCAGAAGCCTCGAACCCCAGGAGGTCGAATCGTGAAACGCCTTGCTTCTCTCACCTTCGGATTGTTTCTCGCCCTGGTTGCTCTGCCATCCCGCGGCGCAGCCAAGACAAAAGTAGAACTTAAAGATGCTCAGGGAAAATCCGTTGGAGATATTTTTATCTGGGATCAGGGACCCGGCGTCGCCCTCGAACTCAAGCTCCACGACCTGACTCCCGGGGAGCATGCTATCCACTTCCATGCGGTTCCGAAATGCGAGGGGCCCGACTTCAAATCAGCTGGCGGACACTTTAATCCCGATGGCAAGAAGCATGGCTTCGACAGCCCCGACGGCCACCATGCCGGGGACATGAAGAACTTCACGGTCGGCGCGAACGGCAAAGCCAATGTCAAACTGGAAGATGGCGATGTGACTCTCAAAGAAGGACCGCACTCGCTGCTCACGAATGGCGCGGCCATCGTGGTTCACGCCAAGGCGGACGACTACAAGACGGATCCGTCCGGCAACTCAGGCGACCGCGTAGCCTGCGGCGTGGTCACGAAGTAGGTTCGTGTGGTGACGGCCGCCCCGGCTGTGAGGTTTTGCTTACCAGGGATTCAGTGGTTAAGCAGTCGACGCGGCTCGCAGCTTTGCCAGCCTGCGCGCCGCTTCGTCCAGCGTTTCCGGCTTCTTACAGAACGCGAACCGTACCTGTTTTGCCCCGTCCCGCGGATCGCGATAAAAACTCGATCCCGGCACGCACGCTACGCCAATTTCCTGCACCAGGTATTTCGCAAACGATACGTCGTCCTTGTATCCGAACGCAGAAATATCGGTCATGACGTAATACGCGCCGCGCGGGCGGAAACACTGGAAACCTGCCGCCGTGAGAGCGGGCATGAGATGATCGCGCCGCACCCGGTATCCTTTCGCCAGATTTGCGTAATACTCCGCTGGCAAGCTTAACGCCGCGGCCCCAGCTTCTTGCAGCGGCGCCGGCGCGCCCACTGTCAAAAAGTCATGCACCTTGCGGATCGCATTGGTGATCTTCTCGGGCGCAACGGCCCATCCCACCCGCCATCCGGTTACGCTGTAGGTTTTCGACATGCCGTTGATGGTGACAGTCCGCTCGCGCATTCCCTCGAGTGACACCATCGAAATATGTTCGGTGCCGTCGTAAAGAATGTGCTCGTAGATTTCGTCGGTGATTGCCAGCACATCAAACTCGACGCACAAGTCGCGAATCAATTCCAGTTCATGCCGCGTGAAAACCTTGCCTGTCGGATTGTTCGGCGTGTTGAGGATGATTGCCTTGGTGTGTTTGTCGAAGGCACGGCGCAGCTCTTTTTCGTCGAATGTCCACTCACCAACGTCGTCTTTGGGCGGACGCAGTTTTACGAACTTCGGTTTTGCCCCACTCAAAACAGAATCCGGGCCGTAGTTTTCATAGAACGGCTCGAAGATCACGACTTCATCGCCCGTATTGCAGACCGCAAGCAGAGTCGAAATCATGGCCTCTGTCGACCCGCAACACACGGTGATCTCTTTCTCTGGATCGACGGTAATCCCCTTCCACACGCCCATCTGCCGGGCAATCGCGTTGCGTAGATTCTTGGCGCCCCAGGTGATCGCGTACTGATTAACGTCGGCCGCAACCGCCTGCTGCGCGGCCTGTTTGATATCGGCCGGAGCAGAGAAATCGGGGAACCCCTGAGCAAGGTTTACCGCACCGTGCAGCAGTGCCTGGCGGGTCATCTCGCGAATCACCGACTCGGTGAAGTGCCCAACCTTGTCGCTGAGAAAGTGCTTGCCCGAGGTTGTGGGTGCCCCATTTCTCGCGTTCTTTGCGAGAAGTGGGGATTTAGAACTCTTTGGGAGAGAAGATTTTCGAGAAGAGCGCGTCGTAGCTTTCTTGGCTTTCTTACGCGTGGTCGAGGTGCGGTCTGCCATAGAAGGCAGACTAGCATAGCCTCGACCAGACCGACCACGGAGTCATCCTGGCCGGAGCCGTTCGTCAGGCGGAGGGAAGAGCCTGCCCTGAGCTGAACGGCGAAGGGATCTCGCGCAGACTAGCAGACTGCAGGGCCGCTCCACGCGAGATCCCTCGCCCGGCTGAAGAACGCCGGTCTTCGGGATGACGCCTTTCAAAAACAACATAAGTCTTTACGGCTTGAATCCGACGCTCTGCCACAGTTCCGCAGTGTGGAACATGGTTCCGTTGGTGATCACGTACTCGACGTTGCGCGTGGCGTGAATGTCTTCGAGCGGGTTGCCGCTGATCAGAATCAGGTCCCCGCGCTTTCCCTTCTCGACGGTCCCGGATTCCTTCTCAAGGCCCATCACCCGAGCGGGCACAAGGGTGGCCGCCTGAATCGCTTCCATCGGGGTGAACCCCGCCTGTACGTACAGTTCGATCTCGCGGTGCAGACTGTAGCCCGGCACCGTTTGATCGGTGCCTGCGACGATCGGAATTCCCGCGCGATGCAGGGCGCCAACGATCGCCAACTCCTTCTCGAACACTTTTTCACCAATCGCCGAACGATCGGTGGGCGGCGCCACGTCGGTGAGTTGTTCGGCGAGCTCCGGAGCGACCTTGTTGACGCCCGGCTCAAAGCTGGCAGGAGGCTTGGCGGTGGTCGCGGTGAAGAATTCCATGAGCGCCATCGTGGGATCGACCACGGTGTGATGCTCTTTTAAAAACGCCAGTGCCTTCCTGGCCTCTGGTCCATCGAGATCGATGTTTGCGCCGGACTTGTAGCGATCCAAACGGGTGGCGCCTTCGGGGAGCGGAGCTTTCATAATGTCATCGACGTAACCGATGTGGTTGATCTGGTCCTGTCCCGCCTCGATCGCCTGATAGGCATTCAATCCTTGGGGGATGTGCCCGGTCACGGTCATGCCCAGACTGTGTGCTTCGTCCGCGACAGCCTTCAATTCTTCAAGCTTCACCGAGCTGTAGATCTTCATCTGCTGAAAGCCCGCTGCGTGATAGCGGTCGGTCCACATGCGCGCCTGCTCCGGCGTGTCGACGCGTTCGACGCCGAGCGCCAAGGGGCCCGTACCGTCCACGATTCCTGCCAGCAACATGCGGGGACCGAGTCCGCGACCTTGCGCGATCGCGTCGCGCACGGCAGTAATGAATTCGAACTCGTTGCCACAATCGCGCACTGTGGTCACGCCCGCAGCGAGATAGATTGGTCCCCATTCGACTTGCTCGAAGTGCGCGTGCATATCCCAGAGGCCAGGCAGGATGGTCTTGCCGTGTGCGTCGATGATCTGTGCGTGCCCGGGAATCTTTACCTTGGACTGCGGCCCGACAGCGACGATACGTCCGTTGTGAATCACGACGGCCGAGTCAGGGACGGCGGCAGCGCCCGTGCCATCAATCAACGTGCCGCCAACGATGGCGAGCGTCGACGCATGGCTGCCCGGAATTCCCTTGGAAATGTCGGCGAGGGCGCTCATGCCGTCGGCTCCCGCGCGTCCCACGAAATCGCCCAGGGCGCTCTCATAGCCGTCACGGATGGCCTCGAAGTGGTCGAACTCGGCGTCGGTGGAGACGGCCGCGACCAGATTGCGATTCGCGTCGAACCACAGCGTCTCGCGCCCCCAGATCAGGCCTTCGACGGTGTAGCGGTCGAGCTTCTCGTCTTTCGCGCCGTCCTTCCCGGGGATATGAATTGTGTCTTGGCCGCGAGGTTCGATTTTCACGCTGCCGCTGGGCAGCGTCGCCAGTTGCGCGGGAGAACCATGCGTGGCCCAGTAGCGCACCATCAGCATCTGCATGGTCGCCGGAGCGTATCCAGCGATGGTGAAGAATGGACCGGAGGGCGGAGTGAGTTCGCTCTGCTTATCGCGGGTGCGGAAGTGGACCGTGCCGCTGTCGATGGCTATGGCCTCGTCGATTGAAACACTGCGCGCAGTTTGCCCTTTGATTTCGAAGGCTTGCGGGGTCAGGTCGGCAGCGCCGTGAAAGGTTGTAGAAAGGGGAACCGGCGAACCGCGGTCGGTGAACTTGAAATCTGCTTTCACCGCGAGCGAGTCGCCGTCGCGGCGGATCTCATAGGTTTCCTGGCCGATCGCCTGTTCGAACTTGTGCAGGGTGAACTTGCCCTGCTCGACGATGGCGGAGGCGTCTGGGCTTGCGGGTTGTTGTGCACGCGCCTCTGGTGAAGCCGAGGAGGCAAGGACAGCAAGATAGAGGAATATCCAGACTCGTTTTCTCATGTTGAAAGAAACACAATCGCGGCGCTGGAAGCGCTGCCCCGCCGCAGAAAACAGAAGGCTTCTGTCCCTACTTCTTTACCGCAATCCCCAGTTCCCGCAACTGCTTCTCGCTGACCGGCGTCGGCGCATCCACCATAAGATCCACCGCGCGCGCGGTCTTCGGAAAGGGAATCACTTCGCGCAGGCTCTCGGCGCCTGCCAGAATCATCACGATGCGGTCGAGTCCCAGCGCAATCCCTCCATGCGGAGGCGTGCCATATTCCAGCGCTTCGAGAAAGAATCCAAAGCGCGACTTGGCCTCTTCTTCGTTCATGCCTAAAGCGCGGAAGATTTTGCTCTGAATGTCCTGGCGATGAATACGAATCGAGCCTGACCCCAGTTCGGTTCCGTTCAGCACGACGTCGTAAGCCAGCGCCCGCACAGCGCTCAGCGGCGACTGCGGATCGTTCACCGACTCTACGCCGGCTTCCAGCAGGCCCATGTCCTGCTCGTGTGGCGAAGTAAACGGATGATGCGCCGCCATCCATTGCTTCTCGCCTTCGTCCCACTCGAACATGGGAAAGTTCGTAACCCATATAAAACGGAAATCTTTTGCCGGATCGCCGGACTTTTTGAAAATGCCGTGCTTGTCGGCATATTTTTGCGCCAACGCCAGCCGGAGCAGTCCCGCCGATGCATAGATCGCCAGCTCGGCAGGAGTAACTTTGCGGTGTGCAGGCATCGTGGTCTGCGGCCCGGCCTGCGCCGATCCCGCGACCAGCACAATCAGATCGCCGTCCTCCATGCCAGTTTTTTCCCCGATCGCGGCCGCGGCATCTGGATACTTGTTCCCAATGCGCTTGAAGTCTTCATACACTCTCGCGCCGCCCTTGGCATGGAACATTGGCTTGATGTCGTCGCGCTCCTTGCGCGACAACTCGCCGACCTTGGGCGTGCGGATCGCAATGACCGGCAGATTGGCATTGATTGCCAACTCCTGCAGATTCTCGGTGGTGAAGCACTCTCGCACATCAGTAAACGCAGGCAAGCGCAAATCCGGTTTGTCGATCCCATAGAGCCGGATGGCTTCGTCATAGTCCATGCGCGGAAACGGCGTCTTGATTTCATTCCCTGCAGCCGCGAACGCCGCGGTCAGAAATCCCTCGACCACCTCCCACACGCGCTCCGCCTGTGGATACGACATCTCGAGATCGATCTGGGTGAACTCCGGTTGACGGTCGGCGCGCAAGTCTTCATCGCGGAAGCAGCGCACAATCTGAAAATACTTGTCGAATCCCGAGATCATCAGGATCTGCTTGAACATCTGTGGCGATTGCGGCAGGGCGTAAAACGTTCCCGGTTGTACGCGGCTGGGAACCAGGTAGTCGCGCGCGCCTTCCGGCGTGGACCGCGTCATGAAAGGCGTCTCAATCTCGAAAAATCCCTGACTCGAGAGATAGTCGCGGATGGCCTTCGCCACCCTGTGCCGTAACTCAATATTGAACTGCATCACATCGCGTCGCAGGTCGATGTAGCGATATTTCAGCCGTGTCTCTTCATTGGTGAGCGCGGTGTCCGACGGCAAGAACGGCGGCAGCTTCGACTCGTTCAGAATGCGCAACTCTTCCGCCACCAATTCCACTTCGCCCGTGGGCATGTTCGGATTGATGGTGCTGGCATCGCGCAGCCTCACTGTGCCGGTTACGGCGATGACGTATTCGTTGCGCAGAGTCCCAGCTTTTTCGTGGATCGCCGCATCGCGATCGGCATTGACCACGACCTGGGTGACGCCCGTCCGGTCGCGCAGGTCGATGAAGAGCAGGCTCCCGTGGTCACGCCGCTTGTTGACCCACCCCATGAGCACGGCCTTCTGGCCGGCATCGGACGCGCGCAGCGTCCCGCACATATGAGTCCGTCGTAAATCGCCTAAGAAATCGAGCAAGGTATGTCCTTCACGGTGAAAATTAGGGCAGGATGCCGAAACACAAGATTATAAACGGTCTTTCTTGTGAATGACTTGCGAGCGTCCGAAACGATGTCCCGCCGGTTCCGCAATCGGGCCTGAAAATTGCCCGATCCTGCCCTTTCGGCTATCCCAACCCCCCTGCCGGCATCTACTATGGGTAGGATGACGGTAGCCCGGCCTCTCGACGAAATCCCGCCACCAGCGCGTGTTCCGCGGCTTTTGGTCGAGCTGCCTTCCTGGTCTAGCGTGTTTTTCGGCAATCTACGCGATATGATTTTTCCGCGGAGCCTTGCCCCTCTCGAACTCAGTTCCGCGCCCGCGCCGTTCTGGCCTGATGTGTTCGTGACGCGCCCCCTGCCATGGGCTCGGTTTCTCCAGTCGGTCGTCTATCATGCCGTGGCGTTCGCGCTGTTGATCGGATTGACCCGCTTCTTCGCTCTCCAACCCCAAGTCGTGCCGAAGCCAGCCTTCGACCACTCGGAGGTGGTCTACTACCAGCCCTCGGAATATCTTCCGCCGCTCGACACGCGCGCGGCACAATCGGAGCAGCCCCAGAAAGCCGATCCAGAGTTCTCGCGCCAACCAATCATTTCTCTTCCTCGTCAAGCCGACAATCGATCGCAAACCATCGTCACGCCGCCCAACGTCAAACTGAAGCGCGATGTAGCCCTGCCCAACATCGTGGCGTGGTCCGACAAACGGGAGGAGCCACGGCTTGCCATTCCCGATGTTCCGTTGACTCCGGCCGCAGAGATTACCCGGATTACCCCCCGGATCGAGAACTCGGTGGTCGCACCGCCGCCCGACGCGGCCGACGTCAAGAATCGCCGTAATGCGCCCGCGCTGCAGGATTCAGTCGTTGCGCCGCCGCCAAGTGTCGATGCCTCGTCGTCGCGTGCGATCGGCGATCTCAACATCGGACACAGCTCCGTAATCGCGCCTGCGCCTCAACTTCCGGTCGCCGAACAACGCACCGCCCCGGGCTCTCGGTCTTCCGGCATTGCCGGCGCTCCGCAAGTGGTTCCTCCGCCTCCGTCGGTTTCCACCGCAGGGTCTTCGGGAGCAGCTAATGGGGGACCCGGCCGTGTCATCGCCCTGAATCTGCATCCTGCCGTGGGCGCGCCTCCAGACCCGCCCGCCGGGAACCGCCGAGGCGCTTTCGCCGCGACACCCGAGGGACATGTGGGAGCCTCCGGTTCGCCTGGCGCCAGCGGCGGCGGCAGCAGTAAGGAAAGCGGGAGCGGTTCGGCCCGGAAGGGAAGCGGTGAATTACCGGCAGGACTCTACGTGGGAAGCACTGCGGCGAAGACCTCGCCCGTGGCGGGCGATCCTGGCCCGGTGTCGACGCAATTGGTCAACCCGAAGCTCGTCGCGAGCATACCGCCGCCTCGCGTGACCAGCACGCCCTCGCGTCCGCTGCAGCCCGGCGACTCTGCGAAACTTTCCGAAGCCGAACGCTCTGTATTCGGCAACCGCAAGTTCTATTCGCTCACGCTGAACATGCCGAACCTGAATTCCACAGGCGGTAGTTGGGTCATCCGTTTTGCCGAACTCGCTCGCGACTACAGCAGCCATGATTTGAGCAATGACACACCCGCCGCGGATCTCTCGCAGCCGATGGCCACGCGCAAAGTCGATCCCAAATATCCCATTCAGCTCATGCGGGAGAACGTGGCCGGCACGGTGATTCTGTACGCGGTCATCCGCGCTGACGGCACAGTGGGGAATGTTCGGATCCTCCGCGGGGTCGACGACCGCATCGACCAATACGCCAGCCAGGCGGTGGCGCAGTGGCAGTTCCAGCCCGCCACGAAAAACGGTGCTCCCGTTGACGTCGAGGCGACGTTTCAGATTCCGTTTAAGCCGGCGCGATTAGGAACAAATTTCTAGTTATTGGGGATGTTGTTAGGTTCGCTTCGCTGGGGGCCAATCCGCTCTCAGCGTCCGGCGCCCTTGCGTTTTTCAAGTGCCGAGTAAATCGCGGGATCGGTGCAGACCTCGTAGTAGTTCCGGTCGGTCCAGCCCTTCACCGAAAAGTCGGCGGGATCGATCCGCGGAATGCGGCTCTCGCGCACCACAATTTTGCGGAAAATATCGCGATCGACCGGCACGGTGGCGCTGAACAACCGGTACTCGCCTTTATCCGACGAAGCCAGAGACGGGGGCAGCTTCACCTTGAGCGGCTCAAGCGTAATTTCTTTCTCCAATTTGCGGTAGGCCGCTTCATTCATGCGAATGCCTCCCAGGTTGAAGCTGAGAATCACATCTTCCGGGTTGCCGTTCTCGTCCAACTCCGCGGCCTGAAACGCATAGACATGGAACGGCCCCGCCTGGGGCTCCATCACCTTGCGTGCCCGTTTGTTGCATGAAGACAGCCGGTCGCTCTCATTCAGGGCTTCCGAAATCATGATCTGGTGCTCGCCATCCATCAAGTAGAGCGGCGCCGAGTCCTGCGCGGTGATGCCTAAACCGAGCTCGAGCCCTGGCATGCCCGAGCGCTGCATCAGTTCGTTGTAGCCGCGGACGATCTCAATGATCTCCCGCGCCAGCACGCACATGCGGCTCACGGCCAACCCGGGTTCGCCTTCACGCTCCAGAATCGCCAGGATGATGGCATCGCCTTCCAGAAATACCTTCTGCGCGCCGTACTTCTCCAGCAACTTGTTCACCGGGTCGTAGAAATTCAAGCTGAAGTACGACGCCGGGTTCAGCCCCTTCTCCATCATCGTCCGCGTCAGGCGGGTGGAGTCGCGCACGTCGGCCTTGAGTACAACGTGGCGCAACACCCGATCCGAATCGGTCTCGCCCTGCTCTTCCGGAAGCAGAAACTCGTAAAGTGTTCCGTTCACCCGCGACAGTTCCTGCAACCGCTCGTTGCCCACCAGGTTCACGGAATCCAAAGCCGCGTTCAACGTCTCGAGCCGCCGCAGGTCGCGGTGATAGTGGAAGAAGTCTCCCAGGAACCGCGCAGCCACCTTCGCCCGTTCGAACCCGCGGCAACTGGCGACCTTGGCCACCGCGCCATACAGGCTGTTCGGCGAAAATCTGCCCTCCTGAATCATGCGCTCGACGCGGTCGCATTCCGTCCGGTCGATCAGCGCGTTCTTCAACTGCTGCGCATTGATGCGTGGCGCGTACTCGCCCAGTAGTGGCACCACATGATACGAGGCGATCACGTTTTCCATAACGCGCTCGTCTTCCAGCAACCGCACCCACTCGGCCAGGCGCTCTTGCTGCGCCAGCCCTTCGTCGGAATCTTCCGGCGTTCCTGTCCCGACCAACGCACGCGCATTTTCCGGGACATTCATCCACGAGTCGAGCGTCTCTGTGCTTACTTCTTCGCCATATTGCGAACGCAGGAAGATCGACGCGATCTCGCGCATCCGGCCGTAGCGGTCCGGATCGCGGTCCCAATTTCCCAGCATGACGTAATACTCAGCGCACAGGTAGTCGTCGCGCCCGTCTTCGGAGAACAGCAGCCGGTTCAGAAATAGCGGATACGTGAAATAGCTGCCGCCGCTGGTCTCTTCCCCAAACAGTGACCGCCGCGTGCGCGCCAGCGTGCTCTTCTCCACCTCGCGCAGCGTCTCGAAAATTTCCTGTCCCGCCTTGCGCAGGATGATTCTTTTCCGCACTTGAAAGGTCGCGAGGCGCTCCCGGTACTCGTGGGCCTTCCCCTGGCGCATATTGTCGTAGCTCTTGATCAGTACTCGGCAGCGCTCCAGCACCTGCGAAAACTGCAGGTTCATCTCCGCGCGCAGAAACTTCGTTACCGCCAGCCGGGCCAGCAGGTCCACCGACAGTTTGAATTCTTTCTTGGCTCGATTGAGGGATGCGACCTGCAACTCGGTCAGCGCCGGCTTCCACCCACCGGGATCGTTCTTGGGCTTGGCAGGCCTTCCTGCCTGGTGCGCCATCCACGAGGGGCCCTGGGCAGGCCGGGTCGATTCGGCGGCGAGCAGTCCTTCCAATTCTCCGTGGCGCGCGATCAATCGTGCGATGTGCGCCCGCGCCAACTCCACAAACTTCGTGCTGAGCACCACATCGTGACGCAGGTTATCGACGCCCACCGAGATGCCTTCGAGCGAGACAAAGGGCGTGGACGCAGCCAGATTCGGCGGCGCCGGTTTGTCGGGCGCCCCACCCAGTCGAAAAATAGGAATTCTCGGCATTCCTCGTCAGGAAGTCTAGTCGGAAGTTGCTGATTTCAAACGGACATGTCGAGGTTAGCATGCGGGGGAGCGCGGCTAAAGTTACCTAGGTTACTGCGTTTAACTCATAGTTTTGGTTGGCGTTAGTCGATCCAGACCGAAAAGGAGACACTGGAGCCATTCGCTTGCAATGTGGCACATTATGTGTCACACTTTGGTATGCGATCGGTCAACATTCGCCAATTGCGTGATACTCGCCGCCTCAAGGAATTGTTGAGCTCTGGCCAGACCGTGGAACTTCGTGAGCGTCAGAACGTCATCGCCCGCATCGTCCCTGCAGCGGTGCAGCCTGGCCCTGAGAACTGGCCTGACTTCGCGCGCCGTCGCCAGAAGATCTTCGGGAAACGGCTTGTATCGGGTGCGGACCTCGTGATCGAGGAGCGCGGGCGTTTTTGAGTATTTACGCTGACACAAGCTTCTTCGTTTCCCTCTACTTGCCCGATCGACACTCGCCCGACGCGGAGCGTCGCATGGCCGGAAAACCGCGGATCTGGTTCGCCCCGCTGCACCGCGCCGAATGGATGCACGCCGTCTCGCAACATATCTTCCGGAAAGAGATCACCGCCCTCGAGGGGCGAAGGGCACAATCAGAACTGGAACGCGATCTTGGTAGCGGACTCTGGGTTGTGGTTGACTTGCCGGAATCCGTTTGGGGTACTTGCGCAGAACTGGCCCGCCGCCACGGTCCCCGCCTCGGCGTTCGAACTCTGGACAGTCTGCATGTCGCTGCGGCCCTTGAGCTTCGAGCGAAGGAATTCTGGACGTTCGATGATCGGCAAGCAAAACTGGCCACGGCGGAAGGTCTGCAGACAACCTGACCCGCGACCGGACCTAGCACTCCCTACTGACTCTTCGCCCGCGCCGCCTCGAACTCATCGCCCTTCTGCCATCCCACCAGTTTCGGAAGATTCGCGGCTTCCCATCCCAGCGCAAATCCGAACCGCGCCATCGCCGAGTCGCCGACAAAATCCATCTCCGGATGGTACTCATCACTGGGCTGGTGGTAATGCTTCTCGACGTAGTCGCGCTCCTGTTCGAGTCCCCAGGCCTCAGTGTGCCCCTTGTACTTCATCCCCTCATTGATCGAGAACGAAGGAATGCCTACTCGCGCCAAACTGAAATGATCGGAGCGGTAGAAGTGTCCCGCCTCAGGCCGCGCATCTGGACGAATCGCCAGCCGGAACTCCTTCGCGGTCGCCTGCACCGACGGATAGAAGTCCGTTCGCTCCGCCCCGGAGACTTCCACTTCTTCCGGCGCCCCGAGTGGCTTCACGTCGTCATAGTTCAAGTCCAGCGCAATCTTTCCCGCCGGAATCGGTGGATGCTTTCCCAGGTACTCTGACCCGAGCAGGCCCTGTTCCTCAGCGGTGACTGCGGCGAAGATAATTGACCGCCGCGGCCGCTGGGCCGCTGTCCCGAACGCTCGCGCCAACTCCAGCAGGATGCCGCATCCCGTTGCATTGTCGTCCGCGCCGTTGAAAATGTTGTCTCCCGGCATGTCCGGACGAATGCCGAAGTGATCGTAGTGCGCGGTATAGAGGACAGCTTCGTCGGCCATCTTGTGATCTGCGCCCGGCAGCATCGCGACCACGTTGTTCGACTCGAAATTCCGGATCTTGCTCACCATGTGCGCCTTGAGCCTCGCCCCCAAACTCACGGGATGAAAGTCCTTGGTCTGCGCATCTTTCATCATCTTTTCCAGATTCATGCCAGATGCCGAAGCCAGCCTCGTCGCTACGTCCCCTTGAACCCACGAAGCTACTTTGAGCGCTGGACCCTCCCGCTTCAGATACGATTTTTCCCCGGAATTGGAATTCCGCACGACTTCCCATGGATAGCTCGCCATCTGCGTCTGGTGGACCAAAAGTACTCCCACTGCGCCCTTGCGCGCAGCCTCTTCATACTTGTAGGTCCAGCGCCCGTAGTAGGTGAGCGCCTTGCCTTTGAAGAACCTGGGATCGTCCGAGGGCGGTTCGTTCACCAGCATCAGCAGGACTTTCCCGCGCACATCGAGACCCTTGTAGTCGTCCCAGCCGTATTCCGGCGCCTCAATCCCATATCCCACGAAAACGATCTCCGCATCCACGTCCGATTGCGCCTGCTGCGTCTGGTCGTAGGCGACATACTCGTCGAGCGGCTTCAGATTCATGGTCTCGCCCTGCTTGGGAACGAGTGAAAAGGTGGTCTCGGGCAGAGTCGTGATGCCGACGAGAGGAACCTTTTGCATATAGGTCCCGTGGTCTCCGGCCGGCTTCAGGCCGAATTCGGCAAATTGGGTCGCGATGTATTCCGCGGCAATATCGCCCCCGCGCTGCCCCGTCCCTCGGCCCTCCAGAAGATCGTGCGACAGATAGCGTACGTGCCAGCGAATATGATCCGGCGTGATCGTTTCCAGTGCCACGAACGCGGGCCCCGGCAGCTTAACCGAAGGCGCAC
Organism: uncultured Acidobacteriaceae bacterium; assembly: GCA_963706645.1. Taxonomy (GTDB): domain Bacteria; phylum Acidobacteriota; class Terriglobia; order Terriglobales; family Acidobacteriaceae; genus Sulfotelmatobacter. The sequence goes on from CAVPNR010000019.1 coordinate 142,070, forward strand.
TCTTCGCACCCTTCGAGCCACCCGCGCCCGCGCCGTCGGCCCGTGCGAACACGCTGGCGCACACGAGCAGACAGGCTGAAATCGTTCTCAGCGTTCCTTGCATAAACAGGTCTCTCCCCCAAAACCAAGCGGCGCGCTCGCTGGAAGCTTTTTTTGTGAAGTTCTACCAGAATTGTAAAGGAGGGTTCGCAGAGGCCGTATGAGAAGTAACTGCCCAAACAGCACGAGAGTGCACCCACTCTCGGACAAAGGACACGCCGGGACGTGTCCCGATGCGCACGGCAGCCGGGTTGTCTTCCGTAGTTAGGTATCGCTTGTGTGGAGACCGGTCTGGTGTCTAGGGACGGGTCTTTGACGCGTCCGCCGAGAGCCAGCTCGGCGATTGTTCAGCCACCGACCCGGTGGCTAGTTTTTCGACCCTCAACCTGCACGGGAATCCCGCACTTCTTCGCCCGGTTTGAACACCACTGCCGGGGAAACTTTTCCCGCGTCAGCCATCCTGCGATTGATCTCTTCAAAATCCGCTTTGACCCACCCTACGCTGGAAACTTCAATCTCCCCATCCTGCGCGATCCAGAAGATCGTGGGAACATTGGTCAGCCCGTAGGCGTTGGAGGCGGGATAAGAGCGTGGGTCATCGAGCAGCACAGGGAACGTAACGCCAAACTCCTTGTTAAATGCCGCTGTTTCCTTGGCGTCATTCTGCGAAATCCCGATCAGCGAAACGCCATTATGCTCCGTAGGTCTTATGCAGTCTCTCGAAAAACGGCAGCGCATACTGGCACGTCGGACACGACACCTTGAAAAACGCCAGCACCACAGGCCGGTGCGCAAGTTCGTCGCTCAGCGAGAACCGCTTCCCGTCCAAAGTCTTCAAATCAAATTCCGGTGCCTTCGCTCCCGTAGCTCAATGCCGCCATCGATCTTCCTCCGGTTCGTGCTCGCAATAAGTGTTTCGCGGCCAGCGCATACCTCGCCAAACCGCTTCTACTTTAGATGACGCAACCGGCCGTTCGGATGGAAAGTGCGATTGACCGTTGTGGGCAGGAACCGCACTGTTCACTTCACATCGACCACTCGAGACTCACAGTGCCACAAATAAAGGCATTTTGCCGAGCGCCACTTGATGCGAGTGATGGTGAATGCTGGATCGCACGTACACAAAGGATCTGCGGTGACCTGGACATGTCCCAACGACTGTTGTACATCTGGCGGGCGCCACTCTACGGATGAGCAGTCCGGTGCATTGTGACACTCGCCGGCGATCCGAAACGTGTAGGTCAGGGAATACAACGTCGCTCCATCACACCTGCGGCATTGAAACTGCGTTTTCTGGGCGCTCTCAAGGGCAGCTTGCTTTAGCATCGGATGACCATTGAGCACTTCCGTCGATTCAACGCTTCCGTCGGGCCGAATCGCGAGCTGTATCGTTACGTCTCCTGCAATGTGCGCCTGCTGAGCCAACCGAGGATAGATGGGAGGAGACAGTTTGACGACGATTACTCCCGTCTGCGACGCCTCAGACGGGGAGGCTTGCGCCGGTGCGTCCTGAGCCACTGCGGATAGCAGTCCGGACCAAGCCCCGATCGCAGCTAGCGCAATCAGGAAAGATCGCTCCATACGCAAAGAGTCTATGCTGGTCTGGTTCGGCCAGCAATAATCTCCGCCTTCAGCAAGATTTTCCGCGCAAGACCCGTCAGCGCAATCCGCGACAGCTTCTTGACGGGAAACCATTTGCCCCCGACGTGCGATGGCACCGCCACTCGCCAGACCCGCACCGTGTAATCCGTGACCGTGATTGAATGTTTGAGCGTGAAGCAAGCATCGGCATGGTCACCGCTGGCATTGCGCTTTTGCTTTTGGGTGGCGCAACGCTTTCAGCGCTGCGATCTTGCCTGCCCCATTGGACCGGGCTTTAGCCCCTGGGGCACCTCCATTCACCTCCGGCAACTCCCACATCCCCGCCATCAACCGCGCGTCGCGTGCCCGCTGCACCAGAAACACTGCGCCATCGCGGCAAGCCAAAGCGTAATGAATCTCCCGTTTCTTCTGCCGGGACTTCTTTGCCGATCCCGCCATCTCCCCACGCGTCGCGCACAACTCCACCACCGGACAAGTCAGGCAAGCCGGAGCCCGCGGCGTGCACACCGTTGCTCCCAGTTCCATCATCGCCTGGTTGAAATCTCCCGGACGCTCCCGATCCAGCAGAGCCTCAGCCGCAAGCCAGAATTCCTCCCCAGACAAGTGCTGTCCCGAAAATCGCTGCAGCACCCGCTCCACATTTCCGTCCACGACCGCGACCGCCTCACCAAATGCAATGCTGGCAATCGCCGCCGCCGTATAGCGCCCAACCCCGGGCAACTCCCGCAATCCCTCCGCAGTCTCCGGAAATTTCCCGCACCATCTCCCGCACCACAACCTTAGCCGCCGCATGCAGCATGCGCGCCCGCCGGTAGTATCCCAAGCCACTCCACGCCGCCAGCACTGAAGCCTCCCGCGCGCGCGCCAGCTTCTCCACCGTCGGAAACCGCCGCAGAAATTCGTGATAGTGCGCAATCACCGCCGCCACCCGGGTTTGCTGCAGCATGATCTCCGACAGCCACACCCGGTACGGGTCCTGACTCTCCCGCCACGGCAGATCGCGCGCATGCGCGTCATACCACGCCAGCAATTGCGTACGGAACAGTTGCTTTCGCAACTCGGCGTTTGGATTTATTTGCGAACTCATGGCTGGAGCCCGCATTTTACAGCAGGGAAGAGCCTGACCTGCGCCTCCGGACCCCGCGATCCGCGCGAACCACCGAATTCCGCCGCCCGCCATTGACCCGGCCCGTTGGGCACGAAATAATAGCCCTGCCTGGCAATCCGCAACACCGCGTGAATCCATTCACGCCGAATCATCGCGAGGAGCACCATGAACGACTTCAACCGCAAGGTGGAAGACGCTTCGGCACGTGTCAGCCAAACCATCAACGAAGCTGCCGAGCGCCTGGAAAAAGAGATTCCCGAATTCATCAAGTATCTCAACGACGAAGTTGTTCCGGCGGTGCGCACGCACTCCACCAAGGCCCTGCGCACGGCCTCGCAGAAGCTCACCGAATTCGCCGACTACATGGAGACAGCACCACCAGCCGCCCAAATAGCGCAGTCGGGCACTGCGATCCGCAGGCTCGCCACGCTGCCGCGATCGCTTCGTCAGCATCGCCATGTTCCTGATCGTCCTCATCACGCTTCTGTTGCTGAGTGCCTGCGGCCATCCGAAACAGGCGCACGTGAACTGTCCCTCCTCCTCCGCCGCCCGTCTCATCGACCGAATCGCCGACGTCCCAGCCTGCGGCAAACATCCCGGCCACGAGAGACAAATGCAGCCACCCAAGTCCGACGAAGGATCGACACCGACGCCGACCTCGCCGAGCCTACTCTCCCCGCCGACGCCAAGCCCCTCGCTACCGAGACCGGACTCGCCAGCTGGTACGGTCCGCCCTACCACAACCGCCGCGGATCGAACGGCGAAGTCTACAACATGCATGCCATGACGGCGGCGCATCTTACGTATCCGCTCGGTTCCATCGTGCGCATCACTAATGTGAAAACGGGACAGCATGCTCTGGTCCGCATTACCGACCGCGGCCCCTTCATTCCCGGACGTGTTGTCGATCTCTCCCTCGCCGCCGCACAGAAGCTCGACATCTGGAGGCCCGGTGTTGCCGAAGTAAAAGTCGAATTAATGCAGTCCGCGGCGAGCGCCGGTGCACCCGGAAAATGGGCTGTGCAGATCGGTGGATTCCCCCACCAGCCCGCCGCCAGGAAGGTCGCCGATCACTTGCAGCGCCGCTATCACACGGCCAAGGTTTTGTGCTTTAACAGCCCGGCGGGAGACTGGTGGGTGCGCGTCCGCGTCCTCGATGACGATCACGAGCGCGCCCAAAAACTCGCTGCCGAAACGGAAACTCCCGAAGGCGCAGTCTTCCTCGTGCGATTGGACTAGCCTTGTGCGGCGCGGATCTCCCGGCTGCGTCTGGCCAGAGCGAGAAGCATCAGTCTAGGATCTCCCGACGGACCCCATGCCCTTGACCCCATCCACCATCCGATAGAAACTTAGCCATGACTGATCCCCACTGCCTTTTCTGCCGCATTATCGGCGGCGAGATTCCCGCGAAGAAAGTTTACGAAGACGACCACGTCTTCGCCTTCGAAGACATCAGCCCGCAAGCCCCCACGCACGTGCTCATCATTCCCAAAAGACATTTTGCGGGACTGAAAGAAGCCGAGACTGCCGACGCCGAAATCATCGGTCGCTGCCACCTTGCCGCCGCGCAGATCGCGCGCCAGCGCAACATCGAGCAGGGATACCGCACCGTCCTGAACGTTGGCCCAGGCGCCGGACAGTCGGTCTTCCACTTCCACGTCCATTTGTTGGGCGGGCGTTCGCTGGCATGGCCTCCGGGATAGAAGCCTGCGACTCGCAATCGATCCGCAAGTGTTGTGCGGGGGATCGTGCGGCGAGCGACGCGCACTACTCCATTTTGAGCGTGACGGCCGGATCGATTCGAGTGATCCGCAATGTCGGCATGAAACTCGCGACGGCGGCAATGACGGCAATCAGCACGGGAACGGCCATGAGAGTCAGCGGGTCATAGTCCCCGACACCATAGAGCTCGCTGCGCAAAACACGCATGGCGGCGAAAGACAGCGCCAGTCCGGCAATCAGGCCGCAGCCTGCGGCCACGACACCTGCGCAGCCAACATCCATCATCGCCTGACGAATCGATGATCCCAGGGCCATGCGTATGCCAATTTCGCGGGTGCGTTGCACAATCAGATTGGATACCAACCCATAGATTCCGACGGCAGAAAGCAAGAGCGCTAGTCCCGCGAGCACCGTGAGGAGAGCGACCTCCACTCTCTGATACACGAGGTTCTGGGCGAGGATGTCGTTCATCGAGTGGAAGCCGGAAAACGGCAAGCTAGGATCCACTTGGGCGAGCGCTGCTTGCATCGCAGCCGTAAGTCCCTGCACCGGCCCTGCCGTGCGCACAATCCAACTCGGCTGAAACCACACATGCGCAATATTGACGAGATCCTGCGACATCTGGGTGGCCGCAAGATAGAACACGGGCTCAGTCGCCATCGGCGCGTCACCACTCATGCCGGGGCGCTTGGCCACATTCGCGACGACGCCAACGATCGTGTAGACATGATTCTCATTCTGAATGTGGCGGCCGATCGGATTCTGTTCATTGAAGAACTCGCGGGCAAAGTCGACGTTCACCACCGTAACGGGCTGCGACGTTGGTGTGTCACTTTCGGCGATGGCACGGCCCGCAAGAATCGGGATTCTCAGCACCTGAAAATATGCTGGGCTCACGTAAGCCGTGCTCGCTCCCCACTCTTTTCCCGCGAATTTTCCGTCCAGCACCTTCAGGCCGTCGTTGAGGCCGCGTTCGTAAGGCACGCTCAGCCCAACCGCGGCGTCTTCGACACCGGGAATCTGCTTCATCGCCATCAGGCTGCGGTCGATGAGAGCGTGAAACGCGCCAGGGTCGCGGTAGTGGGCATCATCGAGCGAAACCTTGGCCGTCATCACGTTGTTGGCATCGAAGCCGGGCGGCAAAGTTTCCAAGTAGATCAGACTGCGGATCAGAAGACCCGCTCCGGCGACCAGCACAACGGTAAGCGCGACTTGGCCGCCAATCAGCCACTGGCGCAGACGGTTCGAGCCTCGGGCAACGCCGCGGCTGCCAGTTGCGATGGATGACCGGAGATCGACACGACGAACTTGCAGAGCGGGCAGAGCCCCAAAAAGCAAACTCGTGAACAGGGACGCCGCAAGGGTGAATACGAGGACACGAACATCGATCGTTAAACCGCCCAGGGGCAGCATGTCGTCGGGCAAAAATCCCGGCAATGAGGAGAGGATGCCACGGGCAAGAGCGAGTCCAATTCCTGCGCCGATGAAGGCTAATACAAGATTCTCCGCCCAAAGTTGGCGGAGCACCGCCCACCGGGTAGCGCCCAGAGCGAGGCGGGTTGCGATCTCCGGCGTACGGCGGGCGATCCGAACCAAAGTGAGCCCTGCGAGGTTGGCGCACGCGATCAGCAGAATCAAGCTCACCGCCAGCATCAATCCGAGGACAGGCTTCCGCATGCCATTATCCAGATTGCGGTCGAGGGGCGAGGGATAGAACCACGCGCGACCCGTGGACTTCGCGATCCAGTCCAGGAAAGGCTTGCGCAACTGAGCCAGTTGAGCGGAGGCTTGCTGCCATGTCGCTCCCGGCGCCAGGCGCATGATGATTTCGCAATTGGTTCCTCCACATTCTCCGCTCTGGTGGGGCTGCAGTGGAGTGAAGACGTCCGCAGTCCCCGTGGGTTGTGCGTGCTGGGACAGGATCCCAACCACGGTGTAAGGCTCGCCCTTGAGCCTGATCTCGCTTCCTAGTACCTGCGCATCGCCGTGGAAAACAGATTGCCAGATCGCGTAACTCAGGACCACGGCATTGGGCCCGCTGGGACGGTCTTCCTGCTCGGTGAAGCCCCGGCCCAGAGAGGGTTGGATACCAAGCACATCGAAGTAGTGTGCCGAAACGCGCATGTCCTGCACGTAACGCACGCTGTTCCCCGAGGTCGAACCCGCCTGCAGATTGACGCCGCTCGTCCCGCCGAAAGAGGCGGCTTGAATAGCGGGGACGTTATCCCGAACCAACTCCCAGGTTTCGCCGTCTTGGCTGGTGTCGTCGTTTTGCACGAACTGCCCCGACTTGATCGAGATGCCTTCTTTATGGAGAACGAGGACAGCAAGACGATTGGGCTCGGGATACGGCAGCGGCCGCAACAGGAAGGCATTCACCAAGGTGAAAACAGCGGTGTTGACCCCAATCCCCAGGGCGAGCGTGAGAGTCACAGCAAGAACAAAGCCTGGGCTCTTGGGCAGCTGTCGCACCGCCAGGCGGACGTCCTGAATAAACATGGCTACATGCGCCTCCGGCCAGAAAGCGAGCATTTGGCTCGCCACGGCGCGTCGCAGCATGTCTTTGATAAAAGAGTGGTTAAGTTGAATGCCCACCCTTTGCGGAGGTCGGAGTGTTCGATCTCGGAATCGAGCGTCCGGGAGTGGACACGATTACGAGGGAATGTCTGACTCTTACTAGCCGGGATAGGCATTCGCATTCCGCCGCTATTGCAGCTTCGCGTATTCGGCCCTGGCTTCCTTCAGGATGGGAACATCGGGGTCGGCATCTTTCCACTTCGCGAAGAAATCCTGATACGACGTTCGGGCCTTGGCATTATCCCCTTGTAGGGCGAGGGCGCGGCCAAGGTTCAGGTGCGCGAGGGACCAGATTGGATCGGTCGCCGAAACACCCTGATGGTCCAAAATGCGCTGGAACTCCGCTGCAGCTTTTCCGCCGTCATGCAGCTTAAGATAGGCGGTCCCCCTGAGGTGGTTCGGCCAAAAACCCGTTCCGTGCGGTCCGACTCCCAATTCGTAGCGTCGGATAGGCTCCAGCACCGCGATGGCTTGCGTCGGCTGATTTTTTTGCAAGTACTGCTGAGCCCGCACCATGGGAAACAGCACTGCGTTCAAAAAGTAGTTGTCGGGAAACTCTCGGCCTAAGTCCGCGAAGATGGATGAGGATTTCGCTTCATCTCCGACCGCCGCGAAAGCTGTCGCCGCATAGCCTCGGATATCAGGATTGTTGGAAAGTTCAAGGGCCTGCGACGCCTTGCTCCGAGCGTCTGCCGGATAACCGAGGAGTGCGTTATCAGCGGCCTCGATGTCAAACAATGCTGCGGCAAAGTCTTTGATTCCCGCGTTCAGCAAGACGGATCGCGCCTGCTGCCAGGTCTCTCGGCCTGCTTGCACTTTTCCCAGTGCGTCCTGGCCCGATGCCTTAAAAAATAATACAAACCCCTCGTTCGGAGTGCCGCGCGACAAACCGACGAGCCGATCATAAGAAGCCCAGTCGCCACGAATATAAGCGAGATCGGTCAACACCCCGCGCACTCCGACACTACCCGCTTGCTGTGCTTCCGCCTGCTCGGCGACGCGCTTGGCTTCGTCAAATCGATTCAGTGCCAGGTAGGAAGAAGCGAGATTGGCGTACGCATAGGCATCCTTCGGATCGAGGCGCATTGCCTGGCTGGCGAAGTCGAGCGCCTTCTCATGTTGTCCGATCGTGCTATACACCAAGGACGCATTGTCGTAAGGGGCCGTGTCGCGAGGATAGGTTTGCCTCCACTCCGCATAGACCGCCAACGTCTTATCGGGATCGAGTGTGACTTCGTCGTAGTAATGCGCCAGAATATATAGTTTCTCGCGCTCGCTGGCCCGGTCCCGCAGTTCGTACGCTTTCTTTAGCGCCTCCCGGCTTTGGGAGAGCCGCGTCGTATTGCTGTAGCAGACCCCCAACGTGGCATAGGCCATGGCAAAGTTCGGATCCAATTCCACTGCACGCTGCAGGTGTGGAATGGCAGCGTCGTCGTCAATCTTTTGATGCGCGGCCTGTCCCAAACTGAAAGCCTGTAGTGCTTCCAGAGACGAGGTGGTCGCCTGTTCCAGCGGCTTGGCATACTGCTGCACCGATGCCAAAGACTCCCCCATCTTCCGGCGCAGGTTTGAGGCCGCCGTATCCAGCGATTTCAGCACTTGTTCTTTGCTGTCAGCCTCCACCTGCTCGCGCGCCAGCGAATCGCCGCTTTCCGCGTTCACGGCCGCCAGATCGATGACGTAATGATTGCCTAGGCTGGCGATCGAACCGGTCAGCATGGCCTTGACGCCCTGGCGTTGGCAAATTTCCCGGGCCACGTCGTTCGTCAGGCGCTCATCCGCCGGACGGCCCATGTACTGCAAAGCCTCGCGAATTTTCGAATCAGGAAAGACATTCAGATAAGGAGACTGCTCCAGTTGTACGGCCAACGCCTGTTTCAGCGTGCCATCGAAAACCGCGTCACCCGTAGTATTCACAAAATCCGCCAGCAGAACGCTGTCTTTTTCCGTGAGCGTCGCGGATCGCTTCGAACGCAGGAAGAACACGCCAACTACGACTGCGGCAAGCACAAGCACAACTGCGGCCACCACAGGAATCTTTCCAGTTCTTTTGGCCGGAGCAACACTGCTGATCGCTGACGAGGATGCCGCAGACGTTAGCGAAGGGGAAGAAGCAGGCGCCGGAGGAACTGAGATGGCTGGCGTTGGAATCGTTTCAGGAACAGCCGTTACCGCCCCCGAACCAGCCGCCACCGCGTGCCCACTTTCAGTGTCGCGTTTCAGCCTTTGCAGATCGGCACGCATGTCGGCCGCATGCTGGTACCGCAGGTTGCGATCCTTCTCCAAAGCTTTGCTGACGATCCGTTCCAGTTCTGCCGGAAGATCCGGGTTCAGCCGGATGGGTGAGACTGGCGCGCGTTCCAGGATTGCGTTGAAGATCAGCGCGGACGTGTCCCCACGAAAAGGTAGGGCACCTGTCGCCATCTCGTACAGGACGGCTCCGAATGAGAACAGGTCGGTGCGCGAATCCAGTTCCTTGCCCTTGGCCTGCTCCGGCGACATATAGGCGACCGTGCCCAGCGTAGAGCCGGGACTGGTAAGGTGTTCCTCGTCAAGCGAGCGCGTCTGCGTGTTGGCTGAACCGATCTGGCTCGACGAGATGGTCGGAGGAGAGACTTTCGCTAACCCAAAATCCAGGATCTTGGCGTGGCCGCGTTTCGTCACAAAAATGTTCGCGGGCTTGATGTCGCGGTGAACGATTCCTTCCGAATGTGCTGCATCCAGCGCGTCGGCAATCTCAATCGCCAGGCCGATCAGCACGTCCATCTCGACCGGCCGCCCCGCGATTTGGTGCTTCAGCGTAAGTCCGTCCAGAAACTCCATCGCGATAAACGCATGTCCATCCTGATCGCCGATGTCGTGGATAGTGCAGATGTTGGGATGATTCAGAGCGGACGCAGCCTGTGCCTCGCGTCGAAACCGTGCCAACGCCTGGGGATCGCGGGCCACGTCGTCCGGCAGGAATTTCAGAGCGACGAAACGGCGGAGTCGGATATCCTCGGCCTTATACACCACTCCCATTCCGCCGCCACCCAGCTTCTCGACAATTCGGTAGTGCGAAATGGTCTGGCCGATCACAGGAAGCAAATCTTACGCGGATGAAAACGGCAGGTCAACGAAGCAGAAAACTGCAACTGCGCACTTTCGGCGAGAATACCGACCGCGGGCGGCCCATGTCGCAACCAGCCTTGGAATGAGGGTACAATTACTGCCATTTTCGTGCGACAGAAGGAAATCTGTGACGAACTCGTTGTGGAAACTCGCCCGACTCGTTTTGGCAGGAATCGCGTGCACCGCCGTGCCAGCATGTCTGGCACAGTCCTCCGCCAGCCCTGGCCAATCAGCTGACGATTGGCCCTACTACGGTCACGACGCCGGCGGCATGCGCTTTTCACCGCTGGCGCAAATCAATCGCAACAACGTCACTACTCTGAAGATCGCTTGGACTTTTCATGTGGGCGACATCTCTGATGGCAAAGGCCATCAGAAGCGCAGTGGCCTGGAAACTACACCCATTCTCGTGGATGGCACTTTGTACCTGACTACGGCGTTCAACCGTGTCTTCGCACTCGACCCGGAAACAGGCAAGCAGCGCTGGGTCTACGATCCGATGGTTGAAATCGCAGGAGACTACGGCGATGGCCTGATCAATCGTGGAGTTACCGCCTGGCTTGATCCAGCGCGATCAAAAGGGAAGCCATGCCGCAGGCGAATTTTCGAAACCACTCTGGACGCGCGGCTCATTGCCCTCGACGCGCTCACGGGCGAGCCGTGTCGTGATTTCGGCAACCACGGACAAGTCAGTCTCCGCGATGTCGCGCGCTATGTCCCGGGCCAATATCATATGACGTCTCCGCCAGCGGTCATCGATGACGTCGTGGTGGTCGGCTCGGCCATTGACGACAATTCGCGCGTCGACATGCCGAGTGGTGTCGTGCGGGCCTTCGATGCTCGCACTGGCGCTTTGCGCTGGAAATGGGAACCGCTTCCGCCGAACAACGCCGAATCAACTCCGCAGGCAGCGGGAAAGACTTGGCGCACCGGCGCGGGCAATGCATGGTCTGTCATGGCGGTGGATCCCGAACGCGATCTGGTGTTTGTCCCCACCGGCAGCCCCAGCCCCGACTATTACGGCGGCCTCCGTCCCGGCGACGACAAGTGGGCCGATTCGATCGTGGCTCTGCGAGGGAAGACTGGAGAGTTCGTCTGGGGATTTCAGCTGGTGCATCACGATCTCTGGGATTACGACTCAGCGTCGCCGCCCTTGCTGACCAATCTGCAGCACGACGGCAAAACCGTGCCAGTGGTCATTCAGGGCAATAAGACAGGTTTCCTTTTCGTATTGAATCGCGACACAGGTTCGCCGATATTTCCGGTGGAAGAACGACCGGTGCCGCAGACCGACGTGGTTGGAGAAGTCACCTCCCCAACCCAGCCTTTTCCCTTGGCGCCGCCAGCGGTTTCGCCCCAGAAGTTGTCCACGAACGACGCTTGGGGCATCACTTCAGAGGATCGTGAATTTTGCCGCGAACTCCTCAAGAGTCTGCGGAACGACGGTCTCTTTACGCCCCCGAGCCTGCGCGGCACCCTCTCCGTGCCGGGAAATGTAGGCGGGATGAACTGGAGCGGCTACGCCTTCGACGCGCAACGCAGCTTGCTCATCGTCAACACAAACAATCTGCCAGCCAAGATGGGCCTGATTCCAAGGGACAAGTACTGGGATGCGGCGGATAACAATACAAAGGATGCTGAATACACCCAACAGTCCGGCGGGCCTTATGGCTTGTTTCGTGCCTTGATTTTTGCCAAAGCGCATCGTCTGCCCTGCTCGCCGCCACCTTGGGGAACCCTGACGGCGGTCGATATGACCAACGGGACGATTCGCTGGCAGGTTCCGCTCGGCTCTCTCGCGCCCGACAAACCCGTAGTTCCGTTGGGCGCACCCAGTCTCGGCGGCCCAATCGTCACGGCCGGGGGATTGGTGTTCATCGCCGGGACACTGATTGATCCTTCGCTGCGGGCCTTCGACGTAGAGACCGGGAAGAAAATCTGGAAGACGCAGCTCCCGACCAGCGGCGGAGCCACGCCGATGACATATCAGACGAGGAAGGGTGGCAAACAATTTCTTGTGATCGCGGCAGGAGGACACCGCGGCGTAACCGAGGAACCGCAGAGCGATTCCATTGTGGCGTTCACACTGCCGTAGAGACTTCGGAAGGCATGTGCCACGCAACCCTACTGCACTGTCGGTTCCACATCCTCCGGTGCCCCGTGCCTGCGCAACAACTGCGGCAGGTTCTGTGAGAATGCCGATCGTGGCAGCACCATGTCGCATCCCACTTCGTGGGCCTTCTGCTTCAAGTCTCCCTGCACGTGCGACAGGAACCCAATAATCGATGTTCCCTTCTTCAGCTTGCTCTTGAGCTTCGGAATCAGAGTCAGCGGCTTCACACTCGCCAGGTTCAGATCAAAAATAATCAGGGATGGCTTCTCGTCGCCGTTTTGCGACATCTTTTCCATCAGATCCTTGTCGGTCTTCACGAACTCAACTTTCACATTGAGCTTGCGCGCCGTCTCCTGAATCTTCGCCATGAAGAAGAGATCTTCAATGAAGGCAAAAATGCGGGAATTCGTGTCTTCGGTGCTTGCCGGCAACGGCTCCGGTTCCGGCTGCGGATATTGCGCCGCAAATCCCGGCCTTTGCCTGCCGCCGCTCTTGTGCCCGTTGTTGTTGCCGCCGGCCAGCGCCGCCCGGTAACTGTGATCCATGGGCGCGGTGTAGATGCCGTCTTTGTTTTCCCGGCTCAAGCCCGGTCCGGGCCGCTGTCCGCGCTGGTTATGGGGACGGCGACCGCGCCGTCTTCTTCGTCCGCCTCCTCCGCCACCGCCGGAGGGTCTTCCTGGTCCTGCGTTCATAGTCCTCTCAAGCTTTTGCGTTGCATGCTGCAGAATTTTACAGATCCCAAAGGCCCCGCCAGTCACCCGGATCCCGCGATTCAGGCAAGGCTACGCCCATCGAACAAAATCGGATCTACGCAATTGCGGGTTGCGACTGGACACACTGTGGAACGAACCCCAAACTTCTTTAAACGAACCGCTATTCGAGAATGAAACCTTTACTCTTCTAACTCAGTATCGATTTTCCGTTTTATCGGATCCGTCAGGCGCCGCCTCGGATCGGCTGGCGCGGAAGGCCTGCGCGGGAACGAGGCCTAAATGAGAACAACTTTATGGTACTCGTCCTTGCTCAACCGCGCAAGGGCTCAACCGTCCGCCTTTTGCACAGGAGGCCATGACTGGAAGGTTCGTGTCCGAGTCCGATCCAGGGCGCCGGAAAGCCGAGCGCTGCAAGCCGCCGTTACTCCCCGCTCGATACCTCTCGCGCCCACTGTTGCGCCTGCCAGTACAGCAAGGCAACTTCCTCGGCGTCCACATGCAGGTTCTTGCTCAACTCCTCCGCCGCTGCCCATTCTCCGCTTTCGTGCGCCAACATTAACTGGTACACCGGTCGCAACTCGCTCGGCTGTCCTAACAGCACCGCCTTGGTCGCCCGATCCAGCGGAATTTTTTCCAGCACTTCCTGCATGGGCATCTCCATCATCGCGTCGATCAGGGACAACAGTCCCAGCAAGAACAGATCGGATTCCCCGTGCTTCACCCGTTCCGCCAGCAACTCGCCAAACCTGCCTCGCACCAGAGCCGACAGCACCAGATCACTGGTTTTTTCCTGCCCGGCTCCCACCGCCGCTACCAGCCTCACCCAGCGCCGCACGTCACGCTCTCCCAGTATCGACAGGGCGTGGCGCACCGAATGGATTTCGCTCTGAAACGCGAACATCGCCGAATTCAGATATCGCAATAGGCGGTAGCACACCGACGCCTCCGCCTTAATGAGCTTCTCGAGTTCTCCCAGATCCAGGTCGGGACGCGATACTTCCTGCAGCATGCGCAGATAGTTCATCCGGTTGGCCGGCATGTCGCGCGTATTCATCATCTCCGGGCGCCGGAAGAAATAGCCCTGGAAATACACAAACCCTTGATCCCGCGCCCGTACGAATTCCGCCCGCGTCTCGATTTTTTCCGCCAGCATCCGGCAGCGCCACGGCCCGAACTGTTTGATCAGAGCCCGCTGCTGCTCCTCGGTCGTCAACTTCATTTCGACCTTGATGATGTCCGCGATCTCCGCTAGTCCTTCTCGCGGATCGTTGGCCACATAGTCATCCAGCGCGATCATGTATCCCGCTTCTTTCAAACGCTGGCACGCCGCCACGACATCGGGATCCGCGGGAACCGATTCCAGAACCTCCACCACCGTGAGCGTCGAGGGCAGCAGTGTAACCAGTCCCTTGATCAGCGTATCGCGCGTGCAATTCACAAAGGCGCGCCGCCCATCGCACAGCACATCCAGTCCCATCAGCAGCGTTCGGTCCAGAGTGGCTCGCGACGCTTCATTCGAGTCGCCATGAAACGCGTTTTGCAGTCCGTCGCGAAACAGCAGTTCGTATCCGAAGACCTTCTCATCCCGGTCGAATATGGGTTGCCGCGCCACATGCCGCAGCGGCTTCGCTTCCACCACCCGGGCTTGGGCCACGCCTTGTCCAGCAGAATTGTTTTCCACGTCTTTCCTATCGGCAGCAGAGCCAAAAACCTGAAGGTGACTTGCAACTCCGGAAAAGCAACGAGCGTAGGTTCTCCTTCGTCTACCTTCGTGTCTTTTGTGGTTTAGGCACTTCAGAGTGTGGGACGAGAAGAAAGCCGGGTGGGCCCAATTGGAGATTTCTCCGTCCGAGAACACGAGCCGTATAGAATGATCCCCGCTTAACCAGAGGAATCCCATGCCCGATTCGCCCCACTCCATCCCCAAACCCAGCTCCGCCAGTCCCGGCATGCAGCGCCAGTTTGAGATCTACCAACTCGGCCTGGCGGGGAAAAAAATCTCAGTTCCCATCCCACTCGCGCAACTCGAAGAAAAAGCTGCCGAGGTTCTCTCGCCGCAGGCTTACGATTACGTTGCGGGCAGCGCTTCCGGCGAACGCACCGCGCGCGCCAACCTCGCCGCCTTCGACCGCTGGCGGATTGTCCCTCGTATGTTGCGCGATGTTTCGCAGCGCGATCTCACCGTTGAACTCTTCGGCCAGACTCTGCCGGCTCCAGTTTTGCTGGGCCCGGTCGGCGTGCAGAACATCATTCACCCCGAAGCCGAAGTCGCCGTCGGCCGAGCGGCCGCAGGACTCGGCGTCCCCTTCGTTCTCAGCACCGTGTCTTCTCGCCCGATTGAAGAAGTCGCTCAAGCCATGGACGCCGCTCCGCGCTGGTTCCAGCTCTACTGGGGCAAGGATCACGAACTGACGGCAAGCCTGCTGCGACGCGCGGAAAAGTTAGGCTACTCCGCGCTCGTCATGACCCTCGACACCGCCATGCTCGGATGGCGCGAACGCGACCTCCAGCATCCCTATCTTCCATTCCTGCTCGGCGACGGACTCGCCAACTATTTCACTGATCCTGTCTTCTGCTCGCGCCTGCCGCAACCGCCGGCCGCCGATCCAGCGGCTGCGATTCGTCTCTGGGCAGGCTTGTTCTCGAACACCGCGCTGACCTGGAACGATCTCGCATGGCTCCGCCAGCAAACCAAATTACCCATTGTGTTGAAAGGAATTCTCCATCCCGAAGACGCCCGCCTCGCGCTCGATCACGGAGCCGACGCCATCATCGTCTCCAACCATGGAGGCCGCCAGGTCGACGGAGCCATCGCTGCGCTCGATGCGCTCCCCGGCGTAGCCGACGCGATCCAACAGAAAATCCCCATCCTGTTTGACAGCGGCATTCGCTACGGAGCGGACGCGATCAAAGCCCTGGCCCTCGGCGCTCGCGCCGTCCTGCTGGGACGCCTCTATGTCTGGGGACTCGCCATCGCCGGCGAACAAGGTGTGCGCGATGTCGTCCAGAATTTCCTGGCCGACCTGGACCTGACAATGGGACTCAGCGGATTCCGCTCAGTCAGGGAATTGGACGCGTCGATCCTGACGCGGGAAAAGTGACACGGAGAAATGGATGGGTAGAGATTAAGGGGGTGCCCCATCCTTCTCGCGCTCTTTGCGAGAGGGTGGGGATTTTGACTTGAGTCTTAGATTACTCCGGATGTAATGTTCTACACCCGTTGCATTCCACCGAGAACGCTGAGTGGCGGGTGCCCCATTTCTCGCGCGCTTTTTGCGCGAGAAGTGGGCCTTTGTTAAACCCTCTGGATTCCGCCTAACTCTGCAAGCGCAGCCACAATCTTCCCTGACCACTGCGCCACTTCATCCTCGCGCAGCGTCCGCTCATCCGACTGAAACCGTACGCGCAACAACACGGAATATTTCCCGGCCGCAATCGACCCGCCGCGGAAAATCTCCACTGGACGAAACTCCCGCAGTTGCGCAATCTTCAATCCCGCAACCGCCGCACGCATCTCTTCGAACGAAACTCCATCATCAAACACAAACGAGAAATCCCGCTCCACCGCCGGATATTTTCCGAGGGGCGCGAACTTCACCGTCCGCAGCCCGGTCTCATACAACTGCTCCAGATCAATCTCAGCCAGGAAGACATCCTGCCGCAGCTTGCGCGCCGCCGCCACTTCCGGATGGATCTGCCCAAACTGAGCCACCACCGCGCCATTCAGTAGCGCCCGCGCCGACCGTCCCGGATGAAAATAGTCCGCCGTCTCCCGGTCGTAACTCACCTCGCCGGCAAAGGCCGCCAGCAGATTCTCCACATCGCCCTTGAATCCGCGAAACGTTTCCGTCGCCACCGCATGCTCGCCCTTGCTCACATCGAGCGCGTCACCCGCAGGCAGCGAGCCGCGCACTGCCGCCGCCGTAGCGCCCAAACAAGCGCGCCTCGGTTCCACCCGAGTCTCGCCTGACAACTCATATACGTTGGCGATCTCGAACAGCCGCGCCTCTGCCACATCGCGATTCAAATTCCATGCCAGCATGTCGAGCATGCCCGGAGCGAGCGATGTCCGCATCACCGACGCCTCTTCGCTCAAAGGATTCTCCAACTTCAGAACTTTCGCCGAGGAAAACTTTTCTGCGTCGGCATGCGAAATGAAGGTCAACGACAACGCCTCGTTGTATCCCAGCGCCAGGGCCCGCTCGCGCAAAGTCGCGTCCATCGCCGCATGCGGCAACTCGACCACCGCGCCGCTGTACGACGGCAGCGTGTTCTCAAATTTGTCGTACCCGTGCAACCGCGCGATCTCTTCGATCACGTCGATCTCGCGCTCCACATCCAACCGCCAGCTCGGAATGTGCACGCGAAACTGCGCGTCACTCTGCCCCTCAGGAATCAGCGAAAAGCCGAGGCGCTTCAGCAGGTGATAGATCTGCGATGAGCTCAGGCTTCCGCCTAAAATGCGCTTCACATCGGCCACATGCAGCACTACCGGAGCCTGGTCCATCGGTTTGGAGACCACATCAACCACATCGCCAACCAACTCGCCGCCGCCCGACTCCAGAATCATCTGGGCAACAAGATCGCACGACAACACGGTCGACTCGAAATCCGCTCCGCGCTCGAAGCGGTGAGATGCATCGGTGTGAATTCCGTGCCGCCGCGACATCTTCCGGACGATCCCTGGATCCCACCAGGCAGATTCAATCAAAACATTCCTGGTTTTTTCGGTAATCATCGTGTCGTACCCGCCCATCACTCCGGCGAGGCCGACCGGCTTTTTCGCATCGCACACTACGAGGTCTTCGGAAGTTAGCTTGCGCTCGACGCCATCGAGAGTCTTCAGCGCTTCGCCGTCCCGCGCCTTCCGGACGATAATCTTCCCGCCCTCAAGCAGGTCCATATCGAACACGTGCGTGGGCTTGCCGATTTCCCACAGAACGTAATTGGTGGCGTCGACGGCATTAGAAATCGGCCGCTGATCAAGCAATTGCAACCGGTGCGCAACCTTTTCAGGCGAGGCCTTGATGCAAGTCCCGCGAACCACCTGCGCCGAGAACCGAGGACACAGCGCAGGCTCCTCGACGGTGATAGGGAAAGGCGCGTCGTCCGAAGCGGCTGTCGCTGCGGGAAGCGTGGAAGAACTCTTGGTGGAAGAGCGGCCCTTCAGGGCTGCGTCAGGCCCATTGGATGTTGCGGCTTTAGCCGCTGAGGGCAGCTTCGGCTCGATCGCTTTCAGCGGCAGATCATAAATCGCCGCCGCTTCCCGGGCCACGCCGTAATGATTCATCGCATCAGGACGATTTGTCCCAATCTCCATCTCAAACACGGTATCGGCACCCGCGCCGCTGATGCCCTCGACCGAAATTCCAACGTTGGTCAAGTCCTCAGCGAGCCGCCGGTCGTCGACCGCGAGATCAACGAAGTCGCGAATCCATTGTGGAGAAAGTTTCATTCCTCAAGTTCTGTCATCCTGAGCGAGGACTTGCTTCACGCGAGTGAAGCAAGCCGCAGTCGAAGGATCCCTTTCATCTCACTCAATCGATGGTCTTGCGAGGCGTTCTCTCCAACAGCGAATCAGAGAACGCCTTGAAGAATCCGTTGTCGTGCCGGCTCAAAGGGATCCTTCGACTACGCACGAGCTTCACTTTCGTGCAGCTCTTGCTCCGCTCAGGATGACAATTCCTACCCAAACTGCTGCAAGAACCGCACATCCCCCTGAAAAAAGTACTGCAGATCATCCACGCCATACTTCAGCAGTGCTAGCCGGTCCACACCCATGCCAAAGGCGAATCCCGAAACCTTCTTCGGGTCATACCCGTTGTCCTTCACAAACTCAAACACATTCGGATCGACCATCCCGCAACCCAGCACTTCGATCCATCCCGTCTGCTTGCACGGACGGCACGGATCCGAACCTCTCTTCCCGCTCCCACCGCAGATGAAGCAGGTTACATACAACTCCGCGCTGGGCTCGGTAAATGGGAAGAACGACGGCCGGAAGTGCGTCTTCACCGACGACCCGAAGAGCGCCTTCATGGCGTGATCGAGCGTCCCCTTCAAATCGCCAAATGTAATGTTGGTGTCGACCGCGAGCCCTTCGATCTGATGAAACATCGGTGAGTGGCTGGCATCCGGAGGATCGTTGCGATGCACCGTTCCCGGAATCACAATCCGAAGCGGCGGCCGCATCTTCTCCATCGTCCGAATCTGCACCGGAGAAGTATGCGTGCGCAGCAGCAACCGCTCGCGCTGCGGCTTCGACTGCTGCCCCGCGATGAACAGCGTGTCCTGCGTATCCCGCGCCGGATGGTTCGGCGGAAAATTCAGCGCCTCGAAGTTGTAGTAATCAGTCTCAACGACAGGGCCCTCGGCGACGGAATAGCCGAGCTTCTGAAAGACGCCAACAATCTCGCGCCACGTGCGCATCACAGGATGCTCCGCCCCAAGTGGACGCCGCACGCCTGGAAGCGAAATGTCAACACGCTCCGCCGCAAGCGAATTCCCGCCAGAACCCGCGACATGAGCATCCTCGACGAGTTCCGTGATCCGCGCCTTCAATTCGTTGACGCGAATCCCCGCCTCGCGCTTCGCCTCTTTCGGAGCGCCCTTCAGCCACAGATCATTGATCTGAGTCAGGATTCCGTTCTTGCGCGCCATCCACCGGTCGCGAAGCGCCTTCAGTTCCGCATCATTGCGGACTTCGGAAGCTTCGCCCGTACACGCAGCAACGCACTCGCCTGCAGCCTTCTCCAGCGCCGCCGCCGAATAGTCGGTCAGTTTGGGAACGGTGTATGCCACGATGGTTTGAATTACGGTTGTCTGCAAAGCGCCTGTCATCCTGAGCGCGCTTTCTGCGCGAAGGACCTATGCAACTCGCCGCGAACTGCACAGGTTCTTCGCTTCGCTCAGAATGACAAAGCAAATGGGTGCCAATGCGAATGTGATGCCAGTCAGAAGCTGAAAACCGGAAGCCGGAAGCCGAGCGCCGGAAGCCTCTTACGCCGCTGCGATCGCGCCCTTCGCTTGCGTCGTCAGGCTGGCAAATCCCGCGGGATCCTTCACCGCCAGGTCCGCCAGAATCTTGCGGTCGAGTTCGATCCCTGCCAGCTTCAATCCATGAATGAACTGGTTGTAGCTCATCCCGTTCAGCTTGGCGGCGGCGCCGATGCGCACGATCCACAGCGAGCGGTACTGCCGCTTGCGCTGTTTGCGACCGGAGTAGGCAAACTTCAGTCCGCGCTCCACCGCTTCTTTTGCCGAGCGGTACAGCTTCGACTTGGTGAGGAAATACCCGCTTGCGCGGTCTAATATCTTTTTGCGTTTTGCGCGGCGTTTGGTTCCGCGTTTTACACGAGGCATGGTGTTCTCCTTTTTAGTTTCAAAGTACTGGCGGCTGGAGGCAAGGACGATTCGCCATGGCGGCGATCTCTGGCCTCTTCACACACCTGAAGCAATTGCTGATTTTTGATTGCTGATTGTTGATTGAAAATCCAAGCCCGAGAGTTTTTCAATCAACAATCAACAATCATCAATCAATAATCGCTTCTACTGGTACGGAATCATGCGCTTGACTTTGCGCTTATCGCCATCGCTCACGAGCGCCGGCGATCCCAGATTCCGTTTCCGCTTCTTGCTCTTTGACGTCAGAATGTGACGCAGGTGCGATCGCCCCCGCTTTACCTTCCCCGTCCCGGTCAGTTTGAAGCGCTTGGCAGCGCCCTTGTGCGTTTTCAATTTCGGCATAAAGTCCTCAGAAAACAGCCGTCAGCTTTTCAGCCCTCGGCTGTCAGTTTCATTTCATTCTCGCAGAATGTCAGATGACCGCTCAGGCGAGAGTAGTTACAGCAGCTTGCAATTCGTTTCTTTCGTATGAAGCGGGCCTACGACGCGGGCTTGGCGACCTGCGGCGGAGGAATGCTCGGCGCACTCTGCGCCGCAGCCTTGTGCTTCTCTTCCCGCTGCTTCTCTTTCTCTCGTTCTTTCTCTGACTTCTTTGGCGCCAGAATCGCGTGCAGCGTATTTCCCTCTTGCCGAGGACGAAACTCCACGATGCTGTGCGGTTCCACGTCTTTGATCAGCCGTTCCAGAATCTGCCGGCCGAGCCCGGTACGCGTCATCTCGCGTCCGCGGAAGAAAATGGTCGCCTTCACCTTGTCGCCTTCATCCAGAAAACGCAGCACATGATTCTTCTTCGTCTCGTAATCGTGGTCGTCCACATTGATGCGGAACTTGACCTCTTTTACGGTGATCGTTTTCTGGTGCTTCTTGGCTTCGCGCTCTTTCTTTTCCTGCTGGTAAAGATACTTCCCGTAGTCCATGATGCGGCACACGGGAGGCTGCGCGGTAGGCGAAATCTCGACCAGGTCCAAATTCTTTTCGCGGGCTTTTTTGATCGCTTCGTAAGGCGGCATGATGCCAAGCTGCTGCCCTTCGTCATCAATCACGCGGATTTCACGTGCCCGGATACGATCGTTCGTGCGGATAAAACGTTTATCGATACAGTCCTCCGTGCGCTAAGCGACTGAGAATAAAGAATTATAGCATGAGGAGTTTCGAACCGCGTGCCTCGTTCCACCAATTTCCTGGCAGGCTATCACCAACTAAAGTGCAGATGAACACCCAATCGACTGACTCTCGTGGGGATTCCACGGACCGGCCTTCTTGGGCGAAAATAAGCTTAGCGGTTCGATCTGGGGAACTGTAGACAACCGAGGTGCCACTCTATGTGCAGAAACATCAAGACGCTTTTCAATTTTGATCCGCCCGTCACCGACGACGAAGTGCGCGCCGCGTCACTGCAGTTCATCCGAAAAATTACCGGGTTCAACAAACCGTCGAAGTCCAACGAAGCCTCGTTCCTGGCTGCGGTCGATGAAGTCGCTGCAATTTCAATGCGCCTTCTGCGCTCGCTTGAAACCACGGCACCGGCCAAGAATCGTGAGGAAGAAGCCGCCAAGGCAAAAGCTCGCGCCGTCGAACGCTTCGGAACGTAATCGGTTTTACAACTGTTTTTCTTTTTATCGTCTAAGGGAAACACCCGATACCGCTCCAGCCTTGCGGCTTTATCGCCTTTTGCAGCAGCCCAGAGCGCGGGCTTTCTCCGGTTCTCGTCGCCGGGCTTTTTCGTGGTCTACAGTACGTAGGGTATCCAACCTTTCCGTAGATCTCAGGCAAAATACAGCGAGCCACTGAACGACGCGGATTACTTCAGAATGCACTCGCGCCGCCTCGACGACCGAATTCGACACCTCTGTGCCCAGGTTACCGAGGCCTCCAACGGCGAACTGGAAGCGATCCTGCAAGAATTATTGGCTGCGATCCACGAGAAAATTGAACGCCTTCGCAGTCTCGCTGCCAGTCAACTCCTGGGGCGCAGGCCGGTCAAAGAACGGCGCGCCCTGCCTCCGCAGTAGATCTTGGCAATGAGTTCCCGAAACTTCTCTTCGAGCCGCGACGGCGGGAAGGCAACTTCTTCATCCCTCCCGGGTTCATATTTATATGTCCTGTTGAGGCGACAAATCTTCCCGCTCTGCGGCTACCACGAGGTTCGGAATGACCCCTGACGAACGAGAGCGCATGCGATCGCTGTGCGAGCAGATCGCGAACGAACAGAATCGCGACAAGTTTACGAAATTGGTCCAGGAACTCAACGATCTGCTCGAAAACAAGGTAAAGCGGCTCGATCGTTCCCCAGACTCCCCGGCGTAGAGATCGTCCGCAAGACCCATCTGGGACCGGATGATCCGATCACCAACGAAAGATGTATAAAGACGAAAGATGTAAAGATGAAAGGCGTCAAGTACTCGACCGGAGGCTCCGGTCAGGGCGCTTCCCAATCCACCGAGTACACATCCTGGGTTCCCGTGTCGCGCAGCAGTAGAGGTGAATCGTCGGGCGTGAGCGACAGAGCGCCGCCGTAGCGGCCGGTGGTCGCAAGACTCTTAAGATCCACGACCTGTTCCGTTTTATGGTCGCTGATTCGAATCCGAACCACTGCATTCTTACCGCGGTAATCCAGCACGTACACGTATTGTCCATCATGCGACCAGTTCAGCCAGCTCAACGACCCGTTGGCCAGTTCGGTCCATTTCTGGTTCTGCGAGTCAAATAGCATCAGCTTCATCGAGTCCGCCGAGAAGGCAGAAATATATCGGCCGTCCGGCGACCATCGCGGTGAATACAGTCCTTGCGAGTTCGGTAGGTCCGAGACCTGATGGCTTGCCAGATCCAGCACATGAATTGCCGACGACGGATCATTC
Source organism: uncultured Acidobacteriaceae bacterium (assembly GCA_963706645.1). GTDB lineage: Bacteria > Acidobacteriota > Terriglobia > Terriglobales > Acidobacteriaceae > Sulfotelmatobacter. The sequence continues at coordinate 165,317 of CAVPNR010000019.1, forward strand.
GATTCATTGCTGAAGACGATCTTCGTCCCGTCCGGCGACCAGTTCGGATCCAGTTGTTGCCGCGGATCGTCCGGCATCAACTCCCTCGGGCTTCCGCCATCCACGGAAACTTCATAAATCCTCGCCGGCTTCGCGGCGCTCAGCGCGAACTCGAAGAAAATGATTTTCTTGCCGTCAGGAGACCAGCGCGGCAGCACCGGATACATGGGCGGATAAGTGAGCTGCAGACGCTCGCTTCCATCCGGCTTGCTCCGCCAAAGCGAGCCCTCACGGTAGGCAACGTAAGTCACCCATTGCCCATCTTTGGAGAAGGCAACATACTCCGCGGAGATGCCACCGAGAAACGATGCGAATTGGCCCGACTTCGCGTCGTAACGCGTCAGCTCGCCACGGTATGTCTGCCCGATCATGAACAGCTTCTTGCCGTCTTCGCTCGGCAGAGGATACGACAGCGACAGCGGGCTCGAAGTCAATGCAATCGGCTTCGGTTCAGAGCGCAGGAAACCGCTCTTTTCCGGGTAAGCCCAGATCTGATTTTTCGACTGAAATATGAAGTACGTGCCGTCCTTCGTCCACTTGCCGCAACACTCGTCCGGCGGATCATGCCAGCCGCCCAGGAATCGATGCAAGTCCGTTCCCGTCGCTGACACTTCCCATGTGAGTTGCTGCCCGATCGTCCCGGCGGTCTCGGTTGTATCGAATCGCAAGTGGCTGGCGTCCGGCGACCACGTCACATTCTTGATGTCGCCCTTCACCGCCAGCAGTTTTCGCGACTCCGTTCCGTCTGCGTTGGCCACGAACAGATCGCTCAGATTGCTGTACGCCAGCATCTTGCCATCCGGCGACCATGCCGCCGTTTCGCCCGTCGCATCCGCCAGCCTGCGTGGCGATCCGCCCAGTACCGGCAGACTCCAGATCGGTCCCCGCGGAGGCGCGCCCCGCCCATCCACCACGAGAAGTTCCGCACCACTCGGCGACAGATCCACGGGAACCATGTCAGCGGAAGGCATGATCGACATCCGCCGCGGATCGCCACCCGTCACCGACATCTCCGCGAGCCCGTGGAAGGCGAAGCTTCCCGAACTGCCCACGCCTACGCCCAGGTAAAGCCTCGATCCGTCGGTGCCGATCAATGACTTCGGTTGGCCGTCGTGCGAGAGCTGAACGTAATTCGAAACTCTCGGAACCGCAGCGGGCCGCATCCAGAAATAAGCGAGCACTGCCAGGCACACAATTGCCAACGCCGCCGCGGCGAGCGCTGTGCGAAAACGATCAGGTTCCTTCTCCTTCGCGCCGCCTTTGCCCACGACCGGCTGGATCGCATGCGCGCCAGTCGGTGCTCCGACTCCCGTATCCGACAATGCTTCCAGAGCGAACGCCAAATCCGATGCCGACTGAAACCGCTGCTCCTCGTTTTTCTCCAGGCAGCGCAGCACAACCCTCTGCAGTCCTACTGGCGTTTCCGGGGCAAGCTCCGAAATCGGCGTCGGCTCTTCGTTCAGGATCGCGCTCATCGTATCGGCGTTGGTGAGACGGCCAAAAGTCGCCTTCCCCATCACCATCTCGTAAAGGATTGCGCCGAAAGCGAAAATGTCGGTGCGGTGATCGGTGGCCAGCCCGCGCACCTGCTCCGGAGACATGTAGCCCATTGTCCCCATGGCTACGCCCGGGATGGTGAGCGTCGGCGCCATATTCGCGACCGATTCCTTCGGCTGAATCACCTTGGCCAGTCCGAAGTCGAGAATCTTGACTCGCCCATCTTTGGTGACGAACAGATTGTCGGGCTTCAAGTCGCGGTGGACGATCCCTTTTTCGTGCGCCGCTGCCAGGCCGCGCGCAATCTGCACTCCGTAGTCAATCGCCTTGCGCACCGGCAATGGCCCGCGCCTCACGGTCTCTGCCAGAGTCATGCCCTCGAGCAGTTCCGAGACCAGATAGGGAACTCCCGCGTACGTTCCCATCTGGTACACCGCAAGAATGTTGGGATGGTTCAGAGCCGCTGCCGCCTTGGCTTCTACTTCGAAGCGTTGCAGGCGCTCCGGTTCCGACGCAACCAGCTGCGGCAAAACTTTGATGGCCACGTCGCGGTCCAGCCGTGTGTCGCGTGCGCGATACACCTCGCCCATGCTGCCCGCCCCAATCGGCGAGAGAATTTCATATTGACTGAGTCGTGTGCCAGCAGCCAGGGGCATGGGTCGGCCAATTATAGACCCAGGTCAAATTGCAGCCTCATGCAAAGAAGGGCTGGCTTACGGCGGAGAGCGGAATCCACCTGTGGTTGCAGCTTCCGGTCGCGCCTTCCATCTCCGTGAGCCTGCCTCCGTGAGCCTTCGAGAGAGCTTTGCGACTCATGATGTGATCGGCATCACACCCCGACCGCATCTCATACGTTATCTTGACAGGGGCTTGAAGGCACGGTACTCTCGCCTGCCATAAAGCCTGCGTGCTCGGCTGAAAACAATATCCGACGTCGTGGCTTATCCTCTGCGGCCTCTGCTTTCCCCCTCTGGCCCCTGGGCTCCACGCTGACTCACAACCTTGTCGTGGGAGGCACCATGCCTGCTCTCTTTAAGCTGTCTGCTTGGCCGAACAGACTCTTTCTGGCGCTCGTCGCCACGGCCGCGCTTTCGTCGGCCCCTTCGTGGGCCCAAGGATTTCCGCCCGTTTCTCCCGAAGATCTGAAAATGACCAGCGAGCCCAAAGCTCCCGGAGCGCCCGCCATCATTCTGTTTCGCGAAGTGGATCGCGATGACAACGGCCGCACCTCGCACGAAGACAACTTCGTGCGCATCAAGATTCTTACGGAAGAAGGCCGCCACTACGCCGACGTCGAGATTGAGTTCAACCGGGCCAGCGAAGACGTCGTGGGCGTTCACGCCAGCACGCTCAAATCGGATGGCTCGGTGGTCGACTTCGACGGAAAGGTTTTCGAAAAAACGATCGAAAAAGCGCAGGGACTCAAGTACCTGGCGAAGACCTTTACCCTTCCCAACGTGCAAGTCGGTGACATCATCGAGTATCGCTACACCTACGATCTGAGCGATCAGTTCATCTACAATTCGCTCTGGACTCTCAGCGACCCGTTGTTTACGCGCTACGCAAGATTCTCCCTCAGACCCTACAAATCCAACTACTCCATCATGACCTTGCGCTGGACCTGGCAGGGTGTTCCCGCTGGTTCGGAGCCCAAAGAGGGTCCAGACCACGTCTTGAGAATGGAGGTCCACGATATTCCGGCCTTCCAGATCGAGGACTTCATGCCCCCTCCCAGCGAACTGCGAGCTCGGGTCAATTTCATCTACGAAGATGAATACCTGGACCGCGAGCCTGATCAATTCTGGCGTCACGTCAACAAAAAGCGCTACGACTCTCTCGAGTCCTTCATTGACAAGCGGAAGGCGATGGAACAGGCGGTCAGTCAAATCGTGTCGCCCAACGATGCCCCGGAGGTCAAGCTGCGCAAGATCTACGACCGCGTGCAGCAGATCCGCAATACGTCGTACGAAGTGCAGAAGACCGCTCAGCAGGAAAAGCGCGACAAGGAGAAGCCGGTCGAAAACGTCGAAGAACTCTGGAAGCGCGGTTATGGTGACGGCGTGCAGCTGACTTGGCTCTACCTTGCGCTGGTCCGCGCGGCAGGCTTCGATGCGTACGGTGTCTGGGCTTCCGGCCGCAGCCAGTATTTCTTTCTTCCTAAGAACATGGAGAACCGGAAACTAAACTCCAACGTTGTGCTCGTGAAACTCAATGGCAAGGATCTCTATTTCGATCCTGGCGCTGCCTTTACGCCCTTCGGCATGCTCACCTGGCCCGAGACCGGCACGCCTGGACTTTGCTTGAACAAAAATGGCGGCGCTTGGGTTATCACCACTCTTCCCGAGAGTTCCGAGTCCCGCATTCAACTCGTTTCCAAGCTGCGCCTCAGCGACTCCGGCAACCTCGAAGGCAAACTGCAGGTTACCTACACCGGTCTGGAAGCCATGTACCACCGGCTCGACGTCCGCAACGCTGACGCTGTGGCCCGTAAGAAGTTCCTGGAAGACCGGGTTAAGAACCAAATCCCCGTTCCCGCCGAGGTTGAACTTACGAACACACCAGATTGGAGCAATTCGGAGACTCCGCTCGTGGCGGAATTTGATCTCAGTGTTCCCGGCTGGGCTTCCAGCGCTGGAAAGCGCACGTTGATTCCCGCGGCGCTTTTCACCGCCGTCGAGAAGCACACCTTTGAACATGCCAAGCGCGTCCACCCTATTTATGTCGACTATCCGCACGAAAAGATCGAAGATGTGACCCTTGAACTTCCCCAGGATTGGCAAGTGAGCAGCGTCCCGCCGCCCCAAATGAACAACGGCCATGTCCTTTCCTATGCGTCGAAAGTCGAGAAGAACGGCACCACGCTTCACATGACGCGGAAACTGGCTTGGGACTTTCTCCTGCTGGACCCCAAGTATTACCCCGCGCTGCGCGAATTCTTTCAATCGGTGAGGACCGGAGATGACCAACAAATTGTCGTGCAAGCCGCTGCAGCGTCCGCCAGCAACTAGCCGGCGAGTTCTGCTGATTTCGTTTTGCGCTGCGCTCGCCTTGTGTGCTGGGGCGACGCACGCCTCGGCTGGCGACGCCCCAGCTTGGATGCATGCCCAGGTGAACGCGCCCTTGCCCCCTCACGACGAAAAGACCGACGCGATATTGCTTTATTCCGAGACCGACGTCACTGTCCTCTCGACCGATAAAATCAAAACCACAATCCGCGAGGCCTACAAGATTCTGCGCCCCAATGGCCGCGAGCATGGCACGGTCTACGTTTACTTCAACCCTTCCCGCAAGATCAAAAGTCTGCATGGATGGTGCATCCCCGCGCAGGGCAAAGACTACGAGGTCAAAGACAAAGATGCTGTTGATCGCGCCCTCGGCGGAGGAGGGGAACTCGTCGATGACGTGAAGTTCCGCGTGCTCACCATCCCCGCGCCCGATCCCGGCAATATTGTCGGCTATGAGTATGAGGTGGAGGAACGCCCGTTCTTTCTACAAGACATGTGGTATTTCCAGGACACCGATCCGGTGCGCGAAACCCATTATTCCTTGCAGTTGCCGCCCGGCTGGGAATTCCGCGATTTCTGGTTGAACCATCCCGAGGTGAAGCCCTCCGAAAGCGGAAATAATCTCTGGCAATGGACGGTTTCCGATGTCAAAGAAATCCGCCACGAGCCCGCAATGCCCCCTTACGTCGGGGTTGCCGGCCAAATGATCGTGACCTTCTTTCCGCCCGGCGGAAAGGCTTTGAACGGCTTCGCCGCCTGGGACGACATGGGGAAATGGTATGGCACCTTGCTGGCTGGCAGAACCGACCCCTCCCCAGAGATCAAGCAGCAAGTCGCGACCGTGACGGCCGGCAAGAATACGCCGGTCCAGAAGATGCAGGCGATCGCGCAATTTGTGCAGCACGACATTCGTTACGTAGCCATCGAACTCGGCATCGGCGGATGGCAGCCCCACCCGGCTCCAGAAGTGTTTTCTCATCGCTATGGAGACTGCAAGGACAAGGCCACCCTGATGCGCGCCATGCTGCACGAGATCGACGTCGACTCCTACCATGTCGTCATCAATACCGAGCGCGGCGCGGTCACTCGCAATACTCCGGCTCACCATGGTTTTAACCATGCGATTGTTGCCATCAAATTACCCGAGGGGCTCAAAGATCCAGCTCTCATAGCTGTGCGGGCAGATCCAAAACTCGGCCGGATCCTGTTCTTTGATCCCACCGATGACATCACTCCCTTTGGGCAAATTCGCGGGGAATTGCAGGACAACTATGCGCTCCTGGTGATCCCTGACGGCGGTGAACTCATTCCCTTGCCGCAGCAGCCCTCGTCCATGAACAGCGTCGAGCGGACCGCGAAGCTGACTCTGGATGCCGGAGGTACGCTCAAGGGCAGCGTCAAGGAAGTATGCCTTGGCGAGCGGGCCGCGTCGGAACGCTATGCCCTCATGAAAGTCACCAACGATGCGGACCGCGTCAAGCCCATCGAAACTCTGCTTTCGAATTCCATGTCCAGTTTCCGCCTGACGCACGCGACCTTCTCCAATCTGCAGCGCACGGATCAGCCCTTCGGCTTTGACTACTCCTTCGAGTCCGACCACTATGCCAAGAACGCTGGCGGACTACTGCTGGTTCGTCCCCGCGTGCTCGGCAACAAAGCCTTCGGTTACCTTGAGACCAAAGAGCCGCGAAAATTCTCCATCGAATTCGAAGCTCCCGCGCGCGATGTCGACACTTTTGAGATCGCGATTCCCGCGGGCTACGAAGTGGACGACATGCCTCCTCCCGTGGACGCCGACTTCAGCTTCGCCAGCTACCATTCCAAGACTGAAGTGACGGGCGGCGTGATACGCTACACCCGGACTTTTGAGGTCAAGGAGCTGAGCTTGCCCGTCGATCGGGCCGACGAACTCAAGCGCTTTGACCGCGCCGTCACGGGCGACGAGCGTAATACGGTGGTATTGAAAGCGGTCGCCCGCTAGCCTCGTCGAACAGGAGACCGATTGAAGCTGCTGTTGGAAACACGCGACGTGGGACGTGTCACTATTGTGCGCTGCAAGGGGCGCATCGTTGCCGGCGGCGAGGTCGAAGCCCTGCGGGCTCACGTGACGCATCTGCTCCGGGACCGCCGGTCGATTGTTCTCCATCTCGGCGAGGTCGTATTCATCGACAGCAGCGGCCTGGGAACCATGGTGCGCACTCTCACCAGCACACGCCAGGTGCACGGCGACCTGAAACTGTGCGAGGTTCCCGAGTCCATCCGCAAAATGCTTCAGTTATCTCATCTGCACAAGCTGTTCGATTCCCACGAATCGGAAGATCACGCAGTGGCCGCGTTTTATCGAGCGCCTGTCGCGACCGAGAAACCGGTCTCCACCGGACACAGCATTTTGTGCATCGATCGCGATGCCGACGTTGTAACCTACGTTCGCGAACTCCTGCGCCGGGCCGGATATGAAGTTCACACCAGCAACAACCTTCGCGATGCTCTCATCCTGATGCGTGTCTCGCACTTCGATCTGCTGTTGTTGGGCGCGGAACTCGCCGGTTCGCCTGCGACTGAGAAATCGTTCCGCGATCTCTGCGCCTCCGCCCGATGCATCGAACTGGGAAGCGACTTCTCCACCCTCGACGCCGGCCAAGCCGCGTCGGCTCTGTTGGAAAAGGTCGCAACCCAACTCCAGCCTGCCTCATAAGTAGCGCTGCCGTCCCGCGGCTGTCGTGGCGGGGGATTTCGTAAAGTACCGAGTAAAACGGGATGGCCCATCCTTCGCGTGCCCTTCGCGGAGGGTGGGGAGCGATACCGCCGACGGTGTGAATTGGAGCGCCCGGGAAGAAAACCTAGGACATACTAGTGAGTCAATGGCTGCACATCCCCACCAGCGCTCCATCGACCACGTCCTCAATCTCCGCGCGCAGCCAGCGATTCGCCTCGTGCCGCCCTCGCAGACGCAGCTTCAGATAGTTGTCGGTGAGGGCTTCCGTGAACTCTCCATCTGCGTCGCTGCCCGTGACGTTCAGCGTGATCGCGTCCACTTCCTTGCCGACGAAGCCGCGCATGAACGCTAACTTCTTCTCGGCCGCCAACTCGCGCAAAATGCGGTTCCGCTCTCGGGCCAGATGGACCGGCACCTGATTTTTCATCGCCTCCGCCGGAGTGCCCGGACGCGCGGAGTAGGTGAAAACGTGCAAGTAGGTGAACGGCAATTCTTCGATCATGCGGCGTGTGGATTCGAACTCGGCGTCCGTTTCTCCGGGGAATCCCACCATCACATCGGCGCCAATCGCCGCCGTCGGCATGGCCGCGTGAATCTTCTCGATCTTCTCCCGGTAGTGCCACGGGCGATATTTGCGGTGCATGCGGCGCAACACCGCGTCACTGCCCGATTGCATCGGCACGTGCGCGTGCTTGGCAATGCGAGGCGACGAAGCAACTAGCGAGATCAGTCCGTCGCTCCAGTCCATCGGTTCCACGGAAGAAATGCGCAGTTTCTCGAGTGCGGTCTCCCAGAGAATGGCGCGAATCAGATTTTCGAGAGAGGGCTTCCGGCTTCCGGCTCTCGGCTTCTGGAAGTCGTTGTCCGAATCAGTACCCGTCGCCCCGAAGCCGGAAGCCGAGAGTCGGAAGCCGTCCAGATCTCGTCCCCATCTCCCCAAATTGATCCCGCTGATGACAACTTCGCGATAACCAGACTCGACCAGACCATTCACGTCGCGCAGGATCCGATCGATCTCGAGCGAGCGGCTCTGTCCTCGCACATGGGGGATGACGCAAAAAGAACAACGGTTATCGCACCCGTCCTGCACCTTCAGATTGGGACGCGTACGTTCGTTTGCAGCATCGAAGACCGGCGCGGCCAGCAGTTCGGTATGCGCGAAGATGTCGGAGACGAAGATGAGGCTTCCGGCTTCCGGCTCTCGGCTTTCGGGCGAAACAGTCAGAGTTGTCAGGGGAACGAATGCATGTCCCTCAGGGGCTGAAGCCCTGGGATGAGGGTCAGCGTCGATCGCAGCGCTCGAAGCGCCGCGCCACCCAAAGTCCACAGCGTCGCGCTGCTCAGATTCACCGGCTGAACTGGTTGCGGTGGCGCTGACAATCTCCGCCAGTTGATGTTTGTGGGAGTTCCCGATGACCAGGCTGACACCCGGCAGGGCAGCTATCTCTTCCGGAGCTCGCTGTGCGTAGCATCCAGTCACTACGATGCGAGCCTCGGGATTCTGCCGCCGCACGCGCCGGATCGCGGCCCGCGCATCCTGATCCGCACCCGCAGTCACGGTGCAGGTGTTCATCACCACAACCGATGCTTGGCCCGGAGCAGAGGCGCGGACCATCCCAAGCTCCGCGAACTGGCGTTCGAGGGCGGCGCCGTCAGCCTGGGTGGCGCGGCAGCCGAAGTTTTCTACAAAATATCCAGCCACAACCCTATCGTAACCCAGAGTCGGTCAAGCCCGCCCAGGTCACGCCGAAGCTGCCGTCCGGCGCGACATGAAGCATTCGCGGCAGAAGACGGGGCGGCCCTGCGTGGGACGGAAAGGAACGGTCGTCTGTTTTCCGCATCCCGAGCACGTCGCCTGGGTCTCGACCTTGGTGTAGCGATAGCTCTGTCCCGGCGCGGGGGGCGCTCCGAGAACCGAAACTCGCTTGGTCTTGCAAGCCTTGCAACGCTTGGGTTCGTTCTTGAATTGCTTGTCGTGGAAGAAAAGCTGTTCCCCAGCCGTGAAAATGAAATCACTCCCACAGTCGATACACTTCAGCACCTTGTCCTGAAATTCCATCGAGGATGGCTCCCTTCAGCCCGTTTCCGCGCGCCCACCCGCGGGGAAGGAACTGCGGTGGTTCACCGAAAATACAGGTTGTCTCTTGCTCCCCCTCTTACAGCCCCATGGACTCGGCCCGCCACGCACCCAGGAGGGGCGTGGGTACAACTCATCGTTCTTTATATGCCGGAGATGATAAGTATGAACTATCCCTACTGCAGCTCAATTCGGTGGGGGGCCAGATTTGAGCAGGGCCGCCCCGGGAAGGAGCGGCCCAACTACTGCGTTAATCCTGTTCCTTACGCGTCTTTTTGCGAGCACGCTTACGTGCGAGAGCAGCCTTTACACGCTTCTTCTCGCCGGGCTTCAGGTAAAAGGAGTGGCGCTTGACCTCCTTGATAATGTCTTCCTGTTGTACCTTGCGCTTAAAACGGCGCAGCGCGTTCTCGAGGGATTCACCCTCTTGCAGCCTTACTTCTGCCAAACTGACACACCCCCAAACCCGTCCGGATGGACCGAATAGTTATTACAAGGATTTGACTCCAAGTCAAGAGGAAGTGGTCGAAATCAGGGAAGAGGGGCCGCAAAATTGCCATATTGCATCATTTTGAGACGGTTTTGGGACTCCGAAGCAGTCCAAAAGAAGGCCTTCTCCACCCCTCCACCCTCCCTTTTCACTGCAATGGCAAGACTCGTGGCCGCGATGTCAGATTCAACCTGCCGCGCTTAGTAAATGAACTTCAGCGCAAGCTGGACTTGTCTTGGTGCATAGGCCGCGTTCGGCTTCATGAAGTTGTTTGGCAACGTGTAGTAGCCCGGGAAAGGCGCGATGTTGGCCGTGACCGAGCTTTGCACAAAGGTCGAAGCGGAGGAAACCAGCCCGTTCGACGTGATGGTAACCCGCTGGTTGTCCCGGTTGAACAGGTTGAAAGACTCAGCAACCAGGTTGAGTTTGTAGCGCTCGCCGAGGCGCAAGGTTCGAGTCAGCCGAAGATCGGCCGTCGCATAGTCAGGCCCAGTGAATCCATTACGGCTATAGCCGGGAAGCCGGTCGTTGAGGTCGTTCGAGTCCTGGTTGGGATCGCCCGCTACGGTGGCGTTGAAGGGCCGCCCGCTGCCGTAATTCACAACCGTGGACATCTTCCAGTCATTAAAGACGTGGCCGAGAAGCTCCTGTCCGCGATGAAAAGGATGCGGCTCGGCGGAGAAGGCAACCACGAGGCGCTGGCGCTGGTCGGTGACGCTGGGTCCGCGTTCTGTGCTGGGTGCATAGGAGTTCTGCACCGTGGCGGGCTGCCCCGCGACGAGTGCGTCCTGCCCGTCGTCGATGGCGTGCGCATAAGTGTAGGAGAAGCGTAGATAGGATCCGCGAGCCACGCGTCGATTGATGGAGAGCACGGCACCGTTGTAATAGCTGGAGGCCGCGCTTTGGAACTCGTTGATGGCGCCGAGTTGCGCGACGGGCCGTCCCAGCGGGTTGATGCAAGGCGGCCACGGACACGTCAGCGATCGCGTGAACTGCCACGTCGCGAACGAGTCCACGGTGTAATAGCCACCCGTGAAGATGGATCCGGTCGAATCGAAAATGGGATACGTCGACGCGACCGGCTGCGGAAGATTCACGTCCAGCGCACGGATCAGATGTTCGCCGTGAACGCTAAGGGCGGACAACGTCACCGTGGTGTGATCCGACACCTCTTTTTCCAACGTGAGGTTGGCCTGCTGCACTCGTGGCGTCACAAAGTTGGGGGCAAACGCCGAGACGGTGTTGGTTACGCCTTGCGTGAATCCAGCCGGCAGAGCGCAATTCGCGGCATACAACGGGCAACTTACCAACGGGTTCGGATAAGTCGGAAACACCTGATGGTCGTAATAGTTCGTGTTGTTCAGGAACACGCTCGCATCCGTGATGCCGTTTTCCGTTTGAATGACCGAGTTGTAAATCTGCGGAATTCGCACGAAGAAAATGCCGTATCCCGCGCGCACCACCAGCGGACGCTTGTTGCCGAAGGAATACGCCAGCCCGGCGCGCGGCGCGAAGTTGTAGGGCTGGAAGGGCACCTTGCCCGCGGGTGGAAACAATGGGTTCGAGAGCAATCCCGCGGTCGTGAAGGTTTGCAGATCCCAGCGCACGCCAAGATTCATCGCCAGCCGGCTGGTCACTCGCACCGTGTCCTGCACAAACGCTGCGTATTCGTTGGTGTCGGGATGCGATGCGGCGCTGCCGAAGTTCTGCAGATAGTAGTGCGGAACTTCGTGCGCATAAGCCCGCAGCGGGCTGAGTTGCAGACCGGATTCCATCGGTTGAAAAGTGAACGGATTAACCTTCACAGGATAGAAAAGGTATTCGCCGCTTTGCTGGCTGGGAAAGAAATCGTAAATCCAAGTGAGCAGCGCGTCGCCCCCGAACTTCCACGTATTCCGCGAGCCCTCGTGACTTACCGTTTCGGCGAGGTGCAGGCGATGCTCGCGGGTCTGGCGCGGTAGCAGGTTCGAGCGTCCCATGCCGTCGAGAATTGTCGGAATCTTCACCAGCACGTCTGCGGTGTTGCTGTAAGACTGCTGCAGGTCCCGCGAGAACTGGGCGCGGAAATGACTCATCCACAGCTGCGAAAGGCCGGAGGTCAGCGATAGCGAAGCGGTCTCGGTTGAGACTTGTTCCTCGCCGTTATTGTTGTTGGCGTCGAAACTGAGTGGGCTGGCCGGATCGAGGAAGACATTGTTCGATCCCCAGTAGCGCGTCGTATTAAGGCGCAACGAAAGTTGCTCGCGCGACGAGAGATTGAGATCAAGCTTGGCATACGAGGTGTTCCCGATTTGCCCTGCAGGATATTCTCCGGCAAGCGCTGTCAGGTTTGCCGCAGCCGCGAAGACCAGCGCTTGATCGCTAGTTTCATAGTCCCCGGGAGTAAGGGGTCCAGTTCCGGCCGCAGGCACGACTTTCGAACTGCCGTCGAGGAATTCCACGACGTTCGGTACGTGAAAGATGTGCTGATCGAACCCGGCAAAGAAGAAAATCTTGTTGCGCTTGATCGGACCGCCGATCGTGCCTCCAACCTGCTGCTGCCGGTTGTGGGGCTTGAACGCCAGGAAGGGATCGGCAGCGCCGAACGAACTGTCGCGTAAGTAGTAAAACGCCGTGCCGTGCACGTGATTCGACCCGGATTTGGTGACCACGTTGACGACGGCGCCGCCGGATCTCCCTTGCTCCGCTCCGTAGGAGTTGGTCGAGACGCGAAACTCCTGCACCACTTCTGTCGAGAACTGGTAAGGCGCGCGATAGCGTCCGCGGGCCTGTGAGAAGAACGCGTTGTTGTAGTCGGCGCCATCGACGAGCGTGGTGTTCTGAAATCCGCGAATGCCTCCGAACGACAGATCGCCGTTGCTGGAAGACGTAAGACTCCGCGGATCCTGCGTGACTCCCGGAGAGAACAGCGCCAGGTCTGAGAAGCGCCGTCCGTTCAGGGGGAAATCGTTCACCGCCCGCTCGTCCAGCAGCGTCGAGACCGTACTGGTCTGCAGTTCAACCAGCGCGGGCGCCCCCGAGACCGTCACTTTCTCCTGTGCTCCGGCGACCGTGAGATGGAATTCCAGCAGCGCGGTTCCGCCGACATCGACGTGCAGTTGGAGTGTGACCTGAGGAGACATTCCCTGCGCCGTGACGCGCGCGGAGTAGTCGCCGGGAGGGAGCAACTCGAAGTCGAAAGCCCCGGTTATGGAACTTGCCGCGGTGTAGCGCGCTCCGGTCGCCATGTTGACGATCACGATCGAAGCCTGCGCAACCACTCCTCCGGCGGAATCGAGCACCGTGCCGCGGATCGCTCCACTCGCGTCCTGGCCAGCCAGGGCCGGGGGCTTCATGATCAGAAAAACAATGAGGGCCGCAACAAGAGCCATTCGCGTCGCAGACATGAGGTCGCCTCGAAGTGCGGGATCGAACTCGGAGGGACCCGACACGCGTTAACCGGACGCGAGGCGAGGAGTCCGCGGAGAAGTGCCGGAAGGAGCATCGAGTCGAGCCCGGCCAGAAGCTTCTCCGCGGAATTTGGAAAACCAACTTTTGTATAGCACGCGCGGCCGGCGGAGTTCTGTGATCGGGGCCGACTTTTTCAGGATGCTTCCCGGAGTGGGAACGGAAGGGCTTTCAACACAGAGGACACGGAGGACACAGAGGACACAGAGGGAACGGATGGTGATCGCATGTCTCTTTGGCGATCGAAAGCGCAACCCCCAGTCGAGCTTCGCTCGATGGACAGCCGAGGGCGGCTGTCCCCACATGAGTTCTGGCGGGTCTTACGCGAGAATGCATTCTCGTGGTATTTTCAATTTCCTTCGCGAAGCCTTGTTTGACAACTATGATTCGGTCCTATAACGGTGTGAGGCCTACGATTCCGGCAACTTGTTACGTCGACGAATCGGCGCAGTTGATCGGCGACGTGGTGCTGGGCGAACACGCTTCGATTTGGATGAATGCCGTGGTCCGCGGCGACGTCCACGAAATCCGCATCGGCGCCTACTCCAACGTGCAGGACAACAGCGTCCTCCACGGCATGAAGCAGCAGTGGGGCGTTTATCTCGGCGAGTACGTCACGGTCGGACATTCGGTGACCCTGCACGGCTGCGTGATCGAAGACCGTTGCCTGATCGGCATGGGGACGATCATCCTGAACGGCGCGCGCATCGGCGCGGGATCAATTATTGCGGCGGGCACGCTCATTCCCGAGAATACGGTGGTCGAGCCGGGTTCGTTATGGATGGGTTCTCCGGGAAAGTTCCGCCGCAAACTTGAGGCTGCGGATCAGGAAACGATCATGCGCTATGCCCGCAATTATCTCGGATATAAAGATGAGTATTTGAGGGAGAAGTAGGTGGCACGGAGCTTGTGAGCCCCGAGAATCGAACGTCGACTACGACTACCGAGTGCCGAGTACCGAGAGTTGTCATCCTGAGCGGAGCAGGCCGGTGAACCACGCGAACCGGCATGCGCAGTCGAAGGATCCCTACCATGACGACAGTGTGTCGGAGGTCTCAAGACGCGCTTCGAGTAATGGCGTCGGATTCGAACAGCCAGCTCCCTGATAGGCTTGTAGTATCCGTGAGCGGCAGTGATCCTTCGACTGCGCGAGCTCATTCAGTTCGCTCCTCTCCGGATGACAGAGTAAAAAGGAAAAGATGATCAAAGCTGTCCGAGGAACCCGGGACCTTCTGCCACCCGATACTGCGCTGTGGAACTTTGTCGAGGCGGCGGTGCGCGATGTCTTCCGCGCCTACAACTTCCAGGAGATCCGCACACCGATTTTCGAAGAGACGGCCCTGTTCGCGCGTGGCGTCGGGGAAGAGACCGATATTGTCGCGAAAGAGATGTATACGTGGGAGGATCGTGCGCGTGCGGCTAGCGAGAAGGGACAGTCGCTGACGTTGCGTCCGGAAAACACAGCCGGCGTCGTGCGCGCCTACATCGAGCACAAGCTTTGGGATCGCGGGCTGAACAAGCTTTACTACATCGGTCCCCAGTTTCGCCGGGAGCGTCCGCAGAAAGGCCGCTATCGGCAGTTCTACCAGATCGGCGCAGAAGTGATCGGTCCAGCGTCGGCCGGGAGCGAGTCTCCTGCGCGGGACGCCGAGGTATTGGAGATGCTCGCCACGCTGCTGGACCGACTCGGCATCACCGATTGGAATCTCGAACTGAATTCCGTAGGCACTCCCGCCGACCGCGCGCAGTTCAACGAGGCCTTGCGCGCAGCCCTTGATCCAGTCAAAGAAAAGATGTGCGGCGACTGCCAGCGGCGCGCCGTCGCAAATCCGCTGCGCGTGTTTGACTGCAAGGTGCCCGAGGATCAGCCAATCATCGACACTCTGCCCCGCATCACGCAGTTTCTTGGGGAAGATTCCCGCTCGCACTTCGCAGCCGTGCAGGACATCCTCACCAAGGTCGGGGTCCCTTTCACCTTGAACGACCGCCTTGTGCGCGGCCTTGACTACTACACACGCACGGCATTCGAGTTCACGCACGGCGCGCTCGGAGCCCAGAATGCAATCCTCGGGGGCGGCCGCTACGACGGCCTTTCCGAAGCCCTCGGTGGCCCGGCCGCTCCCGGAATCGGATTTGCGATCGGCGAAGATCGCCTGGTCATGTCGTTGAAAGAGACCGCCGAGGGTGTGCTCCGAAAGCCCGATGTGTATATCGCCCCAATGGCGGGCATGAACGGCGAGGCCGCCCGCCTGGCTCGCGAGTTGCGGCGGCACGATCTAGTCATCGAGTTGGGAGACGAAAGCTTCCGCCTGAAAAAGTCGTTCGAAGCGGCCACCAAGGCAGGCGCAAAGTACATCCTCATCGTCGGCGAGAACGAAGTGAAGGCCGATGCCTTCGCGTTGAAGAACCTGGCAACCGGCGAACAGATCCAAGTCGCGCGCGCCGAATTGCCGCAGAAGATTCAAGGATAGCCGTGGCGAAAGCGTATCCAGAGATCAACGAAACGCTCAGCAACTTTATTCAAGCGCAGTCCGTGTTTTTTGTGGCGACGGCTCCGCTTTCCGCGGACGCCCACGTCAATCTCTCGCCGAAGGGATTGGACACGTTGCGCATTCTCGGACCGAAGACCGTTGCCTATCTCGACATTTTCGGCAGCGGAGTTGAGACCATTGCTCACTTGCGCGAAAATGGCCGTATCGTCATGATGTTCTGCGCGTTTCAGGGTGCGCCCAAGATTCTGCGGCTGCACGGGCACGGGCGGCCCGTCGAACCGCATGAGGCCGAGTTTGCCAGCCTGCAAGCTCATTTCCCGATTTACGAGGGCACGCGTGCGATCATTGTGGTCGAGGTCTCACGCATCAGCGACTCCTGCGGCTACGGCGTTCCTCTGCTTCAACATCAAGCGGACCGCTCGGAACTGCCCGCCTGGTGCCGCAAGCGGGGCACCGAAGGCCTTAAGATTTACCGGCAGGAGAAGAACCGACAGAGTATTGATGGATTGCCGGGAGTCACGGACACACTGGACTGAAGATCGTTTTGCAACAGGGAGGGCTGATGAAGAGTCATTTCGTAGCGCGCCTGATGTTGTCGTGCATTCTGTTGTTATGCCTGGCTTGTGGCCTGAACGCGCAGAGCGCGAATTCGCCGCCCAAGCCCCTGAGTCCGCAGGAGCAGACGCTGATGGCCGCGGAGAAAAGCTTTGTCGAGGCGGCGAAGAAAGGCGACCTCGCCTACTTCAAGCGCACGCTTACCGATGACTTTTCGTTCGTCCAGTTCGACGGTCAGCTCTATGACCGGCAGGACATGCTCGACCAGTTCGGAGACGGCGGCGTTGATTTGCTGCCCTACGACATGAAGGTGGTGACCGCGGGTGACGGCGTCGCAATCGTCACCTACAACGTGGTGCTGCGAGTTCCGGCATCGGAAGACCAGGGGCCTCCTCCTCGCTATCAGCACTTCAGCACCGTCTGGGTCAAGCAAGGTGACGTTTGGAAGATGAAGTTTCAGCAGATGACGGCTTCCCACTGGGGAGACTGGTAGAAAGCGCCGGTGCATGATTTTTGCTGGTTGAGCCGAAAACCCGCTTGAAATGCGGTTGACGGAGGGTCTTGGCGCGAGTCTAATATTATGCCGCGGAAGACGCGTTTCGAATCGGCAGGCGGACGTCAGCAATCCGCAATGAAGAACACGAGGCTCACAATGAAAAACCTGGCAATGATTTTCACCGCATGGTTGCTCTT
Source organism: uncultured Acidobacteriaceae bacterium (assembly GCA_963706645.1). GTDB lineage: Bacteria > Acidobacteriota > Terriglobia > Terriglobales > Acidobacteriaceae > Sulfotelmatobacter. The sequence continues at coordinate 182,328 of CAVPNR010000019.1, forward strand.
GACGGCAGCGTCTGTTGCGCAAATGGAAATGCCCAAGCCCGGCCCTGAAGTAAAGAAACTCGATATGTTTGCCGGTTCGTGGACTCTGGATGGCGATATGAAGGCAAGCTCCATGGGACCCGGCGGCAAGATGACCGAGACCGAGAAGTGCGAGTGGATGGACGGTGGATTCTTCGTGGTCTGCCATGCCGACTTCAAGGGCTCCATGGGCAGCGGATCGGGGCTCACGGTCATGGGGTACTCCACGGAAGACAAGACTTACACCTATCGCGAGTTCAATAGTTGGGGCGAGTTCACCGACTCCAAGGGTTCGGTTGACGGCGACACTTGGACCTGGACAAACGAAGAGAAAATGGGCGCCACGACCATGAAGGGGCGCTTCACCATGAAGATCACTTCCTCGACCTCCTACAACTTCTCCTACGAAATGTCAGAGGATGGAACGAAGTGGACCAGCTTGCTCGATGGCAAGGCCACCAAAGGGAAGTGATCGCTCCGGCGTGACAATTGTCACGCGGAATGGTTGACGAATCGCACTGGGCGGCGGCTCCTGCTTTCACTACGATCCTGGTGAAAGACTTCCAACAAGGAGTACGCGCATGAATCTCAAGACAATTCTTGTTTCCGCTATGTTGTTGTCTAGCGCTGCCGGCTGGGCGCAGGCCCCCACGCCCGGTCCCGAAGTAAAGAAACTCGACTACTTTCTGGGAAACTGGACGGTCGAGGCGACGATTGGCCAAGGACCGTGGAGATCTGGTGGTAAGTTTACATCGACCGACACCACAGAATGGATGCCCGGCAGCTTCTTCCTCGAGCGTCACGCCGATTTCAAGATGCCTCCGGAATTAGGCGGCGACGGCAAAGCAACTTCGTTCATGGGATATGACACGAACGAGAATGTGTATACCCGCGACGAATTCAACAGCCAGGGACGCCGCGGGGTTTCGAAGGGCACCGTCAACGGCGATACCTGGACCTGGACCAGCACCCAGATCTATGGTGGCCAGGAAATCAAACAGAAGATGACCCTGAAGGTGCTCACGCCCTCGAGCTATTCCACGAAGCTTGAAGTGTCGACGGACGGCACGAATTGGATGACGTTCATGGAAGGCAAGGCCACCAAGAAGTAGCATTCCGGCCCTTGAGATCCAAGGCTTCAGCCGCGGCGCTGAAGCCTTTTTTGCTGGCGCGGGTTGCGGGGAGTACGATTGAATCTGGGCGGTGTCATGAGAAGAATCTTCCTAGGCTTATTCTGTTTCCTGGTGCTCGCTTTCGGAGCGCTGTCCTTTTCGGCCGAGCTGCGCGCGCAGCAGGCGAAGCCGTCCCCGCCAACGGCACAATCGGACGATAAGAATGGCCATGAGTATTCCGGCATGTACACGTTCCTGAAAGAGGGCGAATTCGTGCAGGTGACGGTAGAAGACGCGGGCCACGTCACCGGATTCGTCTCGCGCTTCGGCGACGGCGAGAGCGACAAGGGAGCGTTCCTGGATCAGTTCTTCAAGACCGGAAAGCTGGATGGCAACAAGCTGACCTTCACCACGGAAGTCGTGCATGGCGTAACGTTCGACTTCAAAGGCTCGATCGAGCGTGGCGACGGAAAGAATCCCGGGGACGAGGCTTACTTCGTGCTCAAAGGCACGCTAACCGAGAATGCGAGTGACGTAAACAAGAAGGTGGCCTCACACTCGCGGGAGGTTCTGTTCAAGATGTTTCCGCAGGATGCAACTCCCGCGGCCGTCCAGAGGAAGTAGCTGGCCGCGAGTATGGATTTATTGTCCAGCGCGAGCGGGAGTCAGATTCAGGCGGCCGGGAGCTTTCTTGCGGGCGCCTTCCGCGCCATACACCAGGTCAGGGCTTCCATCAGAGTTGGAGGATGCTTCCGCTAAGGCGGCAGCCAGTGCGCGGTACGAGCGGCTGATCTCCGGACCTTCCTGCAGCACGACCGGAGTTCCGTGGTCGATGGAAGGCGAGACGGCCTGGAACGCATTCGGAATCTTCCAGAGCACCTTGCAACTCGTCACCTGCTCGACATCATCTTCCGTGAATCCGGGAATCTTCTTATAGCGATTCAAAACCATTCGCAGGCGGTCGCGGCCGGTGCCTTCCTCGAGGAAGGCGTGAATGCGGCCAGCACTCCATAGCGAAACTACATCGGTCTGCGCGACTACCAGCACCGCGTTGGAAAGATCCGAAAGCAGGCGAGTCGTGGAATCGAGACGGCTGGAAGCATCAACGATCACAAAGCGGTAATGATTCACCAGCAGGTCAAACAGACGGGCCAGTTCGCCCGGCGTGGGTTCGGTGGGATACGGTTGCTGCGGCCCGGCCAGAACATGCAAGCCTTCCTTGGTCGGAGTCATGAGGCCGTCCAGCAGGGACACATCAAGGCGGTGGAGATTTTGCAGAGCGTCGAGCACGCCGAACTGCGGCCGCAAGTTCAAATGAAGAGAGGCATGGCCGATGGGCGCGAAGTCGACCAGTACGACGTCGCCGTGCGACTGCTGCAGCGCCACTGCGGTATTGACCGCGGCCGTAGTGCACCCCGCGCCGCCCTTGGCGCTAAGGAACGTGAATACCCGCGCTTTGCCCGCGCCGCCTAGGCTGCGCGTGCGGGAGGAACTGAAGCGGGTGAGCGCTTCGAGCAAGGGCTCGTTCCCGGCGGAATTGTCCAGATATTCGCCTGCCCCGGCACGCATGCTGGCCACGATGCTGGCGGGATGCGTCATCTCGCCGTTGGCGAAGATGCCAATCTGCTGGGTGGTGGCGCGAATCAATTCGATGGTGCGAATGGCGCGTTGCGCATCTTGCGCGGGAATGTCGACGATCACCACTTCGGCGCGAGAATCCTGCAGTTGGCGGAGAATCGCATCGGTGGGGCCAGCAGGAAATCCAACGTGGCTGAAAACCGCCTGTCCCAGGCGAGTCGCTTCCAGACGACTTTGCAGCGCGGATAAGTGGTCCTCGTCCTCGGTCAGGAGGGCGACGGCGATGCCATGCATAGCGCGGTTCTCGCTGATTTCTCTCGGTGTCTGCATGTTAGAAAGAGAACGCACTCCTCGCCAAGTGACCTAGGTAACGGACAACTCTGCCAGCGCACGATCCATCCGAACGCAAAGACAACGCAACTGCCTGATAACCGTCTGGGGGGAAATACACAGCGTAGAAAGCCCGAGGCTGACCGCCCCTGTTACCCGACATTGTAAGACAGGATCGTCAAGTTGAAAAGGCGTCTCTCTTGGGTTTTTTTAAGCGGCTGAGTGGGCACGAGAAACGAACATCGATACGGGCCCAACTGCGGGGTATTGATCCGATGGGACTCAGCCGAGGGAGCGTACGGACGAGTGGGCCAGAGGCCGTTCCTCGGCGTGTTCCGCGTGTAGAGCCGAGACGCGCGGGAAGGTGGCTGCCGCCTCGGAGGATTCCGGCAGGTATTCGTAGCCTTCAAGGCGCACCGCGACCCCGATTTTGGTTCCCGCGTGGGCTGTCCCGGACCCATCGGGAGCGGAAGTGGCTGCGGGCCGGACCACCCGCAAAACGCGGCCGCGGCAGCGTACAGGCATACTCTCGCCCAGGGTGATCTCGGAGGGCATGCGGAGCGTCAGTTCGATTTCGGAGCCCTCGGTGATCGCAGCGCTGGTGAAGAAGAAGACTCCGCGCGAACTGAGGTCCTGGGTGAATCCCACGCCTTCCAGGGAAGTCCCCGGCTGACGCAAAGAGAGCGGAAGAAGATAAGGGAATCGCTGTCCGACACGGCGTTCAATTCCAACTGGAGGAGTGGTCATATTGGCTTGACTTCCTTTGCCGAATCGCCGAAAGCGCAGGGCTTACTTTAGCTCACGGCGGCTGATAAGAGAAGGTCCAAATTGGTCAACGCCTGGACAATCGCAACCCATTCAACAGATTAGACTTGGAAGTCGGCTGAGTGGAGTGAAGCAGTCACGAAGTCGTCAACGCCTGTGGAAAACTCGTAAGAAGACAGTCCGCTTGCGCCGTTTCCGCCGAACCATCACGATATAGTGGTGCGCGAGTGACTCGGTTGTCATCAGAGAATTGAACGTGGCTGATCCGAAACTTTCAATCCCAGAAAATGCAGCGGCGAGCGGCGCACCAGCGGCCGAGAGCCCCGGATCGCGCTGGCAGGCGGCAGGACGTGCGCTGCGGCATCGCAACTTCCAGCTTTTTTTCAGCGGACAACTCATTTCTTTGATCGGCACATGGATGCAGACCGTGGCCCAGTCGTGGCTGGTCTACCGGCTGACCGGCTCTGGCTTGAAGTTGGGGGCAGTTGGATTTGCCAGCCAGATTCCGGTGTTCCTGTTTGCGCCTCTCGGCGGCATCGTGGCCGACCGCAGCAACCGCAAGCACGTTGTGATTGGTACACAGATCTCGTCCATGCTCCTGGCGTTTGTGCTGGCGGCGTTGACCCTGACCAACCGAATTACGGTGCGGGAGATTTTCGTGCTGGCCGCCCTGCTGGGCGTGGTCAACGCATTCGACATCCCTGGCCGGCAGTCGTTCCTGGTCGACATGGTTGGCAAGGAAGACCTGATGAATGCCATCGCTCTGAATTCCTCCATGTTCAACGGAGCGCGCGTGATTGGTCCGGCGGTGGCCGGAGTTCTGGTGGCGAGGTTGGGCGAAGGCTGGTGCTTTTTCACAAACGGGATCAGTTACATCGCGGTGATCGCGGGCCTGATGCTGATGAACGTGCACGCTCCGGCGCGAGTGTCGACGAAGACCTCTCCGTGGGAGCACATCCGCGAAGGCTTTCAGTTCGTCAACCGGACGGCGCCGATTCGGGCGCTCATGATTCTGCTCGGGCTGGTGAGTGTAACCGGGATGCCCTACGTCGTCCTCATGCCGATCTTTGCCGACAAGATCCTGCATCGCGGCGGGCAGGAATTTGCTTCGCTGATCGGATCGCACGATCTCGGAGCGGTGCGACTTGGGATCCTCATGGGCTCGGCTGGCGTCGGAGCCCTGCTGGGCGCGCTGACGCTGGCGGTGCGCTCGGGCGTGAAGGGTCTGGGAACGTGGATCTCGGTATGCTGCGCGGGCTTTGGCGTGAGCCTGATGCTGTTTTCATTTTCGAAGTCATTCTGGCTGTCGGTGCTGCTGCTGATGCCGGTTGGATATTTCATCATGCTGCAGATGGCGTCGTCGAACACTCTGATCCAGGTGATGGTCCCGGACGCGCTGCGCGGGCGGACGATGGCAGTGTACTCGATGATGTTCATGGGGATGGCCCCGATCGGCGCACTGCTGGGCGGTGCGTTGTCGGACCGACTAGGCGCCCCGCTGACGGTGTCGATCGGCGGCTTCGCATCGGTGCTGGGAGCGTGGTGGTTCGCCGCGCAGTTGCCGAAAATTCGGGTGGAGGCGCGCAAGTTGATCATTGCACAGGCCATGGCTGGCGGGGAGCCGTCAGAAGAGATGTCGACGCCGGTGGTGGAGGAGTAGTACGGCAACAGGGATGGACGATCTTGGACGTCAGTGAGTGTGATCGCTTGTTGGTAAGTATTGGGAACCGATATACAACGAATCAGGGTCACAAGCCTGTATCGCTCGTCCGGCCGTAAACTTTCACTTCTGGCTCTGCTTAACGCTTGGAAGGATATTCACGAAGTCGCTGATCTGTGAGATCACGTCCGACTCGTTTGAGAGGAATATGAAGTGGGTAGCGTTGGGAATCACGATCACCTTTGCATGGGGCTGCTCCCGAAAGATCGCAATCTGCGATTCCTTGCGACTCGTTTCTGCCGCTCGAGAGGCTGCGAGTTTTGCCGGGTCGCGAGTCTGACCTGGATTGGGAGCGTCGGGATAAGCAAGAATCGCTAGAAGGGGTGTATCGATGGAGAGGAAACGTTCTTCTTCGAGCATCACAGATTGGCTTGCATTCCCGTGCCCAAGAAACTCGCCGACCCGCCCGTCCTCACCGATCCGATGAAGCTGGCGCACCTCCGATTCGGGGATGATGCCACCGTAGTAGCCTTTCATGTAAGTCTGATAGGCAGAAATACTGGCAAGGTCACTGGCTTTCGGAGAGGGGCCGGTTGCGCCTTCGACTTCGGCTTGAAGGTTGGCAAGGTTTGTCTGAAAAAGCGCCACGTCCGTCAATGTCTTCGATATGAGGCCGTCATCGAAGAGGTTCTTTTGTAGTGCCGAAAGATCGTCTTTGAGCTGCGCCAAAGCCGGCGTGTAGTCGCCGTACTTGGGGTCGTAGAGAGCGAAAGTGCCTCCGGCATCGAGATAAACGAGCGCTGCAGCGCGCCCCGGATGGTACGTGGAGACGGCGCTCAGTTCTTCTCCTGCAATCGAATGCCCGGCGAGGACAGGGTCGGCGATGTGCAAAGCATCAAGGACCGCGACGACATCATATCCGAGCCGCCTTGGGTCATAACCCGTTAGGGGCGCGGAGGACTGACCAAACCCGCGCCGCGTGATCCCAATAACGTGATAATGCGCCGCGAGCTTCGGCCCTAAGCTGTCAAAAACGTGAGCAGTGTTTCCGAGACCTGCAAGAAGTACGAGGTTGCGCCCGGCCCCTCCCCAGTCGAGCACTTCGAGCTTTACATCTCGCTGAACCTCGACGAACTGGGTTTTGAGCGCAGTCTCTCCCTGAGATGAGGGATTGTTCTGGGCAAAAGCTGCGCAGGCTATCAGGGCAAAGACAGTCATCCGGATTTGTTGACCCATTTACATCCCCTTCACCTTTACTGTCTTGCAATCCTACCGCATCAGGGTTGCTGGTCTCTGCTCAGCCGCCAATCGAAGGACGACGTTTGGATGGTTGACGAAAGATCTCGCTATCGAGGAACCTGACAACTCGAACTCTGAGTCTCAACCCAGACCTCGTCACCACCCTCATGCGCCAACTTGCCCGCCAACCGGAATAGTCCACAGGTTCGATTACCGCCGTAACGGCAAATACCGAACGGAGCTTGTTCCGCCGAAGCGCGAGCCGCAACCTAGAGGCAGCAGTATCTCCGCGGAGGAATTATGTCCCTGGCAGCCTCACCGTCGTTCAAAGCCAAGCTTGTGGGCAAGCGCGTGGTTGTGAAGGTTTCTCTCTTCAGCCGTGCCTTTCCCGCCACGGTGGCCGCCACCGATGAAACTGGATTCTGTCTTGTCAGTGATGAAATGGTGACGGCTTTGCGCGAGATTACCGGCAGCATCATGGCGAACCTGGATGCGCCCCACATCTTTCTGCCGTACTCCAGCCTGGAATGGCTCGTATTCTCGGAGGCCAAAGCAGCCGCGGCGTCCGCGTAGTTCCCTCCGGGGCATCTATAATTCTGCGGCATGCAAGCTTTCTGCGCGCGTCTTGTTACAATCGTCTCCCTCTTCTTTGCGTTCAATGCAAGTCTGCTGGCCCAAATGGCGGCCGTCGATCCGCTGGCTCCTACGCATGACACCAAGTCTGCCGCTGAGATCGATCACGAGTGGCAGGTGTCGGTGTCGAAGTATGACGGCGCGCGGGCCGCGCTGCTGCGCGAAGTCGACCGGCAGGATAACGACGGTCCCTACCGCGCCGACTGGGAGACGCTGCGCAAGTTCGAGATGCCGCAGTGGTATAAGGACGCAAAGTTCGGCATCTTCATTCACTGGGGAGTCTTCGCGGTTCCGGGCGTGATGAATGAATGGTATCCGCGCAACATGTACCAGGAGTCGGACCCCGCCTTTCAGGAGCACCGCAAACTCTACGGGCCGCAAGATAAGTTTGGCTACAAAGATCTGGTTCCGCTGTTTAAGGCGGAGAAGTGGGATTCAGTCGACTGGGCGCGGCTCTTCAAAGCAGCGGGAGCGCGGTATGTTATTCCGGTCGCAGAGCATCACGACGGCTTCGCTCTCTACGACTCAGGTTTGTCGGATTGGACCGCGGTAAAGATGGGGCCGAGGCGGGACGTGATCGGCGATCTGGCGCGCGCGGTGCGGGCCCAAGGACTGCACTTCGGAACGTCTTTCCATCGCGCCGAGCATGATTTCTTTTTTGACGGCGGGCGCAAGGTGCGCTCGGACGTGAACGATCCGAAGTACGCCTCGCTCTATGGACCGGCGCATGCCTGGCTGTCGGATCCGAGCCAGGTGTTGATGAATGATTGGACGTATGTGAGTCCGGAGTATGCGAACGACTGGCTGGCGCGGGCCACGGAGATCGTGCAGAAGTATCAGCCCGAGGTGATGTACTTCGACTGGTGGATCGGGCAGCCGAATTTCCGTCCGAACGTCACAAAGTTCGCCGCGTTCTATTACAACTACGCGGCGAAGCATGGGATTGCAGGCGTGATCAACATCAAGGATTACGCCGTCGACTGGCATGCCGGAGCTCGCGACTTTGAGCGCGGATTGAGGGAAGGGATTGAGGCCAACCACTGGCAGACGGATACTTCGATCAGCAATCTCTCTTGGGGATACCTGGAGCACGATCAATTCAAGACGCCGGAGTTCCTCGTGCACCAGTTGATCGATATCGTCAGCAAGAATGGGAATCTGTTGCTGAATATCGGTCCGCGGCCGGATGGCACGATTCCCGACGAGGTGCGCAACACGCTGCTCGAAATTGGTGGCTGGCTCAAGCAGAATGGCGAGGCGATCTACGATACGACACCATGGAAGGTCTACGGCGAGGGACCGACGAAGATTCAACCAGGATTTGGGCACGATCAGGACACCAAACCCTACACTGCGGAAGATTTTCGTTTCACGCGCAAAGGGAATGCGCTGTACGCAATTGAAATGGCCTGGCCTGCGAACGGGCGCGCGGTGATTCACGCTCTGGGAGCGACGCAACAGGCGAAAGGCTTGCAGATCACTAACGTTGAATTAATCGGCAGCCGCGCGAAGATTGAATGGCATCAGAGCGACGATGCCTTGGACGTGAAACTGCCGGCATCAGCACCCGGGAAGTATGCCTATGCGCTGAAAGTGACGCTGGCGCCCTGAGAGCTCAGGTACTTGCCTGTTACCACTCCACCACTACAAATTCTCATTCCATACGTACAAGAAGGTGGCATCGCTGGCAGTTGCAACACTCCGCCTGCCTTTGTGAACGGCGCGATTGAGCGCGGACCGGACCTTTTCTTTGCTCGCGGCTAGTCCCTCCAACGGCACTTTCAGCGCCGCCCCGGGAGGGAGCTGATCAAGATCCGAAAGAATCCTCGTGATCACTTGCTTGTGCTTTCCATTTCGGCCTCTGGGAACATCCAGCTGCCGCATAGTCTTGAAGTTCATGGGAACCTTGCCCTGGCCGCTCACGAGAAAAGCTCCTTTGCGATAGGTAAACGTTAACTTAACGTGACGCAATCTACTAAAGTCGTAGAGGTATTTGCAAGTACATACAACGACGCACTAAAAGCGGGTCTTCGTCGCCTGCTCTACACGTCCCTAACGCAACGCACAAGTCAAAATAATTGAATAACTTAGAGAGCGCTAAAGTCGCAGCCGCGGCTTCCAAAAGATATACCCCGTACGACTCGCCGTCTGCTAGTGTCGGCAAATGTCGAAACTATTTTTCGAACGGATTCCCGTTCGCCTGGTCAAGAAGATTGCTGTGTTGTCTTCGCCAAGAAACGAAATCCCTGATCCCAGTGACACAGTGAAAACTCTCAGCGGCAAGCCTCGCGTGAGGGGATGCTCCGCTGGCGCAAAGAGAAAATGAGAAGAGGTTGAAACCTTCAAACTCATTCCGGTCTCAAGAGCCGGGGGAAAGATGTCAGTACGCGAGTTCGCATACACCTCGCGTCCTAAAGCAAAAGTGAGGACGGTAATCGCCCGACGATGGATACTGATGCGGCAAAGAAAACAAGAATCGCCGCCTTGTACGAGGAGATGGGTCGTATCCATTCCCTCAACAGCCTGTATTGGGAAAGCGGCGAAAAGGCCAATGCCGAAGCAAGAGCCGAGTATCAGCGGAGGCTCGATCGCCTCGAAGAGATTCGCGCCGAACTTGTGAAACTTAACTCGGTCTGAAGAAATTTCGACCCTAGTTCTTACAGGCTGCGGAAGCGATCTAGGCCTCGCTATGACATTTTGCAATAACTTTATTTGCGAAGTGCGCTGCGCCCTAGGGCGACCAGAAAGATCGCACTCTTGCCTTTCGCGTGTGGCGAGAAGAAGCTGACGACGTCATCGTCGTAAAAAGTCAGGCCGCTCGCGCCCAGATGCTGGGCATAGGCGGCGAGGTACAGCTTGCCGCCGAGAATGCCGGCTTCCAGTTGCGCGGCGCGATACCCGCGATTCCCGTAGCGCTCCAGAATTTTCTTTAAGTCGGCGAGGAAGAAGACATCGACGGCGGCGTCGCCGGGCAGTTGCTGCTCGAGGCCCAGAAACCCGGCTTTGTCGCGGAAGTCTCCCGGCTTCAGCAGTTCGAGCGCCTTCGTCTTCCAGTGATAGGCGTAGGCTCCGGCGGCCAGGCCGTCCACATCATTCACGATCAAGTAGAGATCGTTGAGATGACTTCCGGAGGAATCGAGAAAATCGGCGGGAATACCTCGCGTGGCCCGATCCAGCATGAGGGAGAGCTGCTCTAGGGTGATAGGCTCGCGAGAGAACTGGCGAGTCGAACCGCGCCGCGAGATTACTTTCTCGATCGAGTCTCCAGGAATGGAATCGTTGGGCAACTGCGGCGAAGTGACTGTTCCTTTGGGCGTAGGAATCTGGCTCGACGGTGTCTTGCCCCGCACTGCGGCGACCTCGCTCGCGGAATCCAGCGAAGAGGCGTCGTGCATCTTCCGCATGGCGGGATAGTCAACCTCCTCTTTCGAATAGGGAACGATCGGAAGATTGAGCGGATAAATTTTCGGCGGGCTGGGCGGAGTCGCCTGTTGATGCCCAATCGAAACCAGTGAGAACGCCACTTCACGTTTGGTGTCGAGGCTCAGCAACTCGTTGACCTGAGAGTCGACGAAGCCGGTCACAATCTTCGCAGGCAGATTCGAGGCTTCCGACATCGCCAAAAGGTTGGCAAGGATGGTGCCGTTATCCCATCCGAAATGGCGATAGGTGCGGGATCGATATTTCCAGGCGTTCCGCCAATACGTCCCGGTGCAGATGATCGTTACCGGCGCATGCGCAATGGATGGATCAACCGCTGTGGCATCGACGAGTGTCTGCCGAAAGTCCCCGGCCCGCAGTTGGCGCAGGCCGAACTCCGCGACGCCGAAATGGTAGACGCCCGCCGCGAGGCCGGCAGAATCCTTGGTGCCTGGTAGATCGGTGCAGACGACATAGAGCTCGATTTCATAAAGTGCGCCGGTGCAGGCCGCGGCGCGAAAGAAGATCTCTACTTGCTCCTGCCGCCTGCTCCGAACGACCCCGGCGGAGAAAAAGAGCAATTGCGCCAGCGTTTCGAGATCGGGAATGGCCTCGGTTGATGCTTGCGCCCCGGGACTCGCAATGGCATCGAGTGCGGCGCGGCCCGTCTCACGGAAATCCCGAGGGAGGCGCAGCACTTCGAGCGTGGGATAAATCTTGAAAAAGAGCGGCTTGTTTTCCCAGTCCAGAAAATGAGGGCCCATCCGTACGCTGACTTGAGAATGCTTGGTGCCGGTGTGATATTGCCAGGCAGCGTCGAGGTGATTGTTCTGGCTCAACCGATCGGCTCCTTAGGTCGTTAACGGTAAGCGCTCGGGGGCAGGCCGGTGATGCGGATTCCGGCGTGGCCTTTGTGGCGGATGTTCATCCCGATCAGCAGGGCGGTGATGTGCTCGACGATGCGGGCGTTTTCGAGTGGACCGCCATCAACGGCGCGGACACCTGGAATCTTGGCCGCTAGTTCGCGGGTGAGTTGCGCCGCGTCAGAATCGTTGCTGCAGACGATGACATCGCAGTCGAGCGGAGCGTCGGTATACAGCAGTTCGGCGGACACGTTGTGGAATGCGGCCACCACGCTCACTTCTTTGGGCACAAGTTCGGCGGCCTGCTGAGCAGCGGAACCGAGCCAGACGCCGAGAGTGCGCGAGGCGCGTCCTCCCACGCTGGCCGCCAAGGGAACGGTGGCGTCAATGAGGATGCTGCCCGCTGTCATCGCGGGCTTGAGTTGCTTGAGCAGTGAGGCTTGGCCTTCGAAGGGAACGGTCAGCATCAGGATGTCGGCGGCGGCGCACGCGGCGGCGTTGTCCATGCCAGAGACGTTGGCTTCGCTTCCAACTCTCTCGCGAATGGCGTCAGCAGCTTTCTGCGCCCGTTCCTGCTCGCGAGAGCCGATGATGATGGTTTCTCCCGCGCGCGCCCAGCGCAGGGCGAGTCCCATGCCGGCGGGACCGGTTCCACCGATGACAGCGATCGGACGTGCGCCTGAAGGGCTCGCAGGCGTCATCATGCGAATTCGGCCTCGAGCGATTGTTCGGCGACGCACTCGACGTCATTCATCGGACCCTTGATGTGGATGCGCGAATAAGTCGTGTTGCGTTCGGCGGGAATGCGTCCCATCTCCAGGATCAGCGCCTGGAAATCCTCCGGACTGGTGTACTGCCCCGCGGTGGCTCCAGCTTCGCGCGAAATATTTTCTTCCATCAAGGTGCCACCGTAATCATTGGCGCCGGCGTGCAGGCAAAGCTGCGAGAGCCGGCGATTCAGCTTTACCCACGAAACCTGAATGTTATTGATCGATCCGGCGAGCAGCACACGCGCCAGGGCGTGAACTTTGAGATGCTCCGCCAGCGTTGGTCCGGTTCGCGCCAGGCCTTGATGAAACAGCAGCGTGTTCTGGTGCACGAAGCCGAGCGGAACGAACTCAGTGAAGCCTCCGGTTTCGGACTGGATATCGCGCAATAGCCGCATCTGACGCACCCAGTGTGCGGGCGTCTCCGCGTGTCCGTACATCATCGTCGAAGTCGAGCGAATACCGCAGCGATGTGCGGTGCGGATGACTTCGATCCACTGCGCGGTCGAAAGTTTGTTGGCCGAGAGGATGTGGCGGATCTCGTCATCGAGAATTTCGGCAGCGGTGCCGGGCAGCGTGCCCAGGCCGTTGTCGCGCAGCATCGAAAGGTAGTCCGCTAGCGGCATGCCGGTAAGTTCGACGCCGTAGACAATTTCCATCGGCGAGAACGCATGAATGTGCATGCGGGGGACGGCGTTCTTCACGGCGCGGAGAATGTCGCGGTAGTAGAACTTGGGCAGATCGCGCGGCAATCCTCCCTGGATGCAGACTTCGGTCGCGCCAAGTTCCCAGGCTTCCACAGCCTTCCGAGCCATGTCGTCAAGAGAGTGGAAGTATGTATCGGACTCGCGCGGCCCGCGGCTGAAGGCGCAGAACTTGCATCCCACAAAACAGATGTTGGTGAAGTTCATGTTGCGATTGACCACGTAGGTGACGATGTTGCCGGCGAGTTCGGCGCGCAGCATGTTGGCTGCGGCCAGCAGGCCCAGGAGATCGTCGCCTTCGGCATTGGCGAGTGCGTAGGATTCTTCCAGCGAGAGGTCGGCGCCGTTTTGTGTTTCGAGAACCTTCTCCAGTGAAGAGCGCACCGCGGAAGTCAGGCGTTGCGCGATGTCGGACCAGTCAATCGAAGGGAAGGATTCCAGTTTCGAGTCAGCAAGTTGCACGATGTTCTCCGTCGGTACAGTGTAGCTCGAACCGTTCCGAGCCACAAAAGGACTGTCATCCTGAAACCCAGCGCAGCTGGCTTGAGGGACCGTACGACCGATGATTCTCATGCTGTGCTGGGGAAATGCCCATGCTGCATGCACCGGGCGCTCTCTCCGACAGCAAATCCGTCTGCCGTCGCATCGTAAGGTCCCTCGGAGAGCTAGCGCTCTCCTCAGGATGACATTCTTGGTGATGCGTTCTTGGGCGGACGGGTCAGCGGAATAGATCGGTGGCTGCAGGGCGCAGGAGGTTTTTGACCCCGCCCGGGCCCGGATCGTAGCGGAAGCCGCGTACGATGCAGGCCGGGGCGCGGTTCAGTTTGCCGCAGACGAGTCCGGCAGCCGAGGCCAGTTCATCGGCGACGGCCTCAACGCTGGCTTTCAGCTTGTAGCCGTGGGAATCCCGGCGGCCGCGATCGTCGCGCAGCGGTTTCATGCCGGCGATGCCGATCGCGAACTCGGTCAAGCCTTCGCGCCAGGGGCGCCCGAAGCTATCAGTAATGATGACGGGAATGGCGAGGCCGGTGCGTTTCTTGAGCGCGCGCCGCAGGTTGGCGGCCGATCGGTCGGAATCCTCCGGAAGCAGGAGCGCATGACTCCCTCCGTTGACATTGGAGACATCGACGCCGCTGTTGGCGCAGAGAAAGCCGTGACGCGTCTCGGTGATGAGCACGCCATTCCTGCGGCGGATCACCGTGCGGCTCTCGCGCAAGGCTAGATCGATCACGCGGGCGTCGAGGTCATATTGCTTCGCCCATGCAATGGATTCTGCGGATGGCTCAATCGTTGTCAGATCGACCACGCGGCCTTCGGACTTGGAGACGATTTTGTGTTTCACGACGAGGATGTCGCCGGGTTGAAGGCGGGTTCGGCGTTGGCGGAGGGCTTTGAGAATTTTATCGGCGAGGGAATCGCCAGGATGGATCTCGCCAGCCAGGGATATAGGGATCAGATGAATTTCGGCGGGCAGAACAGGCTTGCTCTCCTTGCGCCGCTTTGCGCCTGATTTCTTCTGGGGGCCGCTCGCCTTCCTCATAAAGCAATCTTACGCGACAGGTTCAGCCTATTCATTCCGTACCCGTTCGCGGTTGGTCGGGAGGAAAAGCCTCTACCTGAACGTATTCGCGGGCCAGGCGTTGGGCGCGGGTTTTGCCGGGCAAGGCTGCGAGTCTTTCCAGGTCTTCGGGATTGTCCACGTCGACCGCGATCCCCGCAAAGTTCAGGACGACGCACGGTTTACCCGTTGCTTGAGCCGCGGCGTGATGCGGTTTGAAGCTGTCGTTGCCAAAGCGGAGCGGAAACAGATCTGCGGGACGGCGGAAAGCCGCGTTGGTGCCGCGTCCGTCGGCCGCGGGAACCAGCACGCTGCCCTCTGCGGGCGCGTGCTGCAGAATTTCCTGGAGTTCCCATGCCTCGATCAGAGGAATATCGGCGGGGATCACCAGCGTGCTCTCGACCCCGCGTTCAACGCAGACGCGAGTGGCCATCTCGATCGCGCCCGTTTCTCCCGGATTGTCGGGATCGGGAATAACCTCGAAGGCATACTCCTTCGCCAGCGTCACCGCATAGGGATCGCTGGTGACGACCGCAACCTGCGGGCGATTGTTCCAATGGTGCAGCGCAGTGAGCACGTCATAGATCATGGCCTGCGCCAGCGCGGTACGAGACGGTTGGTCGAGAACGGCCGCGAGGCGCTGCTTGGCCGAAGACGTATTCTTGATGGGAACGAGGATCACGGTCGGGGGTCCAGTTGACGCGCCGCAGCGCCGTGATGCATAGGCTGATTGCCCGCGCGCGGAACTGGTTCAACGCAGGAGAGCACTTCGCGCGCCAGGGCCGCTTTGTCGTCTGCGCTGCGCATGATGGTTTGCGTACACTGTACCCGCAGGCCGTTCTTGCGTAGCGTCTCGGCGGCGCGGGCGTCGCGCGTGTCGCAGATCAGCACATCGAGAAAATCTTCGTAAGCCTGCGCGACTCCGGCGATTGAGCACGGCAGCCCTTGCGCGGCCATCAGAATCCCTGCTGGCCCGGCCACCGGTGCATTGCCGACGATGGGGCTGATGGCGGCAATCTTTCCATGAGCGCGCTGCAGCGCGTCGCGAATGCCGGGCACAGCGAGGATCGGACCGATACTCGTGATCGGATTACTCGGCGCGATCAGAACTGCGTCCGCCGAAACGATAGCGTCGATCACTCCTGGCGCGGGTTCCGCGTCGGACGCTCCGGCGAAGCGCACCGAGTTCACGGGATCCTGATACCAGCGCTGCACGAAATATTCTTCAAAGCTCAAATCGCCGGCGGGCGTGTCCACGCGGGTTTCGACGCGCGAATTACTCATCGGAAGAATGCGCGCCCTCACTCCAAGCTTTTCAGAGATGACCGCAGTGGCTTCGGAAAGAGTCTTGCCTTCGGCCAGCAGGCGCGAACGCAGCAGGTGCATGGCGAGATCGCGGTCGCCGGTGTGGAACCACGTGGGCTCACCGAGTTGTCCCATGGCCTGCAGGCAGAGGAAGGTGTCGCCCTTCACGCCCCATCCGCGTTCGCGGCTGAGCATGCCTGAAAGCACGTAAGTGATCGAATCGATGTCGGGCGAGACGTAGAGCCCCCACCAGAGCAGGTCATCGCCGGTGTTGACGACCAGGGTGATGTCTTCGGCGGGCATGACCTGGCGGAGGCCGTCGACGAACTTGGCGCCGCCGGTGCCGCCGCTGAGCACGCAGATCATCTTTTCGGCTCCATCATCTCTTCGACCCCATCATCTTCTCGATCCCATCAAGCTGCCCTCTTCGTTCTTGCCAGTCCGCGATCATCGGCAGCGGCTCGTAATTTTTCTGACAACAGTCCGGGTTTGGCGGTCACGGCAAAAATGAACTCGGGATACACCGGAAGGCGCTGCTGCAAAGTGAATCCCTTGGCTTCGGTGCGCAGGCGCAGTTGCTCCAGGTGCGGCCAGGGTTTTTCCGGATTGATGAAGTCAGGGGTCAGCGGCGACACTCCTCCCCAATCGTTGATGCCAGCGTCCACCAAATCATCATAGTAAGGCGCGGAGAGGTTGGGAGGAGCCTGAATATTGACGTTGGGGAGTAACAAGCGAGCTACTGCCACGGCGCGGAGCATCTCGCCGCGCGTAGGTTCGGGCCAGTTCGCCATCGGAATCGCAGGCTTCACGCGGAAATTCTGCACGATCACTTCCTGGATGTGCCCGTAGCGGTCATTCATATCGCGAAGCGCGAGCAGCGTGTCGACGCGGTCTTCGAGCGACTCGCCGATGCCGATCAGCAGGCCCGTGGTGAACGGGACGCCCTGCTTGCCGGCATCTTCGATAGTGCGCAAGCGCTTGGCCGGAACTTTGTCGGGAGCGTTGTCGTGCGCCTCGCCGGGAGCGAGCAGAGCGGCGTTGGTGGTTTCGAGCATGAGTCCCATGCTAGGGGAGACGGCGGCGAGACGGGCGATCCATTCGGCGCTGAGCAGGCCGGGATTCGGATGCGGCAGCAGGGTGGTCTCGCGCAGCACCAGTTCGCACATGGCTTCGAGATAGTGCAGCGTTGACTTGTAACCGAGGCGGCGCAGCGTCTCCCGCATCTCGGGGAACAGCAGTTCAGGCTTGTCGCCAAGGCTGAAGAGCGCCTCGGTGCATCCTAGCTGTTCTCCGGCGCGGGCCACCGAGAGGACCTCGTCCGGGGTCATGGTGTGCGCGCCCGGATCGCCCGGATCGCGGCGGAAGGTGCAGTATCCGCAGTAGTCGCGGCAGAGGTTGGTCAGCGGCAGGAAAACTTTGCGCGAGTATGTGATGATCCCAGGCTTGAAGCGTTCTCTGGCGGCGCGGGCGGCGGCGAGCAATTCGGGGAGATCGTCGTCGGAGCAGCCGATCAGGTGCAGGGCATCTCCACGGGAAATCGGAGCCGCGGGCGCGATGGAGGTGACGGTCACGTCCATCGAATGATACAACGTGTCGTGGTACTGTAGCGTTTCGTGTGGGACCCGGGTTTATGTGGGGCCGGCTCTTTGACCCGGTCGCGGCGCGAAGCGCCGCTGGGGTCAAGGCTTAGAGCTTGATGTGTGGTCAGAAAAGATGCGGCCCTGCGGGCCGCGGCCGGGTCAAAGACCCGGCCCCACACAAGAAACAGAAGCACAGAAGCAACGATGACCTTGAATTCTCTGGAATTTCGCAAAGCGATGGGGTGCTTCGCCACCGGGGTGACGATCATTACGGTCGACCTTGAGGGCGAGGGGCACGGCGGCGTTCATGGCATGACCGCCAACGCGTTCGCTTCGGTCTCCCTCGATCCGCCGCTGGTGCTGGTCTGCGTCGATCACAGCACGCGCACTCATACTCACCTGCACGCGAAGAAGCGGTTCGGGATCAACGTGCTCTGCGAAGATCAGCGGGCGATTTCGGAATACTACGCACGCGCCGAGCGCACGCACGAGAATGCGGCCGCCGAGGCGGGCGCGCGTTTTGATCGCACCAAACACGGGACTCCGATGCTCCATGGGGCGCTCGCCTACCTGGAGTGCCGCCTCGATTCGGCGCAGGTGGCCGGGGACCATACCATCTTTATTGCGCAAGTCGAGGACGTGGTGGTGCGGGAGGGCGAGCCGCTGCTGTTCTTCCGCGGAAAGTATCGGAAGGTGGGGGAGGAAGTGGGGAAGTAGAAGCCGGTGACCGAACCTAACAAAATCGCAGAGATCGAGAAGCGCGCTGCTTCCTTGATGAAGGAAGAACGTTGGGTCGACGCGATTGAGCTCTTAAGTAAGAGATCTTCTAGCGCCGGAAAACATTGGAGACTGTCGTGGGATCTTGGGTGGTGCTATTTCAAGCTCCGCAGGTTCAACGATGCGGGAAAGCACATGACGCGAGCGAATGAACTCGCTCCCGGCAATGCTGTATGCAAGTGGGGGCTGGGCTCCGTGTATCTCAAGAAAAGACAGTACAGGAAGGCCGAAGCAATTCTCGCTGAATCGCTCCGAATTAAGGAATGGAATAACACGCGTACCTCCCTGGCATTAGCTTATCTGGCGCAGGGCAAGATCGCAGAAGCTGAGAAAATGCACGTCGAAAATATCAAGCTCAAACCAAAAGATGCCGGAAGATACGAATCGTATGCGGCCTTTCTTTCCGATGTCGGTCGCGAGGCCGAGGCAGAGCAGATCCTGCAGATGGTAAAAGCAATGCGGAGCGTCCATTGACACTGTCACTTTTGGCAAGCTCGAGCATCTAATCTGTGGCGGAACAAATCATTGAAACGGAGTCGATCATGGCCGAAAACACGGCAGAGAAAATTGCTAAGACGGAAGCCGATTGGAAGAAGCAGTTGACCGACGAGCAGTACCACGTGACCCGCGAGGCGGGCACCGAGTGTGCGTTTACCGGCAAATACTGGAATACGAAAGAGCCGGGAATGTATCACTGCGTGTGCTGCGGGTCGCCGCTGTTCGATTCGCAGACGAAGTTTAATTCAGGGACGGGATGGCCGAGTTTCACCAAGCCGGCCGAGGGCGGCGGAGTAGTCGAGCATCGGGATACACAGTACGGGATGGTGCGGACCGAAGTTCGCTGCGCCGAGTGCGACGCGCATCTGGGACACGTGTTCGAGGATGGTCCTGCGCCCACGGGGTTGCGCTATTGCATGAATTCGGCGGCGCTCGATTTGCGGCCGGCGGAGAAAAAGTAAGAAGCCGTCCGGTCTTGCAAGCCTTTGGCCTGCCGATTTTCGTAAGTTGTTGCGTCTTCGTGTAAGTGATTGAAAAGTCGTAGAAGGGCCCTGGCAAGCTCCAGGGCATTTCTTTTCGCCGTGTCCGATGAATTCCTCGTCCACGGAGTCGAACGTCGCAGCAAGGGGCGTTTCCGGCCCCGCAAAGGGCATCCCGCGATGGGAGCGGGACCGTCTTTTGCGCGCCGCCAAAACTGCGCGTTAGTTAACGGTAATACGTACCATTATGTACGTACAATTGATGTAACCCCAATGCGCTGAAAGGTTTGAGCGGAAAACGAGAGGGGCACGCGTGAGCGTGCCCCTTGTTCTACCCCAGACGTCCGGCCTGCCAATTACGCGCTAGCTGTCGCAGCCAATGCCTTGGGAGCCTCGGCTGGCTTCGGCTGCGCGTTCTGCTTGCCTTCGTTGCGAACCTGAATTCCACCCTTGAGCGAAGCGCCGTCTTCGACGCTGATGCGCACAGTGGAGATGTCGCCGGCGACCGAACCCTCGGCGCGGATGTCGACGCGATCGCTGCACTCGATGTTGCCGGTTACCTTGCCCATGACCACAACTTCGCGGGCCTGGATGCTGGCATCAACCTTGCCGTTGCGGCCGATGGTGACGCGGCTCTCGGGCATGGTGATTTTGCCTTCGATGCGGCCGTCGATGTAGAGAGCTTCGGAGCCGCTGATTTCGCCCTTGATGACCAAAGTGCGGCCGATGGTGGCCTGATCCACGGGAGCGGTGACGGTTTTGACCGGGTTGTAAGAGTTAGGGTTGGGGACCGGCGAGCCGGCCTTCGGGTTAAACGAGTTCTCCGACGACTGAAGCATGCGACCTTCCTTGGGTTCCCGCGCGGTGTGCCCTTGGGCTCCGCTCCGTATGCGGTTGGTCTTGAAATTTGTGGCCTGCGGCAGTTGCTGGCCACTTGGCCACCCTGAATATCGCACAGGGGTAAGTCGAGGCGAGAGATTACGGAAGGTGGTGTACGGCCGCGGATGGGGAATTTGCTCGCGGACCAAGGTTGTCATCCTGAGGCCCGCGATCTGTGCGGGCCGAAGGATCCATGCAACTTCTTGTTCGCAGCACGAACTATTCGGCGTTCTCGAGGTCTTGCGCCAACTGTTCCCATTCCCCGACCAGCGCGGCATGGCTGGCCTTATGCTGCCCGAGTTCCACCGACTGCCGATGGCTTTCCTCGGCGCTGACGAAATTCTGCAGCGCGGTTTCCAGGCGCGCGATCGCGTCCTCGGTCTGGCTGATTGCTTCTTCCAGATCGTGAACGCGGTCTTCCATCTGCTTGCGCTTGATGGGATTCAGGCGCTTCTTCGCTTCGGCCGGATCGCCGGATCCATTTCCATTGGCAGGCGGGGTTGCGGCGGGCTTTGGTGCGGGTGCCGGCTCATGTCGAGCCGCTTTCACTCCGGGAACATCATCCAGCGTGGGCGCGACGTGCTGTCCGCCCTGTTTGCGCCAAAGATAGTCTTCGTAGTTGCCTGGGAAGACCTCGACCTTGCCGCCGCCGACTTCGAAGACGCGCGTGGCCAGTTTGTCGATGAAATAGCGGTCGTGCGACACGAAGACGACCGTGCCGGTATATTTCACCAGCGCATCGAGCAATACGTCTTTGGCGCGCAGGTCGAGGTGGTTGGTAGGCTCGTCGAGCAGCAGGAAGTTCGCGGGATGCAGCAGCAGGCGGAGCAGGGCGTAACGTCCGCGCTCGCCGCCCGAGAGCACTCCGATTTTCTTGAATACGTCTTCGTCGGAAAACAGGAAACATCCGAGCAAGCTGCGCAGTTCGGTTTCGCCGCGGCCGGGCGAGGCATCTCCGAGGTCGTCTAGGATGCGCGCGTCGGGATCGAGTTCCTTGTACTGGTCCTGCGCGAAGTAGTCGGCTTCCACGTTGTGGCCGAGGCGGTACTCGCCTCGCGTGACCTTTTCGGTCCCGGCGAGCAGCTTGATCAGTGTGGACTTACCTGCGCCGTTGACGCCGACCAGCGCGATGCGGTCTCCGCGCTCGATCATGAAGTTGACGTTGCGGAAGACTTCTTTGTCGGGGCCGCCATTTTCCCCGGGATAGTTTTTGGCCCCGCCTTCGAACTCAGCGACGATGCGGCCGCTGGGCTTGGGCTGCGGGAACGAAAAGTGAATCGTCTTTTCTTCCGGCGGAATCTCGATGCGCTCGATCTTCTCCAGTTCCTTGATGCGGCTCTGCACCTGCTTCGCCTTCGTCGCCTGGTAGCGGAAGCGGTTGATGAAGACTTCGAGTTGCTCGATGCGGTCGCGCTGGTTGCGGTAGGCGGCGGTCAGTTGCTCGTTGCGCTGCGTCTTCTGGGCGAGGAACTTGTCGTAGTTGCCGGGGTAGAACCAGAAGCGCTTGTTCCAGATTTCGGCGATCTTGTTGACCGTGACGTCGAGGAAGTAGCGGTCGTGCGAGATCAGCACAAAGGTGTGCGGATAGTTCTGCAGATATTCTTCCAGCCAGTTGCGGGCTTCAAGGTCGAGATGGTTTGTCGGCTCGTCGAGCAACAGCAGGTTGGGTTGCTGTAGAAGAAGCTTGGCGAGGGCGAGGCGCATTTGCCATCCGCCGGAGAACTCGTCGGTCAGGCGCGGCCAGTCTTCTTTCGTGAAGCCGAGGCCCATCAGAACGCGTCCGACTTCGGCTTCGATGGAATATCCGTCGCGGGTGCGGAATTCGTGCTCGACGCGGTGGTAGCGGTCGGCGACGGCGTCGTATTCCGGGCTGGTGTGGTCGAGTTCTGCCATGCTGTGGGTGAGCGACTCGAGTTCCGTTTCCATGGCGCGCAGGTCGTCGAAGACCGACATGCACTCGGCGAAGACGCTGCGGCCGGAGAGGGTGAGGCCGTCCTGGGGAAGATACCCGGCAGATGTCCCCTTCGCTACGACGAGGCTGCCATAGTCGAAGGTATCCATGCCAGCGAGAACCTTCATCAGCGTGGACTTGCCGGTGCCGTTGCCGCCGACCAGGCCGATGCGGTCATGGTTCGTGATGAGCCAGTCCGCGTTTTCGAAGAGGAGTTTGTGGCCGAAACGTTTTCCGGCACCGGAGAGCTGAATCATATTTCGTTCAAGATCGTGGCTGGAGTTATGGTCTCATAAATTCGAAGTAGCCATCGAGGTAGCTTGTCATCCTGAAGGGCGGCGAAGCCGGCGTGAGGGACCTTAGGGATCGCTGCGATATGCAGCGCGGCCGCTAGGAAATGCGTAACTGCTTGCTGTGCGGTGGTTCTCGTCGGCTGCCGTGCTGGCTTCTGCGTTTCGTACGGTCCCTCCGAGGGTTGCCGCCCTCGTCAGGATGACATAGGAGGAGAAGAAGTGGCTCCTACGGCCAGACTACATTCGCGATGGGGTCTTTTACGGCGGGGCGGGCGTTGCGGGGGCCGGGATAGGTGCCCCACAGTTCGTGGTGGAACTGGATGCGTTCGAGGGCGCGGTCGATCACGGCTTCGAGTTCGCGGAGATATTTCACTTCGCGCCCCTTGGCCAGTCGGCGCTTGGCTTCGTCCGGAGTGAACCAGGTGGGACGGCGGTTGTCTTCATCCGGGCGGCGCATCTGGTGAATCTCCATCAGGAAGGCTTTGACCACGAATTCCTGCACGCCACCGGGCTGCCAGAACACGCCTTTGGAATGAATGTAGAGGTGGAAGTGTCGCGGCTCGATGGTGCCGAGTGCGCCGGCTTCTTCGGAGGCTTCCCGTTCGGCGGCCTGGCTATGCGAGAGGCGGGCGTCGGTCGATCCCTTGGGGAATGTCCACTTGTTGCCGCCGTTGGTATTAACCAGAAGGAACTCAATCGCCGTGCCGCGCCTGCGATAACAGATGGCAGCTACCTGCAGCGGCAACGACTTCGCGACGCGGGCTGAACCCATGGCCCCTCCTGAGAAAAGGCTACATGCAAGATATTTCACCAGTGTTAAAGTGCAACAAAAAATGTGCACTCCAGAGGGTTACGAAAGGGTTACGTCCCCTTTTGGGAATCCGCGCCTCTCTCCTTCAGATTGTCGTCCATCTCCAGATTGTCATCCTGAGCGCGCCTTCTGCGCGAAGGATCCATGCAACTTGCCGGCAGCACCTCGCCGCACGCAAGTTGCATAGGTCTTTCGCTTCGCTCAAGATGACAAGCCAATATGGATGTCCCGATTTACGAGATCTACAATCCTACCCCATACACGGGATCTCGGCTCCGGTTACGTTCTTCCCGGGGCCTCCGGCGAGCTGAACGAGGCGGCAATCGCCACATGGTTTACGCGAGATTTCTCTGTAGGGTATCCCGCCCGAGTTCGTTCTCCCAGCGCGCGATCACCAGCGTGGCCACGCCGTTCCCAATCATATTCACCAGGGCGCGGAACATGCTCATGAAGCGGTCGATGCCGAGGATGAGCGCCATCCCGGCCACCGGAATCGTGGGGATCACGCTCAGGGTTCCGACCAGCGCGATGAATGACGCTCCCTGCACGCCGCTCGCGCCCTTCGAGGTCAGCACCGCAACGGCGAACAGCGACATCTGCTGCAGCAGTGTCAGATGCGTATTCGTGGCCTGCGCGACGAAGAGGGCGGCGATCGTCATGTACAGCGCGCTTCCGTCCGTGTTGAAGGTGTAGCCCGTGGGGACGACCAGGCCGACGAGCGAGCGGGAGCAGCCCAGTTCTTCCAGCTTTTCCATCAACGTGGGGATCGCCGTCTCGGACGAGCTGGTGGCGAGCACCAGAAGGATTTCTTCTTTAATCCGCAGCAGGAATTTCAGCAGGCTGAATCCCGCCAGCCATGCGACTGCGCCGAACACGATAAAGACAAACAGAATCGAAGTGATCCAGAACGATCCGATCAGACGGACGAGCGGGCCCAGGGAAGCCAGCCCGTATTTGCCGATAGTGAAGGCCATGGCGCCAAATGCTCCGATGGGCGCGACTCTCATCACAATGTTGACCATGCGGAAGACGACTTTGGTCAGCGACTCCAGCAAGGTGACCAGAGGCTTGGCGTGCTCTCCCGCCGCCGACATGGCAAGGCCGAAGAGGATCGACACGAACACAACTTCCAGAATGTCGCCTTTGGCGAAGGCATCCACAATGGTGGTCGGGATGATGTGGATCAGGAAGTCGCTGACAGTTTGCGCCTTGGCCTGGCCCGCATAATCAGAGACGGCGCGCGTGTCGAGCGTGGATGGATCGACGTTGAAGCCGGTTCCGGGATGAACGATGTTGCCGACAAGGAATCCGACCATCAGCGCCAGCGTCGAGACAATTTCGAAATAGAGCAGAGCCTTGCCCCCGACGCGTCCGACCTTGCGCAGATCGCGCATGCCGGCAATTCCCGTGACCACAGTGCAGAAGATCATCAGGGTGATGATCATGGTGATCAGGCGGATGAAGGCGTCGCCCAACGGCTTCATCGCGATAGCTTTCGCGGGACTGATGTATCCGAAGATGATCGCGACCACGATGGCGACGCTGACTTGCACCCATAGCGACGTGTAGAAGCGCTTGGGTTGCGTAGGAGCGCCGGTCTGCGGAGTCGGAGTTGGCATCCTGCTCTTTCTGGTCTGTTCGAGAGATCCGTTCTGTTTCCGGGAGCCGCTGGGCTTCGCCTTCGCGGGACAGCCGAGGCGGCCGTCGCCACAAGGGCATCGCTACTTGGCCTCGCTAATTCGCCGGCGCCTGCAGCGTTTTCACCAGCCACGGGATGATCACTTCTTTGAAAATCCTGGGATCGGGCCACACTCCGACTTGCCTTCCGAGATGGAAGCCATGCGGGTTGATCCACGCGTCTTTCGGGACATCGCCTTTACTCAGCAGAAGGTATTCATCTGCGATCGGAACCTGCGTGTCGAGCACACCGGCGATGACGAGCATTGGGGCCATGGGCTTGCCGAGCAGGCCTTGGTGCACCAGAGATATCTTCGGCAGAAACTCGGCCATCTCGTCGAGCGTGTGCACGCCTTCGAGAATGTTCATGAGTGCGGGCACCTGATCGAAAAGATATTCGCGATTGCCCAGCAGGTGGTTCATCAGGAAATCTTTCTGGAAGAACATGTCGACCGGCGGCGACTGCGCGCTGCAACCTCGCAGGCGGGCGCGCTCGACGATGGCCATCTTGGTCGCCCAATAGGCGCCCCAACTCACGCCGTGCAGGGCGATGCGGTTCTTGTCAATCTCCGGCCGCGACTGCGCGTAGTCGATGACTTTCGAGAGCATGCGCTCGGAAGTCTCGCTGACCTTGATGGGCGCCTGGCCGGTGCCGGGGCCGTCGACGGCGAGGTATCCGATGCCATAGGGAAGAATCGCGCTAAAGCTTTCGGTGAGATCCTCTTTGCGGCTGTCGAGGCCATTGACCGCGATCACGAGCGGGACCGGACCCTTGGTGTTCTTCGGCAGGCGCAGGTATCCGATGATTTCTTTGCCTTCGAACGGGATGCGCACGACCTCGAGCGGCGGATCGAAAAATTTGGCGTGATCCAGAAATGCTTCGAGAGCTTTTTCATAAGCGCGCTGCTTGCCAGGAGACGCAGGGATCGGCCAGCGTCCAAAGGAATAGATGCGCCAGGCGCGAATGTAATCGGCGTTGGCCTTGGTGGGATCGGTCTTCTCCAGCGACTTAGCCTCGTTGAAGTAGCGATCGCCGACGCGCATGAAGCCCGCGGCCCACTCGTCCTTGTCGGCGATGTGGATGCTCACGAAGGCCTCCTGCACATCCGCGGGGTCGAGGCCGATCAGTGGGTATTGACCAACTTCGGCGCGATGAATCGCTTCGGCCTTGACCTCATCGATGGTGCGTTCGCGGCGCTCTTCTTTCTGCGCGAGAACGAACCCAGACAGGACAGTGCATGCCAGCAACAGCGTGAGGAAGATGAAGGAAATTTTGCTTGTCATGATGTGTGATCCCCAGATAGTTGACTCGGTGATGCGAGCGAAGTAGATAAGAAAAGGCCGGACGGAATGAGTCCGGCCTTCGGTACGCGTCTCTGAATCGACTGCAGTTCTAGAACGTAAACTTCAACCCCAACTGAATGGCGCGGCTGCCACCGGATCCGATGACGGGATTGGCGGCAGCGACGTCAGGTGTGGCGCATCCGCAACCGAAGGGCTGAGCGGACGGATCGTTCAACCCGAATCCGTTTTGTCCGCCGTATGGATTGGCGAAGTTGGGATGGTTGAAAATGTTAAAGAACTCGGCGCGGAACTGGGCGCGAACCCTCTCTCCCAGATTCCAGTTCTTGGCGACCGAGAAATCGAAGTCTCGGAAGCCCGTGTCGCGGAATGTATTTCGCGCCATGTTGCCGAATTGTCCCAACGGCGGCGGAATCATGACCGAAGCTCCCTGGGCATAGCAGCCAAACAAGTTGAGAGCCGCCGTGGCCGCACCCGGGGAGCCACCGTCCACTGCCAGCGCCTGGGTCGCGCAGGCTGGATTGCTCGCTCCCGAGAAATACGGAATCCCGGTTGGAGTCGATTTGAAGTCAGACGGCTTTCCGTAAAAGCTCCAGCGAATGGGTTCGTTCGCTGGAGGACTGACCGGCAGTGCCCCGACGCCCGCGGCATCGGTGCCCAGATCAATGGGTCCCCAGGGCTGAGCGGTTTGCAAGGTAATGATCGAGTTGAGTTCCCAACCCTCGAGCATCTGCGCGAAGCTCTTGCGTCCGGGTATCGCATAGGTGAACGACAGCGTGACCCGGTGACGAATGTCAAAGTCGCTGTTCCCATATTCTGCGGGCAGGGCGTAGGAATTCTGCGGCAGACCGGCGCCGTAGCCGAAGTCCCAATTGGCGCCGACCGCGTCGAGCGAGTGACCGTAAGTGTATCCGGCCACCATGCTCAGGCCGTGGAAGTTGCGCGAGGTCAACGTGACCTGGAGAGCGTTATAGTTGGACGAGTACACGTTTCCCATCTGGAAAATGTTGCTCAAGTAGGGGAACTTGGTCGCGTAGGGGCGGTTGGCTTCTTCGCCCCCAGTGCTGTCTGGAGCGCAGTTGACGGGGTCTGTATAGCCTGAAGCGATGCAGGCGCTGATCGCAGCCGCCGGCCATCCGGAGCCGACGGGCGGCTGATTGATATCGCGGATCCCGACCAGGTTCGAGCCGTGATTTCCTACATACGACACTTCCAGAGAAAGATTCGGAGTGAACGAGTGCTGCATGCCGATCGTCCAGTGCCACACGTAAGGAGTGGTGAGGTTGCGGGCCACGCTCATGATCGGGCACGGGGCTGCGTTCACTGGATCGCAATCGAGCCTGGTCGTGCTGACATTGGCTCCGAAGATCGGCACACCGCTGTCCCACTGCGGAAGCACGGGCGGAATCGATAGATTGCCAGCCGTAATCGTGCCGCCGGCAGTGTCGCCCGCGGCATCGATGGTGGCGGCTGTGGGAACGTTGCCGAGTCCGAAGGCGTTGTTGAAGGCCAGCATCGCCTCCCAGTTCACAGTTTCATAGACCAAGCCGGCTCCCCCTCGAATCACCGTGGTTCCTTTGCCATTCAGGTCCCAGGCAAAGCCCAGCCGCGGTGCGAAGTCTTTGTGATCGGGATTGTAAGGGCCGCTCACTCCGTTCAATCCCGCCTGAATCAACCCCGTCTTAGAGTTGGGATCGAAGTTGCCCAGCAGGTTGTGTTGTTCTTTGATGACCGTGCTGTACTCGTAGCGCACTCCGAGGTTGAGCGTCAAGTTCCTGGTGGCGCGCCAGTCATCCTGCAGGAACAGGCCGTAGGCCCAGTTGTGAATATGCAGCGTGGGATCGCCAACCTGCACCGATGCCTTGAACGGGTCGCCGGCAAAGAAATCTTCCAGCGCGGTTGAGCCTGCACCGGTTGGGATCGCGACGCCGCCCAGGAACGTGATGCTGCCTCGGGCGTTGCCGAAGGCGCCGCCGTTGAAGGCGTTGTGATGAAGTTCGCCGCCGAATTTCAGAGAATGTTTGCCAGCGGTATACGAAACGTGGTCGATGAACTGCGTTCTGGCGTCCGGCCCCTGGAACTTTGGCCATTTGAAGGCGCCCAGCCCAGGTACGAATGCGCCTGCAAAACCAATGCGGGGAAGTCCTCCGGTGTAGGGACCGCTCACGCCGGTGTTGAGACCGTAGCCTGATGCGGGGATGCCAATGTCACCTGGAAACGTCGGTTGATAAAGGCGGTTGTAGCCGGCGCGGGCTTCGTTCACCCAGCGAGTGCCGGGCGTCCAGATCCAGTTTCCACCCACAACTTGTGCGCGGGTGTGGATCTTCGACCTCCAGTCAGACTGCAACTCCGGAAAATCTTCCACCGTCCCGTTGTTGTTCCCGTAGAAATACATGCCGCTGATGCTGTTGCGCTGGTTGATGTTGAAATCCACTTTGCCCAGCGCATTGTCGACTCCCACATCGTTGGGGAAGCCCTGCACGATGTTGGGGCCCTGCGTGTTGTTGATGGGGAAGCCGGTGCCGGCGCAAGTCACGGTCGACCCTGACACCGTGCAGCCTGAGATCTGTTGGCTGGCAGCACTGATGGGAACGTGGTTGGCCACCAGATCGGCAATCGCGTCAGGAATGCTGTTGCCGCAGTCACCCGTAACCGAAATGCAGTTCCCGGCGTCAGGCAGAGACACCATCGACGGCGTGGTGACGCTGTATGAGTTTCCCACGTTGTAGCGCTGGCCTTCGTAAGCGCCGAAGAAGAACGCTTTGTCTTTGACGATCGCGCCGCCGAAGCTGCCGCCGTACTGCTCCAGCGTCCTTGGAGTTTTTGCGGCAGGCACAGCGTTGAAGTAGTTGCGCGCATCCATCGCACCGTCGCGGCCGAAAGCGAACGCGGTGCCGTGGATCGAATTCGTTCCTGACTTCAATCCGACGTTCATGATCGCGCCCGGTTTCCAGCCATACTCCGCCGGCGGATTCTCCTGAACGTTGAATTCCTGGATCGCGTCGATCGGCAGGATCGTCGCGGAATCTCCGGCGATGCCTGCTCCATTAATGATGCCTTGCCCGGAAAACGGCTCGCTGTTGAATAAGCCTTCGATGAAGTAAGCGTTGTCTTCAGCGCGCAGGCCGTTGGTGCTGGTGGTCGAGAAACCGCCGCCGGGATAGCGCATGACGCCGGGCCGCAGTTGCAGCAGGTTCTCGTAGTTGCGGCCATTCAGCGGAAGGTCGTTGATTTCCTTGTTACTGAGCGTCCCGCCCAGAGTGGCGGAGGTTGTGTTGATCAGAGGGACTTCTTCGGAGATCGTGACCGTTTCGGTCACCTGTCCGGGCTGCAGCGTAAAGTCGGCGCGCACGTCCGTGGCAACCTCAATCTGTACGTTCGGGCGTTCCACGCTCTTGAAGCCTTTGGCTTCCACATGGATCTTGTAGTTGCCCGGTTGCAGGTCGGGCGCAGTGTAAGCGCCGGACTCATCCGACGTGATGGTTCGTGTTGTGCCACGCTGAATATCGGTGATGACCACAGTGGCGCCCGCCACATCTGCGCCGCTCTGATCGGTCAATGTGCCGAGCACCCGTCCTCCAGTGGTTTGAGCCACCGCGCAAACGGAGAACAGAAGTAGCGTGAAGGTGGCGAACAAGAACTGGGAAGCTGCAGACATCCGTCCGTCGTGGGACGTGGCGGCGCTGACAGGGCGCGATAGCATAGGAACCCCTCCAATTTTCTGGTCCGACAGCCATACCACTATCGGAGAAACAGTGTCAAGCAAATTCACTTTTGGGATGGGAGACTGAAGTAGCGTACATCACCTTCGATGACTGCGGACAGTCCTTACCGGGTTACCAAAGAGTATCCAAAGCTCATGAACATACGTTTTTTGAGGGTCTTGCAAGAATAGGCCACGCTATAGTACCTTTCTTATGGTCGTACCACTATACCGTTATACCAATCCGATGTCTTCCCTCCAACAAACACGCCAGCCCGCTGTGGATATGCGGTATAGTAGCCGGACCATCGCCAGTCCGGCTGGCGACGCGTCATTTCGTGCGGGGGGCGGAGCAGTGTACAAGCTAGTTCGGACATCGCGACTCTACGAGCAAATCGTTCAGCAAATCGAAGAATCCATCGTTAAGGGAGATCTCAAGGCCGGAGATCAACTCCCCGCCGAACGGGAACTGGCGCAGCGCTTTGGCGTGAGCCGCACTGCGGTGCGTGAAGCAGTGAAGGCTCTGCGCGAGAAAGGTCTGGTCGAAGCGTACTCCGGTCGCGGCACCTTCATCACCGACGGCACCACGCAAGCAGTGCGCCAGTCGCTCGACCTGATGGTGAAGATTGGTCAGCCGGAGGGCTCTACGCATCTGGCGGAAGTGCGCGCGATTCTCGAGCCCGAGATAGCGGCACTCGCAGCAGTACGTATTCAGGAACCGGAGTTGTCGACGATGCGTGAGGCGGTGGCCGCCATGGATCGTGCGGGTCAGGATCCTGAAACCTACATTGAGGCGGACCTTGATTTTCATCTCGCGCTCGCCGAGGGCGCGGCGAATCCGCTGATTCTTTCGTTGCTGGACTCGATCGTGGGACTCTTGCGCGAGCAGCGTCTGCGCATCTTCCGAGTTCCCGGCGGCCCGGAGCGTGGGCAAATTCATCACAAGCGAATTCTTGATGCAGTGGAGCGGCATGATGCAGAGAGGGCGCGCGAAGCCATGCGCTCGCATCTGTCGCAGGTGCGCGACGACAGCCAAGCGTCCGCCGCGAAACGCGTTCCCGGCAAACACGGCGCACACGAGAAGTGATTGCAAGATCTGGAGGCGGTAAGGGATGGCGAAAGTAGGATTTATCGGGTTGGGCGTGATGGGCAGCCAGATGGTGAACCGGCTGCTGAGTAAGGGGCACACCGTGACCGGCTACAACCGCACGCGCACCAAGGCGCAGTGGCTGGTGGAAAAGGGAATGCAGTGGGCCGATTCACCGCGTGCGGTGGCGAGCGCGTCGGACTACATCTTTGCGATGGTGACCAACTCCGCCGCGATCCAGGCAATCAGTGAAGGGCCTGATGGATTTCTGGCCGGTTTGACTGCGGGCAAGATATTCATCGACATGAGCACGGTCAGTCCGGCGGTGAGCCGCGCCCTGGCCGCGAAAGTGCGTGCCCTCGGTGCCGACATGGTGGACTCGCCGGTCTCGGGCAGCGTCATTACTCTGACCGAAGGAAAGTTATCGGTGATGGTCGGCGGGCGCAAAGAGACGTTCGAGAAGATCAAGCCGCTGCTGCTCGACATCGGCCCCAAAGTCAGTCATGTGGGCGACAACGGCCTGGCACTGTCGATGAAGATTGCCATCAATCTAAGTCTTGCTGTGCAGATGCTGGCATTTTCGGAAGGCGTGTTGCTGGCAGAGAAGAGCGGGATTGCGCGCGATGTTGCAGTCGATGTGCTGGTCAACAGTGCCGTCGCTTCTCCCATGATCAAGTACCGCGGGCCCTTCGTTTTGCAACAACCCGAAGAAGCCTGGTTCGATGTAAACATGATGCAGAAAGATATGGTGCTGGCGATGGACTTGGGCCGGCAACTTGACGTTCCGCTCCCCACCACCGCGGTGAGCAACGAATTCCTGACCGCCGCGCGCGGCATGGGCTGGACGAAGTACGATTTCGCCTGCATGTTCGACGTGCTGGCCGCCATGTCGGGCGTGACGACGCCGGTCACCGCAGGAGGACCGAAGAAGTGAGCACCGCTCCCTCCAACGCGGCCCCAGGTTCCGCGATCCCAGATTGCGCGACCCCAGATTCCGAGGTCACGGGAAAAGACAAGTGGCTGCGCGCGTACCGGCAGATGGTGCGGATACGCCTGTTCGAGGAGCAGGTGAATGAGCTGTACACGCGTGCGCTTATGCCCGGGCTCGCGCACCTTTATAGCGGTGAAGAGGCTGTCGCAGTAGGCATCTGCGAAGCGCTCAATATCGACGACTACATCACCAGCACGCACCGTGGCCACGGACACTGCCTGGCCAAGGGCGCATCGCCCGATCGCATGTTTGCCGAATTGCTGGGCAAGGAAGCAGGATACTGCCGCGGCAAAGGTGGATCGATGCACATCGCCGACCCCGCGACCGGAAACCTGGGCGCGAATGCCATTGTTGGAGGCAGCGTAGGCATTGCGACCGGCGCGGCATTTGCCGCGAAGCGTTTGGGAAACGGCCGTGTCACCGTCTGTTTCTTTGGCGAAGGCGCGCTCGGGCAGGGATCGCTCTACGAAGTGATGAACCTCGCGCAGCTATGGAAGCTGCCCGTGATCTACGTTTGCGAAAACAATCTCTACAACGAGTACACGCATTTCTCGGAGACGACGGCCGGAACCATTCTGGGGCGTGCCGCCGCCTTCGGCATCGAATCCGCGTTGGTGGATGGACAAGACGTGCGCGCGGTGAATGAAGTTGCGACGCGCCTGGTGAAGCGCGCGCGAGCCGGTGGAGGCCCTTCCTTCTTGCAAGCCGATACCTACCGCTACAGCGGACATCACGTCGGCGATATCAATCGCGAATACTACCGCTCGAAGCAGGAAGAGCAGCATTGGAAGACGGAACGCGATCCCATCAAGCTGCATGCGAACTGGCTGCTGGCGCAAAAACATGCCGACACCGCAGTGCTCGATCAAATCGCCGCCGAAGGCCGCACTGAGATGGAAGCCGCAGTGAAGTTTGCGATAGCTGCTCCCTATCCAAGCATTGACCAGGTGGACGAGGACGTTTATGCCCGAGCGTGAGCTGACATTTGCGCAGGCGGTGCGGGAAGCGCTGGCGGAAGAAATGCGTCGCGACTCGCGGGTATGCATTTTCGGCGAAGACGTCGCTGAGGCCGGGACGCCGTTCAAAGTGCTATCGGGACTCGTGGAAGAATTCGGCGCCGAGCGCGTCGTTGATACGCCGATTTCCGAAGCCGGTTTTACTGGCGTAGGCGTGGGCGCGGCCATGGCTGGCATTCGCCCGGTGGTCGATATCATGTTCGGCGACTTCCTCACACTGACCATGGACCAGATGGTGAACCAGGCCGCCAAAGCGCATTACATGTCAGGCGGACACTGGCGAGTTCCCATGGTGATGCGGACAACGCTGGGCGCGACCCGGCGTTCGGCCGCGCAGCATTCGCAGTCGCTGCATGCGTGGTTCAGCCACGTGCCGGGATTGAAAGTTGTCCTGCCGTCGACGCCTTATGACGCGAAGGGCTTGTTGAAGACTGCAATTCGCGACGAGAACCCCGTCATCTTTTTCGAAGACAAAATGATGTACAAGCTGAAGGGCCCGGTTCCGGCGGAGGATTACACGATCCCGCTGGGTGTGGCCGACGTGAAGCGCAAGGGCGACGACGTTACTCTGGTGGCCACGAGCAGCATGGTGCAGGTCGCGTTGGGCGCCGCGAATATCCTCGAAAAAGAGGGGATTAGCGCGGAGGTCGTCGATCCGCGCACTACCTGGCCGCTCGACGAAAAGACTATTATCGAGTCGGCGAAGAAGACATCACGCGTAATCGTCCTCGATGAGGGCTACGAACGCTATGGAGTGACGGCCGAACTGGCAGCAGTGATTTCCGAAGGTGCGTTCTACGATCTCGACGCCCCGGTGAAACGCATGGGGGCGATGCACGTGCCCATTCCGTTCTCGCCGCCGTTGGAAGATGTAACAGTACCGACCGAAGAAACGGTTTCGGAAGCAGCACGGAAAATGTGCAGCAAGACGTAGCGAGGGCGTCTCGCCCTGGTTTCAAGCTAGCGGCTAGAAGCTAGCAGCTAGGAGCTGAATTTATGGGACTCAAGACTCACGGAACGATGGCGGTGGACTGGGAGAACCGGATTGACTTCGACCGGCTGCGCCGCGAGCGTCTGCAAAAAGCAAAAGATCTGCTCGCCAAGTCGTCGATGGGATCGTTGCTCTGCTTCGACATGAACAACGTCCGCTACCTGACGTCCACGCACATCGGCACATGGGCGCAGGATAAAGCGAATCGCTTCACGCTGCTGCCGCAAAATGACGAGCCCATCCTGTGGGATTTCGGATCGGCGGCGAAGCATCATGCGCTGAACTGTCCATGGCTCGGTCCGGAGCGCTCTCGTCCAGGAATTTCCATGTTGCGTGGCGCGATGACGCCCGAGATGGGCCGTGCCGAAGACGTTGCCAAGAAAATTCGTCTCGAACTGGAAATGCGCGGCCTGCACAAAGAGCCGGTCGGCATCGACATCATCGAATTGCCCGTGTTGTTTGCCCTGCAGCGCGAGGGGATTGAAGTCGTCGATGGCCAGCAACTCATGTCCGAAGCTCGCGTCATCAAGACGCAGGATGAAATTTCTCTGCTCAACACTTCGGCGATGATGGTCGACGCGGCCTACGACGAACTCTACCGTGCCATGAAGCCAGGCCTGCGCGAGAACGAAGCCGTCGGACTGGTGAGCAAGGTTCTTTACGATCTGGGCTCAGAATACGTGGAAGCGGTGAACGCGATTTCGGGCGAGCGCTGCAATCCGCATCCGCATGTGTTTTCGGATCGCGTGTTGCGCCCCGGCGATCCCGTGTACTACGACATTCTGCATTCCTACATGGGATACCGCACCTGCTACTACCGCTGCTTCACCGTCGGCTATGCGTCGCATGCGATGGTCGATGCCTACAAGCGCTGCCGCGATTATCTCGATGCCGCGATCGAACTGGTTCGCCCCGGCCGCACCACCGCTGAGATTGCCGCGGTTTGGCCGAAGGCCACCGATTTCGGATTTCCCAACGAAGAGGCAGCCTTCGCTCTGCAGTACGGCCACGGCATTGGGCTCGCGATCTGGGAGAAGCCGGTGATCAGCCGCCTAGTCTCGTTTGAGCATCCGGTAGAAATCAAGCCCGGCATGGTGTTTGCCCTCGAAACCTTCTGGCCTTCGACCGACGGCTGGAGCGCCGCGCGCATTGAAGAAGAGATCGTGGTGACTCCGACCGGGCACGAAGTCATCACTCGTTTCCCTGCGGAACAGTTGCTGGTTGCGGGCGCTCACTACTACACGGTGAACGGTCCGCTGCCGACCACCAGAGAATCCGAATCTGCGCCCAGCGAGCGCGTGCTCGAGATGATCGAGAGCAGCGCCAAAACCGAGCGGGTAGGAGTTTAGGATCTGAAGGCCATAGTTCCAAAAGACGACGGCCCTCCCCAATAAAACTATGGCCTTCAGTGTGGTTATGCCCGCTCTCGAGATGGCGCAGGAAACCGGCAAGCTGCTCGCTTGGCGGAAGAAGGAAGGTGACCGTGTCACCAAAGGGGAGCCCCTCCTCGAAATAGAAACCGACAAAGCCGTCGTAGAGGTAGAAGCGCCTGCAGACGGCATCCTCGCGGGAATCACGGCGTCCGAAGGCTCCGACATTCCGGTTGGTCGGACGATCGCGTGGATTGTTGCGCCCGGCGAAAAGCCTCCGGTCGAAACCGAATCGGCCGCTCCTGCCGCACGTGCTGGATCGCACCCGAACCCTGAGGCATCTCACGTTGCCGTCGCGCACGCTGGGAGCTCCGCGCAAGCGTCCGCTCCGAGCGCGAAGATCTCTCCCAAAGCACGCCGTCTCGCAAAAGAATTAGGAGTTGATCTTGCGCAGGTTCGCGCCTCCGGTCCGGGCGGAGAGATTCTTGCGTCGGATGTGCAGGCCGCGGCGTCAGCGCCGGCCGCATCAGGCGCGCCAGAGACGAAATCGGGAAGCATCGAGGTTCCCAGTTCACTCGGCCGCATCATGGCGGAGCGTACGACGCAGAGCTGGACCACCGTCCCACACTTCTTCGTAAGCCGCGAGATCGAAGCGACTGCGCTCAACCAATACCGTCAAAGCATTGTTGCTGAGATCGAGCGCACGCACCAGATCCGGATCACTCATACCGACCTGCTGGTAGCACTAACGGCCCGTGTGTTGTTGAAGCATCCGCGTTTAAACGCGAGTTGGACTGCCGACGGAATTCGCCTGCACGATCACGTGAATATGGGGATCGCTATTGCGGTCAATGATGGAGTAGTTGCCGCGGTCGTTCACAATGCACATAAGGCAAGTCTGGGAGAAATCGCTCTCCAGCGGCGCGACGTGGCCGAGCGCGCGCGGGCAGGGAAGTTGCGCCCCGCCGACATCGCCGATGCCACATTTACGATCAGCAATCTCGGCATGTATCAGGTCGATCAATTCAGCGCGATCATCACGCCGCCACAATCTGCGATCCTCGCAGTAGGGAGCATCACCGAACGGGTTGTTGTGGTTGAAGGCCAACCCGCAGTTCGGTCGATGATGACCCTGACCATCTCTTGCGATCATCGGGTTGCCGACGGCGCCCGGGCGGCGCGTTTTCTTGCCGACCTCGCTGATGCAATGCGGGAGCCGGCTAAGACCCTGCAATAAAGAACCCCAGCGACTAAGCGCCGCTCCTATCCGACTGTTTCAACCAGACGCGAATACTCGTGGTCGCTCCACCAGATGCCCGGCTCGTCAGGTGAAACCTTCTTCTGAGATTTGAATCCGAGCCGCTGCAATTCGTGAAGAATCGCGTCAATGGCTGGCCCCACCGACTGACGAACCGCGGCGCTTAACGGGTGCCCGGGCTCGAAGCATTTTCCTGCGATGCCCACCAGCAGCACGTTTTGCGGCATGGCGCCCAGCATCTCGGCCGTCATCAGGCATTCTGCGAGCGCCGGAGAGTGCGGGTCGAGTCGGTCCGCCGGAGTGTCCCGGAGGATGTCTTCCTTGGAATAGAGCGCGAGCGTGCCCGCAGGATCGTCACTGGCCACCGAATCCACGATGATCAGTGCCTTCAACCCGACGATCTGATGGGTTAAATCCAGTGCCGGAGTGCCAAGATCGATGATCTCGACGCTCGCCTCGAAGTCATACATCGACTCAAGAATTCGCACCACATACGGCCCAACGCCATCGTCGCCGAGCAGAACGTTACCGATGCCGCCAATCAGCGCTTTTCTCACAGGATTTTCGCCACTCCAATCTTGCGGCCAGATGGATCGAATGCGTGACACGCGCAGGCCATGCACGGATCGAACGAGTGCACCGTGCGCAAGACTTCCAGTGGCTCTTCCGGCCGCGCGAGCGGCGTATGCAGCAACGACGCTTCGTACGGACCATGCGCGCCATTCTTGTCACGCGGGCTGGCGTTCCATGTGGAGGGTACGACCGCCTGATAGTTCTTGATCTTCTCGTCCTTGATCACGATCCAGTGCGATAGCGTTCCGCGCGGCGCTTCGTGCGTGCCCACGCCCTCGACCTCGTGCGTCGGCAACACGGGCTGGTTTTGTACCGTGTAGTCGCCCTTAGAGATGTTATCGGTTAGCAACTGCAAGTGCTTCTGCGCCAGCTCCGCCAGCATGCAGGCACGAATGGCGCGAGCCGCATGACGGCCGAGGGTGGAATGCAACGCTGCCGGCGTAGCGCGAGGCCCGCCGATGGAAGCAATCTTCTCGATCGCCATGTCGGTGTACTTGCGGGTCAGCGGATGCCCCTGCGCATAGCCGACCAATACTTGCGCCAGCGGGCCGACCTGCATTGGCTCGCCGTTGAAACGCGGCGCTTTCACCCATGAATATTTCTCATCCCCATTCCATCCGGTGAAGGCGGGCTCAGTCTCCCCCGACCACGGATGCAGCGGTTTTTCGCCCTGATAGTAAGCGTGCATTACGTCTTCGGTGACGGATTGCCGGAAGATCGGATCGGCGCCGGTCTGGAACCCTTTCACGCCCGCCAGATCGCCGTCGCGAATGTAGCCGCCGGGCAAATCATAGGAAGAGCCGCGGCTGTCGAGCGGCAGATCGGGCACTGCCAGATAGTTGCGCACCCCACTGCCAATCTTGAACCACTCCGGATACATCGCGGCGACCGCGCACACATCCACGAAGTAGACCTGCTGCACGAACTGAATCACTTCCTGCAGCAGAGTGCCGATCATTGCCAGTTGGCTCATGCCTAAAGCGGATGTGCTGTCCAGATCGATCGCGTTGGCCACGCCGCCCACGGTCAAATTCTGAATGTGAGGCGTCTTCGATCCCAGAATGCCGACGACCTGCAATGCCTTGCGCTGGTACTCAAGGGCCTGTACGTAGTGCGAGAACGCGAGCAGGTTGACGTCTGGTGACAACCGCATCGCGGGATGTCCCCAATAGCCATTGGCGAAAATTCCGAGCTGCCCGCTGCTGGCGACGGCGTTCACGCGGTCCTGCGCCGCCTTCAATTCCTTGTCCGAGTTCCGCGTCCACGGTGATATAGATTCCGCGAGCTTCGAGGTCGCGACCGGATCTGCCTTTGGAATCTGCAGCACGTCCACCCAATCCAGCGCCGACAACTGGTAGAAGTGCACGATGTGGTCGTGCAACGCGTGCGCAATCAGAATCAGGTTGCGGATGTATTGCGCATTCAGCGGAATCTCGAGCTTCAGCGCGTCTTCTACTGCGCGCACGCTGGCCATGGCGTGCACCGTCGTGCACACTCCGCAAAAACGTTGCGTGAAGAGCCATGCGTCCCGCGGATCGCGGCCGCGAAGAATCTTTTCGATGCCCCGCCACATGGTGCACGAAGCCCATGCGTTGCTGACCGCGTTGTTCTCGACCTCCACATCGATGCGGAGGTGGCCTTCAATTCTAGTGATGGGATCAATTGTGATTCGTTTTGCCATAAGATCCTGCTGTTAGTCGGAGCCTGAAGTTTCTGCGGTTTCGTCTTCGCCGATGTGCCCGTATTTGAAATAGCCCGTCCAACTGATGTAGGGCCGCCGGAATCGGAAATAACTCGCCATGTCGTGCCACTCACTGAGCGGCGCGGGAAGAATCGCCAGCCGCTTCACCGCGATCAGGAAGCCCAAGATGCCGAGAGAGATGAATCCCAGCGAGACCAGGACCTCGATCGTGACGGGAAAATACAGAGCCTGGGGATTGGGGCGGAACGCCAGGGTCGTCGGGCTGAAGCGGTAGATCATGCCGCCGAGCGAGCTGAGAATGTACCCGATGAACATCGGCTGAGGTGAGCTGTCGCGTACCGAGCGGCGCAGCAGCAATCCGCCAACCGCAATCAAAATCATTTCGAGCCAGAACACGCCAGCGAAGCGGTCGAAACGAAACGCGGTCCCGATCTGACCGCGAAACAGAATGTCAAGCAACCGCAGACCCATCCACCCGAAAATCAGCCACGATGTAATCCGCGCGGCTTCGTCGAGAACCTCCATGTCCATCGCGCGCTTCCATACCAGGCAGCACAGCATGGTGGTTCCAGCGACGCAGCCGAACGACATGAATGTCGCGGCTCCCAGATAAAGAACCGGCAGCCACGGAGTCTGCCAGAGTGGATGCACTCGCTCGCCAGCCAAGAGCATCAGCGCTCCGAGCGACGATTGGTGCATCCCCGGCAGCAGGTACGCCGCGGCGATAATCCACGGGAAGAAGTAGTGAAGCCGCTTTTCGATGAGCTCCACGCCAGGACGCAGGCGCGAGTCGAAATACCACAGCCGCTCCAGTACCGGCGGGATGTTTTCCACTGCCAGCGGGATCATGGCGTAGATCGACATGCAGATCGCCACTTCTGCCAGCGGCGAGTGCATGTTCCAGCGCCAGGGAAAAACGATCCAATAGAAATTCCACGGACGTCCGGCATCGATGCCGAGCAATAGCAGTCCACACGCGTAAGCCAGGAAACTGGTCAGCAAAGCCATTCGCATCAGCGAGTGCAGCCGCTTGCGCCGGAAGACCCAGGCCGCAATCCCTACAGCGAACGCGCCCGAGCCCAGCGCGGTCAGCACCATCAGGTTGAAGGTCTTCCAAATTCCCCAGCCGTAAGCATCATTCATGCCGCTGACCGGGCCCAGTCCTGCTAACTCGCGATACGCGCTCAGCGCGAATGCGATCAGAACAAGAGCAGCGAGCCCGAGAAAGAATCCATTCACCACCGGGAACCCATACACGGGCACGTTCCGTTCCCAGCGGGTGGACCGGGCCGGATCGATGCTTGCCCTGGCTGTGGTTATTGTTGCGCTACTCGTGGTTGTGGCACTCATAATTGCGCCCTCAATCCAGTTTCTTTCTCACGCTCGTGAGCTTCTTCTTCGTGGCCCTTCAAGCTCTTGCGGATGACCTGCACCAATCCTGCGTAGAGCAGAGCAGGCAGCGCGAAGTACTGGTAGAAGCGTCGCTGCCAGCGCAGCGTTCGCGCCGGAACTGATTCCGGCCCGAGTTCCGGCAGGCCGAGTTTCTCGAAAGGAACCTTTGACAGATACAGAGCCTGTGTACCGCCGTTGTCGGTCTCGCCGTACACGCGATTCTGGTAGTAGCGGCCAGGATTATTTTTGATCCGCTGCTTGGCATCCAGCAGCAGGACTGTCCGCGGCCCAAAGATTACGGCGCCCGTCGGACACACGCTGGTGCATCCCGGCTTCAATCCTTTTTCGAGGCGGTCCTTGCACAACTCGCACTTGGTCACGCGCGGATTGAAGCCCACCCATTGAAAACGCGGAATGTGATACGGGCACGTAATCGTGCAGTAACGGCACCCGATGCACTTGTCGGCGTCCCACTTGACGATGCCGCTTTCCGGATCTTTGTGCAGCGCCTGGAACGGACAACCCGCCGCACACGCTGGATCGAGACAATGCATGCACTGCCGCTTCACAAAAGAAAACGCGGATCCATCCTCGGGCTTGTAAAGCTTGATAACGTTGCGGGTCAGATCATTTAGATCCGACGGCG
This sequence comes from uncultured Acidobacteriaceae bacterium, assembly GCA_963706645.1. Classification (GTDB taxonomy): domain Bacteria; phylum Acidobacteriota; class Terriglobia; order Terriglobales; family Acidobacteriaceae; genus Sulfotelmatobacter. The sequence goes on from CAVPNR010000019.1 coordinate 223,256, forward strand.
CCTGGTGCAGTTGGTCGCCGCGGGTGTCGGGCGGCGTATCGTTTGCTTCCGCGCAGGCCGCGACGCAGGCCTTGCACCCGATGCAGACACTGGCGTCATAGAGCAACCCGACTGCGGCGTTGGGAACCGGGATGTGCTCGCCAGCGCTTAGCACATCCGTGCCGACGGTGATGGCCACGGCGGCCGGGACTCCCGCTTTGGCGATGCCAGTGAAGAGTTGTCGCCGAGTGATGGACACGTCAGTCCTCTTTCTGGCCGGCTGGCTTCTCGGTGGGGGATTTGGCTTTTTCAGCGTGCGCGCGGTCGGCCGCAATTCGCGTTACGCCCGCCTCCATGCTGCTCTGGAAACGTTGCGAGGCCACCCAGGTCGCTCCGCCAACCGCACCAACAATCGCGCCGACCAGACCCGCGGCGCCGACTTTCAGCTGACCCGCCGTGCTGAAGATCGGTGGATAGGTGTCTGGAGGCGTTGCCAGATGGATCGGAACCGTTTGCAGTGTGCTCATTTGCCAGATCACGCCCTTTTCGGTGCAACCCGCGCACGGTACTCCCGTCCCAATCGGCCAGACACCCGGAATCTCGTTGAAGTGGCGAGTCGCACAGGCGGCGTGCGTCACCGGACCCTTGCAGCCCAGCTTGTACAGGCAATATCCCTTGCGATGTCCTTCATCGCCGAATGCCATCGCGTAGCGTCCCGCGTCAAAGTGCGCGCGCCGCGGGCAGTTTTCGTGGATTACGCGCTCGTATGCGAACCTTGGCCGGCCATACTGATCCATCTCCGGCAGCTTGCCCATCGTGACGTATTCCAGGACCACCGCGAGCAGGTTATAAGGATTCGGCGGGCAGCCCGGAAGATTGACGATGGTTTTTCCTGAAATCACGGAATCGACGCCTACCGCGCCCGTTGGATTCGGATCGGCCGACGGAACTCCGCCCCACGATGCGCACGAGCCCATCGCGATCACAGCCGCTGCTTGCGCCGCTACTTCCTTCACGACTTGGATGGCGGGCCTGCCGCCCATTTGCATGTAAACGCCGTCGTCGCGGGTGGGAATCGCGCCCTCGACCACTAGAACGTACTTTCCGGCATTGTCGGCGATGGCGGAGCGCAGCGCGGCTTCTGCCTGCGCGCCCGAAGCCGCCATTAATGTCTCGTGATAGTCGAGCGAGATGACGTCGAGGATCAGATGAGCGACGTCCGGAGCCGAGGTTCGCAGCAGCGTCTCCGTGCAGCCGGTGCAGTCCTGAAAGTGCAGCCAGATGACGGAGGGCCTGCGTGCCTTGCTCACAAGCTTGGCCACCTGGGCGGCGGTTGCTCGGCTGGTCAAGCTCAGTCCCACGGGCGCGGTCACCATGAGCGTGGAACAGAGTTGCAGAAAACTACGCCGCGACACTCCGCTTTTCTTCAGATGTGCCGCAATTGTGTCTCTCTCGCCTGTCTTCATGGACAGTCTCCCCTTGGCAGCTTTCGCCGTTTGCCTCGAGCTCCGGTTCCCGGAGTAAAGTCTGGCGTGGCCGCGGTACTCGCTAGACCGCCGCCGCACGCATTACTCCCTGGGGTTCGGTGTTCGACTGCGCTGGAGAGGGTCGGGTCGACGGCTCGGGATGATCTGGGTTGGTATAAAAACGTATGATGTGAGTCTTGCCAGTGAGCGTTCCTGATCCCGGTTCGTCTTCCGACTGCTCCCTTCCTGGGTTGACCGTTTCGGTCCGCTGGTCAGTCCAATCGAGTCGAATGCAGTGTTTATCTTCTATTCCGGAATTGTCATCAGTGACGTGGATCACAGGTCGACGTGACAGGGGTCATCCGACGGAAGGAATTTCAGCAGCCGCAACGGAAAGAAAGACTCCTTGCCGAAGAGACTGTTTCAAAATTGATCAGAAATGTGCTGAGAAACGCGCCACGAATACAACAAAGAAGCTGACCAAAAAGCTTGCGTCTCGCCTGTTCAAGGCTGGGGCCTCGGGCCGGAGAGAAACGGGAATGCAGAACAGGCCGCGTGCGACTCGAGGCCACGCGGTCTACCCTCTGTGGGCCTTGCGGATTCCCCGCTCGACAAACGTAATCGTAATGGTCTTCTTGTCTCTGCTGAGTTTCGGGGGCAGACCGCGTACGAGGTGGATGACCACAGTTCTGCCGCCATTGGTGAATTTCATGTTCATTCGATTAGGACCTGGCTCTACTGCCGTCATAAGAAAGCTCTCCGAAGAATAGATTTGAGAAATTAGAAGGAACACGATCTGAGAGGGCTGCCCTTTTGGGTGCACACCCTGCCGCCCTTCGTGCCAAACGCAGCGTCGCCAAGCGCTACAATTCGAGTGTAGGGCATTCTTGGACGGCGGTCTGTTCACTTTTGATCAGGCTTGCGACCTGCGACTAGAGGATGCTACGAAGAGAAGGCAGGATCGATGAACCCTCTGCGTTGGATTTTCCAGTTCGTGTTCGGCTGTCGCCACCGTCACCTCAGCCGCGTGTTCACGATCAAAGGCCGGACGTACAAGGTCTGTTTCGATTGCGGCGAAGAGTTTGATCTGCCGGATGCGCACGTTGCGAGCGCGGCCTAGCTCGCTGATATCGTGACACCTTGAATTTGCCAGCCAGGATCTACGATCCGATCGTCCGTCGAACAGCTCGCCGTTATTCCTGAACGTCGTCGAGCAGCGACCGCAGCTTTCCGGAGCGCGAAGGATGCCGCAACTTGCGCAGCGCTTTCGCTTCGATCTGGCGAATGCGCTCACGAGTTACGTCGAACGATTGGCCGACTTCCTCGAGCGTGTGTTCCGATCCGTCGTCCATCCCAAAACGCATGCGGATAATTTTCTCTTCCCGAGGGCTCAGGGTCCGCAATACATGCGCGGTACGCTCCTTCAGGTTCACATTCAGCACCGCTTCAGCCGGGGACATCTTGGTGCGGTCCTCGATCAAGTCGCCGAGATGCGAATCTCCCTCTTCGCCAATCGGCGTCTCCAGCGAAATCGGCACGCGCATGATCTTCTTCACCTTGCGCACCATCGCCTCAGGAATGTCCATCTGCTTGGCAATCTCTGCCGTGGTCGGCTCATGCCCAGACGCCTGCACTAGCTGCCGCGAAGTCCGAATCAGTTTGTTCACTACTTCGATCATGTGCACGGGCAGGCGGATGGTACGCGCCTGGTCCGCAATCGCCCGGCTGATCGCCTGGCGGATCCACCATGTGGCATAGGTGGAAAATTTATAACCGCGGCGGTACTCGAACTTGTCCACCGCCTTCATGAGGCCGACGTTGCCTTCCTGGATCAGGTCCAGAAACTGCAGCCCGCGATTGCCGTATTTCTTGGCGATCGAAACCACCAGGCGCAAATTGGCTTCGATGAGTTCGCGCTTCGCCTGCTCCGCGTTCATGTCGCCCTGGATCATTTTGCGCTGCGTGCGCTGCAGGTCGGGAAATGTCATCCCAGCCTCGTCCTCGAGCCGTTTGATCTCAATGCGATGTTGCCGCTGCGCGGCGCGATACGTCTTCTTGAGTTCCTCGCTGCGTGTACCCGAAATTTTCCCTTCCAGGCTCACCAACTCGCGATCCAGCACGCGCATGAGCTCGATAGTTTTATTGACCCGCTCGATCAGCCGCTTGCGTTCTGCGTGGTTCAACCCCAGATTCCGGATGATCAGCGAAATCCGCACCATCTCGCGCCCCAGCTGCCCGCGGTACTTGCGGTATTCGCGAGGCTTCTTTTTCGCTGGAATCGTGGCCAGCTTTTCGGCCAGCCGGTTGGCCGACTTGTAATGCTTGTTCAGCTTGTCGATGCGGCCGGTAATGTCGTCGACGCGCTTCTGCAGCACCTCATCCGTGATCTCTTCTTCGTCGAAGGCGACCATTTCTTTGATCGAGCGTAGTCCGCCCTTGAGGTCCTCGCCGAGCGCCAGAACCTGTTGAATGACAATGGGCGAGCGCGACAGAGCTTTCAGCGCCGTGAGTTGCCCGCGCTCGATGCGCTTGGCAATCTCCACTTCCTCTTCGCGCGTGAGCAGCGGAGAGGCGCCCATTTCACGCAGGTAAACCCGCACGGGATCACTGGCCGAGTCGGGCGCTCCCGGCGTCAAGTCAAGTTCGACTTCCTCGGAGTCCTGCGCCAGTTTTTGTTCCAACGCAGCAAACGGCGAATTGGGCTCGCCTTCCACTACATCCAGGCCGCGCGTGCCGATGGACCCGAGCAAGTCGTCTTCGTCCTGCGCGGAAGTCGCATCGTGCGGTGACAGATCGGGTACTTCTTCGTCCACTATTTCAGTTTTTCGGTTCATCAGAATTGATCGGTTCTTCGTGTCGTTCATTGCCAAGTGGAATGCCTCTTCGGTGCCTCTGTATGGGCTGCCTTCGTGTGGAGAAAAGGGAACTTGGCTAAATCTACGGTGGCAAGTTCAACAGAAAGCGGGGAAATTAAGCCCTTCCTTGATGCTAGCACAGCTGTCGCACCATTCCTATTGTCGAAAAATCGGGTTCCGAGGACAATCCAGGTCGCGAATGGCGCAGAGGGGTAATACTGGTCGGGGCGCGCGGATTTGAACCGCGGACCCCCTGCGCCCAAGGCAGGTGCGCTACCAGGCTGCGCTACGCCCCGACTACCTAATTATAAATGAGAGACGCGCCGGTGTTGGGTATCCGCATGGTCAACCCAATTCTAGAAAACATGGAAGAACCGAGCGACTGCTGCCGACCTTCCTGATGCACAATGAAGCGTGGCTCTGGGAGAATCCACAATTCCGTCCGGCGACTGGAAGCGGCTGGACGGAATCGATTTGCTGCGCGGGCTGGCGATCTTTTTCGTGCTGATGAACCATATCAACATTCGCCTGCTGGGCGCGGACGTGCTCTACACTCGATTTCTTCCGGCTCAGCTCGTACACCTGCTGGTTTGGAATGGCCAGCTCGGCGTGCAGATGTTCTTTGCCGTGTCCGGGTTTTTGATTACGTCGATTACGCTGCGGCGCTGGGGATTGCTCGCGCAAGTTAGCCTGCGTGGTTTTTACCGGCTGCGTTTTGCCCGGATCGCACCTCTGCTTCTTTTGCTGCTGGCGGTACTCAGTGGGCTGCACTTCGCGGGCTTCCATCATTTCGTTGTGTCCGCGGACATGGGCGGACTGGGGCGGGCGCTGCTGGCCGCGCTGACGTTTCATGTCAACGTTCTGGAAGCGCACCGAGGATATCTGCCGGGGAATTGGGACATTCTCTGGTCGCTTTCAGTGGAAGAGATTTTCTATCTCTTCTTCCCCATCGTGTGCCGAATATTGGGGCGAAGCAAACTATTGTTCGCGGTCTTGTTCGGCCTAGTCGCACTCGGACCATTCGCGCGCACAGTGTTTGCACACGGAAATGAAATCTGGGAGGAGTATTCCTATCTGGGTGGAATGGAAGGCATCGCTTTGGGATGTCTTACCGCGCTCATGATTTCGCGGATTCGCCTCTCCCCTACAGCAATATGGGCTCTGGGTGGCGGAGGGGCGGCGATCGTGGCCTGTAGCCTCATTTTTTCCTGGCAGGCATACGTGGGCTGGCCAGGCCGGACTGGCCTGAACATGACCATTCTTGGAGTGGGCACCTGCATGTTTATCGCAGCGACGGCGCAGACGCGATGGAGAAGTCCACGCCTCCTCGCGCCGTTGTTGAAGATCGGCCAATACAGCTATGAGGTCTATCTAACGCACATGTTTGTGGTTTTCGGATTCTTCGGTCTGTTTCTCACGGCCGGCGGGCGGATGCGTTTCGTACCCGTGTTGTTCGTCGCCACCATCCTGGTTGCAGGTTTGCTGGGCGCAACGGTTTCCGCTTTGTACTCCGAGCCGATGAATCGATTCTTGCGGAGCGCCTCAGGCAGCGATCATGGAAGACCCGCTCCGGCGGCTGAAACCGCACTCAAATAAGGGTCCGCGCCGCGTCAGTTATTTGCCCTCACTTCTGAAATACCGTCTCGCAGCTCTCACCCGTCAGCGTATAATTTTCGTCCAGTATGCAGAAGCCGCGTTACGCGTTGGTGGCGTACCTCAAGAACCCCGCAGGGGGGTTCGTGGAGAACCTCCGGCGCGAGTTGCATCCCGACCTCCCTCACTTGGCAGCGCATCTCACCATCCTGCCCCCGCGCCCTCTGGACGGTTCCGAGATCTCTGCATTGCAGGTCCTGGAGCGGATCTGCGGCAACGAGGAACCCTTCGAAGTGACGCTGGGCGATGTCGAGACCTTCATTCCAGTGACCCCAACGGTCTACATCCGCGTGGACTCGGGGGCCGGCCGCATGAGCCAATTGCATAGCAAGCTGAGTACCGAAGCGCTGGCGTTTAAGGAAGAGTGGCCCTACATTCCGCACCTTACGATCGCCAAGATGAGCGCCGAAGGGCCTGCCAAGACGGCCTTTCAGATGGCGCGGGAGCGTTGGTCCGAGTATTCGGGAAGCCGCCGTATCCTGCTGGAAAGATTGACGTTTGTTCGCGAAGACATCCGCGACGGAACGCTCAACTGCTGGGTCGATCTGGCCTCCGTGGTCCTCGGCCGGACCCTGGTTTCGCGATAACCGGTCGTAATCGCCGCCTTTGTTACTGCGTCCAGTTACTCCCGCCGCATCCCCATGGCCCCAGGTACATCTCCCTCCCGTGCGTTGAAAACCCGCGCCCATGGCTGTAGATAAGGAGTAGAGCAAGCCTCCGGTGATCCCGATCAAAGGCCACTTCTGACGCGGGTTTCCGGTTCCGAAACGGGGAGAACACATGCAGATCGGAGTTTACGGTTCAGGGTACCTGGGAACGGTGATTTCGGCCTGCCTGGCGGATTTTGGCACTCCTGTTTCCTGCTGTCATCCGGACCGCTCGCGCATGGTCGAGATGGCGCAGGGCAACATTCCGTTCTTCGAGAAGAATCTGAAAGAGATCATTCGCCGTAACGTGCGTGCCGGACGCCTGGCCTACTCCACTGACATCGAATCGTTTGCCCGCAAAACTCAAGTGATTTTCCTGGCCGAAGACAAAGCCGAGGGCCTGGCCGACATCGCCATGCGCATCGCAAGACTGGCTGCGAAGCCTCCGATTCTAACGATCGTGACTCCGGCTCCCGTGGGCACCGCCAGCGCTCTGGAAAAGAGCATCAAAGACGCCGGCCTGCAGGCCACCATCGTGTCGCAGCCGATGTTCTTCACCGACGGTTGCGCCGTCGAAGATTTCAACTGGCCCGACCGTCTGATCCTGGGATCGACTTCCAGCGAAGCCGTCCAGATGCTGAAGCAGATTTTTCACCCTCTTGTCATGCGTGGCGTTCCCGTGATTGTGACCAACCAATCGACCGCGGAACTGGTTCGCGAAGCCGCCACCGCGTTCGTGGCCACAAAAATTTCGTTCATCAACGAAGTCGCTGCGCTTTGCGAGCGCGTCAACGCCGACGCAGTCAATCTCGCGCTGGCGCTCGGTCTGGACAAGAAAATCGCTCCCCGTTGCCTGCAGCCCGGAGCCGGCATGGGCGGCGTCTTCGCCGAGTCCGACATGGACTCTCTCGCCGAACTGGCGCAGGCGCATGGCGTGCCGCTCAAAGTGCTCAGCGCCGCGCGCGACGTCAACCATTACCTCGCCGATCGCCTCGTCGACAAAATCGCCCTCGCGCTGAATTCCGTCGAGAACAAAGAAGTCGGCATTCTGGGACTGGCCTTCAAGCCGAATACCAATTCCGTAGCGGGATCCTCGTCGGTGCGTCTTGCCGAAACGCTGGTTTCCAAAGGCGCGCATGTGCGGGCTTACGATCCCGTGGCGATTCCCGAGGCCAAAACCAGGCTGAACAGCACGGTCCGTTATTGCGACTCGGCTTACGCCGCCGCGGAAGGTTCCGATGCGCTGGTCGTCGGCACTGGCTGGCCCGAGTTCCGCGCCCTGGATTTCGACCGCATCAAGCATCTCCTGAAAAAGCCTGTCATTGTCGATACGAAGAACTTGCTCGATTCGACCCGCCTGCGCGCCCTGGGATTCGAGTACGTAGGCGTAGGCCGCGGCTAAGCTCGGTGCCTAGTGTGGGGACGGCCGCCTCGTCCGTCCAAGCGAGAGCCTGCCCTGCGCGAGCGAAGCGAGTCGAAGGGCCGAAGCCCAGCACAACCATCACGGAGCCCTCCCCTGGTTTTTTATTTGCGATCTACATCTCCTACGCCCTGCCAGCGCCCCCTAACATCCCCGAACCACAGTTGCTATAATCAACGGGAGTGGTGGGAATAGCTCAACTGGCAGAGCACCGGACTGTGGCTCCGACGGTTGCGGGTTCGATTCCCGTTTCCCACCCCAATTTTTTGCTTGCAGCAAGTGTTTGCGGGGACAGCCGCCCTCAGCTGTGCGGTCGAGCGAAGCTCGACTCCCCCGTCTCCTGTCGCGGCCCTGTAGCTCAATTGGATAGAGCATCAGTCTTCGGAACTGAGGGTTGGGGGTTCGAGCCCCTCCGGGGCCGCCATTTGATTCTGCTTAGTTATGGTTCAAGTGGGGATAGCCGCCCTCGGCTGTCCGTCGAGCGCAGCTCGACTTGATTTTGATACCGGCATCCACAATAGAAATAGGCCAATTGAAATAGAAGAGAACTCGCGCCTTCGGCCCGAGGACAGCCGAAGGCGGCTGTCTCCAGATGTAAGTTCCAGAAAGCCCTGTAGCGCAAGTCCACCGCCTGGGATAAAATTCAGCCTCGACTTCACCCACATGAAGCGCATCTTCCACTTCCGAGCATCGTCTTCCCAACTGGGCCCCTTGGAAGAACGCCTGCTTGAGGCTCTGTGGCAGCGCGGAAATGCGACCGTTCGCGATCTCGTCGACGGCTCATGCCCGGATCTCGCCTATACCACCGTGATGACCACTCTCGACCGTCTCTTCAAAAAGAAGTTGCTATCGCGCGAGGCCGAGGGGCGCGCCTTTCGCTACTCTCCGCGATGCAGCCGCGAAGAACTTCATCGTGAAATCGCCGGCGAGGCCTTCCGGCAATTACTGGATGCGAGCCCTGCGTCGTCGTTGCCGCTTTCATACCTGGTGGAAATCCTGACCGAGCGCGACGCCCTATTGCTCGATGACCTTCGCCGGGTCGTCGAAGCGAAGCGGCGCGCGTTACGCAAGAGTGAATCGCGTAACGAATCCAATTCCAAGGACAAAGCCTGATGTTCGCCGTCCGCGGCCTCGCCGTCTCCTTGTCGGTGTTCGCGATGGTGTACTGCCTCCTCTCGCTCGCCGTGTGCCTCGCCTGGCGCGCGGTCCAGTCACGCCTCGAGAGCTTTCAGGTTCGCCGAGTTGCGGATTTGCTATTCGCATTGAGAATGTTGCCTCTGATCACCGCGGCAGTGATCACGGTTGCCTTCACCGTGCCCTCTTTTCTTTTGCTGGAACCACGGGCGATTGACGAGCCGCTGGGTGAGATTCCTCTGGTTCTGGGGATCTTCTGTTCTGTGTTGGGGATATTTGGAGTCGTGAACGGCGGTATGGCCATACGCCGAACCTCGCGCGTCATCACGACATGGACGAATGCCGCGCAGCCCGTCGAGTCCGGCGCGCCAATCCCGGTTCTGCGAATTTCTCCAGCCGTTCCGGCGATGACTGCCGCCGGAATCATTCGTCCCAAAGTCTTGCTGTCGGGCGCTGCCGAATCGATGCTGAATCCGAGCGAACTACAGACGGCGCTGAATCATGAGATCGCGCACATCCGCCGCTGTGACAACTTGAAGAAGCTCCTGCTACGCTGCGTCGCATTCCCCGGAATGGCTGGCTTGGAAGCCGCCTGGCTCGAGGCCACCGAAATGGCAGCGGACGATGCCGCAGTCTCAAATGCCGGCGAAGCGCTTGATCTCGCCGCCGCCCTGATCAAACTCTCGCGTATGGGACCCGTGCAAGCTCCGACCGATTTGACCACGGCCCTGATTCACAGTCCTGCTTCCACCATGAACGCCCGTGTCGAGCGCCTGATTGCGTGGAGTGACGACCGTCCGGCACCGACCCGAAGATTCTCCCCGTGGTACGGACTGAGTGCGGCTCTGGCCATGGTCGCGGTGTTCGCCCTCACCTATATCCAATTGCTGGTGCACGTGCACACCGCAACCGAGTGGCTGGTTCGATAAGCTAGCGATTTCAGAGGTCCGACTAGAAATTCACCCGCACACCTAACTGTGCCGCGAACGGAATTCCCACCGTCGTCCCCGGTCCGAAGAAATCTCCTAGGCCTCCTGCGGGAATCTCGAGCTGCTTGAAGCTGGTGATGGGCTGGAGTTGATTGCAGGTTGGAAAATCGAGGCAGATGTTAGTGGCGTTGCCCGAGGCGATGTCACCAGCCGGAACCGGAAGCGCCGCAATCGTCCCCACGAAATTCGCTCCCGGGTTGTTGCGGTTGAACAGATTAAAGAATTCCGCGAAAGGAAGAACTTCCACGCGGTCGCCGATCTTGAATGGTCGCGTCACTCGCAAATCCATCTGAATGTACGGCGTGCCACGAAAGGCATCGAGGGCCGTGGGCGTGCCGTTCACAGAGATGCGCTGGCTGCTGTCGGCGGTCGTGATGGTGAAGGGCCGCGCGGATTCGAGTTGCGTGATCGTGGTCAGTTCAAAGCCGCCGGGAATGTAGACCGTCCCCGCGACTACAAACCGGTTCAACACATCTTCACCGGAAGGGCCGTAGTCGCCTGGCCCGAACGGGTTCAGCGGATTGCAAACGCCATTCACATAGTCAAACAGCTCGCCCAACACGCATCCCCATGTCTTGGCGCTCGAGAGCGTGTAGTGCGCGATCAGATTGAAGCGTTTGTTTACATTTCCTCGCGCCACAATCATCAATGCGTTGTAGCTCGACCGGTTGTCCGACTTGAACAGGTTGAGGTTGGGCACGACGCTTTGCTGATCCAGATCGTAGTTCGGATCCGATGTCGGGATCAGTGGCGTGAACAGGTTGACGTCGCTGGTGAAATTGTAGCCGCGATAACCATGGTTGCCCTGTTCGTGCGTATAGTCGGCGCTCACCGTCCAGTTGCGCGCGAAGGCATGCTGCACGCCTCCGGTAATGTGGATCGCGTAGGGCGTCTTGTAGTTTGAGTCGATGAGATTGCCGGCCGCGGCGGCCCCTCCCTGCAAGCAGCCAGCGCCGGTAAGCGAATATCCTCCGCTCGCGCCCGCAAGCGCGCACGGTCCGTTGGCAACGTTCGTCGAATTCACTCCTTGGAATGCCGTTGCCCACCCGTTCTGCGCGAGGTCGTTAAAGTACAAGCCGAATCCGGCGCGGAAAACCGTGGTGCCTCCCTTGCCCGGAGAGTACGTAATTCCCAGGCGCGGTGCGAATTGCTTGTGATCATCATGGGGAGCGTTCTGAATCAGTGGGATCTGCAGCGCCTGCATCGTCACCAGAGCGGGATTCAGTGTCTGGCTGTTCCCGGAAGCGGTGAACAGTCCGAAAGTCGTTTGATACCGCAGCCCGTAGTCCAAAGTCAGATGCCGCGTGAGTCGCCACGAATCTTGCGCGTACAGGCCGAGACGCTGCACGCTCTGCGAAAAGCTGCCGTCATTGCCCGGAGTGGTCGCCGCTCCGTTGGCATAGTCGACAGGGAACTGGGCTAGGTTCGTTGCGTTCAAGGTGTAGTAAGTCGGATCATTCGGAAACGAGTACAGAGTCTCCTGATTTCCCGGGAACGCCCCGGCCAGGACGGGTTCGTGAATGAAGTTCACACCAAACTTGAACGAATGGTCACCGGCCGCGTGCCCGGCATCGTAGCGCAGTTGATACTTCTGCTGGTTGCGCAATGAGGGAAACAGCGTAATCGGCGTGGCGAACTGGTTGTCTCCATACGTCTCGAATCCAGAGACCGTCAGCGTCGTAGAACTAAAAGGAAACGCCAGCGCGAAGCCGAGCGTGGAAGTGCGCGTCTGGGTCAGATGCAGCAAACTCGCATCAAACACGAAAGTGCCCAGCCACGTCGGGCTGAAACTGTAGGTATTGCTGATCACATTGTTCCAATAAACATCGTGCGTGGTCAGCCCCGTTGAGGGCAGTGTCGCCTGCGCCACCAGGTTGTTGTGCGTCAGATAATTGTCTTCCGACGTGCGTAGAAACCACTGCGACTTCGCCGATTGCGCCCAATCGAAACGAACCGACCCAATGTAATCACGAAACGGAATGGGGACATTCTGTGGAACCGCGATCGACGGCACTCCCGGAATCAGCCCGTCCGTAGCGATTTGCGACAGCGCGTTGAACTCGGTGACGCTATTCGGGCTATAGACAATGCTGGCATTCTCGCGCACGTACTCAAACGAAGAAAACAACCACACCTTGTCATGCGCGATGGGCCCGCCGAGGGTGGCAACGTAATTCTGCCGTGAGAAGGGCTGCTTGGGATTCGGAGCCGGATTCTCAATCGGAAAGCGTGCATTCAGTGCCGCCGCCCGCTCGTAAAACGCTCCGGTGCCATGCCATTCGTTAGTCCCGCGCTTGGTCGTGATAACGACCGACCCCGCCGTTGTCCCGCCCGTGTCGGCGTCTTCGCTTGCCGTCCGCACGGCGAATTCCTGAACTGCATCTGGCGAAAAGTTCTGCAGAAACCCGCCAATCCAATCGTCGGAGTTGTCGCCGCCATCCACGGACAAATCGTTGTTCAATCCTGAACTGCCGCCGGTAGAAACCGCGGTGATTCGCGCCTTGGTCGGATCGGAAGGCTCCACTGGCTCTGTGCCCGGTGCCAGATAAGCGATGTTGGCGAAGCTGCGCGCGGCGAGCGGAAGCGTCTCGAGATCCTGACTGCTCGCCACTCCCTGATGCACCACGCTGACCAGATCGATCGGTTGCGTGGTGATGGACGAACTCTGCCCTTGGACCGAAACTGTTTCTCCCGGAGCGGCCGCCTTCAGCGTAACCGAGACTTCGCGCACCGAACTCACCGCGACGGAAACATCCGCATCGGCCGGCACAAATCCCGCCGCACTCGCGGTGATGTGATAAGCCCCCGGCAACAAGTCATCCAGCCGAAATTCGCCGCGATCCTCGCTGACAGCCTCGCGCCGCAGCGACGAGCCGGCTGACTGCACTACGATCTGCGCGCCGGGGATGCGGGCCCCGGTAGCGTCCTGCACGGTTCCACGCAGGGAGCCTCTGGGGTTTTGAGCGTGCACAGCGATCGCGAGCGCGGCGAGCGCCAAAGAGACAAGGATTGATTTCTTGAAGGAAGGCATTCGGACCATGGACTAATGTGGGCTAGACAGTGAGGGTATCTTGAGCGAACGCCCTACTACCAGCAGTCGTAGAAACAGGCCTGACGCATTGTGCGCTCTGAGCTGCGCGGCCGAGACGTTCCTAGTCCGACCACCGCTGCGGCGTGCGGTCCCATCGATGCTTCTTCAATTCCACGAGCAGAGATTTGTCCAGAGGCTCGGCGTCACTCGCCGCGATGTTCTGGCGCACATGCTCCGGCTTCCGCATACCGGCAATCGTAGTGCTCACCGCCGGGTTCGACAGGATAAAGCGCAACGCCATCTCGGGCAGCGTCATTCCTGCCGGAACAATTTCCTTCAGCTTGTCGACCCGCTTGATCGTCTTCGCTAGATTCTCCGGGCCGAAATATCCCGCGCGCCAGTCGCCTTTCGGAAAACGCGTTTCCAGCGTCATCTTGCCGCCAAGGCTGCCTTCATCCAGCGGCACGCGGGCAATCACGCCGATGTTGAGTTCCTGGCAAACTGGAAAAAGCTGGTCTTCTGGCGCCTGGTCGAACACGTTATAAATGACCTGTACCGCGTCGACCAGTCCCGTCCTCAGCGCTTTGATTCCATTTTCCGGCTGCCAGCGATTAATGCTCAGACCGAAGAAGCGAATCCACTGATCGCGCTTCAGTTTCTCGAGCGTCGACCGAAACTCACTCTCATCTGTCCACGAATCGTCCCACACATGGAACTGCAGCAGATCGATCGTATCCACGCGCAGCTGCTTGCGAATCATGTCGGCATACTTGAAAACGTGCTCCGCCGAAAAAACATCTTTATACTTGTATTCGGGCAACGCCGGCCACTGGTCATTGGCCGGAGGAATCTTCGACGCCGCATAGATCCGTTTCCCGGTGTTTCGGGCCATGATCTCGCCCAGCAACCCGTCGCTCTTGCCCTCGCCATACGCCCACGCCGTATCGAAAAAGTTACAGCCCTGATCGATGCCCAACTGCATCGCGGCCAACGACTCTTTATCGTCCGAACCGCTCCACCCACTCATTCCCCACAGCCCGTGAGCGATGTCGCTGACTTCGAATCCGGTACGGCCCAACTTGCGGTATTTCATAATGGCGTCCTCCAGGAAACATCCGCTCCGAAATGATATTCGGAGCAGACTGGACCAGCATATATCGAAGCCCCGAATTCCGCCTGAACGGCCCTGGTCTGCCGATTGATCAGAAACCGCTTTTTCGATACCAGCCATCGAAATTTTGCAGCCTACCGGTCCATCTCAGGGGTGTTTAATGAACCTAGATCATAAACATGGAGGACTCTCCCCAAATGAAATCTGAATATCCTTTTAATCCGACGCCCGGGAAAGACGAATTGATCGCACCGCCACCGTCCCGCTTCATCGACGAGAAAATCTCGGACGAAACCGGCGCGGAGACGAAAACCGACAGCGCTCTCGCGCCGGCGGGTCTCAAGAATCCTTTCTGGAATTAACCTCGGCTGGCGCCGGATCGTTGCTGCGCAGTGGGGCAGCGACCGGCGCCGATCCTTTCTTCACACATCTTTCCTACCGCAGGATCGGCAGGCACAAACACGGCCGCATCGAGAAATCCAGTCCCGCCATCTCTTCCAGCGCCGGATGCAGCAGGGAATCGCGGCAGGGCTCCAGCGTAATCACAAACGGCAGGGAACTCTTCTCAAAGCCCGGCTTCTGCAGCAGGGAATCAATGTTCAGGCGGTGCGCCGCGAGGATTTGCGCCAGCCGCGCCACAATCCCAGGCTGATCACGCACGAAAAACCGCAAATACCACGGCGTCTCGAAATCGCTGCTGATCTCCGGCGTTGACACGTTGCTGGCCGCACTCCGCTTGTCCCCGCCCGCCGACAGGCTCTGCGCCACAAACATCAAGTCGGAGACGACAGCTACCGCCGTTGGATCCCCGCCCGCGCCCGCTCCCAAGAAGGCCATATCTCCACCGTATCGGCCGGACGTCAGCACCAGGTTGAGATTCTTCTGCACGCGTCCGAAAGGCGAATCGGTCGGAACCAGGCATGGTCCAACATCGGCGAACAACGTGCCTTCTTTTAAATCAGCGCGCGAAATCTGGCGAATCGTACAGCCCAGTTCTGTCGCGTAATCAAAGTCGACGGCATCGATCGCGCGAATCGTTCGGGCTCGAATTGACTCCGGCGCGACTTGCGAGTGCAATCCCGCCAGAGCCAGAATCGCCAGTTTGGCACGCGCGTCGCCGCCATCCAGATCCTCCGACGCATCCGCCTCCGCGTATCCGCAGGCCTGCGCCTCCTCCAGCGCCTCGCTGAACGGAATCCTCGCGTTTTCGATCCGGCTCAGTATGTAGTTGCAGGTGCCGTTCAGAATTCCCGCAATGCCGTGCAACTTATCGCCGCACAGCCCCGTTCGCAGCGAGGGTAGAACCGGGACGCCACCCGCTACCGAGGCGCCGAACTCGATCTGGCATCCCTTACTGCTCGCCAGTTGCAGAAGATCGGGGCCGTGCCGCGCAATCAGCTGCTTGTTCGCCGTGACGACCGATTTGCCGGACTCCAGCGCGGCCCGGACGATCTGCTCTGCCGGAGTGAGCCCGCCGATCAGCTCGATCACGATCTGGGCGTCCGACTTCAGCACCGTTTGTACGTCGTCGGTCCATATCACATCGCCCGGCACCCACGCCTGCTTCTTTCTTTGCACGTTGCGATTGAAGATGTGAGTGAGCCGCAGAGAGCCGTCTCCGCGCTCGCACAGGATTTTTGCCACCGCGCGGCCTACCGTCCCAAAGCCAATCAGGGCGACACGGCAGCCGGAGTCCTGTTTCTGGTTCTTGGCAGTAGCCGCCTTCGCCGCCGGTTTTGAGGTCTGCTTGGGCAAGGAATCTCTCGCTGTGAAAGTGGAATTCTCTATCATACGTGGCCCGTCTCTTCTCGGAAACTCCAAACCACGACCTGCGGGCGGCTGCGCGGGCGGAATCCGCATCAAAGTTGATATCATGGTGCCTGCCTGCTGCGAGTGCTATCCCGGCGGGAGCATCGCGGACACGATCTTTCAGAAGCGCCTCCCTTTGACGAGGTATGCGGCCGACGTATATGGCCCGAGCGCTAGGTCGTCCGCAACCACGCCCGGCAGCGGGAGGAGAATGAATGATTCAAAAGTTCGCGACGGTTCCCTGCTTCAGGGTCGTTCTGACATTGATTTTGGTGACGATTCTGGCGGGAGCCACATCCGTTCACGCCCAACAAACCCCGGCGCAGCAGCCACCCGCTCAGCAGACTCCGGCTCAACCGCAGCCCGATAACCAGCCGTCCAGCGTTCAGGAATCTTCTCCCGAAGAAATCCCGGGGCGAAAGCCGAAAATCAAAGACTACAAGAACTGGGTCTTCAATGCAGGCGGCGGTGCGAGTCTTACCAACGGCACGACTGCGAAGTATGTGCGTAGCGGAGGCGCCGTTGGGGAAGCCGGCGTCGCTCGCAACTACGGAAAGTATTTCGGTCTCCGCCTTGATTTCCAGTTTGACAACCTGCCGCTGCGCACCTCCGCGCTGCAGAGTGCGCAAGCGCCGTCGGCGACGAGTCAGGTTTACTCGCTTCACCTCGATCCCATCATCAATATTCCCGTGACCAAGGTCTGGGGCGGCTACATTTTGGGTGGTGGTTCCTACTTCCATCGCTCCGGCAAGCTCGATTCTTCGACCGCCCTTCCAGGATCGGCCTGTAACGGTTTCTTTCTTTGGTGGGGACCGTGCACGAATTCGAACCTGCCCTTGAACGGAGACTTTCTCCATTCCAGCCTGAACGAATTTGGCGCAAACTTCGGCGGTGGCGTCACCCGCAAGATAAGCTCGAATATGGAAATTTACGCCGAGTTCCGCTATCTGCACGGCAAGCGCTATGGAATTACCACCGACTTGCGCCCGATCGTCGTCGGCATCCGCTGGTGAGAAATTTCGCCGCCGGACTTCCATCGACGGGTACTCGCGTCAGGGCAACCTGCAGAAAGAACCGTGGAAGAGCGGCCCTTCAGGGCCGCGCACGGGCGTTGAAATCAACTTGGCTTTAGCCCCTGACGCCAGAACTCCGAATTCTTTCCTGTAACATAGACGAGTGCCAACCCGGGCTCCAATCAAGTCCAAGCTCACTATCCTTCGCGCCAAGCATCTGAACGAATTCCCCTGGCTGGTCCACGGATTCTCCACGCGCGTCGGCGGATCCTCTCGCGCCTACGGCAAAGGGAATCTCAACCTCGGCCTCACCAAAGACGACTCTCGCGCCGCCGTCGAACGAAACCGCGCGGCCTTTCTGCACGAAATCGGAGCCGTCACGCGCAAGCGTGCGGGAAAAGATTCAAGTGGGGACAGCCGCCCCCGGCTGTCCGGTCGAGCGAAGCTCGACGGCAAGGTACTCTGGCCGCTGATCACGATCCGCCAGATTCATTCCGACATCATCCGTTGCGTCGACGCAGTCCCCGGTTCGAGTTCTGAAGAGCCGCTCAGCGGCGACGGCCTCATCACCGCCATTCCCGGCCTGCTGCTGGCGATCCAGACCGCCGACTGTCTGCCTGTCATCCTCGTCGACACGAAGCACCATGTCGTCGGCGTCTTTCACGCCGGATGGCGCGGCACCGTAAAGCGCATCGTCGAAAAAGGTGTCGGCGAAATGCACCGCTGCTTCGGCACCAACTCGCGCGACCTCAAAGCCGCGATCGGCCCCGGCATTCAAAGCTGCTGCTACGAGGTCGGAGAAGAAGTCCGCATCAAATTCGAATCGCAGTTCGAATACGGCGCCAGCCTATTTCATGAGACGAAAGATTCCGATCCAGTCCGCGAAAAATATCCGCTGCTGTTCCTGACCGCCCGCGCCCCCGGCCACAGCGAGTTGCCCAAGAAGATTTTCCTGGATCTAGTCGAAGCGAACCGCCAGCAACTCCTCGCTGCAGGCGTGCCGAAGAAGAGCATCGAGACATCCAGCGCTGTGCACGAACTGCCATCCCGAATTGCTGTTCTCCTACCGCGCGGAAAAAGGCAAGACGGGAAGAATGATGGGCGTCGCCGGAATTCGCGAATGACGTATGTGAAGCGGGCGCCCCCCGCCCGCGGGCGTGCCTGCAGCACCGGCGATTTCTTGCTGTGCTATCGTGGCGAAGATCCCGCGTCTTACGACTGTTCGAGGGCAGGACTTGAAATCAAAACTCAGAAGCGCCATTTTCCTACCGCTGATTCTCGCCGTATCCGCCACCGCCCAGGTCTCGCCTTCCCAGATCGATGCCATCTTCGCCCCCCTGAACTCCACCACCGCTCCCGGCGCCGCAGTCCTCGTCGTCCGTAACGGCAAGCCTGTCTTCCGCCGCGGATACGGCGTCACCGACCTGCGCACCCTCCACCTCATCGACGCGAAAACAAATTTTCGTCTCGCCTCCTTCACCAAGCAATTCACCGCCGCATGCATCATGCTGCTCGTGCACGACGGCAAACTCCACTATGACGACCACCTCACCGACATCTTTCCCGAATTCCCCGCTTACGGAAAATCCATCACCATCCGCAACCTGCTCAACCACACCTCCGGCCTCGACGACTACGGCGACCTGATGATGAAGCAATACGGCAGAACGCCGGAAGACAAAGTCCCGCAGATTCTCGACGCCGGTGTCCTGAAAATCCTCGAGCAGCAAACCAGCGGAGAGTTCCCTCCAGGCTCGAAGTGGGAATACAGCAACTCAGGCTATGCGGTACTCGCGATGGTCGTAGAAAAGGTTTCCGGCCAGTCCTTCGGCCAGTTCCTGCATGAAAGAATCTTCGTCCCGCTGAAGATGAATCACACGCTGGCTTACGAAAAAGGCAAGAACGAAGTCCCGCACCGCGCCTACGGCCACACGAAAGAAAAAGGCGTCTGGCACGAAACCGATCAGAGTCCGACCTCAGCCGTTCTCGGCGATGGCGGCATCTACTCTTCGCTCGACGACCTCGCCAAATGGGATCAAGCCCTGCGCAATCACACGCTGCTGAGCGCAGAAGAAATGAAACCAGCCCTGACTCCAGTGCAGCCTACAGACGGCCCGGCGAAATACCCCGACGGTTCCGCCCTGAGCTATGGTTTCGGATGGTTCCTCGATCCCTATCATGGCCACAAGCGCATGTCGCACGATGGCGACACCATCGGCTTCCGCACCACGATCCAGCGCTTCCCCGACGACAACCTCACCATCATCGTGCTGGCCAACCGCGCCGACATCAATCCCGATGTCGCGCTGAAAGTCGCCGACCTATATCTGAAACCGAAGCCATAAGGCTTTATGTGGGGACAGCCGCCATCGGCTGTCCGTCGTGCGAAGCGCGGCATATCGCTATCAGGATTCCGTCCAAAAATAAAAGAGACGCCGAAAGCGACGTCTCTTCCATGAAAACAAGAACCCGAATTACACGGTCGGAGGCGCAGAAGCAGCTGGCGCCGCTGGAGTTGCCGCCACCGCAGAATCATTGACCAGATCCTTCAATTCCTTGCTGGGCTTGAAGAATGGAATCTTCTTCGCCGGCACTTCCACGCGCTCCCCGGTCTTGGGATTGCGCCCCACGCGCGGCTTGCGCTGCCGGGTGCGAAAACTTCCAAAGCCGCGGATCTCGATCTTGTCGCCAGCGCGCAGCGAACGTACCACGCTGTCAAAGATCGTCTCCACAATCACTTCACTGTCTTTCCGCGTAAGTTCAGCCAAACGCGAGACTTCGTCAATTAGATCGGCTTTGGTCATAGGTCCTTCTTCCCGAATCGTCGGCGGGCGTTCAAGTCGTCAAAACCTACCCGGAAACTCCGCATGTGCGGGTACTCCAGGCGGCCCGAACCGCGCCCTCATCCTTCATAACCTTCTCAAATTTCAGGGGTTGTACGCAAGTGGGAATCTGGAGTCACAACAGTATGAAGTACAACAACGCTGCGCCACCCAGCTTCACCTAGCCTTCGATCACTTCCATAGATAGTAGAATCCGACCTGCTGCTCCAGCATCTTCTCGCGCCCCGGCAGAAACTGCGAGACATCCCCAAGCAGCAAATCCATCAACGTCTTACGGTCGCGGTCGGGACGCACCAGAGTCGGTTCGCCCTTAATTCCCACCGACTTCGCCGTATCCGCCACGGCCGTCTCAAAGTCGCCGACGCCGTCGATCAGCTTCATCGACATGGCCTGCTCACCGGTCCAGACCTTCCCGTTGGCGATCGACTTCACATCTTCAAACTTCATTCCGCGCCCTTCGCTCACCGCCTGCACGAACTGCCCAAACATATTGTCGATGAGCGACTGCATATAGGCCTGCTCGTTCGGCGTCAGATCGCGCGCCGGATTCCCCGTGTCCTTGAACTCGCCAGTCTTGATCACAACATCTTTCAGCTTGGCCCACTTCAGCAGATCGCCATAGTTGACCCACTGCGCGATCACGCCGATCGAGCCCACAATGCTGCCCTCATCGGCATAGATCTTGTCCGACGCCGACGCCACGTAGTACGCCCCGCTGGCGCCCACCGTCTCAATCGACACCACAACGCGCTTCTTCTTCTCGCTGCGAATGCGCTTGACCTCGCGATAAATTTCCTCGGAAGCCGCCACGCCACCACCCGGAGAATTCACGTGGATGATGATGGCCTTGATCGACGAGTCATCGCCGAATTTCTTGAGCTGTCCCACAACCGGCTGCGGCGAAAGAATCACGCCGTCCAGATCGACCACGCCGATGCGGTCGCCAAAGCTGGTAATCCCAGCATCAGCGCCCCCCGCGTGCAGCGTCATGTACACCAAAGTAAATACGGCCAGCACGAAGAGGAAAAAGGCTCCTCCCCCAATCAGGATCCAAAGCAGCGTGCGCGAGCGTCCTTCAGGCATGAAGAAAGTTTAGCACCACTGCCATTCGGACAGCACCGCGGCCGAGCGGAGTTGAGTACCGAGGCACAGCCCCGCATCCGCAACGGGAAAACCGCGGCATTTCAGTACCGTGGAAGAGCGGCGCTTCAGCGCCGCGTAAGGCACGTCGAATCAGATGGCTTCAGCCCCGTGGTCGCCTAGGCGCCCACGACCTTGAGCGCCGCCTTATGCACGCCCACCTCAACCGGCGTGCGGCAAACATATTCTCCATCCGCATAAACATCGACCGGATGCTCCGTCTCCACTCTCACCCAGCTCGTCTGAAAATACGAGACTTCGCGAATGCTAAGATGACGCCCCGCGTATACGGTCGGGAACATGCAGAAAAGTTTGAATGGATCGACCGCACCGACGATGCAAGCATCCAGTAGGCCATCATCCATCTTCGCCCGAGGCGCCACCTTCATCCCGCCGCCATAGACCGGAGTATTGGCAAACGCCGCCAGGATCGTAGGCTGATCGCTGCGAGTGGTCCAGTCTGCCCCGTCTTCCGCAGCCGACGAGACCTTCATGGCCAGCGGCGCAAACATCAAAATGGTTTGAGGCACGCTCAGCAAATATCCTCCATGCCCCCGCAACCACCGCGGCAGACGGTTGGCTCGTCGTGACACTTCCCCGTCAAGCCCCACCCCGGCCACACAACAAAAGTAGCGAGACCCATGAAGCACAGAAGTATCTTGGGCTGAGGTATGTGACGCGGGCGCGCCCGCGCTCGTGAGTGGAGCAATTACTCCCAAATCAATATCGCGCACATTCTCCGCACGAACACCACCACTGCCACAAAATTTCCGCCAGGCTGCCAGCGAATCCCGCACTCGCCGGAGCCCCAGCGACCGCGCAAAATCATTTCCACTCCCCGCCGGTACGACGAGCACTGGCAACCCCAGCCGCACTAACTGCGCCAAGTGCCGGTGCACCGTCCCATCGCCACCAAACACCAGCACTACATCGGCAAGCTCGCCCGAGGCCGGCATCCCCATGAGCCACTCGATGCTCTCCTGGGACTGAAACGGCCGCAGGTCCTTGGGAGAACATCCCAACCCGAGAATGGCCGTCGCGCGCATGTCGCGGGGAGAGAGTAGCAGAATTGCTTATGTAGGGACAGCCGCCCCAACCTCGACAACCTCGCCGGGCTTCCCCACACCGCCAACTGCTGGCATCATGAGCACAGCCCCTAATTCTGGGAGGTCCTGCTGTGCAGTTTCGTTGTCCCGGGTTCACTCTTTTCGGTCTGGCCCTTGGCGTGATGCTCTCGGGCTGCGGTGGCAGCAGTTCGATGGTGAAAAGCGCCGCCGCTCCCTCTATCACGACCCAGCCGTCGAACCAGACCGTCACCGTCGGGTCAACCGCAACATTCTCCGTCGAGGCCACCGGCACCACTCCCCTGAGCTACCAGTGGCAGAAGGGCACAATGCCCATCGCAGGCGCCACTTCGGCGGGCTACACCACTGCGGCAACCACGTCCTCTGACAACGGATCGCAATTCGAAGTCATTGTGACCAATTCACTTGGCAGCGTTACCAGCAACGCTGCCACCCTCACGGTCAATGCAGTAGTCCCCTCCACCACCGACGTATTGACCTACCACAACGACATTGCCCGTACCGGACAGAATCTGACTGAAACGATTCTGACCACGAGCAACGTCACCTCTGCGAAATTCGGCAAACTCGGCTTTTACGCCGTCGATGGCCATGTCGACGCCCAGCCGCTGTACGCGTCCAGTGTTGCCGTTCCCGGCAACGGTACACACAACCTCCTGATTGCAGCTACGGAACATGGCTCGGTCTACGCGTTCGACGCCGATTCCGGAACCGTCATCTGGCAAACCTCGACATTGAAGGCAGGCGAGACCACCGGCGACAACGGCTGCGGCCAGATCACACCGGAGATCGGAGTAACCTCCACTCCTGTCATCGACCGCACTCGAGGACCCAATGGCGTTGTCTACGCAGTGGCGATGTCGAGGGATAGCCTCCGGCAACTACCACCAGCGCGTGCATGCCCTCGATCTCACCCTCGGTACGGAATTGTTCGGTGGCCCTGCCGAAGTTCAAGCCAAATATCCCGGTACCGGCGACAATTCTGATGGCACCAACGTGATCTTCGATCCGGGACAATATGCCGAGCGGGCGGGACTGTTATTGATGAACAACATCCTCTACACGGGCTGGACGTCGCATTGCGACATCCGGCCCTACACCGGATGGATCATGGCTTACGACGCTGCGACGCTGGCACAGACCACAGTGCTGAATGTAACTCCCAACGGCAACGAAGGTTCTATCTGGATGGCCGGGGCTGGGCTCGCGGCGGACAACTCCGGAAACATCTTTTTTCTCGACGCCAACGGTATCTTTGACACCAACTTGAACAGCAGTGGCTTCCCCATCAGCGGCGACTACGGGAACGCCTTCATGAAGCTTTCCACCTCCAGCGGACTCGCCGTCGCCGACTACTTCGAAATGGACAACCAGGCCTCGGAGAATACCTCCGACACCGACCTCGGTTCCGGCGGATCCCTCGTGTTGCCCGATCTAAGCGATGGCGCCGGCAACATCCTGCATCTGGCCGTAGGCGCTGGCAAGGATACAAATCTCTATGTCGTGAACCGGGATTCCATGGGCAAATTCACCGCCAACAATGGCGCCATCTACCAGGAGTTGCCGGGAGGATTGCCGGGAGGCGTCTTTGCGATGCCCGCGTACTTTAACCATACGGTGTACTACGGATCGGTCGGCAATCCGATTCAAGCGTTCACGATTACGAACGCAAAGCTTTCCACCAGCGCGACCGCACACACTGCCAACAGCTTCGGATATCCCGGTGCGACACCCGGCATCTCGGCAAATCGCACTAGCAACGGAATCGTCTGGGCCGTCGAAAATAGCAACCCCGCAGTACTTCACGCCTACGACGCCAGCACTCTGAACGAGCTTTACAACAGCAACCAGGCCGCCAGTGGCCGCGACCAGTTCGGCAGCGGCAACAAGTTCATCACGCCCACAATCGTGAACGGAAAGGTCTTCGTAGGAACAACCAACGGCGTCGCGGTGTTCGGCTTGTTACCGTAGCGCTATCCGCTTTGGGAGAAGCGTAGGGAGAGAAATGTGGAGAGAGAAATGTGGGGACAGCCGCCCTCGGCTGTCCGCTGGGCGAAGCCCAGCAGGTTTTGGCGGTCACCGAACCAGTGAGAATGGATTCACGAAGGCCTTTACCCATAACCAAGGATATTGATTCCACTCCTGAACCAACCCTCTTCGAACTGGGTTGTCGATCAAGTATTGAATCTTCGCATCGAGCCCTTCCGAAGAACGCAACACATGGTCGAACGACTCGGCCTGCCACACTCGTCCTTTGCGTCCCAGTACTTTGTTGATCTTGTGGGCCGATGCACCCTTAATTGCATCCATGATTTTGGCGAGCGAGAGACTCTTTAGCTTCGTCGATCAGAGGTGTGAAGATCAAGTGAACATGCTCCGGCATCACGACTGCGACGCGAAGATCGTACTTCGATCCGTTATCGTACAAACAGCATCCGAGCACAATCGACCGCACTTGCTGCGGCAGAACCCATCGGTGTTCCGTACAGAAAGTCACGAAGTGCTGCCGATCATCCACCTGAAGATGCGGAAGTTGCCGACGATAAAAGGCCTGTGGCATAAGTTTGTGAACTTGAACTATGTGGGACTGCCCCCTCGGCTGTCCGCGGAGCGAGGTTCCGCGATTTTGATTGTAGAGTCGAATTATTAGGGGACAGGGGTTTCAGGGGAGAAGGAAAGTGTGAGTTCCAAGTCGGAATTCCCTCGCTGGCAAACAGGTGATTCGCTCGCCCGGCCAGCCGATGGCGGCTGTCCCCACATAGCCTCAGGTCGACGAACGTCGGCACGTCCGCTAAGGCACGATCAGATCGGCTATCATTTTCTTGCCCACCCTGACGACACTCGTGCAGGAGTCCCATTAAATCCGCAAGGCCTGGCGTGTCCAGGTTTGCTTGCGATGCTTCTGTCACAGAGGATAGACCGACCCTACTTTAAGTTTCCTTCCGGCATCCGTGACGGAGTCCGCCAGCCCACAGATGACCAGCAACAGGTCTAGTCGGACCCATAGGAGCATCGCGCTGCGCCAAGTCGGGGTACCGGTGACCAGCTTGCAGCATGTCTTCGTAGTTAACACTGAGCTTCCTCATATCGTCTGGAAGGCGTCTGCCGAAATCTCTGTAACTGTTTGGTCCAATCTTCGCTGCCTTCTGCGGCGGCCTCCGGTGAATGGAAATCGGCTCACAATCCTCAGAAGCAAGATCCTTCTTCGCCTCCATCGGATGCGGCGCTTCTTTATCTTATCAATCTCCGCCAGCTGAGACATCCGTCAGCAACTCGTAATACCGCCACATCATCCCGTCGGAAATGCTCATGATCTTCCCATACATCTCCAGCGGCGGCTCGTGAATGCCGATCGCATTCCCCAGAGACTTCGACATTTTCTGCACGCCGTCGAGCCCTTCCAGAATCGGCGTGGTCAACACCACTTGCGATTCCTGCCCGTAGGCGCGCTGCAACTCGCGCCCCACCAGCAGATTGAACTTCTGGTCGGTGCCCCCCAACTCAACATCGGCCTCAAGCGCCACCGAGTCATATCCCTGCACCAGCGGATAGAGCAACTCGTGCACAGAAATCGGCTTCTCTTCCTGAAACCGCTTGTGAAAGTCTTCGCGCTCCAGCAGTTGCGACACCGTGTACTTCGCCATCAACCGCACAAAATCGTCGGACGTGAACGCGCCCATCCAGCGCCGGTTGAAATCGATCACCGTCTTCTTCGGATCGAGAATCTTGAAGACCTGCGCCTTGTAAGTCTCCGCGTTCTGCTCGACTTGCTCCCGGCTCAGCGGAGGCCGCGTCGCCGACCGCCCCGTCGGATCGCCAATCATTCCCGTAAAGTCGCCGATCAGGAATATGGCGGTATGCCCGAGATCCTGAAAGTGCTTGAGCTTGCGCAGCACGACGGTGTGGCCGAGATGCAGGTCTGGAGCCGTCGGATCCATTCCCAGCTTCACGCGCAGGGGCTTGCCCGTAGCCCGCGACTTCTCGAGTTTGGCGCGCAGTTCGGCCTCGCGAATGATTTCCGCGGAGCCCTTCTTCAGGTAAGTCAGCTGCTCATCGACAGGTGCGAAGTTCGACATGAGAAAGGACATTATAAGGAATGGCCCGTGAAAGGCCGAATCGCGACGCTAGAATATTGCACGGTCGATCGCGTCAAGACCCAACTGTCATCCTGAGGCCCGCGTCGTTTGCGGGCCGAAGGACCTATGCAACTGGCCGGGAGTGCATGGATCCTTCGCGGCAAAGAACCGCCGCTCAGGATGACAAAATGGATGGATCGTGATGAGCGTTCACATCAGAAAAGCCGTAGCCGCCGACGTTCCCCGCCTTCGGGAAATCATCGAAGCCTCCGTCCGCGGACTCCAGGCCAACGAATATTCCCCCGCGCAGATCGAAGGTGCACTCCGCTCGGTCTACGGCGTCGACAGCCAACTCATCACCGATGGAACCTATCTGGTCGCGGAAGAAATATCTGAATCCGATCCCGTAATCGTCGCCTGCGGCGGTTGGAGCCAACGCAAAACGCTCTACGGCGGTGATCAGTACGCCCGCCGCGAAGACTCCCTGCTCGATCCCGCACGCGATGCCGCTAAAATCCGCGCCTTCTTCGTCCACCCGAAATTCGCTCGACGCGGCATCGGCAGCATGATCCTCCAAGCCTCTGAGGATGCCGCCCGAGCCGCCGGTTTCACGCGACTGGAAATTGGAGCCACGCTAAGCGGAGTGGCCTTCTACAAAGCAAAGGGATATGTCGAAGTTGAGAATCAGGCGGTCCCGCTCGCCAACGGCGAAACACTTTCGATTGTGAAAATGACGAAGAAACTCACATAAAAATCAGATCGCACACTCACTCACTTCTGCATTCTGACTTCTGCCTTCTGACCCGCCACGAGCCGTCGCCCTGATACTTCGAACTTGCCACCCAGCACAATCCGGATCGCTTCCGTGTAAGCAACGTGTTCCTGTTCCAGAATGCGCGCCGCCAAAGTGTGTTCATCATCGCCATCAAGCACCGGCACAGTCTTCTGCACGATGATCGCCCCGTGATCCAGTTCTTCATCCACAAAGTGCACCGTGCACCCGGAGACTTTCACGCCGTAGGCAAACGCCTGCTCCTGCGCCTCCAGGCCGGGAAACGCCGGCAACAGCGAGGGATGAATATTCAGAATTCGATGCGGAAACTGCTGCACAAACCACGGCGAAAGCAGCCGCATATATCCCGCCAAGCAGACCAGGTCGACGCCATGCTGCTTCAGTGCAGCGACAACTTCGCGATCGTGCTCCTCGCGCGGCCGGCCCTTGGAAGGAATCACCAGCGCCGTAAGTCCTCGGGCGCGAGCAGTCGCAATCCCCGGCGCATCGGCCTTATTCGAAATTACGACTGAAATCCGCGCATCCGGAATGCGCCCCGCATCAATGCTGTCGGCAATAGCGATGAAGTTCGACCCCCGCCCGGAAAGAAGTACGCCCAGAGATTTCATGGATGGTTTCACGAAACATCATAATTCACCACGGAGGCACGGAGAAAACAGCGAAGCCAAGTTGCTGTATCTCCCGTCACAGACGGATCCTGCCCACTTACGTTAGCTTAGCTGCGACGGTGCTGGCATGAAGAAATGGCTTCTCCGCAGTGTCTATATCGTTCTGACAGTTCTCGTTGGAGGCGGGCTGATCTACCATCTCGGCTTGCGCCATTGGTGTCTGCGTTGGGGCACAACCGATGCGGAAGTGCATGCTGTATTGCCAGGAGACAATTTATTTCCGGGCTATGCCTCCGAGGCTACTCACGCCATCACGATCCATGCTTCGCCAGAGAAGATCTGGCCATGGCTAATGCAGATCGGGCAGGATCGCAGCGGTTTCTACAGCTACACGATTTTCGAAGATGCGTTCGGCTGCGATATGCCAGAGGTGCAACGTCTCGTGCCCGGCTGGAAGCCCCGTGCTCCAGGGGAAACGGTCTGGTTCTGTGATCCGAAAAAATACGGAGGCCAGGGCAAGATGATCCCGGCAATTGTCGAACCTGCCAGAGCATTCGCCATGGTCAGTCCAAAGGATTGGCAGAACCTACAGGCTGGAGGCCGTGCCCATGACGGGTTTTGGAGCTTCACGCTCGAGCCTGTTTCAGACGGACGAACTCGTCTGATCGCGCGCGTCCGAGGCGGAACCCCACCAACGCTGATGTCGCGTCTGGCGGGCAGGCTCTTCTGGGAACCGGCGCACTTCGTGATGGAACAGAAGATGCTCCGTACCATCCGCGACTTGTCGGAACGCGGCTAGCTCTTAGCTGTACGTGACCTTGCGCTCGCCCTTCACGATGCGTCCGATGGTGTATGCCTTCTCGCCCACACGCTCCAGCACCGACTGCGCCTTCTTGAATTTCGCCGACGGCACCACCAGCAACATCCCCAGCCCCATATTGAAAGTACGCAGCATCTCGTCCTGCGGCACGTTCCCCAGTTGCTGCAGATGTTCGAAAATCGGCAGCACCGGCCACGAGCCCAATTCAATCACTGCGGCCGTTCCTCGCGGTAACACACGCGGCAAGTTCTCGGTCATGCCTCCGCCCGTGATGTGCGCCAACGCCGAGACACACTGTGCGTCAATCAGCTTTCGCAGCGCCGGCCAGTAGCTCTTGTGCGTACGCATCAACTCGTTGCCGACCTTATTCTTCACTTCGTTGACGTAGGTGTCGGCCGAGTAGTGAGCAACTTCGAACAGCAACTTCCGCGCCAGCGAATATCCATTCGTATGCAGCCCATTCGACGGCAGCCCCAGAATGATGTCCCCAATCTGCACGTCTTTCCCAGTGATGATCTTTTCCCGGTCGACCACGCCCACGATAAATCCCGCCAGATCGTACTCGCCGTCGGGATAAAACCCAGGCATCTCGGCCGTCTCGCCGCCAATCAGCGCGCACCCGTTGTGCTTACACGCGTCGGCAATCCCCTCGACCACTTTTTCCGCGATCGACGGATCCAGCGTGCCCGTCGCCAGATAATCCATGAAAAACAGTGGCGCCGCTCCCTGCACCGCAATGTCATTGACGCAATGGTTGACAAGGTCGGCCCCCACCGTCGAATGCAGGTCCATCTCAAACGCAATCTTCAGCTTGGTGCCCACCCCGTCGACGCTCGACACCAGGACCGGATCCGCGTACTTCGTCTTGTCCACGGCAAACAGCCCGCCAAACCCGCCAATCTCGCTCAAAACGCCGCGCGTGAACGTCTTATGCGCCAGATACTTAATGCGCTGCTTGGTGCGGTTGGCGCGGCTAATGTCCACACCGGCATCGGCGTAGGTGATCGGGGTCGGGCTGGGTGTGGGAGTCTTGGCCACAGATTTCTTCCGCGTGTTTCGTAATCCTTGCGTGGGGTGAGTGCCGGGTGCCGAAGCAATAACCTAAGGCCGCCCATTGTAGCACGTTCGCTACAGCGGCTTGGATGCCGGCTCGTCAGCTTTGAATTCTTGAATCGATCCAGAAATGCTACGAATACACTTACTCCGCGTTCCGCGAGCGCGCACGCCCGTTCGCCAGCCAGGGCCCGGACTAATGAGCGACGAAGTCCGAGAAGAAGTAAGCCAGAACTCCGAAGAGCGCCAGACCAGAGATGCCGTACGCTGTCAGAACCCACGCTCCACGGCCTTCATGTTTCCGGATGGCAGAGGTGGTAGTAGAGGACTGGTCACTAGTAGAAGAAACGACAGGGGCCCGATCTTCCATGCAAAAACCTCCAGCGGAAAGATCGTGGCGCAAGTACGTTATGCGTCACGCCTGCCCCGCATCATGGCGAGGCAAGACTATCTGGGCCGAATTTTACCCCGGATTCATGCGGTTGGGAGAGAAAACTGTGATTGGAATCACAGTATTTATATGCAAATTTATTTTCACAATAGGAACATACGCGCAAACTTGCCGTTTCGGCTCCCCTCGAGCCCAACTCAACAGCTGCTGTCCGTGAGGTGAATCAACTCATCGATCTGCTCTCGATCATTCCCTGTACATTCAGCTCGCATGGGATAATGACTAGAGTCCCATTTTCAACTTATGCGTAATCGTTGCCTCGTCCTTCTTTTTTCATGCCTGCTCACTGCCGGCGCCAGCTCCCAGCAGCCCAGCGCATCGCCGGCGCAATCGGCCGACCCCGCGAAGAAGTCCCTCCCCGCGGATCCCGCACAGCAACCCGAGAAAACTCCGGTTGCCGGTGCCGCCGCGAAGCTAGCCGACTCGAAATCGCCCGACTATACCCAGGAATCCTTTGTCATCGAGCAGATGCACTCGCACTACCGCTTCGAGGCCGACGGCACGGGGCGCAAAGAGACGACGGCCCGCATCCGCGTCCAGAGCGAAGCCGGCGTACAGCAATGGGGACAAATCCAGGAGGGCTACAACTCCGCCAACGAGCGCGTCGAAATTCCCTACGTGCGCGTGCTGAAAGAAGACGGCACGATAGTCAAGGCCGGCGACGACGCCGTGCAGGATCTCAGCGCCCCCGTCGAGCACGAAGCGCCCGTCTACACCGACTATCGCCAGAAGCACATCACGGTTCCCGGCCTGCGTCCCGGCGAAATCCTTGAATATGACATGGTCACGGTGATTCATACCCCGCTGGCCGCCGGACAGTTCTGGGCCGACTACGAGTTCGACAAGGGCAACATCACGCTCGACGAGACTCTCGACGTCGATGTCCCCGCCAGCCGTACCTTGAAGCTGAAGTGCAAGCCCGGAATGGATCCCACCATCACCGAAAAAGATGGCCGCCGTATCTACCACTGGTCAGGATCCCACCTCGAACGCGACGACGATTCTGCGAAAGCAAAAGACAAAGACAAAAGGAAAAAGCGGCGGCGCCCCGACGATGACCGCCCCGACATCCAATTAACCACGTTCGAATCCTGGGAGCAGATCGGCCGCTGGTATGCCAGCCTCGAGAAAGACCGCCGCGCTCCCTCGCCCGAAGTTCGCGCCAAGGCGGAGGAACTGACCAAAGGCCTCACCACCGACATGGAAAAGGTGGAAGCCCTCTACGATTATGTCGCCAAGAACTTCCGTTATGTCAGCCTCTCACTCGGAGTAGGCCGCTACCAGCCCCACGCCGCCTCCGACGTGCTCCACGACCAGTATGGCGACTGCAAAGACAAGCACACGCTGCTTGCATCATTGCTCGATGCCGAAGGCATGCACGCCTGGTCGGTGCTCATAAATTCCACCCACAAGCTCGATCCCGACGTCCCTTCGCCTTCGCAGTTCGACCACGTCATCACCATGCTTCCTCTCGGTAAGGAGCAAGTGTGGATGGACACCACTGCGGAAGTCGCTCCCTTCCGCCTGCTCTCCTACACCCTGCGAAAGAAGCAGGCGCTGGTGATTCCTCCCGCCGAGCCGCCATCCTCAATCCCGCCTCATCTCCTGGAGACGCCCGCAGACACTCCCATGCCCGACACCGAGGTCTCCGAGATTACCGGAAAGATCAACGACATCGGCAAGCTCGAAGCGCACGTGCACTACGAATTTCGCGGCGACGAGGAACTGATGCTTCGTTCTGTCTTCCGCCGCGTGCCCCAGGCGAACTGGCAGCGCGTCGTGGAAAACGTCAATTCAAGCCTCGGCGGAGACATCACGAACCTCAAGGTCAGCGATCCAGCCGCGACCCGCGAGCCCTTCACCCTTTCCTACGACGTCGCAAAAGTAAACTTCATCGACTGGTCGAAGAAGAAAACTGAAATCGTTCTTCCCCTCGTGCAATTCAACCTGCCCGACGCCGATACCGACGACACCGACGCCGATGCCGAACCCATGAAACTCGGTCCCAAGGCCGACTACTCCTACAACATCAAACTGGAGTTACCCGCTAAGTACTCGGCACACGCCCCGCTGGCCTTCTCTCTCAAGCGCGATTACGCCGAATATCAGGCCACTTACAAGGTTGAGGGCGGCGTCTTCACCGCTGGCCGCAAGCTCACCATGCGCCAGGACGAGATCCCCGTCGCCCGCGCCGCCGATTACGAATCCTTCCGCCGCGCCGTCAGCGCCGACCTCGCGCAAAAGCTTTCCATCGAAAGCTCCGTCGCCGGAGCCCCGGTTCCTCCGCCCGACATGAAGGCCGACGATCTCGTCGATAGCGCCCGAGCCGCCGCCGACAATGGCAACCTGCCCGTGGCCCTGGTGCTCTTGAAGCGCGCCACCGAAGTCGATCCCAAGAACAAGGTCGCCTGGAACAATCTCGGCCTCGTCTACTTCGCGATGCGCGAAAACGATCAGGCCATCGCTGCCTACCAGAAGCAAATTGAAGTCAATCCCTATGATCAGTACGCCTACAACAACCTCGGCCGTGTCTACTGGAACGAGCGTAAGTATGACGATGCCGTCAAGGCCTTCAACAAGCAATTGGAGAACAGCCCGCTCGACGCCTTCGCGCACTACAGCCTGGGCGCCATGTATTCCGAGTGGCACAAATATGATCTGGCTGTTGTGGAACTCGAGAAGGCCGCGGCGTTGATTCCTGACGCTGCTCCCGAGGCTGGCTCGTTGCAGGTGAGCCTCGGCGATGCCTACCTGAACCTCGGCCAGGATGAAAAAGCCCTCGCCGCATTCGATCACGCCGTCGAACTCTCAGCCACTCCGTTGGTCTGGAATAACATCGCCTACCAGCTATCGCTGAAAGATTCTCATCTTGACCGCGCCCAGCAGTACGCCGAGTCCGCCGTATCGGCCACCGCCGCAGCTCTGCGCAATGTTTCCCTCGACCGCCTTTCGAAGAATGACTTGCCTCTCGTTTCGTCGCTCATCGCCTACTGGGACACGCTGGGCTGGGTCCACTTCGGCGAAGGCGACCTGAACAAGGCGGAAAAATATGTCGCCGCCGCCTGGGAACTCGGTCATCACGCCGAAGTCGGCGACCATCTCGGACAGATTTACCAGAAGCGCGGCGAGAAGGATCTGGCCCTGCGCACCTACGCTCTATCCATGAACGGCCTCCGTCCCGATCCCGAGACCCGCGGCCGTCTCGCTTCTCTAGCAGGAGGCGACGCGAAAGCCGACGCCGCCGTCGCCCATTACAAAGAGGAACTCCAGCACCAAAGCACCATTGACCTCGGTAAAGCCACGCAAACCAGCAACGCCGATTTTTTCATCCTGATCAGCGGCGGCGGAGGTCAACGCGCCGCCGTCGACTCGGTGAAATTTGTCAGTGGAGACGAAAAACTGAAGTCTTACATCCCAGCTCTCAAAACCGCCGACTACCGTCTGACCTTCCCTGACGATACTCCGGTGAAAGTTTTCCGCCGCGGAACGCTTTCCTGCGCGGTCGCCACCGGCAAATGTGAGTTCGTACTCACACTGCCGGATGACGTCACCTCCGTGGACTGAACGACGCGCTCAGCGCGTTGGGCATCCTTGACCTTTGCTCCGGGTGAAATGGACAGCGCATACGCGTGCACCCTTCCCGCGTGCACTCGGCGCTCACTCCGATCGCATGCAGTCTTTCATCGTCAGCAAGGTGAAGGCTGCTGTAGAAGCCGGCAACGCCGTCTGGGCAGCCTAAGACTCGGGGCATCGCATTTTCCACATAATTCATCATGTTCGCCTCACAGATCGAATGCGAGAGTTTCACCGCTTCGCATCTGATAGACGAAAATGTGATTCGAATGGTTGTAAGTAAGAACCCTTAGCCGCGCGGTCGGAAGGACCTCAGGAACATGCCCTGCTTCCCGTGCCTTCCCGCGAAGGACTCGCCTCCCGTACCTCACTCGCTAACAGTTCTCTGCAGAAAGGCATCGCCCCTCCCCAGCATCCTCCTAAAATCAAGAGGAGAGGCCAAAAATGAGAAGTCTTCTGCACCTGCTTCTGGGGATGTGTGTGGTCGCAGCCGCCTGGGGCGCCGAGACCACAACGAAAGCTCAAGCTCGCGTCATATCGGCGGGAACCATCCTGCAGCAAATCCAAGCCGCGCCCGATCACGGCATTCCGGAAAAAGTGCTCGCCTCGGCTGCCTGTGTGGCCATCGTTCCCTCCATGCTCAACGGAGGCTTCGCTGTCGGCATGCGTTACGGCCGCGGCGTCGCAACCTGTCGCACGCCCAAGGGCTGGAGCGCTCCTGCATTCTTCGTCGTCCAAGGCGGCAGTTTCGGCCTGCAGTTCGGCGGACAAGCCGTCGATTTGATCATGCTCGTCATGAATAACGACGGCATGGTGGATTTGCTCTCCAGCAAATTCAAGCTTGGCGCGGAAGCCAGCGTAGCCGCCGGCCCGGTAGGACGCCACACCGGCGCGGAAACGGATTGGAAGATGCGCGCCCAGGTATTGACCTATGCCCGCTCTCGCGGCGCCTTCGTCGGTGCCGCCCTCGAACACGGACAGATCAAACTGGACAAAGACAGTACCCGCGCATTTTACGGACACTTGGTCCGTCCCAGGACTTCCCTCACCGGAGAGATCGACGCGCCCACCACCACCTACCCGTTCCTCGAACCCTTGTCGGAGTGGGCTCAAGCCGCGGCAGGAAAATAGTTGCGTCTCGACCCTTACTCCTTGCGCCGCCTCTTGTGCCACGCCGTCGCCTGCTCATAGGCGTGAGCCACTCTCAACATCAAGTCCTCCCGCCAGTGCGCTCCCGCGATCTGCATCCCGATCGGCAGGCCGCCCTGCGTAAATCCGCAAGGCACCGAGATCGCCGGCAGCCCCCACACATTGAACGGCCGCGTGTTCCGCAACAGCCTGAGCTCTGCCGGGCGCAGCGCCTCCGGATTCGCTTTCAGATCGGCGATCGCCGGAGCGGGCATCGGCATCGTTGGAGTCACCAGCACATCCACATCCGCGAATACCGCTCGAATGCCCCGCCGCGATTCGTCCTGTTCGCGCCGCCTCTGTATGTACTCCGCCGCAGTCACTTTCTCTCCCGATCGGATCCGCCGAACCGTCTCCGCCTGGTATAACTCTGGACTTTTCGCAACTTTCTCCGCGTGATACGCATACGACTCGGCTGCCTGCAACGTGCGGTCGGTCGGCACCTCGAGTTTCACTTCTCGTAACTCCGTACCCAGGCTCCGCAATCCCGCCAGCGCGTGGTCCATCGCCGCAGCCACTTCCGCATCCAGGTCGTCATAGAAATATCCACGCGGCACGCCCACGCGCACGCCCTTCACGCCTTCGCGTAGCCCGGACACATAATCCGCCACCGGAACATCCACCGAAGTAACGTCTGCCGCATCGTATCCCGCAATCGCCTGAAGAACGATCGCCGCATCTTCCACAGTCGCCGCTAGTGGGCCAACATGATCGAGCGACGGCGACAGCGGAATCACTCCCCGGCTAGAAACCCGCCCGTACGTCGGTTTGATCCCCACACACCCGCACAGTGCCGCCGGTTCGCGAATCGAACCCGCAGTATCGGTACCTATAGCAGCGTAAGCAAGACCCGCCGTCACGGCCGCCGCCGATCCTCCCGACGATCCCCCCGCAATCCGCCCCACATCCCACGGATTATGCACATCCCCAAAGTAGCTGACCAGCGAACTCCCGCCATAAGCGAACTCATGGAGATTATTCTTCCCGACGATGATCGCGCCGGCCTGCCGCAACCGCCGCACCACCTCCGCGTCCTCCAGCGGAACCCGATCCTTATATAAGGCGCTGGCTGCAGTCGTACGCACGCCCGCCGTATCGATCAGATCCTTCGGCGCCACCGGAACCCCATGTAGCGCCCCGCGCCACTCTCTGCGCCCAATCTCAGCCTCCGCCCACCTCGCCTGCTCGATCGCAGATTCGCCCATCACCGTAATAAACGCATTGAGCGAAGGGTTGAGCTTCTCAATGCGCGCCAGACAGTCGCGAGTAATCTCCACCGGAGAAATCTCCCTCCGCTGCAGTCGCGGCGCCAATTCAGAAATCGAAGAGAAGTCAGTCATGCCGAGCCAATTGTAAAGGCAGTCAAGGTTTCCTCTGTGTCCTCGGCGTCCTCTGTGGTTTCTTGCTTTCCTTCGTGAACCTTAGTGCCCTTCGTGGTTTCCGCCCCTTAGCTCTTTTCGCCGACCCGAAAAGTCCTATAATCAGAAAAGTCGGTTCGCTGGGGGCCAGAGAAAATTTATGTCCGAGATGACGATCGCGCCCGTTGCGACGCACGGTTTCTTTGTGGATGGCCGGTGGCAGGAGGACGGAGACATCGTCGAGATCCACGCCCCCTACGACAACAGCCTCATCGCCCGTGTAGTGCAAGGCCGCCGTGAGCATGCCGAGGCCGCCATCGCCGCCTCCGTCAAAGCTTTTGGCACCACGCGCCGCCTCCCCGCCTTCGAGCGCCAGCGCGTCCTCCGTCAGATCGCAGCTTTCATGACGCAGCGCAAGGAGGAATTCGCCCGCACTCTCGCCCAGGAAGCCGGCAAGCCCATCAAGGCCGCCCGCACCGAAGTCGAGCGCGGCATCTTCACCTTCAACGTCGCCGCCGAAGAAACTACCCGCATCTACGGCGAATATCTCCCGCTCGACTGGCAGGAATCCACTGCTGGACGCTGGGGCATCGTGCGCCGCTTCCCGCTCGGCCCCATCGCTGGCATCACGCCGTTTAATTTCCCGGTCAACCTGGTCGCGCACAAAGTCGCACCCGCCATCGCCGCCGGATGTCCCATGGTGCTGAAGCCTGCGCCCCAAACCCCGCTCTGCTCGCTACTTCTCGCCGAATGCGTGCAGCAGGCCGGATGGCCCGACGGCGGACTCAACGTGCTCCCACTTTCCAACGACGACGCCAGCCTCCTCGTCACCGACGACCGCATCAAGCTCATCAGCTTCACCGGCAGCGTCCCCGTCGGCTGGGACATCAAACGCCGCGCCGGAAAAAAGAAAGTCGTCCTCGAACTCGGCGGCAACGCCCCAGTCATCGTCCACAATGACGCCGACCTCGAATATGCCGCCGAACGCTGCGTCACCGGAGGCTTCGGCTACGCCGGACAAACCTGCATCTCTGTACAGCGCATCCTCGTCGAACACTCCGTCTACGGAAGATTCACCGATATCTTTGTCGACCTCGTGAAGAAACTGAAAACCGGCGATCCACTCGACGAGTCCACCGACGTCGGCCCACTCATCCGCAACAGCGACGCGGTGCGCACCACCGCTTGGGTCGAGGATGCAGTCAGTGCAGGCGCGCGTTTGCTGTGCGGTGGCGGACGCAAGGGACAGGTCGTCGAGCCCACCGTCCTCACCGGCACCAATCCCGACATGAAAGTAAACTGCCAGGAAGTTTTCGGCCCAGTCGTCACCGTGGAACCCTACAAAGATTTCGACCAGGCCCTGCGCCAGGCCAACAACTCTGCCTACGGCATGCAAGCCGGCGTCTTCACCCGCGACGCGAAGCTCCTCTTCCAGGCCTACGAAGAACTCGAAGTCGGCGGCGTCATCGCCGGAGACGTCCCCTCCTTCCGCATCGATCAAATGCCCTACGGCGGCATCAAAGATTCCGGCCTCGGCCGCGAAGGCCTGCGCTACGCCATCGAAGAAATGACCGAACCAAAATTGATGGTCATGAATTTGCGCTAAGCGGTAACCGTTTCCGATTCCCTTCGTGAGCCTTAGTGTCGTTAGTGGTTGAAGATTTTAGGTTCCGCCCGCGCAGTTGAAAAACTCAACACTTCTTCAGTAACGTTTCCTTCGAAACATTTTTCTTTTCCGAAACCCAAAAATCCGCGACAAATTCCGATGAAATATTTATAATTTGCAGTTCCACAGGCAAACTCAGGAAACCAGTGGGTGGTTTTCTCTTTCGCTGTACAAACTCAGTATTCAACCGAATCGCGGACGATCGAACCTGGGAGATCAAGCCTAGGATGATCCGCCGGGTCTCTTAAGCCAGACGTCATAAGGGAATGTCGCAGATCTTTCATCGCAGTACGAATACCCTGTCTCGCGTCACCATCTTTGGCGCGGTATTCGTCATTGCTGCCCTCGGCTGGGTAGCGATGGAAATCCAGCGTTCCCCTTACGTCACGTACGCCGGAGTCCGAAAGCCGCAGCCCGTCCCGTTCAGCCACCAGCACCATGTTTCGGGACTCGGCATCGACTGTCGCTACTGCCATACCTCGGTCGAGACCTCAAGCTTCGCCGGCATTCCGCCGACCAAGACGTGCATGAACTGCCACTCGCAGATCTGGACCAACGCCAAACTACTCGAGCCCGTCCGCGCCAGCTACAAGTCCGGCGAATCGCTGCAGTGGACGCGCGTCAACCAACTCCCCGACTTCGTCTATTTCAATCACAGCATTCATATCAATAAAGGTGTCGGTTGCAACACCTGCCACGGCCCGGTCGACCAGATGCCGCTGATGTACCAGCAGGAAAGTTTGCAAATGGAGTGGTGCCTGAGTTGCCACCGCGCCCCGCAGAACAACCTGCGCCCGCGCGATCAGGTATTTAACATGCGCTATCAGCAACCGACAAGTGCGAATCCAGTAGTTGTCGACGGCCAAAGTTTCACGGATCAAAATGATTTGGGGACAGCTCTTGTAAAGAAGTACAACGTGCGCAGCGTCAAAGACATCACGACCTGCAGCACCTGCCACAGGTAGTAGAGGTTTGGTAGAAGGATTCATGTGGGGACAGCCGCCATCGGCTGTCCGTCGAGCGAAGCTCGACGTTCGGTTAAAAAACGGACGCGTGGCGAGAGTGATGCACCAGCCGCATAGCGGCGAAAGAATTGCAGCCCACGGCGCGAACCGTGGGATAGGCAAGAGAAAAGGGAACCAGCCCCGGAGGGGCGAAAGAAACATAATCCGTAACGCATGACGAACGACGAAAAAAACACGGCCGGTCTGATCCAGATCAAAAAACGCGAAGACGTCTGTCCCTCGAAGAAGCTGGACCTCGACGACGTCCGCGAACGCATCGACCGAGCCACCGCCCATGACGCCGCCGAAAAGACTGGTCCCGAATACTGGCGCAGCCTCGAGGAGCTCGCCGGCACCGACGCCTTCAAAGACGCCCTGCATCGCGAATTCCCCAAAGGCGCCTCCGAATGGGTCGACTCCGTCTCCCGCCGCGGATTCCTCAAGGTCATGGGCGCATCCCTCGGCCTGGCTGGCATGACCGGATGCGTCCGCCTCCCGCTCGAGCCCATCGTCCCCTACGTCCGCCAGCCCGAAGGCGTCATCCCCGGCCGCCCCATGTACTACGCCACGGCCAGCACGCTCGGCGGATACGCGAGCCCGGTGCTCGTCGAAAGCCATCTCGGCCGCCCCACGAAAATAGAAGGCAACGATCTGCATCCCGCCTCGCTCGGTGGCACCGACATCTTCACGCAGGCCTCCATCCTTGGCCTCTACGATCCCGACCGCTCCCAGACCGTCATGTCGATGGGCGACGTCCGCTCGTGGCAGTCATTCCTCGGCGCGATCCGCGGCCCGCTCAGCGCGCAGAAAGCCGTGCAGGGCGCAGGCATCCGCATCCTGACGCCGACCATTTCTTCTCCCACGCTCGCCGACCAGCTGCGCAATTTCCTGAAGATTTATCCGCAGGCCAAGTGGCACGTCTACGAGCCCATTAATCGCGACAACGTCCTAGAAGGCGCGAAGCTCGCCTTCGGACAGCCCGTCGAGACGCGCTACGACTTCTCGAAAGCCGATGTCATCGTTTCGCTCGACGCCGACTTCCTCTACGCCGGATTCCCCGGCAACACCCGCTACATCCGCGACTTCGCCAGCCGCCGCAATCCCGACAGCGGCAACATGAACCGCCTCTACGTAATCGAGAGCACGCCGAGTTCAACGGGCGCGAAGGCCGACGATCGGCTGCCGATCCGGGCGTCAGAAGTTGAGAAGCTTGCAGAATTATTCGCTCGTGCCACCGTCCCGGTAAAGCTAGGCGGTCCTGCAACGGACGAGGATCTGCGAAGAAGCGAGGCTGCTGGTAATAAAAAACCTGCAGTAAGGACGACGCTGTCCGAACCGGAGCAGCGATTCTTCCGCGCTGCTCTAATCGATCTCAATCTCCATCAAGGTAAGACCCTGGTAATCGCCGGCGACCATCAGCCACCGATGGTGCATGCGCTCGTGCACGTAATCAATGCCCAACTTGGCAACATCGGCAAGACCGTTTTCTACTCTGACCCAGCCGATGCGAACCCGGTCAATCAGACCGAATCCATCAAAGATCTCGTTGCCGACATGAATGGCGGCAAGGTCGATCTGCTGATTATCCTCGGCGGCAACCCGGCATACGATGCCCCCGCTGACCTCAACTTCGCCGACGCCCTGAAGAGCGGCAAGGTCCCACTGCGCGTTCACCACGGCCTATATCAGAACGAAACCGCTGAACTCTGCCAGTGGCACGTGGATCAAGCACACGAACTGGAAGCCTGGGGCGATGCCCGCGCATACGATGGCACCGTCAGCATCATCCAACCACTGATTGCGCCTCTTTACGGCGGCAAGAGTCCGATTGAATTTGTAGCACTACTCTCCGGCCAAGCCGATGCCACCGGTTATGATCTCGTCCGCGCCTACTGGCAGAAGCAGCACACGGGCGCGGACTTCGAGCAGTTCTGGCGCAAATCGCTCCACGACGGCTGGATCGAAGGAACCGCGTTCGCACCGAAGTCTCTGACCGCGAAGGCAGCAACTGCTCCAACCGATTCAAAAGCCGATCCCAACGCCATCGAGCTCAACATCCGCCGCGACCCCACCATTTACGACGGACAATTCTCCAACAACGGCTGGCTGCAAGAACTCCCCAAGCCGATGAACAAGCTCACCTGGGACAACGCCATCCAAATGGGCCCCGCGATGGCGCAGCGCCTGAACATCAAATCCGAAGACGTCGTCGAGCTCGAACTCGACGGCAAAAAAGTCACCGGCCCCGTCTGGATTCAAGCCGGACATCCCGACAACTCCGTCACCATCACCCTCGGCTACGGACGCAAGCGCGCCGGACGCGTCGGCACCGCGCAAGGCTTCGACGCCTACGCCCTACGCACCAGCGCCGCCCCGTGGATCGCCAGCGACGTGCACATCCGCAAAACCGGTGCCACCTACAAACTCGCTTCCACCCAGGGTATGCAGAGCATGGACACGCCCGACGGCGGCCATCGCCCCCTCGTCCGCGAGACCACGCTCGAGGAGTACAAGAAGGAACCGAACTTCGCGCAGGAAGACGAAGTACCGAAAGACCTCACGCTCTACGAGCCCTATCCCTACGACAAAGAAGACTACGCGTGGGGCATGACGATCGACCTCAACTCCTGCGTAGGCTGCAACAACTGCATGTTGGCTTGCCAGTCGGAGAACAACATCGCCGTCGTCGGCAAAGAGCAGGTCGTCATCGGCCGCCACATGCACTGGATCCGCGTCGACGCCTACTACCAGGGCGACCGCGACAATCCGAAAGCATTCTTCCAGCCCGTTCCCTGCATGCAGTGCGAGAACGCGCCCTGCGAAGTCGTCTGCCCGGTCGGCGCCACCAACCACTCGACCGAGGGCCTGAACGACATGGTCTACAACCGCTGCGTGGGCACGCGCTACTGCTCGAACAACTGCCCATACAAGGTTCGCCGCTTCAACTTCCTGCTCTTCCAGGACTGGGAGACGCCGCAATACAAGATGATGCGCAACCCCGACGTCAGCGTGCGCAGCCGCGGCGTCATGGAAAAATGTACGTACTGCATCCAGCGCATCAACGAGCACCGCATCGACGCCGAGAAACAAGATCGCAAAATTAACGACGCCGAACTCCAGACCGCTTGCCAGCAATCCTGTCCCGCAGGCGCCATCATCTTCGGCAATATCAACGATCCCAACAGCAAAGTATCAAAACTGAAAGCGCAGTCCAGAAACTACAGCCTGCTAGGCGAACTAAACACACGTCCAAGAACGACATACCTGGCAGAAATAAGAAACCCGAACCCGGAGTTGAACGGATAGAACGAACCATGTGGGGACAGCCGCCATCGGCTGTCCGCCGCGCGCAGCGCGGCCGAGATGTGGAAGATAATTTCGTAGAGCAACGCTTGGAGGAGCGCCGCTTCAGCGCCGTGTGAGTAGCAAAAGCTTGGAGGAGCGCCGCTTCAGCGCCAGGTGAGTAGCAAAGGTGGACGAGCGGCGCTTTAGCGCCGCGTCAACCGAGCAAAATGATTTGGGCTTTAGCCCCTGAGGAACTTCGCAAGCCAGATGCCTGAGCAATACAAATCGGCCACCGAACTCGATCGCGCTCCCGTCATCGAACCCGGCCACACCTTCGGCACGGTCACGGAAAAAATCAGCGCCATCGTGCTGACCCGTCCCGCTTCCAACGGATGGTTCCTCGGCTTCGGCATCGCCTTCATGCTTACCATGATGATGCTCTACGCCATCGGATACCTCGTCCTCAAGGGCGTCGGCATCTGGGGCGTCACCATCCCCGTCGGATGGGGCTTCGCCATCGTTAACTTCGTCTGGTGGATCGGTATCGGCCACGCCGGCACCCTCATCTCCGCCATCCTCTTATTACTCCGCCAAAGCTGGCGCAATTCGATCAACCGTTTCGCCGAGGCCATGACGCTGTTCGCCGTCGCCTGCGCGGGAATTTTTCCCGCCATTCACGTCGGCCGTCCCTGGCTCGCCTACTGGCTCTTTCCGTATCCCAACACCATGGGCGTGTGGCCGCAATTCCGCAGCCCGCTCATGTGGGACGTCTTTGCCGTTTCCACCTACGCCACCATCTCGGCGCTGTTCTGGTTCGTCGGCCTCATCCCCGACTTGGCCACGCTGCGCGACCGCTCCGAGAATCCGGTGCTGAAGATGGTCTATGGCATGCTCTCGTTCGGATGGCGCGGATCCGCCCGCCACTGGCATCGCTACGAGACCATGTACCTGCTGCTCGCTGGATTGGCCACGCCCCTGGTCCTCTCGGTTCACACGGTCGTCAGCTTCGACTTCGCCGTCGGCATCGTCCCCGGATGGCACACCACCATCTTCCCGCCCTACTTCGTCGCGGGCGCCATCTACTCCGGCTTCGCCATGGTGCTGATGCTGGCCATCCCCATCCGCAAAATTTACGGCCTCGAAGATTTCATCACCGAGCGTCACCTGCAGAACTCCGCGAAAGTCATGCTCGCCACCGGATTGATTGTTGCCTACGGATACGGCATTGAAGCCTTCATGGGCTGGTACGGCGGCGACCGCTACGACGCCTTCACGCTCTGGAACCGCCTGCACGGCCCTTACGCCATTCCCTACTGGATGCTGCTGATCTGCAATATCTTCATCCCGCAGGTCCTCTGGATTAAGAAGCTGCGCACCAGTCCGATCGCGCTCTTCTTCATCTCCGGCGTCATTCTCGTCGGCATGTGGCTCGAGCGTTTCATCATCGTCGTCGTCAGCCTGCAGCGCGACTTCCTGACTTCGTCGTGGGGAATGTACTATCCGACGCGCTGGGACTGGATGACCTACATCGGCACCATCGGCATGTTCCTGATGCTCATGTTCCTGTTCCTGCGCATCCTGCCCGCAATCTCGATCTTCGAAATGCGCACCCTTCTGCCGGAAGCGGAGGTGAAGGAATAGCGTCATGAAACGCGATCCCATCTACGGCATCATGGCGGAGTTCGACTCGGCGCAAGCCTTGGTCGATGCGGCGCATGCGACCCACCAGGCCGGCTACAAAAAGATCGATGCCTACAGTCCCTTCCCCATCGAAGGCCTGGCAGAAGAAATCGGATTCCACTTCGACGAAATCCCCTTGACCGTTCTCATCGGCGGCCTCATCGGCGGCCTCAGCGGATATCTGATGCAGTACTGGATGTCCGCCGTCGACTACCCGCTGAACATCGGCGGCAAGCCCTACCACTCCTGGCCCGCCTTCATCATTATTACGTTCGAAATGACAATCCTTTTCGCCGGCATCTCGGCGGTCCTCGGCATGTTGGCCTTCAACGGCCTGCCCATGCCGTACCATCCGGTGTTCAACGTCCCGCGCTTCTCGTCGGCCTCCAAAGATCGTTTCTTCTTAATCGTGTTCTCGTCCGATAAGAAGTACGATCCCACCGCCACGCGCAAATTCCTGGAAGCGATGTCCCCCCGCTCCGTCTCGGAGGTGCCAAGTTAGATGACGCGCTTCCGCAATCTGAGTGGAGGAGACGAACGCTGGGTGCCCCATCCTTGCGCGGTTTCTGCGCAAGGGTGGGATTCCACGAATGCCTGAGCAGCGGGCCTCCCTTAGTACCCCTGCGCCTGCCCGATGAGATCACGAACGTCCGACAGGGTGTCCTTCGTGGTTCAAGGTTTTTGCGGCGATCACCGCGATCACCCTCACCACTTCCTGCCGCATCGACATGCACGTCCAGCCCCGCCAGAACCCGCTCTCCCGCAG
Organism: uncultured Acidobacteriaceae bacterium; assembly: GCA_963706645.1. Lineage (GTDB taxonomy): Bacteria > Acidobacteriota > Terriglobia > Terriglobales > Acidobacteriaceae > Sulfotelmatobacter. The sequence continues at coordinate 267,752 of CAVPNR010000019.1, forward strand.
CGACTTCTTCGCCGACCAGCGTTCCGAGCGTCCCCCAGTTGAAGGCACCGTCGCCCGCGGACAGCTCCACGAAGACGCCTATTTCTACACCGGCAAGATCGGCAACAATCCCGGCGACGTCATGCCCTTTCCCGTCACCAAAGAAGTTCTGGCCCGCGGCCGCGAGCGCTTCAACATCTTCTGCGCCCCTTGCCACTCCCGCGTCGGAGACGGCAACGGCTTCGTCCCTTCCCGCGGCTTCGCCCGCAAGCCTCCGTCATTCCACATCGCGCGCCTGCAAAAAGCGCCCGTCGGATATTTTTTCGACGTCATCACGGAAGGCTTCGGCATCATGCCCGACTACGCCTCGCAGATTCCACCGCGCGATCGCTGGGACATCGTCGCCTACGTCCGCGCCCTGCAACTGAGTCAGAACGCGACCAAGGCGGACGTGCCTGAGGGCCAGCCCGTTCCCTCCGTCGCGCCAAAATTCCGCGACCCTGGATCTGGCGCAACCTTGCCAGTCGTGGTACCTGACGCAAATTCGAAAGCTGAGACCGAGGAAGACAAGAAATGAGCACGACGCCCCTGAAACAATTCGATCCAACGCCCCCGCCAGTGGTCAAAACCATTGCGCAGCGGTCGTTGATCGTCGGCGTCGTCTTCGGCATCATTGCCCTCGTCCTCGCCCTCAAAAACCCCGACGAGTTTTACCGTGCCTACCTGCTCGGCTTCATGTCGTGGCTCGGCGTCGCCCTCGGATCCATGGCCATCCTGATGATCCGCCACCTCACTGGCGGTGGCTGGGGCGTGGTCATCCGCCGCATCCTGGGTGCAGCCATGCGCACCGTCCCGTTGCTCGCGCTCTTGTTCATTCCGATTATTTTCGGAATGAAGAGTCTCTACATCTGGGCGCGGCCGCTGGAACTGGTCCAGGACAAGCACCTCCGCGAGCACCTCGAAGACATCACCAAAACCTATCTCACGACGAACGGCTTCATCGTCCGCGCCATCATCTACTTCGCCATCTGGAACCTGCTCTCGTTCCTGCTTTCGCATTGGTCGAAGCAAACCGACCGCGCCGGCGCTCCCGACAACACCGAACGTTTCAAGGCCGTTTCCGGTCCTGGCCTCATCCTCTACGGGTTCACCATCTCCTTCGCCGCCATCGACTGGGTCATGTCGCTCGATCCCAGCTGGATCTCCACCATCTTCGGCTTGTTCATTCTCATCGGCGAAGTGCTTTCGGCCATGTGTTTTGCGGTGATCGTCGAGCGCATCCTCTTCAAGTACAAGCCGATGTCGGAGATGCTGACCCCCGACTTCGTGCACGACCACGGCAAGTGGATGCTTGCCTTCACCATGGTTTGGGCTTACTTCGGCTTCTCGCAGTGGCTCATCATCTGGGCCGGCAACCTGCCCTCGGAGATCACCTATTATGTCCGCCGCATCAATGGCGGCTGGGGATACGTCGGTCTTTTCGTCGTGATCTTCCACTTCGCGATCCCGTTCGGCATCCTGCTGTCGCGCCCCTTCAAGCGCAACATCTACAAACTGGTATGGCTCGCCGCTTGGCTCATGCTGATGCGCTTGGTCGATCTGTTCTGGGTCATCGAACCGAATTTCTCCAGGACATTCAACGTAACTGTCGCTGACTTTGTCGTCCCGATCGCCATCGGCGGGTTCTGGCTCGCGTACTTCTTTCGCAACCTGGGCGCGCTGCCACTGCTGCCGGTCTACGATCCCTCAGCCATAGAGGTTTTGCATCCGGAGCATCATCACCCGGAAAACGCGTAACGTGCGAAATATGAGCAACGATATCCATCCCGCGAATTCGAACGGCAACGGCGGCTACGAACGCAAGGACATCGGCGTCGCCGGAGTGCTCTATTTCCTGCTGGGTCTTCTTGTCGCTGGATTGTTCATCTTCTTTCTCGTCGACGGCATTTATTCGTATCTCGACAAACGCTCCGAAGCCCAGCAGACTCCGGTCAATCCGCTGGTGACAAACGCCCCCGTGGATACCCGTCACATCCCAAACCAATACAACGGGGACTACGAGAAATTCTTGAAAGATAACTTCCCGGCCCCACAGTTGGAAATCGACGAGCGCAATCAACTGGACAAGATCCGCAAAGACGAAGAGCGGACGCTCGCCTCCTACGGCTATATCGATCGGAACGCCGGCATCGTCCGCATCCCGATCGACCGTGCCATGGACCTGATCGCCGAGCGCGGCCTCCCCGTGCGCGCGCAATCCGCCACCGCGGAAGCGCCCGCGCAGCCCAAGCCCGCGCCGGAAAACAAGAAGGCGGCAAAAAAGTGAGCAGCAACATTCACAATTCGAAGTCCGTAACGATCCATGTGGGGACAGCCGCTCTCGGCTGTCCGGTCGAGCAACGCTCGACGGCGCCCTGGGCCTGCGCAGCCGAGCGGCGTCCCTCGTCAATTCTGCTGTCGCTAGCGCTCTTCACCACAGCCGCCTTTGGACAAGCCATGACCAAGGGCATCATGTCCCCGCCCGCCAACGTCCGTCCGCCGTATCTGCAGAACGTCGGCATCGAGCAGCATCTCGACGCTCAAGTGCCTCCCGATCTAACCTTCACCGACGACACCGGGCGCGCCGTCAAACTCGGTGACTACTTCGGCACCAAGCCGCTCATCCTGAACCTGGTCTACTACAACTGCACCATGCTCTGCGGAGAAGCCCTCGCCGGACTCAGCGGCGCCATGAAGATGATCAAGTTCGACGTCGGCAACCAATTCGACGTGATCACCGTCAGCTTCAATCCGCAGGAAACACCGGCCATCGCTGCCGAAAAAAAGCAGGAATACCTCAAGCGCTACGGCCGCGCCGGCGCTGCGTCCGGCTGGCATTTCCTCACCGGACCGGCAGATTCGATCAACGCCCTCACCAAGGCCGTCGGCTTCCAGTATCAGTATGATCCCAAGAGCAACCAGTACGCGCATGCCACCGCCATCATCGTGCTGACTCCCCAGGGCCGCATCTCGCGCTACTTCTATGGCGTGGACTATCCGCCGAAAGATCTGCGCATGGGATTGGTCGAGGCCTCAAAAGGCAAGATCGGCAATGCCGTCGATCAGGTTCTGCTCTACTGCTATCACTACAATCCCGAGACCGGAAAATATGGCGCGGTCATAAGCAACATTTTAAAGCTAGGCGCGGGACTCACCATCCTGCTGCTCGCCGGACTGATTTTCGTTCTGTGGCGGATGGACAAAGCCGCTGCCCGTAGAAACTGGAGTCACGCCACAAGGTTTAGCAGGTGAACGTGGAACAACTGAAACGAAATGACCACCGACGAACGACCAACGACCGACGACTGAAGGAATATGTTCGATAATTTTCCATTATGGCCCGATCGGGCCTCCACCGCCGCGGGCAACGTTGATGCCCTATTCATTTTCCTGCTCATCGTCTCAGGATTGATGACGGCGCTCATCTTCACCGCGGTCGTCTACTTCGCCGCGCGCTATCGCCGCCGTCGGGGCGTGCTGGCCGAGCAGATCGAAGGTTCCACGCCCCTCGAATTGACCTGGTCGATCATCCCGCTCTTCGTCTTCATGGCGATCTTTGCCTGGGGCGCCGTCGTCTACTTCAAGAGTCGCACTCCTCCTCGTGATGCCACCGAGGTTTACGTCGTCGCGAAACAATGGATGTGGAAACTGGAACACGCCGAGGGCCAGCGCGAGATCAACGAACTGCATGTCCCTGTCGGCCGCGACGTCAAGCTCATCATGACATCCCAGGATGTCATCCACAGCTTCTTCGTCCCCGCGTTCCGCATGAAGCAAGACGTGCTGCCCGGCCGCTACACGGTCGCGTGGTTCCGCGCCACAAAGGCCGGAACCTATCATCTTTTCTGCACCCAATATTGCGGCACCCAGCACTCGGGCATGATCGGCTCCATCATCGTGCAGGAACCCGCGCAGTACGAAGCCTGGATGAACGGCGGCACCAGCGGCCCGCTCTCTGCCACCGGAGAGAAGATATTCTCCGAACTCGGCTGCGTCACCTGCCACCGTACCGACAGCCAGGGTCGCGGCCCCAATTTGCAGGGCGTTTTTGGCAGGCCCGTGGAGCTTGCCGACGGACGCACCGTGACGGCGGATGAAAATTACATTCGCGAATGCATTCTCGATCCCGGCGCCAAACGCGTCAAAGGATTCCAGCCCATCATGCCCACATTTCAGGGATTGGTGAGTGAAGAACAAGTGAACGCGCTGGTCGCATACGTGAAATCGTTGGCGCAACGCGGAGGCGCAGCTGGGCCAACCAAGACGGCTGCAGTCGCCGTGCCCCAAGACGAGGCGCAAGACACGCCGGAAAATGCGCGGTCCACAGGAAGTCAGGTGCAATGAGTATGGCTACCGCAACTGCTCAACCCCCCGCTCAGCCGATCGAGCGCGAAAACTATCTGAACAAGCACTACGGCTTCGGCTCGTGGCTCTTCACCACCGACCACAAGCGTATCGCCCTGCTCTACCTCCTCTCCATTACCTTCTTCTTCTTTATTGGCGGATTCTTCGCGCTGCTCATTCGCCTCGAACTTCTCACTCCCGCCGGCGACCTCGTCCAGGCCGACACCTACAACAAGCTCTTCACCATGCACGGCCAGGTGATGGTGTTCTTCTTCCTCATCCCCTCGATCCCCGCCGTGCTCGGCAACTTCCTCGTCCCGATGATGATCGGCGCCAAGGATCTCGCCTTCCCGCGCATCAACCTCCTGAGCTGGTATCTCTACATCATCGGCGGCGCCATGATGCTGCACTGCATGCTCACCGGCGGCGTCGATACCGGATGGACCTTCTATGTGCCCTTCAGCACTGCCTTCAGCAACACCAAGGTGATCGAAGCCGGACTAGCCATTTTTGTCGCCGGATTCTCTTCCATCCTCACCGGGCTCAACTTCATCGTCACCATCCACCGCATGCGCGCGCCCGGCATGACATGGTCGCGCTTGCCTCTATTCATCTGGGCCCACTATGCCACCAGCATCATCCAGATTCTCGGAACGCCCGTCATCGCCATCACTCTCGTGCTGGTTGTCGCCGAACGCGCCTTGCACCTCGGCATCTTCGATCCCAAACTCGGCGGCGATCCGCTCCTGTTTCAGCACCTCTTCTGGTTCTATTCGCATCCCGCCGTCTACATCATGATTCTGCCCTCCATGGGCGTCGTCACCGAAATCATCGCCTGCTTCTCGCGCAAGCGCATCTTCGGCTACAGCTTCGTCGCCTTCTCGTCGATCGCAATCGCCGTCTTCGGATTCCTGGTCTGGGCGCATCACATGTTCGTCGCCGGAATTTCCGTCTACGCCGCCCTCGTCTTTTCCATACTCAGCTACGCCGTCGCCGTGCCTTCCGCCGTCAAAGTCTTCAACTGGACGGCCACGCTTTACAAAGGCTCGATCCGTTACGACGCGCCCATGCTCTATGCCTTCGGCTTCCTCGGTCTGTTCACCATCGGCGGATTGACCGGCCTCTTCCTCGCCTGTCTTGGCATCGACATGCACGTCCACGATACCTATTTCGTCATCGCGCACTTCCACTACATCATGGTCGGAGGCGCGCTCATGGGATATCTCGGCGGCATGCATTTCTGGTGGCCGAAAATTTCCGGCAAGCTCTACCCCGAAGGCTGGGCTCGCCTCGCCGCCCTCATCGTCTTCATCGGATTCAACCTGACGTTCTTCCCGCAATTCATTCTTGGCTACCTCGGCATGCCGCGCCGCTACTACCAATATCCGCCGGAATTCCAGGTGCTGAACGTTCTCTCCACCGCCGGAGCCACGGTGCTCGGTGTCGGTTATCTTCTGCCGATGATTTACTTCCTCTGGTCGATGCGCTACGGCAAGCCAGCTCCAGACAATCCATGGAACGCCGCCGGACTCGAATGGAAGACTCCATCGCCCCCCACCACCTTCAATTTTGAGGAAGAACCGATCGTGACCTGGGAAGCTTACAACTACGAGGAGTTGGACGCGCCTCACAAAGAGGAGGTTCCCGTTGCACGATAGCTCTACAGCCGCCACCGTCCACGGTGAAGCTCACGGCGCAAACCCGGCTCTCCTGCACCACTTCGCCACCGAGGGCCAGCAGCGCGACTCCGCTAGCCTCGGCATGTGGATCTTCCTCGCCACCGAAGTCATGTTCTTCGGCGGCCTGTTCTGCGCCTACCTCATCTACCGCGGATGGTACTTCGGAGACTTCGCCGCCGCCAGCACGTCCATCAATGCTGCTCTCGGCGGCGCCAATACCGCCGTCCTCATCTGCAGCAGCTTGACCGTCGTGCTCGCCATCTGGGCCGCGCAAACTTCGCGTCGCGGGCTTCTGCTGGCCATGCTCGCGCTCACCATGCTCTTCGGATGTGCCTTCCTTGGCATCAAAGGGATCGAATACAAAGACAAGTTCGAAGAGCATCACGTGCCCGGCGCATCGTTCAGCTTCGAACATGAAAAGATTCCCGGAAGCAATCCCGTTCAATACGCCAACCCGCGCCACGCCCAGATTTTCTTCTCTCTCTACTTCATCATGACCGGCCTGCACGCCCTGCATATGGTCATTGGACTCGGCATCTTTACCTGGCTCCTGATCATGGCATGGCGCGGCCGATTCACACCCGAGTACAACACACCCCTCGAAATGGGTGGCCTCTACTGGCACTTCGTCGACATTGTCTGGATCTACCTGTTCCCCTTGCTCTACCTGATCGACCGGCACCGGTAATACTGAAGAGAGAAATTTGAAATCCATGAGCACCAATTCGATCGGACGTCATCCTGAGCGGAGCCGCTTTTCCGGCGAAGCGAAGGATCTCTATCTCCACTGCGCTGAGGATTTCCATGTCTAACCATTCCACCTCGGGACACTCAACCTCCTCACCTCTCCCAACCTACTTCGGCGTCTGGATTGCACTCCTCTTCGGGACCTTCCTCACCTACGAAGTCGCAAAAATCGACCTCGGAGTGTTCAACGCCGCCGTTGCCCTCATCATCGCGACCACGAAGGCCCTGCTCGTTGCTCTCTTCTTCATGCACCTCAAAGGCGCCAGCGAAAAACTCCTCAAGCTGGTAGTAATCAGCACGATCTTTTTCCTGTTCCTCCTTCTAGCCCTGTCCATGGCCGACTACAGCACCCGCCTCTGGAGCTAGATCAAAAGGAGATGTGGGGACAGCCGCCTTCGGCTGTCCAGGGTTTTGAAAGACATTGCGCTCAGAAGAACTCCTGGGACGAATTCCTTCGTGAACCTTCGTGCCCTTCGTAGTTCACGATCTTTTAGTTCTCGCCGTCCTCGCTCCTGAACTCTTCCCCGCATTCTGCGGTATACTCGCGCGTCAAGCTGAATCATCACCACTCGCGAGGTGATTTATGGCATTCTGCAATTCTTGCGGCGCACTTCTCACCGCCGGCACAAGTTTCTGCAACAAATGCGGCGCTGCTCTCGCCGCGGGTCCAACCGCCCCCGTCATGACTGCCCCTGTGCAAACCCAACCTCCGCCGGGCAGCAGCAGCGCTCTCAAGACGGTCCTGATTATCGTCGCCGTGGTCGTCGGCCTCGGCATCCTCGGCATTGCTATGCTTGCCATCATCGGCATTCACTTTGCCAAGCATTCTCACGTCACCCGGGAAGGTGATCACGTAAAAGTGGAGAGCCCCTTCGGCACCGTAGAATCTTCCAAAGATCCCGAAAAGGCCGCGAAAGACCTCGGTGTCGACGTTTACCCCGGAGCGCAAGCCCAGAAAAACGGCGCCGCCTCTGTAAGCTTCGGGAACATGCACACCATAGCCGCCAATTTCGAAAGCAGCGACTCGGTCGACAAAGTTTGCGCCTTCTACAAATCCAAGTTCCCCAATGCCACGGTCAACACTTCCGATCAGAACCACTGCACGATTGTTTCCAGCGATCAGCAGAACATGATCACAATCAATGTCGAGGCGAGCGGCGACACCACAAAATTCCAGATCACAAGTGTGAGCAAGAAACTGACGCAGTCCAACTGATGCACGAAAAAGTGGCAGCTCCCATACCCGCATCAAAGTCCTCGCATCTCGACGCCACAGGACTAGCCGAGTCCCTGCGGTCAACTCTGCGCGGCGGATCTACCGGAGACGTTCGCTTCGACGACGGCGCCCGCGCCCTCTACTCCACTGACGGCTCCAACTACCGCCAAGTCCCCATCGGCGTGGTCCTTCCCCACGACACCAACGACGTCCTCGCCGCCATCTCCGCCTGCCGCGAGTTCGGCGCCCCGTTACTCTGCCGCGGCGGCGGCACCTCCCTCGCCGGACAATGCTGCAACGTCGCCGTCGTCCTCGACTTCTCCAAGTACATGTCCCGCATCCTCGAAATCGATCCCGCGCGCCGCATCGCCCGCGTGCAGCCCGGCGTCGTCCTCGACACACTCCGCAACGCCGCCGAAAAATATCACCTCACCTTCGCCCCCGATCCCGCCAGCCACGACCGCTGCACCATCGGCGGCATGATCGGCAATAACTCCTGCGGCGTCCACTCCGTCATGGCCGGCAAAACCGACGACAACATCGAAGCGCTGGAAGTAGCCCTCTACGACGGCACCCGCCTGACGGTTGGCGAAGGTTTTATTCAGGATTCTGTGGGGACAGCCGCCCCCGGCTGTCCGAGCGGCCCGGAAGCATCGGGCCGCAGCAACGACCGCCGCGATCAAATCCATTACGCCCTAAAGCAAATCGCCACCGAATACGCCGATCAAATCCGCCAGAAATTCCCCCCGATCCCACGCCGTGTCTCCGGCTACAACCTCAATTGCCTCCTCCCCGAAAACGGATTCCACATCGCCCGCGCCCTGGTCGGCTCAGAAGGCACCTGCGCCACAGTCCTCGAAGCCACGTGCCGCTTAGTCGAGAGTCCTCCAGCACGCATTCTGTTAGTCGTCGCCTATCCCGACATCTATCAATGCGCCGACCACATCCCCGAAATCATGGCGCACAAACCCATCGGCCTCGAAGGCTTCGACGATCTCCTCGTCTACTACACGCGCACAAAAGGTATCAACTCCGAAGGACTTGCTCTCCTCCCCGAAGGTGGCGGATGGCTCATGGTCGAGTTCGGCGGCCAGACAACTCAAGAAGCCGAAGCGCAAGCGCACCGCCTCGTCGAAGCACTCAGCCACAGCTCAACTCCACCCAATACACGCCTGCTCGCGGGCCAGCAAGCCAGGCGCATGTGGGAGATCCGCGAAGCCAGCCTCGGTGTCACCTCTCATGTCCCAGGCGAGCCGCTCAACTGGGAAGGATGGGAAGACGCCGCCGTTGCCCCCGAAAAACTGGGCGGCTACCTCCGCGACCTTCGCAAAATGATGGCCGCCTTCAACTACAAAGGCTCGCTCTACGGACACTTCGGCCACGCCTGCGTGCACACGCGCCTCAACTTCGACCTGCAATCCAAAGAAGGCATCGCCAAATTTCGCCGCTTCATCGAAGAAGCCGCCGACCTCGTCGTCAGCTACGGCGGATCCCTCTCCGGCGAGCACGGCGACGGACAAGCCCGTGCCGAACTCCTTCCAAAAATGTTCGGCCCCGAACTGATGCAAGCCTTCCGCGAGTTCAAGTCCGCATGGGATCCCGACTGGAAGATGAATCCCGGCAAGCTCATTGGTTTGCCGGAGCAAACGCCCTATAAGCTCGACGAGAATCTCCGCCTCGGCCCCAACTATGCTCCGTGGGAACCGCTGCCCCGCTTCCAGTTTCCCGCCGATCACGGCAGTCTCGCCGCCGCGACTCTGCGTTGCGTCGGCGTGGGCAAGTGCCGTCGCGAAGAAGGCGGCGTGATGTGTCCCAGTTGGCGCGCTACGCATGATGAAGAACACTCCACCCGCGGCCGCGCTCACCTGCTCTGGGAGATGACCCAAGGCGAAGTCATTCGCGACGGCTGGCGCAGCGAAGAAGTAAAAGACTCGCTCAACCTCTGCCTGGCCTGTAAAGGCTGTAAGAGCGACTGCCCCGTCAGCGTTGACGTCGCCACCTACAAAGCTGAATTCCTCTCGCACTATTACGAAGGCCGCATCCGCCCCCGCAGCGCCTACGCCTTCGGCAACATCGACCTCTGGGCCCGCCTCGCATCAAACGCCCCCGGCCTGGTAAATCTAACCACGCAGCTCCCGTTCCTCCGCGACATCGCGAAGCTGCTAGCGGGAATCCCGCCCCAGCGCTCGATCCCCGCCTTCGCCCCCGAAACTTTCAAGCAATGGTTCCACCGTACACGCTGGTGGAAGAGCGCCCCTTCCGAACCGCGTCAAGCAGAACCGTGGAAGAGCGGCCCTTTAGGGCCGCGTCAAGCGGACCAAAACGATAGGGCTTCAGCCCCCGTGGTCCTCCTCTGGCCCGACACCTTCAACAACTATTTCCAACCCTCGACCGCCCGCGCCGCCGTCGAAGTCCTCGAGGCCGCCGGCTTTCGTGTCACCATACCCCAAGCCAACCTCTGCTGCGGACGCCCCCTCTACGACTTCGGCATGCTCGACCGCGCGGAACGCCTGCTCCTGGACATCCTCGACCAACTCGAGCCTGAGATCGAAGCCGGCATCCCCGTCATCGGACTCGAGCCCAGCTGCGTTGCCGTCTTCCGCGACGAGCTCCTCAACCTCTTCCCCCATGACCAGCGCGCCCATGCCCTGAGCAAACAGACGTTCCTGCTCAGCGAGTTCCTCGAACGCAACTCCGGCAACGCTCCACTTCCCCAACTCCGCCGCAAGGCCCTGCTCCACGGACACTGTCACCACAAGTCGATCATGAAGATGACCGCCGAAGAATCTCTCCTCCGCCGCATCGGCATCGACTTCCAATCTCCCGCGCCCGGATGCTGCGGCATGGCCGGATCTTTCGGCTTCGAGCGGGACAAAGATAAGTACGACATCTCCCAGGCGATCGGAGAACTCGAACTCCTCCCCGCCGTCCGTAAAGCGCCCGCCGACTGGCTCATCATCGCCGACGGATTCAGCTGCCGCGAGCAGATCGCCCAAGGCACGGACCGACGCGCCCTGCACCTGGCCGAGGTCCTGCAAATGGCGCTCGATCCGTCCGCCGAATCCAACGATCCCTACCCAGAATCCGCCCGAGTCCGCGAGCGCGACTTCGAGATCCGCTCGAGCATGACCCGCGCCGGACTAGGCCTGGGAGCCCTCGCCGCCGGCGGCCTGCTGCTTTGGACGGCAGCTCGCAAGCGGTAGTCGGCGTCCGCCTTTCGGCTCTCGGCCTCCGGAAACCCAATCCTATCAGCCACTTACCAGCCCCTACCCCAATCCCCCCAGTTCTGGGACAATATAAAGACGACACGGACCTCCTCTCTCGTCTCTTTCGCTACTCAGCAATCTGAGTACCGAGTACTGAGTACTGAGTACTGAATACTGCCATGGATCGCGAACTCACCACCGACCTCGGAACCGGCCTCTCAAGTCTCGTCAGCGCCGAGAGCCCTCGCTCGTCCTCAGCCCCTGCGCCGCCGTCCCAAGCGGCAGCTCCCGCTCCGCGGCTCCGTCCTGGTCCTGATCCAGTTCGACGTCTGCGAAGAGATTCATCTCGACGAACTCCGCACCATCTTCGGAGCCCGCACCGCTGGCGCCAGCTTCAAGCAAAAAGCTCCCGGATACGTCCGCTACCAGCGTCCTCCCGTCGAAGAGAGCCTCGATCCTCTGATCCTCGAATCCGGCGAGCGCCTCGAAGGCCAGATCAAGTACTACGACTACGGCGTCGTCAGCCTCGTCTTCGAGCTCCCGTTCGCCGGCGACTGGGACACGCTCGTCCAACTTTCCTGCCGCTGGACCTCCGACACCAACTTCGAAACTCTCGCCACGCGCATCGTCAAGCAGAAGCTCGAGCGCGCCGCGCCAGCCCTCGTCAAGCCTTACGACCCGAAAGCCGGCGAGTGGCTGCAAGAGGACTACTTCATCTTCTATGTACGCGACATCGCGGGCGCGCCCGACGCCAACGCCCTCCTCGCCTCTCACGGAGATCAGATCGCCCAGGTCGTCCGCGGCGAAATGGCCATGCTCTCCGACGGCGAACGCCAGGAGATTCTCCAGTCCCGCATCTCCTACTATCCCAACGATCTCGCCGTTATCGGATGGAACGCCGCCTTCATTTACGACACCGACGCCGGAGCCGAAACCGCCATCCAGCTCCTGCAGTACGCCAACTCGCAGCTGCTCGAGTTCCGCCACTACGACGAACTTCTCACCAAAGAACTGGAAAACGTCTACGACTTCCTCGACGCCGGAGGCCACGGGCTCTGGTCTCGCTGGCGCACCGCCCGCGCTGCCGCCAAGCTGCACACCGTCCTGCTCGACGTGAACGAACTCACCGAACGCGCGGACAACGCGATCAAGTTCCTCAGCGACATGTTCTCCGCGCGCCTCTACAAACTCTGCGCCCAGAAAGTCGGAGTCCCCGACTACAAAGACCTGGTCAAAGAAAAACTCCAGACCGCCGAGGACCTCTACCGCTTCATGGTCGAGCAATTCAACCAGTCCCGGGCCTTCGTCCTGGAACTGATGGTGGTCGTAATCCTGATCATCGAACTGGTCTACTTCTTCAAAGGCAGACCGATCTAGCGTTCAGATAGCGCGAGTTCCTTATGGATTTGTCATCCACAGAGCCTTGTCATCCTGAGCGAGGATTGGTCTTTGCGCGATGAGCGCAAAGACCAACCGCAGCGAAGGATCTCTGCACTCCTCAACCGCACCAGGTCGCCTCAGGAAGTTCTCCCCAAAGCCCATGTGGGACGGACACTCCTGTCCGTCGCTCTTGACATTGATGTTGGTTTTGCTGAAGTCCAAGGTCTGAAGTCCGAGGTCCCGAAGTAACTGAGTACTGAGTACCAAGTACCAAGTACTGAGTACTGCCAAGTGGCCCTCCCGTGCCCGCCCCCTCCACCATCGTGCCCTTTGCATTCCCTCGCCAACCAATGTAAAAAGGACGCCGACTATGAGGGGGTCATGGCGATGCTTCGCCATGGCCCCTTTTCGTGGTCCACGAAACTATCGGAGGAAAGATGAGCAGGAACCCGCTTCCGCCAAAGGAAAATCTTGCGCGAGAACTCCGGAGGTACGTGCGATGAACTATTGGATCGAAACCGCCAAGTCTGCCTTTTCGAAATCCCTTCTTTTCTTTTTCGACGACCCTAGAAAGGCACTGTTTATATTTGCCCTTGGGGCGGTTGTTACTACGCTCATCGTTTGGTGGTTTCGCAGCAAAGAAGCGTTTACGGAACACTGGAAATCAAACATCGCGATACCGATTGCCGGAGGAATCTGCACTTGGCTGCCGATTTTTGCCTATTACCTGTTGATTGGCCCCGGACAAGATATAGAAAAAATTAGCTTACTTCTAGCTACCTCTCAGTTAAACGAGCGGTCCGCGATAATAGCAAGAGAAGGCGCGGAGGCCCGCGAAGGAGAACTGAACCGCCTAAAGAATTCACCGTTAATAGTGCACGGCGCGTGCAAGGTACCGGAGGAAGAACTCAATCCATCTCGTGCTCAGCGGTCATGTCCCACAATGCCTGGGGCGCCCCCACCATCATTTCGCGACAGAGTTTTAGCTATAAACTCTCGACTAACAGAGAGCGACAGAAACAGGTTTTCGGATGCACTAGCAGAATTTGAAAAGTCCCTAACCGACGGTCGTAGTCTGTTTTACAAAATCAACACCGAGGGCGGAAAGATAGGCAATGACTTTCGATCCAGTCCTGCCACTGGTGCTGGTGCGCACGAAAGGAACTTGGAGGAGTTGGAAAATGAGGGATGGCAGTACCAAAAAGCATTCCCGCAACTGCGGTCGAAGTGGCAACAAAGCTTCAACGAGCAAACAGAATATGTTTTTGGAGACAACCCAGATAATCAAGGCCCAAACGCGTTAATTAACGCGGTTTCGGTCTATAAGGGATTCTTGGGCGCATGGAAGACCGTTCCAAATGGCAGTAGCACTAACGCCGCCTACTTTATGGGGCTTGCTAACAACGAATACCAGACTCGGATGAAGCTGTTCGCCGAGTGGAACCAAGGCTGTCTGAATCGTCTAGCTGAAATGCGAAATTCCATTCGTTAAAGAGTGTTTGGGGAAAGGAGGGGAAGGCGGATTCTCCACTCTCCAAAGTTTTCCACAGAACTTTATCTCATTCTTGTGACGCATGACCTTTACTGAGAAATCTCAACAGTCCAAATTGGGAGCATGCCCAACGCACCCAGTCCCCCGCGCAACCCAGACACCGACCTCCGGAAGCCGGTAGCCGAAAGCCGGACGCCCAAAACGGGAAATCCCTCCACCGCCGCCTCCATTAAGTCCTTTGTTCGCAGGAATTTACTCGCAAGTCCTGAGTTTCCAAGATTATACGCGGACGTCGTCCTCCACTACGCCCCTAACTCCCATGAAGCCAAGATCTTAGCTCCGCACTACCAAAAAATTGTTGCCTATACCGAAAGGACCAAACAACTGATGTCATACAAATCCTGCACTCATATCAAAGTCACCGGCGTCCGCTGCGGCTCTCCCGCCCTCCGCGGAGAGCAGTTCTGCTACTTCCACCAGCGCATGCTCCGCACTGTCAAAGATCCATCCTCCCGCATCCATCACCATGCCCTGCTCGAGGACGAGGAATCCATTCAGGCCTCGCTGATGGAAGTCGTCAACGCCCTGCTGCGCGGCACCATCGAACTCAAGCGCGCCGAACTCATCCTCCGCGCCCTCAACACCGCCGTCCGCAACATCCGCCGCGTCCACTTCGGCCTCCACTCTGACGACATGGTCCGCGAGATCCCCAACTACCCCGACCCGCCCCTCGAACAAATCGACGAGGAAGCCGCCGTCGCATTCGCCCGCGCCACCAAGCGCGCCGCAGCCGAGCGCGCCGCCTACCGGGCCGCCCCACGTGTGGCCCCCGTGAATGCAGCTGCTGTGAATGCAGGGACAGCCGCCCCCAAGGTTTTGTGTGGGGACGGGTCTCCGACCCGTCCAGGCGGCCCAGAAGTATCGGGCCGCAGTGCAGCGCCACCGAAGCCGGCTGAAACCGAAGCCGCAACCCGCAAGCCGCCAGTAGGTGTGAAAGCGATCCCCGCAAGCACAAAGACCGCAGCCGCGGTAGCTAGAGCCGCAGTTCCGAAGGAGCGAAAAAGGACTTCCTGAGGCATCCGTTTACGGTTGAGGTGCACGGATCCTTCGCTGCGGTTGCTCTTTGCGCTTGTCGCGCAAAGACCAATCCTCGCTCAGGATGACAAGACAGGGTAAAGTCTTATCGAGGGAGACTTCATGCGAGGACTGAAAGACAAGCGCGTACTGATTACCGGCGGCGCAAGCGGCATTGGCGCGGCCACGGCCGCGCGCTTTCTGGAAGAGGGATCACGCGTCTGCGTGCTCGATCGCGACGCGCAGGCTTGCGAGCACATCAAGCACGAACTGCGCGGCTTGGGCGAGGCCGGCATTTCTGAGGCCATCATCGCCGACGTCACCGACCTGATGCAGGTGGAAGCTGCCTTCGCCGAGGCGATCCGCCTGATGGATGGCGTCGACGTGCTCATCAACAATGCGGGCATCAGCATACGACACAACTTTCTCGACATCACTCCCGAAGAGTGGGAGAAGGTCATCGCGGTGAACCTGACTGGCGTGTTCTACGTGGCGCAGACCGCGGCTCGACACATGTGGGAGCGCGGCAGCGGAGTGATTCTGCAGACCGCTTCGACCAACGGCGTGATGGGATATCCATTTTATGCGGACTACAACGCGACCAAGGCGGCCGTGATCGAGCTGACGCGGTCGATGGCGCTGGAGCTGGCGCCGAAAGTGCGCGTGTGCGCCGTGGCTCCGGGATACGTGCTGACCCCGATGCAGCGCGCCGAATATTCCGACGCGATGCTGGCGGAAGTGAATCAGAAGATTCCGCTGGGGCGTCATGCGAAGCCGGAGGAGATTGCCGCGCTGTTCGCATATCTGGCGTCAGACGACGCGGCATTCGCGACGGGGCATGTGTTCACGATGGACGGAGGAGAGACCGCGGGAGGGTTAGCAAGCCGGTAGCGGCGACCCTCATGGTGGTTGGCGAGACGACCACAGGGGCTGAAGCCCGACGTATTTTGGCCCGCTTATCGCAGCCCTGAAGGGCCGCTCTTCCACGGTTGCGGAAGCGGCGGTCTCTCGCGTCCTTGAAGGGACGATGGCCCACATTGCTGAAGGGGCGCCACGGCTGCTGGAAGGAATGTTACATGGGTCCTTCGGCGCGCGAAGTGCGCGCGCCTCAGGATGACAATGATGTTGAGAGTCGCATATGCGATTAAAAGATAAAGTTGCTCTCATCACGGGCGGAACTTCCGGGATCGGCGAGGCTACGGCTCTGCTGTTCGCGGCGGAAGGCGCCCGAGTCGCGATTACCGGACGCAACGACGCACGCGGAGCCGCGGTCGTCGAGCGCATCCAGCACGACGGCGGCAACGCGATCTTCACCCGCGCTGACGTCAGTGTGCCTGCCGACTGCCAGCGCGCCGTCGCCGACACTCTCCGCGCCTTCGGCAGGGTCGACATTCTGTTCAACAATGCGGGAGTCTTCTACGCGCAGACCGCGCTGGAATGTTCCGAGCGGGAGTGGGACGAGCAGATTGACGTCAACTTGAAGGGCACGTTCCTGATGTCGAAGTTCGCGCTGCCCACGATGATCGCGCAGAAGCGCGGAGTCATCGTCAACAACAGTTCGGGATGGGGCATCGTCGGCGGAGATCACGCGGTGGCGTACTGCGCGTCGAAAGGCGGCGTGGTGCTCATGACGAAGGCGATGGCGATCGATCACGGGGCCCAGGGGATTCGCGTGAACTGCGTTTGCCCGGGGGACGTTGAGACTCCAATGCTTCCCGCCGATGCGAAGATGCGCGGGCTGAAGTGGGAGGACTACATCGCGGGATGCGCCAGCCGTCCGCTGGGTCGCGTGGGCACGGTGGAGGAGATTGCCAAGGCGGTGCTGTTCCTCGCGTCGGACGATTCGTCGTTCATGACGGGCGCGGCGCTCGTGGTCGATGGCGGAGGGACCGCGGACTAGCTTCCGCTCATGCGCATGAAAGCGACGGTCTTTCTGGGTGGTGGGAATATCACGGGCGCGCTGGCGGCCGGGTTGCGGCTCGCCGGATACGACGGGGAGATCGTCGTGTATGATCGCAATCCGTCGAAGTTGCACGCGCTGCGGCGCGAATCGCGAGTGGAGATTGCGCGCGACTTGAAGTCGGCGGTGGAGCGGGCCGGGATGCTGGTGATTGCGGTGCGTCCGGCATCGGTTCTGGGGATGCTCGGGGAGGTTGCGGCTTGCGGAGTTGCAGCGCCGAAGTTGTGCGTGAGTCTTGCGGCGGGGATTCCGCTGCGGAGGCTGCGCGCGGCGCTGGCGGTCCGCTGGGTGCGGGCGATGCCGAGTCCAGTGTGCCGGGTGGGACGTGGGTTAACGGCTCTGAGCTTCGATCGGAGCGTCAGCAAGAGTGAACGCCGGCGCGCGCGTTCGTTTTTCGAGCGCGTCGGAGCGGCGCTGGAGATCTCCGAGAAGCAGTTTGATGCGTTCACGGCCACGTATTCGTCGAGCCACGGGTATCATGCGTTGGCAACGTTGGCGAAAGCGGCGCAGGATGCGGGACTGGATCGAACGACCGCGCTGGCCGCTGCGGCCCACGCGTTAGGGGATGGCATCCGCTACTGGCGCGAGAGTGGGCTTCGCCTCGATGACCTGTTGCATGAAGCCGTGACCCCGGGCGGAATTGCCGCGGCGACGATGTCGGCAATGGACGCGGCGGGATATCAGCGCGTCGTGAAGGCAGGGATCCGCGCAGGCGTGAAGCAGGCGCAGAGGAATGCGCGGCGGTGAACCATCAAAACGAGAGGCGTTCGGAGACGGGCATTCAGGACCGTGAGTCGTGTCCGTCCCATCCAGCGGTTGAGCATGAATTGTGAATGCGTGCGCAACCGTGGAAGAGCGGCCCTTTAGGGCCGCGTAAAGCGTGTGGAATCAGTCCGGGCTTTAGCCCCTGTGGTGCCGTTCGAGGCGCGGGTGCGGCGCGACGGTTTTACTTGTGTGTTACTTCGGTTACCTCGGATCGCGAGGCGATTCTGCCACAATAGTTGGTGCAACACTCGCACCTGTGATGGAAGTTCTGACCCAAAACGCGACTCGACGCAGCACCCGCATTCGGGTGGAGATCCCCGTCGGCGTGATCAGTCTCGACCGCACGCGGCCCTATGGCGAGCAGGTCATGGTACTGATCGTCAGCGCGCAGGGATGCGGCTTTCGCAGTTCGGAAGCGCTGCAGATCGGGACGCCTATCATGTTGAGCAATCTTCCCGGCGGGGGCAGTGTGACCGCCACGGTGGCGAACTGTTTGCCGCTGGGCACCGACGGACAGTATTTCCTGATTGGCGCGTCCCTCTATACACACGGCAACGTTTGGGGGATTGCCGATGCTCCGGAAGACTGGAGCCTTGCGGCGAAGAACGATCCGAAACCGAAGGCTGCGACGGCCGCACCGCCAAGCGCTCCGAAGCTGACGGTGCAGAAGAAGGCCGCCTGGCCGTACAACTTGTTCTCCGAGGGCGCCGAGCTACATCCCGGGCGCAAGTAGGATCCTCCAACTTTTCGACACCGCTCATTCACGTTGCAAAAACACGCGGTCTTGTTCTTTCGTAACTTCTTCAACTCCGCGCACGCTGCCATACTCTGGGTAAGCGTATGTCCGAAGAAACCAACTCGACAGCACCGGTTGCGGCCGGCAAAGAGAAAGAAAGCAAGCTGAACGATCGTCCGTTTCGCGTGAAGCTGCGCGGCTCCGTGCTGGTGCTGGTGCGGCTGCCGAACAAGCGGTCGATCCGAGCAGCGATCCATCAACTGTCGACGTCCGGTGGAGTCATCCATCTGGAGAAGCCGCTGGATGAGAAGCTGGAAGTTGAATTGATTTTTCACATTCGCGAAGCGACGCTGCGCGGCAAGGCGCAGATGCTGTTCCCCATGTGGGCGACGCAGGGGTGGATGCAGCCCTTCCGCTTCGTGGACATGTCGGATGCGGACCGCGAAATTCTGGACGAGAAGCTGAAATCCTTCGTTGGCGAAGCGGCGAAGAGCGTTGCCGCCGGGGCCTGAGAGAACTGTCGTCGTCGAGTCTCATTCCAGTCAACCACTAAATCGAAAGCGCGGAGAATTCCCTTCTGCTTATAGGGATCCTTCGACTCTGAAACTGGTCCGCTGCGCGGACCAGTTTCTACGCTCAGGATGACAGGCATCTTAGTTACCGTGGTTACATGGGTTACCGAGGTCGAAGGACTATGATCCGGACATAGGCCCCATATCATGAAGCGACTCAGCTTTCTGGTTTCACTCACCAACGACGATAACGATTATCAGCAGGAGCAGGCGGCGGCAGCGGAGAAGGCCGGGCGGCGGCTAGGTGTGGACGTGAAGATAGTTCACGCGAGCAACGACCCTCTGGCGCAAAGCCAGCAGTTGCTGCACTACGTGCAGGATTCCTCGGTGGTGAGGCCAGATGCGATTCTGTTCGAGCCCGCCGGTGGCACTGCGTTTCCGCAAGTGGCGCGGGCGGCGGCGGCGGCGGGAATCGGATGGGTCGTGCTGAATCACGAAGTGGACTACATCCTGGAGTTGCGCCGCACTCACAAGATTCCCGTGTTTGCCATCAGTTCCGATCACGTGGAAGTGGGCAAGATTCAGGGAAAGCAATTCGGAGCACTGTTGCCCAATGGGGGATCAATTCTCTACATCGAAGGTCCGGCGAACAGTTCGGCGGCGAAAGAGCGGACCTCGGGCATGATGGAGACTAAGCCGGCGAACATTCAAGTGAAGACGATGCGGGCGAACTGGACGGAAGAGAGCGCGCATAAGACGGTGAGTTCGTGGCTGCGCCTGCGAACTTCGCAGGAGAGTCATATCGATCTGGTCGGCGCGCAAGACGACAGCATGGCGATGGGCGCGAGGAAGGCTTTCAGCGAGATCCCTGAAAGTGAGCGAGCGCGGTGGATGAAGATTCCGATTACGGGATGCGATGGAATGCCGAAGACCGGACAGGCTTGGGTGCGCAACGGGACGCTGGCAGCGACGGTCTTTATTCGCCCGAATACTGATCTGGCGATTGAGATGTTGGTCGAAGCATTTAAAGGCGCCTCAATGCCGGAGCGAAAGGTGACCGAACCGGAGTCGGTGCCGTCGTTGGCAGAGTTGACATCTGCAGGCAAGTTACGCCGGTCGGCGGGTGTTTAGATTCTGCACCTCATTGCGTTGCTCTCCGCCGGTTGATGTCCGCTAGTGAATGGAAACAACTGATCCCCGTCGGAATCGGCCTCCATCAAGGCTGGCGCTCCAATTTCCAGAGACTGAAGACCCTTCAGAAACTTAAGACCCTTTGTCATTTTTCCACGATTTGCATAGACTTCCCCAGCCGGGGAGGCCAGGGGCAACTCCCAATCTTTGCTCCCCGGGTGAGACTTTATGTCCGCGTTTCGTTTCGCGTGGCTGCCCTCCGTTGTTGCCTCCACAGTATTGTTGCTGACGGTTGCCAATGCGTGGGCACAGGTGCGGGTGGCCCCACCGCTTTGATTTCTGAGTCTGGCCAGAACCGTCAACTCGTAATATCCGGCTTTGCCACAGGAGTTGATATGAGAACTGTCGCACGCCTTCCATACCTGGGCCTTGCAATCATGATTATTGTGCTGGCAGCCAGCATGGCGCAGGCTCAGGCAGACCCATGCAGCACCCGACCATGTGTCACGACCTATCACAACGACCCGATGCGCGACGGGGTCAACTCGCGAGAGACGGCGCTTAAGCCGAATCTCTTTCCGAGTCAGGCTGGCGCGAACTTTGGCAAACTGACTCCAGCGGCAAGCGGGGCGACCGGTGCGGTTGACGGGTTGATTTATGCGCAGCCGCTCTTCCTCTCGGCGGTAAGCATGGTCGCGACGTCGGCCTGTCGCGGCACCCACAACCTTGTCCTGGTGGCCACTGAGAACAACTCGGTCTATGCCTTCGCGTGGACTTATAGCTTGACGACTTCCGGATATACCTTCTCTCTGACTCAGTGCTGGATGCTCAACCTGAATCAACCTGGCGAGTTTGCAATTCCATTCACTGCGCTGCCTGTGGTGCCTGATTTGAATGCACCATGCAACACCGTCGTCCCCCAAATCGGCATCACGAGCACTCCAGTGATCGATACTTCCGTAAATCCACCCGTGATGTATGTAGTGAGTGCGCACCAGACCGCAAGTCTCACCTATACCTACCGGCTGCATGCGATCAACGTTAATTCCGGGAAAGAAGTATTGAATGGAAGCAGCGCTCCTTACGACTTATCGAGTGTTTTCCCGAGCGACATCAGCCCTATCGATGAGATGCAGCGGCCGGGACTCGCAATGCTCAACGCGTCCCCGGGGATTGTGAACTTATACGTGAGTTTTGGCTCCTTCTGTGATGTTCTGCCGTATAGCGGCTATCTGGCTGGACTGAGTTACAACTACGGGACGAACAGCTTCTCACCGGTCGCCGCCAACAACTGGGTGTTCGATACGGAAGGCGGCGAGACTGAGCAGGCCGGCGGACTCTGGATGTCAGGAGCGGCTCCGGCCGTGGATAGCAGCGGGAACGTCTATGTGAACGTCGCCAACGGAGACTGGAACGGCACAACGTTTTTTGGCGAGAGCGTCGTAAAACTTGCGACCACAAGTTCCGGGTTGGTTCCGGATGACTACTACACTCCCAATGACTTTGCACAACTGAACTTCAATACTGTGGCCGTTACAGTGTGTTCGACCTACGGTCCCAATGCTTGCCCACCCCAAAATCAGCTAACCCTGCCAAAGTTCAGCGAAGACTTTGACCTCGGTTCCGGTGGAGTAACACTGATTTCGCCCGCCGGAATCGCCAACCCGGTGTGCGGTTCGAACTCTGAGCTGGTTGCGGGCGGGAAAGAGGGGGTCATCTATGGTGTTTGCTACAGCACTCAGAGCGGGTCGACGCAGCAAAACGTCATGGGTGGATTGGATGGTTGCGGCTACTTGTGCATGGAAGCTTCGAATCCTACGCTCAGCGGTTGCAGCGAGTCAGCGGTTCCGGGAAACGGATTCATCGCTCAATGTTTTCAGGGTGCGAACGCGGGCGAGAATCAAGCTAACGGGTCCCACACAATCTTCAATTCCTCAGGAATCAGAGGGACCGAGACGTTTTGGGCGGGGACGTCGGCAACGCCAGAGAACTATCTTTACGTCGCGGGCGCGAATGCTCCGCTGGTCGCGTACCAGGTAGATTCCAACACAGGCTTGTTGAATGTAGTTGGCAATCCGGCACAGGTTCCCAAGACGTACCCCATCGGCACCGTCCCGTCGGTGTCATGGGACGGAACTCACCCTAACTCGGCGATTTTATGGGCTATTAATTCTGCTGGTTCCGGCGTGTGGAATCCGAACACCGAGACGTCACACGCAGCGCAGCCTGCGGTTCTGATCGCCTACGATGCCGTTCCGAATGCTACGACGCACGTTCTGAAAGAAATTTGGGAAAGTTCCATGAGTGCGGGTAACAACGGTCCCGGCTCTGTGAAGTTCAGTGTTCCCACAATCGCTGGTGGATTGGTGTTCGTTCCGGGAGGCGCTCCCGGTTACGCGCCAGGCCCGCCGGGAGGAAAGGGCGTGAACTGCACAGCGACGGCCTTGGTCGGGAGCGGCACTCCGCCAGCCTGCGGGGGATTGTTGTCGGTATATGGGAAGTTGCATCGCTGAGCTGCGGTCTAGATTTAAGACCGGCATCGCGTCGCCTTTACCCTGTTAGTCGCGGAGCTTCCCGGCTTTTTGGGGGAAAAATATGCGAACGACAGCGGCTGACGGAATAGCCCCGGCTAAAAACCATGCAACAAGGAATAGCGGCGCCCACATGCGGTAGTCAGACATGACGAGTGCTCGGTGATATTCATCCCCATCGGCTTCGAGCCATGCGACGGACCAGTAGAGGCAGTTCGTGAGAGCCAAGGGCACGAGGACAACCCAAACTTTGCGTAAAGATGACGGGCAAGCGAAGCACAATAACCAGACGACACCCGCTGAAAGGATTGCTATAAAAACGGCTCCCGAGCTAAAGGACAATGATTCGAGGAATGCCTTCACGCGGCACCTAGCAGACCATCAACTTCAAACTAGCACACTGTCCAATGTTGAGAACAGAATGTTTCGCCAAATCGGGGCCTTTCATCTCTCTTTGATTCGGGTGGCAGTCAGTTCAATCGTGAAGCTGGCGTTGCCGTCGGAATCGTCGACCATGCTGATGATCGTTGGCTTATCGAGTTGAACAGTGACATGCGCTCTAGTTCGGAATACCGGGGGAGAGCCGCTGCCTGCCTCCGGCGGGCCATCACCGGTAAATTCGGCCTCGACGGAGAGTTCTAGCGTGCGCTCGTTTTCGGCGAGAATGCGGCATTCGACGCTACGGGCGTTGCTGGAATCGGACGGATGCTTGGTTTCAGATGCAGATTCGTTTTGCACCTGTGGAGGCGTTGGTCTTCCTATGCTCACTCTGGCGGTCTGGCGGACATCAGTCACCAAAGAATAGAGACGGGAATGCAATTTCTTGTCGCCGCCCGACTCCTGGAATTTGAGCTCGATACGATAACCCAGGCCACCGAATCTCCTTTTGCCCTTGTCGATCTCAGCGGCCAGTTTTTCGGCCACCGCGACTTGCTCGGCTGTGCCCTCGATGATAATGATTTGCGCTCCGGCAATCGGTTGCGCCCTTTGAATCTCGGCAATCACACGCACCGCATTCACGACATCCTGCAGGTCGACAGGTTGGGAAATATTTGAAAAATACAGAACCTTCTGAACGCACGAGGGAAAGTCACAGTGCGTTTTGGACAGTCGGGAGTTGCTTTCTGTAGTCGTCTGCTCAGGCGGAGCGCTCTCGACCGGTTTTTTCACAGTGGCTTCCTGCGGAAAGAGCCACCGAGAGGGAAGAATCGTGAAGATGAGCAGCAAGGCCGCAAATCGAGTTCGAGTAGCCATAGTTTTGACCTCCCAAATTAGGTTGGGTGAGCCTGCGCTGTGACGGGAGACATCTTTCTCCGTCTGACAGTCGAACGCGATAGTCGAACTGTCTTGCGAATAATAACTGTTGTTAACCGCGATTTCAGTCTTTGACCCCGTTGTGGCTGGGTTCGAACGGGGGGGCACGTGCGGGTGCTAACGCCGGCGGCTGGCGAGGACGGATTTACTCCCAAAATTCATGAAACGAGAGTAAGCTGTCCCCGGTCAGTGCTCGCCCCATCCGGAGACGCATTCCAAAAACTGTGGCACGTGTGACGCAAGCCACGAGGAGAAGCCTATGGCAAACGCCGCAAAAGATTCAGAAGTGGTCCAACCGCAGCAGTATAAGGCATCGCAGTCCACGTGGGACAAGATCGCCGAGAGCCGGGAATTTCAAGATCTGATGGCGACGAAGAAGACCTTCATCGTGCCGGCATTCGTCTTCTTCGTGGTTTATTACTTTGCCCTGCCGGTGCTGGTGGGATATGCGCCGGGATTCATGTCCACAAAGGTAATCGGGAATGTGAACCTGGCCTACCTGTTCGCGCTATCGCAATTCTTTGTGGCATGGATCATTGCCGCCCTCTATGTGAAAGCTGCCAACAACTTTGACCGGCTCGCCAAGGACATTCTCGACAGGGCCGAGGATGCCAGGGGAGGCAAGTAAGCCATGTTGAATATTCCACTGGTTATGTTTCTGGTGTTCATCGCGATCACCCTGGGCATTACTTACTGGGCTTCGAGGAGATCGGCGGGCGCGAGCGCGTACTTTGCGGCCAGCCGGCAGATTAAGGGTTGGCAGAACGGCATCGCGGTGGCTGGCGATTATATGAGCGCGGCGTCGTTTCTGGGGATCGCGGGCATCATCGCGTTTCAGGGATATGACGGCTTTATGTTCTCGGTAGGGTGGCTGGTCGCGTACCTGACGGTGTTGCTGGTGATTGCAGAACCGCTGCGCAATGCCGGCAAGTACACGATGGCGGATGTGCTGGCGTACCGGTTGAAGCCGCGTCCGGTGCGGGCGATGGCGTCGTTGAGCACGCTGACGGTCAGCACGTTTTACATGATTGCGCAGATGGTGGGCGCGGGCGCACTGGTCAAACTGCTGCTGGGCGGATCAGTGAGCTATAACAAGGCGGTGATTGGGGTCGGAATTCTGATGATTGTGTATGTGGTGTTCGGCGGAATGCTGGCGACCACGTGGGTGCAGATCATCAAGGCCATCCTGCTGATGGCGGGGACGTTCCTGCTGAGCATTCTGGTGATGGCGCACTTCCACTTCAGCTTCGGAGAATTTTTCAGCGCGATCTCGCATGTGACCTATCACGATGCGAAGGGAGCGGAGGTGGTCAAGGATTTCCTGCAGCCTGGCCTGCGTTATAAGCCGCCGTATGGGCCGCTGGATTTGATCTCGCTGGGGCTGGCATTGATTTTCGGTACGGCAGGGTTGCCGCATATTCTGGTGCGGTTCTATACGGTGCCGGACGCGAAGACAGCGCGGCACAGCGTGGTATGGGCGATGGTGCTGATCGGCAGCTTCTACATCATGACGACGTTCCTGGGATTCGGCGCGGCGACGATCATGGGGCCGGACTTCATCAAGACGCACGGAGGCACGAACATGAGCGCGCCGCTGCTGGCGAATGCTCTGGCCGGGTCCATTTTCTTCGCGTTCATTTCGGCGATCGCGTTTGCCACGATTCTGGCGGTGGTAGCGGGATTGACGATCAGCGCGACGACGTCGTTCTCGCACGACTTGTGGACGAATGTGATTCACAACGGAGTCGAGCGGAAGCCGGGCGAAGAAGTGCTGGTGGCGCGGATCTCGGCGTTTGTAGTGGGTGCGGTAGCGATTGGAATCGCGATCGTGCTGGGTCCGACTGCGAACGTGGCGTTCCTGGTGGCGTTGGCGTTTGCGGTGGCGGCCTCGGCGAACTTGCCGGTGATCGTGATGTCGATTTTCTGGCGACGATTTAACACTCTGGGAGCAGTTTCTGGACTCGCCGTGGGACTGCTGGCATCGATCGGGCTGATTCTGGTGAGTCCGAGTTTGATGGCGGTCGATCCCCCGACGGTGGTGGGCACGGCGCGGCACCTGATTCAGGCTAAAGCGTGGTTCCCGCTGGAGAATCCGGGGATTCTCAGCATTCCGCTGGGATTCGTCGGGGCGATCGTCGGGACGCTCATCAGTCACGAACCGACATCGCAGACCAAGTACAACGAACTGCTGGTTCGCTCGAATACGGGTCTGGGCGCGGAGAAAGCGACGGCGCACTAAGAAGCCGGCATTCGGCTTCTGGACCTTTGACTTCGGACTTTGGGCTGCCTTGTTTGGATTTGGGGTCTGGAACCTTGGGTTCGGGGCCTGAACGCCTTTCCGTTGATATGCTAGATTGGGGTTCACGGGCCTATAGCTCAACGGTTAGAGCAGCAGACTCATAATCTGTTGGTTCCAGGTTCAAATCCTGGTGGGCCCACCAACTTGAAACCGATCCTAGAGTATTCGTTGATGCGCGAACGGGCACGTTCCTTGTCAACTGTTAGGAGCGCAGCGTCCAATCACACATAGGGTGGCGAATTCCTGATGATGAGCCGATCGACGGTGAGTTCACCGATGCTTAATTTTTCGATGCGACCACTGCGGATCGCCACTTTCCGAATCGCTAGGGCGCCGATCGCGAGGGCACCGATGGCAAAGGCACCTACAGCCATAGCGCCCGCAGCGGTAGCTCCGAGGGCCAGGCCGCGATGGGCAGATGCGGGTCTGTCTGGTGCAGTCTGCGGCGCGCTGTTTTCTTCGGACATTTTCTTTGCGAACACTCTGTTTCCGAACATGAGGCCTCCAGGATGCGGATGAAGGTTTCGAAATTCTCTGAGTATTTTGCACCCGCGGCGCTTCGGCAGGCTAGCCATCCACCGGGAGCGATCGGCTGGCGGCTTATTTCTGGTAAACGGTCGGGCCGCCTGAGACCGTGCGGATAAGTCCGATGTCCTTGATCCTGTCCTGGCTGACGGCGTGCGGATCATCTGCTAACACGACCAAGTCCGCCAGTTTGCCCGGCGTGATGGATCCCTTGATCTCTTCCTCTTCACCTGCACAGCCTCCACTACGGTGATTCGCAGATCGAGCCGCGGCTGGCGCCAACACGCAAACAGTATAAGCGACGGGCTTGGCGCTTCGGTGTGGCTATACCAGCAGACCCTTGGGTAAGTGACCTTCGTTCATCGTTTCGATCCCATCTCGTTGACACTTCTTTAACGTGGGAATTAGAGTTTGCGTACGTTCTCACACTGAAAAATAAACCAAAATTGGCAGGAGGCAGGCATGCGGTCGAAGCTAGTCTGGGCGGGGGTATTGGTGTGTCTGGCAACATCGGTCGCTCTTGCACAAGATCCCACCAAAGTGGAACCGAAGCACTACAAGCTGGATTTTGAAAATGAACGGGTCCAGGTGGTGTCGGTCCACTATGGACCCCACGAGAAATCGGGGCTGCACGATCATCCTGGCGGGGTGGTAGTGATCCTAACCGAGGCACATTTGCGCTTTACCGACGAGAGCGGGAAGGTGCGAGAAGTATTTTCCAAGCCCGGCGAGGCGCGCTGGTACCCGCCGTTCAAGCACAAGGTGGAGAACCTGGGCGACACCCCGTATGACGCAGTTTACATCGGAGTCAAAGGTAAACTCGCGACGGCATCCAATGGTTCGGCCGATCCCACGACTGCAATGGACGAAGAAACACGAAAGATAGTCGCGGCTCTTGTGGCATCCAGCAAGCCGTGAGTGCGTTTCAAGGGGAGCCGAGCCCATGCGAGCTCGGCTCCGCAGGCTGAGGGCAGATTGTTGTAAGCTCAGATGGTCCGGGCCTAGAAAATTGGGGCCCTGAACACTCGATGAGCCCCCTGCGAAGTTCTTCCTTCCACCGCAAAGCTGCAATCCTGCTGGGGCTCGTCGCATTTCTCTCATTCAGTTATTTCTATGAAGGCGGCGGGTGGAACCAGAACTCGCGCTTCGATTTGCTGCGCGCGATTGTCGAGCGGCATACGCTGCAAATCGATGCCTACCACGAGAACACGCAGGACAAGGCGCACCTCAACGGACATTACTACTCCGACAAAGCTCCGGGGCTGGTGTTTTTGGCGGTGCCATTTGCGCTGGCGGCGAGGCCAGCGCTGCGCACGGTGGGGATTGATCCGGGATCGCCGCGCGGTGAGTTTGCGCTGTCGTATGTGGCGAGTGTGGGCGCGGTGGCGTTGCCGACTGCACTGGCAGTCATGTGCCTGTTTTTCCTCGGCTTGCGATTCGGAAGCGGTCCGCATGGCGCTGCATTTGCCGCGATGGTGATGTGCCTGGGGACTCCGCTGTGGGCGTATGCGGGATTGTTCTGGGCGCATGCGGTGGTGGGGGCTTGCCTGGTTTTTGCGTTTTCGGCGGCGTTGAAACTCCGCGACAGTTTGAGTCCGCGAGCGGATTTTCTTTGGGCGCTCGCGGTGGGATTGGCGGCAGGATGGGCAACGGTCACGGAGTATCCCGCGGCGCCGGCTTCGGCCATGCTGGCGTTGCTGGCGCTGTCGCAAGCGTGGTCGCGCGGTTCGTCGGCGCGGTGGCGAGTGGCCGCGGGTGTGGGCTTGGGGGCTGCGATTTGCCTGGGCGTGCTGATGGCATACCTGCATGCGGCGTTTGGGGCGTTTCGTCCGAGCTATTCGTATTACGATCCGAATTCATTTTCGTTTATGCAACAGCAGGGATACTTGGGGTTGACGTATCCGCATCCCGATCGACTGCTGAAGATTTTGTTTGGATGTTCGCGTGGGCTGTTGTTCGCGTCGCCGGTGCTGGTGGCGGCTCCGTGGGGATTGTGGTTGCGGTGGAATGGCAAGACGTATCGCGCCGCGGCTTTTACGGCGGCAGGGATTGCGGGCTATTACCTTTTGTTTAACGCATCTTTCTATTGGTGGAAGGCGGGGCTATCGTTTGGTCCGCGGTACGCGGGAGCGTGTATTCCGTTCGTGTGCATCGGGCTTGCGGTGGTGTGGGGACGCGCTTCGGCCGGATGGCGACGAGTGCTGCTAGGGTTGGGTGCGTGCAGTATTCTTCTGGCGCTGATGGTGGTTTCGACGACATCGCAATTGGCGATGCAGGACAGCTGTCCGATCGTGCATTCGACGGTGCCATCATTTTGGTCGGGGCAGATGGCGATGAATCGAGAATCGATGCTGACGGCGGCCGAATCCAATGGACGTTATGGCGCATTCAACCTCGGTCAACTGGTTGGGTTGCGTGGGCTTGCGAGTTTGATCCCGCTGTTCTTGATTTGGGGAATGGCTGCGGTGCTTTGGTTCCGGCTGCAGGGAATCACCCACGCCGACTCCGTGTAAGATAATTGTTCAGGTGTTTTATGGCGGAAGTCCAAGCAGTTTCGGCCGAGATCGAGATGCTGCAGAGGATGTACGCGGCGTTTAACCGGCGGGATATCGAGACGGTGCTGGTCGCGATGCAGGACGATGTCGATTGGCCCAATGGGATGGAAGGCGGTCGTGTGCTGGGCAAATCGGCCGTGCGCGATTACTGGAGACGGCAGTTCGAGGTCCTGAACCCGAATGTTGAGCCCAAGCGCTTTACAAGAGAAGCGGACGGGCGGATCGCGATTGACGTGCATCAGGTCGTGCACGACAAGAGTGGGAAGCTCGTCGTGGACCAGATGGTGAAACATGTTTACGAATTTCGCGATGCGCTGATTCAGCGCATGGAGATTGTCATCGACGCGACGGTCTGAAGACCTTTACCGCTAAGGACACGAAGGTTCACGAAGGAAAATAACCGATGATCGAGCTTCGCTTCTTATTTAGTCGTTTCAAATCGGAGTTAATTCTTTACTGAGGGAATTTATGGCGCACACTGTTTTTTGCGTGAAGTTTCAGAAAGAGATGCCGGGGCTGGATGAGCCTCCATTCGACAACGACCTGGGGAAGAAGGTGTACGACAACGTGTCCCAGGAAGCGTGGCGAATGTGGACGGAGCACTGCAAGATGCTACTGAACGAGTACCGGTTGAATCCGGCGCGGCGCGAGGATCAGGAAGTCATCGTCAAGCAGTTGGAGCAGTTTTTCTTCGGCGAGGGATCGGCGAAACCGAAGGAGTACGTGCCGCCGGCGAAGTAGTGAATAACCGTGGGCTTCGGGCTCTCGGCTTCCGGGTCATGCTTCACTGCGTGCCAGGCCGTTTGGCTCACCCAGGAACGGCAACGTTCCGATAAGCAGGGCTAGCGCTGGTAGCACGACCCAATTGCAGATGGTGAGCCCGAAGTAGGCGAAAGGGAAATCTGACAGCCGGGTGTGGTCAACGACCAGGCCGACCGGCAACACTAGGGCAAAGGCTCCTAATACGGCGAGAGCCGGAGACAGCCCAACAATCAGACGATTCACGGGGCCAGCGCTGGCACGTCTCGCCAGGAAAGCTCCGAATGCGCCAAAAATTGGCAGGGTCACGAGCCACGGCAGATAGAGGACCATCGCCATATCTCCGATCCAGAGAACGCGAGGTTGTACGGCGAGTTTCTGAAGGATCATGAGCAGGCCAGGCGCTACGATCAGGTTGGCCATCGCGGGAAGCCATAGACTGCGGGTGCGGGGATTCATCGGGTTCTCCTCTTTCGCTCGAGATATTTCCTTTGCTAGAAGGCGCCAATCGCTGACTTCTTGCCGAGCACATTCGACAGAGGCTGCATCCGTCAGGCCTCTTGATCGCGCATCTTTGTAGGTTTCTTCGAGATGAGCCGCTAACTCTGAGACAACTTCTTCGCGACTTGCCGCAGGCAGTGCGGATGGCGCGATGCGTTCACGGACGAGTTTCTTCCAATCAGGCATGGCTGACTCCGGCCAGGCTGTCGAGAGCCTGGAAGAAGATGCGCCACTCGGCGCGCAGGGGGGCGAGTTGGCGGCGGCCGCCGGGCGTGAGGCGGTAGTAACGGCGATCGCGGCCCGCGCTGTTGGCTTGCCATCTGCCTTCCACCCATCCGCGTTTTTCCATGTCGTACAGCAGGGGATAGAGCGAGGCTAGCGTGAATTTCAGCGCTCCGCCGGTGCGTTCGCCGATCTGCTTGGCGATTTCGAAGCCGTAGAGGGGCTGTTCGGCCAGCAGGGAAAGTATGGCCAGTTCGCCGCTTCCCCGTGCGATTTTGGAACGGATGCGTTGGGTCATATGTGCATCGGAATCACAATGTAGGATTCCTATGTTCGGAGTATAGGAATCCTATATAGGAGGGTCAACGTTACGGTGGTGCTAAGCCTGGGCGGGCGTTTAGAGTAACTGAGCGGTCCGAGGCAGCCGAGCTTTGCTCGGCCTATCCGGGTCAGAGACCCGGATCCACACACTTTCCGATCCGCACCCTTTCCATCCACACCCTTTCCATCCGCACACTTTCCGATCCACACACTTTCTCTGCAAGGCATGGTTCGACCACCGTTCTCTGTTTTGTGGCTGTGGTCTTCCAGCACAGAGGAGGGCGTGAGATGAAACATCAACGAGGATTTACTTTGATTGAAATGCTAGTGGTGGTCGCGATCATTCTGATTATTGCGGCGATCACGATTCCAAGCATGACGACCGCAAAGGTGCATGCGGACGAGGCTTCGGCGGTGGCCTCGATCCGGGCGATCAACCAGGCGGAAGTGTCGTATATGGCCACGTATGGCGGCTATGCGGAGTCGCTGGCGAATCTGGGCGGGGCCGAACCGTGCACCAGGTCGGTGGCCACTGCGTGCATCCTGGATGAGAGCCTGGCCAGTGGAGAGAAGTCGGGATATCACTTCGTGGCGGTAGGAAGTAATCCGGCGGACGGAATGAGCCAAAGCTACTTTGTGGCAGCAGCGCCGGTGGTGTTCGACCGCACTGGGAAACGGTTGTTTTGCTCGACGGACAAGGGAGTGATACGCGTGGATCCGAATGCCACGGGCAGCACGATTCCGCCGGACGGGGAGCAGTGCGCGGAGTTTAAGGCATTGCAGTAGGCATTTCGCGGCCTTGCGTGGATATTGGGCGCTTCCCACGCGTGGGTGCGCCCTCTTTGCCTTCTCATCGTCCCATCTGCGAAACTGACCACTAGCTGTTTCTCAGCGCGCATGGGCCGCATCCACGTACTCTCCGAAACCGTCGCCAACCAGATCGCCGCAGGCGAAGTGGTAGAGCGTCCCGCATCGGTTGTGAAGGAGATGCTGGAGAACTCGCTCGACGCCGGCGCCACGCGTATCAAGATCAGCGTCGAGGCGGGCGGCAAGAAACTGATCCAGATCACCGACAACGGATGTGGGATGGTGCGCGATGACGCCATGCTGGCCTTCGAGCGCCACGCCACGTCGAAAATCAAGAATGCCGAAGACCTGCTGAGCGTGGCTACGCTGGGCTTCCGGGGCGAGGCGTTGCCCTCGATCGCGTCGGTGTCGCGGCTGCGCCTGGAGACGCGGGCGGCGGAAGAAACTGCGGGCACCGTGGTCGAGATCAATGGCGGGAGAATCGCGCGCGTTGAAGAAGCCGGCCTGCCTCTGGGTACCTCTATCACCGTGCGCGATCTTTTCTTTAACGTCCCGGCGCGCAAGAAGTTTCTGAAGGCCGAGTCGACCGAGTTATCGCACATCGCGTCGCTGGTTACGCACTATGCGCTGGCGCATCCTGAGAAGCATTTCGAACTGCACTCGGCAGCGAACGCCATGCTGGTCGCGCCTCCGGTGGCGGGGTACAGCGAACGCGTGTACCAGGTGTTCGGCAAGGAAACGCTCGATCAGTTGATCGCGGTGGCCGCGCGCCAGCCGTTGGAGCGCGTGGGATTGCCGCAGCCGCCACCGTGGCGGCGCAAGGAAAAGGAAGAAGAGGATGGCGAGGACGCCGCGCCCAATGAGCTGGGCGAAATGCACCTGCACGGGTTCGTCTCTAAGCCAGAAATTCAAAAGCTGAATCGCAATTCCATTTTTGTCTTTGTGAACGGACGCCTCATTCGCGACCGCCTGGTGCAGCACGCGCTGACCGAGGCGTATCGGAATATCATTCCGCCCAGCGTCTATCCGGTCGTTCTGCTGTTTCTGGAAATGCCGGCGGCAGAGGTCGATGTAAATGTTCATCCCTCAAAGACCGAAGTGCGCTTCCGCCAGCAGAGCGTGATGCACGACTTCGTGCGCGACTCGGTCCGCGCGGCGCTGATGAAAGCCCGGCCCGTGCCGCAATTTGTAACCGAGATGCGAGCGCACGCGACGGCCAGCCAGTCGCTGACACCGGGGGCGATGACGCCGGGCGCACGCGAGTGGGAGCCGGCGTCCGTGGTGGCTTCCGCCGCTGAAGTTCCGGCCAGTTGGCCAGCGACGTATGATCCCGCGGCCAGTGGCGGCTTCGCGCTGCAGGCTCCGGTGCCCCCGCCAATCTCGCAGCGCTTTCAGTTCGAAGGCGGAATTGCGGTTGAGGCCAATGCGGCGATCCCGGTCGCCCGAGGTCTGGAGGCGATCCCGGACAACGGCTGCGCCCCGGCGCTCGACCTCGGCGAAGAAGAGCCGACGCTGTCTTCTCTCAGCACGTTGAAGCCGCTGGGGCAGATTCGGAATTCGTTCATCCTCGCCGTAAACGAAGACGGATTGTGGATTATCGACCAGCATGTGGCGCACGAGCGCGTGTTGTTTGAACGCGTGCTCAAGCAGCGCGCCGCGCAGAGAGTCGAAAGCCAGCGCTTGCTCATGCCGATCGTGCTGGAGTTGTCCCCAGCGCAGCAGGCGGTGTTCACCGAAATTTCCGAAGAACTGCAGCACAATGGATTCGAAGCTGAACCCTTCGGCGCGCGCAGCGTTGCGGTGAAAGTGGCTCCCGCCGGAGTGGAAGCCGCGGCGGTCGAGCACATGCTGCACGAGTTGCTCGATCAATTCGCTCGCGAAGAGCAGTCGCTGAATCTGGAAAAGATCCGTGCCCGCATCGCCGCGTCCATCGCGTGCCACGCGGCCATCAAAGTGAACATGCCCTTGGAGCAAAATAAAATGGAATGGCTTCTCGCAGAACTGGCCAAAACCGACCACCCAATGTCTTGCCCTCACGGCAGGCCGGTGGTTCTAAGGTATTCTGTGAAGGACATTCAAAAGGCGTTTAAGAGAATTTGAGCTACGAATCACGAGCATCGAGGTAGAGGGCTCTTACTCGTAGCTCATAGCTCGTAGCTCATAGCTCGCAGCTCACGACTCACGATGACTGACCTGGAACTTCAGCAACTGCGGCGCGAGAAGTGGCGGCTGGATGGCAAGCCCATCCGGACGATTGAGCAGGCACGCGCATTTCTCGAGGAGGTGGGCTTCTGCCTGATGTATCCCAAGCGGCCGGCGTTGCTGGTGCCGACCTTCATCGGCGCGTTTGTCGGTTCGGAAGATCGTTTGCCCGGATGGCAGCATGCATTCAAAGATCCGCGGGCTGCCGAGGCGACCGAACTCATGGTGCGGTTGCTGCGCGAGCGCACGGCGTTCGAAGCCAATCTGTTCGATGAGAACAACGGATTCCTGGTGCCGGCATCGGTGTTTCCATATTTTTATGCGCTGATCGGTGAACGCAATCCCAAGCAGGCGCCGAAGGCAGGATCGCGCTCTCCATATTCTGCGCTGGCTTGCGATGCCTTTGAATTGATCCGCCGCGATGGACCCATCTCAAAACAAAAGATGCAGGAAGTGCTGGGCGGCAGCGTCTCGCTCGCTGCGCTCGACGGCGCGCTTGGCGAGTTGTGGTCGAAGTTGCGCATCACGCGCGTCGATTACAAAGCCAGCGAAGGATCAGTTTGGGATGTACTCTACCGCTGGGCTCCAGACGCGGTGAAGGAAGGCGTCGGACTCTCGGTGCAAGAGGCACTGACCGCCCTGCTATCGAAATATATAGACTGCGTCATCGCCATCGAACAGGCGGACCTCGAAATTTTCTTCGGAAACTTCATCGCGCGCTCGAAGGTGAAGGATGCCGTCAACGCGCTCCTGGCCGCCCGCGAACTGAGCTTTGTGCACATCAGCGGACAATCGATGTTGCAGATTATGCCGGAGAAAGTCGTCACGGCTCCTGCCCCAGAACCTCGTCACGCGACTCGGACTCGAAAGTGAAATGGGACAAGACCATCGGCGATGCAGGATTTGCGATTCTGCCTGCACTCTTCTCGCACGAGTATGTCGATGAGCTTTTGCGCGAGATCGATGAATCAGGGCCACGTCGAAGCCGCGCCGGCATTCGGCATGCGTTGAGTCTGTCACCAGTTGCGGCCGTAGCCATGCAGCCGCAAATGATCGAGTTGGCTCGCAAAGTCCTGGGTTCCGCTGCGTTTCCCTTTCGTGCCACACTCTTCGACAAGTCGCCCACCGCAAATTGGCTCGTGGTGTGGCATCAGGACACTGCCGTGCCGCTTCGCAAGCGGATCGACCAGCCCGGCTGGGGACCGTGGTCCATCAAAGAAGGAATCGACTATGCGCTCGCGCCTGCAACCGCGCTGAGCCAGGTGCTCGCGCTGCGGGTAAGCTGCGACGATTCGACTTTGGTCAATGGTCCGCTGCGAGTCTTACCGTGTACCCATGCGTTGGGCGTGCTGACTGACGACGGCATCCACGAACTGGCGGCGCAAATTGCGCCTGTGGATTGCGTTGTTCCGAAAGGCGGAGTAGTCGCGATGCGTCCGTTGGTCGTCCATGCATCATCGAAGTCCCAGACCGAAATGCCAAGACGAGTCTTGCATATCGAGTACGCTGCGTCGGAGTCCATTGTGAAACCTCTGCAATTAGCCGTCGCATAGATCGCCGTGACTGCACCCTCATTCAGCGATTCTCATACCTACCGCGGACGGCTCGCACCCTCTCCCACCGGCCTGTTGCACCTCGGCCACGCCCGCACGTTCTGGATCGCGGCCCAGCGCGCTGCCGAGCATCACGGCGAGTTGATCTTCCGCAATGAAGATCTCGATTCGCAGCGCTGCCGTCCTGAGTTCGTGCAGGCGATGCTCGAAGATTTGCGCTGGCTTGGGATTGACTGGGTCGAGGGGCCCGATTGCGGGGGGCCCACGGGTCCGTATGCCCAGAGCGAACGGCGTGCGCATTACCTCGAAGCGTGGCGGAAGCTGCGCGATCTCGGGATGATTTATCCGTGTACTTGTTCGCGAAAAGACGTGGCGCAATCTGCGGGCGCGCCCAACGATCTCGACGATGAGCCCGTGTATCCCGGCCGGTGTCGTCCATCGGTCGCCGTCCAGGGGCACGCTCGGCTTCGCCTTCGCGAGACGGCCGAGGCGGCCGTCTCCACATGTGTAGCGGAACGCGCCGAACCAGCCGGCGTGAACTGGCGCTTTCGGGTTCCCGATGGTGAGGAGATCTCGTTCACCGATCTTCATCTCGGGCCGCAGCGGATGATCGCCGGACGCGATTTCGGAGACTTCATTGTGTGGCGCCGCGATGATGTCCCCGCATATCAACTGGCGGTCGTGGTGGACGATGCCGCCATGCGCATTACCGAAGTCGTGCGCGGCGCGGATCTGCTGAAGTCGACGGCACGCCAGATTCTCGTGTTCCGCGCGCTGGGGCTGCCGGCGCCCCATTACTATCACTGTGATTTGGTTCGAGATGAGGGCGGCATCCGGCTGGCGAAGCGCCACGATTCGTTGAGCATTCGCAAGCTGCGCGAGATGGGATGGACTCCAGAACAGGTGAGGAATGATGGTGTTCACCGAGACGTTTAGGTGCGCGTTTTCGTCGGAAGGCGCGGCTTCAGAGATTATGGGAATCGGCCGGCTATCAAGGAACCATCGACCCACAGGGGCTGAAGCCCTTGTTTACTTTTGGGGACGACTTGACGCGGCCCTGAAAGGGATCGCTCTTCCACGGTGGCGCACGTGTCTGTAGTTTCTCAGCGACCTCATCTGCTGTGCCAAAATAATTCGCCAAGCGCACGAGGCTTCATCCGCTGAGGCGGGCCCTCCTGAAACCATCCCCTCACCGTGTACAATCGTTAGCTTCGCATGAATGAGAGAACGCAAGTAGAGAGCCCTCCCCGCAGGCTGACAATCGCCATTGATGGCCCTGCCGGAGCGGGCAAGAGCACAATCGCCTCGCGCCTCGCGCGCAAGCTCGGATATGTGAACCTGGAGAGCGGCGCCATGTACCGCGCGTTGGCGCTGAAGGCCATCGACCGGGATGCTTCCTTCGACGACGAAGACGCTCTCGTCAAGCTCGCAGAAAACTCGCGCATTCACCTTGAGCCTACGCTTGGTGGGAACCGGACGCTGCTCGACGGCAAGGATGTTTCTTCCCGCATCCGCGAGCGCGATGTGAGCGAGGCGGCGTCGCGCATATCGGTTCATCCCAAGGTTAGAGAGTGGATGGTCGCACGCCAGCGGGAAATGGGCGCGGGCGGAGGTGTGGTCATGGAAGGCCGTGACATCGGCACACAGGTTTTTCCCCACGCCGATTTGAAAATCTTTCTCGACGCCGATCCGGTCGTGCGGGAGCAGCGTCGCATGGAGCAGCAGAAAATCAAAGGCGATGTAGCTGCGAGCGTGGCTGCGGAACTGCGCGAGCGCGATCGCCGCGACCGTACACGCGCAGCTTCTCCGCTAGTCGCGGCCAAGGATGCGGTAGTCATTAACTCGACTGCGTTGAAGGAAGACGAGGTGTTGGCGCAGGTGGAAGAGTTAGTGAGACAAAAGAGCTGAGAAAAGGTTTCAGGGTTTCAGAGTTTCAAGC
Source organism: uncultured Acidobacteriaceae bacterium (assembly GCA_963706645.1). Taxonomy (GTDB): domain Bacteria; phylum Acidobacteriota; class Terriglobia; order Terriglobales; family Acidobacteriaceae; genus Sulfotelmatobacter. The sequence continues at coordinate 305,540 of CAVPNR010000019.1, forward strand.
TTTCAAGGCCAAAACGAATGATGTGCGCAATCACCCTGAAACCTTGAAACCTTGAAACGCGAAACCTTGAAACTTTGCCTTCTTCAGTTCTCCGTCGGCTCCACTTTCACCTTCGGGGCAGGCAGCGCCTTGCCGGATTTCGCTGGATTCGGCGGCTCCGGAGGTTTCGGCGGCTGCGCACTGGCCTTTCGAATCTCGATGCCGTCGTGCTCGTTGTTGAGAACGATGTGCGACGAGCCGTTGCCCACGCTACCGCTGGCTTTCGCTTCGTGCTCGCCGTTGTCGACCTTCAGTTCTCCGAAATCCGATTGGATCTCGCCGTCGCGCGTGCGCGCATCGAGGCGGAATCCCGCCTTGTCGGGCAGGCTCAACTGAATGCCGCCGTTCTTGCTGTCGATCTGCACATTGCCCAGCGTGCGCATGCCGACTTCGATGGCGCCGTTGTCGTTTTGCAGGCGGACGTCGCCCGAAACGTCTTCGAGTCGGATATTTTTTGAACGCGTGGTCAAGTGCAGCGGACCGGTAATCTGCTCCGCGTGGAGTTCGTCGGAATCGAGATCAAGGGAGCCGTCGATCCGCGAAAACTCCATGTCGGTGCGCGAAGACTTGAAGGTCACGTTCTTGGTGATGCGAGCCAGCTTGACGCTTTCCTGGAATTCGCCGTCGAGTTGCACTGCGCCTTTCACGTCGGCGACCGAGACTTCGTTGACCCTACCTTCCACGTGGACGTCGCCGTTCACCTGTTCGATTTTTACGGTGCCTTTTTCCTGGCTGACTTTGACGTTGCCGTTTACATCTTCGACACTGGTGTCGGAATGCTGGGCGGAGATATCGATGGTGCCGTCGCGGCCGACCAGATTCACATCGCCACGGCGCGAGGTAATTGAGACTGCCACTTTGCGGGGCAGGGAAATATCGATATCCGTTTCGACAGGATGATCGCCCGCTCCTTCCGCCTTGGCGTCGAGGGTAACCAGCCCGCCGATAGCGGTGATCGTGGGCTTGGTCTCATTGTTGTATTTGTCGGCGTCGCCCTGATTTTCGGCGTTCACGCGCTTTCGGATAACCACCGTGATTTTATTGTCGTCAGAGGCGTGGACGCTGACCGCGCCCCGCGTGTCGATGACTTTCAGGCTGGCTCCCGCAGGAAAGTCCTGTTCGAGATGATCGTTGAAGTTGAAGCTCTGGCCGAAGATGTTGTTGAAGTCGCTGTCGTCGATGTTGATATTGTCGCGTAATCCGGACCAGTTCACGCGTTGCAGTTGGGTCGCGATCAATCCGAAGACGACGATCATGACGACCAGGAAAACTCCGCCGGCGCCAATGCCGGAAGAGCGAGTGCCTTCCCGCTGCGCCCGTTGATGCTCGAGCAGTTTGATCACGCCCCAGAAAATCAGCAGCACCGGCCAGTAGCTTGCGAACAGGTCTAACAACCGCCCGATCGACAGCACATGCATCGTGCCCAGTAGGAGTACAACGCCGAGGACGATGAGGACAAAAGAGCCCGCCATCGACCGGTGGCGCCGCGGCGGCATGGGAGGGAGCGGTGAAAATGCTGGAGGTGGTGCGACTGGGCTAGACATTTTTCACCTCGCCAGAAGAAGCGGACTGCTGCGGGCTCTGCGGTGCTGGTGGCGGCGGCGATGGTGGAGCGTTCGGCGGATAGCTCGATGGTCCCGGAGGCAGCGGGCCGACATGCCCAGCTGTAGAAGCATTGCTCTGCATCAACTTTACCGCGCCAATCACAAGCAGAATTGCGGGCCAAGCCTTGAAGAAACCAATCAGGAATACAACTCCCAGAGTCACAAGAATTGCAGGTCCCATCAGTTTGCTCGTTTTGCAACGTTCACAAACGCAGGTCGGTTGATATGTCCCAAGTAGTCCCCAGTGTTTGGCAAAGAGCCAGACGCCCAGCACAATCAGGATGAGGGACACAAAATGGACCACGTCGATGCTGAAGAGCCCCGCGGTATGCAATAGAAACAGCACGCCGAGGCCGATCAGAATCGCCGCCGCGGCGGGCACTTTCGTGGTTTCCAGTTTCTCGCCCGTGCCAAAGGCCGACGTGAGTCCAAACGGATCAGGAATGGGTTCATTAGCCTGAATCGCCTTGGCGGTACGCACGGCGTCGAGAATCTGGTACACCCAGAAGAAGCCCAGAAAGATTCCCAGCACCGTATCAGCCTGCCACGACAAGTCGGAGGACAAGGCGACGATAGCCCCAACAAAAATGCCGAGATGAGCCAGGCCCTTGGCGTACTGGCCGCAATAGACTGCGCCCAGACCGAGGGGAACCGCGCCCAGAATTCCGGCAACCGTGGGATTCGGGCCTGCATTGATGGGAGGCCGGTACGCGGTGGACGGTGTGCCCAACGGCGGATACACCGTTTCTGCCGTCGGCACAAATCCCGCGGCTGGCACCGCCCCTTCCATGCGTGCGGCCAGGCACGACTCGCAATAGATCACTCCGCGAACGTCGCGGGTGCATTGGTTACAAAGTGGCTTGCCGCACGTGCGGCAGAAAGCCACTGCAGCAGTATCGCTGTGAGTGGCGCAGTTCATACGAACCTCCTGTCAGTGGTCACCGACACTACAGGCAGATCGCGAAGAGATGGACCCAGAGGAGCGCAGGCCAGGATGAGATGGTTATCCGTCTGGCTGTAGTTGCGCTCCTGCTTCTGCTCGGGCTGTTGTGTTGTGTCGTTCTTGTCGTCTTTCTTGGCCGGCCGGGATTCTTTGCGGCCGGGTTCGGCGGGAGCCACCGTGCGCTTGATTTCGCGCACGCGCGACTCGACTTCGTAAACGATCCGCACGTTTTCGTAGTAGCGCACCACACGCGCTTGCGTGTGATAGTACGCGAGGCGGATCGCAGAGGGCCGCAAGCTGACCTGACGCAGGTCGGAGGGTTTCACTCCCGCGACCGCAAGGGTCACCGACAGCGCAAAGAATGCCATGCCAAACGACATGGCAAAGCGCGGCTGGCGGACCGTTGCCCAGATCGGCTCGAGCACCGAGGCCTGCATGCGCTCCCACCACGAGATCTGCGGCTGGGGAGAACGTACAGCGACTCGGAGGCGTTGGGTGTCAACGCCCGTCGTGGATGCCAGAATGTTGTTGACCAGGCTGACTGGAGGCTCCACCTCCGTGAGACCCTTCAGCCAGTTGCGGCCCGCCTCAGCTTCGGCGAGCAGCGGACCACACACCCCACATACCTGGGCGTGGGCCTGGAAGCGGTCGAGTCCGGTCCCGGTCAGAACGCCGTCGATGGCGTCCGTGAGCAGAAGCTCGAACTCGTTACACTGCATTCCGTTTCTGGTCTGGTCTGGCATCACATCACCTGCCTATAGGTACGTTGTAGGAGCCTGGCAAGTTCCGCCCGCCCTCTATTTATTCGTGATTTCACAGTACCCTCCGGAACCTTCAAAACGCTGGCAATTTCACGGTAGTCCATATCCTGTAAGTCCCTTAGAATCACTGCTTCCCGAAGCTCTGGCGACAGCTTGCCCAAGGCGGCATGAACCGTCTCCCCGACCTCCCGGCTGCGTACGTGTGCGTCGGGGGGCGCAGATTGGTCAGGAATTTGCTCACTGAGCGGCTGGGCGTCCTCATGATCCGACGCCGCGGTGTCCATGGAGTCGGTCATCCGGTCCTGCTTGGTCTTGCGGAAATGGTCGACGAGCAGGTTCCGGGTGATGGTCGTTACCCAGGTGACGAAGGCGCCCTTGGTGTGGTCATAGCTCGCAAGGGTGCGGTACATCTTGATGAAGACCTCCTGGGTGAGGTCCTGGGCGTCGTCGGAGGATCCGGCGAAGCGGTAGCAGATGTTGTAAATGCGCCGGTTGTAGGTTTGCACGATTTCCTCCCAGGCGGCGGCGTCCCCGGCGATACAACGCCGGACCAGCATCGCGACGACCTGGACGTCTTCCACTTGCGCTCCCCGGAAATCTGCTGCAACCTGAGACTCTGGCCTGGTCTTACTTTGGGTAACCCAACTGCTGAGACACGCTCCAAGGCCTACCCACTAGACAGTACGTGATTGAGGGCGTTGAAGTTCGCCGTTTACGCCCTTACCGAAGTGAACACGGCATTGTAGCAGCGAGAGGAGAGCGGGAACGGGGGTTTCTGGCTTCGGCAGGAGTGTGGCGGAGAACGTGGTACTGATTCGGAAAGCTCAGTCAGAGGGATCAGGGATTGAGAAGTTAAAACCTGGACGGATTAGGAGTGCCCGTCGCACACGAGTCTGACAGAAAAGAAAAAGGCGCTCCGGGATTGGCGGAGCGCCTGAGATTTATGCTGGCGTGCGGCGTTATTGCACGACCATGGTGAACGTTGTGGGCGTGCCGGTTACGCTGCCCGAAGTGGCGTTCACCGTAATTGTGTAGGACCCTGTGGGCGTTCCCGGATTACCCGTGCTGCCGCTGTTGCCGCTGCCGCCGCAAGATGCCAGCCACAGAGTTGAGAATCCCAGAACCGTGATCAGGCCCAGGAAGCGCATGGCACGTAGCGAGCGCCGTCGGGATCCTGCGGTGAACATGATGCCGAGCATTCCTGGCAGGAACATTGCATAGAAGATTCGCGTGCCGCGATCGGAATGCCGGAGGGCCGCCGCCGTGGGCGCAGTGGTTGTGATCTGAAAGCTGACTTGTCCGGATGCGTTGGTTTGCGGGGGCGGAGTGCAGATCGACGCGGGGGCTGGATCGGAGCAGGTGAAGGTAAGCGTTCCGGTAAACCCTCCGTTCAGCGTCACAGTGACGGTGGGGTTGATGGTCGCACCTTGCGTCGCCGGTACTGACGTGTTGACGGGCGTGAGCGTAAACGCCTGCGATACGGTCAACGCAATGGCGGCAGCAGAATGACTGACCTTGCTTGAAACACCAGTGGTTGCGGTAATCGCGACATTTGCTGTAGTTGCGGACCCGCCGGTCTGAATGGTCGCCGTCGTTGTTGCGGGTGCACCACTCGGCGTTACAGTCGTGGGGTTGAACGAGCAGGTATCGCCAGAAGGAAGGCCGGTGCAGGCGAAGCTCACCGTGCCGGTGAAATTGTTGATCGGCGTGACTGTGATCGTTGCGGTGCCGCTTTGCCCGGCAAATACCGTCAGGCTGGTCGTCGGTGAACTCGCCGAAAAATCGGGAGGAGCCGCGAGAGCGACGGCGAAGTTGTTGACATCCATCGAGCCCAAGCCGGTGGCCAAGTCGTATCCGGCGCCGGCGGTAAAGCCGAGAACTCCAGTTGAAGGACACCATAAAGCCTGAGGTTGAGGAGCACCGGGACTGTTCGCCTGACACGCCACCTTGTTGTCGGAAACGGTGACGTCGTTGAACGCTTTGGGAGCGGTCGCAGCCAACTGGTAAAGCGAAGGATTAATGTTGCCCTGGGCGGCTCCGGTGTACTGGTTCAAGACGGCGACGATGCCGGCAAATATTGGGGCGGATACCGAGGTTCCACCGATCAGGGAGAAGTTGGTGGAAACCGCGTACTCGATTCCGTTCGCGCAGCTGCTGGCTGTGCCCGAGCCGCCGAGTTCTGACGCCGGCGTACAAAAAATGTAGCCGGGAAAGTTCGGAGTCGCCAGAAAAGAAACATCCGGGGAGAGGCGGGTGGTCTGCCCTGAAACCGTAACCGTTTGCCAAGCAGGCTTGGGGAAGCCGGACACGCAAGCTGAGAAGTCCGAAGTTTGAACCGAGCAGTTACTGGCGCCGCCGCCAGTCGATGAGATGCCGATGTTCTGCTGCGCCGTGGCCGCGGAAGTAATCGGGACCCAACCCGACTGGCCATTTCCTGTGCTACAGAAGGTCCCCGGGTTTTGCTGGCAATACTGAAAGAATTCGTCGTCATCGTTCCAAGCTTGTTCTGGAACGTACTTGATGGCCGTGCCGCCATCGGTGCCGTTGCTCTGCCCCCAATAGGTAGGTGATGGGGGTACGATATCGGCTAACTGCACTGCCGTTCCTCCAACTCCCGTCACTTCCGGGCTACTCGCAGGGTAGCTCACCGCAATACCTTGAGTGGCGAGTTGCGTGCTGGTGACCGTGGCGGAGTAGTCGCATTCGGCCGCGCCTGTATCGCCGCTGGAATTCACAAACGTGATCCCCTGCAGGTTCGCCTGCTGGAGTGCGGGCTCATGTATGGTTTGAAGATTGTTGTCGTCGAACTCGCATTCACCATAGCTCAGGCTGATCACCGGGGCGACATTCGCGCTGATCGCGTAGAGGAAGGAAGTAAATGTATCAGACGAATTCACATAGATGATTTGTGCCCCGCGGGCGACGGCGCCCGACCATTCCAGGTCGAGGTCGGCTTCGCTGATATCTCCGTTCGTCGACAACCCCGGATCGGCGCCGTCGAGCACATAGCTGAAGTGCGGGTCGCTGCACGCCGTGATCACGTTGCTGCTGTTGGTGGTGCAGCTGATTCCTGACATCCCGAAACCCGTACGGAAGTCGTTCAAGTCCGCAAGGTAGATGTCGGTCTGCCCCATGACGGCCAGCTTCTGGCCCGTGCCGTCGAATCCGGCGGTGTAGAGGGCATTGATGTCGTAAATCGTGGCGATATCGCCCGGCGCTATGAACTGCGATTGAAGACCTGAACTGTAGTAATTCGGCTGGGGTCGGCGGCTCATCCGTCTGGGCAAGAAGTCGTGCAATCCGGTCAAACCCGAAACTATACCGCTGAGAGTTGCCGGAATCTTCGGGGCTGTCGCGTTCGCATAGTGCAACTCGCCTTTAACTGAGTAATGGTGAATTTCCGTGCCGAACGCGCTCTGAACCTGGGCGGCGGTTCCTGTGAAAGAGATCCAGTTGCGGCCGCGAGCCTGCTGGATCCTGGTAAATCCCTTCGTCTTGAGCCATGAGGCCATCTGCTGGATGTCGTTCCGACTGAGACCGAAACGATCGGCGTATTGCTCGGGAGTGAGCCACTTGTGGTAGTTGGACGATTTGCGGTCCTGCTGCTGGGCCAGGAGTTGCGTAATCGCCTTCTGCTGCGCCGCCGTGGGTGCCGTCATCAGGGTAATGGTTCCGAGTTGCATGGCCGGATCTACGGGTCCTTGATCGAATTGGGGCAACGCACTGTGGTGAACGCTTCCTCTCAGCGCGACCGTCTGACCGCTATTCAGGGCGCCTGAGATGCGGTCGGGAGTGGCGGCGTAACTCAAAGTCGAGAAAAGGCTGGCAAGCACGAGGGCGGGCAACAACGACGACTTCACGATTCGCATGGGGGCTCCGGGGCCGATCGGCAGAACTGGGTCCTTGTGATTCTTCCTAAGCTTATAACGGGTAATCCCTATTCGATCAAGACTGTTAGGTGGAAGGTTGTATGGGATACACAATGTTAACAAATATCGGCTGTTCAGAATTCAGCGCTTCGGTGTTTAGAGGTCAATTCGCGGCCAAAACCGGGCAACTCACGGGTGAAACGAGCATCCCAGCCTGAAAAACACGGGACATTCGGCCTCAACCGCCCCGCTACCGTATACTGCCCGTGCGAATCCCCAAACTGCTCATGCCTCTGCCCGAAACCACCAAGACACGGCTTGGCTATATCGATTGGATGCGGGGACTGGCGTGCGTGCTGATGTTCCAGACGCACTGCTACGACTCCTGGCTCTCTCCCCAAGCAAGGCAGGGCTCGTTTTTCATGTATTCGCAATTGGGAGGGACGTTTCCGGCGCCGCTGTTTCTGTTTCTGGCGGGGATGTCCTTTGCGCTGGTGACCGAAAAGCTTTGGCAGAAGGGGATTCCGACGGCGGAGATCGCGCGGACGACGATCCTGCGTGGGGGCGAGATCTTCGTCTACGGACTGCTGTTCCGGGTGCAGGAATATGTGATTGCCTGGGGTTGGGCGCCGAAGAGCGACCTGCTGCGCGTGGACGTGCTCAACACGATTGGGCTGTCGATGATGTTGATGGGCGTGATGTGCTGGATCGTGCTGGCCGCGATTTCCCTCGCCGGACTACGTCCGGCGGGACAGCCGAGGGCGGCTGTCCCCACATACCCCTTGGGCACCACATCTTCCGCGCACGGGCGGCTGGCTTTGGTCCTGGCCGCCGTCGGGACCGCCCTGATCATTTCGCTGCTTAGCCCGCCGTTGTGGACGACGTGGCGGCCGACATGGCTTCCGTGGCCGCTGGAGTCGTATGTCGATGGCGTGCACAATCTCGGAGTTCCGCAGGCCGGGCTCTTCCCCGTTTTTCCGTGGACGGGGTTTGCCTTTGCCGGGTTGGCCGTGGGATTCATCCTGCAAAGCTCGTGGGTACGTGCGCAGGAGTGGAAGGGACTTTTGTCGATGGGACTGGCGGGCGCGGCGCTGATTGAATTTGCGCGCTGGCTCGACGGGCAACCACGGCAGTTCTATGCGGTCCAGGATTACTGGCATACCAGCCCGAGTTTCTTTCTGATCCGGGTGGGGATGTTGCTGGTGATTCTGACGGCGAGCTATGCGTGGTGCCGGTGGGGCGCGGGGCAATGGGGATTCAGCCCGCTGATCCAGTTGGGGCAGGCGTCGCTGCTCGTCTACTGGGTGCACATTGAATTCGTTTACGGACGCGTTTCGATTTTGCCGAAACACAAGATGGGGATTGGCGGGGCATCGGCGGGGCTGCTTCTGATTACGGTGGCGATGATCGCACTGGCTTACGTTCGCATCAAAACGAAAGGGCGCGGCGTCGAACTGATGCCGTGGCTGCACCGTGCACCAGCGCGGGCTTGAAAGCCGTGATCGCTGCGCGCTCTGTCGGAAATCCCCACTTCTCGCGCAAAGCACGCGCGAGAAATGGGGCACCCACTTTTCATTTTCTTTGGTGGGACAAAGGCCCATGCACACTCAGGCATTTCTAAGCGTAATCAGCGGCTACTTCGGAGTCTCCTGATGTCTTGACGCGGAAAATCTCTGACGTGCGTGATTCCACTCTTCAGTGGAGAAGAGGCGCGGGCCCACTTCGATGAGGCGCGGAGTCATGTTGAAGACTGCGACCCGGGTCCATGGTCGACCGTCCCGCATGCGAAGTCCCTTTTCGTTGAGGTCGCTGACAATGCTGGAATAGGGAAAGTCCTGGACCAGCAATTCCATCATCAGCATGAGGGTGCGATTCTCGACAGGATCAATCTCGAGGCGCTGGCCATCTTCGGAGATGCGCAGGCCGTAGGGGATATCGTCGCTAAATGCGCCTTCGGTGGGGGTTTCCGACTCAGGCAACTCGCGCCGCCATTCGATCGACACCATTTGCCATCCTGCGGCGGTGCGTTGCTGGATGACATCGGGACTGAAGGGGCCGGAAATTACGTCGCGAATCCGTTCAAAGTGCGCCATAACAAACCTCCGTGAGACGTTCCTTGGGCTAAAGCAAACATGCAATTCGCCTGCCCAATCGTGTGGGGCGTGGGGATCCGCTCAAGTCGCTCACCGGCATTGAAATAGCTGGGGCACTGGATTAGGGCGCAGAGCGGAGGCTGTCCGTTTGCGTGAATCGGTGTTCGCTTCTGGACGCTCTTCGAGGCGAGGAATGTTTCGTTTCGCCGGCGGATCTCGCTTATTGGCCCGCGACAAAGTCGACGACTTCGCGTTCGGCCCAGCGGCCGTCGTCGGCAACGTCGCCATCACGTCCGCCGTTGAATTCGCCGAGGAAGGCGCAGTGGCCGCCGTCCTTCGTCTCGATGTACGTGATGTTTGGATTCGCGGCAATGCGGCGCAAGGTTTCTGGCCGCACGCGGATGAAGGGATCGTTGGCGGCATGGATGATCAGCGCCGGGACTGCGATGCGATCAACGACGTTGGCTGCGGCCGCGCGCGCGTAGTAGTCGTCTGCGCCGGCGAATCCGCAGTAGTAAGCGGTGATGCGGTCATCGAACAGGCGCAGGCTGTTGATGCCGCGCAGGCGCGAGACGTCGAACTTTCCGGGAAAGAGCCGGGCCTTGCGTCGGATCCGGCGGAACAACTGCATGAGGAAGTAATACTCGTAAAGGCGGTTAGCGGGCTCGTGCAGGGCGTCGGCGGAGGCGGCGAGGTCCATCGCCGGACAGACGGCGGCTACGGCACGAAACTGCCGAGGAGGGTCGGCGCCCCACTCTCCCGCAAGTTTCAGGACGAGGTTGCCGCCCATAGAAAATCCGATCAGGGCGAAGCGCGATGCACCGTCGTTCTCGAGGACGCTGCGCACTACTGCGGCCACGTCGCCGGACAGGCTCGAGTTGTACAACGTAGGCGCGTAGTGGTCCATGCCGCCGCAATTGCGCTGATTCATGAGCACGACGTTCATTCCGGCCGCCAGGCCATTGCGCGCTACACCCAGCATGTACTGCGAATCGGAAGAGCCTTCGAGTCCGTGGACCACGATCAAGGTGAGCGGCTGAGCGCGATCTGCTTTCGTCGTTCCTCGCCAGTAGCACCAGCAGCGCACCTTGATGCCGGGCGCAACTTCGACGAGGCGTTCTTCCGCGGGAGGCAAGTGAATTTTGCGGGGGAGCAGGAAGCTGGCGATGGTCTGCACATGGCCACCAGCGAGCCAGCGCCGCGCGCGGAATGGCGCGCGGTCCGCCCACGCGACACGGCCGGGAGATTTTGGAATTTGCGAACTCCCCACAAATTGATTCTAATAGAGTCTGATCTGGAGACAGCCCATGCCCATCTTCGAGTACATCTGCAAGGAATGCCACCACCAGTTCGAGGCACTCATTTACGGCAAGGAAAAAGCCGAGTGCCCGAAGTGTCACACCAAGAAACTGGAGCCACAGCTCTCAGTGTTCGCGGTGTCGGCGAAGGGATCGGCGCCTGCGGCGTCTCCGACTCGCGGCGCCTGCGGATCATGCGGCGATCCCCGGGGTCCGGGCGCCTGCTCGCTCGGCGACATGAACTAGGTCGCCCGTTCGATTGGCATCGATTGCAGGTGTGGAACCGTCTTCGAACTGAGCCAGTAAGCCGCTGTGAGGATTCAGAGAGAAAGGCGGGGAGGGCGGGGAAGGCTGATGCCCGCACCAGATGGGCAGTTCGAGTATGTCGTGAATGGATCGCCTGCGCAACAAAAAACGCCCTCCCCTCGCGAGAGCGATCGGGCCGGGCATCGGATTTTCACTTTTCGTGCAGCAGAGTCGCCCAAAGCTTGCAAGATCTGTCACCTTTTGGCTGAGCCGTTCAAGGGCGTGAATGGAAGATTGCTGTCTCTGCAACTTCCCTGGTCCTGGCTCACGACGCGGCTGCTACACTCCCTAAATCGTGCTTGTAAAGATCCTAGGTTCGGCCGCCGGGGGAGGATTTCCGCAGTGGAATTGCGCGTGCGCCAACTGCCGCTTGCTGCGCGCAGGAAAGTTCCGTGGCAAGGCTCGCACGCAGGCGCAAGTCGCCGTTAGCGCGGATTCTGGCTCGTGGTTTCTGCTGGGAACTTCTCCCGATCTGCGCGCACAGATCGAGGCGACTCCCGAACTTCATCCTCGCGAAGGGGTGCGCCAGTCGCCGATCGCGGGAGCGATACTGGCTAACGCCGACGTCGACCACGCACTCGGCCTGCTGCTGCTGCGCGAACTGCAGCCCCTCCGCGTGTACGCGACCGATTCCATCCGGCGGATTCTTACCGAAGACAATTCCATGTTCGCCATGCTGCAGCGCATTCCGGCTCAGGTCTCGTGGACCAGCTTTGAGGTGCGAAAAACTTTCCGGCTGGAGACTCCGGCGGGCGAAGATTCCGGATTGCGTTGCCGCGCCCTCTCGCTGGGTGCGCACTATCCTGCATACGTTTCGCAGCAACGCCAGTCCGCGCTCACGCCTGTTGAAGCGTCGTTAGGTTTGATTATCGAGTCGCAGTCGGGCAAACGCTTCGCCTACATGTCTGCCGTCCCGCAGATCGACGATGCACTAGTGAAAGAACTGGAATCCACCGACGTGCTCCTGTTCGACGGAACATTCTGGATTGACGATGAGTTGATTCGCATTCAAGGAAGCGGGCAAACCGCGCGGCAGATGGGACACATTCCGGTCTCGTCCGCCGAAGGCAGTCTCAGCAAGTTGGCGGGACTGCGGCGTCCACGTAAAATCTATGTGCACATCAATAACACGAATCCCATGCTGAACGAGGCTGGCCCGGAATACCGGCAGGTACGCGACGCGGGCTGGGAGATCGCGGAGGATGGATGTCAGTTCGACCTTTAGATGCAAGCGCGGCCGATACGGGGCTGCTCACGTTTGACGGGCTGCGGGCGCAGCTGCGAGGAGTGGGTGAGGAGCGGTATCACCATCAGCATCCATTCCACCTGATGATGCACGAGGGGCGGTTGAGCCGGGGACAGCTTCAGGCTTGGGCTTTGAACCGCTACTACTATCAGAGCATCATTCCGATCAAGGATTCGATCATTTTGTCGCGTGGGCCCGATCCGGCGTTTCGACTCGCCTGGCGAAAGCGCGTGGTCGATCACGACGGAGATGTTCACACCGACGGCGGGATCAAGCGCTGGCTGAAGCTCGCGGAAGCCGCCGGCCTCGACCCGGAGCAGGTGCGCGCTGGAACTGGGATTCTGCCAGCGACCCGATTCGCGGTGAATGAGTATCTGAACATTGTGCGCAGCCGCAGCCTGCTGGAGGCGGTGGCATCGTCTCTGACCGAGTTATTCTCGCGTGATCTGATTTCGCTGCGCATGGAGAAGATGCGGCAGCATTATCCCTGGCTGTCGGGCGGGCTGGATTACTTCGCGGCACGGCTGACGCAGGCCCCGGAAGATGCGAAGTTTGCCATCAATTACGTGTACGAGAATGCGAAGACGCGAGCAGAGCAGGATCTGGCGATCCAGGCTCTGCGCGACAAGTGCGACATTCTCTGGGCGCAGCTCGACGCGCTTTATTTTGCCTACGTGCAGCCTGGGTGGCCCCCGCCGGGCGCGTTTCTGATCGAGGGAGCGTAACCATGGCGCCGCCGGCCGATACTAGCCAGCCGCGTCTCGCCGTCGGATGCCGGTGGAGCGGAAGCGGAGAGAGCCGAGTGATCCTGTTCCCTGAGGGGAAGATCAATCTTCAGGGCACAGGACTGCAGGTTTTGGAGCGTTGCGACGGCGTGCGAACCTTCGGCGAGATCATCGCGGAACTGCAGAAACAGTTCGGTACCGCGGATCCGGAAAAGATTCGGAGTGACATCAGCGTGTTTCTGGAGCAACTGCAGCGCAAACGGATCGTGGATTACTAAATGGTTTCGAATCCTCTCGCCCTCATCGCCGAAGTCACCCATCGCTGTCCCCTGCACTGCGTGTATTGCTCGAACCCTCTGGAGTTGGCCAACACGAAAACGGAGCTCTCGACAGAAGAGTGGACCAGCGTCTTCGAGCAATGTGGCAAGCTTGGGATGCTGCACGCGCACTTTACGGGCGGCGAACCGCTGGCTCGCACGGACCTGACGGAATTGATCGCGGCCGCGAGGGCGGCGGGACTCTATACCAACCTCATCACTTCGGGCCTTGGGCTCAACGAACAGCGGTTGCAGTCGCTCGTCGATGCCGGACTCGACCACATCCAGATCAGTTTCCAGGATTCTCGGGAAGAGGCGGCGAACTGGATTGCCGGGGCGAAAGCGCATGCACACAAGATTGAACTGTCGCGCGCGATTCGACGGCAGGTTGGCGAAAAGAAGATCGCTTTCACGGTGAATCTGGTCGTGCACCGGCAGAACCTCGACCATCTCGAAGAGATGATCGCGTTCATCGAGCAACTGAGTCCGGAACGGGTGGAAATCGCTCACGCGCAGTACTACGGATGGGCGCTGGCGAATCGTGCCGCGCTCATGCCAACCTACGCACAACTTGAAAAAGCGGTAGCGATTGTCGCGGAGGCCGAGAAGCGGCTTGCAGGAAAGATCCGCATCGATTCAGTTGTGCCCGATTATTACGCGAAGTATCCCAAGGCTTGCATGGGAGGGTGGGGACGAAGATTGATCCTGATCAATCCTGCGGGCAAAGTGCTGCCTTGTCATGCGGCGGAAGTGCTGCCGGGCTTGACGTTTGAGAATGTGCGCGACAAGACGCTGGAGTGGATCTGGCAGGAATCGTCATCGTTCCAGCGCTTCCGTGGCGAAGAGTGGATGCCGGAACCATGCCGCAGCTGCGATCGTCGCGGCGAAGATTTTGGAGGCTGCCGCTGCCAGGCGTTTCTGCTGGCCGGTGACGCCACGGTGACCGATCCGGCATGTTCGCTGGCGCCGTCGCACGGCATTGTGGAAGCAGCCGTGAGCGCGGCGAATTCTGGGGCGGAGATCGCGCGCCCTGCGTCCGCATCGTCGTTTGTGCAGTTACAGAAGCGAACGACGGATTTATGGAGTTATCGCACGAACCCAGAGTGAGCGGGTCCCCTGGGGCTTAAAGCTCAATAGCATTGAAGCTGGAGTTTACGCGGCCCTCGAAGGGATGCTGATCCACAGGTCGTGCAGGCGTTCTTCGTTTGTCCACAACTGCTGAACCTAGTTTTCTAACCTTATCCCGACCCAGTATCTCCTAGCCGTGTCGCGATCTAGTATTTCCAACTCTTGAGGTCTGCGCCGGCGGGCGCGGTTTGTTCCATGTGCTTCACCATCTCGGGCCAGTAGTGCTGGTTGAGGCCTATGGCAGGATCGAAGTCTCCGGCATAGCAATGCGGCTTGCGCACGCCGAAGTCGAAGGTGCCGTGATAGTAGGGATCGGTGGTGGACTCCAGATAATCTTTCAGCAGGTGGACAGCGCGGTCGAGGTAGAAGGTGTCGGCCTCGCCGACGTAGAGATGCAGCTTGCCGGCGAGTTTGGGGCCGAGAGTCTTCCAGTCACGCTGCATGATGGCGCTGAGGTCGTAGTGCTCTTTCCAGTATTTCGCGACCTCGTGATCGATTTCTCCAGTGCGCTTGTTGAAGATGGGCTTGGGATATCCGTCGTCGCCGACCGTGCTGAAGACTGCCTGCCAGGTGTCGAGTTGTTCGCCCGAGCGGCTGTGCGTTCCCTGGACAAGTTCGTAGCGGTTCATCTGTTCCATGGTCGAGAGGATTAGGCCGTCGGGTTGGCGAACGGAAGGCCGAGGCACGCGGGCGTAGGGACTCTCGATCCAGAACGCGTTGCTGTCGTCGTAAAGGTTCATGGTCATGTAAGCGCGGAAGTCGACGACGTCAGGACAGAAGACCCACGCACCGTTGTAGAAGTCGGGATAGAAGACTTGTGAGGCGAGGCTCTCCCAGCCGCCGGTAGAACCGCCGTAGACAGCCCGCGCCCATCCCTGGCCAATGCCCCGGAATTGTTTCTCGACGTAGGGGATGAGTTCCTGCGTGATGGCGTCGCCGTAGGGGCCGACGTTTTCGGAGTTCACGGCGTAGGAGTCGTCGAAGTAAGGCGTGGCGTGTTGGATGGAGAGCACGATGACGCGCGGGAGGCGGCCTGCGGTCCAGTCCTGATAGAGCTTGTAGCCGTTCTTCGCCGCGCGCAGCTCGCCGCCTTGCAAGTTGTCGGCGGGTGGATGGGTGCGGAAGGCGATCACACCGGGAAGATCGCGATGAAAGTGGTCCTGCTCGACGATGAGCGGATAGTGCGCGTCGGGATGCTCGTCCCATCCGTCGGGCAGCAGGACGACGGCGCCGAGATACGTGGGACGTCCCCAGAACTTGGTGAGCAGGGCGCTTTGAATGCGAATGTGCTTGACCCACTTGTTGTCAACGATGGCGTGATCTTCGTTGGCGCCGGACCATCCTACAACCGAGTCGACGACTTTCGGATTGTCGGCGACCGATGGCATCTTTTCGGTGAGGGAGATGCGGACGGTGAGGCCGGACTTGGGATCGAGATGCATCTTCACCGGTTTGCTGTAGAGGTTGCCGGGCTTGACGGCCCAGTGCTGGCCTTCGCCTTTATCCGGGGGAAGCTTCAAAGTGCGGCCGTTGCCGAGGTGAAAAGTCTCATAAATGTTGAGGACCGCTTGCACCCAATAGTCGCCGGCCGGGATGTCGTTGAGGCTCTCGGCGGGATAGCCGAGGGTTGTTGCGTCAACGATGGCAGGCGCGCCGGGGGAGAGGGCGTCGACGTCGACGCCGAAGATCTGTTGGGACTCTGCGGTCATGAAGCTGATCTGGAACCGGGGCTCTTTGGCATCGTTGTTGGAGATCAGGAGCAGGACGTGTCCGTCGAGCGGGGTCGCGCTCATTTCGCTGGGGAAGGAAACTTCGAAGCGCTGGCCGACGGGCCTCGCGGGTGCGGCCTGCGAAAGAATCGCGGAGAGCAGAAGCATCGTGCAGCAGAGGATCTTGTTGAGCATAGGAGTCCTTGGGCGAAGGGCGACATTAGCAGCGCGCGGGGCGTGGGGTCAAGGAAGGGATGTGAGAGTGGCTACGTTCCACTCCGCGTGAGATCCTTCGCTCCGCCTGAAGAACGGCTCAGCTCAGGATGACGCGCGGAGGAATCGATGGCCTTGTCGGTTGCCCGGGTACCTTTCGCTCCGCTATAGTTTTAGGCATGTTTGCGAACTTTACTGCCACCGATCGGTGGACCAAGAAGCCAGTTCATTGCGTGTATCAGGCCATGATCGTTGCGATTGCTACGCGGCACGCGGACGCGGTCGACATCAAGTTTCTGGTGGATGGGCGCAAGGTGTGGGTGGCGCTGCCGCATCCGGCATGGGTGGAATACAAGAAGCGGACCGGCAAGATGATTACGGATTCGCTGGCCCAGGAGATTGCTGGGCATTATTTGAAGGCCGCGCTGGAGGCGGGCGAAGGGCTTGGGCGCGAGATGTATTCGTTGACGGTGGACGAGACGCTGGCGCATCTGGACGCGGTAGTGGCGGAGATGCAGGCGCAGCCAGCATAGCCGCGATTCCTCAGGGGCTAAAGCCAACCACAGGGCTGAAGCCCACACCGATTCTACGTTCTTACGCGGCCCTGAAAGGGTCGCTCTTCCACGGTAGTGCACGCATTTGTAGTTTTCCCGCAACCTCTGAAGCCGTGCGCTTTTCCGTCGCCAACTCCAGCGTCGAACCGGCTAGATAACAACTGCTTCTTTGTATTCGCCGAAGACGCGGCGCATGGCGTCGGAAATCTCTCCCACCGTGGCTGAGGCCTCGACTGCTGCCAGGATGCGGGGCATGACATTTGCGCCCGAGCGCGCTGCGTCCTCCACGCCGGCTATGGCCGCTTTCCAGGGGCCTGCGTCCCGCTTGGCGCGCAGGGCGCGCAGCCGTTCTACCTGCTTCGGTTCCAGGGACGGATCGATACTCTGAATCGGGATCGGCTTTTCTTCTTCGACTTCGAAACGGTTTACACCGACAACGATGGCGCGCTCTTCGTCGACAGACTGCTGATATTCGTAGGCAGCGTTTTGAATTTCGTGCTGGACGAAGCCGCGCTCGATGGCCTTCAGCATTCCGCCGAGCACTTCGATCTTTCCCAGGTACTCGGCCGCGCGCTTTTCAATTTCGTTCGTGAGGGACTCGACGTAATACGATCCGGCCAGCGGATCGATGGTTTGCGGGGCGCCTGATTCGTAGGCGATCACCTGCTGGGTGCGCAGGGCGATGCGGGCCGCCTGCTCGGTGGGCAGGGCCAGGGCTTCGTCGTAAGAATTCGTGTGCAGCGACTGCGTTCCACCCAGAACGGCCGCCATCGCCTGAATTGCGGTGCGGACGATGTTGTTTTCGGGTTGCTGGGCGGTGAGCGTCGAGCCGGCGGTCTGGGTGTGGAAGCGGAGCATCCACGACTTGGGATTTCTGGCTTTGAAATGTTCGCGCATGATGCGGGCCCACATGCGGCGGGCGGCGCGGAACTTCGCGACCTCTTCGAGAAAATTACTGTGCGCGTTGAAGAAAAAAGAGAGGCGGGGAGCGAACTTGTCGACATCGAGTCCGGCCTTGATCGCGGCTTCGACGTAGGCCATGCCGTTGCCCAGGGTAAAAGCGACTTCCTGCACCGCGGTCGATCCGGCCTCGCGCATGTGATAGCCGGAAATCGAAATCGTGTTCCAGTCGGGAACGTTGTCGTTCGCCCAGGCAAACATGTCGGTGATGACGCGCATGGCCTGCTGCGGGGGGTAGATGTAGGTGCCGCGGGCGATGTATTCCTTGAGCACGTCGTTCTGCACGGTGCCCGAGAGCTTGCGCGGGTCGCCACCTTGACGGCGCGCGACCGCTACATACAGGGCAAGCAGGATCGACGCCGTCGCGTTGATGGTCATTGAGGTGGAAATTTTCGTGAGTTCGATGCCGTCGAAGAGGCGCTGCATGTCTTCGATGGAGTCGATGGCGACGCCGACTTTGCCGACTTCGCCGGCCGCCAGGGGATGATCGGAGTCGAGGCCGATCTGCGTGGGAAGGTCGAATGCTACGGAAAGACCGGTGGTGCCATTGGCCAGCAGATATTTGTAGCGCTTGTTCGATTCCTCGGCGTCGCCCATGCCGGCATACTGGCGCATGGTCCAGAGGCGGCCGCGGTACATCGTGGCCTGCACGCCGCGGGTAAAGGGATATTCGCCGGGGTATCCGACTTCGCTTTCGTAGTCGGAGCCTTTGAGGTCGGCGGGAGTGTAGAGCGGATTTACCGGGATGCGGGAGGAAGTTTCAATCTCGGTGCTGCTGGGGCGGGCCTTCAGCTTTTCCGTCATTCCATTTCCACCTGACTCTTTGGAACTGCCCGTATGCCTGGCATGGTCAGAGCGTGTTCAAGGGCGCTGGCCTCGTCTCCGCGCTCTCCAGAACGAACTGAGTCCGAACCAGCCAAACGTGAGTGTGCAACAAACTGCAATGGCCAAGCGGCTGAACCCGGCGCTTCCGGCGTGGTATTTCCCGTACTCCTTCACGGTGGCGCCGGCGAAGGTGAGGGCCATTAGGAGGAAGATGAGTCCAGTGACCTCAAGCCATAACTGGTGAGCGGCGCGCCCAACCGAGCGGCCCGTGGTGCGGACGCCGCTCATGACGGCGTTGAGGGTCCGGTTGCGCCCGGCCCGTCGTCCGGCGACCTGGGCCACGACTCCCAACTTTCGGAAGGCAGAAACTTTGCTCACAGCCTCGATTTTAACAGCCTGCGGCGCTACAATGACGCCAACGCGGGCAGCGATGAGTGGCGAACCGATCCCGCGGCGGCTGCATCTAAAGATCGTAACCTAGCGATTTCGTTCAGGGGGACGCGGTGGATCCACAACTGAAGCAACTGATGAAAGAACTCGGCGACGCGATCAATGAATCTCTTTCCGACTCCGAGCAGATTTCTGAGGTTGTGTCGCGCATCAAGGACGGTGGGTATGACATCTTTCTGGTGCTGGAAGCTACGATCGGCGTCAGCAAGCAGGGCGAAAAATCGCCGGATAAGACTTCGCTCGTGACCACCTTGTCGACGAATCCAGAGTTCAAAATCAACGATCAGGATTTAAAGTTTCTGAAGTCGCTGCGCATCAAGATTGATGAAGAGAAGTTGGAGAAGGATAAGCCGGATAAAGACAAGTAGAGCCTTTGGACTTGATCCGGCTGAGATCCTTCGCTTCGCCTGAAGAACGGCTCCGCTCAGGATGACGGCACTTTTAGTTGCTTACTTCTAAGTATTTATCCCGCCAACACTTGATCCAGTAACTGCCCAACTGCTCGATCTGCCTCGATAATCGAGGACCGGTGGTCCGCTACCCCGGAGAGATCTGTGTTTGCGAAGGCGATTCTGCCGAAGGGGGCTGCGCGGAGGACGTCGCCGGGAGCGGGTTTACCGTTTTTGCCGAAGAAGAATCCCGGGGCGGGGCTGAGATAAGCGTGCCCCCAGCGATTCAGAATGATTCCGGCGATGTCGCGGGAGGCGTCGTATCCAGAGCGGGCGAACATCGCCGTAAACTGCTGGCGAATCTGGCGCTCGTATTCGCGGAATGGAGTCGAGATGAGTTCCGCGCGGCCCATGTGTCCCTGCTGCTCGGTAGGCTGGCCGGGATAGGTGTACAAAACCTTCACGCTGAGCACGGTGGGCGAGTCGGGTCCGATCGTGGGAGTGTCAGCGCCGCAGGTTGCGAGTTTGCGAACCTGCATGTAATTTCCCAATCCCTCGAACCACTGGCAGCCGGAGATTCCCATCTTGTACAGGAAGCGCCAGTTGCGTACTGCGACGTTGGCCATCATGCAGGGGGTGCGGTAGAACTGGCTGTACGCTTCAACGCGATCTGCGGGGAGGTCGCGCACGATGTGCCGCGTGGTCCAGCTTCCGCCCGCCATAACGACGGAGCGCGCTTTGATGCGATAGGTCTTGCCACCGCGCATGTAGGCTACGGTGACGAACTCAGATTTTGCGGCATCGCCGTCGTGCTTCACCCAGACCGCGGTCGAATCCAGACGGATGCGCGCAGGGCTGCCTACGTGGTCTAATGCCGCGAAGTTCACCGCATTTCGACACACATCTTGCAGGGAGTGATCGCCTGCGATCGATTCGGGAATCAGTGTTTTTGTGATTAACCGCGCAATGCCGCCGTTACCGTCGGGGAACATTTGCGTACCGGTTTCGTCGCTGATGTCGAGAGGATGCAGCATATCGGCGGCGTAGGCTGTGAAACCGGAGAGCGCGTCGGGGCCGAGGCCGTATCCTCCGCCTTCGCCAGGCGACAGGAATGTGCGGATGGTCTCGCGGCTGATACTGTGACGCTCGATCATGTGGTCTTCGAGCGTGATCGTGTCGAGGCGGCGCGAAATAGGGTCGCCGGCATATAGCGGAGCATGGTCGGCGGAGTCGCTGGCGGACTGAAACTTCGCCAACTCCGTTTTCACTTTTGACGGAACTGGAGCCTTCTCCAGGTCCTTGCCCCATGGGTCGGTCAACCACAGCCCTTGCTGCTGGCCGAACTTGGCGCCGAAGTAGGTGCTGTTGGGGGCCGAGCCCAAATATGGCGTCCGGCTCAGTTGCATTTCGGGCTCGGAACTGCCCCACTTCTGATATTCGAGGCGAGGTGTCTTCAAGCCGATCGATTCGTAGAAGCGTTCGATAAAGCTGTGGGGATAGGCAACGGGGAAAAACGCTGATCCCTGATGCGCGACTAACCGGTGACCGTCGACGAAGAATTCGTTGCGCTTGGCTTCGCCGCCGAAGATGGGATGGTTGTCAAGCACCAGACAAGTCTTGCCCGAGCCGGCGTGCCGTTGAAAAATCAGAGCCGCAGCCAGGCCGCTGATGCCGCCGCCCACCACCACGCAGTCGAAAATTTCGCCAGTGTCGATCATGGTGGCGGGAAGGCTTTCGAATCGGCCATCGCGGATTTCGTGACCTGCATTGAGCACGGCTAGGGTGTTGCCGTTGGAATTTGCGTAGTCGCCAATGCCGCCGAAGCCAGTGAGATCGTCTTCATCCGGGCGTCCCGCTGAGGGAGCTGCCAGCAGATCGGCCGGTGACAGCGGATTGAGCAGCATACTTCCTGAGGCCAGCAGCGTGGCATTCAGAAAATCACGGCGGGTGATGCGCTGGTGCATCCCCAGGGCCTGCTCGGCGCGCGAATTCTCCTTATCTACGGAAGGCCTCGGTTCCTTCGGCCGCAAGATCGTTTTTCTAGGCAAATCCGTCTCCAGGGCTTAAGTGCCAGCGGGCATCGTGGAGCATTATAGGACTTGTCGATTCGACGGAGAGGCTCTGTTGTTGGGACTCGTTATGATCTGAGATCCTTCCCTCCGCCTGAAGAACGGCTCCGGTCGGGATGACGCGGAGATTGGAGAGTGTCCTCCGCCTGGAGTGCGTCCGGCTATGCGAGAACGGCTATGCGAGAACGGGAGCAACCTCCCTCACCTGTGCTAACATCTACTGTTTTCTTTTCGCATCTGCCGTGCGGGAAGCAAGATTCCGCTGGGGCGAACGGTACAGCAACGGAATCTGAGGGGTAGTAATGAAAGATACTCTCGGGGTTCTATTGGCAGGTGGCGCGGGTGAGCGACTCTATCCTTTGACTCGCGACCGGGCCAAGCCAGCGGTCACATTTGGCGGCATCTATCGCATCATCGATATTACGCTCTCCAATTGTCTGAATTCCGACCTGCGCCGGGTTTACATCCTCACACAATACAAAGCGCTATCGCTGAACCGGCACATCCGCGAAGGCTGGAACATTCTGGGCCGCGAGGTGGGCGAGTTCGTGGAAGTGCTGCCTCCGATGAAGCGGGTGAGCGATCAGTGGTATCAGGGCACGGCCGACGCGGTGTACCAGAATATCTATTCGATCGGCTCCGAGCAGCCCAAACACGTTCTGATTCTTTCCGGCGATCACATCTACAAGATGGATTACGGGAAGATGATGAAGCAGCATCTGGACTCGGCCGCGGATATTACGCTGGCGACGATTCAGAGTGATCCCTCGCAGACCTACCAGCTCGGCGTTGTCGACGTGGACAAAGATGGGCGCGTCAACGGGTTTCAGGAAAAGCCGAAGACCACGGCCCTGCGTTCGCCGCTGAATCCGGAGAAGGTGGCGGCATCGATGGGCGTGTATTTGTTCAATGCCGACGTGTTGATTCCCGTGCTGCTCAAGGACGCCGAGAATCCGCAGTCGAGTCACGATTTCGGCAAAGATATTCTGCCCAAGATGGTCGACGACTACCGCGTCTTCGCCTACGACTTCGTCGACGAGAATAAGAAGGAAGCGCTCTACTGGCGCGATGTGGGCACGCTCGAAGCCTACTACGAAGCCAACATGGATATTGTTTCGGTGTCGCCCATCTTCAACCTGTACGACGAAGAGTGGCCCATCCGCACGCACCAGCGGCAGTACCCGCCGGCGAAATTTGTTTTCGCCGAGGCGGGACGAACCGGCACCGCGCTCGATTCCATCGTCTCCAATGGATGCATCGTCTCTGGGGGACAGGTGAAGAACTCCGTGCTTTCGCCGGACGTACGCGTCAATTCATACTCAGAAGTCGACGACTGCATTCTGTTCTCGCATGTGAGCGTCGGCCGGCGTTGCCGCATTCGCAAGGCGATCCTCGACCGCGACGTGCATATTCCGGAAGGCACCACCATCGGCTACGACGCCGAGGCCGACCGGCAGAGGTATTTCGTGACGGAGAGCGGCATCACTGTGGTCACGCGCGACTATTCGTTGTTTGAGAATCCGGTCACCGTGGATTACTTCACCAGCGAGTAGTGGGGATCCCCGTGCCTCCGGTGACTAACCACAGAGGACACCGAGGACACAGAGCCCCCGATTTCGACTTGCAAGATTTTGCGGATGCTTCGTTCCGACTCCATGCCCTGCTAACGTCCGATAGTCCCGGGGGATCCCATGATTCGACTCTTCTCCGACTGGATCGAAAGCACAGGGCGCGATCTTCGATTCGTGTTGCGGTCACTGGCGAAGACTCCAGGCTTCACCGCCACCGCCATCATTGTGCTGGCGGTCGGAATTGGCGCGAATACAGCGATCTTTTCGGTGGTGAACACGATCCTGCTGAAGCCGCTCAGCTATCCGGAACCGGAATCGCTAGTGCAGTTGATGGATGTGTCGCCGGAGGGAAAGTTCGACGACGCGAATGTGCCTAAGTTCAACGTCTGGCACCAGCAGACTGAGATCTTCCAGTTCGTCGCGGCTTACGACCGGGGGGTCGCGTTACTCAATCTGACGGGCGGCGACAATCCCGAGCAGGTACCGGGCGTACACGTCACCGCCGACTATTTTTCACTCTTCGGTGCGAGGGTTGTGGCAGGGCGGACGTTCACCGCGGCCGAGGATAGTTCAAACGGCGGCCACGTCGTAGTGCTCAGCTATGGCCTGTGGAAGCGGCGGTTCGGCGGCAATCCCAATGTTGTGGGGACAAACATCCAGCTGGAGGGGCAGCCCTATCTGGTCGTTGGGGTCATTGGACAGGAGTTCGTTACGAAGGCCGGAGGCGATCTCTGGCTACCGTATCAGTTCGACCTCAACTCCCAGGACTTGGCCAACTATTTTGTCGTTGCCGCGCGACTCAAACCTGGGATCACGCTGCAAATGGCCAACGCTCAGATGAAGCTCGCGATGGACGAGTATCGGCGGACCTATCCCAAGTTCCTCAGTCCGGAGAGCAGCTTCGGCGTGATCCCTCTGCAGGAATCGATTGTCGGCGACACGCGCTCGTCTCTTCTGGTGCTGCTCGGGGCGGTCGGATTCGTTCTGCTGATTGCGTGCGCCAATGTCGGCAACCTGCTGCTGATCCGCGCCTCCGGAAGGAAGCGCGAACTTGCCACCCGTGCCGCACTCGGAGCGGGTCGTGCTCAAATCATCCGGCAATTGCTTACAGAGAGCCTGGTGCTGTCGCTTACCGGCGGCATTCTTGGCCTCTTTCTTGGCATTGTCGGTGTTCGAATGCTCCTTGCCATCAGTCCGGGAGATATCCCGCGTATCGGAGAGAACGGATCTGCGGTCACGCTCGATCTGAATGTCTTGTTCTTCACCTTCGCGATCTCTGCGATCACTGGCGTCGTGTTCGGCCTTGTACCTGCCATCAGCGCATCTCGGCCGAACCTTGCGGCGACACTGAATGAAAGCAGTAACCGGTCGGGCGTGGGCTTCCGCAGCGGCAGGATACGGTCTGTGCTGGTTGTGAGTGAAATGGCGCTGGCGCTGATCCTGGTGGTCGGAGCGGCGCTGCTCATCCGCACTTTCCGGAATCTCCAGGCCGTCGATCCCGGCTTCGACACGCATAACGTGCTTACGATGGCCATGTCGATCAACGCGGATCGTTTTCAGAAGACCGCGGGCGTTGCGCAGATCGTCCGTGACGGCAGCGAGCGTCTCGCCGGGCTGCCTGGCGTCACCAGCGCTGCTGCCGCCTGCTGCCTTCCGCTTCAGGGCGGATTTGGCGTGCCTTTTGACATCGTTGGCCGTCCAAAGGGGAACGACCCTTCCACAGGCGGAGCCGGTATCTTCACGGTGTCATGGAGCTACTTCGATACATTCAAAGTTCCGGTCCTGCACGGGCGAAATTTTACCGAGCATGATGACGGCTCGGCTCCCGGAGTTGTCATCATCAACGAGGCGATGGCAAAGGAATTCTGGCCCCGGGGTGATCCGCTGTCGGACCGCCTGCTCATCGGCGTCGGCATGGGTCCTGTTTTTGCGGAGCCCCCTCGCCAGATCATCGGCGTTACCGGCAACATGAGCAATGACAGCCTCGATCAGGATCCCGCTCCCACTATGTACATCCCGATCGCGCAGATGCCCGACAGAGTTACTGCGCTCAACTCCCGTGTTGCGCCGTTGTGGTGGATCGTCCGCAGCCGCGTTGAGCCGCACACGCTGGTCAAGGCGATCTCCGCCGCACTGCGCGACGCCACCGGAGGTCTCCCGGTGGGTCACGTCCGGACGATGAATGAGATTGCCAGTTCAACCATCTCGCGGCAGCGCTTCAGCATGCTCCTGCTGACTATCTTTGGATCATCGGCTCTGCTCATGGCGGCCATCGGCATCTACGGTTTTATGGCCTACTCCGTGCAACAGCGCACGCAGGAACTTGGCATCCGCATAGCACTGGGCGCGCAAGCTCCCAATATCCGCAACATGGTCGTGCGCCAAGGAATGGTTCTCGCAGGTATCGGCGTGGTGATTGGAATCGGAGGGGCGCTCGGGCTGACACGCTTGCTCGCCGGTTTCCTGTTCGGAGTGAAAGCCTGGGATCCAGCGGCCTTTGTGGTGACACCTCTGTTGCTGAGCGGCGTCGCGCTTCTCGCCGTATGGATCCCGGCCTACCGCGCCACCCGCGTCGATCCCGTGACGGCGCTGCGGTTTGAATGAAGGGGGAAGCAGAGCGCGGACCGGCTTGCGATTTTCAGCCAGATCGGGTTAGCATTTCTCGTCCGCTGGAGAGTGGCTTATGTCCATCCGGGCCCCGCGCTTAGCGCTGTTCATCCTGCTTGTTGTCGTCTCCACCTTCTCGCAGTCAGCGCCTAAGGTTGCACCGCTGCCGTACGATCCGCTGGAGCTGGCGACCGGGCCGACCGTGGTGCCGGACACGCCGGAAAAGCGAGCCGCCCTCCTGAACCTGCTCGAGCGCGCGCGTCAGAACAGCGCGATGCACACGCCCGGCATGGCACCCTTCTCAATCAAAGTTTCGTTTAACTCGACGGGAGGAGATGCGCACAGTCAGGGTTACGGCGAGCTCGAGGAGACTTGGCTCAATGGCCAGGCATGGCGCTGGTCGGCGCGACTGGGGGATTATTCGCAGCTTAGGATTTTCTACCAGGGCGAGGCTTACGACGACAAACCGCGTGGGCACATGCCGCTGCGCTTGCAGATGGTTCGCAACTCCGTCTTCTGGCCCGTTGTCGGGAACTTCGCTCCTGCGTTGATTAGAATGGCGACCGCGAAGTGGGAAGGGACAGACCTCGCATGCATTCTGATGTCACGGGGCGGAAACGATGCGACGGCGACGCCGGGACGCCGCTGGGAAGAAAGCGAATTCTGCATCGATCCCAAGACCGGCCTCCTGCGAATTCATTCCGAGGCGCCTGGCATTTATTCCGTCTACGACTACAACGGCGGCATTGAGTTCCACGGACGCGTCCTGCCGCGGCAGACCACGATTGTGGAAGGCGGCACCAGCGTGCTGCAGATTCACCTCGAGGATATTCAAGACGCAAACAACGATCCGAACCAGTTCGTGCCGACGAAGAAAATGATCTCGCATGGGCCGGGAGCGATCATGGTCGGCCCCTTCCGTTTTCCTGAGTCGGTTCGAGCCCCCGCAGGGTTTAGCGGCGTGGTCCAACCCGTGATCGTCCACGCGATTCTCGATCAGAAAGGGAAGGTTCTGGATGCCGAGGTAGTGCAAACCTCGGACCCCGCGCTGGCGGCTGCGGCACTCGACGTGGTTTGGCACTCTTCGTATTTGCCAGCCGAGCGCAAGGATCGTCCATTGCAGCGCGAGGCCTTCATTAACGTGAGGTTCACGCCTAGCTCGTAAGTTCGCTTTCACCCCTGAATCTTCAATGAGGCTTTACGGTTACTTCCGTAGTTATCTATGCACCAAAATTGATGCACATTTCATCAACCCTTAACAATCCACTGCTAGAACAGGGATATGGATCTGCACGTGTACAACACGCTGATCCTTTCCGACCTGCACCTGGGTGCAGAGACGAGTCATGCTCGTGAAGCGACGCGGGTGCTCAAGGAAAACCGCTTCCAGCGGCTGATTCTGCTGGGCGACATCTTCGCCGACCTTAATTTTGCCCGCCTCACCAAGGAACACTGGAAGTTTCTGGGCTACATTCGCAAGCTCTCGAATCCCAAACGGAAGATTGAAGTGGTGTGGGTGGAGGGCAATCACGATCACGGACTGACGAACATCATGTCGCACCTGGTCGGGGTGCGCGTGTATCAGGACTATGCGTGGGATTACTGCGGGCTGCGGCATGTGGCAATTCACGGTCATCAGTTCGATGGATTTCAGGTAAACCGTGTGCGTCTGAGCCAGTGGGGCACGTCGCTCTACCTGCAGCTGCAGAAATTGGATTTTAAGAGCAAGCCGATCGTGCGGCTGATTGACCGGCTGAATACACGCTGGCTGCGCATGTCGCCGAAAGTCGCGTCTGGCGCACTGAACTACGCGCGGCAACATGGGGCAGATCGTATTTTCTGCGGGCACACGCATGAAGCGGTTCACGTGGAGCAGGACGGAGTGCACTACTACAACTCGGGCGGGTGGGTCGATTCGCGGCTGACTTATCTGACGATCGATGAACAGGGGGTAGAAATCCATGAATACGACAAGCATGAATACGGCGAACGAGCTGACGATCGTGATTCCGGCGAAGAACGAGGCGAAACTGATTCCGCGATTGCTGACTTCGCTGACGAATCAGGACTACTCGAAGATGTCGAGTACGAGAGTGTTGGTCGCTGATGCGAATTCAACCGACGGAACGCCGGAGATCGTGATGAGCTTCCGCGACCGCCTGAACGTGAGCGTGATTCGTGGCGGAATGCCCTCGGTCGGACGCAACTTAGGGGCGGCGCAGGCAGATACTCGTTACATTCTTTTTCTCGATGCAGATATTGAGCTGGCCGATCGTTCGCTGGTCCGGCGCTGCGTCGAGAAAGCGCAGGCCAAGCACCTGCACTGTGTGACCACGAACATTTTGTGCAACGGTGGCAGTTGGCTCGACAAGGCGTTCTACGCGGGCAACGACTTCTTTCAGTACCTGTCGTACCTGCACCGTCCGTTCGCGACAGGGATGTTCATGCTCTTTGACCGGAAGAAATTCTGGGAACTGGGCGGATTCCACGAGCAGATCCTATTCGCGGAAGATTACCGGCTGAGCCAGCAGGTCGAACGCAAGCGTTTCGCGATCGTGCGCGGTGGGGTCTACACCACGAACCGGCGATTCAAGAAGATGGGACACTTGCGGGTAGGCTGGCTGTTCCTGTGGACGGCCATGAATTACTGGAACGAAAAGTACTTTCTGCGCGACCACAAATATTGGGCGACAGAACCGGATAGTGTGCCCCGCGCCTAGTTCTCCCGGCGCTAATTGTTCTACGAGTTTTGTCGTGGCCACAAAAAACAGGATTCAGCCAACCAGCTGAATCCTGATTTTTCTTGGGTGACAGGCGGCCTAGAAGCGGACGACAACACCCACGCCCAGGCGGAAGTTGTTTTGATCGGCGCTGTAGAACGACGTTCGCAAATAATCGCCTTCGACGCGCAAAGCGATCGGACGAATGATCTTATAGTCAAGCCCACCGCCGATGGCATATGCGAACGATGTATTCGAGGGAGTCGGCAGAGTGCCACCAGCGTGGATGTGCGCTGCGCCGACAAAGGCCTCGGCAAAGGGTGTGAACCTTCCCACGGGGACGGAGAGCCGCGATCCGAAGAGGTATTCCTGCTCATGGCCTGTGACGTTCGTGGTGATCAGGCCGTTCGGTGTGGCTTCGGTGAAGTTCTGCGAACCGTAATGCCCAGCGACGTCGCCCACGATTCCGATCCAGGGTAGAATCTTGCCTTCGAAGGACGCTTCCCATCCATTCAGGTTGTGCCGGGTCACGGTCGAGGTGATCACATTCGGACCGAACGCCGAAGTGTCTGTGGACTCATAAGAATAGCCGAAGAAAACATTCCCGGACGGTACCTGGGCACTTGCGAGCCCCGCGAAGAGGAACAATAAAGCAGTAATGCACGCAGCTTTGAGCATGAGGCGACTATCCCTTCCTGGCATCCATCAAACCCGTGTAGGACGGCAAAGTTTTGGATGTGTGGAGAAGAGATTCGGATTTCCACCATTTGGTTGATGAATAAATTAGGTAGGGCGAATCAGAAGCGCCAGACGATTCCGGTGGAAGCGCGGTAGTCGTTCTGAGTGGCGCTCAGGTAATGGGTGTGCATGTAATCGCCCTGAAAGCGCCAGGAAAAATTCTTGAATGGGAGTTTGTAGTCGACGCCGCCGCCGACGTCGATTTCGAGCGGGTTGTAGATGAAGCCACTGGAATTGAGGTGGCGGATGCCGACCATGCCGTGCAAGAAAGGCCGCCACCGGTCATAGTTCATCGACAAACGCGGGCCGCCCACGAAGTTGTATTGGGTAACACCAGAGCGATAAAAGCCACTGGCATCGGCCACCAGCCCGAGATACGGATAGCGCGTAAAGGGAAGCGCTTCGAAGGAGCCGTTCCAGCCGCGATAACTCTGTTGGTTGGTGACGTTGGTGAGCTGCGCGTAGGAAACGCCGCCGTAGACGTTGCCATTGGGAAGAAGTCCGTTAAATTGTGCCGACATCGGGATCGAGAACAGCATGAAGCCAAAAAATGCCAGCGCCGCGGCAGCAGACTTGGACACGAATTATTCCTCCCCGGCGGTTGCGCCGGCAAAAAAGTGCAATTTAATCAACGAAATCTGTTAGATGCAGTGTACTGGATGCCCAAGATGTCCCAGTTTACACAAATTTGTCCAAGCCGGGGCCGGGATATGGGCTCGCAGGATGGATGAAAATTTACCAGATATTCATGGTGCCAAAACCAACGCACCTGCGTCTATCTACTAGCATGCAACCAATGGACATGAATTGGCAAATAGGCGAGCAGCCGGGAATTCTGGCTGCCTTTGACGTACCCAAGGAGTTGAAGTTGAAACTCAGTCTGGAAATACGCAATCGCGGTGATGTCGTCATCGTGCACTGCCAGGGCCGCCTGGTGTATCGCGATGAAGCCGCCACCCTGTCTGGGGTGGTGGGCGCAGTTCTGCAACAGTCGAGGAAACTGGTCATCGATCTGAGTGGGGTAAGTTCGATGGACAGCGCCGGTATCGGAGAGTTGGTGCTGCTGCAGAATTGGGCGCAGGGAAAAAACGTAAGCCTGAAGTGTGCCGGACCGAATTCGCTGGTCAGCGCACTGCTGGAGTTAACCAATCTGGATTCGGTGCTGGAGGTTCATCCTTCGGTGGATACGGCCGTGGCATCGTTTCGCGAAGAGCGGGTGTGCGCGGACTGCTGACGCGGTTTGGTCCTAACATACTAAGGAGCAGAGTTCACCTCTGCTCCTTCTTTATTTTGCCCATAAATGCGGGCCTCCGCCAAAGTGCGTTCAAGGCACCTTCAGCTTTCGCGCTGGAATCGGTAGCGGCCTTTGCGGTCGAGGGCCACGGCTTCGGCTACTTTTAGAAATGCCCGGGCTGCATGCGACAGGTTCGCGTCTTTGCGGTAGATAAGGCGCAGCTTGCGTTTCAGTTGCAGTTCGCGCACCGGGATTCCTACCAACTCTCCTCGGGACAGCTCGGTTTCAACGCTGATTTCGGGCACCAGCGCGACGCCGTGTCCCATGGCTACGAACTGTTTGATGGCTTGTAGAGTGGGCAGTTCCAGGTCCATGTGAAGGGGTGTCTTGTGCGTCTTGAACAGTTGGATGACTTTCTCTCGATAGGGCGACGAGACGATGTGTGCCACGAACGATTCCGCGCCCAACTGCCGGATGCTGACCTGCGGGGCGGAGCCGAGCGGATGCTTCGGGGGAACGATCAGCACGAGTTCGTCGAGGTAGACGACCACCGCGTGCAGGCTTGGCTCCTGAGGTTCGTAGGACAGCACGCCAAACTCGGCGTTGTAGCGCAGGACGTCGTCGGGGATGCGGCTGCCAAGAGCGCGTTCGACCGTGACCTTGATCATGGGGTGCAGGCGGCGGAATTCGGCCAGCAAGGGCAGAAGGTAGAGCACGGTGAACTCGTTAGCGGCGATCACCAGCTTGCCCTTTTGGAGTTCGCGAAGTTCGGTCAAAGATTCGGAGGCCTCAGTACGCAGATTGATCAGTTTTTCGGCGTATTCAAAGAGAACCTTCCCCGCATCAGTCAGGACGCCCTCACGCGAAGAGCGGTCGAAGAGCGCCTCGCCGAGTTCGTCCTCGAGCTTGCGGATGGTCTGGCTGACAGCGGACTGGGTGCGGTAGAGTTTCTCGGCAGCGCGAGAGAAGCGATGCTCGCGGGCTACGGCCAGAAAGACTTCGAGTTGGGAAAGCTCCATGCGGACCTCTTAATCAAATCTCAGAAATACATTAGTAGAACTTATTATACAATTACCGTTAATGATTACTGAAGAATTATAAGTTTTGCTTCTAGGCGAATCACCCTTACTATTAGGGATCAGTTTTGTTTTGAGGGAGATCCAATGACTGCAGAGCGAGCCCGCATCACCATCTTCGATACCACTCTTCGCGACGGCGAGCAGTCCCCGGGTTGCAGCATGAACCAGCAGGAAAAGCTGCGTTTGGCTCAGCAACTCGATCGCCTGGGTGTGGATGTGATCGAGGCAGGGTTCCCGATTGCCTCTGACGGCGACTTCGAGTCGGTGAGGGCGATCGCTTCGGCAGTACGGCGTCCGATTATTGCTGGGTTGGCGCGCGCCTGCCGGCCTGACATTGAACGGGCTTGGGAAGCTTTGCGGCATGCGGCGCGGCCGCGGATCCACGTTTTTCTGGCGACATCCGATATTCACCTGCAATACAAGCTGCGAATCACGAGAGATCAGTGCGTGGAGCAGGCGCGGGAAGCGATTCGCTTCGCCAAGTCGCTTTGCGATGACGTGGAGTTTTCACCGGAAGATGCGACTCGCACCGAGCCTGAATTTTTGTGTCGCGTGCTCGAGGCCGTTGTCGAAGCTGGGGCAACCACGCTGAACATTCCGGACACAGTCGGATATACCGTGCCCTCCGAATTCGAGGCGTTGATCACGACCATCCGGCAGCGCGTGAAAGGAATCGAGAACGTAGTGATTTCTGCGCACTGCCATAACGATCTGGGAATGGCGGTCGCCAACGCGTTGGCGGCGGTGTCTGCGGGAGCGCGGCAGGTGGAGTGCACGATTAATGGGATTGGGGAGCGAGCGGGAAATGCGTCGTTGGAAGAAATTGTAATGGCGATGCGGGTTCGGCCCGACCGGTATCCGTATGAGACGGGCGTGGTGGGCGATCATATTTTTGCATCCAGCCAGATGCTGAGCGAGATCACCGGCGTGCCGGTGCAGCCGAACAAGGCGATCACCGGGCGCAATGCATTTGCCCACGAGGCGGGCATTCATCAGGACGGCGTGTTGAAGAATCCACTGACTTACGAAATTATGACGCCGCAGTCGGTGGGAGTGCCGGATTCGAAACTGGTGCTGGGCAAGCACTCGGGACGGCACGCTCTGAGCATGCGTTGCGAACAACTGGGCTACTCGTTCGACCGCAGGGCGCTAGACGACATTTACCGACGCTTTGTCCGGCTGGCCGACAAGATCAAGCATGTGGAAGATCATCACTTGCTGGAACTGATTCGCGACACGCACAAGCCTTCGGGATCGGCGACGCCGCTGATTGAGAAGATTGTTCCGCCGCAGGCGGCGGTGGTGAATGCACCGGTTGCCGAACCCGTGGCCGAGCCGGTGAAGCCGTTTCCGGTCGCACCCCACACGAACCCTTTCGGTGCGCCGCTGCCGGTCCATGGCGATGCCCACCACGAGCAGACGCAGCAGGAAGACTACCTGTGGGGCGTGTAAGGGATTGAGTCATTGGAGGATTTTGTGATTGTGTGATTTCATGAGCCACTCCTGCCTAGAGTCGCCCGCCTGCGCGATAGAATTACAGGGTTTTCAATTGTCCATTTAAATTCCAGATTACCCAACTATCCTCATGCTTTTGAAACTCACGATTCTCCCTGGCGACGGCATTGGTCCGGAAGTGACCGAACAGGCCGTTCTCGTTTTGCAAGCGGTGGCCGACGGCTTTGGCCATCAAGTTCAACTGCAAACTAAACTCATCGGCGGAGCGGCGCTGGCTGCGACGAATGATCCGTTGCCGGCGGATACCGTCAAGGCTTGCCTGGAATCATCTGCCGTGCTGCTGGGCGCGGTGGGAAGTCCGGCGTTCGATCACAATCCCGGGCACCTTCGCCCCGAAGCGGGATTGCTGCGCATTCGACGCGAGTTGGGAGCATATGCCAACCTGCGTCCGGCGGTCTTTTTTCCTGCGCTGGAGGATTGTTCTCCGCTGCGCGCGGAACTAGTGCGCGGAACTGACATTATGATTGTGCGCGAGTTGCTGGGCGGAGCGTACTTTGGATCGCCGCGGTCGATCGAAGGGGAGCCGGGCTCGCGGGTAGCGGTCAACACTATGCGCTACGGCGAATCGGAGATTGAGCGCATCGCACTTGTCGCATTTGACTTGGCCATGAAGAGGCGGCGCAAGGTTTTGTCGGTAGACAAGGCCAACGTGTTGGAATGCTCGCGGCTGTGGCGGGACGTGGTAACGCGCATTGCGAAGGATTATCCCGAAGTGAAACTGGGGCACCAGTATGTCGATTCGGCGGCGATGTTGTTGGTGCAGCGACCTACGGATTTTGATGTCCTGCTCACCGAGAACATGTTTGGAGATATTTTGTCGGATCAGGCCGGTGGCGTAGTGGGGTCTCTGGGCTTGCTGGCTTCGGCGAGTGTGGGTGGGCCGGTTGGATTGTATGAACCGGTGCATGGATCGGCGCCGGACATCGCGGGCAAGGGCATTGCGAATCCGTTGGGAGCGATTTTGTCGGTGGCGATGCTGCTGCGGCATTCTTTTCAGTTGGAAGCGGAGGCCGCGTGCGTGGAGAAGGCGGTTTCAGCGGTGCTCTCGCAGGGGGCGCGGACGGCGGATTTGGCGGGGAAATCACACACGGCGATCTCTACGACGCAGATGGGGATCAAAGTCGTCGACGCCGTGAAGGCGGCGTCGCATTAATTCGCGTTGTCATCCTGAGCGAAGCGAAGGATCTGGGTACTTGCCGGCCGCATCTGCGATGGCGGCAATTGCATAGATCCTTCGCTTCGCTCAGGATGACAAAATCATTTTTCTGTCGCGTGATTCCGCGAGACAATGTTAGCTTTGTGGGCCGCGCTGGGTCGGAAGCGGCGTGGGAGTCGCTGTAGGATTGGCTTCGTATTTTCCTGTCAGATCAAACCAGCGGATTCGGAACATTTCCATCACCATGCGGGAGCCGTCGATCAGGGGATTGATGCGGGTGCCACCGCTGTGACCCCATGCGACGGGGACCTCCTGCGTTTTGAACTTCAGCTTCTTCGCGAGGAAGAGAATTTCTGGATCGAATCCCCAGCGTTCGATTTTCTGCAGGGGGAAGATCGCCTGAACGGCGGGCTGCTTGAAGGCTTTGAAGCCGCACTGCGTGTCCGCGAACTGCAGGCCGAGTGTGAGACGTAGCACGAGGTTGAAGATGCGGCCGAAGAGCTGGCGGTGCAGAGGCTGGCGCTGGGTCTGGGTTTCAGCGCGCAGCCAGCGAGAGCCGATGGCGATATCGGCGCCCTCGTCCAGCGCATGGAATAGCTTGGGCGCTTCTTCGATCGGCGAGGATAAGTCTGCATCGCTGAACAATACGATGCGGCCGCGAGTGTTGAGCATGCCGTTGCGCACGCTGTATCCCTTGCCGTGGTTTCCCGGATTTTCCACTAGGCGCACCATAGGATCTTTCGCTGCAAACGTGCGAACAATGTCTGCCGTGTTGTCGCGCGATCCGTCGTTGACGACGATGATCTCCGCGTCCCAGCCCTGAGTGTGCACATAGGCGAGCACCTTTTCGAGCGTCGCGCCCAGACGGGCACTCTCGTTGTAGGCAGGAATCACGATGCTGTAAGTGGGGTCCAAACGCTGTTCTCAGTTGCCAGTTCTCGGTTGCCAGTCTGGGCGGCCGAGAGCAGAAAGCTGGCCAGTCGATGCAAGCAGCACTGCCATTGTACGTTGCGCTTTTAGGATTTCGGAAATCGGAGGTTGGTCGAGGTACCTCAGGGGCTAAAGCCCGAGAGGGCAAGGACCTTGATCGCAGCGCTGAAGCGCTGCGCCACCCTAAAAGCGAATTTTAAAAGGTGAGATTGAGAAGTGAGCTTTTTGAAAGCTGAGAATCGCGAACTGCCTTACGCTACTTGCCGCTGCTGCTCGAGCATGTAGAAGTACTCTCCGACCAGTTCAGCGTCCCAGAGGCCGCGGGCGGCTTCGTCGCGCATGGTCTGGGCGGCTTGTTCGTGAGTCAAAGGAGCCTTGTAGGAGCGGGCAGTGCGCAGCGCGTCATACACATCTACGACCTGAAGTACTCTGGGGAGAGCCGGAATCTCTGATCCAATCAGGCCGTCGGGATAGCCGGAACCGTCGGAGTGTTCGTGGTGGTGGCGGATGATGGGGAGAACCAGCCGCAGCGAATGCAGAGGCTTGCAGATGTTCTCGCCGGTGATGGGGTGAAGCTTCATGACCGCCCATTCCGCGGGCGTGAGGTCGCTGCCTTTCTTCAGAATTTCATCGGGCACGGCGATCTTGCCCAGATCGTGCAGGTATCCCCCGCGCTTGAGAGCGATGATGGAATCCTCGTCCATGCCGAGGTGGCGGCCCAGATCCGCGGCGCGAACGGAGAGGCGTTCACAGTGGCCCTCGGTATAGGGATCGCGGCCTTCGACGATCAGGCCCAGGGTGCAGAGAACGGAATCTGCGGTTTCGAGCTCGTCGGTGAATTCCTTCAGGCGGAGCAACGATTTCACGCGGGCAATCAGTTCCTCGGCGAGAACCGGCTTGTTGAGGAAGTCGTCGGCCCCAGCCTCGATGCCATGCACTTTGTCGCTGCTGTCGCTGAGCCCGGTGATGAGCACGAAAGGAATCAGGCGCGTAGCAGGGTTTTCCTTCAGCGTGCGGCAGAAATCGTAACCCGACTTGCCCGGCATCATAACGTCCGAAAGGATCAGGTCTGGTAACTGGCGACGGACTTCCGCTTCGGCCTGCTCGGCGTTGGACGCGGTGGTGACGTCGTAGCCACGCATGGAGAGCAACTGGCTCATCAAGCCCGCGATGCTGGGTTGGTCGTCGACGACCAGAATTCGCGGGGCGCGACGTCGTGGTAGAAGGTCACCCATCTCTTTATAAGAAGCAGCTTCGGTTTGGGAAGTTGTCCGTGCCTCCGACCGCGATAGGGAGCGAGAGGGAGGCAGGACATTCATAACTGAAAATCGTTATTCTGGCTTTTTTAATTCTACAGCCATTCTCCCTCTTCCTGAAGAGTGGTAGCAAGCATTCTGAACACTACCACCGATTGCCAAACTGCGCCATTCCCATTTTGGGCCCTGTACGCTGCGGATGTGACTGAAACGCTTGCTCTGTCCTCGTGGGCTGCCTACTCTCAGCTCATGCGGATTAAGCGGGCTACGATGTTGCAGACCAGATTGTTTCCCCTGCTTATTGTTATGGCGCTCTCGATTACGGTGCGTGCAGCCACGAAAGTCCACGTCATCGCGTTTGGAAAGTGGACATCGGTGCAGTGGTATCCGGGTGGAATTGACGATAAGCCACTCGTCTTGAAGATTCGTGCACTGGTGGTGGACGGGCGCGTCAAAGAATTTGTATTGGGTGCCCCGCACGAAGTGACGGACCGGCTGTTTGTGGTGCGGCGTATGTTTCGGGTGAATGACAGTCTTCCCGAAGATTCGGCTCCACGTTGGCAGTGGCAGCGAGGAGGCTGGCTGCTGGTCGACCGCCTAACTGGCCGCGTGGCCCCGATCAATCTTCCGGAATTCGATGCGTATTATTCGGCGGCGAGTTGGTACCGCGACTATGTCGCGTATTGTGGAGTGGCGGACGATGGGAAGAAGACGTACGCGATGGTAGCGCAGCTGAACCGGCGCAAACCGGTATTGAAGAAGGAACTATCCAATGCCGGAGTGGCTGAGGATTCGGAGCCGGACTCGGCGTGCCCGGTGCCTGCATGGCAGCGCGGCCCGGTGCGGGTCAGCTTTGAGCCTGGCGGCAGTGCCAAACAGATATTCGCGATCCGTGGGCACGTGGTGGATTTGGTGAATGATGAGGAGGAGGAAGAAGGGTCGAGGTAGATTTCAGATGGGGATTTCAGCTTGCAGATTGAAACAATGAGCGACTATTGAAACCTATCATTAATTCTTCGCTCTGAAATCTACAATCTACAATCTGAAATCGCTCTTAGTCTCCCGCCGCCTCGACCGCGGGCAGTTCTTCCGCGACTGTCTTCTCTTTCACTTTTGCGCTGGTGACGAGGATGACCGACAACACCACAATCGCGCTTCCCGCCAGGATGAACCGGTCGACGCGTTCGTGGAGGATCAGCCAGCCCAGGAACACGGCCACCACCGGATTCACGTACGCGTAAGTCGATACCTTGGACGTGGGAACGTGTTCCAGCAGCCAGATGTAGGCGGTGTAGCCAATCCAGGAGCCGCACACGACCAGATACATGGTGGCGCTGAGGCTGCGCGCGGTCCAGCGGACGTGCGAGAGATCGCCGTTGAATAACGCAAAGATAAAATTTCCCGCGCCGGCTGCCATGACTTGCCAGCCGGTGGCGCTGAACACGTCCATGCCGGATTGCCAGCGCTTCGAAAGCACCGATCCGAGCGCCCACGAGAACGATCCAGCGATCAGGCTGATGGAAGCCCAGAATTCGCGATGTCCCATGGTGCCGGATCGCAGCTGCGGCCATACCAGAACGAACAATCCCAGGATGCCCAACAAGAGTCCGGCTTTGCCGCGTCCGGAGATGTGGTGGTCGCCCAGGAGCAGGGAATCGAGCACGAGAAACCAGAGCGGGGTGATGGCGATGATAAGCGCGGCCAGGCCCGACGAGACTGTGAGTTCCGCGTAAGACAACGTGAGGTTGCCGCCCATCAGGAGCAGCAGGCCTACAACGGAGGCGAGTGCAATTTGCCTGGGTGAATGGAGAATCTTCCGTCCGGTGGCGGCGCAGACGGCCAGCATGACTACTCCCGCGATCGAGAAGCGCACGGCACACATGAGCGCGGGAGGAATGGTCTCGACGGCAATGTCGATGGCGAGATAGGTCGAGCCCCAGAACAGATACACGAGTCCGAAGGCAAGAATCACCATCCACCGGCTTGGGCGCTGAGCGGAATCCATTGTCGTGAGAAACAGGAGGAAGTTAAAAGATATCAGACGCGTGCGAGCCAGGGTTGGATTCTAAAGTTGAGGTGGACGTTAACGATTCATATGGGGATATTATCATTAGCCGATTTTGGGTGGAGAAGGCACGACTGCGTTGCTATCAGCCTGGCCTTTCTCGGCAATCTGCTGAAGCTCAAGGTAACGGCGCCAGCTCTCACGTGCGAGAAGAAGAATCAGAAGCCATCCGGCAGGAATGAACGGTAATCCCACCCACCAATCTGATTCATGCTGTCGGCTTCGATCCAACACGTAGAAAACTCCGAAGACAATCGTCAGTGCGCCGGGAATGCACCGCCGTAGGGTTGCCCGAAATTGAAGAATTGCGGAAAACCGGGCTTGGACCTGCGCCACGGTCTTGCCTTGGGCTTTAGCGATTCTGTCTCGCAAATACAAGAGGAGCGCGGCCAGTCCCACAACTACCACCAAGCCCATCAACCCTATGAGAAGTGATGAAATCATCGTCAGTGCCCAATTGCGAAACCTTCAAGTATAGATCAGGTCCTGCCGAGATTGTTGCGACCAGGCGTTGCGCTCACTGGCTCCGGCATTCCGGCGGAGGCCGCGGGCGTGCAGCTACTTCAACTTGTCGTATTCCGCTTTGGCAGTCTTAAGGAGAGGGACGTCGGGATCGGCGTCTTTCCAGATCGCGAAGAAATCCTGATAGGCCGACTTGGCTTTTGACGTATCACCCTGTAGCGCGTAGGCACGGCCGAGTCCGAGCTTCGCCAGAGAAAGGAATTGGCTGGTGGGCTGAATCCCGCGATGGTCGAGAATCTTCTGAAACTCCGGTGCCGCGTTGGCTCCGTCGTGGGAGCGAAGGTAGGCTTCGCCGCGGACATACGTCGCCATGTAGGTACCGATGGACCCGCGGTCTGCGCCCAGATCGTAGGGCTTGGCTGGTTCGAGAGCTGCGACTGCCTGGGCCGGCTGGTTGCGTTGCAGATCGAGGATGGCGCGTGCCGTCGGGAGCTTCACCTGGTTTAGAAGGGTGTCAAAGGGCTGTTCTTTCCCAAGGTCGGCAATGAATTTCTCAGCTCGGGCTGTGTCACCAGTGCGGGCAAAAAGGCGCGCGGCATCGGCTTCCGTCCCCGGCGTATCGGCGGCGGCTAATGCTGCGTTCATCGCCAGGCGGGCCTCTGGGATGAAGCCCGTCTCGGCGTTGCAGAAAGCCTCACCGGCCTGACTTAGTGCGATCCATTCTTTGATCCCGTGAGCCTGGGCGGCCGTGGCGGCACTACCGAAGCTTTCACGCGCCTTCTTGATCTTTCCCTGCGCGCACTGACCCTGCGCATGGAGCAAAACGATAATGGTCTCCTGAACCTTGCCGCTGGACTGCGCGAGTTCCTGCTGCATGGCGGCATCGTCACCGCGACCGAAGGCGGTCCAGTAAAGGATCATGTGCACAGACCACGGGTCGGTTTTCTGCGCGACCGCCTGGTCCGCGACTGCTTTGGCTTCGTCGTAACGATTGAGATACTGGTAGGACGCAGCGAGGTTCTGATAGGCGTATTGATCTTTGGGATTCAGTTTCATCGCCTCGCTGGCGTAGGCGAGAGCTTTGTCCAGTTGGCCAGAGTCCTGCTCGGCGAGAGACAGGTTGTCGAGCGGCACGCCATCACGAGGATAGGCCTGGCTCCACTGCTCGAGCGTTTCAATTCCTTTGTCGAGTTGTCCGCGAAAGGTGTCGTAGTAGTGGCTTGAGATGTAGAACCTTTCGCGCTCGCTGGCGCGATCTTTCACGTCGAAGGCTTTCTGCAGACACTCAAAGGCCTGCTTGGTGTTGCCCGTGTTGTTGTAGGTGATGCCAAGCACGGCCCACGCCATGGCAAACGTGGGATCGAGTTCAACGGCGCGTTTCAGGTGCGGGATCGCGGCGTCGTCATCGAACGTGGTGTGCTTCTGCTGGCCGATGCTGAACTCTTTCAAGGCTTCGAGAGACGAAGTCGTC
This sequence comes from uncultured Acidobacteriaceae bacterium, assembly GCA_963706645.1. GTDB lineage: Bacteria > Acidobacteriota > Terriglobia > Terriglobales > Acidobacteriaceae > Sulfotelmatobacter. The sequence continues at coordinate 345,842 of CAVPNR010000019.1, forward strand.
GCGGCTTCGAGCGGCGTGGTGAACTTCTGCACCGAGCCGATCGATTCGCCCAGCTTTTCACGCAGGCTGGAAGCTGCCTTGTCGAGCGACTTGAGGACTTGTTCTTTGCTCTCAGCCTCAACCTGCTCGCGGTCGAGAGAGTCTCCGGTCTGCGCGTTCACGGCTTCGAGGGTGATGACGTAGTGGCTACCGAGGCTGGAGATGGAGCCGGTCAGCATCGCCTTTACGCCTTCGCGCAAGCAAATTTCGTGAGCCACATCTTTGGTGACACGCTCATCTGGCGGGCGGCCCATGAACTTCAGCGCCTGCTGGATTCTGGATTCGGGAAAAATATTCAGATAAGGCGACTGTTCGAGTTGCACGGCCAGCGCTTGTTTTAGCGTGCCGTCAAACACGGCATCACCAGTGGTGTTGACGAAGTCGGCCAGGATGACGCTGTCCTTCTCGGTGAGCTTCGCAGACTGGCGGGAGCGGAAGTAGAGAACACCGGCGATAAGTAGTACGAGTACCGCCGCAATCGCGGGCACGATCAATTTCCACGGGTTCTTGGGTGGCACGATCGCGCTAACCGCGGAGGAAGACGCTGCTGCCGACTGAGATTTGGCCGACGGCGCTGGCGTGGGGACGGCTATTGCTGAACGGCCTGAATCTGCTGCCGGTATGGAATCGGAAGTGTGGGCGACGGCGTGTCCACTGCCGGTATCGCGCTTGAGTCGCTGCAAGTCGGCGCGAATGTCGGCGGCGCTCTGGTAGCGCAGGTTGCGGTCCTTTTCCAACGCCTTGTTGATGATGTCCTCGAGCTTCGGCGGCAGGTCGGGATTCAGGCGGACCGGGGAGACCGGGGCGCGGTCGAGAATGGCCTGGAAGATGAGTGCTGATGTTTCGCCACGGAAGGGCAGCGTTCCGGTGGCCATTTCGTAGAGCACTACGCCGAAGGAAAACAGGTCGGTGCGGGGATCGAGTTCCTTTCCCTTGGCTTGCTCGGGAGACATATAGGCGACGGTGCCGAGCGTGGAGCCTGGGCTGGTGAGATGTTCTTCGACCACGACGGCTGTAGGCGCGGTCACGTCAGCGACTTGCGCGCCGGACGACGGACTCGCCTTCACTTTGGCCAGGCCGAAATCCAGAATCTTGGCATGCTCACGCTTGGTGACGAAAATGTTGGCGGGCTTGATGTCGCGGTGAACGATGCCTCCCGCGTGCGCCGCGTCTAGGGCGTCGGCAATCTCGATCCCGAGGGAGAGAATCGTTTCCAACTCCATGGCACGGCCGGCGATCAGATGCTTGAGCGTCGAGCCGTCGAGGAACTCCATGACGAGGAAGGTGCGGTTCCCTTCTTCGCCGATGTCGTAGATGGTGCAGATGTTGGGATGATTGAGGGCCGAGGCGGCCTTGGCTTCGCGGCGGAAACGTTCGAGTGCCTGGCGGTCTTGCGCGAGGTCGTCGGGAAGAAACTTGAGGGCAACGAAGCGGCCGAGGCGTGTGTCCTCGGCCTTGTACACCACGCCCATGCCGCCGCCACCGAGTTTCTCGACGATGCGGTAATGGGAAATAGTCTGATCGAGCAAAGGAAGTGGCCCCGCGCTTGGGTCAAGCCATGCTAAGGCCGAAAAGGGCGGAAGTCAAAACAACTTCAGTGCCGGACCTTTCACCACGAAGGACACGAAGGTCCACGAAGGAAAACATACCCAGACGCACGATTCCGCAATCTGAGAGCTTTGCGCTGTGCAGATCGCTCTATGGGTTCACAATCTGCCAGATTACGCCGCAGAACAGATCGCATCCGGTCACGCCGCCGTTAATTGCGGTGCCGTAGATATCGCCAGTCTTGGTGTCGAGGGTGACGGCGCCAGTTGGGTAGCCGCCGTTCACGCGGTAGGTGAACTGGTACAGAGTGGTTTGCGTCCACGTTCCGCCCTTCACCGCTGGAGGGGATAGCTTAAATACCGTTCCGTCGCCCGCGGGGTGCATGTTCTTGCTGCTGGTGGTTCCGTAGAGTTGATTCGTTTTGTGGTTCCAGGTGAGTCCGCCCACCGGATTGGTGCCGAAGTTTGTGCTGAATGCGTAAATGATGCTCTCGGTCCAACTGGTCTTGCTCGGAGCGAGCATGTACACGACTCCGTCGCCATCCGCATCGCCTCCGCCGTTGGTGACGCCGTAGATATCTCCGCCAGCGTCGAACAGCAGACTACCGTTGGGATAACTTCCGGTTGTGGTGGAGGCACCGAAAGAATACAGGATCGACTCAACGCCCAACGTAGTGCTGGTGGGCGGAACGAACTTGTACAACGTTCCCTGATTGAAGGCGCCGCCCGTAGACGTAACTCCGTACAGATTTCCAGTGGAGTCGAGCATGACGGGGCCGCTGGGCGTGCTTCCATCCGCCAGATCGCCGAAGCTGTATAGAACACTTTCGGAATAGGAGATGCCGTTCTTGGTCGTAAGCTGGAAGAGCGTACCACTGTCCCAAGTCCCACCCCGCATCGTCACACCGTAGAGGGTTCCCTTGGTGGTGATGGCCAATGCTGCTGTCGCGGGAAGGCGTCCGTCCGAGCCTCCCTTGAAGGCATAGAGTGGCTTCTCGGTCCACGTGCCTCCTTGAACCGTGGGCGGAATCAGCTTGTAGACTCCTCCGCAGTTACAGATGGGATCGCCGCCGGCGTAGGTGGTGCCATAGAAGGCTCCGGCCTGGTCCTTGACCAGATCGGAAACCGGAACGTATCCCCCGTTTTCGTAGGGGACGAAGCTATAGAGAGTGGTTAGCGTCCAAGCGCCGCCAGAGACTGCAGGCGGGGACAATTCCATGACCGTTCCCACTCCGTAGGTTCCGCCGGCGCGGGTGGTGCCATACAAGTTCCCCGAGCCATCTTCGAGCAGAGCGCCTTGGGGCCAGAAGCTAGTCGTCTCAGAGAACGTATAAATAGTGTTCATCGTCTGCGCGTTGGCAGCTACGCCGAGCATAACAATGGTCAGAATGAGGAGAGCTTTTCTGAGAGTGAACATGCGAGCACACATATCTTCTCCTTGGGCGGTGCGGGGGAGATTCGTCGCAGAGCGGCTGACAAACAGCGCGATCCGCCTCGATGAACCGGGCGCTAAATGGTATTCAGCGCAAAACATCTTGGCAAGATGAAGAAAAATGCAACATGGGCATTTAGGACCCCAAGCGACGTGGGGTGTAGAGCTAAAGAAATTCAGTCGCGCTTCGCTCGACGGACGCCGTGTCGACGGCGCTCAAGGCAGCCATGGCGGCTGTCCCTAGATTCCTGTTACTAAAGGGGGTTCCGCCGATCAGACCTTCCAGATATAATGACTTAGTGATGTCGACGGTTTGCGATGCTGCACGTAAATTCCAATTCGCGTCTTGCCCAATCACACAGGTCCGAGTGCTGGCTGCACAGTCTGGTGTGTCCGCGGCGTTTTCGGGCCAATCTGCCATCGCGTTTGCGTCCCAGCCTCTTCGGTAGCGACTAACTTCTCATCCTCCATCTGATTCGCTTTGGACTGCGTGCGTCCGAACCAGGATTCTCGCGCTTCGAGGCTGCCTTTCCCCATAACGGGCAACCGACTACTGACGGTTGCTAACGGAGGATTTCATGACTACCAAGACCATGACCGCGACTGCCGTTTCTTCGACAATCGGTCCCAAGATCAAGACCGCCTTGCCCGGGCCCAACGCGAAACGCGTGCTCGAGGGTGACGAGAAGTATATTTCGCCGTCCTATACGCGTTCGTATCCGATGGTAGCCAAGAGCGGGCGCGGCATCGTCGTGACGGATGTCGACGGCAACGAGTTTTTTGATTTCTCTGCGGGCATCGCCGTGACCTCGACCGGCCATTGCCATCCCCAGGTGGTTGCTGCCATTCAGAAGCAGGCCGGTGAACTCATCCACATGTCGGGCACTGATTTCTATTACGAGAGCATGGTCGACCTGGCGGCGCGTCTGTCGAAGATTGCGCCCATGCCCGGGCCGCACCGCATTTACTACGGCAATTCTGGAGCGGAAGCGATTGAGTGCGCGCTGAAGCTGGCGCGCTACCACACCAAGCGCCAGAACGTGATCGCATTCTTCGGTGCGTTTCACGGACGGACGATGGGTGCGCTGTCGTTGACAGCGTCGAAGCCGCAACAGCGGCGCCGGTTTGCTCCGCTGGTGCCGGGCGTGACGCATGTGCGCTATCCCGATGTCTATCGCGGCTGTGTAGGCGGTACGCAGGATGCCGACAACTTCGCGCTGGGCTGCGCACGGTTCATTGAAGAGAAGTTGTTCAAGACCACGCTAGCGCCTGAAGAAGTGGCGGCAATCTTCGTCGAACCAGTGCAGGGCGAGGGCGGATACGTCGTGGCGCCCACGATCTTCATGCAGGAACTGCGACGCATCTGCGATCGTCACGGCATCATGCTGGTGGTGGACGAAGTGCAGAGTGGCATTGGCCGCACGGGCAAGTGGTTCGCCGTCGAGCACACTGGCGTGGAGCCGGACATGGTTTGCATGGCGAAGGGCATTGCGTCGGGGATGCCGCTCGGCGTCACGATGACCCGCGCGGAACTCATGGACTGGGTTCCCGGCTCGCATGCTTCGACCTTCGGCGGCAATCCCGTGGCGATCGCGGCTGCTCTCGCCACGCTCGATGTCATCGAGAAAGAACACCTGCTCGAAAATTCCGCCAGCGTGGGCAATCACATGCTGAAGCGCATGGCCGACTGGCCGAAGAAGTTGAAGCTGGTGGGCGATGTGCGCGGCCGCGGCCTGATGATCGGCGTCGACATTGTCAAAGACAAGGTCACCAAGGAATACGCTAACACCGAGCGCGACCGTATTGTGGAAATGGCGTTCGAGCGCGGCGTGCTGTTCCTGGGTTGCGGGCCAAGCACGGTACGAATCTGCCCGGCGCTGGTGGTGACGAAAGAAGAGGCCGACGTCGCGGTGGATGTGCTCGAAGAGTGCATTGCCACGGTCGGCAAAGGCGCGTAGCGAAAGCGGGGAAGTGATCGGCAAGACCTCGACCACGGAGGCACTGAGACGCGGAGAGAAAAAAGGTCAATTTCTCCGTGACTCTGTGTCTCCGTTGGTGATTAGTTCTTGGGAAATGCGAGCTTCGCAACCAGATCCCGGTAGGCGGGTTCGTGTTGCAGGTTGGCGAAAGCGGGGTCGAATTCCAAGTGCACCATGGAATCCTCGTGCCTGTCGTAAGCAACCTTCAGGTATTGCAAAGCTTCCTGTTTATTTCCCAACAGTGCAGTGGTCCGAGCCAGGGAATAAGGCGATTGCAGCCCACCGTCGTAGAGTGTCTTTTGCAACGCCAGGATATTGCGCAGCATGCCCTGGGCGCCGGCGGCCGCAAAGCCCTTCGCCGCCGCATCGACCAGGCTAAGACTCGCATTGTCCTTCATCAGCACGGCTTCGTGTTTCCACTCCTGGAGGGATTGGGCATACTCTCCGTTTTCGAAGTAGATGCCTTTCAGGTAGCGATGAGGAGAAACGAAGTCGGGCTCCGTGGTCTCCAGTTGTTTCAAGAGCGCGATGCCCTCGTCGCGCCGGCCAGCCAAACAGAGCAAGCTTCCCTTGTCAGCGAGAACGGATTTCGAAGCCGGGGCGAGCGACTGTGCGCGCTCAATCTGTGCTAAGGCTTCTGAATGTCTGCCAATCGACGATAGATAAGTGGCATACCAATGGTGAGCGATCGGGTTGTTGGGATTCAGTTCCAATGCCCGGCGAAATTCGCGTTCGGCGGCCGCTGCGTCCCAGTTGCCGTAGAACAGGGAGAAGGCCAGGGAAGCGTGGGCCTCCGAAGACTGGTCATCGAGTTCAACCGCTTTCTGTGCTGCGGCGAGGGCGCGGGGATAGGCTTCGCTGGCCGGCATTGCCGTGTACTCACGCAGGAGGTTGTAGGAATCGGCAAGACCGACATAGGCGGGAGAGTAATTGGGATCGTGGACGATGGCCTGTGTGAAGTAGTCCAGAGCTTTGTTCAATCCATCGGGGGTGCGCTTTTCCCAATAGAAGCGGCCTTTCAAATAGAACTGCTCGGCTGCGGCATCGGTGGAATGATGGGAGCCGCTCGAGCTCTGCTGGGCCGCCCGCGGGGTGGTCGTTGCTTCGGCCTTAGCCGATCGGCGAGTTGGCCAGAAAATCCAAAGTGCCAGCAGCAAGGCGGCGGCTGGCAAGAGCAGTAGCCATCTCCATCGGTTCGCCACCGGCATCGTCTTCTTCACTGGAGGTTCGGGAGGGGCTTTGACCAGCACGGGGCCGGGCGGAAGGGGCAACGGTGCCGGGGCGTGGGTAGGCGCGATCCAACGGTAGCCGCGGCGCTCAACGGTTTCGATGAAAACGGGACTTTCGGCGGAGTCGCCTAAGGCATCCCGGAGGCGGTTGATGGCACTGCTGATGCCGTGATCAAAGTCGACAAATACGCCTTCGGGCCAGAGTGCCTGCCGGAACTGGTCGCGGCTGAGAACTTCGTTAGGGCGGCTCAGCAGGAGCCGGAGAGCGCAAAAGGGAAGATCCTGAATCTTGACCTTGACTCCGTTCTTGCGGAGCTCGCACGAGAACACGTCTGCCTCGAACACTCCAAAACGAATTAACGCGCTCGATCGTCGGGCTGGCTGCATGGGCCTCTGGGCTCAGGGGGAGTCTAGCATCCGACGGCCCATCTTAGAAACTACCTCTTCGTGCCATACCCCGCCACGTTTGTCCGGGTGACAGGGCCGCGCACTACCCTGAAGAAAATGGACTTAGCGCGTGAACTAAGATTGCAGGAGCCGTGAATTGACGGCATTCAGAGTGTCGGCGAGAGTGGCTCTGCGGCCGGATGGATTCAGGCCAACGCGACGGAGGCTGTTCTCGCGGCGTCACGGAACCGACGAGCCAGCATCTGGCAAGGACGCGAAAGCTGACCACGAACCGCAGATTTTCACGGCCGAAGCGTGCCGTGGGTACTCGCGGAGCGAGCGAGAGGGTGCTCCGCAAGTATTGACGATTAGTTTTGTTGCTGCCTTCTTTGGGGGGAGGATAGCGACCGGGCTCGCGGCTTTTGTCCGCGGGCTTGTTTTTTTGACGCAAGCCTATTTCCCCACTTTGGGAAAGCCCAGTTTCAATTTTCTGGATATGTGAGGGCGATCACATCTCGAGAGATGCTCCTATCGCTACATTGAACTTGACCTTCCATGTTCCCTGCCGTTCTCACGGAATCGATCATTCATAGCCTGGATTGGGTTGCTCAGCGGATGTTGCCCGCCGATCAGCGGCCAAGGCACTTGCGTATCGGGACGCGCGGCGAGGAAGAGGCGTTCTTCCACTTGCGGAAGCTGGGATACGTGGTCGTGGCGCGCAACTTTCGCTCGCCACGTTGCCGAGGGGAAATCGACCTGATCGGCTGGGACGAGGATGTTCTTTGTTTCATTGAAGTTAAGACGCGGACGTCGCACGATGTGAAAACGCCTGAGGCGGCCGTGGACCGGCACAAAAGGCGCGAGGTGGCACAAGTAGCACGAGAATACCTGAGACGGCTGCCACCAACGTGCCAGTGGAGATTCGATATTGTAAGCGTATACTATGCGCATCTTAGTCCCCGCCCGCAGATCGAAGTGTTTCGCAATGCTTCCTTGTCGGCGTAAGATATGAGGTTTGCGCAAGCCCATGGAAAGGATTCAGTAATTGCCTGAGCTAAGAAAAGATCCAATCGTTGGCCGGTGGGTGATTATTTCGACGGACCGGGCCAAGCGCCCAACCGATTTTGTCCGCGAAAATATGAAGATCAAGGGGGGATTCTGTCCCTTCTGCTATGGGAATGAGAGCAAAACGCCTCCTGAGATCCAGGCGTATCGTCCCAACCCGAATGGCGGCCCGGCGCCGCAACGGGATAGTTCGGGATGGACCGTCCGTGTGGTGCCTAACAAGTTTCCGGCACTGGGAATCGAAGGGACGCTGAATCGCCAGGCGGAGGGCATGTTCGACCGCATGAACGGAATCGGGGCGCACGAAGTCATTATTGAGACGCCCGATCATTCGGCGAGCCTCGCGACGCTGCCTCCCAAAAGAATCGAAGACGTGCTGTGGACGTTCCGCGACCGCATCCTTGATTTGAAAAAGGATCGCAGGTTTAAGTACATCTTGATCTTCAAGAATCACGGGGAAGCGGCGGGAGCGTCGCTGGAACACGCGCACTCTCAGTTGATTGCGCTGCCGATTCTTCCCATCAACGTGGTGCAGGAACTCGAGGGAGCCAAGCAATATTTCCTTTACAAGGAACGCTGTGTGTTCTGCGACATCATCCGGCAGGAGATGGACAGCGGGACGCGTGTCGTGGCGGAGAACGAAAATTTTCTTACACTGGCGCCGTACGCTCCACGCTTTCCGTTCGAGACCTGGATTCTGCCCAAGCAGCACGAGTCGGCTTTTGAGAACTCATCGTCGCATATGTTCGAGAACCTGGCGCGGTCATTGAAAGATCTGCTCGGCCGGGCTGACCGCGTGCTCGACAATCCGCCGTACAATCTCGTGATCCATACTTCGCCGGCGCAGGATCCGACGAACGATCATTATCACTGGCACATCGAGTTCATGCCCAAGTTGACCAAGACAGCGGGATTCGAATGGGGCACTGGCTTCTACATCAATCCGACGCCACCGGAAGAAGCGGCGAAGTTCCTACGCGAGGCGAACGTGGAAGAACCGGCTCCGGTCTCTGTGGGGTAGGCGGAATTCGCGAGTTTCAGAAACGGGTTCAGGCACAGGTGCGAGAAGAAAAATGAAGGGCACGGCTGGATGCCGTGCCCTTCGCAATTGGGCCTTAGAGAGAGTGAAGGGCCGTGAAGTCTTCACGGGCCCTTCATGAAGTCAGGATAAGCGGACCGGTGCGATCGTTTGTCACGAAGTTGTAAAAATCTCCGGTAACAGTAAGTCTCGGCGCTGCGGGTTCATTGACTCTCCTCCTTTCGCGCACTAATATGGCCCGTTTTGAGGTTTCCCCATGAAACGCTGGCTAGTGCTGCTGCTGCTCGCGGGATCGGCCTTTGCTTCTGCTGCTCCTTCCACTTTGATTGCGAACGTTCCGGGGCGGACGACGATCAATCTCGACGGCGCCTGGCGCGCCATCGTCGACCCGTTTGATAATGGCAAGTCGAGTTTCTTTCGCAATGAAAAGCCGCGCAGCAAGGACGAGCGCGTCGAATACAGCTTCGACGCGTCCCCCGTCATGAATGTTCCGGGAGACTGGAATACGCAGCGCGAGGACTTGATGTTCTATGAAGGACCGGTATGGTACCGGCGCGAGTTTATTTACCACAAGCGGGCCAACACGCGCGTCTTCGTCTACTTCGGCGCCGTCGATTACCAGTCCACTGTTTATCTGAATGGAGAGAAGCTGGGTGAACATGAAGGAGGATTCACGGCATTCAATTTCGAGGCGACGTCCGTTCTGCGCGAGGGCGACAACTTCCTGATTGTCGAAGTCAGCAACGCGCGCCGCTCCGATGCCGTGCCTGCTCTGAAGTTTGACTGGTGGAGCTATGGCGGCATCACGCGCGACGTGCTGCTCGTCGAAGTGCCGACAGTGTTTATCCAAGATTATTCCGTGCAACTGGCAAAGAGCGCGCAAAACGAGATTGCTGGATGGGTACAAATGAACGGGGCGCAGGCTGCGCAGAAGATCACGGTGGAGATCCCCGAGGCTGGCATTCATGAAGCGATCACCACCGATGGAACGGGTCTCGCGAGCTTTCGCTTTCCCGCGAAGTTGGAGCTGTGGTCGCCGGGGCATCCCAAGCTATACGACGTTGTGGTCAAGAGCGGTGATGACACCGTGCACGATCAGATTGGGTTCCGCACCATCGAAGTGCAGGGAACGAACATCCTGCTGAATGGCAAGCCGATCTTCTTACGCGGCATCTCGATGCACGAGGAAGCGCCGTTTCGCGAGGGGCGCGCCTTCAGCCCCGAGGACGCGCAGACTCTGCTCGGCTGGGTGAAGGATCTGGGATGCAACTTCGTGCGCTTCGCCCACTACCCGCACAACGAAAACGAAGTTCGTCTCGCCGACCGAATGGGATTGCTGGTGTGGTCGGAGATCCCTGTCTATTGGGACATCGACTGGTCGAATCCTGCGACGCTGTCGAACGCCGAGGCGCAATTGCGTGATGAAATTGCGCGCGATCATAACCGCGCCGCGGTGATTTTGTGGTCACTCTCAAACGAGACCCCGGTGAAGCCGGAGCGGCTGACATTCTTGAAGGCCCTCGCGCAGGAGGCCCGCGAACTCGATTCCACGCGCCTGATTACTTCCGCGATGAACCACGTCGACGATACGAGTGCCGACGTGCGCACCATCAGCGATCCGCTGGGAGAAGTCCTGGATGTACTCAGCATCAACGAATACCTGGGCTGGTACTGGGGGCGCGTAGAAGACGCCGACAAGATGCAGTGGAAATCGGCATGGAACAGGCCGCTAATCGTCAGCGAATTTGGGGGCGGTGCGGTGTTCGGTCGGCACGGCGGCGCGGATGAAATCTGGACCGAGGAATACCAGGACAATTTGTACCAGCACCAATTGGCGATGATCGAGCGCATGCCGAACTTGGCCGGCCTGACACCTTGGGTGCTGATGGACTTTCGCTCTCCGACGCGCATGCTTCCCGGCGTGCAGGACTATCACAATCGTAAGGGGGTGATCTCGAATCGAGGACAACGAAAGCTGGCGTTTTACACCCTGCAGAAGTTCTACAAGAAACTCGCGGAGGCGGGGAAGTAGGGCACTGGTCCTACGCGCGAGATCCTTCCCTCCGCCTGAAGAGCGGCTTCGGTCAGGATGACGCCCGCTGTCGAAGTACGTCGGCGTGAGTGCGGTCAGCCCTGCGTGCGGTCCAGAACTTCCTCGTGCCACGCCATCTGGATCGCCTCCAGCTTGCCTTCGTTCGACGCCTTCGGGTCGCCGACAAAGTTCGGCAGCTCAATCACGAAGCGGTGCAGGTCAGTGAAGCGGACCGCGAGCGGGTCCAGGTCCGGATGAGTTTGCGAAAGCTCGATGCCAAGGTCTGCGGCGTCGTCCCAAGTTAGTTGCTTTGGCATTTCTCAGTGCTCCTCGAGTTCTTAGGTTTCAGAGTTTCAAGGTTGCAAAGTTTCAAAGTTAAAACGAATAGGGTTGGCGGCGTGCTTTGAAACTCTGAGACCTTGAAACTTTGAAACCTTGAAACCTTGCTTCTAGTGCTCTTCCGATACGTAATTACGATTCCACGCGGGAATCTCGACGACGACTTTGCCGGGCTTGGTGATCTGAGCCTGGCAGCCGAGACGCGAGTTTAACTGGAGATCGGCGGCCATGTCCAACCGGTCGGCCTCGTCGTCGTCCATGGGCGACAGATTCTCGGCGCCTTCCTTCACCCAGATATGACAAGTGGTGCAGGCGCAATTACCGCCGCAGGCGTGGTCGAGCGTGACGCCGAAGTTCAGGGCAACGTCGAGCAGCGATTGCTCCTTGCCGTGATCTTCATAGGGCAACTTGCCGTTTTCGAACTGGACCGTCTTGCCTTCGGGCAGAAACGTGACCTGCACCGTGTTTTCGCCGGGCGCTTCTTCGGTCAACGTGCCAACTCCTTGTGTCTTTTCTTCAGCCATGACAACTCCTCGATCTTCTCCGCGTCCTCGGTGTCCTCTGTGATTTCAAAATCCTTAGCCACAGAGGACACCGAGGACACAGAGCCTACTCAAATTCTGCTTTCGCCATGGGATGCGGGGCGGTTGGGCCTTCGCCCAGATCCGTCTCGTCCATGTTCTTGCCCTTCAGCGCTGATGATACGGCGGTGTCCATCATCAGTTCTGCCAAACGCATCGTGCCTTGATTCAGCGCGTCGATCGCTTTGCGGATCGCCTGGTAGTCCTCTTCTGCGTTGACCGCGACCAGAGCTTTCTCCATCTTCGCGATCTGCTTCTTTTCGTCGGTGGTAAGTTGTCCCCATGCGGCGCTCTTCTTGCCTTTTTCGAGCGCCGCGAGGATCGTCGACGTCTCGGCTCGCGCCTCGATCAGTTGCCGTTGCCGGAAATCTTCTTCGGCGTTGTCGAAGGAGTCGAGGATCATGCCTTCGACCTGCTCGTCGGTCAGGCCGTAGCTGGGCTGAACATGGATCTCCGACTCTTTGCCACTGCGTTGTTCACGCGCAGAAACGTGAAGTATGCCGTTGGCGTCAATCAGGAACTTAACTTCGACTCGCGGAATGCCGGCCGCCATCGGTGGAATTCCTTTGAGATCGAAGCGCGCCAGCGAACGGCAATCCTTCGCCAGTTCGCGCTCACCTTGCAATACATGGATCGCAACGTTGGCCTGTCCGTCGATCTGCGTGGTATAGAACTGCGTGGCCGATGCTGGGATGGTCGAGTTGCGCAGGATGATCTTGTCGGTGACTCCGCCAGCGACTTCGATGCCGAGCGACAGGGGAGTCACATCGAGCAGCAGCATGTTCTCAGTGGCCTCTGACCCGCCGCCGAGAATGTTGGCCTGCACGGCTGCGCCCAGTGCGACGACTTCGTCGGGATTCAAGTCGGTGTGCGGCTCGCGCTGGAATAGCTCTTTCACCAGCGCGCGAACCTTGGGGATGCGCGTCGACCCGCCGACAAGGACGACCTCGTCGATCTGTTCGGGCTTGAGGCCTGCATCTTTCATCGCCTGTTTGCAGGGGCCGACCGTACGATCGATGACCGGTTGGATCAGTTGCTCGTATTGCTCGCGGGTAATCTCGCGTTGGTAGTGCTTGCCACCAGGCAATTCGATGTCAAGTTTGACCGAAGGCTGCGAAGAGAGCGCGATCTTGGCTTCGATGACGGCTTTGCGGATTGCCTGCACCGCCTCAGCATTGCGGCGAAGGTCGAGACCGAGGTCGCCGCGAACATCATCGAGCGCAATGGTGATCAGCAGGTTGTCAATGTCATCACCGCCGAGATGCGTGTCGCCGTTGGTGGCGATGACTTCGAAAATTCCATCGTGCAGCTTGAGGATCGAGATGTCGAACGTACCGCCCCCAAGGTCATAAACCGCGACGATGCCGTTCTGCTTCTTGTCGAGGCCATAAGCCAGCGACGCGGCGGTTGGCTCGTTGACCAAACGCAAGACTTCGAGGCCCGCGATGCGTCCGGCATCTTTCGTAGCCTGCCGCTGCGCATCGTTGAAATAAGCCGGAACCGTGATGACCGCCTTCGTGACCGGGCCGCCAAAGAATCGTTCGGCACTGCGCTTGAGCTGGCGAAGAATCAGCGCGGCGATTTCGGGCGGAGTAAACGTCTTGTCACCCAGCGTAATGCGCAGCACTTCTCCTGCCTGCATGTCATCGGCGAGGCGGAAGGGAAACAGTTTCAATTCTTCCTGAATGTCTTCCACGCCGCGTCCCATCAGGCGCTTGATCGAGTAGACGGCGCGTTCCGGACTTTCAATCAAAGAGTTGCGAGCCGCGTTGCCCACGACTGGCTGGTTGTTCGCGTCGAGTGCGACCACTGAGGGAAGCAGATTCAAGCCATCGTCACCGGGGATCACGACAGGGGTCTCCCCTTGCATGAATGCCACCAGCGAATTGGTGGTTCCCAGGTCGATGCCGACGATGCGATCAGTAGCCATCTGTTGTTCGCTACTCCTCTAGCGCCGCATTTACATCTCTTACGAGATTTCGAATGTAGTTGCGGCGGTTCAGCACATCGACCATCTTGCGCGTCACTTGCGCCCGTTCTTCGAAGGCGACGGGGCCGCGATCCAACACGCTGTCCCAAGCCTTCCAGCAGGTCTGCAGTTCCTGCAAGAGTGCTGCGTGCTTGGCTTCCAGTGAGAGTTTTTGCTTCCCAATTTCTGCAACGAGCGCCGGATCGTCGTCGCCCATCTTCTTGTTAGCGCGCAGTTCTTCGAGTTGCATGTTCAACTCGAAGACTTCTTCGAGCAAATCCGCGGGAACGATCTGCTTCTTCATCACTCCCGTGGCGCGAGCCTGCTCCGTCGCGCTCTTGGACTGCTCTTCCAATTCCACGCCTTCAAGGTGTAAGAGATATTCCGTGCGCTTAATTGGATCGCGCAACGTGCGGTACGCGTCGTTCAGCAGGGAACTTTGTTCGAGACTCCATTCCTGTTCCTGGCTGCCGGCGCGCGCATTCAAGTCGGGATGCAATCTCCGGCTCAGTTCGTAAAAGCTTTTCTCGAGAGCCGGGACATCCACGTCGAGCTGCGGCGGCAGACCGAAGAACGAGAAATAGTCGACCGGAACGGGGGGCTGCACTTTGCCGCAGGATTCGCAGAAGTGCGCGGCGCGCATGGATCCGCACGACCAGCAGGAGTGTGTATCCTCCGGCAGGGGCTTGGCGCCGATCACGGTAAGTGCAGACTTGGTCATTGTTCTTCCTCAACAGCATTCGCGGCTCAGAAACATGGCGGTGATCAACCTGGCAGATGGTCCCGGGTGCTGGCCGCGCGGGCGTGGCGTCCGCGCCACATGATCAGCGCATCAGGCGGAGAACGAAGTCCCACAGCCGCACGACTTCGATGCCTGGGGATTCACGAATACGAAGCCCTGTTGCATCAGCGTTTCCTGATAGTCCAGGGTCATGCCGTTCAGGTAGATGAACGACTTCGGGTCGACGAAAACCCGGATGTCGCTGAACTGGAAAATGCGATCCCGCTCGCGCGGCTGCGTGTCGAACCGGACGTTGTAGCTCAGGCCCGAACATCCACCGCCTTGCACGCCGAGCCGCAGACCACCCTGCTCGGCGGAGATGCCTTCCTTGGCCATGGCGCTGCGCACTTTGGCCAGAGCCTTCTCGGTGACGAGGATGCCTTTGGCCGGTGCGGCAGGTTTGGTCCGTTCTTCAGTCGCAGTCGTCATAAAGTCAGCCATGAGCGATGAGCTTCGAGCAGTGAGCAAACACTCTTAGCTCGTTGCTCGCAACTATTTCGCTTCCGCGGCTACCGGGCTCGTCTGTTCCTGCTTCTTCTTCCAGTCGCCGATGGCGGCGCGGATCGCGTCCTCTGCCAGCACCGAGCAATGGATCTTCACCGGAGGAAGCGAAAGCTCCTTCACAATGTCCATGTTCTTGATGGCGAGAGCTTCGTCGACGGTCTTGCCCTTGACCCACTCGGTGGCGAGCGAGGACGAGGCAATCGCTGAGCCGCAACCGAAGGTCTTGAACTTGGCGTCTTCAATGACGTTGGTTTCGCGGTTGACCTTGATCTGCAGCTTCATGACGTCGCCGCACTCGGGCGCGCCGACCAGACCGGTGCCCACGTCGGTGCTCTGCTTATCCATGGAGCCGACGTTGCGGGGGTTGTTGTAGTGATCGATCACTTTGTCGCTATATGACATGTTTTCTCCAAATCGAGTTTCAAAGTTTCAGTGGTTCAGAGTTTCAAGGTCTTTCGATCCGGTTCAAGGAGTTCAGCTTTGAAACCTTGAAACGTTGAAACCTTGAAACTTCGCATCTAGTGCGACGCTTCTCCTGCCCACTTCACATCTTTCAGGTTGATGCCTTCTTTCGCCATTTCGTAGAGCGGAGAAAGTTCGCGCAGACGCTCGACCGTTTCGATGACGCGGTCCGCGACATAATCGACTTCAGCTTCGGTGTTGAAGCGGCCGATGCCGAAGCGAATTGAACTGTGCGCCAAGTCATCGCCGGTGCCGAGAGCCTTCAATACATAAGATGGTTCCAGCGTCGCTGAGGTGCAGGCCGAACCGCTCGAAACTGCGATGTCGTTAATTCCCATCAGCAGCGACTCGCCTTCCACGTACGCAAAGCTGATATTCAAGTTGCCGGGCAGACGATGTTCCATCGAACCGTTGATGTAAGCCTCATCCAAACGGTTCATGATGCGGTCGCGCAGGCGGTTGCGCAGGCCCGCCAGACGACAGGATTCTTGCGCCATTTCTTCCTGTGCAATCGCGCAGGCCTTGCCCAGGCCAACGATTCCCGGAACGTTCAAGGTGCCAGAACGCATGCCCCGCTCATGGCCGCCGCCATCAATGCTGGCGGAAATCTGTACCCGGGGATTCTTGCGCCGCACGTACAAAGCGCCGACACCCTTCGGCCCGTACATTTTGTGACCCGAGATCGACATCACGTCGATGTTCTGTTTGATCACATCCACCGGAACTTTGCCGATCGCCTGAGTCGCATCGGTATGGAAAATTACGCCACGCTCATGACAAAGCTTGCCGATCTCGGCAACGGGTTGTAGCACGCCGATTTCGTTATTCGCATACATGATCGACACCAGGATCGTCTTGTCATCCATGGCGCGCTTCAGATCGTCGAGATCGATCAGGCCGTCCTTCTGCACCGGCAGGTACGTGACGCGGTAGCCATACTTCTCCAACCGCTTGCAGGTGTCGAGCACCGCCTTGTGCTCGGTAACCGCCGTGATGATGTGGTTGCCCTTCTCGCGGTACATTTCAGCGACGCCCTTAATGGCGAGATTGTCGCTCTCGGTAGCGCCCGAGGTGAAGATAATTTCCTTTGTCGTCGCGCCAACCAGCTTGGCGATGCGCTCACGCGCCGTCTCCACGCCCTCTTCGGCAGCCCAGCCGAACGAGTGATTGCGGCTCGCGGAGTTGCCGAACTTCGCGATGAAGTAGGGCAGCATCTCTTCCAGCACCCGCGGATCCATCTGGGTGGTGGCGTGGTTATCCATGTAGATAGGCAACTTCACGCCTTTGGCTTCGGTGTGGTGCGCTTGCGTGAGTGCCTGGGGGATCTTGACGTCCGTGCTCATTGATTGCTCTCCTGCTTCGTAATCTCTTGGATGAATCTGTTGTCGTCTAAGCTTCAGCCGATCGTCACTAACTCGGCCGCCTTGGGAGCCGGACTTCCAGTTTCTTCCGGTTCTTCCCGCATGTGCGAAATCTTGATGCGCTTCAATACTGCCTCGATACTGTCGTTTACCTTGCGCAGCGGTTCGCGAATGTTGCACCGGTCACTCTGGTCGCACTCGCCGCGAACCGTGAAGCATGACGTGATGAACAGCGGGCCGTCGATGGCCTGGATCACCTCAAAGGCCGAAATCGTGTGGGCGGCGCGTCCCAGCGTGTAACCGCCATTGGTGCCGTGCTGCGACTGCAAAAGGCCTGCCTTGGCCAGGCGCTGCAGAATCTTCGCCAAAGCCTCGGGCGGAATTCCGTAGGCATCCGCCACATCCTTCGCGCTGCGCGAGCCCTCGGTCGAGTGCTCGGCGAGATGCTTCATCGCCATCAGCGCGTAATCGGCCTTTTTTGTTAGCTTGAGCACTATTGATCCTGGAAACCGATCCTGTGTAAAACCCGACCAATAGGGTCGGGGTTAATTCCGACCTTTTCCGTCGCAATTCATTCTACGTCACTTCCTTCCGTTCGGGCAAGTTCGCTCAGGCAATTGCCGAAAAACGGTTCCTAACGGTAAGTATCGAGAACTGAATGGCTTATGACTATACGATGTTTTTGGTCGGAATTCAGAGGATACGCTCGAATCCGGGACCCTCTCGCACTGCATAACGCCTGTTACGAATTCACGACAACGTAACGCATGGGGACTTGACAACCCGCCAAGCCGGTCTAAAATACCGGAAATTCCATCGAAAACTGCCCCTGATCTAGTTTCGTTGGAAACGCTTCGGATTTATGACCTCAAAGCCGACCCCTCCTGCCCCAAGCCGTGACCTCAAGCTGCCTTGCAAGCACCCACGCGTGCAGATCGTCAGCCGCGATGAAGACTCAGAATTCGTCGAGTGCAAAGAATGTGGCGAGATCTTCGAATCCAGCGAATTCAAGGACATGAATATCGAAGAGCGCACCCAGGAAACCGAACTCTGACGCCTTTCCGCCTCGGCGGGTGTGACCCCAGTAATCGCTGTGGGCGGTTTCTGCTT
The DNA here is from genome assembly GCA_963706645.1 of uncultured Acidobacteriaceae bacterium. Classification (GTDB taxonomy): domain Bacteria; phylum Acidobacteriota; class Terriglobia; order Terriglobales; family Acidobacteriaceae; genus Sulfotelmatobacter. The sequence continues at coordinate 363,698 of CAVPNR010000019.1, forward strand.
GTTCCACCCAAAATGGCCCTGCTACTGTCGGACCCGGGGGCGTGTGGAATGTCGGCCTCCGCTTCTTTATGCCCACGGTGGCTCTAGTCGTCGACGACTCCATGTTGATCCGCTATACCGTGTCCCGATTTCTCGAGCAGCGCGGTTTTGCGGTTGAGTCTGCCACCAATGGCGCGGAAGCCCTCGACGTTCTCTCTCGCGTGCGCACCGATCTGATTGTGACCGATATGCAGATGCCGAAGATGTCGGGCGGTGAACTGATCTCGGCATTGAAGAGCAAGCCTGAGACGGCAGGAATTCCGATCATTATTGTCGCGGGCCGGGCCAGCGGCTTCGACACATCCGAGAATCGCGCGAACTTTGCCATCTACAAAGACATCGACATCGAAGCACAGCTCGCCAGGGCACTGGATGCGGTCTTGGGCAAAGCGAGTCGGGCAACCGCAGCCGGGAAATAGCTCCGGCCGGCGGGTCGCTTACCTTAAGGGCAATCCAGCCTCGGCGGAAAAATCCATCGCAGCAAAATCTTTCAACAGAAACTTAGGATAGGCCGCGGCGGCGATCATGGCCGCGTTGTCGGTCGACAGCGGACGCGAGGGGAAATACACGGGCAGGCCTTGCTTTGCTCCTTCACGCTCGAAGGTCTGCCGCAACTCCTGGTTCGCAGCAACCCCTCCGGTGACGAAGAGCGTGGCCACATCGTAGGCGCGGGCTGCCGTCAGGGTTTTTCCGACCAGGTCTTCGACGATAGCGCGCTGGAAGGATGCGACGAGGTCGAGTGTGAGTTTGTCGCAGTTCGCGAGGTAGTCCTCCAGCTTTGGCTTCGCAATGTTCAACAAGGCCTTCCGCCGCGCTTCGACAGTCGCACGCATGTCGTGAGCTTCCACATAGCGCAGGATTGCCGTCTTGATGCCGCTGTAAGAAAAATCGAAGCGTGGACGGTCATCGTCTTCATCGACTACTCTGCCGTCGTGTCGGCCGCGGCGGTCACGATGCTTGATTTGGGCCGGTGGAAATTTCACGGCTCGGGGATCGCCGTGCGGGGCGAGGCGATCGACCGCTGGGCCGCCGGGATATCCCAGTCCTAAAAGCTTAGCGACCTTGTCGAACGCTTCCCCTGCGGCGTCATCGCGAGTGTGACCGATGTTTTCGTAGGTCCAGGAATTGCCCTTTTGCGCGGCGAGATAGAGATGCGTGTGTCCTCCTGAAACCACCAATGCCAGCACAGGGAATTGCAATTCGTGGTTGCCTTTCTGTCGCTCCTCGAGCAGCACGGCATGAATATGGCCTTCGAGATGGTTGACGGCAATCAGCGGCTTGTCGAGTGCAAAAGCCAGCGCCTTCGCGTAACTGATGCCCACCAGCAACGCTCCGGCGAGGCCAGGGCCCTGGGTCACCGCGATAGCGTCAACGGATTCGTAGGTGTGCTTGGCCTCGGCCAGCGCCTGGCGCACCACGGGAACGATGGCCCGCAGATGCTCCCGCGAAGCCAACTCCGGTACTACGCCTCCGTAGGGCTGATGGGTCGCGATCTGCGACGCGACGACGTTCGAGATGAGCTGTTCGCCCGAGCGCACTACCGCCGCCGCGGTCTCGTCGCACGAACTCTCGATGCCGAGGATGTAGGCGTCGGGCATGTTCCTATATTATTCGAAGTCTGATGGCGGACTTGCTCCAACACGTGCGGGATTCGGGCTTCGCGTTCCCCGATCGCCTGATCCACCTATTTGTGGGCGGCTCCGAACTGCATGGCGCCAAAGTTCACGGGACGGACGATCTCGACATCTATGGCATCTACATCGAGCCGCCCGAGCTAGTTCTTGGATTGGAGTCCATGCCGCATTTCGTGTGGTCAACTGCCGGGAACGACGTTCGGAACGGCCCACATGACGTGGATGTGACACTCTACTCGTTAAAGAAATGGGCGGCACTCGCGTGCAAGGGGAATCCGACGGCGTTGCACTTCCTCTTCGCCGATGGAGTTCTTCGCAACGCGATTTGGAAAGACGTTGCGCGCAGCCGGAGCGTTTTTCTCTCGCGAACCTTCGCGAAGCCGTTCCTGGGATTCGCCGATGACCAACTCAGACGGATGACCGGGACGAAAGGGCGAGGCAAGAAGGGGCAGCGGCCGGAGATCGAAGCGAAATTTGGCTACGACGTGAAAGCAGCCATGCACACACTGCGGTTGCTGAACGAGTGCAAGGAACTTCTGTCCGAGGGAACCATCACCCTGCCTCGTCCCGAACGAGATTTTTTGATCCGCGTACGGACTGGCAAGTATTCCATGGACAAGGTCGTCGCCATGGCTCAGAAGCTTTTCGCGGCATGCGAGGATGCGGCCAAATCGTCTCCACTGCCCGAGCGAGTGGATCGGTCTGCCATCTCGAAACTCCTGACCGACTCTTATCGCAAAGCATGGGATGCCGCTTAGACCTGCCAGTGCATCCCACCCTCCGTGTTCGCTGAGTTCCCCTACTCCAGCGCGATTTCGTCGACCTGGAAGTCGAACTTGCCGGCCGCCGGGCCTCCCACAAAAAGAATCGCGGAAATGTCATGCCCATCGGTTCCGCTGAACGCAGAGAAGGGAATGCTCGTCTTCTTCCATTCCGGTCCGGCACTAAACGTCTGCTGCGCCGGGATGCGTCCTCCGCTGGTTGTGAAGACCAGCACCCGGTAGGTTTGCCCGTCGCCCTTGGCGAAGAACGAGATGCTCTTCTTCGCAGACAAATCCACTGGAACGAATGGTTGAGACCCCGGCGCCCACATGACGCCGGCCCACGCGTAAGGCAGCCCGCCGTCGATCAAGCCAGAAATATCCAAAGCGTGTTTGTCGCCGTTGGCGCCGCCATCGACGACTTTCATGTTTCCAGTGGATTTGCCGCCGGCGATGCTGTCGGTCGAAAGCATCCATTCCGTGCCGAACTTGGCGTTGGGCGCCCCGTCGTCGAAGTCGCTGATCAATCCCATCGCAGGGTTCGCTGGTGGCGCGGGCTTCGATGCGATCGCCGCATCCAGTTTCGTCTTCTCGAGCGAAGCGCGGTAGCTTGCCCGGTCATCTTCCACACCTAGCTTCCATACGGAAACGATGTCGCGGGTGGCAGTGATGTCTTGCGTGGGATCGCCCTTCACCAGCAGCAGATCGGCACGCTTACCGACAGCGATCGAGCCGCGGTCGTCGAGATGAAACGCCGCCGCCGGAACCGAGGTGGCTGCCGCCAGCGCTTCGGAAGGCGTGAGCCCCGAATGCACCAGTAATTCCAGTTCGCGGTGAATGCTTACGCCGTGCGAGGTGCCGGGATTGGGCGCGTCCGTTCCGGCCAGCACCGGAACGTGGACAGCTTTGAGTTGGGCCACCGTCTGCTCGGCATATTTCTCGCTCAGCGATGTGGTGAACTTCGGAAACGAGCGTTTCAGGTTGCCCACATCTTCGGTGGTAAGGTATGGCGCAAGTCGCGAATCGGTAGTGAGCGACTCGCCGCTCGCTGTCCCGCTTACGCTTTCCAGTACGTCCAACGTTGGGACCACGAATGCATGATGCGCTGCGACGAGTTTGGCGAAGTCAGGTTCCGGAGCGCTGTCCGCAAACAGATGCGCCAGTCCGTCGGCTCCCGCTTCGAGCACCACGCGGGCGTCCCGCTGCGTGCCGATGTGGACCACTGCCAGTTTGCCGCGCTTATGAGCGGCGTCAATTAGAGCGTTCAGCGTTTCCTGATTGAGCGTCGGGCGATGGCCCCCGTAGGCGCTGGCGTCGTCGATCACGATCTTGATGTAGTCCGAACCCTCGGCGATGCGGGCGTCGACCCAGGCTTGCGCCTCGGAGGGCGACGAGAGCGTAGGAATCTCAAGGCCGTACTCAGTCCCGTGGCCACCGGGCGCGGTCGCCAGCGTACCGGCGGATCGCAGGTCCGCCATATCGAGATCCTTGCCCTCGGCTTGCTCCTTCTTCGTTTGTTGCATGTATTTCACGCCCGTGAACATGTCGAGTTCGGTCGTAACGCCGAAGATCTCGGCCTCCTTCAAAGCGGTGCCCCAGGCGTGAGTGTGCGAATCGATCAGGCCGGGAAGGAGCGTGTCACCTGTGGCGTCGACCGTTTTCACGTCCGACGGGACTTTCAGGCTCTTGCCGACAGCCTTGATCTTGCCGCCCTCGACCCAGACGTCGGTTTGCTCAAGCGTTTTGCGGCCGTCGAACACGCGTGCACCCCGGATTACGAAACTCTCGCTATGGTCGTGATCGGCAAGGATGATCGCCGGTGCGGACAGCAGCAGATAGAATGCCATCCAGCCAAAGACTCTGAGGGTTGAGGCAAATCGTTTGGATTTCATTGTCATCTCCATAAATGCGAACTTAATCTCGCTCATCAGCTGAGTGGCAGCTTGCTAATCTTCCGGTGTCGGGTTTGCAACTGCCAGTACAAACCGTCACGTGGCCAGCGTGACAAGTGTCACATGTAAAGCATGCTTGACATCCCGGAATGTAAAGCACGCTTTACATCGCTGTCAAGGGAATTCTGGGCGGCAGATATGCGGTACGGACGAGCGGTATGATGGGAAGACCTCTACTATGTTGAAAGGCTTCGCCACTTCGATCGTGCAAACCCTGCGCCAGCAAGGCTTTCAGGCCTATCTGGTGGGCGGTTGCGTGCGCGATCTCCTCCTCCAGCGCGAACCGAAGGACTACGACGTGGCCACGAGTGCGACTCCGCAGCAGGTGATGAGCATCTGTCCCGAGACGTATGCGGTAGGCGCGCAGTTCGGGATCGTGCTGGTGCCAGCGCCGGACAGCGACGTGGCAAGTGCTGGGGTGGAGGTCACTTCAAAATCTCGCGCCGTGGAAGTCGCTACCTTCCGCAGCGATATCGGATACTCCGACGGCCGGCACCCCGACGAAGTTCGCTACAGCCGCGATCCCCAAGAAGATGCCGTGCGCCGCGACTTCACCATCAACGGGATGCTGCTCGATCCCGTGAGCGGCGATGTCCTCGATTTTGTGGGCGGCCGTGCAGACCTTCAGGCAGGAATCATTCGCACCATCGGTGATCCCGAGCAGCGTTTCAGCGAAGACAAGCTGCGCATGCTGCGTGCAGTGCGCTTCGCCGCACGCTTCGAATACACGATCGAGCCCGCGACGTTCGCTGCCATGCAGAAACTGGCTGCGCAGATCGAGGTTGTGTCACGCGAGCGCGTCCGCGACGAGCTGACCCGCATGTTGACGGAAGGGCACGCTCGGCGCGCGTTTCTGCTCTTGAATGCGAGCGGTTTGCTCAAGCATGTATTGCCGGACATTTCTGCGATGAAGGGCGTGCAGCAACCGCCGGAATTTCATCCCGAAGGTGACGTGTTCGTGCATACGCTGTTGCTCCTCGACAACCTGCCGGATCCTTGTCCCCTGACACTGGCCTGGGGAGCCCTGCTGCACGACGTAGGAAAGCCGGTGACGTTCCGCGTGGCCCCCGATCGCATCCGCTTCGATGGGCACGTTGAGGTGGGAGTCAATATGGCGGAGAAAATCTGCCGGGACTTGCGTTTCTCCAACGACGAAACGGAGCAGATTCTGGCGCTCGTCGACAACCACATGCGCTTCGGCCATGCCACGCGCATGAAGGAATCGACCCTGAAGCGATTTCTGCGCATGCCCGCGTTCGACGAACATCTCGCGTTGCATCGTGCTGACTGTCTCGCCAGCCACCGCAATCTGGCGACGTATGAATTCATCCAGCAGAAGCGCGCGGAGATTCCCGCCGAGAAGATGCGCCCCGCACCGCTCGTGACGGGCGATGACTTGATCGCGTCGGGGCATCTGCCCGGGCCGAAGTTTCGCGAGATCCTTACTGCGGTAGAAGATGCGCAGCTCGAAGGCCGATTGCCCTCACGGGCTGCGGCCCTCGAATTCGTGCGCCGCGAATTCCCCGTGTGATCGCGACGCGGTCAGCACGACGGCGATGCTAAAATCGTTATCTCGCGATCAGGTCGACGCACCGAGAACAGGACTGCACTTGGAACAGGCTGGTTCAGGGCTGGAAAAAATCGTCGCGCAGTCTTTACGCTTGGCGCCGCGGGCTGAGGCACCACTGATGGCGTGGCCCGTCGTTTGCGGATCGGCCGTCGCTGAGCGCACGCGGGCGCTGAGTTTCGAAGACGGAGTGCTACGAGTCGAAGTCGCCGGCCAGGGATGGAAAGCTGAACTGCAGGCTCTTGCGCCCCGCTATCTGGCGATGATCAACCGTTACACAACCGAGGCGGTTCGCAGAATCGAGTTCGTTGTTGCAACCGCGGAGAGCGCCAGCAAGACTCAGCGCTGAATCCTTACTCCCATGAAAGTTACCGACAAAGACGTTGCCTACGTCGCCGATCTGGCCAATCTGGAACTCACCGAGGAAGAGCGCGCTGGAATGTTGCGCGATCTGAACTCCATCCTCGAATACGTTGACCGTCTCAACGAGCTCGATACTTCCGACGTGCCGCCGATGGCGCAGGTTTCCGATCGCTATGGAGTGGACGAGGCGAAGCAGGGCAGCTCTCGTTTCGCGTATGCCAGTCGCGAAGATGTGCTCGAGGGGCTGCGGAAGTCGCTGCCGCATGACGAGGCACTCGCGAACGCGCCCGATGCCGACGATGAGTTCTTCTGCGTCCCGAAAGTAATAGAACGGTAGCTCAGATTTTTGTACGACCACCGGCCAGATGGACTTAACATCCCTCACGATCGATGCCGCCCGCAGCGCAGTACAAGAGCGCGAGACCACAGCGCTCGCGCTGACCGAGGCGCACTACGCCCGAATTAAGCAGGAAGACGGCCAGATCGGCGCATTCCTGACCCTCTCGAAAGAGCGCGCTCTCGAGCAGGCCGATCGCATCGACCGCATGGCGGCGGAAGGAAAGACTCTGCCGCCCTTGGGGGGAGTGCCAGTCGGAATCAAAGACGTCATGAGTACGCGCGGCCTGCGCACCACTTCCGGGTCGAAGATTCTGGAGAAATACATTCCTCCCTACGACTGCACGGCCGTGGCCCGTATGGAAGCGGCGGGCGCGGTAGTACTCGGCAAGATGAACTGCGATGAGTTCGCCATGGGCTCCTCGAATGAGAACTCCGCATATCATCTAGTGCGCAATCCGCGCGATCTGAGTCGGGTGCCTGGAGGTTCTTCCGGAGGTTCGGCCGCCGCAGTGGCCGCGGACATGGCGGTCGTTACACTCGGCTCCGACACTGGCGGATCGATCCGCCAACCGGCAGCGTTTTGCGGCGTGGTGGGATTGATGCCGACCTACGGACGCGTCTCACGGTACGGACTGATCGCATTCGCCTCGTCGCTCGACCACATCGGACCCCTGGCGAAAACTGTGAAAGACGCGGCGATTGTTCTGCGAACGATTGCCGGGCGAGATCCGATGGACTCCACTTCGGCGGATGTACCGGTGCCCGACTACGTTGTCGAACTCGACAAGCCTGTGCGTGGAATGAAGCTTGGCGTCGCGAAGGAATATTTCGGCGAAGGGCTCGACGGCGAAGTGCGAAATGCCGTGGAATCGGCGATCGATAAACTGAAGAGCTTGGGTTGCGAAATTGTGCCGGTTTCACTCCCCCACACGCCGTACGCGATTCCAACCTATTATCTGATTGCAACGGCAGAAGCGTCGTCAAATCTGGCGCGTTACGACGGCGTGCGCTACAGCCATCGCGCGCGCGGAGTGAAGACCCTGTCAGAAATGTACCGCCGCAGTCGCGACGAAGGCTTCGGAGCGGAAGTGAAGCGGCGCATCATGCTCGGCACGTATGCGCTCAGCGCTGGCTACTACGATGCGTATTATTTGAAGGCGCAGAAGGTGCGCACCCTGCTGACGCGCGATTTTGATGAAGCCTTCTACACAGTGGATGCGATCGTGACCCCGACCAGTCCGACGGCGGCATTTCGGCTGGGAGAGAAATCGAATGATCCGCTTGCGATGTACCTGGCCGACATCTACACGGTGACCGCGGATCTCGCTGGGATTCCGGGGATTTCGGTGCCGTGTGGGGAGACAAAAGAGAAGTTACCCATTGGGCTGCAGATTCTGGGGAAGCATTTTGACGAGGCGACGATCTTGCGCGTGGCGCACCATTACGAACAATCATCCCGGTAGCGGTTCGTAGTAACATTCTCCAGCGCATGCCCGGCAGAGGATTTTTCCTTCGCAGCGAACTTCTCTGCGGAAGTTAATACCTTCCCCGCACGAGTCACACGTTACACGTTCGCCCTTGTATCCCGGAAACTCTTCGGCCGCCAGTTCCACCTTGACCCACTGCGTACTGAATAGATTGTCGTCGGAGATCTCGCGGTAGGCCAGCATCTGCTGCTGGTTCTTGTCGGCGATCTCTGGGTGCATCAGCCGGGCCAGAGCCTTTGACGATTCCTTCGCGGCGATGCGGATCGCCTTGCCATTGCTGATGTCCACAAACGTGGCAGCAACCTTGCCCCAGTCGCGGAATTTCAACGCACGCTTGCCTAGGCGGCAGCCGGTGACCACGCCGACCGCGTCCGTGGCGCAGCGGTCGATTTCGACGAACGTCACGAGACGTTTTCTGTCTTTTCCCTGCGGATCGTTAATACCAAGCTTCTGCAATCCGAGCATCGCCAGACGAACGCCGAGGACTTGCCCGGCACAGAGGTGGCCATGGGCGTGTTCGGCGTCGCGTAGATATTCGTCGAGGGATTTCACAAGAACAGCCGTCACTTCGCAATTCTGAGCTTTCAGCTTACCATCGCGGCTATCATTTTCGGCGCCAACGGATGCCGTCTTTGGTGATTTCCACGACGATGCAGGCATCGGCGAGCTCGTCTCGGATGGTGTCGGAAGTCTTGAAGTCGCGGGCCGCGCGGGCGGCCTTCATCTCTGCAGTCTTTCTTTCAATGTCGGCATCTGAGAGTTGTCCCGACTGAATTGCCTCGCGTAACTCATTGCTGATGTCTTTTTCGCGGCCCTCGGCTTGGGCCCACTCGAGGACGCGCTTCATCTTGGGAACGTCGTCATCGTCGAGCACGGCAAAGATTTCGTCGAACTTTGTCAGCGCTGCCAGCAGCGGCGCGACGTCATCCTTCTTAATTCCGCCAGTGTCGAACGCGGCGTTCGCTTGTCGCACCATCTCGAAGATCGCAGCTTGCGCCTGAGCCGTGTTGAGGTCATCGTCCAGTGCGGCGGTCATACGTTCGAGAGATTGTGCGGAGAGAGCCTGCATCTCGGAATTGGATCCCTCAGCAAAGGTGCCCGTGCTCAAGCGAAGCCGAAAATTCCGCAACCGTTCTACCGAAACTGCGGCTTGCTTGAGTCCGTCGAAGGTGAAATTCAGCTGATTCCGATAAGGAACCGAGGCGAGTAGATACCGGAGTGACGACGGTTTATGCCCCTTCAGCACCAGGTCGCGAAGCGTGAAGAAATTCCCCAGGCTCTTCGACATCTTCTCGCCTTCGACCAGCAGAAAGCGCGCGTGGAACCAAAATCTCACGAAAGGCTTGCCGGTAAACGATTCCGACTGCGCGATTTCATTTTCATGATGCGGGAAGATCAGGTCTTCCCCGCCCGCATGCAGGTCGAAGCTCTCTCCCAGTTCCCGCATCGACATGACCGAGCACTCCAGATGCCAGCCCGGACGCCCCGTTCCGATCGCGGTATCCCACGAAGCCTCTCCCGGCTTGGGTGCTTTCCACAGCGCAAAGTCGCGGGCGCTATCTTTGTCGTACTCGTCGACGTCAACACGCGCGCCGTCCTGCATGCCACCAAAGTCTCTCTTCGAGAGCTTGCCGTATTCAGGAAACTTGGCGATGCGGAAGTAATACGACCCGTCGTCGGTGCGGTAGGCAATGTCTCGCTCCACCAGCTTCGCAACGAAGGCCGCCATCTCCGGAATATGCTCCGTCGCGCGCACCAGAGTCGGCTCCTCGATGCCGATCATCGCCGCGTCCTCGAGAAATGCCTTCTCATATTTTCCTGTGTACTGCTGCACGCTGACGCCATCCCGCGCTGCGTTGCGGATAATCTTGTCGTCGACGTCAGTAATGTTCATGACGTGCCGCACGGTGTATCCACTCTGCCGGAGGAACCGGCGTAGCAGATCGACCGCCACGAACGTGCGGAAGTTGCCAATGTGTCCGTAGTCGTAGACGGTTGGGCCGCAGGCATACATGCGGACTTCGCAGTCGCGCAGAGGCCGGAACTCCTCGATCTGCGACGACATGGTATTAAAGAGACGAAGAGCCATAGGAAGTTCGAGCACCGGAAGACGAACTAAAGATTCTAGGGTCGACGCGGGAGGGGGTCAAATCGCCTCAGACGGCGGGATTCCGGGCCGGGGGCAAAGCATGCGTGTGCTCGCGCAAACGCTGCTGCACCAGAATGACATAATGCAGGGCGGAAATGATCGTGAAGAAGAACGTTGCCCGGAGAAACTCCGTCCGCGCGATCCATATTCCACGCGAGGGGCGGATCTCGTAGAGCAAAACGAAAAATACGGCCGCGATCTGCGAGAACGTGTTGGCCTTGCCAAAAATGCTGGGACGAAAATTCCGAAGGCCGGCAATTGCGAACAAGACAGCGCTGGCGGCGAGAATCGAAATATCGCGGCTAAACACGATTACGGTAAATTTCCACGGAATTTTGTGCAGGATGGAAAGCACCAGGAACATAGTGCTCAATAGAAGCTTGTCGGCGATGGGATCGAGATACTGCCCGAGGAGCGTTTGCTGATGCAGTGTCCGGGCCAGAAGCCCGTCCAGTCCATCGCTGAACCCAGCAGTCACGAATAGGACCAGGGCCCAGATATAGTGCCCGTCCACTAGATAAATCACGATGAACGGAACGAAAATCATCCGCAAAAGAGTCAGCTGGTTGGGGGCCGTGAAGATTTGCGAGAGCTTCACGCACGCTCCTTCGAAGCATGCGATCCGGAATTGTTCGAAATGCTCTCCTGATTTCCCGGGGCGAGCGCCGCGGACGGTTCCAACCCGGTCTTGGCGAAGAAGCGTTGGGAGAGAGAAGGCAGGCTGCCATCGGGCAGGTCGAGTTCGACGCGTTCAATGCGGTGCATGGGAAAGAAAACGACTGCTGGAGTGAACGGTTCGCCGTCTCTGACCATCACCGCGAGGTCCTCGAACGAGGCGAGTTCGGCTCCGCTCAGACTGAGGCCTTCGGCAGCCAAGGCGAGGATCATCCCCCAGAACTTTTCCCGCGGATTGCACAGAGTCGCAATCACCAGCGCGCCGGGTACAAACGGTTCGCGCATTTTCGCCGTTGCGGTTAGAGCGCCAATTGCCGGTTCGTTTTGCACCTTAAGATTGTCGCCGGGGGAGGCGACCATTGCAAATGCCGGAGCACCAATCCAAAATCCCCTTCCACTTTTGAGGACGGACTCCGGTATGCTTGGCGGACATGGAACGAGGACTCTCCAATCCGGCCATCGAATTTCGTGATGTCGCGTACCGCGTGGAGGGCACGCAGGTGCTCTCAGGATTCAGTCTGCAGGTTCGAAGTGGCGAAACGCTCGTGCTCCTCGGCCGTAGCGGGTCAGGCAAAACGACATCCCTGAAGCTGGTCAATCGTCTGTTGTCTCCCACTTCCGGGGATGTCCGTGTGAAGGGCGTCTCCAACCGCGAAGCCGACGTCATCCGCCTGCGTCGCAGCATTGGCTATGTCATCCAGGATGTTGGATTGTTTCCCCATTTCACCGTCGAGCGGAATATCGGCTTAGTTCCAAAGATCGAAGGATGGACGGTAGATCGAATTCGCGCACGCGTTCAAGAGTTGCTGCAGACAGTGGGGCTCGATGCAGGAGTTGCGGCGCGTTATCCGCATCAGCTATCCGGCGGCCAGCGGCAGCGCGTCGGAGTAGCACGGGCATTAGCCGCCGATCCCGAAATACTGCTCATGGACGAGCCCTTCGGCGCACTCGATCCTCTTACGCGAGACGAACTGCAGCGGGAATTTCTTTTGCTGCAGCAGAGACTCCACAAGACTGTGGTATTTGTCACTCATGATCTGCGCGAGGCTTTGCGGCTGGGAACACGCATTGCGCTGATGGAGGCGGGCCGGTTGGTCACTGTTCTCTCGCCAGCGGAGTTCTTGCGATCCACCGATTCACTGGCTGCCGCATACGTAAGAGCTTTTGGGGAAGGTCTGGAGTCGGCTGCTAATCGAGGCACGTCATGAATGTCTTTCGATTCATGTTGCAGAATCACGGACAGGTGTTGGAACTCACGCTCGAGCACCTGCGCCTGGTCGGGTTTTCTACGCTGTTCGCGATGCTGATCGGGATCCCGTTGGGAATTGCGATCGCCCATAGACCGCGATTCAACAAGCCCGTGCTGGCGAGCGCTAATATCATTCAGACGATTCCCAGCCTCGCGCTCTTTGGATTCCTGCTGCCCGTGCCTTGGCTGGGCGAACGCTCCGACCGGCTCGCGATTCTGGCACTAACGTTGTATGCCCTGCTGCCGATCATCAGGAACACCTATACAGGGATACGCGGAGTGGATCCCGCTGTGGTGGAAGCGGGGCGAGGCATGGGACTCACGGAATCCCAGCTTCTATTTCAGGTAGAACTGCCGCTGGCCGTGAGTGTGATCCTCTCCGGCGTACGCCTCGCCGTTGTCATTTCAGTTGGGCTGGCGACGATTGCCGCGGCCATTGGCGCCGGCGGCCTGGGCGAGTTCATCTTTCGCGGACTGGCAATGGTCGACGATAGAGTCATTCTCGCAGGAGCGATTCCAGCGGCACTCCTGGCGCTGGTCGCCGACTTCGGCGTGGGATGGCTGGAGAGGCGACTGCAGCCGCGATGACCGGGCGTCGTTCATCGAGTCTTTGCGGTGTGCTCCTGGCGGCGCTGGTATTGCTGCTGCCCTCTTGCTCTCCGTCTCACGAAAATCGCATCGTCGTCGGCTCCAAGAATTTCACTGAATCATTCATTTTGGGCGAACTCATCGCTCAGCAGATCGAGACTCATACCACTCTGAAAGTAGAACGGCGCTTCTATCTGGCCGGAACCTACATCTGTCAGCAGGCTATTCTGGCCGGGCGCATCGACGTCTACCCCGAATATACGGGTACGGCTCTCACCGCTATCCTCAAGCAGAACACTAATGGCGATCAGCAAGATGTGTATCGACGAGTCAAGAGTGAATATGAACGTCGCTTTGGGCTGACGCTTGGACTGCCCTTTGGTTTCAACGATACGTTTGCAATGGAGATCCGCGGCGAAGACGCCCGCCGTTTGAATATCAAAACTTTGTCGCAGGCGACGGCGTTTGCTCCGCAATGGCGCGCGGGGTTTGGCTACGAGTTCATGGAGCGGCCGGACGGTTATCCAGGATTGGCGGCGACCTACGGCCTGCACTTTGCGGAAAAGCCGCGCATCATGGATCTTGGCATGCTCGCTCGGGCGCTGAAAGATCGCCAGATCGACTTGGCTGCAGGCAACACTACCGACGGCCTGATTCCAGCTCTGGATCTGTTTGTGCTGCAGGACGACCGTCACTACTTCCCTCCGTACGAGGCGGTGCCGGTGATCCGTACGCAGACGGTGCAGCAACATCCCGAGGTCGCACTGGCTCTCGCGGAGTTGGCGGGGAAGATTTCCGACGAAGAAATGCAGCGTATGAACTATGCGGTCGACGGCCAGCACCAGGACACGTCCGAAGTCGTGCGCGAATTCTTAAGGAATAAAGGGCTCGTGCACTGAGCCTCATGAGCGGGATTGCGAGTTTTCAGATCACTAACGTTCCTCGCATCGTCAGTACGCCATTTCCCTTGAGGATCACTCGATCGCCCGCCAGTTCGCACCAGAGTTCACCGCCGCGCTCCGATAATTGTCGAGCGTGCAACTGCGACTTTTGCAGTCGTTGCGCCCAGTATGGAGTCAATGCGCAGTGGGCGGAGCCCGTCACAGGATCTTCCGGCAGGCCGTAGCTCGGCTTGAAATAACGGGACACGAAATCGACGTTCTTCCCAGGTGCGGTGACGGCTACAACCGCAGGATGCAGGCGCGCCAGGCGCGAGAAATCAGGGCGCATGCTCTGAATTGCCCCCTCGTCCTCGTAGATCACAACGTAGATGTCGTTCACTTCCAATATCTCGGATGGACGAGGTCCCGGGCCGAGCGCCTCGACCAACCCCTCCGGCGAACCCTCGCAAGGCTTAGGGAACAGCGCAGGGAAGTCCATCGCAAAGAGATCTCCGTCCCTGCAGACCGTCAGGGTGCCGCTATAACGTGTCTCAAATTGCACCGCGTCGGTACCCGGTTCGAGCAAGTTGAGCACCACAAATGCCGAAGCCAAGGTGGCATGCCCGCAAAGCCTGACTTCACTCCGAGGCGTAAACCACCGCAGTTCATAATGGCCAGACTTCGGCACCAAAAATGCTGTCTCAGAAAGATTATTTTCTGCAGCGACTTTCCGCAGCGCCTCGTCATCTAACCATCCCTGAAGAGGACAGACCGCGGCGGGATTGCCCGTGAACGGTTCGGTGGCGAATGCGTCAACGTGAAACATCGGGATTCGCATCGCCATGATTGTACTGGTCGCTCGCAGGGCGGGTCTCGCTATCTGCGACACGGGTTGCGAGCAGTTCCGTGACGGTGATAGTCTCTCAGACCTCGTCTTTTGTGATGGATTCTGAGCGCCGAAAAGGCTGTTCGGGGCGATATTCGGACGGCCCCGCCACGAAGCTTCACGATGGGTGCGCCACACACCCTCGACGTCATTGGAATTGAGTTCTGGGGTTTCATCCAAGCCGTACGCCAGGAGGGCCAATGCTTGCCACCCAAAGCGATATCGGAATGCGGCAACAGCTACTGAAGCGGATGTCCGATGCGCGGCGCCGCAGCGACGCGCTCTTTAACATTGTCCGCCGCGATTCAGTGTACGATCGCCCCATTCCGGAGCGTCATCGCATCATTTTTTATGTGGGACACCTTGAGGCCTTCGACTGGAACCTGCTTCACGAAAACGTTCTGGGTCTGAAAAGTTTCCATCCTGAATTTGACCGGCTGTTTGCGTTCGGTATCGATCCGGTGGGCGGAGGATTGCCCTCTGACCAGCCGTCCGACTGGCCCTCCCTCGAAACGGTGCGGGACTATGTAACCAGGATTCGATCCGCGCTGGACGAGAAATTGGCCGATGGACGGCTCGAATCTTCCAGCCTGACGCGCGATGGTTTTCCCCTCGATACATTGCTCAACGTGGCCATTGAGCATCGCTTGATGCATGTCGAAACTTTGGCCTACATGCTGCACCAGTTGCCGCTGGATCGAAAAGTCCCACAAGAAAATCTCTCAAGCATTGTCACTTCCCCCATAGATCATCAAATGATTTCCATTCCCGCCGGAAGTGCGGCGTTGGGTCTTCCCCGCGGAGATGAGACTTTCGGTTGGGACAACGAATACGAAACTCACACAACGCACGTGCCCTCGTTCGAAATCGACAAGTACGAGGTCACGAACCGCCAATACCTCGAGTTCATGGCCTCTGGCGGCTATGAGACGCGTGCGTTCTGGGCCGACGATGACTGGAACTGGAAGGCCGCGCATGCGGTCTCTCATCCTGTGTTTTGGAGCAAGTCGGACGACGGGTGGCAGTACCGCACCATGTTTGAAGAGCTGCCTCTGCCTCTCGACTGGCCCGTCTATGTGAGTCATGCCGAGGCGACGGCTTACGCGCGATGGGCCGGCAAATCGCTACCGACAGAGGAGCAATGGCACCGCGCCGCGTATGGCGCCGACGACGGCATTGAGAGGAATTATCCCTGGGGGAATCAGGCTCCCACTTCCAGCCTCGGCAATTTCGACTTCCATCACTGGAGCCCGACTCCGGTCAATGCATTTCCTGATGGCAACAGCGCATTCGGCGTTGGTGACTTGTTAGGCAATGGCTGGGAGTGGACGTCCACTGTCTTCGCGCCATTTCCTGGTTTCGAGCCGTTTCCGTTCTACCGTGGCTACTCGGCCGATTTTTTTGATGGCAAACACTTCGTCATGAAGGGCGGGTCGCCGCGCACGGCTGCCTGCATGCTGCGGCCCACATTTCGCAATTGGTTTCAGGCTCACTACCAGTACGTGTATGCCGGATTCCGCTGCGTCAAGCACTGATCTATCCGAATCTGATCGAAGGAGTTGGCAAATGCTCGTTCATGCGATCCCCGGCAACGTTTCATATGAATTCGCGGCGGATGTTCGCGTCGGACTAACCCGTACGGGACAAAAAGAGCTTCCCTCGAAATATCTGTACGACAATGTCGGCTCCGCTCTGTTCGAGGTGATCAGTCACCTCCCCGAATACGGCCTGACGAGGGCCGACGAACGCTTATTGCGTCGCCATGCCGATGAGATCGTCGACCGCGTAGCGGGGCATGTCGCCGTAGCCGAACTGGGCAGCGGCAGCGGCAAAAAGACTCGTTGGCTGCTCGAAGCTCTCTGCCGGCGGCAGCGCACCTCGTACTATCCGGTGGAAATCTCGCACTCGGCTTTGGTCATGTGCGAACGGGAACTCAGCGACATTGATTCCATCAGCATCGTGGGCTTTGAGCGCGAGTATCTGGATGGTCTGTTGGAGGTAGCCGCTTACCGCAAGAGCGGGCAGCGGCTGTTCGTCCTGTTCCTCGGCAGCACGATTGGGAACTTCGATCGCCCCGCAGGAATGAAGTTCCTCTCGGACGTCCGCCGTATTCTTGAGCCGGGAGACTCGCTGCTGCTGGGAACAGATCTGGAGAAGCCCACCGCGCAATTGATCGCAGCCTACGACGATGAGTTAGGAGTAACGGCGGCATTTAACCTGAACTTGTTGAGCCGTGCGAATCGCGAACTGGGCGCCGATTTTGATTTGCGCCAGTTCGTCCATGTGGCCAGAATCAACCGTGACGCTCGCAGCGTCGAGATGCACCTTGAGTCCAAGCGTCGCCAGATCGTGAGCATTCCCGCCGCAGAAGTCGTGGTCGAGTTTCTCGCCGGAGAAACTATATGGACCGAAAGCAGCCACAAATATTCATCCGACGAGGTGATCGAAACGGCCGGCGAGGCCGGATTCCGTTGTGAAGTGCAATGGATCGATGAGCAGTGGCCCTTTGCCGAGAACCTGTTGATTGCGGAGTGAGCGCGAGTTCTGAGCCGTCGCCCTTATGACGCCCCGGTCTTGCGCCAAGCGTGCAGGTTGATTCCGCTCATCACCATGCAGAATATGTTTGCAGGAATGAATCCCATTTGGGCGGTCCTGAATCCGATGACGCAAACCACGATGCTATTAATGCCGGCCAATGCCCAGCCTTCCCAACACCGACGCCCCACCAATACAGTGGACGCGACGGTCAGTATGCAAGATACATAATCGAGCCGCAGCACAGATGAAAGCCCTCCAAAAATATTCTGCGCTAAAGACTCGGCTCTTGACTGTGATTGTGCCCTTTCGTTACATGACTGTAGTCACTTGACCCAAGATCGCAATTTCCGGAGGAAGCGATGGCCGCAAAATGCACCCACCTGAACCAGATCAAGATCACATCAACGAATAAGCACGTCTGCGAAGAGTGCGTCAAAATGGGCGACACCTGGGTGCATCTGCGCCTGTGTCTCCTCTGTGGAAGTGTGGGTTGCTGCGACTCCTCGAAGAACAAACACGCCACCAAGCACTTCCACAAGACGAAGCACCCTCTCATTCGCTCCATCGAGCCGGGGGAGTCGTGGATATGGTGCTACGTGGACGAGATTGAGGCCGGGGAAATCGGCGCTTGATCCGGCGATAATCGCGCAACCGAATGCGGGTTTCGGTATCTAATGGGATTGTCGGGGTCCATGGGGTCTGGGTTTACCTGCGACATCCTTAGCTGCTGAGAACGATTGCTGGGAACGACGATGCCGAAGCCGATCTTGCTCACTGTCGACGATGATCCCGATGTCTTGCGGGCGATCGAGCGCGATCTGCGATCCCAGTACGGTGCCGACTATCGCGTCGTCAGCAGCGATTCGCCAGAAGGCGCGCTGGACTTGCTCAAGGCTCTTAAGGTTCGCAACGACGGCGTAGCCCTTCTTCTGGCCGATCAGCGCATGCCCCACATGGATGGCGTCGTGTTTCTGCAGCATGCGCGGCAAATATTCCCGGAGGCAAAGCGTGCGCTGCTCACCGCTTATGCCGACACCAGCGCCGCGATCAGCGCCATTAACCAGGCCAATCTCGATTATTTTTTTATGAAGCCGTGGGATCCTCCCGCCGAGAACTTGTATCCGCAGTTGGACGATCTGCTCGACGATTGGCACGCCTCGTATCGCCCCGCCTATCAGGGCATTCGGGTGCTAGGAACACGATGGTCTCCGCGCTGCTACGAACTGCGTGATTTTCTGGCACGCAGCCACGTCCCCTTCCAATGGATTGACGTCGAAGGGGCAGCCAACGATCCCGAAACCAAGCTCCTGCTGGATGCCCTCGGACCGGACGCCTCGGAGCTTCCCGTCGTCCTCTTTGCTGACGGGTCGAGATCGCTCAATAGCGTCCCAAGCGAAGTGGCGCAGAAAGTGGGATTGCGGACGCGCGCCGAAACCAGTTTTTACGAACTCGCAATTGTCGGTGGAGGCCCCGCGGGCCTGGCGGCCGCAGTCTATGGCGCTTCGGAAGGATTGCACACAGTCATGGTCGAGAAGGAAGCGCCGGGCGGCCAGGCGGGAATGAGTTCACGAATCGAGAACTATCTAGGATTTCCCGTGGGGCTTAGCGGCGCCGATCTCGCGCGCCGTGCCGTAGCGCAGGCGCGGCGATTCGGAGTCGAAATCCTAGCCCCGCAGGAAGCCGTCGGCATCCGCGTGGAGGGTCCATACCGCATTATCAAGTTGGCCGACGGCACCGAGATCTCCTGTCATGCCTTGATGATCGCCAGTGGAGTGCAATGGAAGCGGCTGGATGCTCCAGGGGTCGACCGGCTCCAGGGAGCAGGAGTCTATTACGGCGGCGGATCCACCGAGGCGCTCTCCTGCAAGGGTGAGATTGTCTACGTTGTGGGCGGTGCGAATTCCGCCGGACAGGCCGCCATGAATTTTGCAAAGTATGCGGAGCGCGTCGTGATCCTTGTCCGCGGTGATTCGCTCTCCAGTACCATGTCGCAATATCTGATCGACCAGATCAAACAGACGCCCAATATTCAGTTGTGGACCCATGCCTCCGTCGCCGAGGTTCACGGCGACACGCATCTGGAGGAAATTTCTGTTCTCTGCACCGACACCACCAAAACTGAACGCGTTCCTGCGAGTGCGATGTTCATTTTTATCGGCGCCCTGCCGCGAACCGATTGGCTCGCGGGCACCGTTGAACGAGACGATCGCGGATTCGTTCTCACCGGGCCCGACGTCATGCACGGTGGCGAGCATCCTAAAGGTTGGGGGCTCGACCGCGATCCCTTTCTGTTGGAGACGAATGTGCCGGGCATCTTCGCGGTCGGTGATGTGCGCCACGGCTCCGTCAAACGGGTGGCGTCCGGAGTTGGCGAAGGATCGGTAGCGGTTCAGTTCATCCATCAGTACTTGAGCAAGGTATAAATGGCCGACACACTGGAACTCCTGCGCCGTGTCCCAACGTTTGAAGGATTGCCTGAGGACCAGATCACATGGTTCCTCACTCAATCGGAGGAATTGCATCTTAAGCCCGGTGATTTCTACACGCGCCAGGGTGACCTCGCCGACAAAATGACCATCGTCCTCGAGGGCCAACTCGAAGCGCGTGGGGAGTTGGGCGGCGAATCGATTGCCTTCCCTATGAAGGCGGGCGATGTTACTGGCAAGCTCCCGTTTTCGAGAATGAAGCAGTTCCCCCTGAGCGGGCGCGCCATCACCGACAGCTTCGTCGTGCGATTTCCGGCAGCCAAGTTTCCCGAGCTTGTGCAGAAGATGCCGGAACTCACCCAGAGGCTCGTGGGACTGATGTCGGACCGTATCCGCGAAACGACGCGCTTCGAGCAGCAGCGCGATCGTTTGGCGGCGTTGGGAAAACTCTCGGCAGGCCTTGCGCACGAACTCAACAATCCGGCTTCGGCGGCGAAGCGCGCCACTAGTCAGCTTCGGGCCATCCTGAAGCGGGTCCGCGATGCTAGTCTCGAACTCGGCCGGCGTGACCTAACTCCCACCCAAAAAGCAGAAATAGAAAAGTTGGAGGCGTCGCTGGTCCAAACGGATGCTCCTCCACTCGACCCTCTCGCCGCCAGCGATCTGGAAGATCAGCTCGACTCCCTGCTGCGCAGCCACGGACAAAACGATTTATGGCAACTCGCGGCCGATCTCGCAAAGAAAAACTTCAAGCCCGAGTCGCTGGAGCAAATCTTCGCCGCGCTCGATGCCGATACTGCGCGGGCGGCGCTGGTCCGCATTTCCTCGTCCGTCGAGATCGCAGACTTGCTCAACCAGATTGAGAGCAGCACGTCGCGCATCTCCGACCTGGTAGGCGCGATCAAGGAATACACCTTCATGGATCAGGCTCCGATCCAGAATGTGGACATCGTCAAAACTCTCGAAACGACGCTCACCATCCTGAATCACAAACTCAAGCATGGCGTGACTGTGCACCGCGACTATCAGCAAATTCGGCTGCTCGTGAATTCCTTCGGCAGCGAATTGAATCAGGTCTGGACGAACCTCATCGACAACGCGATCGACGCGATGGGAGGAAAAGGCGAGCTGCGCGTGCGCGCCTACCGCGACGACAACTGTGCCGTGGTGGAGATAGCCGACAACGGGCCGGGAATTTCAGCCGAGGTCGAACCCCACATTTTTGAACCCTTCTTCACGACCAAAGGAGTGGGCGAAGGAACTGGCTTGGGCCTCGATACCGTGCAACGAATCGTGAAGAAGCACCGCGGCAGCATTCAAGTGCAGTCCGAACCTGGAGACACGCGCTTTCAGGTGTGGCTGCCATTGGCGGAAAACGCTGCCTGATTCCTTAATGCTGCTGTGATGGAGAACGCGCATGAGTTCCGGACTCGTCCTGCTGTTAGCGCTCGGCATCGGCATCGTGGCAGGGCTGCGATGCATGACTGCGCCCGCGCTCGTGGCGTGGGCGGCTCACCTCGGCTGGCTCAATCTGCACGGCTCCCCATTCGCCTTCATGGGAACGGCCTGGGCCGTCGGCGTCTTCACCTTGTTCGCTCTACTTGAGTTTGTCGCTGATCAGCTTCCCTCGACTCCTCCTCGCACTGCCCCGGTAGGACTCTCGGCGCGAATTGTTGCGGGCGCACTCACCGGCGCGTGCCTCATGGTTGCTGGCGGTGCGACGGCTTGGTTGGGAGCCCTGGCCGGTGTGATTGGTGGAATTGCCGGGGCCTTCGCTGGATATCACGCACGCGTCGGCTTGGTGCGGACCTTGCGCGTTCCGGATTTCACGGTCGCGATCCCTGAGGATCTAATCGCGATTGGGCTCGGACTGCTTCTTGTTTCTCGCTTTTGAATCGTGCCCTATGACCTCCCCTCAGCAATTCGACGCTCTCATCATCGGCTCTGGACAGGGCGGAAACCCTCTCGCCATGGCTCTCGCCGCGGCAGGAATGCACACGGCCCTCATCGAGCGCAAGCATGTCGGCGGTACCTGCATCAATGAGGGCTGTACGCCGACCAAGACCATGGTGGCCAGCGGGCGCGTGGCCTACCTGGCGCGCCGTGCTGCTGATTACGGCGTTCACACCGGGCCGATCACTATCGACATGGCAAAAGTTCGCCAACGCAAGCGCGACATCGTTGATAGTTTTCGAATCGGGATCCAGTCCCGCATTGAGAAGACTGCAAATTTGGAATTGATTTTCGGAGACGCAACTTTCAATGGGCCGAAGACAGTCGCAGTTCGCACTCAAGATGGCGGGCAGCGCACGCTTTCGGCGAAATACATATTCATCAACGCCGGCACCCGTGCGTCGCGACCCACGTTAGATGGCCTAAACACGATACCGTTCCTCGACAACATTTCCATCATGGAACTCGATGCGGTCCCGGATCACCTGTTGATCCTGGGTGGCGGCTACATTGGCCTCGAGTTCGGACAGTTATTCCGCCGCCTTGGCGGCCAAGTCACGATCGTTCAATCCGCGGGCCAACTGCTTACAAGAGAAGATCCCGACGTCGCCGAAGAAATTACGACTATTCTCCGGCAGGATGGGGTCGAAGTCCTACTGAACGCGAAAGCAACTCGAGTCAGCCAATCGGATGGTACGATCCGTTTGGAAATCGCGTCGCAGAAAGGTCCGATCACACTGACTGGATCGCATCTGCTCTTAGCCACCGGTCGCGTGCCAAATTCGGATACCCTCAACCCCAAAGTGGCCGGAATTCAGACCGACAAGCGCGGCTTCATTCAAGTGAATGACCGCCTCGAAACATCCGCGGAAGGCGTCTACGCACTCGGCGACATCAAAGGCGGTCCTGCCTTCACGCACATCTCCTACGATGACTTCCGCATCATTCGCTCCAACTTAATCGATAAAAAACCCGCATCCACAAAGAATCGTCAGGTCCCGTATACCCTTTTCACCGATCCGCAGTTGGGCAGGATCGGCCTGACCGAGACCGAAGCGCGCACCCAGGGCCGCAACCTCCGCGTAGCGAAACTGCCCATGGCGCGTGTTGCCCGCGCTCTGGAAGTCGACGAAACCCGTGGCTTCATGAAAGCCATTGTCGACGCAGAAACCAACCAGATTCTCGGCGCCGCCATTCTCGGCGTCGAAGGCGGAGAAATTATGTCCGCCGTCGAGATTGCCATGATGGGCAAGTTGCCCTACATGGCCCTGCGCGACGGAACCTTCGCTCATCCCACGCTTGCCGAGTCGCTCAACAACCTGTTCATGGCCATGGACAGCGGCAAGTAATCAAAGCACAATGAAGGCGCAGTCAGGACGGCTATTACAAGACAGCGATTTCGAGGCGCACCCGCATGGATGTATACCTAGTCGACGGCACCTATGAACTGTTCCGGCATTTTTTCGCCGTGCCCTCGACGAAAGATGCGAATGGTCAGGAAATCGCCGCGGTCCGCGGCGTTCTGACCTCTGTGCTGTCCATGATCGAGAAGGGTACAACCCACCTCGGGGTTGCGACCGACCATGTGGTCGAATCCTTCCGCAACGATTTGTATCCCGGATACAAAACCAGCGAAGGGGTAGCTCCCGAGTTACTCTCGCAATTTCCAATTCTCGAAGAAGCGCTGGCGGATATGGGAGTTCTGGTGTGGCCCATGGTCGAGTTCGAGGCCGACGACGCCCTCGCCTCCGCCGCCGTGAAAGCTGCGCAGGATGTCCACGTCAGACAAGTCTTCATCTGCACGCCCGACAAGGATCTTAGTCAATGCGTTGTGGGCACACGCATTGTTCAAATGGATCGGCGGACGGACCTAATTCGCGATGAATCTGGAGTGGTCGCCAAATTCGGCGTGAGCCCGCCATCGATCCCCGACTATCTCGCAGTCGTGGGCGACAGTGCAGATGGCTTCCCCGGCGTAGCCGGATGGGGTCCCAAAGCCGCGGCTCTTGTGTTGTCGCAGTACCCGCACCTCGAGGACATTCCGAAAGATGTTCAGCAGTGGCATCCTTCCATCAAGCGCGCTCGCACGCTGTCCGAAACTCTGTTCAGCGTATGGAACGATGCCCTGCTATTCCGCACACTGGCAACATTGCGCCTTGATGTCCCTGTGTTCAACACTGTCGAAGATCTTCGCTGGAACGGCCCCGGCACAAGTTTCGAAGAGCAGTGCCGCCGGCTGAAGGCTCCCGACCTCCTCCGCCGCACCCAGGCCGCAGCCTCGAAGCGACCAGAGTGAGCCAACCATGCCCGCCGCCCGCTCCGCATGATAAAATTCCAACTGGACACCAAGTGTCCAATGCCGGCCCATCCGGCCGCAGCAATTGTTCGGAAACAGAAGTAGGCGCGTAGCTCAGTTGGTTAGAGCGCTACCTTGACACGGTAGAGGTCAGGAGTTCGAGTCTCCTCGTGCCTACCATATCCTTTCATCCTTCCATTTCTCGCGGTATTTCTGTGTCACTCCGTCCCACCAACTGTTTCTAAGATTCGTCGAGCGCGTGCCAACCGAAATGCTCTTCGTGCCTTTGCTTTGGGAACGGCGTGACGAGTGATCTGCCCCGTCATTGCGTATGCCCAGGGTGATTGCTCCTCGCCATCAGCGGGGAGGAGGAACATTAGGAATGGCCTGCATACACACGCGCTCCGGGCGTTCTCGGGACGTTTGAAACGGTTCGGCGCGCGTTCGCACTATTTGACTGTGTTGGTTGTTGCTGGAACGCTAAGGCCCACCCCCGCCGACCCAATCCGAAGCAATCACAACTAAATCCAATCGACGGAGTAGATCTCATGAGAAGTGCAATGAAAGCTGTAGTAGCAGTGTCTGTAGCATTATCAACCTTGGGAGCGCTGGGTCAGGAGGCCGGGGGAACTAAAGGAACCGCGCCCGATGTCACCAGCGAGGCGACGCCTCAGGCCGGATATGTATTTGTTCCTGACAGCAGCAAAGAGCAGCCCGGGCGCGTTCATACGACCTACGTTCTGCGCAGTTTGGACGGCAAGAAGCCAGCCGGACTGACGGCTCCAATGTCTCTCACCGCCGTCGCGCCATCGGGCACGATCGAGGAAGCAGAAACGCCGGGGTCACTGGGCTGCCTGTATGTGAACAGTCCCAGCACTGCAGGATGCGTTCCGAACTACAATGCCGGCTCGGGCGGTCCGAGTGCGGCGGGATATGGCGCCATCGCTCTGGTGGACGCGTATGACAACCCTGATGCTGCCACTGATCTGCAGGCTTTCGACAGCTACTGGAGCCTGCCTGCCGCGACCTTCGTGAAGGTTTATGCCAACGGCAACGGCGATTGTACGACACCTCGCGCCGATGCAGGTTGGTCGGTCGAGTCTTCCATGGATATCGAATACGCGCATGCCTTCGCGCCGAGTGCCGCGATCGTCCTGGTTGAGGCCTGCTCCAATTCCTGGACGGATCTCCTCTATGCCGAGCAAGTGGCATTCAACTACATCGTGGCCCACTATCCGACCGGTGGACAGGTATCGAATAGCTGGCAGGGTGGCGAATTTTCCGGACAGATTGCGGATGATTCGTTCTTCGCAGACTTCAACTACAACGCGTCGACGAATTATGCCACTCCGATCCTGGCCTTCGCTTCGTCTGGCGACGGCGGATACGGCGTAGGATATCCGAGCACCAGCCCCTGGGTGATTTCTGCGGGCGGTACATCCATTCTGCGGAACTCGTCCACGCTCAAATACTCGTCCGAGTCCTGCTGGGGAGGTTCCGGCGGCGGACCGAGCGCGGTTGAAACCTACAAGACAACCTGGTCGGGAGGCAATGTCGGCCCATGGGCTGATTTCCAGTATCCGATTTTTGGCCAGGGTGGCACCCGTAACACTCCAGACGTCTCATTCGACGCAGATCCAGCGTCGGGCGCCTGGGTTTACAGTGCATATGGCTTGACTGGGTGGGGGGTGATCGGTGGCACGAGTCTGGCGTCGCCTTCGCTGGCGGGCATCGTGAACCGTGCTGGCAACAAGATGGGATCGGTTTTCCTCACCAGTGCCACCGGCGGCGCTGATTGGTTCAGCACTTGGGAAAACAATCTGATCTACGCGCAATTGGCAACGGCAAAAGCTTACAAGTCCAACTTCTTTGACGTGAAGACGGGATCAAACGGAGTCTCGGCAACTGCGTCATGGGATTACTGCACGGGCGTTGGAAGCCCACGCGGACTGCTGGGCAAGTAAGTTCCGCTCCCGCAGTGTCAGCGGGAGATAGGAGGAGGCCGTTTGGGGCGGCCTCCTCATTCTTCCAATAATTGGTTTCTGCAGCTCGAGAATGGGAACATTCGCGAATAGGAGAATCATGCGTACGAAAAGTTTTGTGGCAGCGCTTGTACTGGGATGGCTTACGCAATTTGGTGGGTTTGCCCATGCGCAGGACGGTTGGCAATTCCCCAACTTCTCCGCGACTCAGGTTTTTGCGGCACGGAGGGCGGAACTGACCATGAAGGTTTACCGTTCCGGCTCCAGTGTGAGAGTCGAGCGTAGTGGCGCCATTGCCACTCTGTACGTGCCAGCGAGCAGCAAGGTCTACAACCTTACGGTTTATCCCGACAATAGCCGGCAGTGCGTGGCGATGAACTCCGAACAAGCGAAGATGTTGCCGAGTCCATTGGAATTGATCCTGGGCCGGCTCGTGAAGCGAACGCCGGTGGGCTCAGAGGTCGTGGACGGACACGACAGCGAGATCGAGGACGTCACTGTGGTTGAGCCCGACGGCAAGACCGTAGAGTCCAGAGTTTGGGAAGCCGAAGATCTGAAGGGCATTCCGGTGAAGATAGAGTCCCATCTCGACGGAGTCATACTGCGGGCGACGTATCGGGATGTTGCGATTGGCGCCCCCGACGAGGCTCTGTTCCGTGTTCCCGACCGATGCATTCCGTTCGAAAAAATGGGAGAGGTTGCCGAAGTCCGAGCCGGTCGGTAGTGATCAATCGGATGCTGGAAGACTATTGGAAGGAGCGGATTCAGACCTAGACACCCCACTCCGTTGCGCCTGACATCATCCGAGAGTTGGTAGGTAAAAAAGCCAGGGTCGCGGAGGACAGAATCAGTCCCAAGTACAACTCGACCCCAAAAATTTCGGCGCTCCAATAACCCCAGAGCCATCGCTATCAGTGCGCTATGATTTGTCGACCGATCACGAGTCCCGGGAGGCTCGATGTCGCCCTTCGATAAGTCCAGCCGGCGAGAGTTCTTAGCAATCACTTCCTCCGCGGCATTGGGTGCGGCGGTGCCCTTGGCCGGCACGCCGGACGCGCCAGTCTCGAATACTCTTTCCGTTCCGATTTCTGAACAGATCCCCTATTCAGCGGAAGAATTGTTCAACAATGGACCGCAGCGCACTTTCAGCGGAGATCGCGCTACCCAAGTCGCGATGCCCTTGGGAGGCATCGGTGCTGGTTGCATCTGTCTGAATGGCTATGGTGGCTTGCAGGATTTTTCGATCTGGAATCATCCTTCGACGACCGCGTTACCCGAAGGCTTCGCTCCTTCGCAGGGTGGGTTCGCCATTCTCCATATCAAGGGGGAGACGCCGGTGACCAGACTTGTGGAGGGACCCTTCCCGGTGTTGAAAATCTATGATCAGGGACTCCAGGGAGAGGGATACCGCCGCGGTGGGTTCGAAGGCTTCCCGCGTTTCCAAACATGCGTCTTCAAGGGAGAGTACCCATTCGGAGAAGCCGAGATCAGCGACTCAGCCATACCGTTGCAGGTCACGCTCAACGGCTGGAATCCTTTTATCCCGCTCGATGACAAGAACTCTGGAATGCCTTGCGCAATTTTGGAGTACAAACTGCATAACGGCTCATCCCGAACTGTCGATTACGAATTCTCCTATCATCTTTCTCACATGGCGCCGGGATGCGGCGAAGACCAATCGGCAAGCCGCAATGCCGTAATCCCTGAGGCGGGAGTGTTCCTGTACAACGTCGAGAAGCGCAATGCAGAAGGTTATGGAAGCGCCTGCCTAACCGTCATCGGCCACAAGCCGCGTATTAAGGGTATGTGGCTTCGCAGCCCGGGATGGGAATTCGACTCTTTGTCGGCGCTGTGGCGCGAACTTGCAACAGGGACATTCACGGCTAACGATGGATCCAACGAGGTCGATATTCGGGGAAGGAACGGCGCGTCGATTCTACTTGCGGGGACGCTCGGTCCGGGTGAGTCGCAAACGTACCCGATCATTATCGCGTGGTATTTCCCAAATTGTTATCTGCAGGTTGGGGGCGCCGCGAGTTCTGAGGCACAAGGCGCACCGGGGTGTCGTTCGTTTCCGGATGGTGCATCGCCGAGTTGGCGACCGTACTATGCATCAATTTGGAACGACGCCCGCGAAGTCGCGCTCTATGTCGGAGAGCAGTATCCTTCACTTCGGGTGCGCACGCTTGCCTTCAAGGAAGCATTGTTTTCATCGACTCTTCCGCCATATGTGCTGGATGCCGTCTCCGCGAACTTAGCCATCCTCAAGTCTCCAACCGTGCTGCGTGTGGAGAATGGCGACCTATGGGGTTGGGAAGGATGCTTTCCCGACTCCGGTTGCTGCCATGGCTCCTGCACGCACGTATGGAACTATGCTCAGGCTTTTCCCCACCTTTTCCCCCAGCTGGAGCGGACCCTACGCGAATTGGAATTGGTCCGCTCAATGGATGAAAACGGTCACGTCACCTTCCGCGCCGCACTGCCCGAGGGTTCGGTGAAACACGACTTCCACGCAGCTTCAGACGGGCAGTTGGGCGGCATCATGAAAGTGTTTCGGGACTGGCAAATTTCCGGGGACCTGGAGTGGCTCAGGAAGATGTACCCCTTGGCGAAACGCAGCATGAACTACTGCAGTCGAACCTGGGATCCCGAACATCAGGGAGGTTTGTTCGAACCTCATCACAATACCTACGACATCGAGTTCTGGGGACCCGACGGCATGTGCACCAGCATTTACCTGGGCGCACTCTCGGCCCTCGCACAAATGGCCAAAGCCGTTGATCAAACTCAAGATGCCACGTTTTACGATGATCTCGCCCATCGCTGTGCGCGCTTCATGGAAGAGCAACTCTTCAACGGAGAGTATTTTCAGCAGAAGGTGCAGTATCAGGGACTGCGGAACACTTCGTTTGCCACTATGGTCGCTCAGGTCGACGAACACAGCGGCGAAATGCAAAGGCTGCTAAAGCGTGAAGGCCCAAAGTATCAGTACGGAAACGGATGCCTGTCGGACGGCGTCATTGGTGGGTGGATGGCGCAAATGTATGGAATCGATACGCCGCTTGCTCGCGAGAGCGTTCGAAAGACGTTGCACGCGATTTTCAAACACAACTTCAAGATGGATCTGAGCCAGCATGCCAATGCCCAGCGTCCTGGCTACGCCATGGGTCACGAGCCCGGACTGCTGTTGTGTACCTGGCCCCTCGGCGGGAAACCCACGCTGCCGTTTGTGTACTCCGACGAAGTTTGGACTGGAATCGAATATCAGGTAGCCTCGCATCTCATTGCCGAGGGTTTCGTCGAAGAAGGGTTGACCATCGTGAAGGCTTTGCGCAGCCGTTACGACGGAAAGATTCGCAATCCCTGGAACGAATACGAATGCGGCAACTACTACGCTCGCGCTATGGCCAGCTATGCGTTGCTTGGTGCGGTGGCCGGGTTTCGTTATTCCGCCGTCCAGAAGACACTCTGGTTTGGTCCCAAGCTTACGATTCGTCCGTTCCGAACCTTTTTCTCAACCGCGTCGGGATTCGGCACGATTGAACTGGGCGATAGGTCGCTGCACATTCAAATGCTGGAAGGAGAGCTAGCGCTAGAGAAGTTGGTGCTCACTCAAGGAGCGCAGACGGAGACCATCGAATGGAAGGCCACGCTTCAGGCCGGCGTCCCCGCGATCAAGAACATCTGAATCAGGCGTTTTCGCGACGGTCGGCCAGCAAGAAGAAACTCGGGAATCTATTCTAGGGGCTCAAAGTGCGGCGACTTAACGCCGAGCGCCGCGAAAGCCTCGTCCATGTTCTTTGCGATTTTCAGCAGAGGCCGCTTTTGGGCTCCAGTAATCTGAAAAATGCGGGCCAAGCCTTGTCCATGGAGAGTCGGGGTCACAAGGATGCTAGGGCGTCTGGAGGCGTCCGGCATGGCTGGTTCTTGATTTCCCAGGTTACGGGCATGTTCGGTTGAGATGGCGAATTCGGTCACTTGGGACAGGTCGAAGATCCCTGCCCGGGCATCCGTCGCTCTCGAGTAGGTTCGGACGGCCGAGTAATATTCGGCTAGCGAATGATCGGTAAGCCGCCCCGAGAATCGGCCTAGCAGAATTTTGTTCGTCGGGTCGAACTCGAACCAGAAGCCCATTGACGACACCATCTCCTCAATCGTGGTGCAACTGATTGCACCACGGAGTCCGGAAAATCATCCAGTTACCTCGGTTACTGGTCTTGCATGGTATCCTCGGCGATTCATCAACTCCGCACACAGCTAAAGATATGGCTTTCTTCGACGTCAGCTCGCATGTAGGGAAATGCAGGCCAATATTCGGATCTGTGAGTGCGCTGTTTCGCACACAAGCATCAAACCAGGCTAAGTTTCCAGTTGGAGCTTGAATGCCGCCAGCATTATGATCGTCGAGCACGCTGTGAACATTTCACGAGTCGTCAATATCGAAGATTTGCGCTGCATGGCGCAGCACCGGCTTCCCAAGTCGGTGTTCGATTACTTGGATGGCGGTGCCGAAGCTGAACTCACGCTGGCGGAGAATTGTCGGGCATTTCGAGATGTTTTGTTTCGTCCGCGCGGAGCCGTGGCCATGGACGATTGTGACTTGAAGACGCGTGTTCTCGGCCAAGAGCTCTCTTTCCCTGCGATGCTAGCTCCGGTGGGATACAGCCGATTGATGCACCCCGAGGGCGAGGTTGCGGCGGCTCACGCCGCGGGGGAGGCGGGTACTGGCTATATTCTCTCGACCATTTCCGGTCATAAGCTGGAGGATGTGAAAGCGGGCTCGAAGGGTCTGTGCTGGTATCAGCTTTATCTGCTCGGAGGACGCGAAGCCGCGGAAGGGTCGATCGACCGCGCTCGTCGCGCAGGATTTTCTGCGTTGGTAATCACCGTGGATACACCCGTTGCAGGATTAAGAGAGCGCGATCCGCGCAACGGCATGAAAGAACTGCTGGGGCCTTCATGGTTCGCGAGAATACCGTACTTGCCCAACATCCTCGCGCATCCTGGTTGGCTGGCGTCGTTCCTGCTGGACGGAGGCGTGCCTAAACTTGAGAATGTCGTGGTTCCAGGCAAAGGCCCGATGGCACTGCTGGATGTTGGTGCAGCCCTGGCGAGTGCAACTGTGACATGGGAGGACTTGCGCTGGATCCGCGAAGTCTGGTCGGGCCCGATCGTGGTAAAGGGTCTGCTGACGGGCGACGATGCCCGGCGTGCCATCGATGAGGGCGCTCGCGCCGTTGTGGTGTCGAACCACGGAGGACGTCAACTCGACTCGGTTTCTTCGACGCTCCGAGCGCTTCCCGAAGTGGTTGCCGCCGCGGACGGACAGATCGAAGTGCTCATGGATGGCGGAGTTCGTCGCGGAAGCGACATTGTGAAGGCGCTCTGCCTGGGCGCACGCGCCGTTCTCATCGGGCGAGCGTATGCCTACGGACTTGGTGCCGCGGGCCCAGCAGGAGTCGCCAAAGCATTGGAGATTTTACGAGCCGATGTGGAACGCACCGTTCGGCTGCTGGGTTGCCCCTCCATTGCCGCCCTGGATCGGTCGTACGTGGAAGTGCCGCAGGGTTGGCCAGTCCACTGAAGAACCGCTGCCGCCTATACCTGAAGAACGTCGCCTTCGCGAGCGACCATCTCATACAAGACCGGATTGACGAAGAAGCCAATAAATAATCGCGAAATCAAGCCGGCAACAATCACGATGGCAAAAGGCTTCTGCGTATCGGAGCCGATTCCGGTCGACAGGGCCGCGGGAAGCAATCCGAGGCATGCAACCAACGCTGTCATCATGATCGGACGAAGCCGGAGAAGCGAAGCTTCCCGCGTGGCCGTGCGGATGTCGAGTCCTTCCTGGCGCAACTTATTGATGTAGGAGACGAGAATCACCGCAGTCTCGACCGAAACCCCGAGCAACGCCAAAAGCCCCAGAACCGAAGAGACGCTGAACGGAGTGTGTGTCAACTTGAGAGCAACCAGTGCGCCCACAGGTTCGGTCATGATCACGCCCAGCGCAATCGTGACCGGAAATTTGAAGTTTCCGTAAAGCGCAAACAGGATCATGAAGATCAGCACCACCGCAAGCGGTCCGATGAAGTACATCTGCGACTTTGCTTCGAGGAACTGGCTGTATTCACCGCCCCACAACATGCGGTAGCCCTGCGGCAATTTCACAGCCTTATTTACGGCGGCCTGACCATCACGGACCGCGCGCTCCAAATCGCGGCCCTCGATGCTGTACTGCACCCCGATGTAGCGCGAATTATTTTCACGGTAAATAAAGGACGCGCCATTGCCCTGGGTGATGTTGGCGAGTTGACTAAGGGGAATCTGCTGCCCATCGGGCGTGCCAACCAGTAGGTTCCCGATTTCGCGTGCACTGCTGCGGAATTGCGGCTGCATGCGCACTACCAGGTCGAACAACTTTTCCCCTTGAATGACCTGTGTCACCGCTTGCCCGCCAACGGCCGCCGAAATTACCGCTTCGACGTCAGCCACGTTGATGCCATAGCGTGCGATCTTGTCGCGGTCGACGTCCACGAGCAGGCTGGGCTGACCCAATTCGCGCACCACAGTGAGTTCCGTGAAGCCGGGTATTTTGGCCAGGATGTTCTTGATTTGGATCGCTTTATCCTGAAGCACATTGAGATCGTCGCCATAAATCTTGACGGCGAGCGAACTCTTGAGACCAGTCAGAGCTTCATCGACTGCATCTTCCGCGGGCTGCGTGTAGTTGAAGATAATTCCGGGGAAGGCGATGAGCTTCTGGTTGATGGATTCGATCAACTGTTTCTTGTCGCTGGCATCACCGGCCCACGACTTATCCTTGTACGATTTCAAGCCAACATAGAACTCGCAGTTAAAAAAGCCGGTCGGGTCTGTGCCGTCATCAGGACGGCCCAGTTCTGATGCGACGACGGTGACCTGTGGATAGGACATCAGGATGGCGCGGATCTGAGGCGCAATCTTGCTGGCCTCCTCGAACGAAATCGTATAGGGCATCGTAGCCCGCACCCAGAGGGCGCCTTCGTCCAAGTGAGGCATGAACTCACCACCGATAAAAGGCACTAGCAACAGGCATGCGCCAAAAATAAGGGACGCGATGGCAACGGTTGTCTTCGGGCGATCGAGTGCCCAATCAAGTTGCACGGCGTACTTCCGCTTCATCCATTCATACGCCCGGTTCGGTTTTTCCTGCACGCCACCCTTGAACCAATACGAAGCCAGCACCGGAATGAGAGTGAGCGTCAGGATCAGAGCGCCGACCAGAGCAAACGACATGGTCTCGGCCATGGGATGGAACAACTTCCCGGCTGGACCGGTCAGGGCGTAAATCGGCAGATAGCCTGCAAGGATGACGGCAACCGAATAGAAGATGGGACGGTCGACATCTTTTGCGGCCGCGAGAATGACTTCGTCAAGTTTGTATTCCTTGCCCTCGCGCAACGCGAGTTCGCGGTAGATGTTCTCGATCATTACCACCGTGCCGTCGATTACGATGCCGAAGTCGATGGCTCCAATGGAAAGCAGATTCGCTGCTACGTCGTGCGCATGCAGCACGATGAACGCGAACAGCAGGGACAACGGAATCGTGATGGCGACGATGATGGCGGCCCGGAAGCTGACCAGGAAAAAAATTAGCACGATGAGCACGAGCACCATGCCCCGCAGCAAATTGGCCTCGACCGTGTCGGTGGTCAGATCGACAAGCTGACTGCGGTCGTAATAGGGATGAATCTTCACGTCCGGCGGCAGGATCTGCTTGTTCAGTTCGTCGGTCTTCGCCTCCACGGCCTTCAGGACGTTCTGCGTCTGCTCCCCGCGCAGCATAAGGATGACGCCTTCGACTGCATCATCATTCTTCTGATAGCCAAATTCTCCCAGACGCGGCGCGTGCCCGATCGTGACTTCGCCGACGTCGCGCACCCGGATGGGGACGCCCTTGTTCGCGCCCACGACGATGTTTCCGATGTCGTCGGTGTTGCGCACGAGCCCAATGCCGCGCACGTAGTAGAACTGCCCGCCTTGCGAATAGAAACCGCCGCCTGCATTCGCGTTGTTGGCGGCTAGCGCGGCAGTAACCTGGGGGACAGTCAGGTGATAGCCATAGATGCGCGCCGGATCGAGCAGCACCTGATACTGCATCGTGGTGCCACCGAAACCAGAATCGTCGGCGACGCCGTGAACGGACCGGTACGCGCGCTCCACCACCCAGTCTTCAATCGTCTTTAGCTCTTGCGGGCTGCGGTCAGGGCTCTCGAGCACATAGCGATACACAAGGCCGCTTGGGCTGAACAGGGGCGCAAGCGTTGGCGTTACGCCGGTTGGAATCGTAGCCTGGGCAAGACGCTCAAAGACGATTTGTCGCGCAAAGTAATCGTCTGTGCTGTCCTCAAAGGTTAGGATGATATCGGACAAGCCATAGAGCGAGATTGAACGCATCACCACCATATGGGGGACGCCGTTCATCTCAAGTTCGAGAGGAAGCGAGACGAGCCTTTCGACCTCTTCGGCGGCGTGGTCCGGCCATTGCGTGATGATTTCGACTTGCGGCGGCGAGAGATCGGGATACGCGTCCACGGGCATCCTCTGAAAAGACAGGATGCCGCCGACGGTGATGAAAGCGGTCAGCATCAGCACCAGGAACCTCTGCCGCAGCGCCGCTTGGACGATTCGATGAATCATTCAGGTGTGGTGGACACTATCCTCGCTTCAGTCTGAAAAACGCGTTGTATCTTGCCGTGCCGAGATCAGCGTTGCAACGAATTTGCAAACTGCAGGAACAAACTGCCATCCCCGATGACCTGATCCCCGGCCTTCAGCCCGCTCGTGATCTCAGTTTGTCCGTTCAGGCTTTCGCCCAGAGTCACCGTGCGCCGGCCAAACTGGTTCGCAGATGTCTCCGCGTACACAAAAGGCTGATTTTCGCTGTCGCGCAAAATCGCGGCATCGGGTAGCGCAATGGCGTTGTCCAGTTTGCCCGCGTTTACCGTCGCCGTCACGTACATGTCCTTCTTCAATTTCTCGCCAGGATTACTGGTCTCAATGCGGGCTTGCAGCGTACGCGTGTTCGGATCAAGAGACGCCGCAATGTACGCGATGCGCCCATGGAACTCCTGCGAATAGCTGTCAATCTGAATCGTGACCTGATCTCCCACGTGAAGGTATGGCAGGTCTTTTTGATAAGCATTCACCAGAACCCAGACCGTGCTGGTATCAGAAATCATGAAGCACTGCGTGGCCCCGGACTGGATTAATTGTCCCGCGGCCACATCTTGTTCGACGACCTCGCCGCCAATCGTTGCCTTGACCGGAACTTCAAACGAAGGCGGGCCTTGCACCAGTTCGTCCGGATCCTTAACGCCGAGCACCTTCAGTGCGGCTAGCGCGGCGACCAGGTCACCGCTGGCTTGCACTTCGGCCGATTGAGCCTGTTCGAGCGTTTGCTCAGCAATCGCCTTGTGGTCGTACAAATCCTTAGCGCGTGCATACGCTTTTTGTGCCAGAGCGTAGGCATCTTTCGCCTTCAGGTAGTTTGTGCGGAGTTGCGAATAATCAGGGCTGGCGACATAGAGCATGGGATCGCCTTGATGTACGTGCTCGCCCGGAACAACGACGAGTCTATTGACCGGGCCGCTCACCTGTGTAATCACCGGGATGGTGTGAAAACCGTTGTAGGCCACGGCACCGGTGAGTCGCAGAATGCGGGTCAAAGTTGTGGGCTGAACTTTCAGCACTTGCACATGCGACATCTGCTCGGGCGGAATCGTAAACAACTCAGGATTGCTGGAGTTCTTCGGGTTCGCGCCCTGAGATCCAGATCCTTCACAACCGGCAAGCATCAGCATGATTGCTGACACGATAGCCAACGCAATCCACACTTGCCAGCGTTTCGTTTGGTTAGGGCGGTTCATGGCAGGGTCCTCGTTCCCAACGCTTCCTTCAGCTGTTCTAGTGCGGTCATGTACGAGGCTAAGGCCTGGCGATAGGCCAATTGCGTGGAACGGTAGCTGCGCTCGGCATCGAGGAAATCGAGCAGGCTGGCCGCGCCGCGTTTATAAGCATACTCGCTGATATCACGGGAATCCTGAGCCTGCTTGAGATATCCGGATGTGTAGAGCTGTACAACCTCGTCATTGCTCTTGAGTGCTTCGTATGCGTTCGCCACGTCTGACAGAACGGTATCGCTCGCTGATGCCTCCTGCTCCTTCGCCTGAGCAAGAGCGTAATTGGTTCGGGCAATTTCGCCCTGATTGCGATTGAAGATCGGCAAGTCGAAATTTGCGAAGATCGAGCCCGTATTCTCCCCGGAGACATGCGTGAAGTCGTAAGTACCGGTTACATCCACCTTGCTATTCGCTTTGGCTAGAAGATATTGACTCTGGGCGGCCGTGATCCCCAGTTCGGCCGCTCGAAAGTCAGGGCGCTCGCGCAGTGCTCGCATCTGTAAATCTTCCAAATTTACCTGGAGGGGTTGGTACGCGAGATCGCCAATGACGTCAAAATCGGCTGGAACCGCATCGTAGCCCAGGAACTGCCGGAGTGCCACCAGTGCCTGCACCTTCGCCAGGCGGGCCGATGACACGTCGGTCTGAAACTGCAGGAGTTGGAGCTTGATCTTGAGGAAGTCGCCTTCGCCGATGTACCCGGCTTTGAACTGCGCCTGGCTGATGTCGACGGTTTCCTGAAATCCTTTCAGATCTTCGAGCGCGAATTGCAGGGTCGATTCCGCCAGCAAAACACTGACAAACTGCTGACCTACGTTGAACGCCAGAGTCCGCTCGGCATCGGTGATTTGGGCACGGGTAACCGCCGTCTGGTCAAGGGCCGCCTGCAGCCGCCGCTGGCGCTTGTGACCGCGTTCAAAGAGGTAGCTGAGCCCAATATCAAATTGCTGCGTCTGATTCAGATTTGTTCCGGAAAAATCTTGCGGACTGAAGAATGGGATGAATTGAGTGTCGACCCCTAGAGTGGGATTGGGGCGCAGGTTAGCGGTAATCTCCTGCGCCTGATTTTGAAGAATCAGAGTACGGCTGGCCTTTAGCGAATGGTTATGCGCGAGAGCCAGATCGATGGCCTGGTCAAGACTGATGAGGGTCTTACTCTGGGCGACTGCAGT
Source organism: uncultured Acidobacteriaceae bacterium (assembly GCA_963706645.1). GTDB lineage: Bacteria > Acidobacteriota > Terriglobia > Terriglobales > Acidobacteriaceae > Sulfotelmatobacter. Next base: position 400,579 of record CAVPNR010000019.1, read on the forward strand.
CTCTCCCGGCAGCAGAAAGAACACTACCGCCGAGGCCAATAGCCCAAAGAACCGTGAGCGCATAAGAGTCAAATCAAGAGGTGCGGAAACCTGATGCAACAGACTAGCGTCGGAAACCGTGAACGTTTCGCGGCCGCCAGTCAAGTTCCTGCGCCTTCACCGCCCTCCTCGCTGTCGTAAGCACGACTCGCCCCGGGAGGCCATTGTAAACGGAAAGCGCCCTTCGGGGCGCGTTTAAGATTAGATGCGGCGTAAAGCCAGCGAGTCTAGGAGATCGCAGCCTTATCTCAGATTTGCGCTGGTTCTGGCCTCCGGCACGATTCGCTTGTACATTCAGATCGTGAGATTGACGGGTTGAGTAACATAACGATGTCTGCGAATGTCTGCGAACGATGGAGACAGGCATGAGTAATCGACGTCAGTTCCTGAAGACGCTATCAGCGGCCGCGCTGGCGCCGTGGGTCGCGGCTCAAACGAAGATGTCTGTGACAAGAGCAAAGATTCCCCTGGCATTCTCAACTTTGGGTTGTCCGTCCTGGGAATGGAAGAAGATCATGGATTTCGCAGAGGAACATGGTTTCTCCGCAATCGAACTGCGCGGTATTGGAGGAAAACTTGACTTGCCCGCGCTTCCGTTGTTTGCGGCCGATCGCATCGAGCAGACGAAACGAGAGATCCGCGCCAGCGAGTTGCGGATTGCGTGCGTGAGCAGCTCCGCGCAAATGTATGTAGAAGATCCGGTAAAGCGTGCAAAAGAGTTGGCGGACGCACGCCGCTTCCTCGATCTGGCATCGGCCCTCGGAGCGCCTTACGTACGCGTCTTTGGCGGCAAGGCGGAGTCTGACAAGAGTCTTGTGCCCAGCGATGAGATCAAGGCGCGAGTCGCCGACGGTCTTCGCGAACTCGGCAAATACGCTGGCCCACTGAAGGTGACGGTCATCATCGAATCGCATGACCATTTCACGGCGTCAGCAACCTTGAAGAGTGTTTTGCAATCGGCCGATTCGGAACACGTCGGCCTGCTATGGGACGCGCATCACACCTTTGCTACCTCGAAAGAAGAGCCAGAGTTTACCGTTCGCCAACTGGGCTCTTGGATCCGCCATACCCACCTCAAGGATTCCATCGGTAGTGGAGAAGACCGCAAGTATGTGTTGACGGGGCGGGGGAATGTTCCCATCCAGCGCCAGATCGAGGCGCTGCGTTCGATTGGATACAAGGGCTTCTATTGTTTCGAATGGGAAAAGCTCTGGCATCCGGACATCGACGATCCTGAAGTCGCGATCGCTGACTACGCGCGCGTGGTCGGGCAGTGCCTGGGAAACGCCCGCGCATGCGGACAGTAGAGCCTAGGCCGGCATGCTGTCGGTGATCGTTTCGGTCGCCGCATCCCAGTAAACTTTTTTCCCGGTCCAGTACGATTCAGCAGCCATCATGCAGGCGACGGAGTGCGCGAAACCATCGTGCACGGTGGCGTGGGGCTGCTGGCGGGAGCGCATGCATTCGAACCAGTTCGCCATGTGCTCCGTGCTCAGGTCATCGATACCGAGCGGCGGCAACTTGGTATCGCCTGGCAGCATCACGTAATGAGATTTCCTTTTCTCATCGATGTCGGCGTCGTCTTCGTGGGTCCCTTTTTCTTCGATGAACTGATAACGCGGGCTGCCTTCACCGCCGTGATTGATCAGGCTCGCTTTCTTCCCCATGTAGCGCGTAAAGCTGGGCGCGTCGTTGCCGAAGCTGGTCGAGTAGCTGACGAGAAAGCCCTTCGGATATTCCAGCAATGTTTGAAACGTGTCCGCCGTTTCGCGGCCGTCGTGCCACGCGAATACTCCGCCATGAGATACGACAGACTTTGGGAAGTGATCGTCCATGAACCAGTGCACGATGTCTATCGCGTGGCTCATCCACTGGTCGGGAATGCCGCTGGAAAATTCCTTGTACAGGCGGAACTCAAAGTACATTTGCGGATCGAAGGGACGGGCGGGTTTGGTTAGCAGCCACGCTTTCCAGTCGGTGTCTTGCTCGCGAATTTGCTTTACTTCCGGACGTCCGCGCCAGCGTGGGCCGTGATAGTTCCACACAACTTCGACCTTGCTGACGTCTCCCAGCGCTCCGCTGCGCGCGATTGTTTGAGCTGCTTGCTGATACGGCTCGCTGCGATGTTGCGTGCCGACTTGAACGATGGACTTCGACTGCACTACGGCGTCACGAGCCGCTTTGGTTTCGCTTAGCACGTTGCCCATCGGTTTTTCGACATAGACATCCTTGCCGGCCTCGACCGCCATCTTCAGAAGCGGCGAATGCGAGTGCTCCGGAGTGGAGATCAATACGCCGTCGACATCCTTCATGGCGAGCAGTTCCTCGGCATGCTGAACAGCGCGCGGAGCTCTGCCGTAATAGCCAGCGTTCGTGACGGCGGCCTTCTCGCGGTTCACTTTCCACAAGTCGCAGACCGCAATCATCTCCACGTGATGGCTGTCTTTCAGTTTGGAAGAAATCAGGTCGAGATCTCCGCCGCGGCTTCCATTACCGACATGCCCGAGGGAAATCCGGTCGTTGGCGCCCACAATGTTTTCGTAGGACAGCGCGGTGCGTGGCAGAACGACTCCGCCGGCGATCACTGCGGCGGACTTGCCCAGGAATGACCGACGATTGATCTGAGAAGAATCACTCATGATGTTCAGCTCCAGTGCACGAATCGATTCGCCATGCTAAGTGGGACTGGTGTTCCCGTCAAGGACCAGCCACGTCAGAGTGCAATGTCACGTTTAACTGGCCTTAAGGCCGTCTGGGACCAACGGCAGAGAGCGCAAACGTACGCCGACCGCGTCGAAAATTGCATTGGCGATTGCGGGGGCCAGACCGATCATCGGACACTCGCCCGCACCCACCGATGGAATGTCCTTGCGATCGAGCAAAACAGTCTCCAGCTTCGGCACATCGCTGAACCGGGGCACGCGGTATTCCGACAATCGGGCATTCAGAATCTTTCCGTTGTCGAATTCGATCGCTTCGAAAAGGGCGCCCCCCAACCCCTGTATGTTCGATCCTTCAATTTGATTCCGAAGACCGTCGGGATTCACGATCGCACCGCATTCGAAGGCAGAGACGACGCGGACGATTTTTACTTCGGCCGATTTGCGATCGACGTTTACCTCAGCGAAGGTGGCGATGTTACCCAGTTTTTCGTATCCGCCACCCATGCCAAATCCCTGACCGGCAGTCTTGCTCTTGCCCCAGCCAAATTGCTTTGCCGCTGCTTCGAAGACGGCGCGCAGGCGCTCATCCTTCAGGTTTTTCAGGCGAAATTCCAGCGGATCCATCTTCACGCTGCGCGCCGCTTCGTCCATGTGGGACTCGCGCGCGAAATGGTTCGCCGTGGCGGCTAGCGCCCGGTACGATCCCTGCCGCAACGGCGAATTGACGGCATGAAAGACGATTCGCTGGTTCGGGACTTCGTAATACGTGCGAATTCCCGCTGATCCGGAGTTGTAGTTGTGGAACTCCCACGCAGTAATCGTTCCGTCGTGGCGCACGCCGCTGGTCACGTCGATCAACCCTGCGGGACGGAAATATGCCCATGTGAACTCCTCTTCCCGCGTCCACACCACTTTCACCGGACGCTTCGCTGCACGGGCCATCCGCGCCGCTTCAATTGCCGTTTCCCCGGTGTGCTTGCCACCATAGCCCGATCCCGTGTCCGGCATCAGCACGCGCACTTGGTCTTCGGGAATTCGAAACGCCTCGGCAAGTTGCCCGCGAACGCCGAAAGGCCGCTGGGTTCCAGTCCACACGGTGAGTTTGTCCCCGTCCCATTTTGCGAGCGCTGCGCGAGGTTCAAGTGGAGTGTGGGCAATATACGCGACGGTGTAAGTCTGCTGCAGACGATGGTCCGCGGCTCCCATTGCCTGATCCACGTTGCCGACGTCAAAGCGGTCGCCATCGCCGGTAGGGTCCTTGCCTTCGACCGTGTTCTTCCGCAAATAATCAAAAAGCTCTTTGCTCGAAGATTGCGGCTCGGCCTTCCACTCTGCAT
>CAVPNR010000020.1:0-44039 GCA_963706645.1 uncultured Acidobacteriaceae bacterium
GACTTCAGCGGGTGCAACTCCCGTCCGGGAACTGGTTCGCTCTACGCGGTATCAATCGAAACGGCGGCGGAGGCAACAAAGCTGTCGGAGCTTTCGATGGAAAGGTTCGCATGGCGACTCGGCGAGCGTGCAGGCCATAACGTGAGTGGTGTGTCTTGAAAGTCGGTATCAACTAGCCGGTGAAAGTCCGGTCGTGGTAATCACCAGAGAGCCACGTAGAAAGTCCTCATGTTCCCGGGCAACTGGGGGTGTGAAAGCGGAGTATGCCTCCGAGGAGGAGGTGCAAGATGGCAGTCCATACCATAAAGGAAATCCTGAAGCGTCGACATACGGAACAGGGAGAGCCGAGCCACTCACTTACTGGCGAAGGCCACGGAAGAGGGGAAGACTCTGGAGTGCAACATCGACGAACTCCACGGCCTATGGGGAGCGGAATGCCATCACAGCGGATACAGAAACAAGAGAGATCTCCGATGGTCGGTAGACCACAACTACCGTGAGCCCAGCTATAAGCCGCAAGGTGAAATGCGAGGCGACGCCTTGGGAGAAGTCGGAGGAGGCCATATATCCGTGGAGGGTCGAGACAACACAACTCGGCCGGGGGAGAGGGCCTCTACTTTTATCGTGCTCAGCGGGGAGGTAAGTGACGATGCATGCGGAAACGGCCAACTCCATCAGATCGATAAATCACGACAGCTCCAGCGCAAGCTATACCTGGCGGCCAAGAAGTGTAGGGAGCGAAGGTTCCACGCGCTCTATGACCGCATACTCCGGCCCGATGTACTGTGGCGAGCTTGGCAAGAAGTGAAAGCCAACGGAGGCAGTGCCGGCGTCGATGGCGTGAGCCTGGAAGAAGTGGAGCGACAAGGCGTGGCACCGTTTCTCGAGGTAATAGCGGCGGATCTGAAGGCAGGAAGGTACCAACCCCAGCCGGTGCTGCGGGTATAGATTCCCAAGCCGGATGGCCGTCAGCGGCCCCTGGGGATTCCGACAGTGCGAGACCGGATCGTCCAGCAGGCGTGTCGGATAGTAATCGAGCCAGTCTTCGAAGCGAACTGCCAAACCCAGTCGTACGGGTTTCGACCGAGGCGCAGTGCGGCGCAAGCAGTCCGCGCAGTCGACAAAGTGCTGTTGCGAGGTTGGTGGATAGTAGACGCCGACATCCAAGGGTATTTTGATGCGATCGATCACGATCTCCTGATAACGCTGCCCTGCCACTACAATCGTCGCCATGGAGAAAAAGATATTCTGGATGGTCTTCATCCTGCTCGGGCTCGTGGCCGATGCCCTACTTCCTTTCTGGTGGGCCTGCGCCGCAACCATCCCTATTCTTTTCGCCGCATGGTGGGTCGCCTACCGCAGCGACTGGTTCTAGGTGGCGGGGGGATGAATGAGCGCGATGGCCTGCTTTTAAGAGTTGCACCTTATAATCACGCCGATGGCCAGTGACCCCTTCCGCTCGTGGGCGAACCGCACCGTGCTTCGCATGGGACGCGAAGAGCCCTACCTGAGCATCCAGGACATCGTCGTCTTTGTCCGCGATCTGGAAGTGAGCAAGCGGTTCTACGTCGACCTACTGGGCTTCGAACTTATCACAGAACAATGCCTTCCCACCGGCGTCCGCTGGATTGAAGTGGCGCCTCCCGACGGCAGCGCCAATCTTGCACTGGTTGAGCCGAAGCCCGACCGACCCGAATACAAACTCATTGGAGGCTACCGCTGGGTTCTCTTTATGACGGAAGATGTTCACGCCACGTACAAAGAATGGAGTGAACGCGGCGTTCGGTTCTTATTTGCGCCGGAGACGCCGGGGTGGGGCGGCACCTATGCGCGTTTCGAGGATCCAGACGGGAATGCATTTGGGCTGGAAGGGTTCGATGAAGTGAAACGAAGCCTTGAGTTGCGTCGGCGGACGCACGCAGAAAAACTCGAAGCCGAGCGCCGTGGCGCCCAGGAATTGGAAATCGCCAAGCAAGTGCAGGCGAGGTTGTTCCCGCAGATTCGACCGCCATTGAAGACCGTCGACTATGCAGGTACCTGCCTGCAGGCGCGACAGGTAGGAGGGGACTACTTCGACTTTCTGAATCTCGGACCGCAACGGCTGGGGCTGATCATCGGCGATGTTTCTGGCAAGGGGATCGCCGCCGCTCTGCTGATGGCGAATCTGCAGGCCAGTCTCCGGAGCCAGTTGTCATTGGCCTTCGATCAGCCTGAAGCATTGCTCAGATCAGTGAACCGCCTGTTCTATGACAACACCAGCGACAGTGCCTACGCATCGCTTTTGTTTGCCGAGTACGACGACGCAACGCGGCGATTGCGCTACGCCAATTGCGGACATTTGTCGGGACTCTTGTTGAGAAGAGATGGCGATGTTGAGCGGCTTGAGTCGACCAGCACGCTGCTGGGGCTCTTCAAGGAATGGGATTGTTCCCTGCAGGAGCAAGAACTCTTTCCCGGTGATGTGCTTGCACTCTATACCGATGGCGTCACCGAAGCCAGTAACGATCGAGGAGAAGAATTTGGTGAGCGGCTTCTGATTGAGGCCCTGCGGCAACATCGCGAACTGTCGTGCGAGGCTTTACTGGCAGCAATCGTGGATGGGGTTCGGCGCTTCGGCTCTCAGGAACAGCACGACGACATAACGGTAATCGTCGCGAAGTTCAAAGGCTATGAATGACACAGCCGCACAAATGTCCTGCTCTTGTGAGGTTAGGAACGCGAAACAGCAAGCGATTCCGGCTAGCATACGGGGGCGAGCTAGAATGGTAGCGCGAGAAACGGGTCTGAAACATGGGGCGACTCGGGCGGCTCTTGACTGTGGAGATTTTAGCGGCGATCTGCTTTGCGGCAGACGGCACGTGCGCATTCGCCGGCGACGAGGATTCCATCCAGCGGGTTCTGGCTGCTGGACAACAAGCGATGCTGGAGCGCCATTACGGACAAGCAATCCACGTCCTCCGAAACGGAATCAGAGATCACCCCGAGGACAATCGGCTTCGCTTGGAACTCGGACGTGCGTACCTTTCCAGTGGGGCGGACGGTCGGGCCATCCGGCTCTTTCGCGAGATTCTCAGGGCTGAGCCTGACAATCGGCTGGCCAAGTTGGAGTTGGCGCGGGCTTTAGGGTACCGCCGGCAGTATGGAAGTTCCGACGAGATCTACAAGAAACTGCTCATAGCAAACGCTGCCGACGAAACGGCCGCAATAGGACTGGCGAGCAATTTGTTGCATCAACAACGACGTTCGGAGGCCCGGGACGTCGTGGACAGAGCCCTGACATTTCATTCCAACAGCCTGCGCTTGCAGGAGTACAAGGACAGAATCGAGAGCGGACATTTGGGCGGCGAGGAACGTGAACTGGTGGTCACGCGAAATCTGTTTGAAATGAACATCGACTTTATCAGAGACACGGCGGGGAATCACTCCTGGCTGTCCTCGCAGCGCTTGGACTTCGGTATCAGACCCGGCCTTACAAATCGCTTGTTCTTCAATCAGCAGTTCCAGCATAGCCGGGACGATCCTTTCGAAGCGGTCGAGACCTTTAATGAGGAGCTTCGCTGGAGGCTTCGCGAGTCACTTTTGTTTTCCGCCGGAGGAGGCGCGGTACGGTTCAACAACGCAGATGTGCACGCGATATACGACGTGTCGCTGGCGTTCCAACCACTGCGGCATTTGGTGCTAGGGGCTGCTTTTTCGCGCGTTCCTATCGTCCCAGACGCGGAGGCTTCGGAGCACAGGCTGACAGCGCAAGGTTGGGAGGCTTTCTCGATCTGGACACCACCGCGCTGGCAGATCAGTACGCACTGGTCACAGCAACACTACTCAGACGGGAACATCGGCAGCCGCCAGAGCGCGGAACTGACCCGGGAGTGGGGAGCGGCGCGACTGACTTTCGAAATGGGCTACCGCTATCAGCACTACAGTTTCGACCAGGACCTTTCACACGGCTACTTCAGTCCGAACAGTTATCAGAGCGATTTGGCGATGGCTGGCGTCCTGTTTCATCTGGGAAAGAGGTATCGAGGATCGTTCATTGGACGCGGTGGGGCTGAGTCGGTGGCAGCAGGCAGCCCGTTTAGTCCGGCGTGGGAAATCCACGCCCGCAATGAAGTGATACTGGGAAACTGGACGTTGGAGCTTGACTACTCAAAATATCATATGGTTCAGGACACAGGAGCGTTTGGCGCCGATGCAGGGAGATTCGCATTTACATATCGCTTTTAGCCCAAGGCTGGAGTTTGGTGGCTGCGTGCTAGTGACATCGAATCGTGAAGAATCATGCCCATAGAAATCCTGGTCGTTGACGACGATAAAGCCACACGCCAGTGGCTGTATTCGGTTTTGGACGCCGAAGGCTACGCCTGTCACGTCGCCCGCAATACCCAAGAGGCAGAAGACCTTTTGCACTGTACTGAGGTTCAGTTGGCGCTGGTCGACATCTACCTCGGAGAAGCAAACGGAGTGGAATTCCTGCGGCGCATTAAGGCTATATGTCCGGACTGCGATTGCGTGATGATGACGGCCCACGCCAGCGTGGAGACGATGGCCCAGTCGGTGAAGGATGGCGCGGTCGAATATCTGGGAAAGCCGCTGCGCATTGATGATCTGCTAGGGCTTGTTCGCCGCCTGGAAAGCCGCCGCCAGAGCCGTTCGAACGGTGAAGCCGTTGCCGGGGAACTCGAGCCCGAGGGCTTTGTCGGCACGGCGATCATAGGCCGCAGCCCGAAGATGCTGGAGGTGTATCGTTTGATCGCGCGGGTGGCGCCGACCGACGCCACTGTTCTGATCGTCGGGCCGAGCGGGTCGGGGAAGGAACGCGTGGCGCGCGCCATCCACGTCCATAGCCAGCGCGCCGGCAAGCCGATGACCGCCATCAATTGCGGGGCCCTGGCGGAAAGCGTGCTGGAAAGCGAACTCTTCGGCCATGAGAAAGGAGCGTTCACCGGGGCCGAAACCGCGCGCCGTGGCCTGTTTGAGAGCTCGAATGGCGGCACGATTTTTCTGGACGAGATCTCGGAAACCACTCCCGGATTCCAAGTCAAGCTGCTGCGAGTATTGCAAGAGAGGCAGATACGGAGGCTGGGCTCGAATACCTACATGCCCGTGGATGTTCGGATTCTCGCCGCCACGAACGCGGACATTGGCGAGCGCATCCGGGCCAAACAGTTTCGCGAGGATCTGTACTACCGTCTCAGCGTGATGACTATTCACTTGCCCGCACTGGAGGAGCGCCAGGAAGATATCCCGCTACTGGTCCGCCACTTCTTGTCGCGCTTTAATGAACGCAACGCGCGCCAAATCACGGTTAATGAAGAGGCGAACAGCTTGCTGACGCGCATGTCTTGGCCCGGGAACGTGCGCGAGTTGGAGAATCTGATCGAGCGCGCGGCCATTTTGTCCACGACTGGAGAAATTTCTGCCGAGGACGTTGAGCGAGCAAGTGGCGCTGGCGCGCTAAACAGCGCGAAGGCTGAGGAACCAGCCACGACCCTCAAGGAAGTGGAACGGCAGCAGATCATGCGCGCCTTACGTGAAGCTGGAGGCAATCGATCGCTGGCCGCGCGAAAGCTTGGCATTGAACGCAAAACGCTTTACAAAAAGGCGCAGCGGCTGGGAATTGATCTGGACGCTCCAGACAAATGAAAGCACAATCGGTAAGTGGTGAGCCATCTCGAAAGCGGGTCAAATCCTGGCTCCTTCTGAATCTCCTGCTGTTGAGCCTGGTGGCTGCGCTGAGCATGACGTACCCCGTCGAAGAACTCAACCGGCGGCTCGGCGACATTTACTTCCGCCTTCGCAAACCTCTCCCTACCTCCAGTTCTGTCGCACTTGTTCTGATTGACGATCTTAGCCTTGGCCGATACGGGAGATGGCCGTGGCCGAGGTCGTTGCTGGCACGGCTGGTTCGTGCCACTGCAGCACAGCACCCAGGGGCAATCGGTCTCGACATACTACTTTCCGAACCGGAAGATGCCCAGCACGACAACGATCTCGAAGAGGCTTTTCGACAGGCGGGCAATGTCGTTTTGGCTGCGAAGCTAGGTGGTTCTCCGCAACGGCTGTGGGCAGATCCCTTGCCCATCTTTCTCGCCAACAGCGCCGGAGTCGGACACGTGCAAGCGGTGGAAGATCCGGACGGCATCTGCCGCAGTGTACCGGTGCAGGAATTGAGTGCCGAAGGTCCGCGTTGGGCTTTTGCTTTGGAGGTTTCACGTGTCGCCAAGCACGCGGCTGTGGATCAGAATTCTGGAGGACTGTGGCTGGGTAAAGATCGTGTTTGGGTAGATGGCAGCATGCGCCGCGCGGGAAAGGCCGGCTGGGAATCCTACTCGCCGGAGTTTCTGATGATCAATTTTCACGAGCAGTATCGCCCAGGCCAGCTGATGCAGCCGTTCGTCGTAGTTTCCGCTGCCGATTTACTAGATGGAAAGCAGGAGCCCGCACTCTGGGGGAAAGCAGTACTCATTGGCTTCGGTGCCACTGAGCTTAGCGATCGGTTGCCAACTCCGGTGAGCGGCCAAATGCCGATGCCGGGAGTGGAAGTTCACGCCAACCTCGTGGACGGGTTGTTGAGAGGCCAGGGTCTGCGGCACGTCAGCGCGTTTCCACAAATCCTCTTTCTTGTGGGCTTCTCTTTAGTTTCCACTTGGCTGGTTCTGCGCTGGCCCGGATGGCTTGGAGTGCTGCTCCAAACGACCCTTCTCATCATCAGTTACGGCGCGGGTTATTGGCTCTTTGCCCACGCTCATTGCCTCATCGCATTTGGCCCGGTTCTCTGCGTCGGACTTTTGGCGGTACCGCTGGCGCAATTGGAGAATCTGGTGGTTGTGAGTCGGGGCCTGACTCGCGGGCTCCGGCAACTGCGGCAGACACTCCAAGCCGGGCAAGCGCCGCTGGAGCTTGCCAGTTTGCGTCCCGGCAAGACTTCACCCGAAACTACCGGCGATCTGCAGTGGCGCATGGATTTGATCAACCAACTTCAGTCCGAACTCGGCTCGCTCTATGCCTTCCGCCAGCATCTGCTGGAGTCCATGCAGGAGGGTTTGGCGGTATTTGCGGCCGAAGGGGAAACTCTGTTTCGCAACCGCTTCTGGGAGGCTTTTTGCCGCAAACAAGGGTGGAAGCCTGAGGTTGATCTGGTCGATTTCGGCCGCCTGCTCGGCCATCCGAACTGGGTGAACGTCGAAGATAGGCTGACCGGCGCGGGACTCCCGCTGGAAAGCGAAGTGTACCTGGGCGGAGGCTTTTGGCAGATACGCTGCACACGCCTTTCCTCGAACGCGAACGACGAGGCTCCGCAGTGGATGGTCGTCGTTACCGATCTGACCTCCAGACTGGAACGGGACCAGGCGCGAGCTGAGGCTCTGCGCTTTGTGACCCACGAACTGCGTACGCCCCTGGTCTCGATCCAGGGCTTCGCCGAATTCCTGCTGCGATATCCGAAAGCGACTGGCTCCGCCGATGCGGCGGCAACTATTTTCCGGGAGTCCCAGCGACTGGTTTCACTGATCAACACTTACCTCGACGTGTTGCGCTTCGACGCGGGAGCACGCTCTCTGCGAAGGGAGCCCATCCTTATCCCGCACATGATCGCGCAGCTCGAGCGAGTGATGTCGCCGATTGCCGAAGCCGCAGAAATCCGCATTCAGGTCCACGTGGACTCAGGGTTACCTGCGCTTGAAGGCGACGCTCCAATGCTGAGTGGCGTGATCCTTAATCTATTGAACAACGCAGTGAAGTACAGTCCTGCGGGAAGCGAAGTCAATCTGCGGGTGACCGGAACAGAGGCGAACGTGATCTTCGAAGTCTGCAATCCTGGCACACCCATTCCACCGGAGGATCTGGCGCATCTTTTCGAACCTTTCTACCGTGCCCGGTCGGCGGGCGAGTCCACACCTGGGTGGGGATTGGGGCTTACCTTTGTGAAGCGTGTCGTCGAGGAGCATCGCGGCATTATCGAAGCTTCCAGCGATAAGAGCGGGATCCGTGTGCGCGTGATCTTGCCCACAACCGTTTCCTCAGGTGATCTGCAAGCTGACTCTCTGATGAGCCGCCAGAAACTGGGGCCCGAGGACATAGCGGGTGGGTCCCAATGACCCATCTGTATAGCAGCTTTACGAAAAACAAGGGACTTACCTGAGTGTTGAGTTTGGCATTGCATCTGCTTTTACCCTGGGCGTGAGTGAGCCTCGATCAGGCTCTCCAACTCGAACCCCCAGGAGAAATACCATGAAAAGCTCTCTCTCGATGGCGTCCGCGAGGATCGTCTACATTGTTGCCCTTGCCTTCGCAGCCAGCACCCTCAGCTTCGCCGCCAGCGCTACTTGGTCCTCAACCGGGACCATGATCTCGGCCCGCGACGGTCACACCGCCACAATTCTCACCAACGGAAAAATTCTGGCGGTCGGAGGAACCAACAACGGTGTCGCTCTGACCTCAGCCGAACTCTACAATCCTGCCGCCGGAACCTGGGCTTCCACCGGGAGCATGCACGTAGGGCGCACCTTGGCTCGCGCCGTAATGTTTTCCAATGGAAATGTGCTGGTGGTGGGAGGGTGCATCAACGATTGCTTAAGCGCCACCACCAACAGTGCTGAACTCTATAACCCAAACTCTGGCACCTTTACGACAACGGGTTCGATGGTCCAGGCACGTGCCGAGTTCGCGGTTACGCTCCTCGCCAACGGTCAGGTGCTCGTGGCTGGCGGTTGCGCCGCGTATGACGCCAACGGTTGCTCCTCTACCACCAACAAAGCCGAGATCTACAACCCAGCTACCGGCAAGTGGACGGCAACCACGGCGCTGCGGGCAGCTCGCCACGCAATGAATGCCACATTGCTGTCCAGTGGCAAAGTGCTGGTGGCGGGTGGGGCGACCGCTGCGTCCGACGCACTCAACAGCACAGAGATCTACGACCCCACGGCGAAAACCTGGACCTTGGGTAACAAGATGGTGCAGGCACGTTCCGACTACGCCTCCATCATGCTGGGTACCGGAAAGATTCTGTTTATCGGCGGAGAGAACATCAACGGCGTCAGCATCAGCAACTCCGAGTTGTACAACCCTTCCACCGGGACGTTCGCGGCGACCAGCAACATGACGGCCACGCGAGAGGAACACACCGCCGTATTGCTCGCCAATGGCAACGTGCTCGTCTCCGGCGGGAACAAGAAAACCTTAACCACACAGACTCCACTCGCCAGCGCCGAACTCTATAATCCAACCACCGGCAAATGGACCGCGACTGGCAGCATGAGCAGCGCGCGAGCCGGACACACCTCTACCGTCCTCCACAACGGCAACGTGGTGAACGCCGGCGGCAGCGACGCGGTCAACGAACTGGACAGCGCCGAACTCTACAAGCCATAGACACGCGCTGTCTTTTTTCTCCACCCCCGAAGCGCCACCGCGGAAAATGCGGTGGCGCTCGCCTTTTTCCAACTGGGTAGGATTCTGCCGGTTGGCTCGACTTCACCTAGCAACTGCCTATCGATCCTCACTGCGTTTGCAGAAATACGCTGCCCTTCGCGTCTTCAGCAATGAAGCGGAATCCGCGTGCGCGTGGTCTTACCCTCCACCACCTTGCCAAGGGATCATCCCGCTGAATCTATCCCGCGCAACCAACACCTGGGGCACGAGGACACAGTGGACGGGTACCAATGACCCGACTGCCCCACGGCATCGCTAAAAACATCGGACTTATCTCGTGTTGCGTTTGGCATCGCATGTGCTTTTACCTTCGGCGTGAGTCAGCCTCGATCTGGCTCCCCAACTCGAACTCCCAGGAGAAACACATCATGAAACGATCTCTGTCTTTAGCTCTGGCTGTTCTGCTGTTCGGATCGGTCCTGGCTAGCGCCTCAACTCTGATCTCGAAGCAACAAGCAGAACAGGACGCCATTGTCGCCGTCGGCGGAGGAACGGTGACCCAAGCCCTCAAGGAAAAGGAGCTCGGCAAGATGATCTGGTCGGTGGACATCACCGGCGCTACCAACGAATTCGAAGTCTGGGTGGATGCACACACTGGAGCGATCCTGCAAACCCTCACCCAACCCTTGTCACCGCACGCCAGGAACATCAGCAAACAACAGGCGGAGCAGGCAGCTCTGACGGCCGTCGGCGGTGGTACCGTAGTGCAAGCTCAGCGGGACCAATGGAAGGGCTATCAGATCTGGGACATGGCCATTAACCAGACCGCATTTGAGTTCGACGTGTATGTGGACGCGCATACATCCGCGATCCTGAGCATCATCAAGCACAGCAACGGGCCTAGCCTGGCCGTGGCCCAGAAATTTATCTCTAAGTCCCTAGCTGAGCAAATTGCCTTGAGCGCGGTTGGCGGTGGCAAAGTGCTCCTAATTGTGCTAGAGAAGAACGATAACCCACCGGACTGGTCGGTCGATGTGTTGGCAACCAACGGCACCGAATACGAGGTTAAGGTGAACGCCCACACTGGGAAAGTGATTGCGATTATCGTTGGAGGTTAGTGTGCTGTTCCCTTGGAGTAATGCGGTGATAGGAACTCGCGGGCTCACTCCCCAGACCCCGCGGGTTCCTCCTTTTCGACCCTTGAGATATTCTCGTCCTTGGGCGGCTCGCGCGGCCCTCCCCCTCTGGGCGGCACTTTTTCTGTGCGTCGCCCAGGCCCAAGTTCCTGCCGCCGGACCCTCTCCCGCACCTTTTGCCGGTGCCATCGTTTCCGAGTGGAAAGGCGAAGTGCACGTGCAATTGCCGGGAACGAGCATGTCACGACCGACCCGGGGACAGGTGCTTCCCGCTGATACAGTTCTCGATACCGGGGAAGGGCGCCTGGTCCTTGTGTTGCGCACCGATGAAAGCGAAATCATCGTCCAACCCCACACTCGCCTGGTGGTGAAAGAGCCTGCGCCCGGTAACTGGGACGCCCTCGAAATACTGTTGGGCCGAGTCCATGCTTACATCCGCAAGCGAACCGGCGGGGCGCCACCATTCCAGATGAGCACACCCAGCGCCGTAATCGCAGTCCGGGGCACGCGCTTCGACGTCGAGGTGAACGGACGTGGAGTGAGTGAAGTGGACGTGTTCGACGGACTGGTTGAAGTGGCGTCTTCGACAATTCCCGGATCTTCGGTCCTCGTTAGTCCTGGATTCTCCACGCGCGTTGGGATGGGAACTCCTCCCGAGCCTCCAGTTCCAACCGGAGAAATTCGTCCCGGCGTGGAAGCGCCAGAAGAAATGGCTAAGCTGGAATTTGCCCGAGAGCGGGCCGCACAGTCAGATCGGACCTTGGAGAGTGAACTCGGCGAGCGCCCCGACTCAGAACTGGATGATTCCGTAGACGAAAGCCGCGAGTCAGAAAAGGGAAAACAGTAGCTTTCTGCTAACTCAGCGGGTGCAGCTTGTTCTTCCCGCTACTGCGCCACACTTACGAGGCTTGAGTCGGTGAAAGGCTGACGCGACAGTCCGTCGCTGATAAACTGCCGCTGCCCTCACGACGGCTTCAACCTATGTTGTGAAAACAAGAGTCGTCAGCGACGTACCCCTTGCCCTGAGCCTGAGTCCTTCTTACACGATATCACCAGCAGATCCCTGCAACGTGCGCAATATGAATCCGGAAAAGGCGGAAGGGCTGAGTCCAGAGCTGCAGGCTGCACTGGAACCCCTGTTGAACGCAATCGAGTCGCTGAGCGAACGCATTGTGGAATACAACGAACGCATCGAGCAGTTGGCGCAGCAGAGTTATCCGCAAACCGCGCTGCTGAAACAGGTGAAGGGCGTGGGCCCCCTGATCGCGCTGACGTACCTGCTGACGCTGGACGATCCGCATCGTTTTCAAAAGAGTCGCGACGTAGGTTGCTACCTGGGACTGCAGCCGGGACGCAGGAACTCGGGACAGAGTGAACCGCAGATGCACATCAGCAAAGAAGGCGATCCCTATCTGCGGACGTTGTTGGTGCAGGGAGCACAGCACATTTTGGGGCCGTTCGGGATCGACTGTGATCTCAGGCGCTGGGGACTGAAGCTGGCCGAGCGTGGTGGAAGAAACGGCAAGAAGCGAGTGATCGTGGCCACGGCCAGAAAGCTGGCAGTGCTGCTGCATCATCTGTGGGTGAGCGGAGAAGTGTACGAACCGTTGCACAACAGCAGCAGATCGACAGTAGCCGCAGCCGCATAAAACCAAACGGCAAAACAAAGTCAAAACCATTCCGGGAAGAGAAAAGACAAAAGCCCAAAGCCGAGTTCCGGTGACTGCGTTAATGGCCTGGCCCAGGTTCCACTCTGAAAGAGCAGAACCACAGGGCGCCAAACAGATGGCAGCACCGGCTGAACCGAGAACGCCCAACAGGCACCGAGCGAAACGAATCGCTCCTCGAGAGTGCATGGAAGGCCATTTCACTCAAATTTCGACTGCTTTCGGTTCGGGACGTATCCGGTGCATCGGTCAGTAAACGAAAGAAGAGTGTAATCGGGAGTGGCTGTTGAAAAACTCGATCTCCCAAAACTGGTCGAAAAAACTTTGCGCTAGGAAGCCCTACAAACGACTTTCTTCATTTTCCTAGACATTTTCCTTCCCTCAAATTTCCGCTGTCTCCGAGAAAATGGAGTTTTTCAACAGCCACGGGATTTAACGACAATTATCCTATACAGTACCTCCGGCGACGGAGGTACTGTCGGCTGGGGGCAGCATTCCAGTTGACTCCTCCACCGCCTCTTGTTTTACTTCTGCGCTCCGGCTGGCGGTGGAATCGTGATATCCAGGGTGGTCACCGGGCCGAAAGATGACAGCGGCCGATCGAAGTCCGCCGCCTTGCCAACTACCAGCACCGCCATTTTGTCCTTGTGGACATACTTCTGGGCAACGCGATCCACGTCTTGTTGTGTGACCTTTTCGATACCCGTCCGGTATTTTTCCAGGAAATCCTCGGGATAGCCGTAGAACTCGTACGCCATGCGCTCGCGCAGGACTTTTTCCTTCGAGTCGAAGCGGAAGACAAACGAATTCAGGATAGCGCGCTTGGCCTTGGACAATTCCTGGGGCGTACTGGGATTGGTCTTGAGCGCATCCAGTTCTTCGTTGAAGGCGTCAATCGCGGCCGCGGTGGTGTGGCTTTTGGTTCCAAGGAACAGTCCGAGCGTTCCGGGATGATCGTACTCAGCTTCAATGCCGCCACCAACCGCGTACGCGAGGCCCTTCTTCGAGCGGATGTTGGAAAACAGGCGGGAACTGAACGATCCGCCAAAGAACTGGTTGAAGACTTCAATCGCGTAGTAGTCAGGATTATCACGGGTAATGCCGAGGTCCACCATCATCACCATGCTGGCGGTTACGTCACTCTTTTCGGCGAAGTAGATGCCCGGTTTCGGACCATGAAACGACAGCTGTAGTTTCGAGGCTGCCGGACCTTGGGGCCAGGAATCGAAAGCCTGGTGCAGCTTGGCCTCCACCAGTGCGGACTCGAAATCACCGGAGATACCAAGAATGATGTTGTTGGGATGAACATAGCGGTGGTGCCAGTTCACCAGATCGTCCCGGTTGACGCGGGACACACTGGCGTACTCGGTGACCCGGGCGTAAGGAGAGTCGGGGCCATAGACCAGCTTCGCGCGTTCGCGGAAAGCGATACTAAAGGGGTCGTCATTGCGCCGTGAGATGTTGGTGTTGAGCTGGTTCTTGGCCAGAACAATCTTGTCTTCGCGGAACTCGGGTTCGCGCAGAATCTCGGTGAAGATCTTGAATACGTCGTCCAGATTGTCCTTAAGGCAGTCCCAGGTTACACGGGCTGAGTCGACGCCGCCTTCAGTTTCCACCTTGGCGGCTCGCGCCTCCAGATAATCGTCGAGTTGATCGCCAGTCCTTTGTTTGGTACCACCAGTACGCCAAGCCTGGCCATAGATTTCCGCCAAGCCGACTTTGTCGGCGGGTTCGTCCCGCGATCCGCCGCGGATTTGCGCCGTGCCGCGGATGAGGGGCAACTCGTGATCCTCCTGTAGAAAGATCACCATGCCGTTGGCCAGTTGAATCCGTTTGGGAAGTTGGGGATGAAAGGCGTGCAAGGCAGGTGGCTGAATCTGGTTCCAGTCCGAGACCTGGCCCAACACGGCGGGAGCGCAAGCGAGAAACGAAAGCACGATTGAGGCGGAGACGAATTGTCGTCTGGAGTTCATCACTTTGCCTCCTTTCCGGCCGCTGGCGCCGTGGCAAGCTGAGTGGATTCGATCATGCCGACGGTACGGTTGGATACGACGAAGGTGGCATTGGCCACGCGCCGAATATCCGCTTTGCTGACTTTGTCGATTTCATCGACGTGGCGGAAGAGTTGCCGCCAGTCTCCATAGAGCGACTGGGTGGTTCCCAACTGGAAGGCGAGGCCCTGGTTGTCTCCCAGCCGCCGCAGAAGGTCGGCCTTAGCCCGCGTCTTCACCATTTGAAGTTCTTCGTCGGTGAGGTCCTCATTTTTCAAGCGTTCGACCTCGGCGTGAATGGCGTCGCGGTTTTCTCCGGGCGTGTGGCCAGGCGTCGAGATGGCAAAGAACACGAACATATTGGGATACTTGGAGCCGGGGAACCCATTGAAGCCTCCGGTCTGCGCCGCAATCTTCTTGTCGCGCACCAGCGAGCGGTACAGCCGGGAAGTGCGGCCGTTCGACATCAAGTCCTGCAGCGCATCATAGACGGCATCGTCTTTGTCCCGGGCGCTGGGCTTGTGATAGCCCTCAATGAAGATCGGCTGCGAGGTTTCGTGCAGAATCACGATCCTCTCTGCATTCTGCGGGGGTTCGACAGTGCGCAGCGGTTCAGGCTTGGGCCCGGCGGGCAGCCGGCCAAAATATTTCTCGATCATCGGCATTACTTCGCTCGCTTTCACATCGCCCACTAGGGTTACGATCATGCTCGGGGGCACATAGTATTTCTTGTAATAGGCTTGTGCATCGGTCATGGAGAAAGATTCCAGGTCCGACGGCCAGCCCACCACCGGTTGTCCGTAGGGATGCGCCACGTAAGCGGTAGCCATAAACTCCTCAAAGAGCCGCCCGAACGGATCGCTCTCCCCGAGGCGTCGCTCTTCGTGCACCACCTCCCGCTCCTTGTAGAACTCCCGCAAGACAGGATGCAGAAAGCGCTCCGATTCCAGATACGCCCAAAGTTCGACCTGATTCGAAGGAAGGGAATAGAAATAACCGGTTTCTTCGTTATCCGTGAAGGCATTCAGGCCGGTGCCCCCGTTTTGCTCAATAAGTTCGCCAAATTGGTTCTCGACCACGTACTTCTGCGCCGCGGTCATGGCATCTTTCCAGGCCTTCTCCAGGTCAGCGAGTTTCTTGTCATCCTTGCCGACTTCCCTGCGACGCTCCTGATCATAGGCTTGATAGGTCTGTTCGACTTCCTCCAGGGCCCCTTTTTCGTCCGCGTAATCATTGGTGCCGACTTTGTCCGTGCCTTTGAACGCCATATGCTCAAACATGTGCGCCAGGCCGGTGATACCGGGGACCTCCCGGTCCGATCCCACATCCACGTGAGTGAAGAAGGTGAAGACGGGCGCTTCCGGGCGCTCGCACACAACGACGGTCAGACCGTTATCCAGCGTCTTGACCGTGATCCGCTTTTCGAACGAGGCCAGGTCCTGCGCCCCCAGGAAGCATGTGCAGCCAATGAGGAGCGAGGCGAGCAAGAGGATATGCCACCGATTGTCTTTCATTGTGTTTCTACTCCTAATCGAACAGGCTATGTCGCTGGTTCCGTCATGTGTTGCAGCCCAGGTCAGTCAAGGCTGTGGAGTGGGGTGGAGAAGGATTCGGCCCTAAGATTGCGATGCTGGGCTCCACTCTGGCAAGGAACCATAACGGCCCTCGCGCTACGGTGTCAAGGCCGAGATTTGGCCTTTGCGTGTTTGTAACGGCCCCCGTGAGGAGCCCGATGGATGGTTCTGAATCAGGGGACGCCGAATCGAGGGGTAATGCTCAGTTGATGTAAGCCATTACACTCAAATTTCGATTACTTTCGGTTCGGGTCGCATCCGGTGCATCCGTCAGTAATCGAAAGATGAGTGTAACGCGATTTTGCGACAGTTAAGGTTGGATTACGCTGCGACCTGTTCATCTTTTAACGGTTCGGCTGCTATTCAGTCTCACTGCTTGGACTCGTTGCCCTAATCGTCTACGTGAACATTTGTTGCTTCCCAGGAGTACAATTCGGACGATTCCGAGCGCAAACAAGGAGTGCCCATGAGCGCATTACGAGCGATACCGATTCCCGATGAACCGCCGTCACCACATTCCTACACAGCCAAAGCGTATGCCGCGCAAAGTCCGACGTCGGGCATTGCAGCGATCACCATTCCGAGGCGCACGCCGCAGCCTAAAGACGTCCAGATCGATATTCTCTACTGCGGCGTCTGTCACACCGATGTGCATTTCGCCCATAACGATTTTGCCAATTCGATTCCAACTACTTATCCCTGCGTACCCGGCCACGAGATCGTCGGACGCGTGGTGAAAAAGGGTACCGCAGTCAGCAAATTTAAAGAGGGCGATCTGGCGGGCGTCGGCTGCATGGTTGATTCGGACCGTACGTGCGAAAGCTGCCGCGATGGTGAAGAACAATATTGCGCGAGCATGCCTGTCCTCACCTACAACATGCCGGACAAGCATCTCGGAGGAGTCACATACGGAGGCTATTCGCAAAGTGTTGTAGTGGACGAGGACTTCGTGCTGCACGTGCCGGAAAACTTAGACCTCGCCGCGGCTGCCCCGCTACTCTGTGCCGGAATTACGACGTATGCTCCGCTGCGCCGCGCCAAAATTCGAGCGGGACAGAAAGTCGGCATCGTGGGCCTGGGCGGGCTCGGCCACATGGGAGTGAAACTCGCGGCGGCGTTCGGCGGGGATGTCGTTGTTTTCACCACTAGCGCCAACAAAACCGCCGACGCAATCCGTTTGGGGGCACACGAGGTTGTAAATTCAAGAAACGATGCCGAAATGCAGAAACATGCCGGCACATTTCATTTCATCCTCGACACGGTTCCCGCCCAACACAATATCAACCCTTACATCAACCTACTGAAGCGAGACGGAACGCTGGGGCTGGTCGGCGCTCCCGCAGAACCCTTGCCTCTTGATGCGTTCGGCTTACTATTCGCCCGTAGAAACATCTCAGGCTCGATCATCGGCGGCATTCGTGAAACGCAGGAGATGCTTGACTTCTGTGGAGAGCACAACGTCACCGCGGACATCGAGATGGTCGGCATGCAGCAGATCAATCAGGCCTATGATCGTTTGCTGAAGAACGACGTGAAATATCGTTTTGTAATCGATATGGCCTCGTTGCGGTGAAGAAGTCGGATGGTCCCCGCCTGCGCTCGGCATAACTAGCGCGGGCGACGGCCCGCGACATCCGCGACGGAGCTGGATTGGCGCTATACAGGCCTTACACTCAGATGTATGGTCCGCCGCCGGACTGCAAGAGGTTTGAAGTTGGGCGAAGGGACAGTCTGCGTAAATGTATCCGGCCTCTTAGTGGAGAATCGCTCTCCGGGCACTTGATGATGATCCGCACGTGCCGGTCCTTTAAAATCCCTCGGTCACCACAGCCTGAGGTAGAAGCTGCAATGGCTGGAAGCGCTCGCCACGTTCTATGGATTGCTGGTGGTTGTGGGACACGCTATCGTTCCTCATAGAGCCAAATGCCGACCGGAACTGCTAAGAGGACATCAAGAATACCGATTCCGATAATCGCAAGCAGAAGGCCGTTAGGGAAGAGGTTCAAAGGCATGAGGGCCATCGTCGGGATCACCCAAAATGCCAGCCATATGGCGCTGCCAGCAAGGGCGGCTGACTTCCAAGTTGGATGGTAACGCGGGCGAAGCCACGCGTACAACGCCACTGCAAAGCTGCCCAGCAGGAAGTTCGACGGGATAAAAGTGGTCCAGCCAGTTGGCTTTTTGCCTAATGCTGCAAATGCGACCGTCCACTGTTTGTCGAGCAGCACTCGGTGGAACAGCAGTTCTATGGCATTAATCACCAGGCCAGCGGCGATCCCACCGAAGACCACTCGGGTCAAGTTAGGTTTCATAGCGCCTAGCCCCTGCCAGCCCGGTTTATATCAAAAGGATCACGCGAAAGGGAATCATTTTGTCGGGAAGTGTTCCACAGGGTAATCGTCTCGTTGGTGTTTTGATAGAGCCAGGCCCTGCCCGGCCATTTTGAGTGATGGGGATTTCTCAACAGTTACCCATCAAAAGAAGCCGGGCTTTCAGCGTAAAATACGTGCGCAGTGAATAGGGAGGCAAACAATGACGACTCTGCGATCGTCCCTCAGCGCAGTGGCCGCTATAGTGGTCGCGCTGCTTGGACCCGGATTGGTTGTTGCTTTCAGGGCTGTGAATAATTCAAAAGCAACAGGCTTGGCTGCCGTCGCCGCGGGTTTTCTGGAAAGCCTTGTCTCTCCTCTGTTCTGGATTCTCGCTCTCTCGTTTTTTGCTCTGTTCTTCGCCGCCAGTCGGCTCAGCAGCAAGCCGCTGAGAATCCTTCTGTTCTGGACTCCAGCTACAGTCATTTCGACGCTGGGACTGGGCATCTTCTCTCTGTTCACATACGTGTGGATACATTTCAGAAAAGGGTGAGACTGCCAAGATTCGGCGGTTGATGGAATCACGACTCCCCCGCCAAAAGGTCAACGAGTGAAATCGCGATGTTTCAACAGTCGATGTTGTAAACTGCGAGTCATGACAGGGAACTATTGGACAGACTTCTTGGTATCCGGGATAGGCTTGTATCTGTTCCATTCAGCCCTGATTGGCAGACTTGAGACACACAGCAAAGCGCGCCGACACTCGATCATCGCCACTGTTCGATCACGTTGGATGCGAGTCGGACTTGCGCTTTCGGGGGTCGCGCTGTGTATTTGGGTTGGCATCGACCTTCGTCAGAAACTCGTTCCCAGATAAACGCATTCACCCGTCTCCGCGCTCTTAGGGATTCTGAGTGAAATGGAGATGTTTCAACAGTTGGCGTTAATTCCCATACAGTTTTTCCCAGAACGATTGGAATTTACGCCAGATGAAGAGGGCAGCCTTTGACAAGACCCAAGAGACAACCCACGCATCCCCTTCGTCTGGTTCATACCCGCTCATAGGCTCACCTATGTCGTCGCTCCTCCCGAACTCTCGCACACAAGGCCGCAATGGCCGGATTTCGTTCTTTGATGCCTTCTCACGTTGCGCTCAAACCCCCGGCTGGGGTCGATGAGTGCTATGGAGATGTTTCAACAGTTAGGCCCGGCTCACTTTGGCAGACTGTCGAAAAACTGCTTCGTTTTACGGCGCAATTCCTTGCTGCTCGTGGGGACCCTCTTGGCGATTTCCTCGGGCCTCTTCCAATACAGCCATTCCAAGAGAAAGTACATCACCACAGCGAAAACTACGAAGGTTACGAGGAATGCTACTATACCGAGCGTCTGACTAATCAGACGCCAAATGGACAGTTTCCACACAATCAATGCCGCCCCACCAGCAAGCGGGACCGCCATAACTATCCTTCCAACATGACCCACTGAAATTTGCCAAGCGGGTCTCTCCGGTCTAAGCATTGCAACGTTCCTCCGCCCAACCCAAGCCGCTATTTTATTCCGAGAATCCCACCTTGGTCGCGGTAACTGTCGAGAACAGCGATTCCGCTCAAAATCCCGAGATGATGAGTGCTATGGAGATGTTACGCCAGTTATCATTTTCGGCGGCGGCACAGGGTGTAGCATCCTCTCATGCCCGGCCTAAAAATCGCGCCTGTTTTGTGCGTCTTAGCATTCATGACGCAACTCGGCCATCCGCAAGTCAAACGGACTAAATACGCGCTCACAAAATTCGACAACGAAGGCTGCATGGCCAAGGGGCGTGTCCAAGACTGTTCGGGTTCAGTGGTAATGCGCCAAATCCTTGCAGACGGAAAGGACGCTATTCCGACCCTGATTTCGCAGCTCACCGAGCGGAGGCCAACAGAAACGGAAATTGCTGACTATTGGTTCGGTACTGAGTCCGGCGACGTCGCCTACATCGTGCTCACGAACCTTTTCACGATGCCTGACGAAGAGAGGTCCCAGATGCCCAACGTACCGGACTGGACTGCAGTGAGGAAAGGCTGCAGCACCGCAGCACAAAGTTGTTGGGAACTGTACCTGCGGAAACACGGCAGGGCATCGGTGCAAAGGGCATGGTTACGCGCATGGAATCTGCACAAAGGTCAGGTGTATTGGGATTCGACAGCTCGGTGCTTTAGAGTTTCTGAGCATTGACGGCATCGAAGCTGTTGTAAGGCCGTTACACTCGGAATCCCCGTTCCGGCCATTCTGAGTGCTATGGGGATGTTTCAACAGTTGATGGCGGATTCGCAACTCAGAATCGGTAGTGGAGGGATGCAGAACATTCGGCCGTCGAGCGCCGCTGAATTAGCCATCGAGCAGTTCACCAACCGGCCGATTACTAAAAATCTTTGTGTGCTTTGCGTGCGGAAGGATCTACTTCCTGCGTTCGGGCTTGATGCCGAAGATTTGCAGTTCACCGTAGCTGGCCACGAAGACTTCCCCATTGGCGACGAGCGGAACCAAGTTGGAGCTGCCTTTGCCGGCCTGGATCATGAGAATTTGCCGCATGGAACCGCTGACTACCGATTCGGGATTGAATGCATAGAGGTAAATCGGAGACCCGGATGTACTGGTAGCGTGCGCCGCAGCCCAGATGATAGGGCTGGCGGTGCCGTTGGATGAGATGCTGGTGAAGAAGCCCTGATTGCCCGTGCCGCCAATGGAGGGAGAGGAGGACACTTGGACCAACGCGGGCTTGGGCAAGGTTCGGATTTTGTAGACCTGCACTGTGTAGCCACCACTGGTAACTACGCGGCCGACTCCGTCGGAAGGATCGACAAAGTAGGACGGACCGCACCAGCAACCCCCGATGGTGTAAGTGCCGAGCACTTTGTTCTTAGTGGTGGAGAATCCACCCAGGTGATCTTCGTTCATGAGGAAAAGACTTCCGACCTTACCGGCGGCGACGGCCAGATGTGGCAAGGAACCGGGCTGATCGGGCAACACTAGAACTCCACCGGAGCCGAAGTCATTGTCGACTTGATCGAGACTGGGCTGGTTCGAGGGTGTGAACACGCCGAGCACGGTCGACAGGTTCGACGACACTTTCACCACGCTTTCCTGAATATCGGTTACGCCATCGTATGTAGTGCCGGAGCGATCGGAGTTTCCAGTGACAAACAGAATGTTGCCCGAGTCGTCGGTGCTGGGGCCGTAGCCGGACATCCAGATCGAAGAGAGGAAGGAGTCGTGCGGCGCGGTGGCTTGGGTGTCGAGAACCTGATTGGTCGGGAGCGGGGTCAGCGAGCCGGTCGACCAGCCCAGAAGCGTTCCGCGGGAAAAGTTCCGGGAAGAGTCGCAGAAACTGCCAAAGCCAGCGTATATGGTGCCATTGGACAGCAAAAGAGCGGGGCGCTGGCGCTGGTAGGTAGCATTGAAATTGAAAGTAGTACCGTCGATCAAGGTGTGCGATGCCGCTACAAGCTGCGGGGTGACTTTGTCGGTCAGGCTGCCCAGATCGAGGGCATGAATGCGATAGGCCGGCCCGGTTGAATCCTGCGTGTAAATCACGACATATAGAGTATTACTGGTCAAGTCGATGACCGGTGTCGAAGTGATACCGATCGTCCCCTTATTTTTGCAAACCACGGGAAAGGGGACCGGTGTTCCGAAGTTTGGGTTGAGGAGCACCGTCCCGGCTTCTGCGTCGATGGCATAGACGGTGTTGCCTTCTGTGGCCACGTACACCACATCATGCCGGCCCTGATAATTTCCGGCGGTGATGGTGACGCCGGGAACAAACAGCGGCTGACCGTCGACCTGATTGTCGAGCGTGACTGTCTGTAACAGCCCGAACGAGGAGCTACCGACGTTGGCTGCCGTTAGCACGGTCTCGTGAGAGTTCCAACCGGTGCGGTTGTTGTCCACGTGATATGTCGTAATGGCGGTCTGACTGGTGGCCGGAGAGGTTGTGAAAAGAATCAGAATCGAGAACGCAACGATGACGCGGACAGAGACATGCTGCTGACGAAGTGGCATGGTGAGCGTCTCCTCAGGAAAGATGGTTTGAGGGGCCCGTCGTGCTCCGCCGATTTGGGGGAAACCAGCGCGTAAACTCGACGAGCTTACGCCATAGTGGCGGGCGTGTAAACCGGAAAATGATCCCCGCCATGGCAGTCAGATTGCGGGGCCCGACGGTGCGATCCGGCCCTAACTGTCGCTAACAGGCGTGGCTGTTGAAAAACTCGCTCGCCGGAAAATCGCCCAAAACACTTTGCGATAAGAAGCCCTACAAACGACGATCTCCGTTTTGGTAGACATTTGCTATCGCCCAAATTTCGGCTGTTTTGACAAAATAGGAGTTTTTCAACAGCCACAGGCCATAGCACTCAGAACCCCCTCACTTCAGTCCACGTGCTCGCCTTCGGAAAATCCAGGTTCGGCGGCCGGGAGGATGTCGGTGTCGCGGGCGATCCAGACATAGAGCGTTGGCAGCAGGAAAATGCTCATGACCAGGGCGGCCATCAGGCCTCCGACAATGACGATAGCGAACGGGCGTTGAGAGTCGGAGCCGATGGCGTGCGACATGGCTGCCGGCAGGAGTCCGAGAGTCGCGACCAGCATGGTCATCATGATCGGACGCAAGCGCAAGACGGCGCCTTCGACCGCGGCATCTTCGACAGTGTAGCGGCGAACCCGCAGCTGGTTGATGTATTCCAACATAATGACGCCGGTCTGCACCGACACGCCGAACAGAGCAAGAAATCCGACGCCGGACGACACGCTGAAGTTAGTGCCGGTCAGAAGCAGGGCGAGCATGCCGCCAACGGGCGCGATGGCGATGTTGGCCATGATCAGCATTGCCCACTTGAACGACTTAAACATGGTGTAGAGGATGATGAAGATGATCATGATCGTGATGGGCAGCACAATCAGCAACCGCGCGTTGGCGCGCTTCTGGCTGGCGTATTCGCCTTCCCATTTCAGGTGATAGCCGACGGGCAATCTCACCTGCTCGTTCACTTTCTTGATCGCCTCTTCGACGGTGCTGCCCAGGTCGCGGCCGCGTACGCTGTATTTGATGGCGATATAACGCTCGTTACCTTCGCGATAAACTTCTGAGGCGCCGTCTGCCACCTGGATCTTACAGAGCTGGGCGAGCGAAACTCGTTCTCCCGCGGGCGAAAGCAAACGAATGTTTTCGATGGCTTCCTTGGTATCGCGGTACTGCGGGAGGTAACGCAACACCAGGTCATACCGCGCCTGTTCCTGCAACACCTGCGTTAGCGCGTTCCCGCCTACCGCGGTCTGAATTGCGTCCTGAACGTCGGCGACGTTGATCTGGTAGCGGGCGGCGGCGGCGCGATCGACGGTGACGTTCAAATTGGGTTGGCCGAGGACGCGGAAGACACCAAGATCTTCGACTCCGGGAATTTGGCGCATGATCGCAACAATTTCGTCGGCTTTCGCTTCCAGAACCTTTAAATCCGTCCCGTAGACCTTGGTCGCGAGTTCGCCTTTGACGCCACTGACGGCTTCATCCATGTTGTCTTCGATCGGCTGGGAGAAGCCCCAGAGTGCACCAGGAATCTTGTCGAGTTCGCGCTGCATGGCCGCAATCAGTCGCTCTTTATTCTGATGGAAAACAGGGCGCCATTCTTCCCTGGGTTTCAGATCAACGAAAAATTCGGTATTGAAAAAACCGGTGTTATCAGTTCCGTCATCGGGACGCCCAACCTGACTGGTGCATTGCGGCACTTCCGGAAACGCGCAGAGGAGGATGCGACCCTGATTGGCGACGCGGATGCCTTCATCCGGGCCGGTACTGGGTGCAAGTGTGCCGCGGATCCAGAGAGCGCCTTCGTCGAGATGCGGCAGGAATTCTGAGCCAACGGCGCCGCTGAAGGTAAGATAAGCCGCAACCGCCACGGCGAACGAACAAGCTCCAACCGTGATTAGGCGATGATAAATCGCCCAGCGAAGACCATTGCGATAGCGCCGGCTGACAAGGGTCATTACCGGGTTTTCCCACTCTTTCGCGCCTTTGGCGAATGCGAAACTTGCCAGCACCGGGGCAACGACGATGGAAAAGATCAGCGCCCCCAGCAGCGCAAACACCACGGTCCAAGCCATGGGATGAAAGAGTCTGCCCTCGACGCGCTGCAGCGTGAAAATCGGCACGAATGCGGTAATTGTGATGACGATGGCATAGAAGACCGGACGCTGCACTTCGTGCGAGGCAAAGCTGATGCGCTCGGTATTGGTGTCGGTACCGTCGACGTGGCTGGCGTGGCGCACGATGTTTTCGATCAATACGATGGCGCCTTCCACGATCACCCCAAAGTCCAACGCGCCAAGCGAGAGCAAGTTGGCGGGAATGTGCATGAGGTCAAGACAGGTGGCGGCGAAGAGCAACGCGAACGGAATGGTTAGCGCAACGATGATTGCGCCCCTAAAATTTCCTAGAAACAGAAGCAGAATGAGCAACACCAGTATCATGCCTTCGGTGAGGTTGTGCAGCACCGTGTGCGTGGTGAAGTGAACCAAAGTGCTGCGATCGATAAACGGAACGATCTTCACTCCTGGAGGGAGGATGTGATCGTTCATGTCGTCAATCTTCTCGTGGAGAGCTTTTAGAGCGGGATCGGCGTCGGCGCCTTTACGCAAGAGCACAATCCCTGACACTACGTCGTCGTTATCGATGATCTTGCCATCTTCATGGTGAATGGCGCGGGCGAATTGTCCCAGCCTGATCTTTGGACCTTGCGACACCACCGCGATGTCTTTCACGCGTAGCGGGATGCCATTCTTGGCGATGATGACCGTCTGCTCGATGTCTTGAACATGATCGACTTGTCCAACTTCGCGGACATTGATCTGTTGCAAGCCCTCCTGGATGAAACTTCCACCGGCATTGGCGTTGTTGTTGGTGAGTTGCTGCTCGACTTGGGCAAGATTCAAGCCATAGGCAACGAGTTTGTTGGGATCGATGCGCACCTGATATTCGCGCGTGGGGCCGCCGAAGCTGGCGACGTCGACGATATCGGGAACGGATTTAAGACTTTTTTCGACAACCCAGTCTTCGAGTGACTTCAGTTCCATCACGTCATATTGGGGATTGGAGCTGTGCAGAGTGAAAAAATAAATCTGGCCGACTGGGCTCCAGTCGGTGCCCATCTGGGGAGTCACTCCTGTGGGAAGAGTGGCCTGACTCAGGCGCTCGAGCACGCGCTCGCGGTTCCAGGCGTTGTCGGTTCCATCCTCAAAGATAAGTTTGAGATCGGAAAGGCCAAACAAGGAGAACGAACGCAAATGAACGATGCCGGGAATGCCGTTGGTGGCGGTCTCGAGAGGGATCGTAACTTGCTGCTCGATTTGTTCGGCGGAAATTCCCGGCCATTGCGTGATGATTTCTACATAGTTGTCCGCGACATCAGGATAGGCCTCAATGGGCAGGTTATGAAACGAAATGATGCCCCACACGAACAGCACGAGCGCCAGCCCGAGAACCATCAGGCGATTACCCAGCGCGAAATCGACGACGCGGCGAATCATTTCGTCAGATAGCTGCGCCCCAACTTCTTTAAGCTGCGCACCCGCTGCTCTCCGTGGTGCACAGCATGGAGCTTGTTGCAGTGTAGCAACTCGGCCAGTTTGCGCGCATCGATCCGATCACTCTTGTTGCCATCCTTCAACAAGGCGTTTCTTCGCGGATCGCAGACTACAAGATGGCTGACGTGAGGCTTCAGCAGGTCATGTAACCGTGCGGCAGAAGTTCCTTCTTCAAAGGTTAGCGATAAAGTTCCGCGTAGCCCAGCGATGACCTCTAGAATCGTGGCCGCTTTCGTCCCAAGGATGCATTCCATGATCAGCTTGCCCGAACTGTCCAGGACAGCCAACTGAGATCGTTTGCCTGGTGAACGTCCATGCCAATATACTTTTCCTGGTTCATAACGGCGCTCCTTTCGGTCAGTGGTGATCTCCACCAATCACAACCTACCGCAAAGTGGGCGCCTTTTATATTGCGTGTAACGGCCTTCCATGAAAAAGCCGTTACTCAAGTGCCCAGCGCAAGGTCATGATGACTGCTATCGAGATTTTTCGCCAGATGCGCTGACCATCGCAATTTGTGGAGCCTGGCGACTACTTCGAACAACCTGCGTCGCGGATTTCCTTCCTATTGCGTTTTCGTTCCGAGCGGCGTTTCAAATAAGCGCCCAGATCCGGGGTAAATTCCTTCAGTTGATTCCATCCGATGTTATATGTTTGATTGACGCCCCAGCCCACGAGCAGCCCTTTTACATCCCGATCCTGATCGGGATAGTAAGTGAGTGAGATTCCCGCCTGCCCGAGTTGTCCGAAAACCTGCGACGCGTTGAACACTGGGGCGCCGTTATCCTTGCGAGCGATTAAGACCCGCGACGCGGCGTACCCTACTCGCGATAATGCCGAGCCCTTTCCTTTTCGAAAATACCGAGGATCCTGGTGCAAGAGTTGGGGCAGTACTCCGTAAATCAGAAAACTGCCCGTAAATTGATCGCCTTCCTGCGCCAGGAATCTTTCACCAAACGCCCCCCAGCCCTGTCCATAGTGCGGAATTCCGTCGGCTGCTTGCGAGATTGCGGCTTGAAGCAGGTTCCCGAAGTGAGCACTTTCATCCGCGAATTGATGAAAGCAATCGTGTACTTCTCCTTGGTGGTCAGAGGCCCCTGGTTCCCAGGTTCATCATTCGTCGTCATAAAATTTGGAATGATCCAGAATATCCGTTTGGGTACCTCGTCTTGCGCTTTCTTCACTTGCTTATCTTCACCTGCGTCGGAAGGATACGCTGCAGGTGTGGCAAGTGGGCGCGCCAGGAAAGTCAGAAATCGAAATCGGTGACGCTTCTGGCGCGAAATTCTCACCCGATGGACATTGGCTGGGTTATTCCGATGAAAACAGCGGGGAGATCTATGTCACCTCCTTTCCTGGGCCGGGTGCCCGAATTGCCGTATCTTCCAAGGGCGGGAGTGATCCCCGGTGGCGCGGGGACGGGCAGGAACTCTTCTATGTTGCGGACAACCTGACGATCATCTCAGTTCAGGTGCGCGAGTCGGCGAATGGATTTCGTGTGCTTGCTTCCGAGCCACTGTTTCGGCTGCAGCTTCCTTACAATGTTGGGTTTTACGATGCTACTCGCGATGGTAAGCGATTCTTGGTGAACAGTAGAACCTACAGGGAGCAAACTGCAGCATTGACGATCGTTACGAACTGGCAGGCGCAGATTCAAAGCGAGTCCAGGAATGAACTCCCAAAGAACTGAGCGCGGGCGCCAAAGCCAGGCAAGGTGCATCCCTCCAATTGGTCACATACCTCAACATCCTTCGCCGGAGACAACATCGAAGAGGAAGAAGCTCTGGATGACATGATGTACGCTTTGCAGACCGCATATTTCATCAAGTCGGCGCCGTTTCTAACGCCAATTACTTCCATAATCCGATACTTGTGATAGGCGACCGTCCTCGTAGTCATCTGCAGGATGCTGCCAATCTCCTTCATCACCCTGCCTTCGGCGAGCAACTGCAGCACTTCCTGCTGCCTGGATGTCAGTCGTTTGTCGACGTTGGCCGGTTTCTTCTGTTGCCAGAGTATGCAATCAATCGCGTGCCTAGAAAGCTCTGGAGAGATATGTTTTGCCCCGTAACGCCTCATGCACAGCCAGCACCACTTCCGATGACGCGCATGTCTTCAGCAGGTAGCCTGAGGCTCCGCACGCCAAACGCAGCGGCGACTTCTGGGTCCGGATTCATGGTTAGATAGATCAATTTCACGTTGGGCAGCATCTGTTTGACCTGTCGTCCCGCCTCCAAATCCATTCAGCATGGGCATAGTGATCGCTCACGATCACGTCCGGCCTTGTTTCGGCCGCAACACGTAGCAAACGCGCGTCCATCGCTAACCATACCGATTACGTCAAACTCGGTTTCGAGGAGGCCCTTGCACAATTCTGCGATTAGGGGCTGTGATCATCCGCAATCAGAATTCGTGGGCGGGAGAGCATTATGTACGACCTCCGTGGAATGTTAACCGCCGGCTGGCAGCAGGCTGCAACGGGAATTTGGTTACGGCGATTAAAATCTCTGGGGAGCACCACTGTCTGTGATTTCACACTTCAAAACTGGCTCTCCGACGCCGGCCCGCAGAGGGATGCGTCCGGGCGTGAACGGTGACACCCTGTATCGAGGCTCGGGATGGGCAGGCTACGTAAGTTGGCAGCAGGAACGCAGATCGATATCGCGTGCAAAATATGCGATCATATCGTATATTTTGCATATGTGGATTAAAAGAGCAGTGGAACCTCGCTTGCAACGCTCGGCAAAGACGCGGCCAGTGGTTGTCCTGACCGGCGCCCGACAGACGGGCAAAACGTCCACCTTCCTGCGCCTGTTTCCGAAACATGCATTTGTCTCCCTCGATCTCCCCGCCGAAGCCGAGCAGGCTGAAAAGGAACCGGCCACTTTCCTGCAGCGTCATCCGCCACCGGTCCTTATTGATGAGGTCCAATATGCCCCGGGATTGTTCCGGCACCTCAAGGTGGCCGTCGATGCCCACCGCACTCGCAACGGACAATTCCTGCTTACCGGGTCGCAGAAGTTTACCCTAATGAAGAATGTTTCCGAATCGCTCGCAGGCAGGGCCGACATTGTGGAACTGGAAACCCTTTCCCTCGCCGAGATTCAGGAAGCACTACCGCAAACAGGGATCGAGACTGCCGTCGTGCGCGGGGGCTTCCCAGAGCTCTACGCCAACCCAGACATTGACGCTGTAGCTTTTTACAATTCCTATCTCGCCACGTATCTCGAACGAGATGTGCGCTCGCTAACGAATGTTGGCAGCCTCCGGGACTTCGAGAGATTTCTGCGCGCCTGCGCACTTCGTTCCGCAAACCTGTTGAACAAAGCCGACCTGGCGCGCGATGTCGGGATTGCCCCATCCACAGCGAATCATTGGCTGTCCATGCTGGAAGCATCCGGTCAGATCGTATTGCTTGAGCCGTGGTTCTCGAATCGAACCAAGTCGATCGTCAAGAGCCCCAAGCTCTATCTCGCTGACACTGGTCTGCTTTGTGCTCTGTTGAATATTCGATCCGAGGATGCCCTTCGGCAAGCCCCCGCGGTAGGAGCAGTCTGGGAGACGTTTGTCTTCGCACAGCTTCGCGACCGCGAACGCCGCGCAGGGCGCACAGGCAGCCTCTTCTTCTGGCGTGACCGGACGCGCGAAGTGGACTTTGTGGTGGATGCTGGTGGGCGACTGGATCTGTTTGAAGCGAAGTGGACGGAACTGCCCGATGCCGGCGATACCGTAAATCTCGATTTCGTTCGAAACGTGGTGGGAAAATCACGGGTTGCCGCCGGTGCTATCGTTTGCCGAACGCCGAACAGCTTTCCGCTTCCGAATGGATTTCGCGCGCTAGCTGTCGCCGAACTCAGATGAACTCGCCCTAGGGTATTACAGGAAAATCTGACATTCCCGGGATAGCGGAATGATAAGCCGAGGCCGCTAAGGTCTGTGTCAAGGCCGGGCGAAGCCCGCCGCGCAACGCGGTCGCAGAGCCTTGACACAGACCGGGCCTCGGCTACGCTCTGGCTATCCGAGGCATGTCATCTCGGAATCGCAACACTACAGACCAAGACCCAAACCCTGAGCGATCTCATTTTTCTGCGCTGTCTGTGATTCTATCTTTCGCGCTACTGGCTCTTGCTGAATCGCGTGGGAATGGGACACATCGCGACCGAGTTCTTGCCCGAGTGCCTGCGTTATTCGAATAAATCTGTGCGTCATAGCGTCCACGCGAGACAGAGACATAGGCCATGCGGCTGTTGAGTAGCTCCTTAGCACTCAATTCCGTGTCCACATGAATCAGGACACGGTCAGCAGTCTGCCCCTGGCTGGAGTGGCTGGTCATGGCATAACCGTAGTCGAGATGCGGATGTCTTGGCGTATTAAGCTCGACCGCACGACCACCATCCATCTTCAAGCGCATCCGCCCGTCTCCATCGATACTCTCGATGGTCCCCAGCTCGCGGTTCGCAATTCTTAGTTCGTTGGCAGGCGCGCTGAATTGGATGCGGTCGCCCGGTGAAAAACTCCGCATCGCTTCACGGAAGACAGAGACGCCGTGCTGTCTGCGCGGATCGTAAATTCGCTCTGTACCATCTTGCAGCTCGACGGTCAGCCGGTTTCTCGGAGCGTCGATGCTCTTCACCTGTGCGTACGCGCCTTTCCCGATGCCAGTCTCCTTCGATGCGCGCGAATAGCGCAGCACATCGGCCACCTCATAGCGCTCGGCCCATGTGTGCAGCCGGGATTCTGTGAGCAGGAAGATTGTGTCGTTTCTGAATTTACAAACGATGGCGGATTCCGATTTACCCCACGGCCGTCGCTACTACACAAAATCCGGATATTTCACCTATCTCGACGACAGCAGTATTGATCGCCTGATGGAGGCAGTTGCGACGATTCCGTCATCGGAAACCCAAATTGAGCTAGCCTATCTTGGTGGCGCCGCGGCGCGGATCGGCGCGGACGAGACTGCATTCGGCGATCGCAGCTCTCCTTTCATCCTGAATTTGCTGGCGAACTGGTCGGAGCCATCCGCTGATCCTGGCAATGTTGCCTGGATTCGCGGAATCTTCAACAAACTTCGGCCTGCGATGAGACCAGGTGTTTACATAAATTTCATGAGCGGCGACGAACAGGATCGCGTGCCGGAGGCTTATCACGAACGATGGGACCGCATCGTAGCCGTCAAGTCGCATTATGATCCCAACAACTTCTTCCGGCTGAATCAGAACGTTCCACCGCGGAAACTCGCGGAAAAGATCCCGTAGTTAAGCACAGCCTGGTCGTGCCGGCGCTGAGAGAATAGAAGATTAGAAGGACCGCGTGAGAACCCAGGGGAATACAACCTTTTCCTGTTGATCGTTGGGCCGCCGGCCCGAAGGTGGCCCGGAGCAAACCTCGAGATTGCAACATGTTGAGTCACCCGCCGCTCCGGTCCGCCACCCACAGCTAGGAAGCAGGTCCAAAGCCGGTCGCTCGGGGCAGACGGATTTACTTCCGTGACGCGGACCGGTCGGCCGTCTGCAGTCGTTCCACCAGTTCCCAGAAGCCCGTTTCTGGACAGCTCCCGGCTAGCGACGACTCGGGCACGATCTCGCATTGTTGTGTTGGGCTGCAGATTCTGCGCCCGGTGTACACTCAGGAGCGAAGAAGGAGGTCAACGCAGATTTCACGCACTCCTCATCCGAAATCCTCTCTTGCCGCAAGTTCGATCCTGGGTATGGAGACGAACATAACGCGGCGCGACTTTCTCGGCTCCGCTCTGCTGGCTTCCGGATCAGCGTTGCTCGGAGGCATCACTCCCGCGGAGCTACTGGCTCAGAATGATGACTTCACGGGTTACGGCGGCGTCGGCGACTACAGCACTGCGAATGGCAACACTCTGGATGTTCTCCAAGCGGGTCATGCAATTCGTGACCGGGTGTATGATCCGCTTCCCAAGGACATTATTGATACCGGCGAGCTCTATGACTGCGTAATCATTGGTGGCGGAATTAGCGGACTCGCTGCCGCTCTGCTCTTCCAGCGTGAGGCCGGCCCGGGAATGAAATGCCTGATTATTGAAAACCACCCCATTTTCGGCGGTGAGGCAAAGCAAAATGAGTTCTTAGTCGAAGGCAAGCGACTGATCGCACACCAAGGCTCAGCCATCTATCAAATTCAATACCCGCATAGCTTCCTTGCAAGGTTTTACGAGTCCATCGGTTTACGAGCACCGCACCTGACCTATCAAAGCTGGGCTGGACCAGACCCAGAGTTTCCACTTTCCAAGACGCCTTATCAAGCGGTGGGCTTGCAGCATGGACAATACGGGTTCTGGTTTGGAGAGCATTTCAATCAGAGACCGGGAATGTGGTTGATGGATCCCCTCGGGAAAAACCTCGAAGGCGCTCCCGTTTCAAACGCGACTCGACTCGAGTGGCTGAACTGGCTGAAAGGCAAAGCGGTAGCAGGAACGAAGTTCGAACATCCCAAAGTGGAAGGAGACGCGATTTCACGGTATCTCGATTCGATCACGCTGGAACAGCACTACATGGAACGATTCGGTCTAAGCCGCGAAACGGTTCGCGCGTTCCTGTCGCCAGTGGAGGGAGGCGGCTCGGGCTTAGGACCCGATGCTTTATCCGCATACTCAGAGTATGCATTTGAAATGCTGCACCCTTTACCGGAAGAAGACGGTGGTTCTGATCAGATGTTTCCAGGCGGTAACGCGACAATTGCGAGATTGATATTGAAAAGTTTGATCCCCGCCGCAATCAATGGTCCGCATAGCGTGGAAGGAGTCTGCCAGAACCAAGTGAACTTTGCCGCTCTGGATGCCGCCGGAGCCGGAATGAGAATTCGCCTGTCGTCCACTGTCATCCGTGTAGAGCATGAGGGACAACACGACAAAGCTGACTCTGTATCGATCGCATATTCAAAGAAAGGCAAGGTGTACCGCCTCAAGGCACGCTCGGCCGTGATGGCGGGCGGATGCTGGACTACGAAACGCATTGTGAAGGACCTTCCCCAGACCCAGGGACAGGCCTATGCGCAGTTTTACCGCTCACCATGCATGATGGTTAACGTTGCTGTCAGAAATTGGCGCTTTCTGTACAAGCTGGGAATGAGCGGTTGCCGTTGGTTCGAAGGGTTGGGCAACTACATGGAGGTTCGCAAGCTGGCGCTGACGGGGATTGAGGATCGAACGATCGGTCCAAACTCGCCGATCGTCCTTAGCTTGAAAGTTTTGTACTCATACCCTGGAGCTCCGACCGAAGAGCAGGGGAATCGCGGCCGTGCAGAGATGCTGGGAACATCTTTCAGAGATTATGAACGACAAGTCCGTGAGCAATTTAGTGAGATGTTCGCGCGCGGCGGCTTCGATGCGCGGCGCGACATCGCGGGAATTATCTTGAATCGCTGGGGACATGCCTATTTGAACCCGCAACCCGGGTTCTTCTTTGGAAGCGATGGTCAGCCTGCTCCCCGCGAAATTCTGCGCAGTGCGCCATTCGGCCGTGTGGCATTTGCTAATACTGACCTAGCGGGAGCCATGGACCATCGCTACTCTATACTTGAAGCAAAACGAGCCATGGGCCAGCTGCTTGATCAGGTCTTGAGCTAGCGGCTTCTCCGCTGGCTTCGTGATTGCAACTGAACCGTAAGCATCCGAGTACGTAATGTGCCCGTATAGTTGGTTGTGGCAGTTTGGCAGCTTTACTTGAAGCCAGCAGCCGATGGCGGGCGGATGACGCGCTAAGCAGCAGAAGTTACGCCCTGGCTCAACGATGCGGGTTAGAAGTCGGCTTCAAGGAAATCGCAATTGATCTCCTCCAAGCCCGTTTCTGGACAGTTTCCGGTTTGCAGATCACACAACCAGAATCGTTGCATCTCTCCAACCTGCTGCACAGGTTATAATTGCGCCCACCCATGACCCTCACCTCTGGCGCGAAACTTGGCCCCTATGAAATTCAATCTCCGCTAGGCGCTGGAGGCATGGGAGAGGTCTATCGCGCGAAGGACACCCGCCTCGACCGGACCGTTGCCATCAAGGTTCTGCCTTCGCATCTTTCTTCCAATACCGATCTGAAACAGCGCTTTGAGCGGGAAGCCAAAGCCATTTCTTCCTTGAATCATCCGCGGATTTGTACGCTGCATGATATTGGCCATCAGGACGATATTGACTTTCTCGTGATGGAGTGTTTGGAAGGTGAGTCGCTGGCTGAGCGGCTGAGGAAGGGACCGCTATCTCTAAAGGAATCGCTGAAGATTGGTATTGAAGTTTGCGAGGCGCTCGAAGCCGCCCAAAAAGCAGGGATCGTCCACCGGGATTTGAAGCCGGCAAACATCATGCTGACCAAGAACGGCGCGAAGCTCATGGACTTCGGGCTGGCGAAGCCCTCGGCTATGGGAATTGGTTCGTCGGCAAGCGCGCCGTTATTATCCGCGGCGAGGACGATGAGCGAGGCCACGCCGCTGTCACCACTAACCAGCGCCGGAATGGTGATTGGCACGATCCAGTACATGGCGCCGGAGCAGATTGAGGGCAAGGAAGCCGATGCGCGTTCGGACGTGTTCGCGCTCGGCGCAGTGCTCTACGAGATGGCCACCGGCAAGCGGCCGTTTGAGGGCAAGAGCCAGATCAGCGTGGCGAGCGCGATTCTGGAAAAAGATCCAGAGCCGATGCGAACGCTTAAGCCGTTGACGCCAGTGGCGTTCGAGCGCGTCGTGAGTTCATGCCTTGCGAAGAACCCAGACGAGCGTTTTCAGAACGCGCACGATGTCAGGCTGGACCTGGAATGGATTGCCGAAGACTTGCCTCAACTTACGGCGCAGCATCCCGCGCAGGCTGACAAATCACGCCTCAAAATTCTGCCTTGGGCTATTGCCGCGGCGGTAGTGTTCGCGGCGGTAGGAGCGATATTCGTGGCGCGGCGCACGAAACCCGCTCCGCAATATACGAGTGTGACCTTCCGGGAGGGAACGCTTACAGGAGCGCGCTTCTCTCACGATGGTCAAACCATCGTTTTCAGCGGGCGTTGGGAAGGCGAGCCCGCGCAGATGTCGGTGGCGCGAGTTGGTAGTCCGGAGTCGCGGTCGATGGGGATTCCCGCGGCGGAGGTCGCGGCGATCTCCTCGTCTGACGAGCTGGCGATTTTTCTCGGTTGCGAAGAAAATTTCTTTCTCAATTGTGGCGGCACGCTGGCGACCGTAAGTCTGGCCGGAGGATCTCCGCGCACGCTGGCCGAGCACGTGGCGCAAGCCGATTGGCATCCCGATGGCAAACGCATGGTCGTCTCGGTCGCGTCGCCCGACGGCCCTCGGCTGGAGTTTCCTCCCGGCCATGTAATCTACCAGCAAAAAGCAGGATGGTTCGGGCATCCTCGGTTTTCTCCCGAGGGCAACATGATCGCCTTCGAAAACCACTCCATTGCCGGAAACGACGACGGCCAAGTTGAGTTGCTGGATATGAATGGGAAGCACACGGTGCTTTTCAAGAGCTCCAGCGTAGAGGGACTGGCATGGAGTCCGGATGGAAAAGAATTGTGGTTTGCTGCGACTGAGACTGGCGGGTGGGCCGATACGATCTACGCGATTCGGCCCGGGGGAAAGCCTAGAGTTGTGCTGACATCGCCGTCGATCCGCCTGTACGACATTTCGAAAGATGGTCTCGTGCTTCTGTCTCATGAAAGCTGGCGGCGGCAACTTATAGGTCTGTTCCCAGGCGACAAGTCTGATCATCCCTACTCGTGGAACGACGACACGCAACCGACCGCGATCACTACAGACGGTCGGTTGATCTCCTTCTATGAATCTGGAGAGCTTTATGCAATCGCGCGTGACTACCAGTCTTACTACCGCCCCACCGATGGTTCGCCCGCGGTTCGATTAGGGGTCGGAGCACCGGCAATTTCGCCGGACGGCAAGTGGGTAGTTCTAGGCTCGAATCAAAGTAATTCGAAGCGGCCGCTCCAGCTTCAGCCGCTCGGCCCGGGTGAGCCCCGGGATCTTTCGACCCTCGGACTCATCGCCTTCAACAGAGTTCGCTGGTCGGATGATAACCGGCAGATTGTTTACGAAGCCCAGACCGATCAGGGAGGCTGGAACGCTTACCGGCAGATGATCGCGAATGGGCCGCCCATCTTATTAATGTCCAATATTCGGGACTCATATCCTGCGCTTTCACCCGATGGAAAGATGGCTGCGTTGCGCAAGGAACACGATGGAATCTACCTGTGCTCGACCGATGGAGGCCAGGCGGTCAAGCTAAAAGCAGCGTCCGACGAGGAGTTTCCGATCCGTTTCGCTGAGGGCGGAAAGTCCTTGCTGGTCGCGGATCCAACCGGCCGTGAGCTAGTACTCACTCTCATTGACTTGGCCAGCCGCCGCCGGCAACTGTGGAAACGCCTCGACAGCGAATCCCGCGCCGATCAGCTTTTTGTAGCAACTCCTGATCTGAAATATTATGCGTATCCGTTTCCGAGGTACTCATCGGTTCTTTACACCGTGGAGAACTTGCGCTGAAAGGCTGGCTTCGGCGTAACCAAGCCGAAGGGTCCCGCCAGTCCTTCCGGCCGACTGGCCAATCGGAAGTTATTCTTGAATGCGGACTCCGACGATATGGTCCCGAAGTCGGCTTCTAGAAGATCGCCATTGAACTCCTCTAAGCCAGTTTGTGGACCACGACGGGCGCTGAAACGGGCAAGCCATTCATCTTCCATCAAGGTTTAGGCTTTCGGAACTGCGCTGAAGATTTCGACTAACCGATCTGCGATTAACTTGTCCTCGCCCTCTTTGAGTTGCCAAACCGCAAAGCCGAAGGTATTCGGGTCTCTGGGAGGACCATGACGACCGCCATGGTCGTCAACCGCAGGCGCGTCTGGATTGCGTCCGCGCATGCCGCTCGCCCCGGCGCCCATGCTACCGATACCGATTGGCCGGGTGTCGGCCAACTTCTGCATTACATCCGGTCCGGTTGTGTTGAGTTTTGACGGATCGATATGCCAAGAGTAATGGGGAGTGACATTACCGAGAGCCTGAGGATTGAACTCCCGAGGTAGCGGCGTCACGCCGAATTTCTTCACCGCATCGGTAATCACATGTGCGCGCGCGTCGTACACCCGCAACTCGGCATCGAAGTCCTGATTCACGAAGATCTCAAGAGCTTTGAGCAGGCCCAAAATGGTCTCTTTGCCGACCTTGCAGCAACGACCGATGCGGTCTTCCTGCGGGCTCATGTTCAGCAGGGAGTAACGGATTAACTCCTCTTTGCCGATCAGTATGCCGGATGCCTGCGGTCCGCGGATGTCCTTGCCCCCGCTAAATGTGACCATATCGAAGCCGATTGCCGGATACTCCCAAAGCCGCTCTTTCGGCGGCACGTCTGCAGCGGCGTCGTTGAAGGTGTAGATGTTATGGTCTTTGGCGATGGCGACGGTCTCAGGGCCGCTGACCTTACCCTTGTCCGAGAGGATATTGGTGAAGTGTATCGCCACCGTCTTCGGGTTGATGGCGGCAATCATCTCCTCGCGCGTCTCGACTTCGACCAGCTTCGCGCCGGTCTGGCGGATCTGGTGGTCAAACGGATATCGATGGCTCTTCTGGATGATGACTTCGTTCCTGGCAAAACTGCTTACGTCGGGAATGTCTCGCATGCGGGGCTCAAGGTCTTCGGTCATCATGCCGGCATAGCCTACGACCATGGCCGCGGCTGCGCCACCCGTCACGAGGCCGGTGTAGCCGACGGGGGATTTGCACAGTTTCGCAATGAACTTACCGGCTGCGATCTCAAGTTCGTCGATCGAAACACAGTGCTCGTTGCCTCTCCGGATGAGCTCCATGACCTCAGGCTTCATCACTGACCCACCAATGACAGTGAGGGTGCCATTGATGTTGACGAGAGGTGTGATTCCCAGCTCGGCGTAGATGTCGCCAGTGGAGCCAAGGCCGGTAGTGATGGCTACGACAGGGCTGCCGTCCACTGGCGGCGTGGAAGACTTGTGCTTCTTGTCAAAGATGTCCGCGGTGTTCGACTCGGCCGGAGCGAACAACCCTCCCCATATGGTCCCAACCGCAGCCAGAAACGATCGACGATTCCAAGCAAACTTCAGGTTCATGCGCAGCGCCCTTTCAGCTTCCTTCGCGAATTATCGATCCGCAGATGGTGTGGGCGGATTGACGACCATCGCGCTGCCGACGATTTCAATTAGCGAATCGCCGGGAATCCATTCGACAGCCATGCATGCACGGGAGGGAGCTTTGCCCGAAGAGAAATAGGTTCCGTAGATTTTATTCAACGCATCGTACTGCGCCTTATGTGCGTCGAAGCGCGCCCTGCCGGTCGGCGCAGGGGTGTCTGCAAGAGGCAAACAGAGAAAGACTTGGAGATGGATGATGCTATCCATAGTGCAGCCGGCACGCTCGACCGACTTCTTGAGCGCGTCCATGGTGCGAGTGACGTGTTTTTCGAAGGGGTCAGTCACCAGAATGTGATCCTCCTTGGAATAACCGTCATTAGAACCCGTCCCAGAGAAATAGTAGATCCCGTTGAGTGTGTGGTGGTCGCCGCTGAGGCGACGAGGAGTATCTTTGCCGGGCGCGCCTGCGGGTGTGCTGCCACCTTTAGGTGCGGCAGCGGGGGCTTGTTGGGCGAAGAGTTTCGGTGCGCCGGTTACAAAAGCCACGATCGCCGCCATCTTGCCAAAGAAATTTCGTCGAGTGTTGATTCCCATAGAATCTCTCCTTCGAATCGTCGGTTGATGAATGGCAGGCCTCACGGGAGAAGTTTAGTCCTTCAGAGCGTCTACCTTGCCCCGCAGCACCGTAACCGAAGCTTTTGGCAGAGTGAAAATGGTTCCCGACTCTCCTTTTATGGTGATGCCCACCGGGGGATTGTCGGGGTCAGCATGACTGTTGGGACCGTCGTTGATCCACACATATTGTTCGGAGCCGAAGGTCACAAAGGTGACCGGCCCTGAGAAAGACGCTTCCCGCCTGTTCTCGGCGTCCTCGAACACAACCCGCACTGCGTGTGAGTTGGTCTCGTCTCGATTGACCAGCATCAATGACCAGTTGCCATCGGGGCGGTGCACCGCATAGGAGGTCACCAGGAGATTGTCGTCGCCGTCTTTGATGTCGACCGAAGAGGGAAACATGGAATGCATACCGGCTCTGTGCTGCACCCATTCCAGATTGATCATGTGCGCGGCGAAGTACGGCGAGGTATATCCCTTGATTTCGAGAGTCTCCTCATCCGATACAAAGTTCGACCAGGAGGACCAACCTAAACAAGTGTTCTGGATGCCCTGGGGCTGGATGGGAGAGTGAGTGAAGAGAGCGCCTCCCCCTTCGAAGAACGAGCCCACATTGTCGGCCAGCCATAAGGCCGCGAAGATCGTTGTCATCGGCCCGGTGAGGCCGGCCGCGAGGTGATCTTCGGTGATCATGAGAGGCACTTCTTTGGGAACGCCATCATCGCGCCAGACCTGGAGAATGTGCTTCACCAGCGCGGGCTCCTGGTAGAGACTCTTCCATGTGATGTCGCATGGTTCGAACGGATAGTGCTCGAACGAGACAAAGGCCAGGTCGGCGAGCCGGCCGTGCGACTTCAGGTAGTCCACGAACCGGCCCATCCACGATGTTCGCCCCTGCGCGTCGGGCCACACTCGGATATCTTCGTTGACGCCCTCGAAAACAGGCCCTCCCAGCTTGAGTTTGGGATCAACTTTGTGAATGGCAGAGGCCCACTGAACATACAGCGCTGCGTAATCCTCCGGCATAGCATGTTTGCCGTCCGGTTCTTCCCCCATCTCTATATAAGAGATGGGATAGCCGCGCTTCTCGATGTAAGCAATCTGGGCGGCCGCATCGTCCGGTGTACCGTAGAGCATGGTCACCGGAATCATCGCGGGCAAGTTGTTCGTGAGCCCGCTCGTGAAGAAAAGATCGAACCCGGTGTGCTGATAACTTCCTGTGGCGTTGACGTCGGCATCGGCCGCGGAATGCCAGGGATCGATGGAGGACGACGTATAGGTAGTGGGCCGTTCGCTGAGGCTCTTTTGGACCTCAACAAAGGCGCCGCTACTATCAGCGCCCCCGACGCGAATCTCTCGAATCGCGTATCCCACACAGTTCCGAATGTCGTCTGAACCATGCTCATCGCAGCTATTGGACGACTCGGTCATCAAGACGCGCACGTACTGCGTTGAGACCGGTGTATCAGCGAGCTTAAGCGACACAGTGCCGCCTTGCGAGCCTTTTACCGCGCCTGAGGGAAAAGCTTTCCATTCGCCTTGCGGACCCGCGTCAAAATCGAGCGCGCGCTTTCCCACCCAGTACTCGACTTGATAGGTCGTAGCGTACGGACTGGCCCACCCTATTCGAATCGCACTCACCGGCTTTTCGGCCTTGAGATCGACAATGACCCATTGCGGATGCAGGGAGTCGTTTTCCTTTGTGAACTTGCTGGTCAGATAGGGATTGCTCTTCCAGTAGCTGAGCTTTGGACCCATGATGGGTCTGTCGCCACTGGTCGAAAATCCGCGGTGCGGGAGCGCATACGAGAGAATGTAACGCACCGGTTCCTTGAGTTCCGTGCTGCCGGTGAAGTATCCGCTCTTGTGGGCCGGGTCGCTCCAGGTTCCATTTTCAGTCCAATGCCAGGCGGCCATGCGAAGTTCGCTGTTATTGCGATAGGAGATTGGTCCCCATCCCGCGGACAAAGACTCCTGGATAATGTGCGGAGTGTAAACCTTGTCGATGCCGTCGCGGGATAGAACATCGATCGAGCTGCCCAACGCCCTATCCGGATCGAACGAATTGATGACATGGCCCGGTGTCGCGTCGACACGAACGACTGACGACTGCCCTTCAGGGCTGTCTGTAACGGATTGCGCAGCGGCCGTTCCGCTCTGCGTCACTGAAGGTAAGATAATGGTAACGATCGCGGTCCAGTTCAGTAACTTTCTAGCGCCGATCCTGCGCCGACTGACTCTCCGATGTGCACCCCTCACCGCATCTACCATCAAAGCCTCCATGCATTGCAACCTCATCGCGCGTTCAATCTAACCAATGTAAAGAGTTCAACGCAACCAGCGTTTTCAGGACGCAAAAACGTGATCATTCAGGCGCGATTACTACCGAGTGACGCTATAACGGGCTACCCGGAGGAAACGTCCCAGGACAGACTCTCAACGACGCTGGCCAGAAGTCGGCTTCGAGGAAATCGCTATTGATCTCCTCCAAGCCCGTTTCAGGCCAGCGGTTGACCGACTGTCCA
Source organism: uncultured Acidobacteriaceae bacterium (assembly GCA_963706645.1). Taxonomy (GTDB): domain Bacteria; phylum Acidobacteriota; class Terriglobia; order Terriglobales; family Acidobacteriaceae; genus Sulfotelmatobacter. The sequence continues at coordinate 40,914 of CAVPNR010000020.1, forward strand.
GAACACCACGATTCGTCGAGACGAGGGCTAATTGGGCCAATCTGGAGGCATGACATCGAGATTTTGGGGTTTGCTTCCCGATAATAGACGGTATGGGCGGCCGCACCAGCCACTGAATTGACTCAGAGGGAATTCGCTCTTACCATCACCATGCCACTTCCATCCTACGAGCAGGATGATGGAAACAACCATCTCGCACTACCGCATTATCGAGAAGCTGGGCGGCGGCGGAATGGGCGTGGTGTACAAGGCCGAAGACACACGGCTGCACCGCTTTGTCGCGCTCAAGTTTCTGCCCGATGACGTGGCCCAGGACCCTCAAGCCCTAGCCCGTTTTGAGCGGGAGGCCCAAGCCGCCTCGGCGCTGAACCACCCCAACATCTGCACGATTTACGACATCGGCGAACAGGACGGACGCGCTTTTATCGCCATGGAGTTTCTGGAGGGGCGGACCTTAAAGCACTGCATCGCCGGCCGGCCGCTGGAACCAGAACGTCTGCTTCCCATTGCGATCGATATTGCGGATGCGCTTGACGCAGCGCACGCGAAAGGCATCATTCATCGCGATATCAAACCAGCGAACATCTTCGTAACCGAGCGAGGCCACGGCAAGATTCTCGATTTCGGATTAGCCAAGGTCACGTTCGATGGCACCGCCGGCAGCTCCGAATCCGAAACCGTGACATCAGACTTTGACACCCCGCGCCTGAGCAGTCCGGGTGCGATGCTGGGCACGGTGGCCTATATGTCACCGGAACAGGTGCGCGCGAAGGAACTGGATGCGCGTACCGACCTGTTCTCATTTGGAGCAGTGCTGTACGAAATGGCGACGGGCAACTTGCCATTCGACGGGGGCAGTTCGGGAGAGATTTGCGGCGCCATTCTGCATAAGGAGCCGCAGCCGCCTTCACTCGTCAACGCTCAGATTTCCGTGGGACTGGAATCTGTCATCGGTAAAGCGCTGGAGAAAGACCGCGACTTACGCTACCAGCACGCCTCAGAGCTTCGGGCCGACCTTCAACGGCTGAAACGCGACAGTGACTCGTCTCATCACTCGGCTGCTGTTGTCCCAGGAAACGAGGCAGATGCGGCGCCGGCCGGAGTCGCAAGGAGGGCTTCCAGCTCTAAACAGCGATTTGCGCCGTCAAACGTGACTAGTACCGAGGCTGTGGCACAGGAACGTCGCGGCTCTCGCTGGAAGATCGTTACGACCATAATGTTGGTGCTCGGGGCCATCGTCGCCGGCGGATTGTACTGGCGCACGCACCGGACCCCGATGCTGACCGAGCAGGATACAGTGGTTCTGGCAGACTTCAACAACACAACCGGCGATGCAGTCTTCGACGACACCCTGAAGCAGGCGATCGCGGCGCAACTGGGACAGTCTCCATTCCTGAACATCCTGTCGGACGCGAGAACTCACGCCACGCTTCGACTGATGGCCAAGCCGGCGAATACCAAGCTGACGCCGGAAGTGGCGCGCGAGCTTTGCGAGCGCACTGACGGCAAGGCATACATCGCAGGTTCAATTGCAAGCCTGGGCAGCCAGTATGTGATTGGCCTGGATGCCGTCAATTGCAAGACGGGCGACTTTCTGGCGCAGGAACAGGTGACCGCGGAAAACAAAGAACACGTTCTCCGTGCCATGGGTGAAGCAGCGACGAAGCTGCGCAAAAAACTTGGCGAGTCGCTCAGCAGTGTAGATAAGTTTGACGCCCCTCTCGATCAAGTCACTACGCCCTCTCTGGAAGCCTTGAAGGCGTTATCGGTGGGAAGAAAGATTTTGCAGGAGAAGGGCCCGGCGGCGGCAATTCCCTCGTTCAAGCGGGCGGTCGAGCTTGACCCGAATTTCGCCGCCGCGTATTCGGCGCTGGGAATCTCGTATACCAACCTGCGGGAGCCGGGATTAGCCAGTGAGAATTTGCAGAAGGCTTATGACCTGCGCGACAAGACGAGCGAGCGGGAGAGGTTCCGCATCTCGGCGAATTACTATCTGCTGGTCACGGGCGAACTGGAGAAAGCGATCCAGACCTATGAGACCTGGGCGCAGACCTATCCGCGAAACAATGAACCTTTCGGCAACCTGGGCGTCGATTATTACTACCTGGGCCAATACGAGTCCGCGGTGAACGCCAGCCTGGAAGACCTGCGTCTATTTCCCGGAAGCGCGGCTGCCTTTACCAACCTGGTCGGTCTCTATACCGCACTGAACCGGCCGGAGGACGCGAAGGCCAAGTATCTGGAGGCCGTCGCGCACAAAGTTAACAACCCGTTCCTGCATGGAAATCGATACGGCGTCGCGTTTTACGAAGACGACGTGGCGGAGATGGAGCGGCAAGTCAACGGGCAGAAGGGCAAACCGGGAGAGGACGTGCTTCTCTCCTTCGCATCCGATACCGATGCCTTTTACGGGCGTCTCGCCAGCGCCCGCGAAAAATCGCAGCACGCCATCGAATCGGCCCGTCAAGCCGACGCGAAAGAAACGGCCGCTGAATGGCAGATGAACTCTGCCCTACGCGAAGCCGAGTTTGGGAATAACGACCGCGCACGCCAGGAGACTGCCTCCGCGCTGGCGACCGCCGCGACCCAGGATGTGCAGACTCTTGCAGCCCTGGCATTGGCTCGAACAGGCGATGCCATCCAAGCACGAAAACTTGCCGACGATTTGGCCCATCGCTTTCCGCTCCACACCATGATCAATCGATATTGGCTGCCGGCGATCGACGCCTCGATCGAAATCGGCCGCAATAATCCGGCGAAAGCCTTGGAACAATTACGATCCGCGACACAGTACGAGTTGGGAACACCCTCTCCCCAGTTCGAGGTTGGCGGCTCGCTTTATCCGGCATATATCCGCGGGCTGGCGTATATGTCGCTGCATCAGGGCGCGGAGGCGGCTGCAGAGTTCCAGAAATTCCTGGACCACCGTGGTATCGCAGTGAATTCCCCTCTGGGTGCTTTGGCCGAGCTGCAACTTGGCCGCGCCTACGTGCTGGCAGGAGATAAGACTAAGGCACGCCTCGCCTACTTGGAATTTCTTGAGCTCTGGAAAAACGCGGACCCTGACATCCCCGTTCTTAAGGAAGCCAAGCTGGAATATGCGAAGCTGCAGTAAGGCCGACTGAT
>CAVPNR010000021.1:0-46266 GCA_963706645.1 uncultured Acidobacteriaceae bacterium
CGCTCGGGGGGTTGAACAGCTCAGCTTTTGGCTCACCCAATGCAACCGGCCAAGTCGTAGGTGTGGCCGAAACCTCTCACTCAGACCCGAACGGTGAAGACTTCTGTGGATTCTTTGGATCAGGAGCTCCGTGGTCGGGTACAACGTGTCTGGGCTTTTTGTGGAAAGACGGTTCGATGACTCCGCTCTCAACGCTCGGAGGCTACAACAGCGCGGCCAGTGCGATTAGCAATCAAGGCGGAGTGGCCGGCAACGCGGAGACAGCGACAACGGATTCCACCTGCCCACCCTATGATCCCGCCCAGGGCCAATATCAGGTGTTGCAGGACAAGCCGGTGGTTTGGGAAAACGGTCACATCAATGAGCTCCCCACATACGGCGGCGATCCGGACGGATTCGCCATAGCGATCAACGACTACGGCCAGGTAGCTGGCGCGTCGGGAGATTGCTCGACCTTCAACGTTATCAACGGACTCTATCTTTCCCCGGTCCACGCCCTGCTCTGGGACCACGGCAAGGTAACCAATCTCGGAAGCCTGGGCGGCGCCTTCGGAAACCAGGCCCATGCAATGAATAACCGGGGCCAGGTGGTGGGCAGCTCAGACTTGGCGGGCGATGCCGTTTTTCACGGGTTTGTCTGGAGCAAAAGCACCGGAATGCAGGACATCCCCCCGCTTGCTGGGGACACCTACAGCGTCGCCCTGGCCATCAACGACCGGGGCGTGGTGACTGGCCTCTCATTGGACGCGACCTTTACGATCCTGCACGCTTTCGTGGTCGTGGACGGGGTGCCGACCGACCTCAACACTCTGATTTCGGCCGACTCTCCCCTGCAGCTGCAGACCGCATGCGGTATCAATTCCCGCGGGGAAATTACGGGCTTGGCCGTTGAGAAGAGCACAGGCCAGTACCGGGGCTATCTAGCGATCCCGGTTGGCCGGCACGAGTCTCGGCAGTAAAGTCTCGATTGAGGAGCCAGGATTAGACTGTTTTGTGCCGCTCTGCTGCTTCGAAGCAGAGCGGCACTCCGCCGCCGTGACGGGCTGCTCGTACGTTGTGTGCAATCCTGAAGTAATCCCAAGATAAGGTTGGCCGACAAACCTCCCATGACCGTCGCTAATGCTCCCTACTGCCACCCCTGGATAGGTTCCCGTTGGCGATCGCATCTTTACTAAGCGAGAAAATTCCCAATTCTTCTTGACATCAAGTGCTAACCGTTCGATTCTGACATAGTCTAACTATGGCAGCAGGCTTTCGGACAGGGGGATGCTTTGCATCGAGACGAGATTCCGCCCGGAACCCTTTATCTTCTGATTTTGAAGACGCTTGCACGTGTCGGTGAGATGCACGGCTATGAGATCGCAGACTCTATCCAGAGGATCTCCGATGATGTTCTTCAAGTGGAAGAAGGATCGTTATATCCGGCTCTCCAGCGGATGCTGATCAAAGGCTGGGTGAAGGCCAAGTGGGGAACTACGGCTGGGAATCGCCGAGCGCGGTATTACCAGCTTACAGCAGCCGGCCGTAAACAACTAGAAACGGAACTGTCGCAGTTTGAGCGGGTGATCGGGGCCATTACCCGAGTGATTCAGACGGCGTGAAAGGACGATCTCCATGGATTGGTTGAACGAACTCTTGAGGCGCCTTTGGATGCTAACGCGTCGCCAGCAATTTGACGCGGACCTGGAAGAAGAGATGCGTCTGCACCTGGAACTCAGAGAGCAGGACCAGATCCAGGCAGGGCTATCGCCAAGGGAAGCTCGCCAGGCAGCATCACGCCGATTTGGGAATGCGACGTTGTTGAAGGAAAAGAGTCATATGGTTTGGGGATGGGAGTGGTTTGAAAGTCTTGTCCAGGACACCGCTTACGGTAGCCGCGCCATGTTGCGCAGCCCGGCACTCACCATTGTCGCTCTGCTCTCGCTCGCTTTAGGCATCGGCGCAAATACGTCCATCTTCAGTCTTCTTGACGCCGTCATGCTGCGAACCTTACCCGTGAAAGATCCCGCCCAGCTCATTTTGCTGGGGAAAGGAAACGCTTCCGGCATCACCGACGACTTCGCCAGGACCCAACTCTACTCCTACCCCTTCTACCGCCAAATGCGGGGAGAAAACCGGGTCTTTTCCGACACCGCCGCCATCTTCAGCATGACGAATGCCGTCCACGGTTTCGTCGAGGGAAGAACCGAATCAGAACCGATGAACGTGCAGCTCGTCTCCGGCACGTACTTCAGGACCCTCGGAGTACGAGCTATGGTGGGGCGCACTTTGGATGATGCAGACGATAACTCGGAAGGCGATCACCCTGTGGCAGTCATCAGCTACGCCTGGTGGAAGCACAGCCTTGCACGAGATCCCAACGTCCTGAACCGCACGCTCAAACTCGGTGCCACGACCTACAACATCATCGGCGTTGCGCCGCCCGAATTCTTCGGCACTAAGGTCGGCGAAGCGCCGGATATGTGGGTTCCGCTCTCCATGGTCAAGGCGGTCCCTCCAAACTACGGCGGATACAAGGACAACTTCTCGGAATCGCTCTTGATCATGGGACGTCTCAAGCCCGGAATCTCCATCACTGAGGCCACATCGAATGTGAATCTGCTCTTCCGGCAAATCCTGCTGGGTTTTCCCGACGCCAAGCTCAGTCAGGAAAATCTACAAAAACTAGATAAGACCAAAGTCCCGTTGACGCCAATGGCCACGGGCCTTTCCTCGCTTCGTCACCAATTTTCAGAACCACTCCAGATCCTGATGGCCGTGGTAGCGCTTGTCCTGCTCATCGCCTGCGCCAACATCTCCAATCTGCTCCTTGCCCGATCGACGGCGCGCGCTCGGGAACTGGCTGTCCGCCAGGCGCTTGGAGCCCGGCGTTCACGCCTCATCCGTCAGCTTATTACTGAAAGCCTGCTCCTCGCTCTCGCAGGCGGCGGGCTCGGCGTCACCTTGGCGTCAGTCGCCAATCGCCTTCTCTTACGCATGGTCTCAGGCGGACTCGACCCAATACCTCTCGATGTCTCCATTGATACCCGGCTGCTGCTTTTCACGGCTGCGGTGACGATCGCTACCGCGTTGATCTTTGGCACCGTCCCCGCCTTCCGCGCTACGCGGCTGCAACTCACGGACACATTGAAGGCCGGCCGCAGCCCCCAAGGAGCAAGTGCAAAGAATTCGCTCGCGAAGGCTCTCGTCATCTCACAGGTCGCGCTCTCGCTCGTTCTTATGGTAGGAGCCGGACTCTTTCTTCGCAGTCTCGTCAATCTGAACAATGTCGATACTGGCTTCAATAAGGAAAACGTCCTGCGTCTCGACATAGACTCTAGCTCCGCAGGCTACGGTGCTGACGAACCGCGAGAACTCGCTCTCGATCAGCAGATTGAAGAGCGTGTCAGCGCACTGCCAAACGTCAAGGCCGCCAGCTTTTCGGCATTCACCTTCCACGAAGGTAGCTGGAACTCGAGTGTCGTCGTGCCGGGAATGAATATCGACGAAAACGTCAACGTCATGCACAATGTTGTTGGCGTCGGCTATCTCGCGACAATGCAAATTTCCCTGCTCGCAGGGCGTAACTTCTCACCCTCTGACACGAGCAGCTCGCTGCATGTCGCGATCATCAGCGAGCATACGGCCAAGAATCTCTTTCCGCCCGGCAACCCGATCGGACGTCGCTATTACCTGGGCGATAAAAAGCCAGAAGACGAAGTCACTGTGATCGGCGTGGCGAAGGACGTGAAGTTTGATAATCTTGCCGAAGAACCTGTAAATCTCGATTACATCCCGTACACTCAACATCCATGGGGCTTCGGTGACTTCGAAGTCCGCTACACGGGCGACTTCGCTCCCGTCGCGGCTGCTGTCCAAGAGACCATCCATTCCATTGACCGGAACCTGCCCATCACCCGCGTAACCACGCTCGACGAGCAGGTGGCACGCTCAATCACCAACCAGCGTCTCGTCGCGCAGCTTTCCGCCTTCTTCGGAATGCTCGCAGTTTTTCTCTCCTGCATCGGCATCTATGGCGTAATGTCTTATGTCGTAACGAGACGGACGAATGAAATCGGCATCCGCATGGCGTTGGGGGCGGGGCGCTCCAATATGCTCTGGATGGTTTTGCGCGAGATCTTGATTCTGGTCTCGATCGGTGTTGTCATCGGCGTACCCGTCACGTTGGCCGGTGATCGCCTGGTCTCCAACATGCTGTTCGGACTCAAGCCGACCGACCCGGTCACGCTCGTCAGCGCAACCGTTATATTGCTGATCGTCGCGGCGATCGCTAGCTACTTGCCGGCGCGAAGGGCTTCCTTGGTCGATCCCATGGTGGCCTTGCGCTATGAGTAGAGCCTCCAACGAGAACGATTCACCAGACCCACAAATAAACAACGAGGGCAGATGCATAGTCTGGAGCCCGTCTCGGGCTCTGCCTGGATCACAGGCCAACGTCGTGGTTGCGAACGGCGACCCCCTCGACGTGAAAACCGATGTGAAGCAGGTCTTCATTGCGGGACGTGAAGTCCCAATGACCGACCCGCAGGTCCGCCTGCGAGACGAGTATTCGAAGTGAGGTGAGAAGTGTCAGATGCGCTACCGCCCTGAGTCCTACATCCTCCTCAGCCATTGGCCAATTAGCTTCGGATCGAAGCGCACGCATGTGCCAAACCTGAAGCATGGGATGCGACCAGCCTTCGTCTGGTTGAACACGGTGATACGCGAAACCGCGAGTAACTCGGCAAGTTCGGCGGCTGTGAGAGCTTGACCGACGCCCTCGATCTGATCAGGTAAAGACTGGACCTCGGACATGTAAGACTCCGGAATGAATGAATTCCCGGAGGACGCCGGTGCTTGCCGGCCTCAGTGTCCGGGTAAACACGTCGCACGTTTCTCTTTGGCCAGTTGCCTGGGTCGCCCATTGCGATGGCCCCTTATTAGTTCGGTCGTTACACAGGCTAAGCTTCGCTGATATAAAGCCCAATCTGTTTCAATCTCGTCCTCCACGGTCAGTTCTGCCGCGGCGGGCGTTTACTCTACCCAGCATCACTCGCAAGATTTAGCTGCCAATGCTTAAGTCCACAACCCCCGTATCGTCATCTACCTCCACTCGCTCAATCATGAGATCGCCAATGCTGTGTCCCCAAATCCCCATTTGCGTTCTTGGGCGTAAATCTTGCGGTAGCCCGAGCGAATACACTCGATAATCTCAGCCCGCGTGAATCCGGTTTCCGACCTAAATTCGAGCCTTGCTTCTCGAGTGAGAGGATACGTAAACACGATCGTCACGGCCTTCAGCTCAGTGAAGCGGGCGGTGGAATTCTGCTGTGCGGCATTGATAGCCAGCCGCGAAGACTTTTTCATCATCAACACAAGAATGCGGTCCCTTGTGGTTCGGGCGAGTTTGTTTCTGCTTGACCTGCGTGAGGCTTTTCTCTCCGCCGTTCTTTTCATGCCTGAACAGTAGCACCGTACCTGCGAGAAAACAGCCGGGGTGGGGTTACTTTCGGACACGACTAAAGTAACTGCCTGCACGCACCGCAACGCGTAGGTAACGGTGGTACTGTTCACCTGCTCAGCGAGCAGCGCTGAGAGAGTGGAGCGCAGAGTGGAAGACTCTCATCACGCGCTAGTGATTCCGGAAATCCGCTGCACAAACTGTGACGCAACGAGGACGCAAGTCGCAGCTCGAGTCGGGGTTGGCCCGTGCTGTAATGAGCCTTTCTGGACAGTCCCCTACAATCTGATATGGCGCTCACTGCCGGGCGGTGAGGACCGATGACGAGAAGATGGCGCTCGACGAGTCAAGGAGAGCGTCCCCATGCGATTGTTTGCCACGGACAGGTGCAGTAGCCAACATCGGAAGACGCCTCAGTCTTCCCCGCCTTGATTCCTGGCGCGCACCAGTCGGATCCGCCACAGCCCGCCCTCGGTCTTGCAGTGGACTAGGCAGGAACAGACCCTACCTAGGTAGCTTTGTAGGCCGATTACCCACGTATCGCGCCGGCCCTTGGAAGTAGTGCACAAGTGCGCGCAAATGTGCACAAATAAACTGCCCGCGTTCCTGTGAAACACCCCCATTCGGCTAATAGGGAAAACGGAGATTGCCCAAGATCACAGTCCGAGCTACAGTAAAGCGGTATGGGGGCTGCTTCGGGTGTGAGAAAAGAATCACTGCAGGCTGGGCGCTACGAGGCGCTTGACCCCGTCTCGGAAGCCATTGGTATCTCTGGAGCGCAAGAAGCTCTGTCGGACTCTGACTAAGCGCCTGATCCGAGAGCAAACGATACAACACTGGACATCCGATTGACGGACCGGGGCAAAACGGAGGATATGTTCTTGGCGCCGATAGCGGGTAGCGCCATATTTGAAGCCTTTTGCAGAGCATTCTTCGTCTTCTATTGTCGTCTTACGGTTGTGGGGCGGAATCAACTTCCGGCTTCCCCGTTCATCATCTGTAGCAATCATACGAGCCATGTCGATAGCGCAGTTCTGATGACAGCTTCCGGGCTTCCGTTTTCTGCATTTGCACTGCTCGGTGCCAGTGATTATTTTTTTCATTCTTGGAGGGTGAGGTTCTTAGTCTCTCGATTCATGAATGTCATACCGATCGATCGCCGAGCACAACACAAGTCTCTCCGGCGCAGTTTGGGGATGTGCGAGGAGTTTCTACAGCGGACGCGCGGCAATCTGATTCTCTATCCGGAAGGTACGCGGTCGCTGAATGGCGAGATTCGGACATTCAAAAGTGGTGCTGCGCTGTTTGCAGTCGACCTTGGAGTACCCGTGGTGCCCGTGCATATCGATGGTGCCCATAACATTCTGGCAAAAGGAAAATTCATGCCGCGGCCGTGGCCCGTCACCGTGCGCTTCGGAGAGCCGATTATGTTCGGATCGAATCAATTTGACTCTCGGTCGGGACGTGGGCCTCGGAGGGCTGCTGTCGAATTGCTCGAACAGCGCATCCGCGGGCTGAAACGGCGACCGTCCGTCGGAGACCTGGCCAGACCGTCTAGAGAAGAACAGCAGGCGACAGTTTCCGTCTCTGTTGTGGCGCAAGGATGCCGCAACACAAAGAGTCACCGTAGCAACAGCGCCTCGGAATAGACAAGTTGAAAGCAGTACATTTGTGCGGCATCTGAATGTGGGGGCGCGCGTCGCCGGTTCACGCAGTCCAAACTTGCAGATTCTAGAGCGGCTATGTATACAGCCAAGCATATGAAATGGTGGGGATGGGGAGACGAAGGGGTCAGCTTCGACTCTAGCGCCCATCCTGGTTTGTGGCCCTATGCCAAAGCGGCGCTCGGTGCAGAAGAAGAGAATTTAGACAGGTCGCCGGTACCGATCGAGGCCACCCAGTTGCGCAAAGCAATTTGTCATGACGGTTTTTTGGCTGAGCTGCGCTTTTCGATGCGCGTCGATCAGATCTGCGACAGTCGTCACGAGCGTTTGGTCCACGCATACGGCAAGGGCTTCCGCGACCTGTTTCGTATGCGGCGGGGAATGGCTGAGGGTGCTCCTGACTTAGTGCTTTATCCCGAAGATGAGCATGATGTGCTCATGACAATACGGGCAGCGGCGCATCACGATGTCGCGGTCATCCCGTTTGGGGGCGGTTCGAATATCGCCGGATGCCTGGAGCGAAGCGAAACCCGTCGTATGGTGGTGTCGCTTGATATGCGACGCATGCGACGCGTGCTGGAGGTGGATGCCGAGTCATTTACGGCGCGCATCGAGGCCGGTGCGTTTGGTCCCGATCTTGAAGCGCAACTGCAGGGCTACGGACTAACCCTCGGCCACTTTCCAGACTCCTTCTTGCACTCTACGCTCGGCGGGTGGATCGCCACACGGTCTGCCGGAATGCAGAGCGACAAGTACGGCAAGATCGAAGATATGGTCATTGCGCTACGAATGGTCACCCCCGTAGGCGTATTGGCGACGCGAGTTGTGCCCAAGTCCTCGAACGGTGTCGATGTCAATCATTTGTGCATCGGCAGTGAGGGAACTCTGGGAGTCATTACAGAAGCCATAATGCGAGTTCATCCCCGGTCGGAGTTGCGCCGCACTCACGGCTACCTGTTTCTCGATTTCGAAAGCGGTATCCAGGCCATGCATGAGTGTGTGCGAAAAGAGTGTGTGCCCTCAATGTTCCGCCTCAACGACCCCGGCAAGACCGCATTGTCGCTAGCATTCAAACCGCCGTCATCGCGGCTGTCGCAGGCGGTAGCCGGAGCGATGAAGAGCTACCTCCGGGTGAAGGGTTTCGATTTCACGCGGGCGTGCCTTATGCTCACCACTTTTGAGGGGAGCAAAGCTAGCGTTGGCCGCCAGCACGATCAGGTTAGCGCTATCTATCGTCGCTTCGGCGCGGTGGATTTAGGCACCAGTTCGGGGAAGTCTTTCGAATCCACGAAGTACGACTTTCCACACATACGTGATTTCCTCATGGATCGCGGCATCACCACTGACGTGAGCGAGACCTCAACGGTCTGGAGCAACATCGTCCCTCTGTATCGGGCGACGAGCGCAGCCCTAAGCACGGCAATCCTGGAGAGCGGGGTAAAACCGTGGGTCGGATGTCATATCAGCCACACGTATCACTGCGGAGCAAGCCTCTATTTGACATTCGGTTGCCGGCAGCAGCGGGGAAACGAAATGCAACAGTATCTTCGCGTGAAACGAGCGATACAGCAGTCGTTCATTGATCACGGGGCGACTCTGTCACATCACCACGCGGTCGGCACCGAACACCTGCCGTGGCTCACCGATGACATTTCGACCGTCGGCGTGCTGGCCGTAGCTGCAATCAAAGCTGGGCTCGACCCAGGCAATGTCATGAACCCGGGACGGTTGCTGCCGTCCGGAGCGCCTTTTGAGGAATGGTCGAGAGTCGGTAGCGACACTGCGGCGCCCTATACCGGCTGACGCTCGATAAAAATACAACCGTAACAAATCCTCGTCCTGCCTGATCAATATCGATGGCTCGCAAAGAAACAGGCACGGTGCAGGGACACTACGGCACCACGCGGATATAACTAATGGGATGGTCCGCCGCCCTTTACCAAGCCAGCAGCTTGGGTATAAGAGGTGAACGGAGGAGGCATCCCATGGAGCTACACACGATCGGCATTGATCTCGCTACTCGCGCCCCGGACGCATCCTCGAATCTTCGCGATGCTGACGACGGGGGACCTAGTGAGGCGTACGAACGTGTCCATCAGGATTGGGAGACCGGATGGTCCGACCGACGTCATGATGTTTCCCAACTTGCCGGTCAAATCAAAGTGAGCAAGGTAGAACTCGGGATTCGCGCTCTCGAATATGACGACACGAAGGCTCGGGCTGGCGCCCATTCGCGCTAGCAGATCCTGTAGCGCTTCGAATATGCTGGCATCTACGATGTTGAACGGCGGATAGTCGAACACGACCCGCCAGAACGCACGCGTTTCCTCCACAACCCGTAAGTGCGATCCTGATTCAGACACTTTTAACGCTCCTTGATTCTATTTTTAGATGGCGTGACAGCAGTGTGACGTTCTCCCCAGCGTAGGAAAGCACTCACCCTAAGCTCTTGTTAGCGAGCTCGCTTGCAGAATTCTGCTGGTTTTGTCGTTTATTGCTTAAAAATGAGTCGCGCTCTCGAAGTACTAGGAAAGGGGACCCTTCGGTGGCGAATATCTCGTCCTGTAATTCCGTCGCCACCTTCCGGGACTCATCCCGGCGAATTGATGGAACCTGCGCGTGAACGCTGCCTGGTCATTAAATCCCGATTGAATGGCAACGTCGATCAGTGACATGCTGGTCTGGCTCATCAGTTGTTTGGCACGTTCAATGCGATGCTGAATCAGCCACTGGTGAGTGGAGATGCCAAAGGATAGTTTTGAACGAGCGGGCAAAGTGGCTCGATGGAAAGTCCGCATTCGCGCGCAACATCCGAGAGCCGAATCCTGCCATGCAAGTTCTCATGAAGAAGTTCTGCCGCTCGTCGCTTCTGCCAAGGCGCAAGGCCTCCGTTAGAATGCCGCGGTGCTTTCTGGCGTACACCGTATCGCTGGATGAGATGCGCTCCGAGGATGAGACTGAATTGATCGAGGGCAAGCGCGGAAGGAGCGTCGCTCCGCCCGAGGAACGGAAGAATGCTCTTCGTTATCTGGGCCACAACGAGATCGTCTTCGAGCACTGCCAGACGATAGTCATCTACTCGGCCAAAACCGAGATCCTCGGCAATATCATCTAGGTTCTTGCGAGGGACAGAGTAATGAACGTAGTCGAATTCCGCGCCTGCCCAGCACGCCGGCTGCGAATCAAAATCGATGACGTTAGAACGAAGCGAATGAACAATGTTTGTCGGGATGAGCTTGTCCGCTGACCACAGCTGGTAGCTCGATGATGGCAGGGACCTCAGGGAGACCGACACAAGCACTGCCGGAATGGGCGAGATCTTGGTGATCCGATCCGGAAGCCCGGACCGAGATTTGAGTCTGATGATTGTGAAAGCCGGCGGGTTATGAAACTTTGAAGGGACGGACGATTTCTCGTCCAATTCAATCAATCTCGTGATGGGAGTTTCGGGAGATGAGTGCGGAGACTTATCTGCCGTCGGCGAAGTCTTATTGTCCATCGCGACCTCCGCTGGATTACGACTGGTGCCGGATATGATGACAGGTTTCCGTCAGGATTGCATTTTTCAACTGGCGTCCAAGTGGATGGTGGTTCAGTCAAATTGAACCACCACCGCCAAGTGCCTTTAGAAACTGGCATCACCCCCGGATCGTGCTGTTCTCGTCGGAGAACCTACTTGTCGGACCAGTGATGGACAGACTCGAACGCTATCCAGCAAGCGTTCGAAAAACCTCCGCCGATCTCACGCCGCAGAAACCACACTAGTAGCGAAGTAATACGGTTGGTCGAGATCATCGATCAGCCCGGGCTGTTTTGGCCGCCAGCCCAGCAGTTCGCGTGTTCGTGCGCTTGACGCCGGGCCATCTATGCCAAAGAAGCGCGCGATCCAGCCAAAATGCTCGGCTGCTTCCGCAGGAGACTTGCTAGCGACCGGTACGTTCAAGTGTCGGCCGATGACCTCGGCGATCTCTCGAGTCGCCACGCCCTCGTCGGCGACGCCGTGATATATGACGCCTGCTGAATTTTTCTCGAGCGCGAGCCTGTAGAGATGAGCAGCATCGAGCCGATGCACCGCGGGCCAACGGTTGAGTCCGTTCCCCACAAACGCAGAGATGCCCTTTTCACGCGCGAGACTGATCAGGTGTGGCACAAAGCCGTGGTCGCCTTCGCCGTGGACCGAGGGAGGAAGACGCAGGACAGATGCGTGCACTCCACGAGCCGCCAGCGCAAGCGTTGCATCTTCCGACTTGCGTGGAAAGCTGCGGTCGTGTGCATCCTCTTCTGTTGCGAGCGGGCCTCGAGCTTGAGCCAGTAAGGTACCGGAAGTGACAATAAAAGGGCGATCGGAGCCCAGGAGCGCCATACCGAGGGCCTCGATGGCCCGCCGATCCGCCTCGGCAGCAGGCCCGTAGTTGTTGAAGTCGTGGATGAAAGCTGTGTGGATAATGCCATCCGCAGCAGCAGCTCCGCTGCGGAGACTCTCAAGATCATCCAGCGAACCGCGATGCACTTGAGCGCCCGCGGCGGTCAGAGACTTGGCGCTTTCCTCAGAACGAGCAAGACCAAGAACCTGATGTCCCGCGCCAATCAGTTCGCGAACCACTGCAGAACCGACAAAGCCTGTTGCACCTGTAACGAATACTTGCATATCAAAACTCCTTTCCCTTGATTTTTATCGATCTTGTTTACCGGATTGAATTGAGTTGATCGCAAGCGCGTCCGCGGGAATTTGGAGCTGCGTAGCCTGAAGGTTCTCGCGAAGGTGCTTGAGAGAAGATGTTCCCGGAATCAGCAGGATGTTTGGCGAGCGCTGGAGCAGCCAGGCGAGCGCAAGTTGCATTGACGTAATTCCGAGTAGGGCTGCTGCTGTGTCCAGTTCTGACGACTGGAACGGGGTGAAGCCGCCGAGCGGGAAGAACGGAACGTAAGCAATACCTTGCGCGGCAAGGTCGTCGATGAAGGTGTCGTCCTTCCTGTGCGCCACGTTGTAGAAGTTCTGTACACAGACAATTTCCGTAATGGCCTGCGCCTCCGCTAATTGTTTGGGACTGATGTTGCTTAGACCGATATGACGGATAAGCCCCTGACGTTTGAGTTCAGCGAGCACCGTCAGTGGCTCTTCGATAGACCCCTCTGTCGGCTCCATCATTCCGCCAACACGCAGATTAACGACTTCTAGAGCGTCGAGCCCGAGATTTCTTAGGTTCCCATGAACTCCATCAATTAGCTCCTGACGTGAAAGAGCGGGAATCCAGGACTTGATCGGCACCGCGCCGTGCACCCAATTTCGTGACAATTACGAGCCCAGCTCGATAAGGATGGAGCGCTTGCTTGATAATTTGATTGGTGAAGTGCGGGCCGTAGTAGTCGCTGGTGTCGATATGGTTGACCCCAGACTCTAACGCTTCCCGTAGAACGGCAACTGGCGATATCTACATCGCGCGGCGGTCCGAAGACGCCGCGGACCAGCAAGTTGCATGGCACCGTATCCCATTCGGTTCACAGTCATCGATGTACCGGGCAAAGTGAGGCTTCCGGCGAACTCGGTTTGTTCAGTCATTTAGTTCCTCGTGCCTTTCTGTGCATCTAATACCATTGGATGAAGGATCCTTCAGGTTTGGAGTTCGCATATGGCGGCTGACGTCGCAACTGCATTTGAACCAAGAAAAATGCCTGTTCAAACGAGGGCAACGGTCACAGTGGGGGCAATCTGTGAGGCGACTATTCAGGTTTTGCTCAGCCACGGAGCAGACCGGTTGACGACCACACGCGTGGCAGATCGGGCCGGCGTGTCCGTCGGAACCCTCTATCAGTATTATCCAAACAAGCAAGCTCTGCTATTTGCGGTGTTCGAGGATCATATGGACAAGGTTGCGCGGGCAGTAGAGACCGCATGTGTGGAGGCATGCCACAAACCGATGTCCGAAATGATCAGGCGAGTCGTGGAAGCATTCGTCGACGTCAAGATGCACCGCGCAGACATTTCCGTGGCTCTGTACAAAGTTGCGCCGGACGTGGGCGGTGCGGCTTTGGTGAAGCAGACCGGACAACGGTTGCGGAGGGCGATTGAAGCGATGCTCCTGACTGCTCTGGACGTGAAGCTGTCGGCCGACCGATTCGCCATCGACATGATGCTCTCCGCGATGTCAGGAGCGATGCGCTCAGCGCTCGAACTTGGCGCATCACCGGCGATGTTTCGCAAGGTGCGAGAGCACCTAGTTTTGCTCTGCCAATCCTATATGGCGGCAGCGAGTGCGCACGGCTAAGCGCTTATGGAATCCGCGTACAGGAGATGTCGCACTTTCGGCTCGCCAGCCACGTAACTGTAGACCTGTTCTTCCAACTCACGATCTGCATTTGTCTGTCGCTCGTGTTGCCGTAGATGTTCCGCCCACGAGTGGACCAGGAATATCTCCACAAACCGATTGGCCGCTTCGATGTCGCGGTAGATCCCCCATTGGTAGGCGCCATCGCGGCGCCGAACGCGGGAGTATTCGCGCATCGCCTCCAAGAACTTAGATTCCTGCTCTGCAATGATGGAGTATTCGATCGTGACCAGCACTGGGCCAGCAAGAAGTTCCTCGCCAACCTCTTTCACAATGACCGGCATACGCCAGTGGTTCCACGGCGTGAGGTCTGCCGTGGAATCCGGGAGCTTGGCGAACAGGGCAAGAATCACGCTACTGACGGTCCCAAATCCAGAATAGACTAGCGCCAAGCGAACACTTCGATGTTGGGCGACGCCACCCCAGAAAGCACTTCCCAGGGCAAAACTCCCCATATAGACAAGCGTGAAAATCGCCAACACTCGCGCCCGTACCCAATCTGGAGCGAGGTTCTGCACTACGGCATTAATAAGTGAGATAAAGAGAACCCATGCCGCGCCGCTGACGAAGATGACTAGTGCAAGGGTGCTTAAGCGGTGCAAGCCAGCGATTGCCACAATCGCTGTACCCAGAATCACTACGCCAGCCGAGACAATCGTCTGTGTTGAGAAGCGGGCCCGTAGCTTTTGCATGAGCAGGGCACCGCCGATCGCTCCTGCCCCAAAGCACCCCAGCAATATCCCGTACCCAATCGCCCTCTCGTCCACGCTTCTGGCTAGCGAAGGCAGCAATGCAAACAGCGGACTGGAAAAGAACAGGACGATACCCGTCCAAACGAAGACCGTAAGTATTGCCGGAGAGTTTCGAACGTACCGAACCGCGGCGACAGTGGCTCCCGTAAACGTTTCCAGAGGCGCGGTCTGCTTTCGAATTGGCCTTTTCCATCGGGCGACCACTACAATTACGCCGCAAAACGAAATGACGTTTGCGATAAAGGCAGTGGAGACACCTGCAACCGCAATTACCATGCCCGCCAGTGCGGGGCCCACTGCTCTGGCAAGATTGAATTCGATGCCGTTCAAGGCGGATGCCGCCGCTAGGTCGTCCTTCGATACCAATTCAGGCAGGACGGCGCGCCAAGTTGGAGTCTCAAACGCGTCTCCCGCGGACAGGGCAAATGTAAGTGCGAGGAGCAACCACGGCGAAGTCAGACCAACCATAGTCAGAACGGCCAGAATCAGCGCCACTACCATCATCCAGACTTCTGCAAACAGGACGAGTCTGCGGCGATCGAAGATATCGCCAGCGGACCCCGCGGGCAGCGCGAACAGAAAGTAAGGAAGCGAAGCCGCGGTTTGTATAAGAGCGACATAACCAGGGCCGGCGTGCATGGAAACCATCAACCAGGCGGCGCCAACGCTCTGCATGAAGGTGCCAATATCGGAGACAAGATCTGCGATCAGAAGATTGCGAAACGTCGAAACCCGCAGTGGCCGCCCCAGGCCCGCCGATTCTCGCGCCACTGGGTTTTTTTCTTTTTTGATCACCGATCCGGTTTGCCTACTGTCCTTCCTTGGAATAAAGGATAGCAAGGGCCTCCCCGGAAGAACGTACTCTCGAGTCAATCAGCGACAGTCACCGGGTATTCTGCTTGGCAAGTCGATCGTTGATCGGGCTTCGGGCGAGAAAATCAATCTACACTTCGTTCCTCAATCATTCGAGAAGAAGCCTCAAACAAACGCCCCGTCAGTGCCCCGAAGACAAACCCTCCGACGTGCGCCAGGTACGCTACACCGCCTGTTTGGACCTGTGCGACTGTTCCTGCGTGCACGAGCTGGGTGAGGAACCAAAAACCGATCAAGAGCGCTGCCGGAATGAAGGTAATTTTCACGAATATAAAAATGAACAGTACCGCCTTGATCCGATCGCGAGGATAGGTCACGATGAACGCGCCCATCACTGCTGCAATGGCTCCACTCGCACCCAGATTCGGAACTGTGGAATGGGAGTCGGCCAAGATCTGGGCAAGCATAGCGACGACTCCGCCAGCCAGATAGAAAACGAGATAGCGACCACGACCCATGGCATCTTCGATCTCAGGGCCGAAGGCCCATAGAAAGACCATGTTTCCGATGATGTGCGACCAGCTGCCATGCATAAACAGCGCAGTGAGAATGCTGATCCAGTGATGCCCGGAAATAATTTGTGCGGGAATCGCGGACCACTGCATGACAAATGCGTCGCCGCGCATCAGCTCAAGAAGAAACACTACGACATTTACCGCGATGATGAACGCAGTGACGACCGGCAGTCGCGCCGGACGTCGCGAAGCGTCACTGAGCGGAATCAATCCTCCCACTTGAGTCTCCTTCACCGCAAGGCACGTTGGCGTGAAGCACGAACAATCTATCCTCAGACACGAAAGCAGCCAGAATTCTACTCCAGCTTGGAAATTCCAGGCAGGTATGGTGCACTGATCTCACATTCGTTTGGTGCGAAGCGATTCGACCATGGCCCGGATTTCGCGGTTCTCGAAAACAAGGCTTCGGTGATCATCAGTCTTTTGGACGGCAACATTCACCATTGCCCGCGCCAGATCGTCAGCGCGAATCACCTGGTTGGGAAATACCAACCGAAACACTGGGTACACGGCCCGCAACAGTCGATAGCCGAAATTCGGTTCCTTCCGAGGCTCCACGGGGTAGATGTATGCCGGTCGAAAAATGTAGACGTGGGGGAATCCGGCCGATAGGAGCGCAGTCTCAGCTTGTCCCTTGTAGCGTGCGAAAGGAATCCGACTACGTCCGGTTGGGTCTGCGCCATTCCCGCTCAAGAACGTGAAGGCTACGCAGGGGCTGCCGGCGCGGAGGACTCGCGCGAACTCGATCGGATAGTCCACAGTAATCGTGCGGAACTCCGAATCAGAAACTTTCCCCGTGTATGCGCCAAGGCAAAAGACGGCCGCGTCTTGCTCCGTGAGAACATCCACAAGCGTGGAGCAGTCCGCGAAGTCTGCATGCAAAATCTCTTTCAGTTTCGCGTGCTTCACACCGAGCTTCTTGCGTCCAATTGCCGTCACACTTCCAACAGCCGGGTGTTCAATCGCATAACGGAGGGCGTAGCCGCCAACCATCCCACTCGCGCCCACGATGACAACTCGTGCATGGCCCACGTCAGGACTGTTCGGTGGTGGCTGCAATGTTCTCATGCAAAGACTACCGGTAGTTACTGCTACAGTGTGTGCTCCTCAATCCAGTCGACGTAAAGCAGTCGCTTACTCCCGGACCTGAGAGATCAGACGGCGGTCCGGCTCATGAAACGCGGACTGGCATGCAGCCGATCAAATCTGCTTTATCAGCGCCGCGGCATGCTTGCCGACCTTCTTGAGCGCCACTTCGAGGCCCTGAAGCTCCTCCGGGTTTAGTTCGGAGAACACTCTTCTCATCTGCCCGGAGTGCTTTCGAAAGGCGGAAGCGATGAGATCTTTGCCCCGTGGGGTAAGGGCAACGATCCGAACGCGTCGGTCTTCGGTGCCCTCGACCCGAGTTACCAATCCCTTCGCGAAGAGACGGTCCACAGCGATACTGATCGAGCCTGGGGTCAAATCGACGATGGGGCCGATCGTATTGACGGGCAACGGCCCTTTGTTCAGCAGGACTTCGAGCACGCCGAAATCCGAAAGGCCGAGTCCAGTCTCTTCAATACCGGCGGCTGCGTACCTTGTCAGGGCGCGCATCGCCTTCATCATGACCAGCCAGACGTGGTCCGTCCCTTGATTACTTCGGCTCATAAAAACCTGAATCTCCTGGAAGTATACCATCATCAAATATATTGACATCAATAGACATGGCGTCAATGGAATGGCGCCGATCGAAAAGGAGAATCTGGTTATGAAAATCGCTTCTGTTAGCGCCCGATATTTGGCGGGCTTTATCTTCTTTTTCATGGGGCTGAACGGCTTCCTGCACTTCATTCCGTTTCCCCCACCTCCGGGCATTGCTGGACAGTTCATGGGTGCCCTTTATGTCTCGCACTACTTGTGGGTGATCTTCGCTTTTCAGGTCATCGCAGGTGTACTTCTGCTGGCCAAGCGTTACGTACCGTTGGCGGTGGCACTACTGGCACCGGTGATTGTCAACATCCTTACTTTCCACGCCTTGATGGCCCCGAGCGGACTTCCTCTGGCCTTCTTCGTGGCAGCCCTTTGGGCTGTGATCTTCGTCGATGTGCGACCGGCCTTTTCCGGATTGTTCCAGTCGCGTTGGCAGCCCGAAGGAGTAAAGCAAAACGAGATCAAGCAAAGCGCGGTTCGAGCTTGAGGGCAGAAACGAGGCCCGGACTATACCACGATTTGAGGAGGTTACATATATGACGAGCGATCGAACGATTCTCATCACTGGAGTGACAGGCAAGCAGGGCGGCGCGGTCGCGCAGGCGCTGAAGGGCACAGGGTTCCACCTGCGCGGCCTGACGCGAAGACCGGACAGCGAGCTGTCCGCGGCGCTTGTGCGCGACGGCATCGAGGTGGTCAAGGGCGATCTTGATGACGAGTCCTCGCTGCGCCGAGCGTTAGCCGGCGCCTGGGGCGTCTTCGGCGTGCAGAACGCCGGGGAAACGGGTGCCGAGCGGGAAGAGGCGCAGGGCAAGCGTCTTGCGACACTGGCGCGCAAGGCCGGCGTCGAGCACTATGTCTACACATCGGTGGGATCGGCGCACAAGCAGACGGGCGTCCCGCACTTCGACAGCAAGTGGCGCATCGAGGAAACCGTGCGCGGCCTCGGCTTCCCGTCGCATGTAATCCTGCGTCCGGTGTTCTTCATGGAGAACCTGCTGGCTCCGTTCAGTCTCCAGGGCTCTATTCTTTCGTGGGCGCTCGGGCGAGGTACGAAGCTACAAATGATTGCTGTGGACGACATCGGGTGGTTCGGCGCGAGAGCGTTCACCCACTCCGCCGGCTTGAACCGCCGCGAGATCGATCTCGCCGGTGACGTGCGAACGATGCCGCAGGCGACGGAGATCCTGACGGAAGCTCTCGGTCGGCCGATTGTTTTCGTGCAAACGCCAATCGAACAAGTGCGGCAGTACAGCAAGGAAATGGCCGTGATGCTGGAATGGTTCGACCGCGTCGGCTACAGCGCCGACATTGCCGGCTTGGAACGCGAGTTCGGCCGCTCAATTACGAAACTCCCTGATTGGGCACGCCGCCACGCGCGACCAAATGAGGCTAGAAGAGAACCATTGGGCAGACTCAAGGAGGGCTCGCATGAAAGCTGTCAGATTGTTGGAATACGGTGGGGGGTTGGTGTTCAACGATGTACCGACGCCGACGATTGCACCAGACGAGGTCTTGGTCAAGATCAGGAGTACCGCCGTCAATCATCTGGATCTTGTTGAGGCCTCGGGAACGGCACGCCAGATACTCCCGATCGACCTGCCATGGATACCTGGTCATGAGTTCTCAGGGGTCGTCGAACAGATTGGCAGTGACGTTGGGGCATTTGCACCAGGTGATGCCGTATTCGGTACCACCACCGGGATGGGCGCGTACGCGGAGTATCTGGCTGTCAAGGCGACGGCCATTGCAAGGAAACCATCCAATCGCTCATTTGAGGAGGCGGCATCGGTACCGGTCGCCGCCCAAACTGCCTGGCAGGGACTCTTCATCCACGGTCGCGTGGAAAAGGGACAAGCGATCCTGATTCATGCGGGTGCCGGCGCTGTGGGGGCCTACGCGGTGCAGTTGGCATCCCATGCGGGCGCCACCGTTATTGCCACCGCAAGCGGCTGACGATGAAGCGTACGTCAAGTCTATCGGGGCCAGCCGGGTTATCGATTATCGAGAGGCGCAGTTCGAGAACGTTCTGGGAGAGAAGGTCGATATGGTCTTCGACCTGGTCGGTGGCGATACGCAGAAGCGGTCGTTCCTCGTCTTGAAGGAAGATGGCCATCTCGTATCCGCCGTTCAGCCCGTATCGCAGGAAGAGGCAGCGATGCACCATGTGTCTGGCGTGATGATGCGGCTCGCGCCTTCAGGGGACGTTCTCGGGAGAATCGGGCGACTGCTCGAAGAGGGAACGATACGAACAGACGTCGCGACTGTGTATGCGCTCAAAGATGTGGCCCAGGCCTGGACAGACATGGCCGGGAACCTCCCAAGGGTTCATGGGATTTCGCCCAGTGTGCCCAAAGCGGCAAGACCCAAGTCACACGGCAAGATCGTGCTTCGTGTGGCCTAGATATTGGTGGTGCTTGCACCTCGTGGGCGCCCTTGTGGAAGCGAGAGAAGATGTGAACGGTGAAAGCCGATCGTAGGAATCGTTTAACACTGAACCACAAACAGAAGGAGATTGAGTCATGGTCGGCATCGTAGTCGTAACACGGGCGGCCCTGTTGATCGCCCGGCGCGGCTCCACCTGGACCGTCGAAGAACACTTGGGCGGCCGATCGCCCGGATGTGTGGCGGTAGACCCGCGCAGCCCGGCTCAAGTGTACTGCGGAACTGCGCGTGCCGGTCTCTTCCGAAGCCGCGACAGCGGCCGGAATTGGGAACCAGTCGGACCGGGCATCGACCACCCGATGATCACCGCGGTTGATGTGGGTCACGCGGGACAAGCTGACGGGTTCGGTATCGTCTATGCCGGTACCGAACCAAGTGCGGTGTTTCGCTCCGACAACGGCGGCAATAGCTGGATGGATCTCGCCGGATTGCGCGCTCTCCCTTCAGCTGACACCTGGAGTTTTCCCCCACGCCCCCAAACACATCATGTTCGGTGGATCGAAGCCGATGTGAGCGTCGCGGATCGCGTGTTCGTCGCGATCGAGGCTGGCGCGCTCGTGCGCACGTTCGACGGCGGGCGGACCTGGCGTGATCGCGTTCGCGGCGGTCCGTACGATACGCACACGGCGGTGACGCACCCGCTTGCACTTGGGCGGATCTACTCGGCGGCCGGAGACGGGTACTTTGAAAGCACCGATGCTGGGGACTCGTGGAGATCGCCAGAGGATGGATTGAAGCACCGCTACCTCGTGGGCATTGCCGTGGATCCGGCGGATCCAGATATTGTGATCGTGTCCGCAACAGACGGCCCCGGATCGGCCTATTCGCCGCGGCGGGCCGAGGCGTATGTCTATCGGAAGACCGGGCTCAATCGATGGGAGCAGGCAATGAGTGGCCTGCCGGAGGCGAAGGGCACGACGGTGAGCCGGTTCACCACTCATGTTGATGAACCAGGAGTCATCTACGGTGCCAACAACCGTGGCCTTTTCAGATCAGATGATGCGGGACGGAGCTGGAAGGCTCTGGATCTCCCTTGGCCAGAGCCCCGGGCTTGCAGATGGCGTGGCGGCGCTTGCCTGTCTTCCGGAGTGATATGGAAAGACGTTCTGCCTGTTGTGTCCCTGGATGTCTCGAATGCGCGAGTCACCAGGTGTCTGGCCCGAGAGCGAAGGTCTTGGGTGAAAGAGAGGAGACAATCTGTGTCCTACAGCATATCGACGTTGCTGACACGCAATCTTCATGACGTCTTCGGTGAGAACGATTCCACGCGCCGAAGAACCGCCATCGGCGAGATTTTCGCCGAAGACTGCGTGTTCCATGAGCCCAACGGCGTCTACCACGGTCGCGACGAAATTGATCACGTGGCAGGCAAGATCAAAGCCACTCACCCTGACTTTCGATATCAGGTGATTGCCGAGCCCGAGGAGTTGGGCGATGGAGGGCGGGTCCGATGGGTATCGGGACGCCCTGGTGATGCGCCAGCTTACGCCGGGACTGATTTCATCATTGCCCGCGATGGCCGGATTGCCGTCGTTTATCTCTTTTTCGACAAGCTGCCACAAACACTCAAATGAAAACGTCAATAAAAACCCATGAAGGACGCCTTGCCTTGGTAACGGGTGCAGCCCAAGGTATCGGTCAAGCGATAGCCCTGGCTCTGGCTGAACGAGGAGCACAAGTCATTGCGACTGACCTTGAGCTCCCGCAAGAAACCGTCGACAAGATCGGTTCCGCGGCACATGCCTTTCGACTTGATGTGACCAAAGAATGAAGATTGGCGGTCTGTAGCCGCTAGAAGTCGAGAAGTAGGTGAAGTGGACATCGTTGTGAATAATGCCGGCTATTTTCCCAATCGCTCTATCGATGAGCTGGATCTTTCGACGTGGCGAAAAACTATAGCTACCAATTTAGACTCCCACTTTTTGAGCGTGAAAGATTTCTTGCCAACGATGCGACGGAAGAAATGGGGTCGCTTCGTCGGAATTTCGTCAAACATGGTTGGCTTGGCGATACCGGGCATGAGCCACTACATTGCCACAAAGATGGGAGTCATTGGTTTCATGAGAGGTTTGGCCAATGATGTTGCAAGTGACGGAATCACCGCAAATGCGGTGTTGCCCGGTCTGACAAACACCCAAGCAATCGGGCCTCAATCGGAAGAGCAAAAACGTGCTACCTGGGAACAGCAAGCCATCAAGCGGCTGGGAGAGCCGGAAGACATTACGGGTGCCGTTTTATTTTTAACGAGTGACGATGCTGCCTTTATCACTGGGCAGGCAATTGTTGTGGACGGTGGTCAATATCGCATCGGCTAACTAGAAATGGCAAACCCGGGTACGGCGCTGCTTGAATGGCGCTGAGCGCGCGTTCAGGAAACGGTTAGCGATTAAACCTAAAAGGTTTTCAAAAGGAGGGAACATGTCGCAACAACGTGGTATCAGTCGGGTAGTGGACGTTCCGCCGGCGGCACCGGGCTTCGTAGGTCCGGGGCACCTGGCAGCACCTGTGGTGTCTCCGGAGAACTTCGAACTGACAGACCCCTTCATTCTGTTGATGGACGATCACCTCGACATCGGCAACCGACCGGTAGGCGGTCCTCACCCGCACGCAGGTTTTGAAACTGTGACCCTCATTCTGGACGGTGCTATTTATGACCGCGATGAAGGTGGCGCGCTAAATGCCGGCGAGGTGCAGTGGATGACCGCCGGCAGCGGAGTTATTCACAACGAAGACGTGAAGACCAAAGGGAAAATGCGCTTGCTCCAACTCTGGTTGACCTTACCCAAGAAAGAACGCTGGACTGAGCCGGGCTTTCAGGTGTTTCATTCCGATTCGATTCCTGTGCGCCACGAATCCGGAGCGGAGATCCGTGTTTACAGCGGTTCCTCTGGAAGTCTTCGTTCAGGCACACGAAACTATGTACCAGTAACGATGGTCGAGATCAATTTGGAACGAGGTGCATCCGCCGAGCAGGAAGTACCTGTGTCTTACAACGGCTTTGCATTCGTGATTGGTGGTTCGGTTCGGATTGGCGAGACCATGCTGAACACGGGCCAGGTGGGTTGGCTCGATCGTCCGACTGACAACGATGCGAGCGTCGTATGTGTGGTCGCTGGCGAATCCGGAGCGCGGCTGATCTTGTATGCGGGACAGCCTCAAGGAGACCCGATCGTTTCTTACGGTCCATTTATTGGCGACACGAAGCAAGACATTGCCCGACTCTTTGCCGAGTATCAGGCCGGAGAGTTTCCCCGGCTTAGCGAATTGAAAAAACAGGAACTCTGACGATCTCGACTAGCGAATGATGGTCACGAATCCTCGCGTTGGGGCTCGACATCAGAAGTGGCATAAGTTCGAATAGCGTGCAGATGCCGACTTATTAGTTTTCCTTGCGGCGGGGAGATCTTATATATGGAGCGGATTGTACGACTCTGACTTTGCTTGCTATTGCCATTGCGATCACTTGCGCATTCGTCGTCACCTGGGTGAGGCGTCGCAAAACCCAAAGTGAATTAGATCGGCACAGCATTTCCGTTGAGCAACTGCAGTCGATGATGGTGTCTGGCCAAGAGGTTCTTCTCTTCGATGTTCGTCAACCCCTCGATCTCCTGGCCTATCCGGAGCTTATCCCGGGCGCGAAGAGGATTCCGCCTCAGGACGTGCTCGACAAACCGTCGCTCATTCCTAGAAATGAAGATATCGTTGTTTACTGTACCTGTCCCGGTGATACGACCAGCCGAATAGTTTTGCGTCGCGCGCTGGCGCTCGGGTTTACCCGAATCAAGTTCCTCACAGGAGGACTGGCGGCTTGGAAAACGAAGGGGTATCCTGTGGAACCCTATCGAGAATCCTTTCGCATTTCGGTTCCAACCGAGGCCCGTCCAGCAGGATAAACATTCTGCGGTTGTCCTGGACCCAGCTCTATTGACAGTTCCTACCCACTTGGCGGATGCGAAAACCCGGATGCTTTTGTCATTCTTGTTCGGGAGGAAAACATGGCAACCTGGAGCGAGCTATCCAATGAGCTTCACAAGACGGTTCAAGCGGTGGGCAAAAGTGTAATTAGTGTGCAAGCTGAGAGCAACAGAACTGTCAGTGGCGTCGTTCTCGATGAGCATACAATCGTAACGACGGCGTCCGTCGTTAATCATGGCGAAAAAATTCGAGTTTGGGTCTCGCCAGATCAGCAGGTTGATGCCAGCGTCATCGGCAGAGATCGTGGCACTGATATCGCATTGCTTAAGCCAGATCAACAGGTCGGGTCTCCCGCTGTGTATGCGGAAGATCCCAAGCTGGAAGTGGGTCAGCTCGTACTTGCCATCGGTCGCACTTGGCGAGGAAATCTGGTTGCGAGCTCCGGGATCCTCTCCGGCTTAATGGGTGAATGGCACACGCCTCGCGGAGAAAAGGTCGAGAGTTTCATCCGTCCAGATTTGAATCTTTATCCTGGGTTTTCGGGCGGGGCACTGGTCGGGGCAGACTCTAAAGTCATCGGCATGAATACTGATGCGCTCCGCCGGAGATCTTCAGTAGCGATTCCCTATAACACCATCAAGCGGGTTGCAGCGGTGCTGCGAGAGAAAGGTCACATTCCGAAGCCATATTTGGGGGTTGGTCTCCAGCCAGTGCGCGTGCCTGAGTCTCTAGCGCAAAGGTTGAATCTAACTCAGGAGGTGGGTGCGCTCGTGGTTCATATTGAATCGGCCAGCCCAGCCGACAACGCAGGACTATTACCAGGCGACATTCTCTTAGGGGTTGGCGAACGAACCTTCAGCCATCAAGGACCCACCGCACTTGTGTTTCAGCTAGAACCCAATCGCGATGCGAAGATTGCTGGCATACGAGGTGGGCAGCAATTCTCGACAACGATCCATGTCGGAGAGCGCCCGCGGCGGCAGGCATGAATGCAGCGCGCTCTTCGCGTGTTCATCATTGCGGAAAACGATACAGAGTGTCGCAAACTGAGCCGTACGTTTGAGGAGGCTCCTGGATTCGATGTGGTAGGAGTCACCGCCACGTTGAATTCGGGGGCTCTTCAGGCTGCCCGCTTTGATGTCGCAGTCATTCAAGCACCTCAGATTATTCGCCCCGCTACTTTTCCGGGGGCACATGTCCCAACTCTTTACCTTTTATCTGACGAGAGTTCTCAGGCAAAGGAATTGACTGGTAAGAACGCAGTGCTTTCGCGAAATGCGAGTGCCCCGCAGGTCAGGGCAGCGGCAATGGCAGTGGCAGTTGGACTGCGAATTGCAACTAATGATTTAGCGCCAGTCGAGAACGAAGCGGAATTGGCCTTTGTCGAACCGCTCACAGATCGGGAGCTACGAGTCCTGAATCTCGTTGCGGATGGTCTTTCCAATCCGAAAATCGCGCGCGTCTTGAGTATTTCGCGGAACACTGTCAAATTCCATGTGAGCTCGATCATTTCGAAATTGGGAGCGACGTCGAGGACCGAGGCGGTAACAATAGGAGTCAAACGTGGGCTGATCATACTGTGACCTAATGCCGGCTCTCGTCGCTCGTAGTATTTCCGTTTTTCTCGCCCCGCCAGCAGATTCCGATGAATGCTGCAGAACAGTCACAATAAATTAGCAACTCCTGATCCCCGGGGAAAAAAGGCGCTGAATAGCACGAAACAAGAAGACGTCAGCAAAAACTGCTGATCTCAAACAAGCTGAGAGAGGCGGGTGAGGAACCCGTCAATAATGCTTGTAAGCAATTGATAATAAAAGAGATACTGGTGGAGGCGACGGGAGTCGAACCGAGGCGCTTTCGATAAGACATCATGCGCCTCTGGCGCATCACCAAGCATGAAAATAGGGTTCAGCGGGCTAGCCACGTAGAAACGGGTCAGTCTGTGATACAAGCATCCGTGGTTGGCGATTGCTTGAAGGTCGGTAGCCTATGTGATGACACAGATCCCGCCGATAAGACTGACCCGCGCCGGTAAAGGTATCACCTTTTGTCGCACCCGCAAACGGGAAGGACGCATGACAGCGTCTGCACCAGACCTGCGGCGCAGCAATCGCCTCCGATGGAGGCGTTATGCAAACTCTGATCGAACGCGGTTGTGGATTGGACGTACATCAGGCCCATTGCAGAGGATGCTGACGATTCTCGGCGGATTGTCGGCCAACCGCTATCCAGAAACGCTAGTGCTGTATCGGACGCGCCCGCCGGACTCCCGAATCAACGTGCAACTCACTACGGGGCGGGTCCGATACATCTGTTTGAAGGAAGCCGCAGACGAGGAAGCGTTTATGCAAATTCAATGGTGTTGCCGTGATGAGGAAGAGCTGGGGAATGACTGATGGAGCGAATCGGAGCGCGGACCGGACTGCTTCGATTGTAGTTTGCGTGCGAGCGTTCCAAGCCAGGAGCTTGGTGTGGGGCAACCCGGGCGCACCGCACCTGCAGGTGGTGGAAGGCACCCACTAAGGGAGATCGAAATGGGGAATTCATGCAGCGGCTCCGATGCGAGAAGGCGGAAAACGAAGTTGGAGCTGGGCAGCAGTAAGTCTCTCGATGACCACCATGGGGCCGCCACATTGGGGACAGCGCCAAAGAGGGCGCGGTTCCTTGACAGCCGATGTTTGTTGTTCTACCTGCGGCTGTTTTACCGCGCCGAGTAGTTGAAAGCAGAGTGGCAGCAGAGCGGCACGGCGTGCGCTTGATCGGGGAGAGCCGCAAGAAAGACGATCGGCTGGATGCGCGGACGCTGGCGCGGTTGGCGCGAATCGATCCCCAGTTGCTGTGTCCGGTGAAGCATCGCAGCGCGAAGGCGCAGGCCGATCTGACGGTGATCCGGGCGCGAGCGGGACTGGTGCGTTCGCGGACCACGCTGATCAATACGGCGCGAGGATTGACAAGTCTTACGGGGAGCGGTTGCGGGGCTGTGATCCGCGCAATGTGAATCCCGAAAAAGCCCAGGGGCTCAGTCCGGGACTGCAAGCGGCGCTGCAGCCGCTGTTGGCCGCGATCGAGGCGCTCAGCGAGCGCATTCACGAATACAACCAGCAGATCGCGAAGGTCGCCAAGGAAAATATCCGCAAGTGGCGCGATTGGAGCAGGTGAAGGGAGTGGGGACGCTGATCGCGTTGACGTTCCTGCTAACGCTGGAAGATTCGCACCGCTTTCGCAAGAGCCGCGACGTGGGCTGCTACGTGGGATTGCAACCGGGACGGCGAAACTCGGGACAGAGTGAGCCGCAGATGTACATCAGCAAGGAGGGCGACCCGTATCTGCGCACGCTGCTGGTGCAGGGTGCGCATCACATTCTGGGTCCGTTTGGAACGGACAGCGATCTGCGACGCCGGGGGCTGAAGCTGGCCGAGCTTGACTCCGACCGGCCTTCTCATGGAAGGCCATTATGCTCATTGAGAAATTGACGGACCGGGATCGAACCGGCGACATTCCAGCTTTGGGATCATGGCGCTGGGTCGTTGCGTGGTTCCTTCCGCTCACGGGTCCGCCGCGGAAAGTCAGCACATGCGTGCTCATCAAATTCTTGTTTTGCTTGGTTGGGACTCGGGTTCGCTAGGATCCAGTTGCACGCGGAACATCCCCAAGCCGCAAAGCTGCTGTCCTCCAGCCAGACCAGCTGTCTAGGCATGGCCGGACATTCTCCCACAGGTTGGGACGGAGTGCGGACAGTTTGGAGCGGGTCTGCCGGGGCAGAATGTGGTACTGTTGGCGCGTATTGAACACACTATTTGACACGACTTTTCCTGATTTGCCTTGGAGGGTTCGCGGATATATTCCGGACGGTGGAAGGTGCGTAAATGGCAGACAATTTAATTGATGTTCGAGCACCCAGATGCGCGGGAAACGAGTTCGATGGGCGTTGCAAGTGCCCGAAATGCGGAACGCCGATTCAGCTCACGATCCAGAACCATACCAGCGCAGGCTTCGATGCCGTCTGTTCTTGCGGGCAAAAAGTGAGGGGGCAACTGTTGCGTAGAAGCGCGTAGCTCAGTTGGAAGAGCAATGCTGCCCCTTTTAAACGCCGGCTCTGCGGTCCGGTTCGCCCACGAGAGAAAGGCATCGCTGGCCATCGGCGTGATTATAACGGGGCCCGATAAGTGTTGAAATCGCCATTTCACTCACTGACCATTTTCGCCTGGGTGGCCCTTCCCCGGCCTTGACCTGGGTGAGAAAATGGCGTGATGGATGTATGGTTACAAACCGAGAAAACCGCCAAGAGTGACTCTTTCCGCCTTCGTCTTACCCACACTCCCCGGCAAGCGACCGCAATGAGCCAGGACAATGCCCGTAAAGCAATGCAGGGGGCGAAGCGAGACTACCCTGAGTACGCATGGGAAATGGAATCCGGGTTCAGCAGCGGCGAGTTCATGTTGCACGGACACGACAAAGACGGAAGCTCCAGGAATATAGTGCCCGTCGGGCCGCAAAAAGAGACATCTGATTCGTTACGCAGCCAGATCGATGAATTGCGGGTCGAGGCCGACCGCTTGTTGTCGGAATCCGAGAAGTCCAAACGCGCTGCCGAGAAACTAGCCGAGCGAATCAAACGCCTCGAAAGAACGGCACACTGACTCCACATCGCGGTGCTCCTGTCTTCGTTTGGGCAACTCCGTAGCTGGGCCACCTGCTGTAAAGGAACCATGGCGTACTCGGCGGCGGCTCCGAAAGGACGGTAACTTTGAGCGCAGTAACACCAGACGCGGCGACCGATCCGATGCCGCGATACGCCGTCACCGACTGCGTCAACAGTGCCGGAACCATCGCTGTGCGGAATGACACGCGGGTACGGCATCCCGACACCAAACGCATCCTCGCGTTTCTTGACGTCGCCGGGATTTACACCTGAGAAGGCGACTCGAATGCGAATCTCACCTGTATGCGGATGCGGATCGTCCATTTCTCCGACGACTAACACATCCCGCGCAGCACCCTGCTTCTCGTACCAAGCGGCTTTCATCTTCGTGCGAAGGTCTAGCTCTCCAATTCCCCTAGTCTGAGCACTGGGGATTCGTGTCGGCAACAGACGCCATAGCGCTGCCACAGCCGAAACCACAAGCTGTGCGCGAGGATCTCGTCGTGCCTTCGACTCACAGCCCAGAGGTCGCTCGCGTTCAGCGGTCTGTTGTCCGCCACGGCGAAGATGCGCTCTAGCCGCTCGATGTCGGCAATGGTCTGTTCAGCGTCCATGCACCCCATCATCTAGCACGGAGCCGGAACGGGTCAAACCGAAGGGGCATGGTTATAATCATTCGAGGCTCCTTGGTCGCTCTGGAACGCAGACCGCTTGGGTTTACTGCCATTGGGGTCTTCCTGTTCTTCGGAGCGGTCATGGCGGGTCTAGCGGGGACAACCTTGTTGTGGCGTGGCACAGTTCTTGACCGTGCTTGGACGCTCAACCCAACGGCTTATCAGCAACTCTCTCCTCTGGGCAGCAAGATTGGGATTCTATTTCTGCTCCTCAGTTCAGCACTGCTCGTGTCGGGGATAGGGTGGTTTCGTCGTCGGTTGTGGGGATGGAGACTCGCCGTGGCGATCATCGCGACCCAAGTCCTCGGCGACATCATCAACCTCGTCAGAGGCGACTGGCTGCGTGGTGGGGCTGGTGTCGTCATTGCTGGTGCGTTGCTTCTTTACCTCTTGACGCCACGACTCAGAGCCGAATTCTCAATCGATCCTCCTGCTCATCACTTCGAAAAAACCCACTGAAACCCACATCCCTGTCAGAATGAAAATCATCGCCTGACAGGAGACAATCCAGTGCAATATCCAAAGATGCTTCAACTGCTTAGCAAGCCCGCTGCGTGGGCAAGCGGATGGACAAGTGCAATCCTTTGCTTCAGTGCAGCCAGCGGATATTGGTTGGCTGGGGAGCATCGTAGGGCGACGTGCTGGGCTGTCCTTGGGGCGGTTGAAGTAGCCGCTATTGTTCTATAGACGGCATGACGGATCAGTTGTTTGTTTGAAATCGCGGTAGACAGGTCACTCAGATGGTCTCCATGCCACAAGCCATCGCTCAAGACCATCTCCGGCGAATTCGCAGGGTGCAAGCTCTCACCATCGCATGGATGAGCGCCGAGGCTGCAATTTCTCTTTTCGCTGCATGGCGAGCGAAGAGTCCTGCGCTGCTCGCGTTTGGTGGAGACAGCGCCATCGAGCTTTTCTCGGCGGTAGTAGTGCTGTGGAGATTTCGTGGAAGCGTGGAACACGAGCATGCCGAACGGCGGGCTGCCCGTGTAGCAGGAGTTTTGTTGCTCGCTCTGGCTGCCTTTGTCGCAGTCACTTCGGTCACAAGTCTGATGGGCTATAGCGAATCCAAACCAACGTTTCTGGGGATAGCCATTTTGGTCACAGCCGCAGTCGTCATGCCGTGGCTTGCGAGAGAGAAGCGGCGGCTGTCAGGAACTACGGGCAGTGCTGCGTTGAGGGCGGATGCCGCACAATCGGCACTATGTGCTTACCTCTCGCTCATCGCCTTGGCGGGACTCGCAATCAACGCGATCTGGCACGTAAAGTGGGCAGACCCGGTCGCCGCTTTCGTGATTCTGCCTCTCATCGTTTGGGAGGGTCGAAAAGCCACGAGGGGCAAGTCCTGCGGCTGTTCCTGATCTGGCACACAACCCGCTCGAAACCCAGCCACTCGCCGTCATGAAATGCTGGTGTACTTTCGAATTTCCGGGGACTAGACTTGTGCCCATCGCACAAAGTCCAGGGAGGGAACGATGGCAACTGCAAGAATGCCTCAACCAACCGCAGATGACCCGGTGAAAGTTGATCCTAAGCATTACAAGGTCGAGTTCGAGAATGATCGAGTCCGAGTGGTTCGGATCAAGTACAAGCCGGGTGAGAAATCAGTGATGCACAGCCACCCGGAATCCGTTGCCGTGTTTCTGACGGACGCGCATTCCAAGTTTACCTACCCGGACGGAAAGAGTGAGGACATCAAGGCGAAGGCTGGGTCGGTGCAGCACATGGATGCTTTTACTCACCTGCCGGAGAACAAGAGCAAAAAATCATTCGAGGTCATCCAAGTCGAGTTGAAGCGGTAGGTGACGGTCTTTTCGAACGATGAGGACGGAGCACCCCCGCCCTTTTAGGTACCTGCATGCCAATACCGAGGAGACCGTCTGCTTGGTCGCCGACGAACGATTTCTTCAGTTCGACAAGATCGACATGGAGAAGCCAGACATTTTGTCGCGATGCAGTTGTTGCGGGCGGGAGTTCAGGGCTGAACCGAAATACGCCGAACGAGTGGATGACGTGCTCCTGCGGATACGTGCCGAGTTTGAAGCCCATAAGTGTCGCGAGTGAACGACCTCAGTGTACGGTAGGTCGAGTCCGACCCGGCTTTGCCGCTGAAATGTCACCAGAGCCAACGCTGGCTGACTTCGCACTCGCTCGGCTAGTATGTCGTTTGACGTTCCCATGATGACAACCCCAGCCAGTGCTATCAAGGACGAAGTCCGCGTGCTCATCGACGTTCAAATCAGGGGAGCTTAAATGAAAGCACATGTCCTGCTTCCACTTTGCGCGTCGTTGGCGCTGCTGATCGCCTACATTTTCCTGCCAGCACAGACAGACTCCGCCCAAGGTGATCTCATCGCTGCCGAGAACAATTGGGTTATAGCCGAACTCCATCACGATTCCGCTAGTCTCAGCCGACTGATGTCCGATGATCTTGTGATGACCGAAACCGATGGAAGTGTTATCGACAAAGCACAAGAAATAGCTTTTGCCGGTGATTCCAGTGCTCATCTAGAAGTCTTGGAGACGAACGACATGAAAGTCCATGTTCATGGAGATACCGCTGTCGTGGTCGGTGCCTTTCACGAGAAGGGGATATACCATAGCAAACCCTTCGAACATACGGGTCGGTTCACCGATACGTGGGTTCGTCAAAAGGGAATGTGGCAATGCATTGCCAGCCAATTCAGCATACCCGTTGAGGATTAGGGGCCTCTCAACCGAGACGACCCTTCCAACCTCCTACCGACCGCAACATCAGCGCACTCGCTTCAGCACCCGTCGCCACGTTTTGCCATCGGTGATCTCCAATCGGTCGCCCTCCAATTTGAAGGGGCGCGGCTGGTCAGTATCGGTGTAATCCGGCGCTAAGCTACCTTCGACGTGATGAGTCACTAGATGCTTCTTTCCGTCCACGGTGTACGTGCCGAAGTAAGCGAAATAGGCAGTGTAGGCGGCAAGCGCATGCTCGGCAGAGGGCAGCTTACCGTCGTCGGAGTTCGCTTCTGGAAAAGGTGCCAGCGGCGGAACCCTCATGATCTGAACGTGCACGTGCCCGGTTGCGTCATAAATGAAGTATCCTCGTGGATGTTCACCGAACCAATACTGCCACTTGCCATCCTTGTCGAGATCAGCAAATTCCACAACTCTCCACGTACCTATCAGCGCGTGGGCTTCCGGGGAGGATCGCTGGGCGAAGCTAACGGTGACTAGCAGCAGCGAGCAACAGAGCATCTGAATCATTTTCATTTCGGTTCCTACAAAGTGATGTCAATGCGTTGGGAATGATCCTACAGATGTGATGGAACTTTGGCGACTTCTGCTGGGATGCATCCTTCCATTTGACCCTCTACAACCTTCCCCGTAACATTCTCCCCAGTGTCCACTTCGTCCGAACCCGTGGGGCAGACGGTTTCCCATTGCCGTATCCTCAGCAAGATCGGCGGCGGGGGCATGGGCGTGGTGTATGAGGCTGAAGACCTTAAGCTCGGTCGCCACGTCGCAAGGAACTCGATCCGCGCACTGATTTGTTCTCATTCGGCTCTGTGTTGTATGAGATGGCAACCGGAGCGTTGCCGTTTGGCGCTGACACCTCTGGTCTGGTGTTCGACGCAATTCTAAACCGTGCTCCTGTTGCGCCCAGACGACTGAATCCCCAACTGCCTCCTCGGCTCGAAGATGTCGTCACAAAATGTCTTGAGAAGGATCGAGACCTCCGCTACCAGCATTCTTCGGAGGTTCGCACCGACCTGCAACGGCTCAAACGAGATTCGGAGTCGGCGCGATTGATGCTGACACAGCCCACTGGGCATCCGAAACGATGGTCACGTTGGCGAGTCCTTGCCGCAGCGTGCGGGGTCGCCGTTGTCGCCATTCTGCTCTTGGTCGGTGCGAGGTGGAAAGGCTCTGGGACGCCCCTGCGCACAACGCTCTCGCAGGTGACATTTGCCGAGGGAGTCGAAGAGTATCCGGCGTGGTCACCTGATGGCAAGGCCCTTCTCTACACGGGAGAGGTCGGCAAAATCCGAAAGATTTTCCGCAAGGACTTGGCTTCAGGTCAGGACTCGCAACTAAAGCGGGAGGATTCTGACGAATTCCAGCCCGCGTGGTCACCTGATGGCAAGCAGGTTGCATTTGTGCGTGCCCACCAGTCCGGCGTGAAGCTACAGCCCGGCGATGTGTTTGGCATGTTTCAAGAGGGAGACGTATAGGTATGAGAACCCGCGCCGACATTTCGGCAGGGTTGAGCTTGGTTTCGTGGGCACGCATGTGCCGGTGGTAGACTGCGCGTATGGCCGCCGAAAAGAAAACCAAGAAAAAGCACACAAAGCTGAAGAAAACTACTGCGAAGAAGGGAATGCCACTCAAGAAGACGGTCAGAAAGAAACTGGCCAAGAAGAAGGCAGCCTCGAAGAAGAAGTTGGCGAAGAAGAAGCCTGCTTTGAAAAAGGCGGCGGTGAAAGCGAAGGCCCTCGGCAAGACAAGCGGTGCGAAGACGCCGGACGCACTTCGGACACGGGTTCGGAGAAAAGGCCAGAGCGTGGATACGGAGGCGTTTGCACCCGAAGCACTGAGAGCGAGGGGCGGGCAATCGGGAGATTTACAGGGATTGTCCAACATCGAAGGTGCGGATTCGGAGAGTGTGTCCGAGTTGATCGAGGAAGGAAACGCGTTCGAAGCCGACGCAGTGACGGGCGTAGAACTCGCAGGTGACACTGACGAGAAGGAGGTTCGCACGCATGAGGTGCCGCAGGATGATGTTCCCGGCGAGTATCTGGACAAAAAGTAAATGAGCGAGCGGCTCTTCGTAGTCGGGGAACTTCCGGCCCGGTTTCACTCTGAGGCATGCTTATCTGCAAGCCTGCCAGCTCTGGGACACTTCAACGTCCAACAGATGAACATGATTGACTGCCTGTTGGGTTGGGCAGCTTGTCCTCCCGCCCCCGCCCCCGCCCCAGTTGTCCCTACGCCGTCGCCTCGACCAGCGCGAGGCTGCCGACCCTCGCGGCAATTTGACAACTGTTGCGCAGAAGCCTAGCCTTGAAGTTGAGCAAGCCACGTCCCCTTACTCTTTCAGGTCCTCTGAACTAAGTCAGCCCATCTGAAGTTTTTCCCCTTAGATCACCTCCAAGGAGGAACTAAGTTATGACCCTATTAACCCGTTGGGAGCCTTTCCGTGAGTTCTCGACCATGCAAGACCGCATGAATCGTATGAACCGTCTTTTCCGTGAGTCGTATACTCCCGAAGGCCCGGACGAGGCGTTAACAACCACCAGCTTCGCACCGCCCGTGGACATCTACGAAGACGAGCACAACATTACTCTGAAGCTTGAAGTTCCGGGCATCGACGAAAAAGACATTGATGTCCATGTCGAGAACAGCACCCTCACAGTCCATGGCGAGCGCAAGATCGAGAAAGAAGAGAAAGAGGAGAACTTCCGTCGCGTCGAGCGGCAGTACGGAAGCTTCACCCGCTCGTTCACTCTGCCTAGTTCCGTCGATTCCGGGCAAGTGAGCGCCCACTATGACAAGGGTGTGTTGAAGATCAAACTCGCCAAGAAGGCGGAAGCCAAGCCCAAGCAGATCAAGGTGAATGTTGGCAGCGAGAAGACGGTCGAAGCCAAGGTTCAGGGCAAGGCCGCGTAAGAACAGTCACGAAAGAAATGGGAGGCGCTTATGTGCCTCCCGTTTGTTTCTCCCGGGTCTAAGCCTAGTATTCGCGCTGAGCAAAGAAGTATGAACGCAACCAGTATTTCCTTCGGTCTGCTTATCGTCCTCTTCACGATCCTGCTGCTCCACCGGATGCGCAAGCTGAAACCACAGGTCGCCGGGTTTCAATCACAAAGGATGTGCCCACCTTGCGGATTGATAACGTCTCGATTAAAGGCAAGTTGCTTGGAGTGTGGCAAGCCCTTTACAGCGGTCGTGTTACTCGACTTCAAAGAAATAACCGCCGCTTGGCTCAGGCTTCCGATAACCTTTCGTTCAAGGACATACGATATGGAAACAAGCCTTCCCCGAAAGAGCGCCTTGCACCAGTTACTTTCTGATCTTCCGATCGCACTGTGCGAATGGCTCCGAAAGCCTATGGTGCGGGGCTTCGCGCATCGATTCGGAGCGGCGTGGATTGCATCCATCAACCGAGGATGTCTCTCAGAAAATAATATTCGTCAAGCCCTTCGAGAGAGACACAAGGCGGCTCTGTCTTCGAGTCCAGCGTCCGAGCGTTCGCGGGAGACAATGCCGGGTTGTCGTCGAGAAGTTGCTGTATGCGTTCTTCAATCTGTCTCCGATCCTCATCGGTCAGCGTGTTCCTGAACTGAGCCCGCTCCGCATTCGCTGGCCGCTGTTTTCCTCTGGCCCACTCCCGCGTTGCCCGATCATCGTGTTTGCGATCCGCGTTGATTCCAGCCTGCTGACTGTTCATCCGTTCCCGTGCTTCATCGAGTTTCGCTTTTAGAGCCTCATCCATATTGTGCCTTTTCAGGGCCATCGGATTTGGAAGAATTTTCCAATTCGAAAGCGCGATCCCGGCTAGATTGTGATGGTGTCATCAGTCACGCCAGTGCGGCTTTCGTGCTGAATGCCTATTCTAGTCCTGCTACAAGAAGAGACGATTCTGATCTGGGCGAGTTCCACAGTTGCGGAGCATTCCTTGTCGTCGTGAGCCACGTGATTGATCCTCGTGCTAATGGGATAGCAGCGCATCAGCCGCGCACCGTATGCCCTCAATAGGGCGGACGCCGCATGATTGGTGCGGAACCTTTACCCGGGTGACCACCCCACACGGTTAATCCCGTCATTTGCTGCTCAACAACTTGCGGGCGCTGGCGAGACCTTTTCGGACTGCCCTTAGAAAACGCCGAATCAACAGCGCCATGAGGCGGGTGATTGCCGTCACTGCTCAGCAGTTGGTTCCGCCGCGACAATTATTGAGGGGCGGAAGCTGCTCGAACGACGGGAGTGTCATCAGATGAGCCTGAAATCAAAGCTTGCTCTTCGTTTCTTGCTTGGGTTAGTCGTGTTCGGCGCTCTGCTGTTCATACCCGCTGGCTCCTTCAGGTTTTGGCAGGGCTGGGCTTATCTCATGGTTTGGTTTGTCCCAACGCTATTCGCTTTTGGTTATTTCTGTAAGCACGATCCACAATTGATCGAGCGCAGGCTGCGGAGGAAGGAAAAAGTGCGCGAACAGAAACTAATCATAAAGTTCGCCTTCGTGACTTGGTTGATCGGCTATTTGCTCCCCGGTCTCGACCACCGATTTGGCTGGTCTCACTTGCCCTTGTGGTTGACGATTCTGTCGCAGGCATTCGTTCTTGGCGGCTGGGTGATGATTTTTTGGGTCTTGAAGGCGAACAGTTTCGCTGCCGCCACCATTCGAGTCGAGCCCGACCAAAAAGTGATTTCGAGCGGGCCTTATCGCATCGTCCGCCATCCTATGTATTTGGGTGCCAGCGTGATGTTTTTGTTCGCGCCTTTGGCGCTCGGTTCGTACTTCGCCTTACCTGTCTTTGCCCTCTTCATCCCCATCATCGTGTTGCGCCTCCTCAACGAGGAAAAGGTTCTCCGCCAAGAACTGCCCGGCTATACCGGATATTGCCTCCACACCCGCTTCCGGCTCGTCCCCTTTCTCTGGTAGACCGTGCATCAAGGAAATAAATGTGTTCCTGCTCACCGACTCGCTCTTGCTCCTTGTGCTACGGTTTGCCTTCAGACCTGAACAAGTCCGACTAGGAGGAGATTATGTTGGGAGGTCTGCTCTTGGTGGTGTGTGTCATCCTGCAATTTCATTATCATGACCCGATTCCGTGGTACATCTGGGTTCTTGCGCTGATCGCACAGTGTGTGGCGTTTGGCGAACCAGCGATGCGATCTGCGGCTGCGAAAAAGAACTGAATGTGCGAGGGGCTGGCTTGAGGCAGGTAGCGCAGTCCTGCATTGCGCCTTGGGGACGTGACTCTGCAGCGTCGTGGAAAGACGATACAATCGCTGCTACTTATGCGGGAGAAGACCGATGGCCGACGTGAAGATCAGCAGTCCATCCGGCGAAATCCCGGCATGGTTTGCAAAGCCTGACAAGAAAGCGCCTTGGGCGGGTGTGGTTGTGTTACATGATGCAGCAGGCATGAGCCAAGACTTGCGGAATCAGGCTGATTGGCTTGCGAGTGAGGGGTATTTGGCGGTCGCGCCCGATTTGTTTTACCCCGGAGGGAAAGTTGCCTGCATAGTCTCAGTTCTGCGCGATGCGGTGGCTCGCCAAGGGAAATTCTTCGCCGACATCGAAGCTGCCCGAATGTTCCTAAGCCAACAGGAGAGTTGTACTGGAAAGATTGGGGTAATCGGTTTCTGCATGGGCGGTGCATTCGCTTTGTTGCTTGCTCCCGGTCGTGGTTTCTCAGCCTCCGGCGTCAACTACGGCGGTGCTATTCCTAAAGACGCTGAACGCCTTCTGGTGGCTGCGTGTCCTATCGTCGCCAGCTATGGTGCGAAAGACCGTTGGGCACGAGGCGCGGCAGCCGAGTTGGAGAGCGTCCTGACTGTCCTTCACGTCGAGCACGATGTCAAAGAGTATTCTGACGCAGGGCACTCGTTTCTGAATAATCACCAGAACGCCCTATTCAAGATGTTGAAGATAGTCGGAATCGGTTACCACGATCCATCAGCGAAGGACGCCCGTCGCCGAATCATCGCCTTCTTCAACAAACATCTCAGATGACGACAGCAGTTCATCGAGGAGTGACGAACGCGCAACATTTGGAGTCTGCCATCGGCTCAAAGCCTGTTCATCACGAACAAGGGAGCGGTCGTCACGCAGGGCACCCCGCTCTTGTCCGGCACCGTGGAGGTCCCGCCGTTTGATCGCGAAGCCCTCATTGCAGCCCTGCGAACCGATCAGGCTGGCAACAGCACCTTCCCTGAGTTCCTAGCAGCCTCTTGGCGTGCGGGCGTCGTGCGATACGAAGTTTGATTTCGGCGTTCGCACTGTCTCGTACTATGGCTCAAACGGCGAGGAATACGTCGAGAAGTACCCCGCTGTCGAAGTGGAATGAGGAGGACACCATGCGTCGAAAACGGGCACTGAAGGTCGTGTTGGTGGTGGTGGGATTGTTGTTTACGGCGGGAGTTGTTCCGCTGACAATGTTTTTCTCGCGAGAGCCTGCGGTGCCCATGATAATGAGCATCTATGTCACACTCGGAATTTTCTTGCTGCTGGCCGTGCGTGACCCAGCAGCGAACCGCAGTCTGATCGTCTTCGGAGGATGGGCAAATCTTGCGCATGCTGGGGTAATGGCAGCGCAGGA
Source organism: uncultured Acidobacteriaceae bacterium (assembly GCA_963706645.1). GTDB lineage: Bacteria > Acidobacteriota > Terriglobia > Terriglobales > Acidobacteriaceae > Sulfotelmatobacter. The sequence goes on from CAVPNR010000021.1 coordinate 38,235, forward strand.
ATACCGGAATGTGATCGAGCGTCGAGAACTCGCGGGAGTGGTTGTGTTCGCAATCGTCGGTGTAGTGCTGGTCGCGCTGGCTCCCGCGAAGCAATCAGTCGAGGAAGCCTCTGCGGTCGCGTAGGGGTTGGGAGCTAGAGAACCGAAGGGCTAGCGACCAATGAGCGCCACAGCCATCCTGATCATCGCCATCGCTGCCACAGGCATCCTCCTGATGAGGTTTCGCAAACGATGGTTGGCGAAGATCACGCGAACTACGCTAAGCCTCTACACGTGGAGGAACTCGCGAAGATTCCCAGCATGGGTGTTTCAACCCTACATCATCATTTGCGGATGCTGACCGCGATGAGTCCGCTTCAGTATCAAAAACAGCTTAGGCTCCAGTCAGCGCGGAGCCTGATGCTGAACAATGGTCTTGATGCGGCCAGTGCGGCTTTTGAGGTCGGCTACGAAAGCGCGATGCAATTCAATCGCGAATATAGCCGCTTCTTCGGCCAACCTCCTATGCGAGACGTTCGAGCACTTCTATCTCCGGGTGGTCCGAAACTCGAGTTGGTCGGTAGTCTCTGAATCAAGTGATTGACGGTCGTGCTGCGTTCTTAGCGAGGCGTCGGCCAACCGGAATGGCCACAAAATGGTTTCGAGGATCTTGCTCCGACGGTTTCCGCTTGCGCCTGCCCCGTTTCCAGCGCTCCGGTTTTGAGGGCCTCAGAACTACTCGTTGGCGGCTGGCTTCAGGCGGGCCGGCTCTTCGAGGATATCCAGGAGAGCTGTCGCGCAATAGACTCGGTCGCGCTTCGCATCGCCTACCCGCTTTACGATACGCGCACGTTCCAGTCGTTCGATGGCGCGCTGCGCGGTCGTAAACGCGATCGCCAATTTGTCCGCCACGCCTTTTGTAGTGATGAACGGATTTGCCCCCAAGAGTTCGACTACACGCACCGGGTTGTTGCTTGATTCTCCGGAGACTTTCTTCTGCCACTCGGCCATTAGTCCGTTGATGCGCATGGCTCGACTCAAAGCATCCTCAGACATGCGGGCGACTCCCAGCAGGAAATACTCCAACCAATCGTTCCATGCCCCGCGTTCGCTGATTCCGCGCAAACCGTCGTAGTAGTCTCGCCTTGATGCTTCAAAGAACGCCGACAAGTAGAGCAGCGGTGTCGGGAGGATTTGGCGCTCGATCAGGAACAAGGTTATGAGCAGGCGCCCGACTCGGCCGTTGCCATCAAGAAACGGGTGAACGGCTTCGAACTGATAGTGAGCCAGCGCAATGGTCACCAGAGGCGGCAGGGTCGATTCATGCAGGAACTTTTCCCAAGCCACCAGACATGGCTCGACCTCTCCTGGAGGGGGTGGGATGTAAGAAGCAGTTGCGATCGTGCTGCCAGGCTTGCCGATCCAATTCTGAATCTTGCGAAAACGTCCCGGTGCTGCTTGGTGCCCCTGAACGCCCGTCATGAGTTTTTCGTGCAACTCGCGGGTAAGCCTGACGCAAAGGGGAAGTTTCTTGAGGCGCGAGATTCCGTGCTCAAGAGCCACTACGTAATTGCCAACTTCCCGAAGATCCTCGGGACTGCGATCCACGATCGCGCCCGCTTCAGCGGCAAGCAGTTCACCTAGCGTGGCCTGTGTGCCTTCAATCTTGCTTGATAGAACGGCTTCACGCTGTACGAAGGGCCGGATCAAAATATGAGGATTGGGAGAGCGACCACCCTCGCCCGCTAGTCTCCCGACTAGCCGGTCTGCATCCGAAAGTGCCCCAATCAGCCGCGGTGTCCAGTTCAGTTCCGGAGGCAGGGGCGCTGGCACAAATGCTGAATAGCTGCCCTGCGATACTTTCTGGCCGGGAATGTTGGTAGCGTGGGGCACATCCGCCTTCTTGGACTGCGAAAATAGCGTTCCGTGCTATTTTCATAATCTATGATAATCGAAAATAACGAGTTTAGCTATTTGCACGGGTGAATGCATCCCCAGTGGTTTCGTAACGCTTAGCTCGTTGCGCCGTAGCTCTCGTCGCCGCTTGCGGCAAGAAACGTTCTTTAGGCACTAGCTCCAACCAGGCATCCTCTGATTCATCAGATTCGCATTAGCACTCATTTCGCTCCTCTTGGATCGCATCTGAATTTGCAAGCCTTCCTTCCTCGGTAAGTGGTCTTGACTCCGGCCTATGGCCAACGTCTTGTAGGCGCGGAGACGCTCCGTCTTTCTTCGCCGCGGCGCGCAACCCAGATCAGCAGACAGATGGCGGCCAGCGCGATCAGAAAGTAGATGATTCCGCCCTGGTGATGAAGTCTTCCCGTCAGGTAAGTCCGGTCAACACGTACTGCTGCTGTGGCAATCCAAGCGTACCTGGCGTTCTATGGATATTTAAGCAACTGTAATCAGTAGCGATAGCGGCCACAAAAAGCCGAGGAGCCTCCGCAGGCCAACCGCACCCACGCAGTGCGAGGCAGCGACCGTAGTCTCTGCCCAAAGTCACCGTTTCGAGTTCTGTTCCTGCGGCCTGTTCCTTCGCAATGGCTCGCGGGAACAGGATGTTGTTTTCTAAGTGAATGTGTTCATGCAGATATGCCTCGAACTCACAACACCCGGTAGAGCGTTTGGCAGCTGATACGCAACAAGCCTTGTATTGGGGATTAGAGGGCGGATGCGTCGAATAGCGGTAGTATTCGACGCAGGATGAGCGTTGAATATTTGCTATTCGCTGGAAGGATCGCTATAACCTACGCAATAGGTGCGTAGAATGCCTGGTTATATCCATACACTAGAAGACTGGCCCCACCTTCGGTGGAACCGCGAAAGCTTGTCAGGGCGACTGGCAAGCGTCCGTCACGAGCAAGGCCGATTGCTAGGGCGCATCGACGCCCTGGGTTTCAAGCTACGTCAGGAAGCTGTGCTACGCACCCTCACGGAGGACGTGCTGAAAAGCAGCGAAATCGAGGGGGAAAAGCTGGACGCAGAGCAGGTCCGTTCCTCGATCGCGCGCCGTCTCGGTATGGACATCGGGGGCCTTAAGGCCGCGGATCGGAACGTGGAGGGAGTTGTTGAAATGACGCTGGACGCCACGCATCACTATGATCAGCCGCTTACTCCAGAACGATTGTTCTCGTGGCATTCATCCTTGTTCGCGACCGGACACAGTGGCATGAGGCGGATTAGGGCCGGTGCCTGGAGAGATGACAACGGAGATCCAATGCAGGTGGTCTCCGGGTCGATGGGCAAAGAACGTGTTCACTTCGAAGCTCCAGCCGCGAAAAGACTGGGCCGCGAGATGGAGGCTTTCCTCGATTGGTTCAATGGAAACACCGAGGGCGATTGGGTAGTGAAGGCAGGACTCGCGCATCTATGGTTCGTCACCATCCATCCCTTCGAAGACGGCAACGGTCGTATCGCGCGAGCTATCGCCGATCTGGCGCTCGCGCGATCTGAACAAAGTTCTCAACGGTTCTACAGCATGTCGGCCCAGATCCGGCAAGAGCGTGCGGACTATTACGACATTCTGGAGCGGACGCAGAAAGCGACTATGGACATCACGCCGTGGATGGATTGGTTCTTGCAATGTCTGGGCCGTGCCATCGACGGAGCACAAGCTACCCTCGGAACGGTGCTTTCCAGAGCGCACTCTTGGGGGATATTTGGGGATGCTCTTCTGAATGAACGGCAGCGTCTTCTCGTTAGCCGCTTGCTCGATGGCTTCGAGGGAAAGCTCACTAGCATGAAATACGGAAAGCTCGCGAAATGTTCGCACGACACGGCATTGCGTGACATCACCGCTCTTGTTGAACGCGGTATCCTGGTGCGAAATCCCGAAGGTGGGCGCAGCACAAGCTACTCGCTTGCCAAGGTTACGTGAAAGTCTCGGCCCCTTGTTAACGACCCGTCGGATCGGAGGAACTCCGTCGTTCTTCGCCACGGCGCGAAAGCCAGATCAGCAGAGCAATGACCGCGAGCGCAATCAGAAAGTAGATGATCCCGCGTGGTGAAGTCTCCCCGTTAGAAAACTTCGGTCCACACGACTTGTCCGCAGACCTGAGTGCCGAGCTGGGAAAACTGGGATCTGCGGCGACTGCGGTAGTGGCACCGCATGCTGTCTGGCGAGCGCCGATCATAGTCACAGTTCCGAGAGCTTTCTTGGAGGCTGCCAAATCGCAAGCGAAATGTCCCCTCGGATCGGAATTTTCCGTTTGTCTATCCGCAGCGGTGGAAAGAGAAGTCCTGGTTTAGTGCGTGGTTGTGGCAGCCGAGGCCAGGCAATTGTTGCTTTCGTTCGTTTCTGAAACGATTTTCGTGTCATCCGAGCACGCCAGCAAGAAAAACGTCCCGCTCGGCAATGTGGACGGGACGGTGACGGTGACGCTGCCGCTGGAGGTTGCTGCGGGTGCGAGCGACGGTACTGAGCGACTACCCGTCAGAAGGATGCTGCCGCTCTTCGACGTTGTGGTTGACAGATAGTAGCGCGTGGTCGAAGCGCCGGCCGTCGCACTCCCGATGTTCTGCACTGTGTCGGTGACGGAGAATGTTTCACCCGTAGTTGAGGTGGTGGGCGGATTGCTAACCGCGGTTTCGACGAGATCCGGACCGCTCACTGTGACTTGCGCGGCTGAAGCGGTGCAATTGTTGTTCTCGTTTGACTCTGGAACCAGGAGGGTGTCGTCGGCGCAGGCCAGCAAGTAATAGGTTCCCACTGCCGTCCCCGCACTTACCGTCACGGTCACAGTGCCGCTGGAGGTGGCGCTGGGGGCCAACGAGGGCACCGCGCGGCTGCCAGTCAGCAGATGACCGCCGCTCTTCGAAGTCGTGGTGGACAGGTAGTAGCGCGTCGTAGAAGCTGCGGCGGTCGCACTACCGATGTTCTGCGCAGTGTCGGTCACAGAGAATGTTCCACCCGTAGTTGAGGTGGTGGGCGGATTGCTCACCGCGGTTTCGACGAGATCCGGACCGCTCACTGTGACTTGCGCGGCCGAAGCGGTGCAATTGTTGTTCTCGTTTGACTCTGGAACCAGGAGGGTGTCGTCGGCGCAGGCGAGCAAGTAATAGGTTCCCGCTGCCGTCCCCGCACTTACCGTCACGGTTACAGTGCCGCTGGAGGTGGCGCTGGGGGCCAACGAGGGCACCCCGCGGCTGCCAGTCAGCAGATGACCGCCGCTCTTCGAGGTCGTGGTGGACAGGTAGTAGCGCGTCGTAGAAGCTGCGGCGGTCGCACTACCGATGTTCTGCGCCGTGTCGGTCACAGAGAATGTTCCACCCGTAGTTGAAGTAGTGGGCGGATCGCTCACCGAGGTTTCGACGAGATCCGGACCGCTCACTGTGACTTGCGCGGCCGAAGCCAGGCAATTGTTGCCCTCGTTTATTTCTGGAACCTTGAGGGTATCATCGGCGCAGGCCAGCAAGAAATAGGTTCCTACTGGCGTCCCCGCACTTACCGTCACGGTCACAGTGCCGCTGGAGGTGGCGCTGGGGGCCAACGAGGGCACCGCGCGGCTGCCAGTCAGCAGATGACCGCCGCTCTTCGAAGTCGTGGTGGACAGGTAGTAGCGCGTCGTAGAAGCTGCGGCCGACGCACCACCGATGTTCTGCGCCGTATCGGTAACGGAGAATGTTCCACCCGTCGTGGAAGTAGTGGGCGGATTGCTCACCGCGGTTTCGATGAGATCCGGACCGCTCACTGTGACTTGCGCGGCCGAAGCGGTGCAATTGTTGTTCTCGTTTGACTCTGGAACCAGGAGAGTGTCGTCGGCGCAGGCCAGCAAGAAAAATGTTCCCGCGGGCGTCCCTGCACCTACCGTTACGGTTACCGTGCCGCTGGAGGTGGCGTTGGAGGCCAGCGAGGGCACGGCGCGGCTGCCAGTCAGCAGATGGCCGCTGCCCTTCGAGGTCGTGGAGGACAGATAGTAGCGCGTGGTCGAAGCTCCGGCCGTCGCAGTCCCGATGTTCTGCACCGTGTCGGTGACGGAAAATGTGCTCCCCGTAGTGGAAGTGGTGGGCGGATTACTTACCGCGGCTTCGATAAGATCGGGTAGTTTTCCCAAGGGGAGTAGCCCGTACATGACCAAACTGTTCTGCGTGCCGATAAAGAGCTTCCCATCGGCGGCGATGGGCGAGGCAAAGTGTGCCAATGGCGGCATGGTGTCGCGGCCATTCGCGGCCTGATAGCTGGCGTAAAGCGTTTTCAGCGTAATAGCATCCAGCGCCAACAGGGGCCCTCCTCCGTTAATGAACCACAGAATGCCATTGGAGTTTCCATTCGAGGTCATGATGGCGTGGCCTCCGCCGCCAAGTTGGCTGGGCGACAAGAAGGGTGGAACCACAAGGCCACCATTGCTTATGGTGTAAGCCTGTACCGGGCTGGCTTCGCCGGTGAAATATACGGTATTGTTCCAGTAAACGGGTGAGCCACTTCCCTTGCCGGCACCCTGCGGTATTTCCTGCACAATCTGCGTGTCACCGGCGGTGGCGGTGCAGGTCGAACAAAACTCGCCCATGCTATCGCGATTCAACACGTAGATCGTGCCTTCCTTGCCGTCCGCGATCACTTCATGGGGATACGGACCCGTCTGGTCAGGCAAAATGAGAGGAGCATTATCGAGATCGCTATCAGTGTTCGAGAGGGACAGCTGATTGTACGGGGTGAAATAGTCATCCAGCACTAGCGTCGTGCCAAGTTGACTGATCTTCAACACGCTTATCGAAAGATTCGTGCCCGCCCAATAGAAGCCCTCTCCGGTTTCGCCATAGATATTGCCATTGCTATCAGCGGAGAGCCCCGCCCCCTTTTGCCAGATGGAAGCCAGCGTTTTGCCGGGCTCAGCCGTGTACGTGCCCTCCTGCTGCAGTGTGGTGGCATTGTAGGAGAGTACCCAGCCCTGGCTGTAGTTGTTACAGCAATTCGAACCGAACCCAAGGTAAACGTATCCATTTAATAGTAGCAACCCGGGCCGATTGATCTCGTAGAGATCCGCAAATGTGGTGGTGGTCCCGTTGAGTGTGTATGTGGCAGTAATCGTTGTAGGTCCGCCGAACTTTTCGAGCCCGGTGGTGACGTCGAGGGCATGCAGTCGATGCACGACGTTCGCATTCTCGTAGGTCTCGGCAACAAGATAGAGAGTACCGGTCTCAGGATCGATCACGGGAGTAGAGATGATGCCGACTTCGGTCCAGCCGATTCCAGTCTCCTTTGTCACGGTCGCGGGTACGGCAGTAGCGCCTGCGGGACTGTAGGTGAAAATGCTAGTGGTCCAGAGAGGAGTGGGATTACCGTCATCTGCGTCGAACGCGTAGACGCTGTCGTGCATGGTGCACACGTAAACGACATTGTGCACGCCCTGCCCGGGAATGGCCACGTTCGGCAAATAGAGCGGTTGTCCGACGATGATGCCGTCTACCGGGTCGGTAAAAAGCTTTCCGAAGGTAATGCTGTTTACGTTCGAAAGAGTAAGCGTGGTTTCCGACGTGTTCGCACTCGTTCGCGCGTTGTCATAGTGCCAGGTGGTGACCGAAGTTTGGGCTGGCAGGTGAACCGAAGCAAAGAACACTGTCAGCAGCAAAACTGACAAAAAGCGGACTGTGTGAACGTTTGCAGAGGGGGCAGATGATGTACGCCGCCATCTTGCCGCGGCACTTTCAATTGTCATCACGCGCCTGGGAGCAACATTACAAATCCAGGACGACCGCATGGGAAAACTCCTGCCGTTCGCCAAAGCCTCTCTTCAGGAAAGCTGGGAAAAGCGGCGCAAAGGGGGGACGCCGACTCTAACCGATTGAGAGCGAATAGGCACATCAGGATTGTACCCCGCACGTCAAGCGGAGAGCCGGTTGGTGCTCTCGGCACCAACTACTTCTCCCCAACTGATCATGTACCTTCGATGATTATCGCCATTGCGCTCATCGACCTTAGTTCTGCGGTTCTGGCTAAGCCACTTCGGACACGATGTTCGCGCGGGACGCAGACTCGCCGAGATAATTGGCCCGGGCCTTCTCTCCCTCGGTGCTGTTCGAAAGCAGATACGGATAGCCCTCTTTCTGAGTGTGC
>CAVPNR010000022.1:0-89263 GCA_963706645.1 uncultured Acidobacteriaceae bacterium
TTTCCGACCTCGAATTACAGTCTGGTTGTCGTCAACTCTGGCAAGGAAATGCTGCTGATCGAAACCGACAACAACACGATCGTCTCCGGGACGATGCAGCAGTAAAGGAGGAATGGGCCGTCCACGCGGATTGAGGCGGCCGGTGCCTTTCCGCTTCTAGAGCGACGAAGAATGTTGCGATAGTTGTCCGCCTCTGCAGGTCAGCAGAAGGGAAGACCGACAGGTGAATGTCGCTGTCTACGAGCAGGTGGAGGCACAATGCGATCCCTAGGGTCTCGGTTTTCTACTTAGCGGCATCCCTGCTTGTCGCACAATCACCTCACCCAAATCTCTCCGGTAAACGGCGGATTGATCGGAGCAAAGTGCAAGAGAGCGTGACATGAAAGCAGGTTCAGCTGATCATCAATCGTCAGAAGCGAAGGACCTTGTTGTGTTCGACATCCTCCGGGATTCGAAGTGCGCCGATTGCGGAAAGGAGCTATTGAGGGGCGATTTCCTATTTATGGAGGGCGAACGACCGCTTTGCCTCACATGTGCCGATTTCGACCATTTGGTTTACCTGCCCAGAGGCGTCACCGCTCTGACCCGCCGTGCTCGGAAACACAGCGCACTTTCCGCCGTGGTGGTTCGCTTTAGCAGGGCTCGCAAGCGTTACGAACGCCAGGGAGTGCTGGTCGAGGAATCGGCGCTGGAGCAGGCCGGGGCAGAGTGCTCCGTCGACGCTGAGCAGCGCAGTGTCCGGCGCGAGCGGGCCGAAATCTATCGCGATAAAAAGGATCAGGTTCTCGCGATGCGAATGGCCGAAACGATTCGGCAGATGTTTCCAGGCTGCCCGCCTGAGGAGGCGCGGGCCATCGCAGCGCATACGTCGGTTCGGGGCAGCGGTCGAGTGGGTCGGACCGCCTCCGGGCGAGCACTAGAGGAAGAAGCGTTACGAGCGGCGGTGGTGGCATCCATCCGCCACAGGCATACGAAATACGATCGCCTTCTAATGAAGGGACTTGGACGCATGGATGCCCGAGACTCAGTTCGCGACGACATTGATCGTGTGCTTGAGACCTGGCGTCGCGCTCCTAGTTAGCGCCGGCACTGTGCTCCCGGAGATGCCGGATTTGGGGAAAACGGTTAGAAACGGGTCTAAATGGATATTTGCCTGCCATCAGCCAAGAATTGGGCAAAAATGGATGAAAATGGATATAGGCTCCATGCACGACGTCAAGAACATCACAACCACCGCGGAAATCATAAAGCTCATCGCGGACATTGATGAATTCAAGGGTCGGTGGAAGGCGATTGAGACTCTTGCGCCGGAAAAACTCACTAGCTTGAGACGCTCCGTCTTTCTTCGCTACGACGCGCAACCCAGATCAGCAGAAAAATGACAGCCAGCGCGATCAGGAAGTAGATGATTCCGCCCTGGTGATGAGGCTTCCCGTTAGGTAACTCCGGTCAACACGCGTTGCCAGCATGGCGAGCACAAAGATCCGCAGCCCATTCTTGGCGACCGAAAGCGGGATCGCCAACGCGACTACTACGCTTTTTCGCCAGGCTGTGCGCAAGAGCATCTGCGCCAAGACCATAGTCGTGACCACTAACATCAAGCTCGAACGGATGCTGCTGCACTCACGCGCCACTCCATGGTTGAGAATATCGAGTGATGTGGGATCTCATAGTCGACACCCAGACCCGTGAACCAACGAGACCTCGGATCCATACGCGGTTCCTACCCTCCGTTCGCCTGCCGATGCCGTACAGCTGTTCTAGCAGAGGAAACCCATCCAGCACTGTTGTAGATAAGTTTTCGATCGATCACGTCTCCTTCTCAATATTGTGTTCGCAGATCGGGGCGAACGGTAACTTCGGTGCGTTCGATGAGCTTTCAGTCGGGCTGAGTCTGTGACAATCGTTGCGTTACCAAAGTGCCCTGTCAGATCCCCGGTGGTTTTGGCTAACATCGCAAACAAGCTCATGTTGGCTCGTCCAATCTCTTCTTCTTTTGTCCAACTCAAGGCGGGAAGCGAGAATCCGCCGATTCTCATCGTCCATGGTCTTGATGGGCTTCCGAGTTTCTCTGAACTGGCAAAGCACATTCGGACCCGCAACGCGGTCTTTGGGATTCGAGCCAAAGGACTCGATGGATTAGAGGAACCGTTTGATCGCATTGAAGATATGGCCAAGTCTTATGTTGAATCTCTGAAGGCCATGCAATTTCACAGTCCCTGCATTCTGGTGGGTTACTCGTTCGGTGGCTTGGTAGCGCTGGAAATGGCCCAATGTCTTTCGGAGGATCCAGGGAGTGTCGTTCTCCTCACCCTGATCGATTCGTTTCCTCATCCACGTTTCATGCCTGCGCTCGAACGCCTGCCTCTGTTTATGAAGAGAATGAGGCGTCATGCGCACGAGATGCGGCGGCTCTCCCTCAACAATGCATCTTCCTATTTCGTGAAGGGGATCAAACGTCGACTACACTTTCCCGGAGAAATCCACGATAGTCAGATTCCCCCTGAGACGCTGGGATTGTCGCGTGTTGAGACGGCCAAACGCCGGGTAAACCGGAACGCTTATTTGGCCTACCAAAGCTATCGGCCGAGGTTCTATCGCGGCAAGATGACTCTGGTGACCGCCGAGAAAAACAGCTTTTCCCCGAAAGATCCAACACGCGTGTGGGGGGATCTGGTTTCGGAGCTGGAGGTTGAGGTTATCCCTGGCGATCATCTGAACATCGTGACGTCCGAATTCCAAGGACTGGCAGCAGTCCTGACTCGCTACGTCCAGGAAGTAACTCCAGTGCAATCCAGCGAGCTGCTTTCTGAATGGTGAGGTTGGATCACTGGCGAGATACCGGGGGCCTTCGGGGCGGCGGGACCCAGCTATTCGCCCAATTGAGGTTGACGCCCTCCCACAGGCACACCGGAGTTCCATGTAGTCCCCGACAGAGTTTATGCGCCATCCAACCAAAGCCACGCCGGCGCCAGCCTCCGGCTCAACCCTTTCTGTGTTCTCCTGGGCGACGGCGCGCAAGCCAGATCAGCAGAAAGATGGCGGCCAGCGCGATCAGGAAGTAGATGATTCCGCCCTGGTGATGAAGTCTTCCCGTTAGGAAACTTCGGTCAACACGTGTTGCCAGCATGGCAAGCACAAAGATCCGCAGACCATTCTTAGCGACCGACAGTGGGATCGCTAGCGCGATCACGACTGCCTTCCTCCAAGCGGAGCGCAACAGCATCTGCGCCAAGACCATAGTCGTGACCACTAACATCAAGCTCGAACGGATGCTGCTGCATTCACGCGCAACTTCCATCGTCAAGCCCGGGATGCTCAGTAGGGTGCCATCCTGAGCGACCGGTATTCCGACGGCCGCAAAAAGTACGCGGGCCGAGGCGACCGAGCCTTGCTGCAACAGCCTTATGATCGGGTTCAACAGAAACTCGGGAAGAGGTACCAGCCACAGCAGGAACCCGAGAGGGAAGACTGCCCGCCGGAAAGCGCGCGTGCCGAAAGAGAATAGAAAGGCCCCAATCCACCAGACCACAAGCGCCAGCATGTTCACTGAAAGTTGTTCATCAGCGTGAAGGGAGATTGCCGCTGACCTGGCAACGACAGTCACCAAGATTGACGAGACCAGCAAGCCAGAACCGATGCTTAGACCACTCCCGTGGATGGTTCAGGGGATTTCCAATCCACGAAGATCAACGCCACGCTAACCGGGAGGATCAGCAAGATGTGCGTGTACTGGTCGTCGCGGAGCGCCAGAGCGAACGTAGACGTAAGAGCTCTCCACCAGATCGCCAAAGAAATCGAGACGAGAATCGAGAAAGGCAGGGCTGGCGATGAACGGAAAATCGACTCTCGGTCCGAAATGCTCAGCACAGCCTCCTTACCGTGGTTGGCGTTGCCTCCGCCGTCCTATCTTTACTCTATGTCGATGACTGCTAGTTGTCGTTTGGACCCCGGCAGACGGGAGGCGTGGAATTTCCGGAAGTCTTGCTCGGCTTAGGATCCAAAACTGACGCGGCCACATAGTCTGTGGCCTTGCTGAGCATCGAGTCGCGGCCGATCGCCTTCACCTTGTAATAGTAGATACTGCCGGTCGGAACCCTGTCGTCCGTGCACTTGGTGCCTTGAAAGGGCTCGATGTTTACCCGCACCAACGACTTGTCGTCGGGCTTTGCTGTTACCGGCGACCCGCCAGTCGGCGTTGTTGTGACGCGATACACGCAGTAACCGAAAGGCAAGGGATGCTTCGCATCTGTGATGCTCGCGGTCCACGAGAGAATCACTCTGTGCACAATGGGGTCCACTTTGGCTGGACGAACTGGTTCGGGAAAAGAGTTGAATGTGGGGCACTGTGGCGTTCGTGGAGCAACAGTTGCGGCACGAGTCATTGCTGGCCTCTGATCCGGGGTCTGGACGGGTGCGGCTTGCTTACTGACACAGGCTATCTGCGCGCCGACGATCAACATCAGGACTACCCGAACAGAGGCGTTTCGACGAACCGTAAGACTAGTTTCCAGTCCTTGTTTCATTCGATCCGATCGTCAGCGCAGCTGAATGAACAGTATAAGGACCGATCCTTGCAAGAGCTACAGCTTTAATTCTCCAAGCTGACGCTTCGCACTCTCGGCGTCGCTGGAATTAGGATTGAGGCGCAGAACCTGCTGCAACTGCTGTCGGGCCAAACTCGCTTGTCCGCTCTTCGCGTAGGCCATTCCGAGGTGATAGTGAAATCGTGGATTATCAGCGGAATGTCCATCCTCGGCTAGCTTCAGAGCCTCCCGGAGCGAGTCGACGGCTGAGTGATACGCGCCTTTCTGATAATAGATCCATCCCAACGTATCAGCGACGGCTGGTGACTGCGGCATTCCGCGTCGCGCCGTCTGCGCTAGAGACAGGGCCACATCGAGGTTGCCGCCCGATTGCAGCATTACAGCTGCAAGATCATTCGATGCCAGAGGATTTTGCGGCCCGATGGCAAGCGCTTTCTGATACGCCTCGGCCGCGCTATTCCAGTCCCGCTTCGCCTGGTACAGGTCGCCCAAAAGAATGTAGAGACCGGGCTCATTGGGATTACTCGCGAGGGCCTGACGGCAAGTGGCGATCGCCTCATCCGTCGAACCTTTGGCCGCTTGCACTTGAACGAGTTTGAACTGTGCGTCGGAATTGTTTTTGTCGAGTTCGACGGATTTCTGCAGCGCCGCTGCGGCTCCGGCTAAATCTTTCTTGTCGTTAAAAAGCGCCGTGCCTAATAGATCGTAGAAACCGCTATTGTTGGGAGACTTCGAAATTTGAGCATTCGCGGCGGCGATGGCTTGATCCACGCGCTTCTGAGCCGCATACGTATTCATCAAACCACGCAAGGCGTCTTTCGAATTCGGATTGCGATCGAGTGCTGCCTGGTAGGCTTTGCCGGCATCATCGAACTGCTTCTCGGCAAACTTCAGGTTCCCCATCTGCACATATCCGAAGGAATTCCCCGGGGCAACTTGGATTGCCTTGTGGACATCGACTTCGGCCGCCGGGAATCGCTTGCGATTGATATTCGAAAGTGCACGCAGCGCATATCCTTCCGGGGATGCAGGCTGCAGCCGGACGATCTCAGAGGCCAACTGGTCGAGAGCCTCCATATCGCCTCTTCCCATGGCCAGTCCCGCCAAAGCTCGAACTGCGTCGAGAAGGTCGGCACGAAGCCGCAGCGCCTCTCTCCACTCACTTTGCGCACGCTCGAGATCGCCGAGCTTCTCGTACCCGACTCCCAGGACGTAGTGGGCCTCACTGTTGCCAGGATCGTTCTTAATCACCGTTTCCAGAGTCGCCACGGCGTCACTCGCATGACCATTGCTGATTTGCATTTGGCTGCGATACACCAAGGCGTCGTTGTCGTTGGGGTTTGCCTTGAGAATCTCGTCATCGAGTCTGCTTGCCTCGGCGAGTTGGCCTTTTTGCAGGAGAAGCTGGATGTAATCCTTCTTCAGTAGTAGGTCGGCCGGGTGCTGCTGACGTAGGGCGGCATATTCGGCAAGCGCTTTGTCCAAATCGCCGAGCTTGTAGTAAAGGTCGCCCAGCATACGGTAGCCGCCGGGGTCGTTCGGAAAGTCGTTCTTTGCGCGCGTTGCAATCTCTTCTGCTTCCGATCTCTTGCCTTCTATCACGTACAGGCTCAACCAGCGCTGCCCGTGGTTCCGGACTGTTAGGGCTGACCTCGGATGCTTTGTTGAACTGCTGCTCGGCTTCTTTGAAGCGCCCGCGTGACTGGTAAAAGGCGCCGAGCAGCGAATACGCTTGCCCGGCCGCAGGGTTCAGTTCGATCACTTTCTTGAGGTTTGTCTCGGCAGCGTCCGGCTGGTTGTTTCTCGTTTGTAACAGAGCGAGGTTCAGGTGGGACTCCCAGCGAGCTGGCGCGAGAGCGATTGCTTTCTGCATTTCCTCGATCGCTCCACTTAAATTGCCCTGCCCCGCCAGCAGACTAGAAATGATCGCGTGCACACCGGGATCATCCGGGTGTTGTTTCAGCAGCAGAACGGTTTGTTCGCGGGCTTGCTGAAAGTTAGCGCTCGCGACCAGCAGATTTGCCAACTCCATGCGGGCGTGGTCGTTATCCGGCTGCAATTCGACGGTGCGAGCCAGTTCTTGAGTGGCGCGTTGCCCATCTTGCAGTTTGAGGTAGGTCTCAGCCAATTGATGGTGGGCTTCCGCATAACCCGCATCGACCTGCACGGCATTGGAATATTCAATTAGAGCTTCGCGATACTGGCCCTTGGCGAAGTAGCTTTGCCCGCTCTGGAAGTACTTCTGTTTCCGGATGTTGGGATCTCGCGAACAGGCGCCCAGGAGACCGGCGATGAGACCAGAAAGGAGAACGAGACGTACGCGAGTGCAAGACCTCATGGAACCCTTCGAATGGAATCGCGGATAGTAACCGTGATAACCGTATCGCAACCGCATTCAATGCGAAAGATTACTGGCGAGCCACTCGAGGTGCCAAGGCCCACTTGAGACCGATGACTTCCGGAGTCGATTCCGATCACCGGACGATGCGTCTTCAATACCTTCTGACATAAAACCCCATGCTCGACAAGAACTGAGGTGGGGAAGTTGCAGTAAAACATGGCACTTACGTGCCATAAGCTCTAAATTTCTTGGCACCGGCCAGGGACCTCTAATTGCTCCTATCAGATTGATAAATAATGACTTCGCGAGCAGGTCGCAAGCGCTTGCAGCCACGTCGCAGAAATTATCAGTCTTGACTCTAAATCCGAATGGGCTAGAGTTACCTTCGTACAGCTGGATTTGCACCTTAGTTTTCGATGTCTTGGGCCAAGCTTCAGGGGAAACGGGAATCAGTGATGAACATTAGAATTGGAATTATTTCAGCGGCGGTAATTGTGGTGGCGCTCAGCTTTGCGCCGCTTGTTGTAGGCCAAACCTCCACGTCGATGTCATTCGACGGCACCTACAGCGCAGTCTCATGCATCGGGCCAGAAGGATGCGTCGGAGCGGGTTTGTATGGTGGCACGATCAACGGCGTGACCGTGGGAGCGGGGCAAGCTGTCCCGGGAATGATCTGCGACGATTACTTCGACAACATCACCAGTGGTGAGACTTGGACGGCCACCGGGGTCAGTGCCGCGAGCTTGAACCTCGGCAATATCGTGAGTCTGACATTGTTCGGTGGCACGATCGGAGTGGCGGGGTACACCGAGGTGGCTTACCTCGCGAACCAGATGCTCACTTCCACCGGCCTCACCTCCGCTCAGCAGGGTGCAATCTCGGAAGCCATCTGGTTTATCACCTCTGGTGGCCACAGTGGAGCACTGGGTGCGACCGCGCTGAGCTACTTAAATTGTGCACTCGCGGCCTACAAGGCGGGCACGATTTCCCTGAGCCAGTTTGCCAATCTTTACCTGTACACGCCGTGTCCGAAGGGTGCGACGGGAGAGCCGCAAGAAATGTGGAGTCTGGTGGCGGTTCCCGAGGGCGGCGCGGCAATGGGTTATCTCTTCTTGGCTGGCGTCTGTTGCTTCGGCGCGATGTTCCTCCGATCTCGGAGGCGACTCGGCAACATGCGATCTGCATAACGAAATAAGCCCCTCCCCAGAATTCACAACGAAAAGGCGTGCCAAGTCTGGCACGCCTTTTCTATTTACTCTCTGCATTCTTTCCTAAAAGGAACTGGCCACGCCTCCTAATGCATACCGATCTCGTGGCCAATCCCGGAGTCTGGACGGAGTAACCGTTGGCCGGGCTGAAATGGCAACAAGGAATGGCAACAGGTTGCAATGATTTTCACACCTTGGCCTTGCGTGGTGTGTACAATTCTCTCGGAAGGCAAACGGACCCACTCGTCGCGATGTCGCATTCGATCCACGGGGATGTGGCCGTATGCCATTGATAATGAATCTTTAATGTACCACGCTTCGAGCTATCGGGAACGGAAATGACATCGTTCAGTTAGGTAATCATGACTGTCGGGATTGAGAAGACTGTCCTAGGGTATTTAGAGCCATTGCAATCCTCTGCAATGTGAGGTAGTCTTGGCGTGCAAGGTGAGAGAACAAGATCCCTTTTCTTCTCCCCAGGCACTGTGTTCGTTAAGGACGCGGTGGAAGAGCCCCCCGGCTAGCGATCTTGTAGGCATTCGAACCGATCTGTCCATTGAAGAGCTATCGCGATTGGACTAGACGAGTTGATGCCTGTAGACGTCGATGCAGTGGTGGTATTTGCTTGCGACGTCGAATCGAATTGATAGCACTTTGGTGCGATAGCAATCGGCACTCTCCTTGAGTACAGTAACGGTAACGTGAAAAGACAATCGATTTAGCAGGAAGCTATCTCTCCCCCCTAGGCCTCCTGACCATGGTGTTTTCCTCCCCCGGAAATCTCCAAGTTGAGATTTCGCAAAGCAAGAACAGGCTTAAGTGTCTCGATTTTTGGGGTCATTCTGAGAAGAGTGACTTAGAGGGCGAAGCTATGGCCGTCAGCAGTCTAGCGTTGGATTTGTCGCAGCCACTTGCACAAACAGAGACCGAGAGCTGGTATGGGCTGCAAACCCGTCCCCGGCACGAGAAGGTCGTCGTTCAGCGCCTCGGGGACAGAGGCGTCACTACATTCCTTCCGTTGGTTTCCGAAACCACCGTTGGAGTGATCGCAAGAAGACTGTTCAGGTGCCCCTCTTCGGCTGCTACGTTTTCGCCAAGTTTGTGCCGAATCGAGTGGAGCGGTTGCGCGTTCTGCGCGTGGACGGAGTTTTTGGTCTCGTCGGCGCCCGGGGCGAGGGCACTCCGATTCCCGATCAGCAAATCGATGCAGTTCGGAATTTGGTGGAAACGCAGCTGCCCTGGTCCTCGCATCCCTTCCTGAAGATCGGTCAACGCGTGCGAGTCAAGAGCGGCGTACTGGATGGCGTGGAAGGCATACTGGTCTCGCGCAATGGAGACCGCTCGCTTGTGATTTCGGTAGACGCGATCCAGCGATCGTTGGCCGTGCGCGTCGAAGGATACGACGTCGAACCTGCCTGAGAGTTAGCAGTACCCACCTTTCGCGGAAAGTCCGCAGGAAACATCAACTCTATATCATGGCGCCACAGATCACTGAAACACTTCGCTTACTGGTCGTGAGCAGCGAACCCTCCGTGCTGCGATTGCTCGGCTCAGCCGCGCACTCGAACGATTGGCACCTGGAGAGTTCGGCGAGCGGTTGGGATGCAATGGAGCAAGTGCAATCCGGAACCGCGCCCAACCTAGTTCTGCTCGACATTCCTCGCGGAGATGGCGAAGGCCTTCAACTCCTGCCATGGCTGCGCAGACTGCGGCCTGAACTTCCGATCCTGGTTCTCTGCGATCCTAAGGACGCGGCCAAGCAAAAAGAGGCAACCCGTCTCGGAGCGAAAGCCGTCCTGCTGCGGCCCTTCAGTGAGCGCCAATTCGAAGTCGCGATCCAGCATCACCTCGGCACGTCGACCGACGGCGCAGAAGTCGAGATGACCTCCGAAGACATCGCGGAGCTGGGCGAGGACGATTTCTTTCTCAGTGTAAGTCCAGCGATGCGCCAGCTTCGCGCGCAATCGGAATTGCTTGCCCAAGCCGATGTTCCCGTACTCATCCTGGGGGAACCTGGAAGCGGGAAAGGTACGGTTGCCCGCTTGATCCACCAAAGGTCGGTGCATTCAGGATTCAAGTTCCTGCGAGTCAATTGTGCCGAGATGCCGGCAGATCTTCTTGAGATTGAACTCTTCGGACGGGGAAACTCCGCGAACGCTTCCGCAAGAACCCAGGGTAAGCTTGAGAACGGTCAGAAGGGGACGATCCTGCTGGATGAAATCACGGCGATGCCGCTGACGTTGCAAACGCGGCTTCTCAAAGTGCTGCAAGAGAAGCGCTTTGTTCGTCCAGGCGATCTTAAGCCGGTGGAGGTTGATGTCCGGATTTTCGCCGCCAGCAGTGACAAGATGGACAGCGCGGTCGCAGAAAAGCGAATGAACGCCGACCTTTATTATCGGCTGAGCGCGTTCACCGTCCATGTCCCGGCTTTGCGCTATCGGAAGGATGAGATCGGGGTTCTTCTCCGATACTCCATGCATAAGCTGGCGAGGTACTACGGCTTGCCTCCCCGAGATTTCACCCCGGCGGCGTTGCAGGCCTGCCAAGGTCATTCCTGGCCCGGCAACTTGAAGGAACTGGAGACTTTCGTCAAGCGCTATCTGATTAGTGACGAAGATCTGTCCCTCGATGGGCCGGAAGAAGGCTCCGGAAGTAGAAATCAGAAGTTCAACAGCGAGTCTGAGGAGACTTCGGCTGTTGAGGTTGAATCGGGAGAAGGAAACGGCTCGCAGAGATCGCTGAAGTCCATGATTCAGAACGTCCGCTCGCAGACAGAGAGAAACGCTATCACCGGGGCGCTGGAAAAGACCGGCTGGAATCGGAAGGCTGCCGCGCGCCTGCTGGGTGTAAGCTATCGTACGATTCTGTACAAGATCGAGCAGTACGAGATGAGGGCCCCAGAATCGTATCTCCCGTCCTTCCCGGGGACGAGATTGGCCCTCTCGAGTCAGAACAAAGGCAACGGGAAAGCAAGCTGAAACCAACCGACGTCAGCTTGATCGACGAGCGAGGACGAACCGAAATGACAAGAAGCATGAGCAGTTCATGGAAAGACGGCATTTGCCTGGCTGCATTGTGTTTCGCAATGTCAACCGGGCTTCAGGCCCAAACAGCACCGCCGAGTGCCGCGCCGGCGCCTGCTCCGGCCGCTCCAAGCGCAAACTCTTCGCAGGCCGAAGCAGCGAAAGCCCACGACGATACTTTCGTGATCGGCAACGACGACGTGCTGGTCATCAATGTCTGGAAGGAACCCGATGTTTCGCGTACGGTTCCGGTTCGGTCCGACGGGAAGATCTCGCTGCCTCTGGTCGGGGAAGTGCAGGCCGCTGGACGGACACCGCTCAAGTTGGAACAAGACATCGCCGCCAAGCTGAAGAATTATGTTAGCGAGCCGGAAGTCACCGTCATCGTTCAGCAAATCAACAGTCAGAAGTTCAACATCCTGGGAATGGTAAATCGCCCAGGCACCTTTCCCATCGCGAACTCAGCTACTGTGCTCGATGCGATCGCGCTCGCTGGGGGATTTAAGGACTTCGCGAAGCAGAAATCAATTTACGTCCTGCGCCAGAACGCCGACGGCACGCAGACGCGGCTACCCTTCAACTACAAGGAAGTCGTGAAGGGACAGAATCCGGCGCAGAACATCAAGCTGCAGCCGCGTGACACCATCGTCGTTCCGTAATCATGAAGCTGTTTCAAGAAACCTGCGTTGGGTTGTTGGTCGTTTTGGCGACGGTACCACTCTGGTCGCAAGTGGAGAACTCGCCCACTCAGCCGGTCGCTGCCTACGGCACGGGCTCTGGTACGGAGAATACCGATAGCCGAATGCTGACTCCGCCTCCCGTAAGCGGGCAATTGTATCCACAGGTTCCCACGTCCCAAGAGCGTTCCAACTACCTGCAGGCAGGAGTTATCTTCACGACGGCGTACAGCGACAACATCCTTGGATCTACTGGCCCCAATTCCGGACCGGTAAGTGATGAAAGCTATTCAGTGTTTCCGACGCTGGCTCTGAACGAAACCACGACTCGGCTTCACTTTACCTTGACCTACGCGCCGGGATTCACGTTTTACCAGCACACCAGTTCGCTGAACCAGGCGAACCAGAATGCGTCGGTCGATTTTCAGTACCGCCTGAGCCCGCACGTGACCTTCAACGCCCGCGATGGATTCCAGAAAAGCTCGAGTGTATTCAATCAGCCGTCGTTTGGCACCACTGGATCGGTGTCTGGCGGTATCCAGGAGCCGAACCAGTCAGTGATTGCTCCGGTTACCAGCCAGCTTAATAACTTCGGGAATGTGGGGATCACCTACCAATTCGCTTCCAACGGGATGATCGGAGCCAGCGGGACGTTCACCAACCTGTACTATCTGGATTCGGCCGAGGTCCCAGGGTTGTATGATTCGAGCTCGCAGGGTGGGTCGGCATTCTACGCGTACCGGGTTTCGAAAATGCATTACATCGGCGTCACCTATCAGTACCAACGGCTCCTCTCGTATCCCACGCCCGGAACCAACGTGACGCAGACGCAGTCAGTGCTTCTTCTGTACACGCTGTATGCGACCCCAAGGGTCTCAATTTCGTTCTTTGGTGGTCCGCAATACGCAGACGTCGGCCCACAGTATTCTGATACTGCGTCCATCCCAACGCCGTCATCCCAAAGCTGGCACCCCGAGGCTGGTGGCAGCCTTAGCTGGCAGGGGCGCCTGACCAATCTCGCCGTCAGTTACTCGCACATGATTTCCTCCGGCGGCGGTCTCATCGGCGCTGTGCATATGGATAGCGCCAGCGCATCGATCCGGCAACAACTTCTTCGGACCCTGAGCGCATCGCTCGCGGGCGGCTATACCCAAAACGACGTTTTGGCTGCCACGCCGTTGGCCAGCAACAACGGGCACACGGTTACTGGAACCGCATCGGTGCAGCAGCAATTCGGGCAGCATTTCAACGTGCAGTTGGGGTACACGCGGCTTCACCAGGATTACAGCACGGTTGCTGTTCTAGCCTCGAACCCAAACACAAACCGTGAGTTTGTTTCGATTTCCTATCAGTTTTCCAGACCTCTGGGAAGGTAATTGTATGGTTGACGATCTCAACGAGGAATCAGAAGGTTTCGACCTTCAGCGCTACCTGGGCATAGTCCGGCGTCGCCATCTTTATTTCCTGATACCGCTCTTCGTAGGATGGGCGGTGGTGTGGGGATCAAGCTGGGTTCTGCCTCCGGTATACCGTTCGGGCACTTTGATACTGGTGGAGCAACCCACTATGCCGAAAGACTACGTTACTCCCAATGTGAACGATGATTTACAGGATCGTTTGCGCAGCATCACGCAGCAGATTCTGAGCCGTACGCGGCTGCTGCACATCATCGATCGGTTCAACCTGTACGCAAACTCACACAACCATCTGACCCCTGACGAGAAAGTCGAAGCGATGCGCAAGCAGATCGAAATCGAACTTGTGCACGATGCTCAAAATCGGGTCAGTTCATTTAACGTTTATTATTCCGCCCACGATCCGCATGTTGCGCAGCAGGTCACCAGTGAACTGACCAATCTTTTCATAAACGAAAACCTCGAAGTTCGCCAGCAGCAATCCGAAGACACCACACAGTTTCTCGAAAGCCAATTAGAGACCGCTCGCAAGGCCTTGGCGGACCAGGAAGAGAAGATACGCGAGTTCAAAGGGCAACATGTGGGCGAACTCCCCACGCAAGTAGGAAGCAATTTGCAGATTCTGGCCGGCTTACAATCGCAGCTGCAAACCGAAGAGGATGCGCTGAATACCGCCAAGCAACAGCGTGTGTACCTCGAAACTTTGGTGAATCAGTACCGCTCCTTGCAAGGTACGCCCAAGAGCGCAGGTGGTACCGTGACGACCGGCCTGCCTGCAGTGGACGAACAATTGGATAAGCTCCGAGCCCAGTTGGCGGATCTCAAATCGCACTATACCGATCGTCATCCCGATGTTCGTAAGCTCGAACAGCAGATCGCTGAAACCGAGAAGACGAGGGACGGTATCATCGCTGACTTGAAAGCGAAGAAATCCGCGCCGGCGGATCCCGATGACCCAACCACCACTCAGGATGTATCCGCGACCGCGGACGCGTCGTCCCCCATGGTCCAACTACAAGGACAGCTTCACTCCAACAGGGTGGAGATTGCGAACCGGGAGCACACCGTCGCGGATTTGAAAGCAAAGGTCGTTGACTATCAGTCGAGGTTGAATCAAGAACCAGTGCGTGAGCAGCAGTTATCGGATCTGACCCGTGGATATGAGCAGTCCAAAGCAAATTATGACGAACTGCTGAAGAAGAAAAACGAGTCAGCCATGGCCACCAGTATGGAACTGCTGCAGCAGGGCGAGCGCTTCCGGACTATTGATCCAGCCAGTCTGCCCGTAAAGCCGGATTCTCCTAACCGACTGAAACTTTGTGGTATGGGGCTGGGAATCGGATTGGCTCTCGGCGTCGTGATAGCCGGTGCCTTCGAGTTCTTGGATGACCGAGTGTACGATGAGAAGGAGTTGCAGAAGCTATTGCCGGTTACGGTGATCTCTGAAATCCCTACCCTCGAGGTTGCGGCGGACGTGCAACGCGAGCGCAAACGCTTGTGGTTGGGATGGGCAACAGCTGCGTTTGTATCTGCTACTATTCTGGTGGGGTCGGCTCTCAGTTACTTGCGCGGCTAAGAATCGTAGCCATGTATAAAGCCTTTTACGGCCTAAAACGCAATCCGTTTGAGATCACGCCGGATCCTTCGTTCCTGTTCCCAACGGGGAGACACAACGAAGCTCTTGCGTCTCTCTACTATGGCGTCCGACGGCACAAAGGCTTCGTAGTTCTAACTGGAGAGGTGGGAACCGGCAAGACGCTGTTGCTCCGGTGTCTGTTGCAGGCACTGAAGAAGAGCAGCGATGTCGCCTACGCCTACGTGTTTAACGGACGTCTGTCTCCAGTCGAATTTTTGCAGTACATCGTTACTGACTTCGGACTTCCAGGTACCAGCAAGAACAAAGGCGAACTGCTTCTCCAGATTGCGCACTACGTTGTGTCGCGCGCGCAGAAAAGGCTGACGACGGTTCTGGTGGTCGACGAAGCGCACCACCTTTCGACAGAGATATCTGGAAGAAATCAGGCTGCTCACTAATCTTGAGACCGAAGATCAGAAGCTGCTGCAGATTCTTCTCGTGGGGCAGCCCGAACTAGATGAAAAACTCGATTCGTCAAGTTTGCGCCAGCTAAAGCAGAGAATCGCTCTTCGCTCTCACCTACTTCCGTTGGATTCGAAAGAGACGGGCGGATATATCCAGCGGCGCCTCCAGCTCGCGGGGTGCACATATCCATCGGCGCTATTTCCGCCGGAGACCGTCGCGGCAGTGTTTCAGCATTCACAAGGATTGCCGAGGTTGATCAACACAGTTTGTGAAAATGCACTGATCGCTGGTTATTCGAGGCAAATGCGGAGCGTGAGTCCGGAGATCGTAGACGATATCGCGAAAGATTTCCGACTCGGTATTCAGACTCCCCAGGTAGAACATAAGAGAGCGTCTGAGGAGCTTGATGTGCGGAAGGCTGCCAAGACTCTGCTCGACCTGTATGCCCAACTGCAGGCCGCTCAGAAGCGAGACGAAGAACTGGAAACGCGCCTACGCGTCCGGATAACTGAACAATGAGCAACATATTTGACGCGTTACAAAGGGCGGAGTCGGAAGGTTCGGAGGGTAAGAGTTCCACTCTCACGCTTGCCACGGAACTTCTACAGGCTGCCGAGCAGAAGTTGCGCGACTCCGGCGCCGTTCTCGAACCTCCCGCCAGCCCTGAGTCTGACGATTCCGTCGATGCCACGCCTGCGGCTCCCTTGGGAGAGTTGGATCGGTGCCCCGTTCTATCCGTCTCAATCCATGAGGACAGCCGCTTGGTATCGCTGGGCAAAGAGGGAAGCCTTGGGGCGGAGAAGTTTCGTTTCCTAGCAGTACGGTTACGGCAGCTTCGACACAGCCGTCCCTTGAAGAAAGTCCTCATTACAAGCACGATCCCGCAGGAAGGGAAGAGCACGGTCGCCGCCAACCTGGCATGTACCCTGGCGACGACGGAAACCCCAAAGGACCTTGCTGCTGGAAGGTGATCTGCGGCGGCCAAATATTGCGGCCCAATTTGGCCTAGGCAGGCTCCCAGGTCTTTGCGACTGGCTCAGCGGAGAAACTACAAACATCGGCATCTACCGGCTGCAAAATCTTGGAGTTTGGCTGTTGCCTGCGGGTTCTGCCCCGCAAAACCCATTGGAGTTGATGCAGTCTGGAAAGCTTTCGCCTCTGATGGAGCAACTGGAAGCCTGGTTCGACTGGATTGTCATCGACTCTCCCCCAGTGCTTCCACTTGCGGATACGAGCCTCTGGTCCCGGCTAGCCGATGGTATTTTGCTGGTCACCCGAAAAGGCATCACCGAAAAACAGCAATTGCAGCGAGGGCTTGAGGCGATCGAAAAATCGAAGTTGCTGGGAGCGTTAATGAACAGCAGTTCGAATGCATCACACTCTGACTACTATCAGCGGTACAGTTACACATCGTCTCCAGAAAATAACCCCCCCAAGGAATAGTCGGCAAGTCTGAACGTCAGGCGCGTCCTAAGCAATCCCCCATCCATTAAATCACTCGTCATTCGGCCGATCACTTGGCTTTCCCCACGAAGCAAGCTGATCGCGCGGAGGTAATCGTGAACGTACGACGATCTAACAATCACGGTCTAAAATTGAGCCCTCTCTCTGACGCCTCGTCGCTCGGAGACCGTGGCATCTTGAACGCGGAAGACTTCCGCCGCATGATCACGCTGGAGCGAAAAAGAAGCGAGCGTTCGCGAAAGCCATTCATGCTGCTTCTTCTCGACATGGGAGACGAACTTCCCTCCGAGAGGAATGGGAAGATCCTAGGGAGGATTCTGTCGGCACTCGCCGTTTCTACCCGCGATACCGATGTGACCGGATGGTATTCGAACAACTGCGTCGTCGGAGTCATGTTCACCGAGATCGCGATCGAGGGCGGCGGCTCCACCCCCACGACGATCATCACAAGGGTTACGCAAACGTTGCAGAAGAACCTGACCCTGGAGCAGTTCAACCGGGTCACGCTATCGTTCCACGTTTTTCCCGAGGACTGGGACCACGATTCTGACCAGGGGTCGACGAACCGCACGCTGTACCCCGATTTATCCCAGCGTGAGGACGGTCGGAAGCTATCTCGAACGACGAAACGGATGATGGATGTCGTGGGGAGTTTGCTGGCGCTCGCCTTCTTCTCGCCCCTCTTCCTCATCATTGCTATTGCTGTCAAATCGAGTTCCGATGGTCCCGTGTTCTTCCGGCAACGGCGCGTGGGCCAGTATGGCAACTCGTTCATGTTTCTAAAGTTTCGCTCTATGTACGCGAACAACGATGCCCAAGTTCACAAACAATACGTTCAGGGACTGATTGCTGGGAAAGCGGACAAGCATCCGTCGAACGGGAACGGGGGCGTCTACAAACTGACCAAAGATTCCCGCATCACTCGCGTGGGCGCGTTCCTGCGCAAGACCAGCCTCGATGAACTTCCCCAGTTCTTTAACGTATTGAAAGGGGAAATGTCGTTGGTCGGGCCGCGTCCTCCGATCCCCTACGAAGTGGAGGCCTACGAGATTTGGCATCGTCGCCGGTTGCTCGAAGCCAAGCCCGGGATCACCGGACTCTGGCAGATCAGCGGACGTAGCCGGGTAAAGTTCGACGACATGGTTCGTCTTGATCTGCAATACGCTCGCAACTGGTCACCCTGGATGGACGTCAAGATCCTACTGCGCACCCCGGCTGCGGTGGTCCTCGGTGAAGGCGCTCACTAAGCAAACCTTTCCTCCCATCCCATCAACCACCCGTCTCAGCAAAGGAGTTCTTAAGCAATGGCCACCGTTATCACTAAGCCCCAGGATTCGAACGCAGCACATGTGCAGAAGACTAGAGCCCTCGTGAGGTTTGGAGTCATTGGCTATGGCTATTGGGGCCCAAAAGTCATTCGCAACCTTGACCTCCTGGAGGAAACTCAAGTGGTCGCGATCTGCGACAAGAGTGCAGCGTCTCGGCGGAAAGCGGAGAAAGTGTACTCCGGCGTTCTTGTCACGGAAGATCCGAATGAATTAATGAGATCTCCGGAAATCGACGCAATCGCCGTCATTACCCCGGTGTGGACGCATTATGAGCTGGCAAAGGCTGCACTCGAGAATGGCAAACACATCTTTGTGGAAAAGCCATTTACCAGCAATTCCGAACAGGCAAGAGAACTGATTGCCCTCGCGGCGGAAAAAAACCTGAAAATCATGGTTGATCACACCTTCCTGTTCACTGCTGCCGTCCAGAAGATCAAGCAGTTGGTGGATGAAGGAGCCTTGGGCAAGCTCTATTACTACGACTCGACTCGTGTGAACCTCGGTTTGTTTCAGCATGACGTGAACGTGATTTGGGATCTTGCGCCTCACGACCTGGCGATCATGGACCACTTGATCCAAGACAGTCCGGAAGCCGTTGTTGCAACCGGCCAGTCTCACGTCAATGGGCTGGAAGACATCGCTTTCATCACCCTGTATTTTCCTAACAAAGTCATCGCCCACATCAACGTCAACTGGATGTCGCCCGTAAAAGTCCGTACCACTCTGATTGGCGGCGAGAAGAAGATGCTCGTCTGGAATGACGTCGAACCTGACGAGAAGGTCAAAGTTTATGACAAGGGCGTAAACATCTCGAGCCGCGAAGGTGTGTACAACATGCTGGTGAATTACCGCTCCGGCGACATGTGGGCGCCTCGCGTCGAACAGACCGAAGCGCTTACTCAAGAGTTGGCATATTTCGTGGATTGCGTCGTCAATGACAAGACCCCAATCAATGACGGCAAGGCAGGTATGAGGGTTGTAAGAATGCTGGAAGCCGCGTCTGAGTCTCTCCGCCAGCGCGGTGCTCTAGTCTATCTCTAATCTCTCGGCGCGCTCTTGCGCTCCATCCAAAAACAACTTATGGAGGTCTCAAGGTGAGCAACTCTAATAGTGTCTCTAATCCCATTCCTTTTCTCGACCTGGTTACCCCGCATGTTGAACTTGAGCAGGAATTGACGGAGGTTTTTCGCAAGGCGCTGCGCAGCGCCGGCTTTATCGGCGGCGCCATGGTCGAGGAATTTGAGTCGGCGTTTGCCAGCTTCTGTGAAGTGCGCCATTCGGTGGCGGTCAGCAGCGGCACAGACGCTCTGCGTTTCGCGCTGATGGCCAGCGGGGTGAAGCCCGGAGATGTTGTGGTCACTGTTCCCCATACATTCATCGCTACAACTGAAGCGATCTCACAAGCGGGCGCGTTACCCGAATTCGTTGACATCGACGAGCAGACCTATAACATGGATCCCGCAAAACTCGGGCAATATCTGGAAGAGCAGTGCACAGTTGACGATGCCGGTCGGCTCTTGAGCCGCCGAAGTGGTCGCCCGGTCACAGCCGTCGTCCCGGTTCATCTGTATGGGCAAATGGCCGATATGGATGAGATTCTCGAATTGGCCGATCGCTACCGCCTAGTCGTGATCGAAGACGCCTGCCAAGCCCATGGCGCCGAGTACTTCTCAAAGAAACACCACCGCTGGATGAAGGCTGGATCGATGGGACGGGCCGCTGCATTCAGCTTCTATCCAGGGAAAAACCTTGGAGCATGCGGCGAAGCGGGCGCCGCTACCACGAACGACGCGGGTATCGCGAAGACCGCGAAGATGCTTCGAGATCATGGGCAGGCCACAAAGTACTACCACGATGTCGAAGGCTACAATGGCCGATTGGACTCCATTCAGTGCGGCGTCCTGAGCGTTAAATTGCGGCATCTGTCGAAATGGAATACGCAGCGGCGTGAGCGAGCTGAGACATACAATCGCCTGCTCGCAAATCCCGAGAGCGCTATCACGCTGCCATACGAGTCTTCATCTTCGCGCGCTGTTTACCATCTTTACGTGGTTCGCACCGAGGACCGCGAAGGCATGATGGCTCACTTGAAGGGTGCAGGCATCGGTACCGGCATACACTATCCCATTCCCTTGCACCTGCAGAAGGCGTATGCGTGCCTGCGATACAGAGTAGGTGATTTTCCGGTTTGCGAAAGGATCGCTGCCCAAATCCTGTCTCTGCCGATGTTCCCGCAACTAACGCCGCAGCAGCAGTCTCGGGTGGCCGAAGAAAGTCTGCGGTTCCTGAAGGCTGCAATCCTCTCCCGCTAGCAGACCGGCGGGCGCTGCAGCGCAGCATCTCCAGCAAGGATATAGGTGCCGGCACTGTCCGATAGCTGTTCCCTTCCCATCGCAGATCGTGAGCCTTTGCACATGGAATCTCTTCCTACATACGTTCTGATAACACCCGCGCGCAATGAGGCGCAGTTCATCGATCGGACCTTGAAATCGGTCGTGGCTCAGACAGTTAGGCCGCTGAAGTGGGTCATCGTTAGCGACGGCTCTACGGATGGGACAGACGATATCGTCAATAGCTACACAAAGACATATCCATGGATCCAGTTATTGAGGATGCCGGAGCGTAAGGAGCGGCATTTTGCAGGTAAAGTTCATGCGTTCAACGCTGGATATGCCTGTGTACGAGAGCTCAACTATGAGGTTATCGCTAGCCTTGATGCCGATATTTCCTTTGACATCGACTATTTTTCGTTTCTGCTCGGGAAATTGGCTGGAGATCCCACGTTGGGTCTAGTCGGAACGCCGTTTCAGGAAGCCTCTGGCCACATTTACGACTATCGCTTTGTGAGCATTGAGCACGTCTCAGGAGCGTGTCAGGTATTTCGTCGCGAATGTTTCGATTCGGTCGGTGGATATGTGCCAGTGAAGGGTGGCTCAATCGATCACATTGCCGTCATAACCGCGCGGATGAAGGGTTGGAAGACCCGAACATTCACGGAAATGGTTTGCCTGCACCATCGAGAAATGGGGACTGCCCAGCGGAGCATCTTTGGGTCGAGGTTCAAGCTCGGCATCAAGGACTATGCTGTGGGAAATCATCCCTTGTGGGAAGTGTTCAGAACCGCGTATCAGATGACCAAGCCGCCCCTCGGTCTCGGAGGTCTGGCCCTTGGAACGGGTTATTTCTGGGCTGTGTTTCGGCACTTGGAAAGGCCAGTTTCGCGGGATCTGATCGATTTCCATCGGCGAGAGCAGATGCAGCGATTGAAGAAAATTCTTACAGGCCGTGGCACGCGTTCCACAGAAACTCTACAGCGATCGGTCGAGCCTCATGTGGGGCCACCCGCAGCAGAATAGATCAGTTCTTGGCAATCTCCAAAAAACTCTTGTTTTCGGCCGATACAGCGCCTTCGTGCGTCCCTGTTGTGGACGGCGAATCGTCACGGACCGGAGTCCTCATCGTCAATGCAGATGACTGGGGGCGGGACGCTAAATCGACTGACCGAATTTTCGAGTGTGTGCGCCTAGGCTCCGTGTCTTCGGCTAGCGCCATGGTGTTTATGGAAGACTCAGAGCGGGCTGCCACTCTAGCGCGTGAGCGGAAAGTAGATGTTGGTCTGCACTTGAACTTTACAACTCCCTTCTCCACAACGGGGGCGATTGGCCGGCTTGCCGAACATCAGAAGCGTGTGTCTGGTTTTCTATTGCGGAACCGATTGTCTCAGGTTGTGTATCATCCGGGACTTGCCAGTTCCTTCGAGTACTTGGTGGCAGCGCAAGTTGAGGAGTTCCGCAGAATCTACGGAGTGGAGCCGGATCGCCTCGATGGCCACCATCACATGCACCTGTGCGCGAATGTCTTGTTGGGAGAGCTAATGCCGGCGGGAACGCTGGTTCGAAGAAATTTTTCGTTTGGGCCAGGTGAGAAGAGTTGGGCTAATCGTTTCTATCGCAAGTCGATAGACAGACTGTTGAAACGGCGGCATCGGCTGGCCGACTATCTGTTCTCTCTGGCGCCCGTGGAACCTCCGGATCGACTGCGGCGAATTATTTCCCTGGCCCGGCGTGCCGTCGTCGAGTTGGAGACGCACCCGGTGATTCCCGACGAGTATCGTTTCCTGACCTCGGGCGAAATATTCAGTAGGCTCGGTGACTCGCCGTCTTCGTTTCGTTTCTGCGCGGCGCGCTAGATTGGACCAGAGCGGTTCGCCTTCACATTCTTTCAATGCCAGACGCATTTACCTCCAAGGGTCGCAAAATGTTGCCTACCGAATCCGTACCGATGAGCGTCAAAGGGAGGTGGTTCCAGGTTCCGGCCTTAGGCGTCAACGGGAAGAGCATCGTTCTCAGCGGAAGATGGATCAGAACCGCCGTCATCAATGAGGAAGAGTGGCTAGAGACAGAATTGGAGAACCCCACTTTGTGCGTGGAGGCCTTAAAAAAGCAAACATTGGGTGGTCGCCGCGCCGACGTATTCAGCTTTTCCCAGAAGGTGCCCGCCACACAACCCAAGTACTCATACCCGATCGAATGGGACAGCATCGCTGTCATCACAATTTCGTCTTTTAAGGGCTGGTGGGATAACCTGCCCCAGGAGACGCGCAAGAATGTCCGTCGATCGCAAAAGCGAGGCGTAATCGTGGGGGTGAAAGAACTCGACAACAGGCTAATTCAAGATCTCATCGATTTGAACAATGACGCTCCGGTACGTCAAGGGAAGCCTTTTACACACTTCGGGAAGACATTCGATCAGGTAGCCAGGGACCAAGCATCATTTCTCAACCGGAGCGACTACATCTGCGCGTATGCCGGAGACGAGTTGGTCGGCGTGGTAAAGTTAGTTTACAGAGGAAATGTTGCCTCGATCCTGACTTTCCTCAGCAAGAAGAGCCAGCAGGATAAAAGGCCCGCAAACGCTTTGATGGCAAAAACGGTTGAACTCTGCGAACAGAAGAAAATATCCCATCTCATTTTTGGTATGTTCAACTACGGAAACAAGCGCGACACACCGCTGCGGGAATTTAAGATTCGACACGGGTTTGAGGAAATGTTAGTGCCACATTTCTTCGTTCCTCTGACAGCCAAGGGAGCGATTAGTGTTAAACTGAAACTCCATCGCGGACTTCTCGGGCTTCTCCCTCATAGCGTGATCACGCTGCTTGTTAACGCGCGTGCGAAGTTGCGGCAATTCAGAATGAGCCGGTGTAGCTCAATGCTAGAGCCGCCGAACAGTAATCGGCAGATGGGGCGTTCAAATCCCCCCGCCGGCTCCAACCTCTAAATAGCCCTCTCTGTTCGCTCAAATCTAAAAATGCCAGGAATCGCAGGAATCATCACGAAAATGCCGCGCGAATGGGCTGAACCACAGCTCGTGCGGATGATCAAGGCTATGTCCCACGAATCCTTTTACGGATCGGGCACATTGATCAACGAATCGTTAGGCGCTTACGTCGGATGGACAGCGCTGAAAAACTCGTTCGCCGACGGAATGCCGGTTTGTAATGAACAGGGCGATGTGTCGCTAGTCTTCTCCGGGGAGGAGCACTCGGATCCGGAAGTGGTTCGTGGGCTCACGCAGAGGGGACATTCGCTCGGTGAAAAGCAGTCTTCCTATCTCGTACATATTTGCGAAGAGGACCCGAACTTCCCAGGCTGCTTGAATGGAATCTTCCATGGATTGCTGACGGATCGGACCCGTGGCACGGTGACACTTTTCAATGACCGCTATGGGATGCACCGGCTCTATTATCACGAGTCCAAAGAAGCGTTTTATTTCGCGGGGGAAGCCAAGGCCATCCTGGCGGTGCGTCCAGAGTTGCGAACATCTTCCCCGCAGGGTCTCGGAGAATTCGCGACTCTAGGCTGCGTCTTAGAGAACCGGACAATATTCAGGGATATCCACGTTTTACCAGCAGCTTCATCCTGGGTCTTCCGAAATGCGGCAGTCGAGGCGAAAAGCACCTACTTCGACCCGCATGAGTGGGAACAGCAATCTTCCCTAGATCCAGAATCCTATTATCAGGAATTGAGGGCGGTGCTTTCGCGCAGTCTGCCAGGCTACTTTGCGGGGCCAGAGCGGGTCGGAGTCGCTATCACGGGTGGTTTGGACACCCGAGTAATCATGGCCTTACACCGTGCTGTGCCTTCCTCAGTCCCTTGTTATACCTTCGGGGGAATGTTTCGCGAGTGCCAGGATGTGCAGTTCGGACGGAAAGTCGCTCAGGCATGTCAGCAAACGCACCAGGTAATTACAGTCGGGAACGAGTTTTTGACGCAATTTCCACATTATGCTGAGCGTAGCATTTATCTGTCGGAAGGGGGCGTCGACGTCTATCGTGCTTCGGACCTTTATGTTAGTGAGAGGGCGCGCGAGATTGCGCCCGCGAAAGTGGTGGGAACGTACGGCAGCGAGATTGTCCGACATGCCGTGATGTTTAAGCCGATAACGTTGGCCGACGGGTTGCTGCACCCGGACTTTATGGTGCAGGTGAAGCAGGCGGCAGAAACATACAGAATGATCCGCAACGCACATCCAGTGACGTTCGCCGCTTTCCGGCAATCGCCGTGGTACCACCATGGAATCCTTGCATTGGAGCAAACGCAGTTAACCGTTCGATCTCCTTACCTCGACAACAACTTTGTACGCAGCGTTTTTCGTGCGCCATCCCAGGACATCAGCAATGACGACATTCGCTTGCGGTTGATCGGAAACGGAAGCTCCGCAATGGGAGGGATCCGATCGGACCGCGGTCTAGGCGGCAGCGCGGATCCGTTAACTAAGGCGCTCTCACGCGCTTTTCTGGAATTCAGCTTCAAGGCTGAATATGCATACGATTACGGAATGCCTCAACTGGTTGCGCGCGTCGACCATTTCCTTTCCGCGTTCCAACTGGAGCGTTTGTTTTTGGGCCGCCACAAGTTCCTCCATTTCCGGATTTGGTATCGTGATCAGCTATCGAATTACATCCGCCAGATGTTACTTGATCCCGTATCCCTGTCGCGTCCGTACATACAGAAAAGGGCCATGGAGACCATCGTCGAAGGCCATCTCAAGGGCAATCGCAACTACACGACCGAGATTCACCGGCTTCTCACAATGGAGTTGCTGCACCGCATTTTCTTCGACGCCAGTTGATCCTGCGGGCCGGCCTTAGCCGCGAATGATCTAAGAATGAATCCCTCACTTGCCAGCCTAATCTGTGCCTGCGGCATCGCCGGGTTGCTGTACCTCGACCGGGACAAAACAGTGCACGTCTCCAAAGCTCTTTGGCTTCCGGGCATATGGATAGGGCTCATTGGATCAAGGCCATTATCATTTTGGCTCGGTGTCAACGCCTCCGGCAATGTGCAAGTTGATGGTAGCCCAGTTGATGCCGCCGTTTTCGGAGTTTTGCTGGCCATCGCGATTGGAGTCTTGATTCGCCGCAAGCGTCGGTCGCGAACCTTGCTGCTCACCAACTGGCCGATCTTGATTTACTTCTTGTATTGCCTCATCAGCGTTACTTGGTCATATCATCCGGATGTCGCGTTCAAACGCTGGATTAAAGCCATCGGCGATCTGGCGATGGTCTTGGTCATCGCTACCGACGGACAGCCAGTGGCCGCTATCAGGCGTCTAGTATCCCGTATTGGCATGTTCTTGTTGCCTACTTCGGTGCTCTTTATCGAGTACTACGGCGACCTCG
The DNA here is from genome assembly GCA_963706645.1 of uncultured Acidobacteriaceae bacterium. Classification (GTDB taxonomy): domain Bacteria; phylum Acidobacteriota; class Terriglobia; order Terriglobales; family Acidobacteriaceae; genus Sulfotelmatobacter. The sequence continues at coordinate 25,729 of CAVPNR010000022.1, forward strand.
GCCGAGCATACACCTCAGACGGTGTGCGAGTGAATACCGGCGTGACAGATAACAAGAACTCGCTCGGCCTCATCGTTCTGGTCATTTCGCTGGTTCTACTGTGGAATCTACGTTCACTCCTTATTCACAAGGACGAACCCAACCGGAGCAGGCGGCTGATGGCTCAGGGCACCCTGCTCACATTTGGCTTAGCCCTATTCTGGATGGCCCACTGCTCTACCTGCACCGCATGCTTTATCCTCGGAGGTTTTGTCATCATCGCGTCAAACCTCCGTGCGATCAGAAAGCAACCCGCCCGAGTGCATGCTCTTTGCTTAGCGATCGCTTCTCGCCGCGGCAGCGTTTTGCTTTTGGGCGGACAGGGAGACGTTGCAAATGCTCTGGGCAGGCAGTCAAATCTAAGCGGACGCACCGAGATCTGGGCGGCAGTGATTCCCGCCGTGCCCAATTCGATCGTCGGCGCCGGATTCGAGAGTTTCTGGATTAGCCCCAGCGTGCGGATATTTCAGCAGGACTCTTTTAGGCTTAGACTGGTACCCACCTTTGGTGAAGAGTTCTCAACGAAGCGCACGATGGTTATATAGAGATTTACTTGAACTTAGGCTGGATTGGCGTTTGCCTGATCGCGCTTATCTCTAATCGGCGGCTACAGGCGAGCCTGTCGAGGCGTTTCAGCGTGATCCCGAACTTGGGAGCTTGTTCCTTGCCTATATCGCAGCGGCAGCAGTCTATAGCATAACCGAGGCAGGGTTCAGGACGCTGAGCCCGTCGTGGATCTTCTTGCTCTTAAGCTATAGTCAGTGCGAGTGGCGTTGCCGTTGGTCTTTTTGGGGGCGAAAAACCCAAGATCCCTGCTTCGCGCAATAGCAGAGCGAGCAGAACGGCGCCTCCTGATGAACTCATCCTGGAGCGGGAGAGCGTTCCCGCCATCCGCCGAGGATGGATGTGAACTCAATCGTCGGAATAGTCTTCGCTGGTGCGCGGTTCCCAAGACACATCCGGGACGTCCAATCCGCTGTCCAGAATCAAGGATCATTCGTAGTCTCCGGTGGCCGAACGCATGAGTCCGGCATCGAGAACATTTCCAAACTATCAGGAAGCGATTCACCAGCATCGCTAAAGGAAGAATAGTTGAAACCTTTTCAGTCCGACGGCACCTTTCATCCCTATCGCCACAGGCAAGGGACTTCGCCGGAGCGCAGTCCGTGGTGTCGGGGCGGTCATTACTGGTTCGGCGGGTAACTTCGTCGTGGGGATCGGGTACGGTGGTCATCCTGGCACGGCTGCTTACTCCGTCTGATTTCGGAATCGTGACCATGGTCACCACGTTTAGCCTCCTGCTTCGCAGCTTCGGTCTGAATGGATTCACGGAATTGATCATGCAGCGCGAGGAGATCACAGATTCTCTCGCGAGTAATCTTTTTTGGATTAATCTGGGTATCGGCACGATTCTGACCCTGGCGTTTGCTGGCTCGGGTCCGCTGCTGGCGCATCTCTTTCACAACTCGGCCGTAGTTCAAGTGACTCAGGGCATGTCGCTGACGATTGTGATTGGCTGCTGCGGCTACATTCATACCGGGCTGTTGCAGCGTGCCATGCATTTCAGGACTACCGCAATCATCAATTTCGCTGGGCAGGTACTCCAGTTTATTGTCTCTGATCGTCTTAGCGATGGCGGGTTGGCACTACTGGGCGCTGGTGTGGGGCAGCGTGGCGCAGACGGCAGTTTAGCTGTGGGTGCTTGGTTGGCCTGCCGATGGATACCGAGTCTGCCGCGTCGCGACCCGGGCACGGGCGCAGGGTTGAAGTTCGCGATGAATGTCTATTCGCATTTTGCTTTCTGGTACTTGACTCGCAACACAGACAATCTTCTGGTTGGCTGGCGGTTTGGCGCTCAGGCACTTGGATTTTATAAGAAAGCCTACGACCTGTTCGTTCTGCCACAGATGCAATTGTTGGCGCCGATGAACGCCGTGGCCGTAAGTACACTGAGCCGCGTCAAGCCGGGATCGCGAACAATTCCAACGCTATTTTCTGCGGGCGATATCGGTTTTGGCGCTCATTGGAATGGGAATCGGAGCGGATTTTGCTTTAGTGGGATCGGATATCATTCGATTTCTTTTGGGGCCTGGCTGGGAGCAGGCTGGCCGAATCTTCGCCTTATTTGGTCCTGGAATCGGAGTCATGTTGGTGTACTACCCCGTACGGGTGGATTCATCTTTCGATCGGGCGCCCCGAAAGGTGGTTCCGCTGGGGATTTGATCGAGTTTGCGTGTACCGCAAGTCTGTTCTTGCTGGCTTTACGCTGGGGGCCGTCCGGAATCGCTTTGGCCTGGACCGCTTCGTATTTTCTGCTGATTTTTCCCGCTTTCTGGTACGCAGGAAAGCCGATCGGGCTAGGTTTCGGGCCGGTATTCGCCGTCATCTGGAAATTCTTTGCGGCATCGGTTGGGGCTGGCTTTGGGACCGCTCTGATCATCAGGGCGCTGCCGTATTTTGCGACGGCGTTTGGGGCGCTGGGCGCTCTCGTGCGGATGGTTTCAGTTTCTTTGGTATTTTTCGGGCTATATCTCGCCGGAGTGATTGCGCTCCACCAGGGGCTTAGACCCCTCAGTGCGACCGTTAGCCTGATTCGCGAGCTGCTGCCGGAACGTGCGGCTAAACAAACGTTCCCCGGAGCCGTCGATCCTGTCGATACTGAAGAAGTGCTGGCCAAGCCGTAATCGGAGTTTGTGCTGGCCTGTGACGATACCGAAGCCCAAGCGTGAAGATCTACGGTGGGTTGCAGCAATCGCGATGAGGTAGGGTGCTCCTCGAATAATTCGCTTCAGGAACATCACTCCCGGATTAGTCCGATGTCGAGTCTCAGTTGCAACCCGAGTTTTCAAATGGAACCAAAGTCTTCAAACGGAGTACCCATGAGTCGGCTACGCATTTTGTTGCTTAGCGCCGAATTGTGATCCGACGGATGTCAGCATTCCTTTTGTCGCCTATTCTCATGCGGCGGCGCTCGCCGAACTCCATGATGTCACTTTGGTGGTTGGATCGCCCGTTGAGGACAATGTACGCCGCGCAAAGGGACCGTTTCGCACCATCGAGGTGGTGCCAGATGCCAATGCTCGAGCGCATCTGTGCCTGGAGTTTGCGATGGATATTCAATAATAATTTTACGATGCTCAGGCGTTGACCGCTTTCGGTTATCCGTTTTCTCTGGCCTTTGAATGGTACGCCTGGCGGCAGTTGCGGCGCCGCATCTTTGCGGGCGAGTTCGATGTTGTTCTGCGCATCCTCCCGCTGACAGCCGTGTTGCCGAGCCCTTTCGCATTCTTCCTGCGAAGGGGACCTATACCCTTCGTGATCGGTCCGCTTAATGGCGGTTTGCCTTGGCCGCCCGGTTTCAGCCAGCTGGAAAACCAGAAGGAATGGGTCTCGACCTACGGGATCTGTATCGATATTTGCCATTCGCCCGTTCCACTTACGACAACGCGGCAGCGATCATCGCAGCTTCGTCCCAAACGTTTGCAGAGTTTGCCGCGATATCGCGACAAACTGTTTTTTGTCCCGGAGAACGGCGATCGCTCGCTCCTTGTGTTTCGGAGAATCGCGCAATCCTGAGCCCGGCGCCAAACTTGAGCTGATTTTCGTCGGCGGCTTGGTTCCTCGGAAGGCTTGTGATCTTGCGTCTCCGCGCGGCAGCTCCTCTTCTGCGAAACGATTTGGCCCGCTTCACCGTCGTCGGCGATGGCGCGGAGCGGAACCGTCTCGAGCAGCTAGTGAAATCACTCGGGATCGAGAAGGCTGTTGTCTTCTGCGGTTGGCTAAGTCATGCTGAGGTCCTCAGGCACATGCGATCTGCGGATGTCTTTGTGTTTCCATCGGTTCGTGACTTCGGCGGAGGCGTGGTCTTCGAAGCTCTCGCGATGTGGCGCCGTACCAGTGGTCGCGGACTTCGGCGGGCCCGGGGATATCGTTCATCCAGAAGTGGGGTACAAGGTTCCTCTTACGAACGAGAGACGATCTCGTAGTGCAGATGGAAAAGGTTCTGGCCGAACTTGTGCACAACCGGAGCGTTCTTGAGCGTCTGCGGAAGCAAGGTATGTCTTACGCGCGGGAACGTCTCACGTGGGATGCGAAAGCGCAGGATACAACTAGAGTCCTGCAATGGGTCTTGCGGCGAGAGCCGAAGCCCGACCTTCTGCCGCCAAAGTCGTTACCTGCCGATGTTGGATACTCTCCATATACAGCTGCGACGTGCGCCAGCAGCCCGCGCACAGGGGCTTAGTCTTGAGAAGCTCTTTAAGCCGTGAATGACCATCCAAATGACTAGCCTCGCCGAGGAGTTCTCTGCTAACGAAGTTGAGGTTCGGAGGCAGACAATACCTAATTTACCGCCGGGAATCGAGATGGCGCTGCTAACTGGATGCCAGGACAGGCATTATGCATTCGGGTTGGCCATGGCGCTTGCTTCGAAAGGCGTCTTTCTCGATATCATTGGCAGCGACGAAATCGACAGCCCCGAGCTGCACAGTGCGCCGAATTTGCATTTTCTCAACTTTCGCGAGGGGCAGAGCGACAACGCGAACTTCGTGCAGAAGGTGTGGAAGTTGCTTGTGTACTACGCGAAGCTTATCCGATACGCCGCGCGCTCCAGACCGAAAATGGTGCACATTTTATGGAACTATAAGCTGGAGTTGTTCGATCGCACGCGTTCTCATGCTGTACTACAAGGCCTTGGGAAAAAAAGATTGTACTTCACTGCCCACAACGTGAATCAGGCGAGACGAGATTCAAAGATTCGTGGCTCAATCGCACCACGCTCAAGATTCAGTACCGCCTGTGTGATCACGTCTTTGTCCATACTCAGAAGATGAAGGATGAGCTTTGCGAGGATGTTTGACATGGCTGAAGAATGCAGTCACTGTGATCCGGTATCCGATTAACAACGCGTTCGCCGATACGGAACTTACGCCGGCGGAGGCAAAGCGGCGCCTGGGTCTCAGGGAGGACGAAAAAGCGATCCTGTTTCTTGGCAGAATTGTGCCCTATAAAGGGATCGAACACCTGATTGACGCCTTTCGCCTGCTCTTGGCGGATCAGCAAGCGAAGTACAGGTTGATCGTCGCCGGGTGAACCAAAGAAAGGGTCGGAAGAGTATCTGCACGAAATCCAGAGATCCGTTGAGAGAAATTTCGAACAGGGGCAGGTCATCCTGAGGAGTGCAGTTCATTCCCGACGACGAAATGGAGGTGTACCTGAAAGGGGCAGATGTGCATGGTTCTTCCCTATAAGGAGATTTTCCAGAGCGGCGTTCTGTTCCTGGCTTATCCCTTTGGCCTGCCGGTGGTCGCGACTGACGTGGGATCTTTTCGAGAGGAGATTGTCGAAGGCAGTACGGGATTTCTGTGCAAGCCAGGCGATCCGGCAGAATTGGCCAAAGCCGTTGAGACGTACTTCGCAAGCGATCTCTATAAGAATTTGAAGTGTTCGGCGACGGGAATTAAAGGATTACGCTAGGGCGAACCACTCGTGGGCTGCAGCCGCCGAGTTGACTTGTACCGCGTACGCGAAAATATTGAGGAGGAATCTGTCATGAGGCTCCTGGTATCGGGCGACAAACAAATGGAAGCCAGTTCTGCTTGTTCGCCCCACGATTAAAAGGCGACGTTTCTAGGAATCTGATTCAGCGGCAAGAAGGCGAGGGACGGTATGGGTGGGGTGCGATCGTTGAGAGCGTGCGTTTCTTCGACACTGGAGCACTCCAGCCTTTACGCGCGGCTGAGGAACTCGTGTTTGCGGGATCTTTATTGGAAGGTCAGGAATCCACAGCTTATAGAAGTGAGAAGGAAGGAGGTTGAGTTCTATCGGGATTTGCTCAGAGGATTTCGAACGGGTGATCTGATTTTTGACATTGGAGCGAACGTCGGCGAAAAGACTGCTGCTTTCATAGCTTTGGGCGCCAGGGTGGTGGCGGTGGAACCTGACGTGCGCAACCAGGAAGTTCTGCGGGGAAAGTTTATCAGGTACAGATTGTCTCGCAAGCCAGTGTTCATTGTCGGCAAGGCCGTTAGCGAAAAGATCTCGGTCGAGACAATGTGGATCGATGGTCCCGGTTCTGCTCTCAATACTCTCAGCCCCAAGTGGGTCGACACGCTAAGGGCGGACAAGGGACGTTTTAATCATCCCCTCGATCTTCTGGAGTTCGCGCAAAGGAGAAATGTCGAGACGACGACCCTGGAACGCCTCAGTGCTGAATACGGTTTTCCGTTCTTCGTGAAGATCGATGTTGAAGGGCATGAACTCAGCGTTCTAAGAGGACTGCGGCAGGCGGTTCCCTATTTGTCCTATGAGATAAACATGCCCGAATTCAGGCAAGAGGGGCTCGAATGCCTCAACACACTGAGGACGCTGGCACCAGAGGGCGAATGCAATTATGCCAGCGACGTTGGTCGAGGGTTGTCCTTAGGACGTTGGGTTGATCCTGAAGAGCTCTCGCACATCATCGCTGAGTGTAGTGAAAGTTGCATCGAGGTGTTCTGGCGTACGCCGTCTCTGGTGCGAGACGCTACATCTCGGGTGGGCATGTCCGAATGATCGGGGGCCACTGCTCTTTAAGCGACTAGTTGTCGTACTTCTGTGTCTAGCGCTCGCCGCCTTGCCTACTCTAGACTCTCCTTACGACGTAAAGAAGTTCTCGTCGGAGGTCAGAGATAGATGAGACGCGGCTATTTGAAACTTCCCCCCCTTGTCTTGATATCGCTATTGTTTTCAACACTTTCATTTGGGCAGGCATGGTCTGGCATTCTTGCTCCTGCCCGCGCAACGGATTGGACGCAGGCAGGCATCCCCGGAGGGATTCCGAGCGGAAGTTGGGCAAACTGCGTCACAACTCAATGCAATACGCTCAATAGCGGAACGGTCACGGCGGCAAGCATTATGGCGGCTGTCAATTCAGCCCCAAACAATACTGTTGTACGGATTCCTTCGGGATCGTACACGCTCACCGGACAGGTTTTTATAAATCGCAGCAATGTGGCGCTGCGAGGCGCTGGCCCGACGCAGACTACAATCGTGCTCAACGGGAATACATTATTCGCAGGATTCGGAAGCGGCGGGCAGGGTTCCACACCCGGAGGTTTGGGATCAACTCCTTTGAGCACACTTGCTCAAGGCAGCACAGTGCTGACGGTCGGTTCGACTTCGGGAATGTCTGCCGGGCAGGAAGTCGTGATATACGAAGCCAATGACACTTATGTCAATCCGACGGGAAATGAAGGTGACCAGAATGCGAGCTACTGCCCCAGCCCTTCCTTGAGCTTCTTCGGATGTGGAACTCGATCACAGGCAGAAATGGTGCAGATCACGAACGTCAACAGCGGTGCTAATCAGATCACGATTGCCGCTCCGGGGCTTTCCAAGACTTACGCTTCCGGGCTGACGCCAGCGGTTTTCTACTGGGACAATACCGCGAATTACAATCACGTGGGGTTCGAGAACATGACGATAGACTCGTCAGCCACCGGCCAGTTCTCGGTTGACTTTGTATTTTGTCATTTCTGCTGGGACAAGAATCTTGCAGTGATCAATGCACAGCGGGCCGGCATCTACTCACTTTTTTCCTACCGTGACGAGATTCGGGACAGTTATATCTCAGAAGCCAATTTGCCGGGTGCACCGACCGAGTATGGAGTTGAATGCGATCACTGCTATTTCGCAAAAATTGAGAACAACATCATGTTCGGGATCACGTCTCCCTTTGTCATCGAGACGGCCTATGGGGTTGTGCTTGGATACAATTACACGCTGAACACTGCAACTGACAATCTTTTCCCGACACTCGATACTCACCGGGCGCACAGCTACGAACTTCTCTATGAGGGCAACGTAACCTCCAACGTGAATTGGGATTTTGTATGGGGATCGTCTTCCCATAACACCATGTTCCGAAATTATGACCGAGGCACCGATCCCAACAAGGTGAGCAACTATCGGACCCCTATAGATGTCGAGGCCTACAATCGCTACATGAACATCGTGGCGAATGTGCTGGGAGATCCGAGCATCCACAACCACTACGTCTGCGATCAAGCTAACCCTCAGAGCACGGATGACTTCATCTATGGTCTGGGTTGGAACAATAGCTGTAACGATGGCGGAAGCGGTTATGACACTACTGTCGAAAGCAACTTGATGCGGTGGGGGAACTGGGATTCAGCGACCTACATTGCGAATGGAAATACGAATGGAGTCCGTTATTGCACCGGTTCGGGAGCTGGGAATGCGGCTTGCACGGCTCCTGAGACAGCCAGTGCCGACCCTACATTCCCCGGCTTGGCCAGCCCCAACACTAGCTTTCCGGCATCTTTCTACGACGGTGTAACCGGAACGCATCCATCCTGCGGAACCGGTCTGTCCTTCTGGAAGAATCCCTCTTCCGGCTATTGCCCGCCCTCTCCGCCCATAGGACCTGACGTAACCTGCACCACGAATTGCATCACGAATACGGCCAATCATGCGGCAATGATTCCAGCACAGCTTTGCTACAACAGCACAGCCAAGAATTCTGGCGGCTTCCTGACGGCTTTCGACGCCAATGCGTGTTATGCGAACGATCCAACCTCGAATAATGGTCCGTTGCCCCCGTCCGGCCTTTCGGCCACGGTTCAGTGACGTTGCCCGCAAGCCGAGTGAGCGATGAGGAAGAGGATTGGTGCTGTAACAGGTTTACCATGTCGTGGAGCCACTCACTGAGGAGCGGCAAGGCTGTTCCACGCTGATGACTGCCCGGCCGTTTGATCTCGAAATCTGGCCACGTCGGCGAAAAGTCAGGTTCGGTAACTAGAAGGCTTTGCTACGCGCGCGGCGTCGGCTTCCGTGGGACGATCGTGGCGCCTTGTGTAAGAGACTGGCCGAAGTCCGAGGCAATTACTTTAGCCAAAACTCTTCCGCGCCCCCAGCCGCGAAGAGCCACAGCACGCTTCTTGAACTAAAGCGTGCCGATTGGATGCCCTCCTCCAGATCGGAAACGTCCGATCATCGCACCAGTACAACTACCACAAGAGCAATCAGCAGGGTCGGCTAGCTCAAGACGCTGTTGAAGATCACGTTCGAGTGTGTGTTGGCCTCCTAATCGTCAGCGCTACGAAAATGTCTATCGAGGCAAAAGCCATCTGTATCGTTGTTCCGTGCTACAACGAGGCCGTGCGCCTGGATACTGGCGCATTTCTCACATTCCTGCAGGAAAACGTCGGCATATCTGTTGTATTCGTCAACGATGGGAGCAGCGACGACACGCTGGCAGTATTGGAGCAATTACGTGGTCAGTTAGCGGCCCAAGTTGACGTCCTTGACAAGAAGACGAATGCTGGCAAGGCTGAAGCTGTTCGGAGCGGCGTTTTGCACGCGCTTCATAAGCCGGGAGTTGCCTATGTGCGGGTATTGGGATGCGGATTTGGCGACCCCGCTTGGAGCGGTGAACCAAATGTCAGAGATGTTTGCGAGGCGGCCAGAGATTGAGGTGGTTATTGGTTCACGCGTTCGGTTACTGCGGGCGACGGATCGAGCGCAGTGGCGTCCGTCACATCTGGGCCGCGTGTTTGCGACATTTGCCTCCATGGTTCTTGATCTGCCGGTGTATGACACCCAGTGTGGTGCAAAGCTTTTCCGCGTGACTCCGGACGTGTCGCGGATTTGGCAGGAGCCGTTCCAATCGCGCTGGATCTTCGATGTGGAACTGATTGCCCGATTCTTGGAATGCCATGCCGACGGGAAGCGGAAGAACGCGGGAGCGTTGATTTATGAGGCGCCGTTGAGATTCGTGGGTCGAGGTTCCTGGGTCCAAGCTCCGGATGATCGATTTCGCACGCGCGGTTAAGGATTTATACATCATTTGGCGAGACTGACACGACTACGCACACAGCACACATCGCTGGTGCGGTTCTCTGTCCAATAAGCGACTGAAGACAGCCACGCGGCGCGTCGTTGCTTCCTCACTGTCGCACCGAAAGCATGTCGGAGAAGAAGCATGAACGCTGTTGGTCTGAATAGCGAGTATGAATTTCATGTTGTGTGGCTTTTCCTCGTCGTCTTTTTTGATTCAATGTACTGACAGCGACATCCTATCCATTTCCGCATGTCGACGAAGCGATGATAGCGGAGCCCGCGATCAACTTCATGCATTCCCAAGGTTTTCAGGTCCGTTTCTCTCGAGATCCTCGTCATTTATCGTTTGTGTTGGTTCCATGGTTCAAGCTCTTCGGACTTCACTCCGCTCGATTCGCAGCGCCGATATCGCTTGCATGACTGCGATCGTTGTTCTTGCTCTGGTCGGCCATCAAGAGGCTTGGGATTGTGTCGGGTGCTTCATGGCGATTATTCCTGTTGCTGTTGTTGACGACCGAGTACGGGATGATTTTTGCCTACAGAGCGGGACGGTACGATGGCTTCGGTGCTTTGCTGATGGCGCTAGTTCTTTGGACGATGTCTATCAAAGTTAGAAGCACGACGTCTGGCGTCACTTTTTGCGGTTTGCTTGTTTGTTCCATGGGCGGGGCCGCAATTTCTGCCCGTCCTTTTCGTGGCGGGCGTTGTGCTCTTCGCAATATTTCGGTTGGCGCTACTGGCAAGAGATTACTGCATCGTATTTCGCTACTGTGGTCGGTGGCGTGACCTTTTTAACAGTGCTGTTCGAATATGGAAGGCTGATCGAGCTTTCTACAATTCCTCGGATCGCAGCAAAGAAGCACTGGATTTGTACATGCGCTCATTAGCCAGGGAAAGTTCAACCATGGCAATTACATTCCTAAAGACTTCAGTTTTCCATTCCTTTTCGCCGCTGCTGTTGCTCCTATTTCTGGGCCTCCGCCGCTGCCAGCGAGTGACGTATCGCTCTGCTCTGTTTTATGGTCTTCTGTTTGCCGTCTGTCTCACCTGCGTGCTTCTGCTAGTCGCAAAGTTTCCCACTTACTACAGCTACATGATCGTCATTCCGGTTGCCGTGGCCGTGTGCTCCGGGTTGTCGTTGTCGGAAGCCGGTGCTAGCAGGAGGATAGCTTTGCTATTGTGCTTTGTGAGTTGCATTTGCGGCGCCGTCGCTAATACTGCCGCGTACGTGAGCGAGCCGCACGATCACAATTACACGCGGATGCAGAACTTCGTTAATGACTCTGTGCATTAGCGATGATATAGCCTACGCGGAGCCAATCGCTTATGAAGCAGCCAGAGCGCGTGCGCGCGATGCCTACTTTCCGAATCCAGATTTTGACATCATTGCATTGATGTCGCAGGAGCAAAGAAATTCCATCACTGTCATGCTAGTCCGGTCGGAATGGTCCGCTGATGTGGCCAAGGCCTCGGTGGTACCTGGGAAGACACGGGTCAGGATCTTGCGCCTCTGGATCACCCCTTCTTCGGAAACATCAATCTCGGTTTCCTGACTTGGAGATTTGGTGGCCTTCATGTCTATCGAAGAAGATAGAGAGGTCCGGCATCTTCTTGTTTGCGGGTGAAGACGTAGTTATGCAAGAGTGCAGCCGAAAAAGAGAATGACTTCGCCCTCGAAGGAGAAATCTCATAGCCTCGCAGGAAAAGTCAGAAGTGACATCTAAACGATTACCGATGAAAAGTCTTGGCAAATCGGCGCCGTCATTGTTGCCATTGGTTGCGCTTCTCGCCATTATCCTCAGCGGTTGTCGCCAGCAGTCGCAGACGAATGCGCCTACTGCGACAGAGTCTCTGCAGGTGTCTTTCGAACAATCGGCCCCAGCAGTGGACGCGTACGACTACGTCGAAGTGACTGCTAATGTGAAGCAACCGCGCGTGAAAAACCCCTTTACGGACGCGACTCTCAATGGCTGGTTCGAGTCGTCAGATGGACGGAAGCGGTGGAACGTGGAGGGCTTTTGCGACTCAGAGAAGGGTACTGTCTTCCGAATTCGATTCATGCCGCCCTCGCCGGGAGACTACCGCTATTCCGTCGAATACCGGGAAGGTCAAGGTCACGCGGTCTCGGCAGGCAGTTTTCATGCAAATGACGGGCATCGTCGAGGGTTGCTTCGCGTCGATCCAGAACACCGTTGGCATTTCTTGTGGGAGGGTACCGGCGAACACTATTTCTTCAACGGCACGACCGCGTATTGGCTCATGGGTTGGAAAGATGAAAACATCATTCGCTCCAGCATCGCACGCCTTCAGGCTCTGAAGGTCAATCGCATGCGAGTCACCATTGCAGGCCGTACGAATGTATTTTATGGGGAAGCCGTTATGAACGGTCCGAACTGGACTGTAAACGTCACGCCCTGGCCGACAAAAGATGCGTCGGATACGTACCACCCCGGCTTTGACTACACGCGCTTCGACGTTGCGTACTGGCAGAAATTCGATCGTGCGCTACGTTTTGCTCGCGAGCATGACATGGTGTTTTCGATCGTGTTCGATATGAATGACAGCCGGTCTCATCCCGAGGCGGGCAGCGCCGATGAGCGTCGTTTCTTTCGCTACGCGGTGGCACGTTTCTCCGCGTTTCCCAATATCACATGGGACTTAGGCGACGACCTCGACTCGTATAGAGACGATGAATGGGCGCACGCAACCGGCACCCTGGTCGAAGAGTGGGATCCATATCATCACCTGGCGACCAGTCATCCCGTGCGCAACGCACACCAGGATCGGAGGGCCGACTGGTTCGGATTCACATCGTTTCAGGAGTGGTCGCGCAATCAACACGCCGTCATGCTCAAGGAGCGATTGCGGCAAAAACTTTTCTTTCGAATAATCCCACAGACAAACGAAGAATATGGTTACGAGGATCATTATCCGTTATGGGCGGAGGGACTCGGATCGGAATCTGCAGACACATTGAGGCGCACGGCGTGGGACATCGTGATGGCGGGAGGCTACCAAACGACGGGCGAAAGCGCTCGTCGAGGCACGAACATTTTGCCAGATACGGGCGGGGGCTGGATGAATGGCCGCGGGGATGACACTATGACAATGCTGAAAGGTTATGCACACATGGTGGACTTCTTCACAAGCTTTCATTGGTGGGAAACAGATCCTCAGGACGATTTGGTGAGTCGAGGCAACTATTGCATTGCTAAACCAGGCGAGATTTATGCGGTATACCTTCCGCGTGGCGGGAGGACTCTAGTTGACCTTAAGTCAGGGCATTATAGGGTCAACTGGTTCAACCCCTCGACCGGCGACCGGATTTTACTACCAGATGCTATGGGAGGGCCGTGGACCTCGCCACCGGCTCCCGACAACAACGATTGGGCGCTGCTATTACAGAGAAAATGACGTTCGGCGACACAAGCAGGCACAGCCATAAGCACCGGGGTTTGGGACGGAAGGAGATTAAGTTGCGCATCAGTGTGTTTGGTTTGGGTTATGTCGGGACGGTTTCTGCCGCCTGTCTAGCCGATGATGGACATGAAGTCCTAGGTGTCGACCCGGTTCAGACGAAAGTCGAACTGATTAACACAGGCTACTCACCCATAGTTGAGGCGGACATTGGTGAAATCATTGCCTCTAATGTGAAATCCGGCCGCCTGCGAGCTACTTGCGACCCTGCCCAGGCTGTAATGAATACAGAGTTGTCATTCGTATGTGTCGGAACTCCCAGCCAGACGAACGGTAATCTCGATTTTCGTTACATCCGTAGGATTTGCGAACAGGTGGGCGCGGCATTGAAGAACAAATCCACGCGTCATACCGTCGTCATCAGAAGCACGATCTTGCCTGGAACGATGCGCAGGATTGTGACACCGGTTCTTGAGGAGTTTTCCGGAAAGAAAGCTGGACTTGATTTCGGGCTATGCCACAACCCTGAATTCCTGCGAGAAGGGTCGGCGGTCAAGGACTTCAATGAACCTCCCAAAACGGTGATCGGCGAATTAGACCAAGCCAGCGGTGAAGTCCTGGTTTCGCTGTATCAGAGGCTACAGGCCCCGCTGATCCGGACGAGTCTGGAGACGGCCGAGATGGTCAAGTACGTCGACAACAGTTGGCATGCACTGAAAATTGGCTTCGCCAATGAGATCGGCAACTTGTGTAAGTCATTCACAGTAGACTCGCACGAGGTGATGAGGATCTTCTGCCAGGACAGGAAACTCAACATTTCGGCTGCATATCTACAGCCCGGGTTTGCATTCGGTGGTTCTTGTTTGCCTAAGGATCTACGGGCTCTTTCTTATCAGGCCAAAATGCATGATCTGGAGTTGCCGATTCTGAGGTCAATTCTGCTCAGCAACGAAATGCAGGTGAGCCGCGGATTGCAGCTCATTATGGAAAAGGGGCACAAGCGAGTAGGAATTCTCGGCTTCAGCTTCAAGGCAGGGACTGACGATCTCCGTGAAAGCCCCCTCATCGAGGTCATCGAGCACCTTTTGGGCAAGGGATACGACCTGAGAATTTATGACAAGAACGTGAATGTCGCGAGCCTGGTCGGGGCAAATCGGGATTTCATCCTTAACCGGATTCCACACATTTCGAGGCTCATGGTGAAGGATGTTGATGCTGTCCTGGAGCATGCAGAGACAGTTGTGGTCGGTACCAAGGATCCAGACTTCAAGGATGTACCCAATCGGCTTCGCGAAGATCAGCGACTGGTGGATTTCGTACGCATTAGTGATCAGAGGAGCGGGAATGGCAAGTATGACGGCATCTGTTGGTGAGCAGCTTGAGACTCGGGAGAAGAATTCGGTAGTGAAGTCCCAAATATACGACTCCATTTCCCGTCTCTCCGGCTGGTTGGAAAGAAACGACTATCGCGGGTACGACACGTTTGATGGCCTCAACGCGCGGTTTGTTCGTCCATTTACCTTTGAAAACAAGTTTCTGCGTACCGTGCTCCAGCAGGGGGTGCGTCGCTTTCCCATTAACTTGCGTCCGTTGTTGGGAGTTTCAAAGAGTCACTCCACGAAGGGCATGGGATTTCTGGCGCGCGGGATTTATCCGGCTTCATCAAGCAACTGGTGATGCCCGCTGGGCGGAGAAAGCGCAGTCCATGCTTCAATGGTTAGTAGCCAATGAAGCCCCCGGTTACAGCGGTGCGTGCTGGGGAAATCATTTCGATTATCAGTCGCGAAGCTCTTATGTGACCAAGAACGTGCCGTCAGTGGTCTGGACTTCGTTAATCGGGCATGCGTTTCTCGACGCGTATGAACACTTCAAAGCTGACAGGTTCCTGGAGGTTGCGGTCAGCTCTTGTGAGCATATACAGCGCGACCTGCGTGCGCTTGAGGACGGAGATACCTTGTGCATACACTACTTCCCGACTTCCACACACCAGGTTCACAATGCCAACACGCTAGGCGCGAGTCTGTTAGCCCGCACGTACTCGTACACTCAGAATGGGTCTTACCTGACAATGGCAGAGAAGGCAATGCAATACACGGCGAAGTACCAGAGACCTGATTCATCCTGGTATTACGGCGAGGCTGATAATCTGCACTGGGTCGACAACTTCCATACGGCATATGTCTTGGACTGCTTCAAGCATTACGACGAAAGCACGGGCGACAACCGCTTCGACCGGCAACTCATGAGCGGCTATAAGTATTGGAAGAAGACGTTTTTCCTGGCGGACGGGACCCCAAGATATTATTGCCACAAGACTCTGCCGCTGGACATTCAGTGCTCATCTCAAGCGATCGACACACTGGTGTTCTTCAGCGATCGTGATCCCGAGAGCTTGCCTCTGGCGCAAAAAGTGGCGCAATGGACCATTGAGCATATGCAGGACCGTAGCGGTTATTTTTATTATCGTAGATATTCGCCCTGGCTCGTGAACAAGACTCCAACGCTGCACTGGGGGCAGGCGACCATGATGTGTGCGTTGGCCGGGCTCTACAAGTCGCTGTAATTTGCCAAATGAAACTGATCGAAGCTTTGGAAATAGCGAAGCGGCCAGTCGCCGAGGCAGCGCCACGGATCAGTGTGTTGCTGGCCTGCGGCTTTACTCCGCTTCATCTGCAGACCTTTTTGGCGGCGCATTTGCGGCTGCTTTTTCCGGATGCCCGAGTTGTCGTCAAGACTGGTCTTTTTGGAGATCTGGTCGGAAACATAGAGCGCCTTGATCCGTCCGATATCGATTCACTCGTTGTTGTCATCGAGTGGGTTGATCTCGACCCACGGCTGGGACTTCGCACCCACGCTGGATGGAAACCGGCAGATCTCCCCGCGAATTGTGCAATCGGCAGAAGAAGCTGCTAGTCGCATTTTGAGAGCGCTCAACGAGATTTCATCTCGTGTTCCGACTGTCGTCTCCATGCCGACTCTGCCACTCCCGCCGCTGTTTCCGACTCGGCCGATTCATGCTGGCTCGCTCGAAACACGCCTCCACAGCATAGTCGCCTCGCTCGCGGAGTCTCTCTCTCAGCAGACCGGACTTCGCGTTGCGAGCGCCCAGCAACTTGGAGAGACGTCCCCGCTAACTGGCCGCCATGATGTGAAGTCGGACCTGGGTACCGGGTTTCCCTATTCACTTCATCATGCCTCCGCGGTGGGAGAACTCCTTGCCCGACTGATCCATAACCGTCCTCCCATGAAAGGCCTCATTACAGATTTGGATGACACTCTGTGGGCAGGAATCGTTGGAGAGGACGGCGTTGATGGAATCTCCTGGCACCTGGATCGTCACACCCAGATGCACGGCCTTTACCAGCAATTCGTTGCGTCGCTGGCAGGCGCAGGGGTTCTGGTCGGCGTAGCGAGCAAGAACGATGCAGCCGTCGTCTCACGAGCTTTCCAAAGAGACGATTTATTAGTATCGAAGGACGACATTTTTCCCTTTGAGACTCACTGGTCTCGCAAGTCCGAGTCGGTGCGGCGCATCTTGCAGGTTTGGAATGTGGGCGCTGATTCGGTAGTCTTCGTTGACGACAGTCCCATGGAGATTGCTGAAGTGCAGGCGGCCTTTCCCCAAATGGAATGCCGGCTTTTCCCCAAGAATGATGATCAGGGTACTCTAGACCTGCTGAAACATCTTCGGGGTATGTTTGGAAGGTCGATCGTTACTGAGGAAGACTCGTTGCGCCTGAATAGTATTCGGGAATCCAGTATGTTGCAAAATTCCGGCGAGTCTACGGAAATTGCCTCTGACGCTTTTCTCAAGTCTGCCGAAGCTTGCATCGTCTTTGATGGCGGCCGTTCGACTGGGGACACAAGAGCATTCGAACTGGTCAACAAGACCAATCAGTTCAATCTGAACGGCAAGCGTTTCAGCGAGTCGGAATGGCGGCAATTCTTCACCGATCCAAATGCATTTATGATTACGGCGTCTTACAAGGACAAGTACGGGCCCCTAGGCAAGATCGCCGTCGTGATGGGAAAGGCGCATGCCAAGAACGTGCACCTGGATAGTTGGGTCGTGAGTTGCCGTGCTTTTTCCCGGCGCATCGAACATCAGTGCCTCAAGTATTTGTTCGACGCCATGGACGCCAACGAAATTACCTTCGGCTACCAGGCGACGCCCCGGAATGGTCCCATTCAGGAGTTTCTGACGGGACTACTGGCTGACCCACCGGCACCCGGAGCACGTCTAACGAGAGAGCAGTTTTTGGCAAAAGTTCCAGGACTGTTTCATCGTGTCGAGGGGACTGTGCATGTCTGAGCAAGAGAACCGTCTGATCCGGTGCTTTGCCTCTGTGTTTCCAGGTCTTTCGGTAGAGGAACTTCGCAGCATGAATTCAGAGTCGGCAGGGAACTGGGATTCCCTTTCGACGGTAACTCTGGCTGCCGTTATTCAAGAGGAGTTCAGTTTGGAGATCGACCCCGAAGTTCTCCCGCGACTGGATTCTTTCGATGCGTTTCGGACATATCTTGACCGACTGAGCCCGGCAGGCGCGTAGGAAGCCATGAAGGAGTCAGCCCTACGCGGCTTCGCGAACCGAGTCCTGCAACATCTGGCCCGAATACTACCAGGAGCTCAAACCCTTCGCGTCGCGCTACATCGCGCCCGCGGAGTGAGGATTGGACAGAACGTATGGATCGGCTACGATGTCGTGCTGGATACTTCCCGTCCTTTTCTCATCACCCTGGAAGATGGCTGTGTGCTGAGCTTGCGCGTTACAGTGCTGGCCCACTTTCGGGAATCAACGGGTGTGAAGATTGAACGAGATGCTTTTGTCGGAGCGGGTGCCCTCATCTTGCCCAGCGTCGTAATCGGGCAAGGAGCGGTTGTGGCGGCCGGAAGCGTGGTGACGCGCTCGGTTGCTCCCCTGACCATGGTTCAAGGAAATCCAGCGGTTCCAGTCGCGAAATGCGGGATTCCACTCGGGCCGAAAACCACGCTAAAAGAGTTCACCCGACACCTCAGGCCCATTGCTCCTCGCAAGCCGAACCCAGCGAGACAGACCGATGCAAAGCAGATAGTCGACACAAAGAGTAATCTGTGAAGCTGATCGTTCCCTTTATTGCCAAAATGCGGGCCGAGGATGCCCGGCTGATTCGCTTGGCGGAGTTTCTCGGAGTAAGGTATGAAACCCTTCCTCTGGAAAAACCGGTGAAACAGCATGGGGAGTATCTGGAGACCGCCGTCTGTGATTCACAATCTTGCTGCGTCGTGAACCCGAGTGTCATGAAGGAATGGGTTGAGGGAGACAGCCTCCCCGACGAGCTGGTTTCATTTCTTACACAGCGTTTTTCGTACTTGCTGGTTCACGCTATACGTCCCGAGTCGTTCGACACCAACGTTGCGGCTGCCCTCTCCGGTGGCCGACTGCAGGGCGTGCGAGAAGTTGAGCAAGAAGCCAGCTCTTACCAAATATCGTCGGAGTCCAAAGACATCTGCGAGTCCTTTGCTGGCCTTTCCTTCGGGCCAGTCAATTCGGCGAATGATCGCGTCTTCATAACCGATTTTGCGTCGCCCGCTGTGCGCAAGCTGATCTCGATCGGTGGCGGCGTTTTCATGGCTGAAGTGAGGCATGAGAAGGCGAACGTCATCTTCGTGGGGAGTGAAGATGTCTCGGACTTGGATGCCGAAATAGGCGATGCGCCCCTGACGGAGTACTTCTCGCGGTTACTGCCCTCATGCCATGGCGCTGCGTCACATGTTCGGTGAGGAGTGTTGGCGTCCCTGCGAACAACATGCTTCGGTCATCATCGACGATCCACTGTTGCGACCGACTTACGGCTTCTTGAACTTCGAACGTCTGCTCGAACTCATGAAGCGCGACAGTTTTCAAACAACGGTTGCCTTCATCCCCTATAACTTCCGGCGCAACTCAAGGCGAATCACGCGGATGTTCCGGGAGAACGCTGCCTATTTCGGCTTGTGCTTCCATGGAAACGATCATACGGGCGCCGAGTTCGCTTCGACCGATCCGGTCCTCCTCAATACCATGTTGAAGATCGCAGAGCAGAGGATGGATCACCACAGCAAAGAAACAGGACTTGACTGTGACAGAGTCATGGTCTTTCCGCAGGGGAATTTCTCGGTTGAAGCTATGGCTGTCCTTAGATCTCGAAATTTCGATTGCGCAGTGAACACGGTCTCTCACCCGAGGCAGCAACCGGTGCGGCTCACTCTCGGTGAGATCGCCCAACCCGCCGTCCTTCGCTATGGGGGGTTTCCCCTGTTCTTGCGAAGGAATAGCGTTGACACCCAAAGCTCAGACATCGCGTTCAATTTATTCTTTGGAAGGCCCACTTTCATCGTGGAGCATCACGATGCATTTCGACACCCTGAATGCTTAGTCGACGCTGTTGCAGGATTAATGCGATTTCACCTGCAATTCGTTGGTCCAGTCTGGGCACTGCAGTGAGCGGAGCCATTCTTCGACGGCGATCGAGCGACTCAACATTTCAAGTTCGAGCGTACTCCCGCCATGTGAGAGTCTCCAACAGCTCAGATTCGGCCGAACAATTCGCGATCGAGTGGAAGGATTTCGGCCCCGAGAATTCAGTTGAGCAAGTGCTGAAGGACGGTAAGCCCTGCGAAGATTTCGTGTCCGATGCGACCGGAGTTCGCCTTTCCACGCGATTGGAGCCGCGTACTGGTGGCACATTCTCGTTGGTTCACAGCAATGCTCTCACGACGCTCGAAGGCCTTGGTTTTCAACGGAATGTCTGGGCCTTTTTGAGGAGAAGACTCTCCGAAGTGAGAGATAACTACGTTAGCAAGAATGCTCCCATGACGGCAGCTGCCAAAATGTTGCGGCGGCGCTTCGTACACTAAAAACGGGCTTAGCGCTTCCCGCAGTCGGCGCAAAACTGCCAACAACATAGTCTTCATGCCACGAAAGATCTTAATTGTCGTCGAGAACCTCCCCGTCCCCTTTGATGGGCGCGTCTGGAAGGAGGCTTGCGCGCTGCGCGATGGCGGCTATCAAGTCAGTGTGCTTTCACCTCGCGGCAAGGGCTACGCGCAAAATCATGAGGTGCTCGACGGAGTCAACATCTACCGCCATCCGATGCCGAAAGAAGGAAACACGGCTTTCGGCTATCTCTGGGAATACGGTTGGGCGCTGTTTTGGGAATTTCTCTATGCATGGTGGATATTCTTCGCCCGCGGATTTCAGGTGATCCAGGGTTGCAATCCTCCAGACAATATCTTCCTCGTTGCCTTGCCGTTCAAACTGTTCGGCGTGAAGTACATCTTTGATCATCACGATGCGAATCCCGAGCTCTACTATTCGAAGTACGAAAGAAAGGACATCTTATACCGCGCTCAGATGTGGCTTGAGAAGTTGACGTATCGTTTTAGCGATGTTGTGATGGCAACCAACGAAAGTTACAAGGAGCTGGCCGTTAGCCGGGGTGGTCTTGCTCGAGAGGACGTCTTTGTCGTCCGGAACGGCCCAGATTTGGAGACGTTTATTCCCGTGCCCGCACAACCGGCCTTGAAATACGGCAAGTCCTACTTAGTCGGTTACGTCGGAACCATGAGCATCCAGGAGGGCTTGGATATCCTGCTTGACGTGGCGCTGAATATTAAGAATCGCGGGCGTCGCGATGTTCACTTTACCTGCGTCGGTGGCGGGCCTGGCTTGTCCGGCTTGCGCACCATGGTGAAGGAGAAGGATCTCGAAGACACGGTCAACTTCACCGGCCGCGTTCCGGATAAAGAATTACTGGAGGTCCTCTCCACCGCTGACGTTTGCGTCAATCCAGACAAGCCGTGTGAGATGAACGACATCTCCACCATGATCAAAATCATGGAATATATGGCATTGGGCAAGCCGATCGTACAATTCGATCTCAAGGAAGGACGATTCAGCGCCCAGGACGCTTCGCTCTACTGCGACAATGGCAATCAAGTCAAGGATTTTGCCGACAAGGTCTTGTGGCTTCTGGAACATCCCGAGGAAAGAAGGCGAATGGGCGAACTTGGTCATAAGCGGGTAGAGACGGAACTGGCTTGGGAATATTCGGTTGGAAACCTGCTGGCGGCATACGAGAGGGCGTTCAGCAAAAGGGGTCGATAAGATTGCAGCAATCCATTCATTCCGAAAACATGAAGTCTGTTGAGAGATTGCTGGTCGGCCTTGAAACTCGTCCGTGGGACTTGCTCTATCGAGCGGGGATCGGCTTCGCCACACTGTTTCTGGCGTCACGCCCGTGGATAGTGAGTGGCTCAGACTCCGGATGGGTGTTGGTCCCGGTTCTCCTGGCCGTCCTTTTGGCACTTCGAGTGATACCTGTTGTCATGCGCAAGTTGGTCCCGTTTTCGAAGAGTGCGCAGGAGGTGTGGGTGCAGCGAAGAACCATCGCCAAGCGCTACGACAGTTACCAATGGCAGAAGCTGTTTGGGTTCGGTATCGGGCTCGCGCTCTACACGGTGCTTTCCGGGCAACTCTCAACTGCTAGGATCGCTGTATCCACAGCTTGCCTGCTGTGCGGGGCACTCGGAATGATCAGATGGCGTCAGATGTCCAGGCAAGTCGATGCCGCTCAGAACGCTGCGAAGCTGGCAACGATCTCAAGATGACAGGCAGGTGAGACGACTTGAATGCTTCCAAGAATGACGGCGACAGGGTGGAGGTCACAGCTGTGACCGAATCATCATTAAGGCCGCGAATCTGTATGCCGACGGCAAGAGGGCTCACCAAGAAAGCCTTCCAGTGTGGCTTCTACGAAGCGCAGGACGTCCTTGTCGAAAATGACACGGTCGACTTGATTGCCTGGGAGCCACTGCCGGGATTCCGGTTTCGAGAGAACTGGCAGAGGAGACTTTTGTATCGAGACATCTCCCGGAGACTCATCTATGTGAATCCTGGGCTCCGCCGGGTGCGCCTCACCGGCGAATACGACCTATTTGTCATCGTATGCCAGAACTACTGGGATCTTCTCTACTTGAATGCCATCGAAGGGTGGGAGGACCATTGCAAGACGAGTGTCTGCTGGATCGATGAGATGTGGGCGTCGGAAATACCGCTGTACAAATACTGGCTGCACTCGCTCCGGCGGTTTGATCACGTGTTTGTCGGGATCAGCAGTAGCGTCGACCCGTTATCGAATGCCATAGGCAGGTATTGCCGCTGGCTGCCGGGTGCAGTCGATTGTCTGCGCTTCAGTCCGTATCCCAAGCCTCCGGCGCGGGTGGTCGACGTGTACAGCATTGGCCGGAGGTGGGATGGCATCCACCAGGTCCTGTTACGGGCAGCTGACGAGAAAGATGTCTTCTACGTGTATGACACTTTCCCCGCCGCCTACGCAGAACCGTATAACCATCGGCAGCACCGCGAAATGCTCGCGAATGTGGCAAAGCGCAGTCGATGCTTCATGGTGGCGCCTCCTAAGATGGATGCTCCCGAGGAAACCTGTAATCAGGATTCGATCGGTTATCGATATTATGAAGGGGCAGCTGCGGGCGCGGTGATGATTGGGCAGGCACCCAAGGGTGAAGCGTTCACGAACATGTTTCCTTGGTCTGATGCGGTTATCCCAATCCGGCCTGATGGGTCCGACGTGCTGCAAGTCCTGGCGCGACTCAACTCGGAGCCGGAAAGAGCATCTTCAATCAGCGCGAGGAATGCAGCCGAAGCCTTGCGGCGTCACGACTGGAGCTATCGATGGAATGAAATCTACCAGATCGTTGGCCTAGAGCCGTCGGCGGGCATGGTGGCCCGCGAGCGCCACCTGAGAGAGTTGTCTGACCTTGCGACCAGCGAAGTGAGCAGTCACACCACCTCGGAAAGATCAAGATGATAAACAGTGCTGAGTTACGCGCGGGGCAGCGGGTTCGGGTTCGGAGTAAAGAGGAGATTCTGTCGACTCTGGACAAGAACGGGCAATTGGAAGGTCTTCCTTTCATGCCTGAGATGTTTAAGTTCTGTGGCAAGGAGTTCCAGGTTTTCAAACGAGCACACAAGACCTGCGATCCGCCCAACGGCCTGGACGGGCGCAGGATGCTGCATACTGTGCATCTGGAAGCGGTCCGTTGTGATGGAAACGCTCATGATGGTTGTCAGGCGCGATGTCTGATCTTCTGGAAAGAATCCTGGCTCGAAAGAATCGCCGAGGATCGAGCCGCGACCGGGGCGGGCCTTGTTCGGAAGGGGCTCGAATCAGGTGCTTCCGGTGGAGCAACCGAGTTGGATGTGGCTGCAGCCGCCTGCAGAGCTACGCCCGAGAAGGATTCCGGGGAGCCGGTTTGGGTTTGCCAGTCCACACAGATTGCTCACGCGAGCCAGTTGCTGCATTGGTGGAATCCGCGCCAATATGTGGAGGATTACACATCCGGCAACGTGCCCTTATCACGATTGCTGGCTTCCCTGGCATTTTTTCTCTACACACAGCTGGTGTCAGCGGGGCTTGGGTTGGGAACTGCACTGCGCTGGCTCTACGACCGGATTCAAGGACTGCGTGGGCGTAACCCGTACCCTTTGCGTCAGGGAAAGCTTCCGCGGGGAGCGAAAACTCCATCGGCGAAACTCGATGTTCAGCCCGGCGAGTTGGTCAAGATCCGAAGCTACGAGGAAATCCTGGCGACCATCGACGAAACTGGGCGCAACCGCGGAATGTCGTTTGATGCTGAGATGGTTTCTTATTGTGGAGGTACCTATCGCGTCCTCGCCCGGGTCGACAAGCTCATTAACGAGAAAACAGGAAAAATGCAGCAACTGAAGAACGATTGCGTCATGCTGGAGAACGTTGTTTGTCTGGCATGCTATTCCAAATTTCGCCGATTCTGTCCCAGGAGCATTTATCCGTACTGGCGGGAGATATGGTTGGAGCGGGTCGGACCGGAGAGTTCAGCCCTCGAGGGTGCAAAGGAGCGAGACACGGTTTCCAGTTCCTCCTAATGATCCAGGGAAGCCAACGGCAGTCTTGTAGACTTGAACATAAACATTGCGAATCCGCTTTCGGACAGCCGTTGGGGCGAGTTGGTTGCACGCCATCCGCGAGCATCGGTGTTTCACACGCGAGGTTGGCTCCTGGCGTTGGCTCGAACGTATGCCTACGAGCCTTTGGTACTGACATCCGCACGGCCTGACGAACCACTGCATGAAGGAATTGTCCTATGTCGGGTGTCGAGTTGGATCACCGGCACTCGTCTGGTTTCACTGCCCTTTTCTGACCATTGCGAGCCACTTCTCGATAACGCGAATGAGCCTACAGCGTTTTCCGATTGGTTGCGAACCGAGTGTGACCGTCAGCGGTGGAGATATGTCGAACTCAGGCCTCTGTCTTGGAGAGGGCCTTTGGACGGGGTCTTGAAGAGCAGTTGTTCGTACTGCTTCCATACCCTCGACTTGAGTCCGAGCCTGGAGCAGATCTTTCGGACATTCCACCGGGATTCGGTGCAGCGGAGAATCCTACGCGCGGAAAAGTTGGGAATTACCTACGAGATCGGTCAATCCGAGGAACTACAGGCTGAGTTCTACCGACTGGTACGAATCACAAGAAGGCGTCAGCGGTTGATCCCTCAGCCACGGAGTTGGTTCCGCAATTTAGTCGAGTGTATGGGGCAGGATTTGCAGATCAGGTTGGCTCGAAAGGATGGGGTAGGCGTCGCGGCGATGCTGACCCTTCGGCACCGATCCCGAATCGTCTACAAATATGGGTGTTCGGATCAGGAGTCCCACCATCTTGGCGGTGTGCCCTTTCTGTTCTGGAGACTAATCCAGGAAAGCAAAGCACTGGATATGGAGGAAATAGACTTGGGCCGTTCCGATTTGGACAACGAAGGACTGGTTAGGTTTAAGGACCGGTTCGGAACGAGAAAAAGAACGCTAACATATCTCCGGTATTCCCCGGCCAAAGAACGCGACACTGCATCCCGTTGGGGTGTACACGCAGCTCGGCAGATTTCTTCCGTGTTGCCAGAGGTCATTTCATCCGCAGCCGGAAGAATTCTGTATAGACATATCGGGTAGGCGTGACGTGGATCTAGAGCCCATGTTCGCAACAATTAGGAAAGCGGACAGGATCGCACTAGCAGTGTGGCTTTGAGATTGTGACTTGGGGAGCGGCCGAATCGGGGCAGTTAGTGCCGCTGCTGGAATGGCAAAAACACCATGCTAATGGGCGGGAGTCTTGATGATGGAGTACGCCAAGAAGATGGATCCATGTTGAGCCGGGCCATCAGCGAGCGATATCGCTGTCCGCCGAGCTTCCTCGATTTCCGTTTACGTGGTGAATTATTTCCCGATGAGGGATACTTTCGATTTGGCGAGAACGCGATCTGTTACGGTCACTCCTGTTGTGGAACTTGTGAACAATCTCCTCAAGCGGTTCTGTACGACGAACTCCGAGACACGGTAATCGAGGGAGGCCAACTCACACTGCCATTTGATCCCAGCGGGATAATCGACAATCTTCGCCTCGAGCGTTACACGCACACCTACTTGAGTGCCTATGAGATCGCCCTCAAGAAGCTGTATTACCAGTTCAGGCCCTTTACCAACCAATGGCTACGGAAAAAAATTCAGAGGTTCCACGCGCGTAGGTGGGAAGACCGGACGTTTCCTCGATGGCCCGTTGATACGACCGTTGAGAGCATTTGCGAAACGCTCATGTTGCTCTCGCTGGAAGCCAAGGGGACGGACAGGATTCCATTTGTTTGGTTTTGGCCGCTCGGCGCTCGGGGGTGTGTGCTGATGACGCATGATGTGGAAACCGCGGCAGGTCGGGATTTTTGTTCGGAGTTAATGGATATGAATGATTCCTTTGGGATCAAGGCATCCTTCCAAGTGATTCCCGAGGAACGCTACGCGGTTCCGCCGAGCTTTCTGGACGCGATACGAAAGCGAGGATGTGAAATTGCAATTCAGGACCTGAATCACGACGGTCGACTCTTTGATGAGAAGAAAGAATTTCTGCGCCGGGTCGCGCTTATTCACAGGTATGCGGAGGAATACGGTGCGAGGGGTTTCCGAGCCGCAGTGCTATACCGCAACCCTGATTGGTACGGCGCAATCAATCTATCGTTCGACATGTCGATCCCCAACGTCGCTCATCTCGATCCCCAGCACGGTGGATGTTGCACGGTGATGCCTTATTTCATTGGTGACCTGGTGGAACTCCCCGTCACTACAGTGCAGGACTACACCCTGTTTCACCTGTTGAACGAGCGATCGATCGATTTGTGGAAGAAGCAGGTGGGTCTGATCCTCGCAGCAAACGGTATGGCCCACTTCATCGTACATCCCGATTACATCCGCGGGTCTGACACACGTCTTGTATACGAATCCTTGCTCGGTTGGCTGCGAGAAGAGACCGCCAAACAAGGCGTCTGGACCGCTCTTCCGAGTGAAGTCGACCTTTGGTGGAGAGAACGGAGCCGGATGTCGGTTGTCCAAGACGGAGAATCCTGGCGGATTGAAGGCGAAGGCTCGGATCGCGCGGCATTGGCGTTTGCATGCAATGTCAACGGCAAATTGGCCTACGAGTTGTCCGATAGCCGTCTGGCACGCTCCTCGCGGTAGATACTTAACACCTGACGCTTATAACCAGCCGACTCGATGAAAGACTTGACTAGGAACGCTTATACGACGATCGTTCGGGTCTCGTGCGTACTCGTCCTTGGCATCATCGCAGTAGCCGGCCTATGGCCATTTCATGCTCCCCGCAACCGAGTGACGTGGCTGGCGAATGAAAATGGGCTGCGCTTTGGCCAGCATGGTACAGCGATCAGTTCCGGTGCATTTCGTGCAAGCCATGGGGACAAGCAGGATGACTGCAGCCTGGAGGTTTGGCTGCAACCGGAGCGAGCTACTGGCGAGGGTAGCATTCTCGCCATGGACGGATCCGTAGATGCCCGGAAGCCCTTCTTGCTGCGCCAGTATGCCAACAGCTTGGCCATTCAACTTTACGTCGTCGACGAGCAGGGCCGAGGTAGACACCGCGGGTTCAAGATCGACAACGTGTTCCATGAGGGCAAGAGCGTTTTCGTGACGATCACGTCGAGCAAGGATAGGACGTCTGTCTACCTGAATGGTGCTCTGGCAGCGACGTCCACTGGTGTTGGTATGAATCTCGCGGGGCGACTGGTGATTGCAAACTCAACTGTTGACGACAGTTGGGCCGGCCAGATCATGGGGCTTGCACTCTATCAGAACGAGCTAACATCGGCGGACGTCACGAAAGACTTCGAGAGTTGGTCGTCGCGCCGTCGGCCGCTGATGGCGGGCGATGAGTTGCCGCAGGCCGTGTACTTGTTCGACGAACATTCAGGCAACACCATTCACAATCAGATCGATTCTGCTACTGACCTCATCATCCCGAGGAACTACTATGTCTTGCATCCGGCGTTCCTGAATCCGACGTGGGTACAATACTCGCGGCGACTCGATTTCTGGACGAGTTGGAGTGTCTGGCAGGATCTCGGAGTGAATATTGCCGGCTTTATACCGGTCGGGTTCGTCTTTATGGCTTATTTTTCCTCAGTCAGACAGGACGGTCATCCGGCTTCGCTAGTAATTCTGCTCGGATTTTTGCTAAGTCTCAGCATCGAAACGCTGCAGTGGTTTCTGCCGACTCGCGATTCCGGAATGACGGACCTTTTTACGAATACGACGGGCACTGCATTGGGAGTCGCCCTCTACGCCCGGGCCACCGTGCAAGCCCTATTGGCGAGAGTCGTTTCGAATGTCCTCGGCGATTCGAAGGCTCCGACGGAAGGTGAGGGCCCCAACGGCTCGGAAACAGAAACCCAGTTATTCCGAGCATGAAACATTCCCCGAGACTCAGTACATTGGTATTAATACTCACAACCCTTATTACACGTTTTTAAAAAACCACTGAGGCGACAGCACTCATGAAAAATTGCAATCTAGCTATTATCGGGGCAGGGCCGTTTGGTCTTTCCATCGCGGCTCACCTCAAGGCCCACAAGGTTGACTTCCGCATCTTTGGCAGGCCCATGCACACTTGGATGACGCAGATGCCGAAAGGCATGCGGCTGAAGTCCGAGGGCTTCGCGTCTTCGCTCTATGATCCCCAGTCTTCATTCACGCTCCGCCACTATTGCCAGGAGCGGAATATTCCCTATGCCGACATCGGACTCCCTGTCCCTCTGGAGACGTTTACTGCGTACGGATTGGAGTTCCAGAAGCGGCTCGTGCCGGAATTGGAGAACAAGGTCGTCACATCGTTAGAGGTGGCTAGCGGCGGATTCCGGATTTCCCTGGATGATGGGGAAGTATTCTCTGCGAGCAGGGTTGTTGTAGCTGTTGGCATCTGTCACTTCGGATATGTTCCGCCAGTCCTTGCCACGCTTCCGGAAGAATTTGTAACGCACAGTTCCATGCACAGCGATCTCGACCACTTCAAAGGGCGCGAAATCGCCGTGATTGG
Source organism: uncultured Acidobacteriaceae bacterium (assembly GCA_963706645.1). Taxonomy (GTDB): domain Bacteria; phylum Acidobacteriota; class Terriglobia; order Terriglobales; family Acidobacteriaceae; genus Sulfotelmatobacter. The sequence continues at coordinate 54,466 of CAVPNR010000022.1, forward strand.
AGCAGGAGCGTCTGCGCTGGATCTGGCGGCCTTGCTCCATGAAGCCGGAGCTTCTGTGCAGGTAGTCGCTCGGAAACCCTCCATTCGTTTCCATGATCCACCGGGCAAGAGACCCCCGACTCTCTCCGAGCGGCTACGCCGGCCGATGACGGGAATTGGGCCGGGTTGGAAGCTCTTTTTCTGTGCGAACGCACCGTGGGCATTTCACCGCTTACCGGAGGGGTACCGGCTCGAATCGGTGAAGAAGATTCTTGGCCCTGCACCGGGTTGGTTCATCAAGGAGCAAGTGGTGGGTAAGGTGCCGTTTCAACTGGGAACCAATATTGAAAAGGCGAGTGTTGAGAATGCCCGAGTTCAGCTCGAACTCACGAATGGGAATGGCACTCGAAAGAAGATTGTGGTGGACCATGTGATCGCAGCAACAGGCTACAGGGTCGATCTCGGGCGCTTGACGTTCCTCGACTCCCAGCTCCAGACGGACATTCGAACAGTGGAGCACGCGCCGCTTCTATCTTCGAATTTCGAGTCGTCGGTGCCGGGACTGTATTTTGTGGGAACGTCGGCGGCGAATGCCTTTGGACCCGTTATGCGTTTTGCTTTCGGAGCCGGGTATACGGCACGCCGTCTCTCGGAACACCTCGCCACGGGATTCTCTCGCACATGAGTACTGCCCAGGGCCTTGAATCGGACATGCACCTAGACCAGCCGAATCCGCACGAGCGGATTGCGGCAAAGCCCAGAGTCTTGCTAACCGACACCGACCGACGTCCGTATGCGGCGCGGCTGGCTATCGTGCTGTCGGAGGCGGGCTGCGACGTGTCGGCTATCTGCTCGAGTTTCGGCCACCCACTTCTCAAAACACGAGTCGTTCGAAAGACATTCTCGTACAGCCCACTCCATCCGCTGGACGCGCTGACGCATGCGGTCGAGGCTGTCAAACCCGATATCATTGTCCCGTGCGACGACCGCGGAGTGCGCCACTTGCATGAGTTGTACGCCGGTGCGCAGCAGGAACAGGGAGACTCCTCGAAGAAACTGGCGGCTCTTATCGAGCGCTCTCTTGGTGCACCGGAGAGTTATCCCATTGTGTCAGCCCGTTACGACCTCCTACGGATTGCGCAAGAAGAGGGGTGCCGCGTACCGAACACGGAACTAGTCCAAAACCTTGATGACCTGAACGCATGTCAGGCCAGGCAGCCGTTCCCGTGGGTGCTTAAGGCGGACGAAACGTGGGGTGGACGCGGTGTACGCATTGCATACACCGCAGAACAGGCCCAGAAGGACTTTGGCGAGGTCAGCAATCCGTTTCGATTCAGACGGGCTGTCAAACGGATGGTCGTCAATCGTGATCCCTTCTGGATGCAACCCTGGTGGGAAGGCCGCAAGCCCGCTGTGGTCGTGCAGGAGTACGTGCACGGACGTCCTGGGAATTGTGCAGTCGCGTGCTGGGAAGGGAAGCTGTTGGCAGGAATCGGCGTCGAGGCGGTCAGTGCCGACGGATTAACTGGTCCTGCCAGCATAGTCAGGGTGCTCAACAACCCCGACATGATTTCTTATGCAGAGCGGATCGCTCGCAGGCTCCGCTTGTCGGGCTTTTTCGGCCTTGATTTCATGATCGAAGACGGTACCAACCAAGCGTACCTGATTGAAATGAATCCACGCTGCACCCCGCTGTGTCACCTTCGACTTGGGAAGGGGCGCGACATGATCGGAGGGCTGTGGGCGAAGCTATCGGGACAACCAATTCCGGACACCCAAGCGGTCACCGAGAACGATATGATTGCCTACTTCCCGCAGGCGTGGCACTCCAATAGCGAATTCCTGAAGTCCAGCTATCAGGATATCCCGCAAGACCAGCCGGAGTTGATCAATGAGTTTCTCCGCCCGTGGCCAGAGCGGAGTTTTCTGTTTAGGGTGATAAACCAGGTACAACGAGTGAAGGGCTTTGCGGATGCGAAGCTGGCGAGCAAGTCCTCCTCCATCGGTGGGCCCGTAGAGATGAACGATGATATTCCACGAGACTAGGCTGGCGGGCGTGCTCGAGATTCACCTTGAGCTGAATTGCGACGAGCGCGGTTTCTTCGCGCGCACTTGGTGCGAAAGGGAATTCAAGAGTCACGGTCTTAACCCTACGGTGGCGCAATGTAACACTTCATTCAATGTGAAAAAAGGAACGCTGCGGGGTGTCCACCTTCAAGCGGAGCCTCATGAAGAGGCGAAAGTGGTTCGATGTACGAGCGGGGCAATTTACGATGTCGTCCTTGATCTTCGCTCCGTGTCCCCCACGTTCAAAAAGTGGATTGGGGTGACTCTCACGGCGGCGAACCGGCACATGCTCTACATCCCGGAAGGTTGTGCACACGGATTCCTGACCCTTGAAGACAACACTGAAGTGTTTTACCAGATGTCGGAGTTCTATCATCCGGAGTCAGCGCGAGGTGTACGCTGGAACGATTCGGCATTCCAGATTGCATGGCCGGAGAAGGTCGAAGTGATCTCCGAACGCGACCGGACGTATCCGGATTTCGATCAAGTGTGACGGACTCCTTGCTACATATCGACGATCGGGACTTGGCGAAAAGCGGCCAGGAATTGCACAGTTTTGTCTCAGAACTGTATCCGATTTGCCGGAGCATTACGGGAAACGGTATTCGCAAGACTCTATCTCTGATCCAGACGCGCATTCCTCTGCAGATCTCCGAAGTAGCTTCGGGGACCTCTGTTTTTGATTGGACCGTGCCAAAAGAGTGGAATATCCGTGATGCCTACATTAAGGACGTTCAGGGCAACCGAGTAGTCGATTTCCAGAAGTCCAACCTGCACGTGCTCAACTACAGCACGCCGGTGCGTGCGACCATGTCGTTGAGCGAATTGAGGCCGCATCTGTTTACGATTAGCGACCGCCCGGACTGGATTCCGTACCGGACGTCCTACTACAAGCTGGAGTGGGGATTCTGCCTGTCGAACAATCAGTTGAGCGCCCTTGCCAACGACAAATACGAAGTGTGTATTGACTCTACCCTGGAGGATGGCCACCTCACTTATGGCGAGTGTTATTTCCCGGGCCAGTCCAAGGACGAGGTATTAGTGTCAGTGCATGCCTGTCATCCCTCGTTGGCGAATGACAATCTTTCTGGATTGGCAGTGGCGACGTTCCTGGCGCAGATGCTCTCCGGCAAGAATCTCCGCTATTCCTATCGGTTCGTTTTTATTCCCGGGACGATCGGAGCTATCACTTGGCTGGCGCAAAACCGCGAAACTGCGAGGCGTATTCGACACGGATTGGTGTTGACCTGCGTCGGAGACGCGGGTGGCTTTCACTACAAAAAGAGCCGTCGTGGAGACGCTGAAATTGATCGGGCGACGGCGCACGTTCTCAGACACTGCGGTGAAGCCTCGGAGGTACTCGATTTTTCTCCCTACGGATATGATGAACGACAATATTGCTCCCCGGGTTTCGATCTGGCGGTTGGTTGCTTGATGCGAAGCGTTTGGGGAACCTTTCCGGAATATCACACCTCCGCCGACAATCTCGATTTTGTACGTCCGGAAGCGCTCGCGCGATCGCTGCGCCTCTGCATCTCTATCTTTGACGTGCTTGAGAACAACGACCGGTACTGCAACCTGAGTCCTTACGGTGAACCCCAATTGGGCAAGCGGAACCTGTACAGAGCTACCGGCGGCGACGGCATCGGCTTGGAAACCAATGCTCGATTGTGGGTGCTGAATTTCTCCGATGGGGAGCACTCCCTTCTGGATATTGCGGAGCGTTCTGGACTGCCATTTAGGGCGATTCGGAATGCCGCTGAAGTCCTTCGCGACAGTGGTCTGCTCGCCCCGGTTCCAAATACGTCAGTCCGAGCGGATCCCGGTAACGCGCGGTGAAAAGCAAGGAACATAAGTGTCGTCTAATCAGTATGTTATAGTCCTTGCTCCTGCGCCCGGACCTCGATATCATCGAGCTACCTCCTCTAACGCACAGCCGTGGTGGATACAATCTGCGGATCCGTAGTCCGCGACGAATTCACCGGTTTCGTGAGAATCGTCCCTCATTGATCGTAAATCGTTCTTACTCCGAGAGGAGGCTCATGAACCTTTTGTTGACTGGCCGCAAAGATTACTTCGGAGCGGTAGCGGCCCCGATCTCGCGCTTTGTCGGATGTGAGTCACCGACATCGCTTGCAGCGGAGTCGTCTGCGTGCCGACACTCCACGCCCGATCCCAAGACTCATCGGACTCGAAACAAACTATGACTACGACCATGCCTTCTCTGGAAACTCGGCCGCAGACAGCGGCCAAGCCTTGCCGTTTCTGCGGTACCGGCCTGCAGCGAACCTTTGTCGACTTGGGAATGTCCCCGCTTTGCGAGACTTATCCGGCCCTTGCCGACCTGAATCGCGGCGAGGTCTATTATCCCCTTCACGTTTATGTGTGCGATCAGTGTTGGCTGGTGCAGTTGGAAGAATATGAGAGTGCGGAGAATATCTTCAGCGACTACGCTTATTTTTCTTCCTACTCGGACTCATGGCTGAAGCACTGTGACAAATACTGCGAGACGATGAAGTCGCGATTCAGCCTGAACAGTGAGAGCTTTGCCGTTGAAGTGGCGAGTAACGACGGTTACCTGCTCCAGTATTTCGTCAAGCGCGGCGTGCCGGTATTGGGGATCGAACCCGCCGCGAACGTTGCTAAGGTGGCGGTTGAAAAGGGCGTCCCTACCCTAGTGGAGTTTTTCGGAGCAAAACTGGCAAACCGGTTGGCCAGTGAGGGCCGGCGAGCCGACCTTGTGCTAGGCAACAACGTGCTGGCGCAGGTTCCAGACCTGAACGACTTTGTCAAGGGCCTCAAGATCCTATTGAAGCCCGAAGGCGTGCTGACGTTGGAGTTTCCACATCTGCTTCAACTGATCCAACTCAACGAATTTGACACGATTTATCACGAGCACTTCTCGTATTTTTCATTGCTCAGCACGATTAAGATCATGGAATCCCACGGCCTGAGAATATTCGACGTGGAAGAGCTGAAGTCGCATGGAGGATCGCTTCGCGTGTACGCCTGCCGGGCTGAGGCCAGGACGCACAGCATGGAACCGAATGTCGGAAAGGTGCTTGCAGATGAAGAAAGAGCCGGGCTCGGCAAGACTGAGGGATACGAGAGTTTCGCCCGTCAGGTGCGAGACACAAAGCTCGCTTTTGTAGAGTTCCTGCTCACGGCTGCGCGGCAGGGCAAGAAAGTAGCGGGCTATGGAGCGCCTGGCAAGAGCGCAACATTGCTGCACTACTGCGGCATCGGGAACGATCTGATCGCATTTACAGTGGACCGCAGCCCATACAAGCAGGGGCGGTTTCTGCCGGGTAACCACATTCCGATTCATCATCCCGACCGAATTCGCGAAATGAAACCAGACTATGTTGTGATTCTCCCCTGGAATCTGAAGGACGAGATCATGGAGCAATTGCAGTTCATTCGGGAGTGGGGCGGCCATTTCGTTGTGCCCATCCCGAAAGTCGCTGTTTATTGAGCGGGAAGCGCGGAGGTGAATTATGAAGGTTGTTCTCTTTTGCGGCGGAGAAGGCATGCGGCTCAGGGGTTACGCCGACGACATCCCAAAGCCGATGGTACAGATCGGAACGCGTCCAATCCTATGGCACCTGATGAAGTACTACGCTCATTTTGGGCACAACGACTTCATTCTCTGCCTGGGGTATAAAGGGAATTGCATTAAAGACTATTTCCTGCACTATGACGAAGCCGTCTCAAACGACTTTGTCTGGACGCAAGGTGGCAAGCAAATCCAGTTTCTAAACCGTGATATCGATGACTGGCGGATCACATTTGTTGAGACCGGAGCGACCGCGAACCTTGGCGAGCGGCTCAAGGCCGTAGAGCCTCACCTGCAAGGCGAGGACGTCTTTCTTGCAAACTATGGTGACGGCCTTAGCGATCTGCCGCTTCCGACGATGCTGGACAAGTTCCGCGAGAGCCACGCTCTGGCTTCTCTTTTGCTCGTGCAGCCTACGCGCAGTTTTGACATCGTAGATGCCAGCCCGAACGGCATTGTGAAACAGGTCTTCCCGTTGAATCGTTCCGACATTTGGATTAACGGAGGGTTCTTCATTATCAACAGTGAAATCTTCCGCCACATGCGTCCGGGCGAAGAACTCATCCGGGAACCATTCGATCGACTCATCGAGAAGCAGGCGTTGCTGGCATACCGATACACAGGGTTTTGGCAATGCATGGATACCTTCAAAGATAAGCAGCGCCTCGAGGAATTGAATCAGGCCGGTGCTCCCTGGAAGGTTTGGAATCACAACGGTAACGGAGAATCGAAGCATTCGCAGGTCATCTCGGCGGGGATATGATCCAACTGCACTTGGATGGTGGAGATAAGCGTGCCCTGCGGATTCTATGCTTAGGATCTCATTCCGACGATATTGAGATCGGCTGCGGCGGTACGATCCTGCGATTAGCTGAACAGTACCCAGGATCGGTTTTTCATTGGGTTGTGTTCAGCGCAGCAGGAGTCCGGGCTGCTGAGGCGCAACGGGCTGCGGAACTGTTCGCGGGCCGAAGTCAATTGGAAGGACCGCTGTTGAAGACCTTCCGCGATGGGTTCATGCCTTTTCTGGGCGCCGAGTTAAAGGACGTTTTCGAGGATCTGAAAAAAACTGTTTCTCCCGATTTAATTCTCACCCACTACAGGGAAGACGCCCATCAAGATCACCGTCTGCTTTGCGAGTTGACCTGGAATACGTTTCGGAACCATTTGATCCTGGAGTACGAGATTCCGAAATACGATGGCGATTTCGGACGGCCGAACGTGTTTGTGCCGCTCGATCGTGAAGTCTGCCAAAAGAAGGTGCGCTACTTGATGGAGGCATTTCAGAGCCAACGCTGTAAGCGTTGGTTTCAAGAAGAAACGTTTCTCGGTCTTATGCGGCTGCGCGGAATGGAATGCAACGCTCCGAGTGGTTACGCCGAGGCGTTTTACAGTCGCAAGATGGTGCTGTAGCGAATCTCCCCATGGTTTGATTGCAGGCAGGAGGCAGTGCGGAATGAATCTCTTCTTCGATTCCCAAATGGACGATGCCCAGCGCCGGGAGGAACTGTACCGAGGCTCCGTGTTCGTGTACTCTCCGTCTCCAAGCGCAATGATGCTCTGTGAATTTGCGCGGGAACTGATCGAAAAGGATCTCCATCCTCACGATCCCCGTAAGATCCAGGACAACATGCCCGTAGAACGGTGCGTGGAGATTCTGGCTGATTTGAAGCCACGATTCATTCACCATGCCAGGTCCAAAGAGCTGATTCAGGGTCTTCTGGCCGAGCGGGGATGTGATCTTCAGAAAACCTATTTTGACGTTCCGCGGCTACGCACTGCTTTCCCTTCCGATTATTTGGCCTCAGGCATCGCCTATGCATTTCACCCGCATCGGGACACTTGGTATTCGGCGCCATTCTCCCAACTGAACTGGTGGATGCCGGTTTACGAGATCTACCCGGAAAACAGCATGGCGTTTCACCCGAGGTATTGGAGTGAGGCGATTGCCAACAGTTCCGCTACTTACAATTACTACGAGTGGAACCGGTCAGCCCGCCAGAGTGCTGCGCAACATGTTAAGACCGACACGCGAGAACAGCCTCGTCCTCAGGTGCCTTTGGGAGCCGACCCGCACGTTCAAGTCGTGGCACGCGTGGGAGGAGTCATGCTTTTCTCGGCGGCTCAGCTGCACTCAACGGTGCCCAATACCTGCGGCGTGACTCGATACAGCATTGATTTCCGGACCGTGCACCTGGATGATGTGTGGAAGAAATGCGGGGCTCCCAATGTGGACTCGGCCGCGACTGGTACGACCCTACGGGATTATATTCGCGCGACCGATTTCACGCATATTCCAGAGGAAGCTGTGGCATTGTACTTCGACGGTACGGAGGATGCTTTCGTTCCTTCTCCATCGGTTGCCGGGAGCTCCCCCAAAGAATCCGCGTCGCGGGGCACCAGCTGAAGTTGAGCAGAATGGAACCATGGGGGAGTTGATTTTCGCTTTATTGGAGGCTTTCGACGATGAAAATACTATTAACTGGGCATAAGGGTTACATCGGCTCCATAGCCGCACCGATGTTGCAGGCTGCGGGCCACGATGTGGTTGGTCTGGACATCGACCTATTTGCTGGTTGCGAATTCGGAGATCCGGCTGCACAGATTCCTGAGGTGCACAGGGATCTCCGCGATGTCACGAAAGACGATCTTCAAGGCTTCGACGCCGTAGTGCATTTTGCGGCATTGTCGAACGATCCGCTGGGAGATCTCAATCCGGAGATCACTTACCAGATCAATCACGTGGGATCTATGCGGCTGGCCAAGGCAGCGAAAGAAGCCGGAGTGCGGCGCTTCGTCTTTTCCTCATCCTGTAGCACGTATGGCGCCGCGGGGGACATCTTCCACGACGAAACCTCGGCTCTCAATCCCGTTACACCCTATGCTGATTCGAAGGTCATGGTGGAACGGGAATTGGCTGAAATGGCGGATGAGCGTTTCAGTCCGACATGCATGAGAAATGCTACTGCGTACGGCGTTTCCTCTCGCTTACGCTCGGATATCGTTTTGAATGACCTTGTTGCACGGGCCCTGACAACCGGTCGCGTATACATCATGAGTGACGGCTCGCCCTGGCGCCCTATCATCCACATTGAAGACATCGTCCAGGCCGCCATGCGCGTCTTGGAAGCACCCATCGACGTCATCCACAACCAAACATTTAATGTTGGACAGACCGAGGAGAACTACCGCATTCGCGAAATCGCAGAGGTGGTGAAGGAAACGGTGCCTGGTTGCCGCATCGAGTACGCCCCCGGTGGGGGCCCTGATAAGCGTTGCTATCGCGTTGACTGTGGGAAAATCCGGCGGGTTTTGCCCAGTTTCCAACCGCAATGGAACGTCCGAAAGGGAGCCTACCAGCTCTACGAAGCCTATCGCGCTGCGGGCTTGACTGCAGCCGATCTAGAGAGTGGCCGTTACACGCGAATCGGCCACATTCGCAAGATGATAGGATCTGGGCAGTTAGATAATTCTCTGCGTTGGTCCACCAAGGAGAGCGATGAACTCGGCGCTGCGTCGCCGGCGGCGGCCAGGCGATAACGGGCATCCCTGTACACGCATTTGCTCGATTCCCTCCAGGCTTCAAGTGGCGAGGGATCGAGCCGCACGACGAACTGACCACGCGATGTCCTAGCGTGCAGCTTGAGCGGAGTCCATATCTTTCCTTAGTGGCGCTCTGTTATAGAGTTCCGTTTCGCTGATCTATTTTGTGAAATGTGGCGCCATCGAGAATTTGGCGTCGCCATCAAGGCATCCCTGCCGTCACGCTGAAGGCCCCGCGATAGTCAAGGGGTCAACGAGCGTAAAGATTTGTAAAACCTTCGCGTCGTACTTGACCGGTCTCCCTCTACGGTTGATGCTGCTTAGGGCGCGGTTTTGACGGGTTCGGTAACTGTTGGTGCTCGACCGCGATCGCATTCGTCTTGCAACTATTTGCAATGGAACAACTACTCAATCTTTTGTGGTTGATGACTGCGCTGGGGGCTCTCGTAATCTGCTGGAGAGCTCAGGTGAGTCCTGGCACATCCGAGAGGCCTCATCGTTTCCGGTTTCTGGCACTTGCCGCCTGTATGTCGGCGCTGGCTTTTCCGGTAGTGTCCGCCTCAGACGATTTAATTGCTCTGCGCCCAGAGGCTGAAGAGTCCAGTTCCATCAACTGCTGCGTAAAGAAATCTAAGACGATCCTTTCACCAACTTGGGGCAGTGATGCTCCGCCGATGTCGGAAGGGGTTCGAGTATATTCAGGGAAACCACACCTCGAGCCGATACAAACAATACCCGAGTCTCCGAACGTCTTTCTTGAGCAAGCGTCCGCAAGAATTATGGGTTGTAGGGCTCCTCCTTGCCCTGAGTCCTTGTGCTTTGATTGCGCTGACAATTGCGCAATTTCTCAGCTTGGACTCGGTGCTGCTCGCTCTCGCGTATTACAAGTTTGAGAGCCGCGGCGACAGTCGGATGCAAATGCACAGACTAATCGGCCAATGGAGCTTCAAATGGAAAATACATCCCTTGAAAGCGGGCGGGTGTCTCGCTCCGGTCCCGCGCAATCCGGAAGAAACAGAGAGCTCGTAAGAGAGCTTGCACGTCGATAAAGAGAAATTCTGCCCGCGAGTTGTGGGATTGGGCGCGATGTAAGCGAATGACCGTGCCCAGCTTGATGCAACTGCGCGAGACGATCGCAACGCTCGATCCTTCACCCGATTTTATGATGCCCTGAAAGCGAATCGCCAATTTTCCTTTTGGCCGCGGGGTGGAGATCGGGTTCAACATTACTTCAGCGGATCTTGGTTACGGATCCCCGTGTGCTTCTCTGGGGCGAACCTTCGGGGAAATGGCGTTAGTTCCAGGCATTGCTGAGATGTTCACTCGGCTCTCTACTTTTCCGAGCCTCCTAAGACACTGGGCTCGGAATGAAGGATATTTTCGTCTCTCGCGACATCATGGATCGCTTCGCTATATCCCCAGGCAAGGACTTACGATTTGGCTCTTCGCGCCTGTTCGACCAGTGGCTTCGCCAACCTGCACTGAACGAGGCTTTCAGCGCTGGGGTCTCAAAGAGGTTCGTCTGGGTGCGGGGAGGCAACGCTGCTCCATTGGATCTACCCTAACGCAAAATTTGTTTTACTCTCCCGCCATCCATACGATTGCTACCGATCCCTATCTGACTCGGGATGGCATCACATTTACTATCGCCGCCCTGATGTCCGCGTCGACTCAGCAGCTGGGATAGCCAGGCATTGGAACCGCACTGTCACAGGTTGGTCGGAATTGCCCGTAGAGTTCCCGGCTTTTCGGGTCAAGTACGAAGACGTATCGGCGGCAGATTCGACTTCCGCAAACTTGAGTCATGGCTTGGCATTGAGATTGAGGAGAACAGAGCACTTTCCGTCCAGGTCGGACCGTCAGCGTTGCGAAGCCACCTCAGTGCGTGCGAACGGCTTATCATCGCCCGTGAGGCCGACGCGGGAATGCGAGCCCTAGGGTATTCCAAGAACCCTACCTAAACCGGTTACACCGAAGTACGATGACAACCCGCGGTTTTCAATCAAGATTGACGAAAAGCTGCGACTTGCCAACCCATTGAGTGCTCGTCGAGTTTGCAATCGCGCTGGAACGGAACCCCGGATCACGATTTTGGCAGCCAGAAGGTGACGATGCCGTACGAAACGTATGAAGTAGATTTGGTGGCGGCGTTTTCGGCCTGCAATCTGTAGTTCGGTTCATTTTGCTTAGGCTCAACCACTCATGGCCACAGTCGATGTTCCCGCATCTGTCTCCAGCACCTTGCCGGTAGCGTCGCACGCACCTACCTATCGACCAGAATTGGACCTGCTGCGGTTCTTTTCTTTTCTCGCCGTATTTGCCGTACACACTCTGACCTACCCGGTCGATTACCTGGTAAAACGGCATGTCCCGGTCCTATTAGCGAAGATCGCCTAATCTTTCGTCTATGGAGGTGCATTTGGTGTCGATTTGTTCTTCGTTCTCAGTGCGTATCTAATTACGGATCTGCTACTTCGAGAGAAGCAACAGTTCGGCCATCTCAACATCAGAGCTTTCTACATGCGCCGGATCCTGCGTATCTGGCCGCTGTATTACGTGTTCATCGCAACCGTAGTCATTTTTCCCGCTCTCGATTTGGCTCATCAGTTCCGTCCGCAGTTTTGATACCGTTCTTGCTCTTTGTGGGGAACTGGAGTTTTGTCTTACTCGGATGGCCCGCTTCGATCATTTTTCCCCATGCCTCGTTTCAGTCGAAGAGTAGTTCTATTTGCTCTGGCCACCACTTGTTGCCCGTCTCACACGTGAGAGGATTGTGGTCGCCGCTTGGATCATGGTCGCAAGTGCGAACGCCGTACGCGTCTACGAGATTGTGATTTCCCACAGCACTGCGGTCCATTTATGGGCGAACACATTAGCTCACCTGGATTCTTTAGCGGCGGGAATCGGCATGGCGGTGCTCATGCGCGGGAGAGTGCCCGACTGGCGAATCGGGAACCGGCTTGTCTTGGCCGTCGCCGCCGTTCTCCTGTTTGCACTTCGCGGATACTTCGTCGGGGAGATGAAAACTCCGCAGAGTCTGGGGGACGTGCTCGGGTATCCCGTTGTTGTCGTGGGATGCTGTCTGTTCCTCATTTCGTTCTTGGGACTTCGTGTTCGCGTTCCATTCCTCACCTACCTCGGCAAGATTTCCTACGGACTCTACGTCTACCACATGCTGGCTGTCAGGTTGGCCGAGAGGATGCTGCCCGAGGCCGGCGGAGTGGTTCACATCGTCGAGCGCTTGCTGCTTGCGCTGTCGTTGACCATAGTCATATCCGCCGTGTCATACTCGGTTATCGAGAAGCCGTTCCTCAAACTCAAGAGGAGATTCACGTTTGTGGATTCAAGACCAGCCTAAGAATCAAAGATAACAATACTTGACATCCCTTTCACCGTGATTGAACGTCACTGTGTGTTGCCGGAGCTCTTTTGGATTGCACATGTTAATTCTTGGCCTCTCACCGTTTAGGCACCATTCTTCAGCAGCGCTGCTCCAAGATGGCGTAATTCGGGCAGCGATCGAGAACGCGAAATTATCGCGCTCCAACTCCGCTGGATTGCCGAATGCGGCGATGAACTTTTGCCTGGAAAGCTTGAACGTTAGCTGGAAGGAGTTGGATGCCATAGCGATCGCCACGCGGCCCGTTCAAGCTTGGCTACGCCGCTCGCTCTTTCGTGCAAAACTCTCGCTACGGGCACCGCTTGCCAGCGCTTACTATGCGGCAATGGAAGTCGGAGCCGTGGCTCGAGACCTGAATGAAATGCGGATCCTCCGCCATAGAGACGGCAGCCATCACAAGCCACGTCTCCTTGACCATCATCTTTGTCACGCGGCGTGTGCATATTTACAGTCGCCCTTCGATCGTGCCTTGATTGTTACGCAGGACGAGGACGGGGACGGCGATTCAGGAATGATCGCAATCGGAGAGGGAAGGGAAGTCCGTGTGCTTAGAAGACTTCGTTCCCCAACTCCGGCCTGGGTTTACTCGAGGTAACTGACCTCATCGGCTTTTCTCGACGGCAAGAGGAGAAAAGACACAGTGGTTGAGTCTCGAAGGGGAGTCTGAGTTGAAGTCGGTTTTCTTGGACATGCTCCGTGCTCATCCCGGTTCGACACCCCGCCTCGACCTAAGCTTCGTCGAAAGGGGCTTCACAAAGCGTTTTGTCTTCTCGCGGAAGTTTTACGAGCGAAGTGGCGTGCCGCGAGATCCTCAACGATTAACCGAGGATCAGCGAAGGGTGCTTGCCTCCAGTGTGCAGGCGGCTTGCGGAGAGGTTTTGACCGAGCTGATCGAGCAACTTCGGGAGCGGCATGGAATCAGTCAAGTCTGCCTTGGGGGTGGGTTGTTTCAGAATGCTCCGCTGGTCGCTTCGATTGAAAGCAAGCTCGGACTGAATCAGGTGTTTGTACCTCCAGCACCAGGCAACGCTGGCACTGCGGTCGGTGCTGCCCTCCTTGCCTGGCACCAGAATCATCGCGAGCGCAGCGGGAAGGGCGTATCTCACGTTTACCTTGGTCCGAAGACGACAAGGCAGCAGGCAAAGGATGTGCTGGACAATTCCAAGTCTCGTTACCTCATCCAGAACACTGAAGACAAGAAGCTTGAGAGTACAATCCAACTACTTCTTGCTGGAAAAATCGTTGGCTGGGTCCAGGGCGCGTGTGAATTTGGTCCGCGTGCTCTAGGAAACCGGAGTGTCCTAGCTTCACCGTGGGCGCCCTATGTGCGAGAAAACCTGAATGACTACATCAAGTTTCGCGAGTGGTTTCGACCTTTTGCGATTTCGGTGCCTGAAGACGATTGCCATAGATATTTCGACTGTTCACAGTTGTGCCGGTTTATGAGTTCTCTTGGATGGGTCCGAGCCGGGGACGTATGTTTGCCGGACGGTTTTCTGTTACCCGGCGGACGCGTACGTCTTCACGTAGTCGAACAAAGCAGCAATCCGCTTTTCTGGCGCTTGCTGAAGAGATTCGGCGAGAATGCGCCGGCCCCAATGCTGGTCAACACGTCCTTTAACTTGTTCGGTGATCCGCTGGCGGTCACGGCTCGGGACGCAATCCGCAGTTACTATTGCTCGGGAATCGATGCACTCGTAATCGACAATTTCGTTCTTTCAAAGGCGAGCGCTGCTCACGTACTCAAACCCGTCCTGGGCCATGTGTGACTACTCATCGCTGTGAACTTCGAACCCTGGTTCAAGAGCTGGTCTTGTTGGTGATTCTCGCTGAAGATAGCAAGCGTGCCCGTTCGATGCGAGACCGCAGTGCTCCTCAAGCTCAATCTCAACCAGCAGATGCTACCGATTCGGGTCGCACCTGAGAGCATTCGTGCTGGATCAAGATATCTCATTGTCTTGGCACATAGCATGGCTTTTCAGGAAAGGCACGGTACTCGCAGAGAGATATCGAACAGCCTGAGGGATCGATGTCATGTTATGCCGCTAGCGTCGTAGCTTGGGGTTCCTTAACGATGATTCCGAACAGACCTTTTTTGTTGAATCGTCTGAGGTCAGGATGAAGAGGCTCTGCCTCGCAAATCAAAGACTGATGTCCGGAGAAAGTCTGCGTGAAAGACCGGAACCCCCAATTGGCGTCCACATCGTCGACGACAAGGACTCCGCCAGGTTTCAGGACGGACCATGCTCGATCAAGTTCGAAACGCACGTTTCGTTCACTGTGCAGACTGTCATGAATGAAGAGATCAATCTGCCCAAGTCGTGAAAGTAATACGGGAAGGCGCCGTCGGCTCGAGCCTTTGATATATGACCATCGGCCTGCATGCCGACCGCCAACTGCCATTCCGACTTGCAGTTGCAAAGGCTTTTCTATGGGAGGAAGGTCGATACTCCAAAGATCACCGCACCCATTCCTGTCCATTGCCTCCAAGATAATGCGGGAAGTAACTCCGTGAGCGACACCCGTCTCGATGACCTTGCCTGGTTTTAGGTGCCGAATCAGGCACCAGATCGATCGTACCAGTCCGGCATCACCATCATTCCATGAGCCGAAGCTTTCTGGACCAGGCTCGATTCCTTTCGATTGAAGCTCTCTAACAATCTCTGACCAAAGATTCCAGAATTCCGACGTCATTTGACACGGCCAAGCAATGCCAAGATGCTTATGAAGGTGTTCTTCCCAGTTGTCGTCAGACTCGTACGGGCACTGCGGTCGGCGCTGCTCACGTTTAGCTACGTAGACGTCTTGGATTCTCGTCCATGCGCCCAGAGGGTCAGCAGCCAACTTCGCAATCGCCGAAGGATGTTTTAAAAGGTAACGAAGGGGAATCCCCAGCATGGCGAACCCTCCTTAAGTCTGCGGGCCCGGTTAACGAATTCCGAAAATTCTACACTAGCCAAGGTGCACTATTCCAGGGGTTCTTGGTGTGGTGTCCTCGCACTCGCCAATTGGAACCAGCGCCGATGAGCGGAGGCGTATGGCTCCTGAAATGGGGCACTGAGGTTAGCAGAAAAGTGAGAACAGACCTGACGTAACGGGGACGCGGCCGAACGGATCATCATATCGGCGGCGAGCAGATACATTACAAGTCGGACACAGCGCGTTCGAGTTGTCTTGTGTCATGGCCCAAGTGTCCACTTGAAGCTGCCCGTGAGTGACGTCCAGTTCAGCACGGCACCTACTGCTTGAGAGCCTCGCGCGCAACGGAATTCAACCTTAAGCTCGAAGGAAAGAATCTCCGAATTGGCGCTACTGTCGGCGGTGCAATTGCTTACTAGAATCCAAAATGTCACAGTGAAGATGCTCTTCCATAAATTATGTCCGATCACTCCATCGCAAACCGTGTAGTCGATTTATTGATAAACAAAGTCAACCAGCGTCAGGCCCGCATCGGCATCATCGGCTTGGGCTATGTCGGCCTTCCCTTAGCCCTGTTGTACAGCGAGCAGAAGTTTCTGGTGACCGGCTTCGATATCGACGCCCGCAAGGTCGACACCCTCGCCAAGGGCGGTTCCTACATCTTCCGTATCGCGCCCGACGAGATTCAGGCCGCCAAGGCGCAGGGCTTCTCCGCCACGTCCGACTATTCCCAAATCTCCGAGATGGACGCCATCATCATCTGCGTCCCCACGCCGCTGAATGAATACCACGAACCCGACCTCAGCTACATTACCGACACCACCCACTCCATCGCTCCGCATCTGCGCGCCGGACAACTGGTCGTGCTTGAGAGTACGACATACCCCGGCACAACGGAAGAAGTGATGATCCCGATCCTCGAAAAGGAAAACAAGGCTGGTCTGAAAGCCGCCCGTAACCAGCCTCTCACGGGAAAGGAATTCTTCGTAGCCTTCTCGCCCGAGCGCGAAGATCCCGGCAACACTACCGTCGCCCGCCGCGATATCCCGAAGGTAGTCGGTGGATTAAACCCTCAAGCTTCGCAACTCGCCGGCGCTCTCTACGGTTCCATCTTCAACCGCACCGTTCCGGTCTCGTCTCCCGCCGCCGCGGAGATGACCAAACTGCTGGAAAACATCTACCGCTGCGTCAACATCGCGCTGGTCAACGAACTGAAGTTGTTGTGCCTGCGCATGGACATCGATATCTGGGAGGTCATCCAAGCCGCCTCCACCAAGCCTTTCGGCTTTCATCCCTTTTATCCTGGACCCGGCCTGGGCGGGCATTGCATTCCCATCGATCCCTTCTATCTCTCGTGGAAAGCGAAAGAATTCGATTTCCGCACTCGCTTCATCGAGTTGGCCGGAGAGATCAACAACAACATGCCCTACCACGTTCTCTCCTCGGTGAGCCACGCGCTAAACCGGCACAAGAAGTCGGTAAATGGCGCGAAGGTTCTCGTCCTGGGCGTGGCCTACAAGAAAGACATCGACGATCTGCGGGAGTCGCCGGCGCTCACCATCATCGAACTGCTGCAGAAAGACGGAGCGCAGGTCAGCTACCACGATCCCTACTTCCCGTTCATCGGGAAGGGGCGCAAATACGACCTGCAGATGAAGTGTTCCGAACTGAAAGATCTCGGCCAATACGATTGCATCGTCATCGTCACCGACCACTCCGACTACGACTATCGGCCGGATCGTGAATGAAGCCCGATTAGTAGTCGACACCCGCAACGCCACGAAGGGGATTCAGAGCTCTAAGGTCGTCTGCTGTTGACTAGGATGAGCAACAGGTTTGCGCGTTGCGCTGAACCTACCGCAGCAGCCAGTCCGGGGCACCGTCCGCGTCATCCAATCCTGTTTGAAGGATATACCCTTGGTTATAGAAGAATCGTGCCCGTTCAGTTCCTTCTCTATGGCCTTCTTGAAGTCTTCCCTGAGCATTTGACGGGATTTGTGCAACCACGTCGTACAATCGAAGTACCGTCGGCCCCGCCTAGCCACCTTGACCAGTTCGATCCCGTTGGCCCATCCCAATTACTTCACCTCTTCCCGAAACTTATCAAAACACTTCAAACTCTCTAGCCTCCAGTACTGTTCCCCGCCCGCCGCATAGATAGCGACCCAGAGCCAATCGCTCTGCGAGGTGTGACGCCGGTCACACGACAGGTGTAGCCCTCGTGATAAAGTAGCTCCAGCGCATCTCCAGCACTCCCCCGCTTAGACGCTTCGAGTACGCACCCAGATCGGCTCCCGCAAGTCACCGAGAAAGTTGGCAAGAGAAGGAGTGCGGTTCCATGACACATTTCTCATCGTTGAACCGAGTGGGTCCATTGGCAGCCTTGCTGCTAGTCGGTATCTCGTTGACCGTTCACGCCCAGACCATCACCATGTTCGATGTGCCTAATTCGACCAGGACAGTCCCTCAAGCTACTAATCTGCTAGGCCAGGTCACCGGGAACTACCCGGACGCGAACGGCCTCCTACGGCTTCCTCCGGGAGCAGAACGGCACGTTTATCTCGTTCGTAGCTGTCCAGAATGTTGCGGAGATCCGACCATCGTCACGGATATCAACTTCTTCGGCCAGATCATCGGACTACGTATCAAGACCAAGGGCGGCTACCCCGGATTCTTCCGGCAGAGCGATGGCACAATCGTCTATTCACCGCTGGTGTACAACGTCACTCCGCATCAAGAACAGCGCGTGAGCCAGGGGCAAGCCTTTGCACAACTTACGACAACTGTTGTCGATGGCGCCGGCCCAATCGCTATCAATGCGTTCGGGCAAACAACAGGCGGTGTCGGTCAGGGCCAGTACGGGCTTCCTGCGAAATCCGGACGGGACTGGTATCGAGTTCCATGCGGACCCGGCAGGGGTGCTATATACCATTCCACAAGCCATAAACCCGTTAGGCCAGGTCGCAGGTTATCAACGATCTGCGGCGTGAGAACGGTTTCTTGCGTCAACCAAACGGGACAATAGTCACCTTCGATCCACCAAATTCCATTCGCACGACTCCCCAATGCATCAATCTCTGGGGCCAGATCGCAGGATATTACGGAGACCCCAACAATGGGTTCCACGCCTTCGTACGACAACCGAATGGCAAGATCATCACTTTCGATCCCCCTCATCGATTGCTACGCAAGCAGTGGCGATTAACTTGAAAGGCCAGATCACCGGATTTTACGCCACCGTAGACGGCATTAACCACGGATTCCTGCGAACGGCGAATGGCAACATCGAGACATTCGACATTCCCGGGGCGGGCAATGGAGGCACTTTCTCCAAGGACATCAATGACCACGGCCAGATCGTAGGATATTACCAAGACGCGAACTTTGTACTTCACGGTTTTGTTCGCAGTCCGCGCTAGCGTGTAACGAGTTTTCCGACTCGTTCAGTGAAGTTTGAGGCAACTCTCGGCGAGCCGGTTCAATTTTGTGTAACAAAGTGTGACAAGATTGGCGTACGGAGCGTTCGCAAGTGCTTGAAAATATGGTGGGGCTAGTCGGGCTCGAACCGACGACCTCATCGTTGCGAAACGATGGCGTCCGCCAAATTGTCTCTTTATCTGCCTGCATCTTGCAGGGAATACGGTCCGACTCGAACCGGCTCGCGGCGAGTTGCCCCAAACTGCACTGCGCGGAGCGGCGGTTCGACTATGAAATCGGATGCCTCAAGATGTCGAGCAGCAGCTTCTCAAGTACCTCAATTTCAGTTCGGATCCCGCCCTGCGATTCCCACCATCGATCGGGATCGAACACGACGTGGCGCGCGAAGCGGACCGTGGCTCTCGTCTGATGGCTCTTCATGGACGATGAAGCACTCGGCGGACACGTTCGAGCGATCCCAGTGCACAAAAGTACGACTGAGCGGAACCCGTGTCGGCGGCGCTCATTACGATCAAATGAACTTGAAGCTTATACGTGGTCATGGGAGAATCGTCTCTCTTCCGGCCTAGTCAGGCACCTTGCTGCTTTTGCCTTTCAATGTGACGTTTTTGTGAGATCTCGTCATGACATGCCGTACAGAGCGTGATGAGGTTTTCCTCGGAATCATCGCCCGAGTGGCTGCGAAACTGCTTGTGATGGACTTCCAGGTTCGACATCGCGCCACATGATTGGCACCTCCAGCCATCGCGACGCAATACCTCCTGTCGTTGGCGCTCGTACGCTACCGCATCTAACTTCAAGGGCACAGCCTTTGGGCCAATCGAGTTCATGATGCCTTCTCACTAAGGCCGTCGAGAAATTCCTGCTCGTAGCTCGCCGGGCAGGAATTTGAAGAACCTGGTCATCGAGAACAGCAGCGTTCCTGGGTCTCCGTGGTCCAGGTTGGCCCCGGCCAGAAAGTCCGCACAGATCATTTCCAGACAGTAGCCTCGGGATCGGTCGCTTCCCAGCATCAGAGCCGCCGTTTCGATTGCTTTCTCAATGACCGGCATCTGGCTCTGGTAGAGCTTGAAGTAGACAATCTCCCACGGCTCCGTCTCCTTCCCCGTCAGTTCCTTCTCGACCGCCTTCTTGAAGTCCTCCTTCGGCATCTGACGGGCTTTGTGCAACCAGGTTGCACAATCGAAGTTCTGCCGGTCCCGCCTCGCCAGCTTGACCAGCTCGATCCCCTTCGCCCACCCCACTTCCTTCAGTTCCTTTCTCGCCTGCGGCGGCAGGTGTTCGTGGATCGACATCAGGTAGTACGCCTTCCTCCGCGATTCCGGAAAACGCCTCTCCAGAAACTCGTCGAAACACTTCAGACTCTCCAGCCTCCAGTACTGTCCCGCCCGCACCTCGCATAGGTAGCGACCAAGTTCGACGAACTTGGTGTCGCGCTCGGTCTCTTTCCGCTGCTCCCACGCCAGAATCTCGTCAATTTTGCCCAGTACAAATACGGCGCGGCGGCGATTGAACTTCGGCGGCATAGGAGGAAACTCAGTAATTAAGCTCGTCAAGCCAATCAAAGCTGTCGGCTCCTGGACGCCGCACCACGGCAGCGTCGATCATTTCCTGCTTTCCAAGACAGAGGCCCACATACGGGCAGGTGCTGCAAGGGTTCTGGGGAAAGCGGATACCGCTGTGGGCCGGAAAGTCTGCCGACTCGATCCGACGGATCGTGCCTTCCACAAGGCGACCAAACTCCTGGCGCTGTTCGTCCGTGATCGTGGTGCGCAGGTACTGAACCTCGACCAGGCTCTTGCGGACGAAGACCACTTGGGCCACTTCTGCGATTCCAGTGATCCACGAATAACAAACGAGCTGAGGATCGAGAGACAGCAGGCCCTCCGGCTCTTCCGGATATCGGCTGGAAGAGGTCTTCCACTCGAGCAGGCAGCGCGTGCCGTCGAGGCTCCCAATGGCATCGATGTAGGCGACGAAGTCGTTCTTTTCGGCGACGGGCCGGGTGAACTTGATCTGCAGATTGCGCTCAGGCTGGGGGACCTGGACCCGATTGTCCTGGCAGAACCGGGTTAGCAGCATCAGTCCTTGCCGGAGCATGCGATCCCAGGAGTCCCGGTTGGAATAGTGCAAGTCTTGGCTCTGACAGGCAGACCACTCGGTGAACAGGATTGCTCCTGGATCTTCCCGGCGAAAGAGGGCACCCAGAGCTATTTCGAAGGCGCGACCGAACAGCATCGCCGCCCGGGTGTCCTTCTCCTTCCAGCCATCGAGATAGCGATGCCGATACCGACGCGGGCAGGTGAGGTATTGGCTGATCTGGGTATAGCTGTAGGTCATCAGGCCACCTGCGGATTGTCCAGGTTTGCGGGTGAGAGTTCCTCCCAACGGTCGGCGGGAGCAAAGCCGTCGAGCCGGAGCAGGGAAGCACGCTTGAAATCGATGTGGCTGATTTTGACGACTCCCTTCAGACCCACGAGTTGGGTCTCGTCGACTTCGTCGCGGCCGAGGAGTTCGGCGTCGTAGCCGAAATCGCGCAGGAACCAGTTCAGCTTCCACAGGGTTTTTGGACTGCAATAGAGGCGGCTCGAGAGGAGTGTGGCCAGAGAACCGGCTGGGCTCAAGAATGGCCAGGGAGAGGGTGTAGTAAGGTTTCTGTGCTTGCCGCTGAAATCTGACTCGCTGCACCCGAACTAGGAAGACTCCGTCGGGGATCTGGTTAGCAGCACAGTGATCGGCGGCATGCAGGCCAGTGATCTGGCGTTTCATGCGGCACCTTCTTCTTTCTGACTGTGATAGCTGTTGAGCTGGCAGAGCAGGGCATTGCGGTCCTTCTCCGCCCAGTCGGATAGATGTTTGATGAAGTTTTCCACCTGGTCGCGTGTGGCATCGCGAAGAGTCTTGACCCCGCAGAAATCGGTCGCATAGGACTTGATCAGGTTGGGATCGAGCTGATGCTGGCGGATGACTTGGCAGAGTCGGTCTCGCACCGTCCGGCTGCCGTTTCCATTGGTTGGTTGGGGAGGTAGCTTCTTGCGCCCCGCATCTGCGTGGAGCGGTTCAGCGAAAGACCCAATCTCCTCGACCGAGCAGATGCCAATCCCGTAAGCCTTGCGCAGGGCACGGTTGACGGCGCGGGTTTCTGCCACCCGCATTTCGGCGCCGTGGACCAGGAACGACACATTGGAGGGATCGGCATCGCCGTACCCGACGAAGCCTCGACATGTCCGCGACTTGAAAACGGCAGCTCTGAATACCCACCGAGATGCTTTGGGATCGCTTGACTCCAGGACAGGGCGGCTGTGGATGCCGGCACAGCGGCGTCTCTCGGCGAGCCGAAGCAGCCCGGAATGGGTAACATACCAGCCACCGTCGAGATACTTAACATCTGCATTTATGACGGAAACCTGATGCCTCTGAATTAATTCACTAAGGGCGCGCATGACGGATTTGGGCAAGTCTCCATAAAGTAACTTTGCGAACCGCGATTCACGTGCGAAATTGTCTTGAGTAGATTTCATATGCTCCTCGCTGATTACAATGCTTGGCAACTCTTCGGAGTGGACATAGATTAGCCGGCATAAATCGCTATAACAATATTTTATCAATACAAAGATACATGCCGTCAAGGGTAAAATCGAGGGGGAACCACGTCTCGGTCGACTGGGCTGCGGTAGGTCGCCGCATCCGGGAGATTCGCGGCTTTGACATGACACAGGAGGAGTTCGCCGATCGAGTTGGCATCAGCCAGAACTATCTCTCCATCATGGAACGCGGCAAAGTGGAGATTGGGGCGGAGATCCTACTTCGAATCGGTCGGGAGTTTGCGAAAAGTATTGAATGGCTGCTGACCGGGAAAAGCTAGTCAAGTTTGCGCAGGTGGATGGGACGCGCTGCGAAGGTGAGGCCGCGTTCCAGCAGGAACCCGCAGATCTCGTTGATCAGCGCCGTGCGACGCTACATCAGTCGGTCGCGCACGCGGTGCATGGCCTGCCAGTCGACTATCGTTTAGAAAAAGGGAACTATCGCCGAAGAATGTTAGCAGGGCGATGGACGAAAAAAGGGCGAAACAGAGATTAGTCGAGTCACTATAACTTTTGCCAGTTGCCGACAGGCCAAAGCGGGCGCCT
Source organism: uncultured Acidobacteriaceae bacterium (assembly GCA_963706645.1). GTDB lineage: Bacteria > Acidobacteriota > Terriglobia > Terriglobales > Acidobacteriaceae > Sulfotelmatobacter. The sequence continues at coordinate 77,498 of CAVPNR010000022.1, forward strand.
AGTTAGGCGTGCTAAGGAGTAACCTGTGAAATTCCGATGGCTGGCAATCGCACTCGGATTGGCCGCGTTCAGTGCGGCGCCCTGGACGTTCCCGCAGACGCAAAATCCAAGCCAGAACCCAACGCAAACGCAGACTCCAACGACCGATCCCGACCAGGGTCAGCCCAAGGCGGGCGACGTGCTGGATGCCCCCAAGCAAGCGCCAGCCCCTCTACCAAGCCTGGATGATAGCCAGATCAAGCACAACGGCGGCAAGACGGATATTGATGCGGTCGGGAGCCGGAACGTAGGCTGCGGGCGCGGAGTGGGCAATTGGTACTCCATTGAGGGACAGGCAGCGACCGGCCGCCAGTACGCCCAGCAGATCGAATCTCAGATCAAGTTGATCAAGGACCCTGTGATTACGGAGTACGTAAACCGCGTGGGCCAGAATCTGGTTCGGAACTCCGATGCGCAGGTTCCGTTCACGATTAAGGTGATTGACTCGGATGTGGTCAACGCTATGGCTCTGCCGGGCGGATTCTTCTATGTGAACTCCGGCCTGATCCTGGCCGCGGATGAGGAAGCCGAAATGGCAGGTGTTATGGCGCACGAGATCGCGCACGTGGCGGCTTGTCACTATGGCCGCGAGATGACCCGGGCCAACCTGCTGCAGCTCGCATCGCTAGCCGCAGTCTTTATGGGCGGCCCAATCGGCTACGGCATTTATCAGGGCCTGGGACTGGCCATTCCGCTGACTTTCCTGCACTTCTCGCGTGCATTCGAATCCGAAGCGGATTACCTCGGAATCGAATACATGTACAGGGCGGGATACGATCCGTCGGGTTTCGTGTCGTTCTTTGAAAAGATTCAGGCGATGGAAAAGAAGAAGCCCGGGACGCTGTCGAAGGCTTTCGATACGCACCCGCAGACGCCGGACCGGATCGAGAAATCGCAGGCCGAGATTCGCAAGATCCTTCCCGCCAAGCCGCAGTATGTTGTGACGACTTCTGAATTTGACGACGTGAAGTCGCGGCTGGCGGCTATCGAGAACAAACACAAAGCGATCGATGAGAAGGATTCCAGCAAGCCCAGTTTGCGGCGAACGTCGAACCAGACCGACCAGTCGGGGGATACCAAGACCGACGATGATCGTCCGACGCTGAAACGGAGCGACGGTTCGAACTAACAAGGGCTTCTTGTGGCACAGACCGTGGCTGTGGAACACAGGCCGCCGCGTCCGGTCCGAATCACCGCGCGTGGCTGCAGTGGCTGTTTTCCACGCAACTTGTTAGGTCGACCGCCCGAAATTTAGCCGGACAGTAGTGATCGGCAATCATCGTCTCCTACCGCGCGGCGTCAAGCTACAAACGACTTTCTTGATCTTCCTGGACATTTTCTATCCCCCAAAGTTTTGCTGTTTTGGAGAAAGATGGAGTTTTTCAACACCCACGCCTGATTACAACAATCAATTATTGTGGGGAGTGCCTTTGTTGTCGTTGTCTTGGCTCAGGCGACATCACCTCTTTTGCGAACCTGGCCATACGAAAGTCGAACGCGTCCGCCCTTTCGCGCCCGCACGTAGCTTCGATGGCGGTGACCATCGTCGAGGAGAGTGCATCGAAACCTTCGGGGGGGAATGTCGAGTGGATGAGTGGGGAATATGGAGGGCGCGGCGAGCCTTGAAATGAAATCGGCGTAAACTCTCATAGCCCCAACGCGACTCAGTTCACTTCTCGGTTTGGCCAGACAACAAGAATTTCGGCAGATGTAAGCCTCTTCCGATCCGCCTCAACTCAGGACTAAACTCAACCGCCAGATTTGTGAGCGCGAAGCTGCCGAATGCAGTTCCCGTTCGTGTGACTGCGTGGCTGGTATCGTTGTACCCGCGAGGCAGCCAGGCATTTCCAACGAAGCCGGCAGATGCCGCGCCCGCGAAATTCGAGAGTGCGAGCGTCGTGTGACCCGAGTCAGACTCGTCGAATGCCGTAAACACGATAGCGTGCATCGTTCGCATGAGCGGGTTGTGGCTCGTTGAACGAGAATATCGAGGGTCTTCATGAAGAGCAGCTCCTGTCAGAAACCTGCCCGTCTGCGCCGCTGTCTGAAAGGCTAGAGCGTCCCCATACAGCCTGCCGAATGCCGCAGCGCCCTGGCGCCATTGCTTTGGATAGTGCGCAGGCGGGTTTGCAATCTCCGACCCGGCGGTAAACAGCGGGCCAAAGAAAGCTCCGGCCCCGAATGACTGATGTGCAAAATACCGGAACTTTTCGCCGAAATTTAACCTGGCGTTGCATGGCTCAAATGAGGCGCAGGCCACGTCATCGCGGTAATGACCGGAATTAACGGAGTTTCTAAGATCGACAAGCCCCGCTTGATTATCTGAAATTGCGGGAGAGGGACCGTCGGGCAGAGCAGCCGCAGCGGTGATGCCATCTCCTACCCCTTGGCCACGCAAGGGGCCGGCCGCCAAGACCAGGGCGACAATGCCGATGCCCCAGAACCGATACTTCATACTGATCCTCCAACTGATGCGCGCGCGAGGTTGGCTGCGCCGACGGCACTCTGTATGTTCACTTCGCCGATCGGGTATGCGACCGCGGCAATGTGGTCAATTGATGTACTGACTCGGGGATTTAGGAAGTCGATCGAGAATCTGTGCCACCCGATCTTCAAGTTCTGCCAATTCCCGCTGCAGTCGACTAAGCTCCAGAAGGCCGGTTGCTACCTCACAGAAGTATCTGCGCACCAATTCATCGATGTTGCGGCACCCGGTGCGCTGATAACAGTTCCAAAGTACGTTTCGAATCGTCTTTTCCGTGGTGCGTAGGCATTGAGCGATCTGGTGATTCTCCAGACCACATGTGGCGAGGAGCATCGCCTTGAACTGCATCGGCTGCAGGAGATCTGCCAAGGAAGGCGCGTCGACGGTGTCCAAGGAATCGGAAGATACGGCTGACAATAACTCTTCTTACCTCAATCTCTAGAGATGACCTCTAGTATTCTCTAGGGCCACCACGGTCGTCGTTGCGTTAAGGCAATCTCGTGATTCGTGATCAGAATTGGCCCCCGGTTACAAAGCGCCAGGGCGGTTCCTGCGTTGAGTTTTCTCACGCTTTGCCTGGGCTTCAGGGCCGTTCGCTGATCGGTTCGTGGAATCTTGAGCTGGAAGAAACGGTCAACGTGTTCTCCCGTCTTCGTATTCGAATTCCAAAGAGTCGGAACGTCAACACAAGATCTGAGGGCTGCGCGTCAAAAAAATAAGTTGCTTTGGCGCGCAGAGGACACGAGAGGTCGAGCGGGGAACCGCTAACGCTAGGGTCGAACAGATCAAGTTCGACGGCAAGCACTCCGCCCTTGCTCTTTGCTATTTCGATTGGGTTTCCGTGCCAATCCTTTATCGGTTCCATGTCATGTCTGATCTGAGTGAAGACCACTACGCTGCTCTGGCGCTCAGCCCCCGCACTCTCTTTATCCAACTCCGAGCCAGGGACATTCGCTTGATGAATGCGCTCAGCTCCTTATCTGTCCTCGCGTAGTCCCTAGCATGGGCAACGGCGTTGCGCAAGTCTTCGATACCTTTGAGTTCTTGCACGGCCGATGGACTTAATTTGAAAATCGCGGACAGCGCGGCTCTCTTATCGCTCAAGTCAGCGAGTTCCAGCGCTGATAGCGCGAGATTTTGGGAACGCCGCTTCTTTAACCTGCCTTCGAGCTTTTTCTGGCGTTCCTCGCCTATGGACGCGAATAAGGACCGGTCGTCAGGGCAACGTTCTCGGATCAAGTCGGTCATCGCCATCTCCAGGTGAGAAACCAGCGTGAATGCCAGGAGCCGCACAGGTGCCTTGCCTATGTCGCTGCGCGTAAGGAGTCAACAGGTTTTTGAGCGGATTTCCCAATTGCGGGGATGCTAGTATGGCGCCAATGAAGAAAGACACTCGTCTGACATTCAGAGTCAACTCAGACTTGAAGCGAGACGTTGAAGCGATCGCGACTCACGAAGGTCAGAGTGTTGCCCGGATCTGCGAAGCGTTCATTATGGCCGGATCCGACGCATACAAGAAGCAAGGCACAAAGTCTCTGCGGCGGATGCTCGGGCGCTTGGGCACTAAGACGACGGACTGACGTCCATCTCTCACTGATACAAGCCAATCGAACAACCAGCCGTCGAACAAGGATTCTCCCGAATCACAAAATGGGAGCAGATGAGGGTGCTGAGTGCGCACACCGTCCCTTTGAATTAAAAAAGCTCGACGGACGCCTCGTGGCAGAAGCAGACGCGTAGGCAAGGTGTTCTCCCTTCATGTCTGTGAGGAGATTCCAGTGTGCTGCACTGGGCGAGAGGTGCTAGGGAGCTAACGCGTTCGGCGCGCTTCATTGAGTCGCGGCGGAAGGTATCTTCTCGCGCAAGTCGAGAATCTCCAAGGCTCCACGTATTGCAGCAGCTGATCTTCGTGCTGCGTCGCTTGCTCACTGCGATCTTCGCCTGCTAGAGCGAGAGCAAATCCTAATCGGTTTTGCCGATCACGCAATTTTGCGTTGCGAACCAGCCAGTCCCAGTCCATGTCAACGTAGGTCAGCGCCAGCCATGGCAAGCCCTCGGCAACTCGGGAGTCAAGGTTTGCCTGGCTCAGCGCCTCAAGCAGTACTTCCGCAGGGTTTCGCGGCCTTCTGGCGCGAAGATAGGAGAACTCCGCATAGCCGAGCGCGCCCAACTCTGCGCTGAAATCACGCATCTGGAAAGACACCGGCATCACTGCCTGTTCCGATCGCAGCGGCAGGGCCGTAGGGCGGAAATTGAGGACTTTGAGAAGCTTTACTTACAAATCGTTCGGATAGAGGACGGCGCCCTTTCTCAAGCATCGACAAATAAGCTTGCGTGACATCAAGCGCAAGGGCGGCTTGCTCTTGGGTCCAGTGCTTCTTCCGGCGCGATTCTTTCAATACATTCCCGTCCATACCGATTATTTGCATTCTTGCAAACCCCGAAAGCATGCATCGCCCGGCCGGGCGGCGCTCAGATTCGATACGACGCTCGTCCGGATTGTGACTGGGGAAGCAGCCAGAGGCGTTGTTGGCCATCCCAACATCCGCCTGCCTCCGCCAAAGCTCCGGAATTACCAAACGAACCCAACCTGCTCTCGCGGAGACCGTTACCATCGGACGCGTCTACCCGTAATCTTTCGATTGTCCGAGATGAGAGCAACATATAGGTAGGCAACCACGCGTTGCCTTCCCCTACGAGTGTCCTTCCCCCTCGGACAACCTGATCTTTCTGCGCTCCGCGACATCGGGGTGCCAGCAAGCAGAGCTGATGACGCTAGTCCAATAAGACGGATCGGACCCACAACGGAATCGTGCATTGAGTATGAAGCGGCCGATCTCAGAACGGAAGCTACAAGCGAACCGGGCGAACGCCAAGCGCTCGACCGGGCCGAGGACCGAGGCCGGCAAGGCAGCCTCGTGCAGGAACGCGCTCAAACACGGAATTCTGAGTCGCGCTGTCGACTTGTCGCTGGAGACTCCAGGGCTTGATCTCAGCTCGCTGAAGTTGAACGGATCAATCGAGTCCGAGGTTCTAGGGAGAGATGCAGCATTGCAGGAGATCAGCCGCATCTGGGGCAAACTGACGAGGGCCGTGGTCTTCGAAAAGGACTGCGCGCATCAGCCAAAAGGTCTGGAGCGCAACGGGCGGCTGATCTGTCGCTACGAGCGCATGTTGACCAGACAGTTGCACGCACGCATTCGCGAATGCGCCGGTCTTGAGATCTCGAAATAAAACTGCGTTTGGTTTCTTGATGACCGGCATGCGAGAGCAGGAGGTAATGTACACCTACTGGTCAGACGTGAACTTCGCAGCCGCGACGGTCCGAGTGAGCCATAAGCCGGATCGTGGATGGACACCGAAGGCGTACAAAGAGCGCGGGATCCCCATCCCGACAAAATTGGTCAAGCGTCTGAAAGCCTGGAAGGCGAAGTCGGACAAGAGTTGCAGCCTAGTGTTCCCGACCGCCGGATGTAACCCGAAGCTCGACTTCCTCGACTGTCTGAAGGCCGTTGCCGAGCGTGCGAAGCTCGACGAAGACAACTTCTGGCTGCACAAGTTCCGCGCAACGTTTGCGACACGGTGCCTCTGGGCCGGGGTTGATCTGCGGACCGTGCAACAGTGGCTGGGCCATTCGGACATGGAATCGACGATGCGGTATCTGAAGCCATCGCGCGGCCAACAGGTGCGAGAGGACAATGAGATTTTTGCTTAATTAATTAAGCCGCGATGTTCGCTTGTCGGCAAACTCGCCGACGTCCCTCCAACTCGGCTAATGAGCGATATTTCAACAGTTGGATGCTTTGCGAATCAATGTAATAAACGAGTGCAGATATTTTTGTGTTGCACTGAGTGCTTGCCGGGTGCATACTCCAGCCGCCCTTAAATGTCCGAATAGGCTTCATTCTGTCCCAGAGTAGATGTCTTCTTGACCGGGCACTCCCCCGAGCCCGGATTCCCACCGACAATCCAGGAATTTGAAAAGGAGCAACACTATAAATGAGGCGCCACTGTGTGAAGCACACGATTCGGATGATCGCAGGGCTGGCCAGTTTTCTACTTGCGATCGCAGCGGTTTCACTGAATGCCCAACCTGTAGGCTCGGGAGAGGAACGCCCTGCGGAAAGCGCTACAACCAAGGCAGAACCTCACCCGTTTTACGACATCACCCAGGAAGTCACTCTGAGCGGCCCGGTTACCGTTGTCTATGAAAGAGCGGTTGCGGGCATGATTCCGGGTTCCCACATTGTGCTGCTGACCGGCTCCGGAAGCGTGGACGCGAGTCTCGGCAAATGGGGACTGCATGGCAAGAAGGCTCCGACCATCGCCAATGGCGAGCAAGTGACGGTCGTGGCGTCATGAAAACGATCCGGAACAAGGAAGTCTTCTTCGTCCGCACGATGCTGGTGGGCGGCCATACCTACAACATCCGCAATGAGCATGGCGTTCCGGTCTCTCCCCAATCGCGTGAGCGTCCGAAAAGACCGCCCAGAAGGGGGTGTCGCTATGAACCGGAGAGTCTATACAGGGATTTTCGCCGCAGTGGTTTGTCTCGCCTTTGGTTTGTTGACGGGCTGCAGCAGTTCCAGCAAGAGCACCCCGCCTCCCCCACTTGCGATTGGGGCGGCGAGCAATGCGAACTCCGCAGAGCGGAACCGTTGGCACGGCATTCGCAATGCGCTGGCCGGCAGGTGACGTCCAGGCGGAACGCCAGCCAGCGGCGTTTCCGTCACCTTCGCCGCGCCGGCATCCGGCGCGAGCTGCGCCTTCCGGCGGCGCCACGAAACCGATACAACGAACTCCAGCGGCTAGCGACCTCGATCGGCCTGCACGGCGAATAGACGGCCGGGGCCGTACAAGTGACCGCAAGCGTAACGGGCGCGACCGTCCGGCAAACTTCAGCCCTAACCAACAACGCCGTGGTCACTGCGGCCAACTACGTGTTCTACGTCAGCGGCGAAGAGCGCCGGCGGCGACCAGTATACTATGCCATGGTGGGCGCGCTGACCATTGATTCCAATGGCAACGTCCTCGGCGGCGAAGAAGATTACAACGACGCTAACGGCTTCACGTCGCCGAACGAACCGAGCCCAGACACCATCGCCGCCGGCGGCTCGCTTGCCATAGATCCGACGACCGGGCTCGGGACCCTGACCATTACTTCCAGTTACACGAGCACGGGTGTCTCGGGCCAGTTCAGAAGTTTGCCGTACAGTTTGTCAACCCCAACCATGCTCTGATCACGCAGTTCGACGGCTCGGCGACTTCCAGCGGCAGCCTCGATCTGCAATCGGCGACGGCGGTAGCCCAGGCCAATTTCTCCTTCGCGATGTCTGGCGTCGACAACACCACCAGCAACTACTTATCGTGGGACTTCGGCGGAGTCTTCGCCGCCGCGACAGGAGCCGGCTTCGTGGACGTTAACGATGGCGGCACGGTTACCACCGGCAACGCTTTCACCAGCACCTCGGGCACGCCGGATGCCTTTGGTCGTAACGTGGTCACCGTCTCGTCGCCGGTTATCAACCTGGCAACCTACCCGGTCGGACCGGGAGTGATGCGTATGATCGATGTGAATACGACGGACGCGGCTGTCGGCTCGGCCTATGGGCAGGGTTCAGCCACGTTCGACAACACCTCGCTGACTGCTGGAGTGTTCGCCGAAATCGGCCAGTGGAGCTGTACGTTCGCAACGGTGGGTCAGTTCGCCACTGACAGTGCCGGCAATATCACGGCTGGTCTTGCGGACGACAACGAACTGGACTGTGGAAACCAGTCATATGGTAACGACATTTCCGGCAGCACCTACGACCTGGTGAGCAGCGGCGTCAACGGATACGGCTCGATGACGCTGTCAAACAACGGAGGCATTTCGCTTCTGGGCGTCTATATGGTGGATCCGGCCCTGAACATCAACGACCCCAACAACACGACAACGGACGTGGGCGGCGCTCTCATCGTCGACCTGTCGTCCTCGGGCGTTACTCCGGGCGGCATGGGCGTCATCACTCCCCAAACTGACACAACGGCTGCGGACTTCAGCGGTAACTACGCCGCTGGATTCCAGAGCTTCAACTACTTCGAACTCGTTAACGCTTGCCCGGATTGCGAACTCGACATGGTCGGTCCGTTCACCATGGCGAGTGGTGGGGCGTTGGCCACAGCATCCATCGGTGCCGATGACAGCGACCCATTCGGAACCATCAGTGGCTTGGAAAGCACTGGCGATCCTTACGGTCCAACTTCTCCGCTACCAGTAGCAGCGGGTTACTTCACAATGCAGAACCCCAATTCCCTGACGTCAACCATCGGTGGCGTGGCGGGAGGGTTCGATGTCGATATCTTCCAGGCCAGCGCTACGACGCTGTACTGGATCAATGCCGATACATCTTTCTACTCTGTCTTCCTCGGAACGCTCCAGGCGCAGGCCTCGGTTGCCAAGGCGCGTGCGGCCCATAGACCCGCAACGAAAGTTCAACCGCAGAGGACGACCAGCAAGGACAACGTATGGCCCACACCTCCGCTAGACTCTGAGTCACAACACCCATCCGTGGCGCATCGCAAGGTGCGCCACTTTTTTCTTGCGCAATGACTCCTAGCCCTCAAAACCCACATGGCTGGGCTGTTGGCTTGGCTTCTCTCATCCGAGCGCAAAGATCTCCCTCTAACGGGCCATTGGCGCCAGTGAAATCGATCCGTATACTCCCGAGTGGGACTCCGGAGCTTGAGGTTTTTCATTCGTTCTGGGGTTTCATATGCCTGGCTGTAGTCCAATGCGCGCACTTGTCGCACAACAGTTCGAATCTCATCTATGCGGTTCCTCGCTTCGCCTTCCGGTTTCTATTTCATCGTCTCCGACAAACGAGCATAGCGCACGCAGATAAACTCGAGCCGCTCTGACGGCTCGGGTATCTCCACCCTCACCATTGGAGTTCTTCTGAATCTGGGCAACGGCGTAGGCAACGCGGCGCAGTTCGTCCTTTAGCTCGCAGCCACCTGCCGTGTCGTGCTCGTAGAGTTCGTAAGCGCGGCACTTGACTTCAAGGTGGAGAGCAACATCAATAATGTCGTCCGCATCGATCAGGTTTTCGGGAAAGCTTTCGGGAATCATGGCGGTCCTCCTGTCGGGACTGTGTCGAGTGCCTCCTTCGAACTCTACTCGGCCGGACTCAGCAAGAAGCACACAATGGCAAGAGACACAGCGATTACAGCACACCACACAACGAGAGAGGCTATCCATCCTCCGACGCCGCCCAGTTTGTTATTGGGCGGTTGTGCCACCGATTTTATTTTGTGCTCCATAAAGCACAACCCGCAATCCGTGCCAGCCCCGTCGTGGACCAGTTCGTTCGATCAGAACACCTTAGAGAAGAGCTTCAACCGTCAGACCGCTAATCTTTTCCAGAGCCGGTCGGTCTTGGATGCAAAGAACCGACTTACTTATTTGCAACATCTGCCGCTTCCTGAACTCGGAGAGAACACGAGTGACTGTTTGGCGGGTGGTCCCGATGGTCTGTCCGATCTCTTCGTGGTTCAGAGTCAGCTTGACGGGCAGTGAATCGTCGCCTCCGTCGCTTTGTCGGGCATTGGAGGTCCATGACAGTAGGAGCTTGGCAAGCCTTTCAGCCGGGTGGGCTGTAAGACCCAAGGTACGGACTTCATCGTGCGCAGTGTAGTAGACCGCGCTCAGCTGTTCGGCAACCCTCACTGCAACCTCGCTGTGGTCTCTCATCAAATCCAGCAAAGACTCGCAAGGGACGAAGTTAGCCTGCCCCGGCTCCATCATTTCAGCCGAGACCCCATAGGGACGGCCAGATATAGCGGCGTTCAGACCCAGAACTTCTCCAGGGCGCGCAATCCGTGTGATGATCGTCCTGCCGTTAGAGGAGGAAGTCCAGAGCTTCGCTGAGCCTGCGCAAAGTATGAAAACTCCCCGTGGTGGCTGTCCCTCGTGAAAGAGTTTGGCTCCCTCGGGATAGCTGGCTCGACATGTGACCTTATTCAGGTCCTCCCGCGCACTGAGAGACAGATCACAGAAAGACTGCTCCACTCGAACAGGACACCTAAGGCAGTCATGACTAATGTGTCGGGATCGCATGTTCTCGCCTTTCAGACGAGTTCTTGCAGGGGTGCGCGAACGGTGGTTTTCTATTGCACTGAGGCCAGAGCGGCAGCCACTTCGAGCTGCGGCTCGAACCTCATAGGAATAGCGAAAGCGCGAGAGACCAGGCATAGCCGTTGCGCTTTCTTGAGAAGATCAAGAGCAAGTGCTCGCTCCGCATCGTCGGCGATCTTCAAAGTGGGGCGAATCACGATCTCGGAGAAGTTATAACCAGACTCCGTCTTGCGCAGCGTGGCGGAGGCTTCCACTTCCAGGTCCGTGTAGTCGAACTTTGCGCCGCTGGAGATGCTTCGCAGGGTGGTGGTGAAACAACCGGCAACTGCCGCCAGCAGTAGTTCTTCGGGAGTCCAGCGGCCTTCAATGCCGCCGAACTGTGCGGGAGCGGTGAAGTGAATCGCGTTCGGTGCGGTATCTGACTTGGCGAGTCCAGTGCAACCGGAAGTCCACCATGCGGTCACGCGGTATTGATGATGTGTCCCTTCTTGAGCCATAAACAAACCTCGATTTCCAACGTTGGTAGCCTGATCGGATTCACGCGGTCGTCGTACTTGCTCGGCCAACTCTTTCTTCTACGGTTGTGAGACTGTCACGTTCGTCGAGAACCACCCAGAGTTCCGAGCAGAGCTTGTCGAACTCCACTGGGTCTTCTTCTTTCATGATCCTTCTTACGAGGTTCTCAAGTCGTGCGTCGGACATGCGGCACGCTCACTGGGTTGAATTGATGGGATTCTCGCCTGAATCCGAGCTTTTGACCGTGACTCAGATCACCAAGTGCTGTGACCCCGCCTTGTACGCCAACGTACCGACCTTCTTATTTCAAGCGGCTATCCATGTGCCTCATGGCTGACTCCGAAACCCCGCCAGCGAAACTCAGTGACATCATTGATTACATTGAAAAGATGCGAGAGGAACTGCTGACTATCCAGAGGTCATTGGAGAAGTTGGAGTCTGCAGAATCTGCTGCGCCCGAACGGCGGCGTGTTTCAAAGTAGCCCAACTCGGGATTCCCGTTTCTGTGACTCATTCCTACCTGGTCCGTAATAGTCGAACCGACCGGTGTGTTCAATCTTAACCAGACAGCCGTGGTGGGCTTGATTATCCTGCGAGCGTCACGGAGTGT
>CAVPNR010000023.1:0-280906 GCA_963706645.1 uncultured Acidobacteriaceae bacterium
ACGTGCAAGCGCTACCAGGGCAAGTGAGGGAGCCAAGGTTAGATCTCAAGCTTTTCGCTATGGCTGCTCCGGTCCGAGTCGGGCACTGACCCAGAACGAACTGGCGCGGCGGCTGAGCACAACCCGGCAGACCATCGGGAACGGAAACGGGGAAAAGATTCCAAGCCTCGACAGCCTGCGAAAGCTGTGTCGTGGGTTAAGCGTGCCCGTCCCCTTCGGTCTGCAGGTGGCTGAGGCACGCGCTAATGGAACACCTCGACTCTCTCTAAAGCCCTGCGTGAACTGGTACCATGAGGCGCGTTACTAAAAAGAGCAGGCCCCGATGTCAGGTCGGGGCCATTGGGGAAACCTTTTACCGAATTCAGGAAGAGTGTTTCCCATTGCCCTGAAAAAGGTCAAGGTCATTGGTTGGCGGGTCGGGCCCGGAGCATAGTTTCGTGTTTCCCCCGCCCTGGCTCACGAAAGTAAGAATGACAGCGATCGCCATCTCTTACACGTCCTTCGGTTTCGCCATCGCCGCAGACGGACGACAACAGTGGCAGCACGCAGCTACCCGTCACAATGCGGCCCGTGGGGCCGAAAGTGACGAGGTCCAGAAGATTTTTCAGATCCAACGAAGAGACGCGACGTTCGCCTTTACGCTCTCAGGCGATACGGCAAACCGTGACAGGTCATTCGACCTCTGCACGGAAGTGAGGAATCAGGTCACGCAGCTTCAGAAGACGCGATTCTTCACGCCTGGCGGCTTCGTGGGAACGCTATCGGAGTACGTTACCGCTGCGATCCAAACTGCCAGGAACGAGCACAGGATCGAGGACTATCCGCAGTCCTCAGTCACGCTCGTGCTACTCCGACAGCACTCCTTGCCTTGTGAACATTCAATTCGAGCGCTACGGGAGGAGCCTCCGTCATCGCACCATTTTTCAGCAACTGCAGCCTGGAGCGTGCTTTCTTACGGGATCACACTTAATTGCTGCGATGGTATCTCGTGGCGAGGAACATCGCGTAGCTCCGTACGCCGCTCGGAGAAGACCCTTCTCTGCAAACTGCCACGGAGTTTGCTATAGGCTACATTCGAGCCTCTTCCACCGCTTTGGCGCGAAGCCTTGATCCTGAGTGTGACAGGATCGGAGGCCACATACACGCGGCCGTTGTAACTCCGCCCGATCGTTCCCTCAGAGCAACATTTCGGAGATGGCTTGGACGCGGTCCCGGCCCACAAACTTGTTTTCAGTGGATACGGCCGCCTTTATTGAGCTGGTCAAATCGCGCATAGAACAAACGGGCGATTCAAGGAGAAATCGACCCTGAGCAGGTGGCCTAGCTTGCCGCTGTAGCCCCGTCGTTTGTTTTCAAGGCATCAGGGTCATGATTTTCGCAGCAATTTGAGGAGCGGCCCGAATCTCACCTGACAAGGTGAGATCCGCTCCCCTGCAGCGTCCCCATCACGCTCCGAATCTCTTCCTTTCGTCGGCAAATTGTAACCCTCAAATGTTGCCATTCGATCCCGAGTGTTTTGTAATGACTTCCGGCGGCTCCCGCCGAAGTAACAGCTCCGCGAGCAAAACGATTCGTCGCCGCATCTCTTCTGGGGTTGCGCGATGTTGGAGGTCGGGGCGGCGGCGCGGGCTGCGGCTCGCGTATCCGGGTCGTCAGCTTGGGCAGAACTTCCATCAGCTCGCGCCGCGCTCGCTCCAAAAATTCCGGTCTTCGGCGCCGGGTGTTCTGTTTGCATCGCAGGACCATAATGGATCTTCGCGGTGCCCTTTGTGGCGGTCTGACAATGATGGACTGATGCAGATCGCGTCCGACAGGACCCGCGCGAGTCCGCGGCCAAGGACTGCGAAATCCACCGAGCGCAACACCTCGGGCAGATCACGCGAGGCTCCAAGTCAGGCAGGAACGCAACCCTAAAATCGCCGCACCTTCGGCAAGTTACTCCGAGTGGAGAACCTCGAGGAAGCCGAACCCGATCAACTCTGCCCGGAGCTCTTGCCAGGGTTTGATTCGAGATGGGGTCATTGTATATCGGGTATATCGACGCCCATCAATATAGCGGGTTACCGACGTGCTATGATTCTGCGCATGACGGCAGCCGCCGCGGTCACTCTCCCCGCTGTTCGCTTCGAGCGCTGCCCAACACCCGAACAGATCGACCGCTTAGGTTTGGAGTTCTCCGACTCGAGAGCGAGGTGGACGCAGCCTACGCGGCCGCCCAGGCGCTCGACGAGCCTACCAAAAGTTCAGGAGCGACTGATTCAGGTGGCGCAAAAATTGGGCCAGCCACACGCGACGAAAAGCCGACCGCCGCGGTGCCAACCGGACTTGTTGTGACTTTCGGGATGTCCCACATTCATGGTGCCGCCGTAGAAGCTTCCGGCTCGCCATGCAGGCAGCAGGCCGGACCCGAATCCTAGCGAAACTCTTTGAGCAGCGCGGCTCCTGGCGTTGGTCGATGGGTCAGACGGGATCATCCGGGGCGAGAAGCTTTCCGATCGTCTGCAGGCGGCCTACGCCAGGCGCTTCGTGGAGAAGCGACGCCCAGCCTGAAGGTTCGGGTGAAGTGAGTCGGGGCTTTGCGCCAGGATTGCCGGGGATGTTTCGAGGAAGCCAGCCTTTAGGAGGCTCGGGAGGCTCGGATGCATCGATCGATCTCTCCGCTGATTACGCCGCACACCTCTCGCTGCGACAATACTCCGTCGGGAGGTTGCGGCCGAGTCCTACGACTCTCGGGCGGCAACCACGTCAGCGGCGAAGGTGGAATTCGGCGCCGACACGGACACGTGGGGTTGGCCGCCATGTACGGCCTCATTCACCGATGACACTCTCCCCGGAAGTTTGCTGGTCTGCATCGGTGTCCTGAATGCCGACTTTTTCGGCGACCTTGCCGATAACGCGGTCCTGCTTATGGATGCTGGACCGGATTCGTGGGCGCCTGGAGCCACTTATTTACTCAACAAAGCACTACCTTGCACAACAGCGATCGCTGGAGGAGTAGACCAAGTTCCGCAGGCTAGCATCCTCCTCACATACGAGGCAAATGCGCCCGTCGTTGCTGCGGGCACGCTGTTTTATGGGGGCGTCAACACCGGTGACTGGTGCAACAACTTCGCCTACCAGATCATCCTGGCGGAGTTCGAGGTTGACGACGCGACGCTGGATTCATTCAGCTTCAACAACGCAGTCAATAATCCTGGCGATCTGCTCAGCGTCACTGGTCGGCTGCCGAGTGAGAACCCATCATTCGTCATAGCCGTCACCTGGAACAACCCTGGCAACGGCGCGTCGGCCGGATCTGGCTTCACACTTGGGGCGGCGTCCTCGCTCGGCAGCCAATGGCAATGGCAGGAGTTTGATGCGCAACCCGACGGAGATACGTCGCCGCAATTTCCAGGCAGTTGCCCGGCTGAGCGGTTCGTTTGAATTAGGCTTCAACGGAAGCGTCGGTGTCGGCGTCACGCCAGTTGCGGCCTTCATCTGGAACGTGCTTCCCACCGACGGCGGGGGAGGCGGCGGCGGGGGAGGCGGAGATTTGGATATGTTTCTTCCTAACGTCTGGGTGACCTCTTAGGCCAAGATCTGCGAGGGTAGGGGTGTCGTCTCGTGCGACGCCCCATGAGTTCGCTCTTTAGTCTAGGGTGCTCGGAGTCTTCGAAGGCAGTTTCGCGCTCGCTGCATCGGTGATGGTCAGCTCAATGCCTTCCGTCATGGGAGCATTGCTGTAAAGCTTATGGCCGAAATTGCTCACTTTAACGCCGGCGTAGGCCACCGTGTTGTCATGCAGCCAGAAGCCCTGATCATATTCCCAGTGAGCGCCGAAGCCGTTCTGATACACCTGCGGGGCTTCCGCAGATGGAGGACCAAGTTTTTGCGTGAGGTCGTACTTCACTTTTTCCCACTCGCCTTCGTCGGGAATGTAGATCTTGATTCGGATCAGCTTGCCGCCTTCGAAAAAGAAGACCTCCCCTTCCGCGGCCGAGCCGTTTCCGCTCAGCATTCGTGTATGCAGCTTCAACCGCCCCACGGTTCCAGAGTTGCCATCGCATAGCTTTCCGTGGGTTTTGTAGCCGTCCTTCAAGGACTTCGCTTTGCCACTGGAGCAGTCGGCAAAATCTGCAAGTGGCTCACCGATGTATGCCCCTCGAAATCGAATAGGCTCTTTGGGCGGGTCCGATTGGCTGAAGGTTAGGGTGCTAGCGAGAAGCAAACAGGCGATTGTCTTCACATGCCCTCCAGTTGGGGGAAGGGTCGGGCTAACTTTCTCACGGCCTAAGCGCAGGCGCAAGAGATTATTCGAGAAGCTCCGTGCGTTCAGGGAAATTGCCTCCAGTCCGCCCGAGGGATTACCCGCTTCGGATCCGCTAGAAACACATCGATGCGGACGACTGTGGTTGTCGGGCTGTACGCTGCTTGCGAGCAATGCACGGCGGATGGCACTTTCGGATCGTCGCTCATAAAAATCCAATGAAAGTGCAGTGGTAGCGGGTGGCCACGCCGTTCAGAGCTCGGGATCATAGCCACACTGGACGATCTGAAACTCGGTTGGCCTGACGCCGCAGTGCTCGGGAAAGCCGTCATAAATTTCCTTAGCGATGGAGAAGCCCAGCTGCTTTCCGCCATTCAGGCCACGCGGATAGATCTCGACCCCTTCGTCGACGAAGAACTGATATGCCGCGCCAGTTGGCATGTACCACTTTCGATGCTCGCCGCCCGCGTAAATCGCAACCTTGGCGCGCCCGGCCGGATCGGCGCAGAGCAGCGACAATTCGGCAACGTGGGTTTTGGAGCGGGCGATCCAGACGGGCTCCGGCGCGTCAAGGTCCAGCGGGCAACCCCTGCGATGCTGATCGCGGGATCAGGCATTGGTCGTGCCTTTCGCCGCGACGTTCCCCAGTCGAGCCACTGCGCGCAAGCCAGACGGTCTTGCAACTCCCGCGATGCTAACCATGTTTCCTCCAACAAAACTGGGGCGGCCACGCAGATTAACAGCCGCCCCTCATGACCCATTTACAGCAATGCGTGTCGGAGTCGTCGACAGCATTCGGGTTCACGGAAACTCGTCAGCGCCCTTGCAGGCTCACGAAGTAGGGCATGGGCGCTTCGGCGCAACGCGCCTCGCGATACACGCCTGGCTGCTTCCTAATCGGCAGAAGACTCGCTCTCCGAGAACGATAGCTTCGGGAGTCGCCACTGGAGCGAGACTTCTTCCCCCAGACGGCGCTGTTCGATCGAGCAGCCTGAATTTGTAGCATTCTCCTCGTCCTCCTCAACTCATTACGAGTGCATCACGAGCGTCTTCATCGGCGCGTCGCTGTTGCTCCCCTGAAGCAGCAGGGTGTCTGCACGCCGTAAGCCTGGATTGCCTTCTGGTGGTTGACCATGTACTTTTCGTCGTAGCGAAAGCTGGAGAACGAGTCAGTCACTGCGCGGATCGCATGCCGCTCAGATCGCCGAAGATGATCGGAACTTTGCTCGCGGCAATGGAATCCATGTTCGGACAGAAGAACACTTTCTTGCCCAGAAGCGCGGGCGATCCATCGGGCATCGTGTACGGCGCGAGCTGACCGCCGACGGTCGCTGCAGCCCGAATCGTCAAATACGTCTGCCATTGCATGAGAAACCCGGCGCTAGGGCTCATGGCGTAGGCGGTATCGACACTTCCCATCAATGCGAACAGTTCAGACACCGTGACGGCCGTTGGAGACGCCGTGGTCTCGCCTGCGGAAAGATTCGATAGCAGCGTCGCCAGGAAGCTTTTGCCCATGCCGCGGGCGAAACTCTTGGCGAACAGTTCCGCGAAGTACATCGCCAAAATCGGAGAGTCTTGTTCGAGTTGCAAGCTGTACAGAAATTGCGGAGACACCACGTCGTGGCCTGAGGGAATTGAAGATTGCTGAAAGTCGGATTCGGGCCCTGTGTGATCGGCCCCAGACTCTGCCAGCGTGACCGCGTCGATGCCGCTGGCCGTGTGAGTCGACGGCTGGGAAATTTAAGGTTCCGCCGCCAGGGGTGAAGATCCAGCGCGATGCCTCAAGCAATTGATCGTGCTGCTTCATCTGCTGCAGCACTTCGGCCACGAAGCCGATCGGGATGGTGTAGCCAGCCGCATCGCCCGATGTGGCGGTTGAAAGGCCGACATAGGAACGAAGTTCTGTAACCGATCCAGTTCTGCCATTCGTATCGCTGCGCGTCTCGAGCACTGATCCGCTTTCGCTCGTCACTGCCTCGCGCACTCTCCGGCCGGAGAAGAATTGCAGAGTGGCGGGATCGAAGTTCATGGCGAAATCCCGCCGTTGGCGCGCGGTGTTGTAGGCCTCTCGATCAAACCAAGACTGGCGCGACGCCGAATGCAGCGCCATGAACGCTTCAAATTTGGCTGAATCTTCTTTGGTGAAGCTGTCGCCGCGCGTCAACTCTTGCGCTTTGGCGAGCCATTGCTCGGAAGTTAGGGCGGCTGGGGGATTGGTTAGGTAGGTCGGTTGCTGCTCTCTGGTGCTCACTGTTGACTCCATTCTCTCTCGTTGAAGTCACGGCTTTCGCGAATTGTGTGGTCTCAGTTCAGCGATTGCTGTGCTAGTGCTGTCCTCGCGCGCGCTGCTTCGATGCTGATCGGTTCGTGTGGATTCACGTCGACATGTGCGCGGTGCTCCGGCTTTGCACGGCGCTCTGTTGGGCACCGCTTGCATCGGAGGACCGTCGGCGCACCATTCAGCGCGACATCGACTTCAGTAGCATTCTGGATCGCATGATCGCTTCCGCAGTTCGTGCAGCGCATGAAGAGTCTCCCGTCCCGGGTAGATCGACGCGCATCGATCTATCGAAGCATACATCGACGGGCATCGATCCAGCAATTGGCAAAAAAAGGTCCTAGATTACCTTCGTGGACTTGCTGAGATCGTCCAGTTGCCACCATCGGCGCCGCGCTAACGTGCCGCCGCGATTACCGGAGCCATCTCGGGATGGCGCTGGAGGGCCTTGCGCACCGTTTCAAAGTGAATCAAGGCGCCAGGGGTCGGATTGTTCTCCGACTTCTGCCAGCCATAACATTGACCCTTGACCACATGCGGATAGATACCGGACAGCCCCAGCAGGAGCACCGCGCCCTGGTCTGGTACTTCGATCATAGGTTTGACTTCAATGCCCCACGCAGCCGCACTCTCAATCGCGTCGGCGACGGTGCCATGCACAGTGAGCACGAGATCCTCGTCTGCCATCTCAGCACGAGCTTCCGCGATAGTTGGATTGCGGCCGTGGTGCGCGAGCTTCCATTGCCGGGCATGATGGCACATCCTGGCGAAGCGCAGGTCGGAGGCATCCACCTTCTCGCCTGTGATGAACTGGAGTTCCAGTTCCTCGCCGTGCCGAATGACGTCTTCAGTTAATAATCGGTCTGCGCTTGCGTGCATCGTCTTCCTCTTCGAGTCGCCATAGTCGCAGCGTATCAGCAACGTACTTCTCGCCACTGTCTTTTTTCTCTTCTGCCAGCGGCTTCACGCGATCCCGAGTCAAAGCCGTCAGACCAAAGTCACGCAGATATGAACGCAGGGCAATCTCGCAAGTCTCTACGACCTTCAGCATCGGATTGGGTTTTTGCCGAGTCACCTTTTTGCCATGTGAGTCTAGAACGGTCACTCGTTGCATCATGCCGCCCACGGTGAGGCTTTCGCAGGCTTGCTGGTATCGGACCATCATCTCGGCGTAGATCGCGAGCAGAGGACCGTCTCCGGGAGTGAGTGTGCGCCTGTCTTCAAGCAACTTCACCGTCGACTTCCATACCTTCCGCGCCGGCGCGCTTAGATTCTGTGGCATTACCGGTCGCCCCGGGGTCGATACCGGCGCCTTTCGGCGACTTCGCCGGGCCTTTGTGCCCCTTATCCGGCGCTGCTTAGGGCTCAACTCGTTCATGTTTCAGGACCTCGTTCCCCGTAAGAAATTAGCACTAAATCAAAGGTCCACGCGCGCCGCGGCCCGGCAGGCGGTCCGCTAGGGCAGGATTCCGCAAATCTGACCCCCATACCCCCCGGCCCCCCGGCGAAACGGAGTGCCTTATAAATCAAGCCGCACTGTCTTCCAGCCTGAGGCTCAGACAAAGCCGCACTTCCTTGACTGTCTTGGCATCGTGGCACGGCTGGCAGGCTAGTTGCAAGTTGCTCTCCTATCAATCATTTACAGAAGTAACTGAAACAATTGCACTAATATGAGTGCAGCGCCGACATGAACCGACGACTCTCCGCGAAGAAGGCGTGGGCGCGGCTCAGTGAGCGAGCCGAGTGCGGGGAGAGGTTCGGCTTCATTGCGTGCATTGCACTGCTCTACAAGGCTGGGCATCTCACGCGCGCGCAGGTTGTCGAGAAGTTGAACGAGTCGCACATCACTCGCGCGGATCTGGTTAGGTTTCGAAAGCACTCGACTTCCTCTGTGCGCTGATGACTGTTCGCCTTGTGTTTCCGCCTAACTTTTTCTTGATGCTCATGGTCGTCTGCATCTGGGATCCTGCGCGTGCGGGCTTCCTATTGCGAAGATCGGCCCTCTTGGTTACCTTTCGTCGTGTCCTTTGGTTATTTACTCATCCGTCATCTTTGCCGCTAACTCGAAGCAATTCCAATTGACCTGAACTGAAACATACGACCTCGATTCGCTGCACGCTCCAGCATCATCTGCGCGCGCATTGGCAGCCCGCCCGCGGCGTGAGTGCGCCGCGGCGGGATGCCAGGCCGGAAAAACTTGAGGCAGCTTCCCGGCAAGCCTGAAATTGTTTATTGGACCAGAATGGAACAGATTGAGGGTTTGAGTCGCTTCTAAGTGCTTGAAAATATGGTGGAGCTAGTCGGGATCGAACCGACGACCTCATCGTTGCGAACGATGCGCTCTCCCAGCTGAGCTATAGCCCCTTGTTTGGGTGGGATTGTCGACTGCCCAATTATTTTATCAGCGATCCGGAATCGGCACCAACCGAAGCCTCCTTCTGAAACGTTCCGCGGCGTGTCTCATGGGCCACCCTCGACAGAATCCCCTTGACGAAATCCCGGTTCCTACGTCTAACTAGCACTAAGCGGCGGCCCGCACTGCGCCCGCACAACGCTTCCCTCATGTTCGCACAACTGAATCCCGCGACCGCCCGCCGGCAGCGCTGGCTGCGCCTAAGCTCGCTTACGTTCCACGCTTTGTTGCTGGCATGGCTGCTGCACACACCCGAGCCTCAACTGCTCACTCCGGTCTCAGTCGCCTCAGGTCAAAACGGCAAGTCAATCACCCGGCTCTACTGGCCCAGCAAATCTCCCGACGACAGTAGCCGGAGTTCCTCCGATACCGCCACCGAGCGCTATCGTCACCAGCGCCTCAGTCATGAGAAGTTGATGTACAAGTCTCCCGCGCAAACGCCAAAGCTCACCGCGCCGGAGAACACATTGGCCCGCGTCAACGCGGAAGATACCTCGAAGACTCAAACACTTTCAGCTCAGGGGCACGGCGCCCAGGCAGGTCCCACCTACGGCACTCTCGTCGGCGGCCCCTTTTTCGGCAACGAAGTTCGCCCGGCCTTGCCCATCGCGACTTCCGACCCGATGGTCTACCCATGGCAATTACCCAACTCTCCCGGCAACGAAGTTATCGAGATCACGATCGATGAGCGCGGGGAGATCGTCCGCAAAACTGTGCTCGCCAGCCTCGGCCCCGACATCGATGCCAAGTGCCTTGCCGCACTGGAAAGCTGGCGCTTCCAGCCGGCGACCCGCAACGGTGCCCCCATTGCGTCCAAGCAAGATGCCATTTTCCCCTTCAAGGCCCGCGGTTGACCACCTCGTATCCGCTGGACCTGCAGCCCGCTCGCACGATGTCGAGCCGCTATAATGAAACAGTGAGCGCAAATGAAATCCAGCAGGTCGCTTCCGCGGATTTTCCCACCCGCTGGGGCAACTTTCGTATCTACGGCTTTCGCGGACATTTCGGCTCCGACGGCAATCGCCGCGTCGAAGAGGCTGTCGCCCTGGTCATGGGCGATGTCAAAACCACTCCACCCCTCGTGCGCGTTCATTCCCAGTGTCTGACCGGCGACGTCTTTCATTCCCTACGTTGCGATTGCCGTCAGCAACTCGAGCTCTCCCTTTCGATGATCACCGAGGAAGGCGCCGGCATCCTCATCTACGAACAGCAGGAGGGCCGCGGCATTGGGCTGATGGCCAAATTGCAAGCCTACGAACTCCAGGACGCCGGACTCGATACCGTCGAAGCCAACGAACGCCTCGGCTTCAAGAACGACTACCGTGACTACACGCTCCCTGCGGAGATGCTCAAAGCTCTCGGAGTGACGCGCGTTCGCCTGCTGTCCAACAATCCTGAAAAAGTTGACGCCCTCGAGCACGCCGGAGTCCACGTAGTCGAGCGCGTCCCCTGCGAAGTCGTTCCCAGCCCCCACGCCGAGGAGTATCTCAGGACCAAGAAAGAGAAACTCGGGCACCTGTTCACTTCGAGCTAGATGCGACTCCCGCCCAGACTTACATTGTGTCTCGCCCTGATCGGCGCGGCATCCATGTTCTACTACCACCAGAAACTTTTCATGCCGAGCGTCGTCGCGGCGCGCACAGCTCAAGGCCTGCGCAACGACTATTCCTTCGGCAACGACTTCTACCAAGTCTGGCTCACTTCGCGGGAACTGCTGCAGCACAGAAGCGATCCCTACAGCCCGGAAATCACCCGCGAAATCCAGATCGGACTCTACGGCCATCCTTTGGATCCGCCCCGTCCAGGAGATCCCGTCGACCTCCGCATCTTTCCTTATCCGGCGTACACGGATCTGCTGTTCTGGCCTGCGGCGGACTTTCCCTTTGCACTCCTGCGCATCCTAGTCGTAGGTGTGCTTGCCCTTTTGACCATTGCGAGCGTGCCCTTGTGGGCGTGCGCATTCGAATGGCAGCTCAGCCCGATCTCGCTCACGCTAATTCTTCTTTTCACCCTGTGTAGCTATCCCGCGCTCGAAGCCCTTTATGCCGCGCAATTAGGATTACTCGTGGCCTTCCTGCTGCCCGCCGCCATGGTTGCGCTCCAGCGCCAGCGATTCCTGCTCGCTGGAATCCTCATGGCGATCACCACGATAAAACCACAAGTAACCGTGCTGGCGGTCGTCTATCTTTTGCTTTGGAGCGTTCAAGAATGGGGGGTACGCGGCCGTTTCTGCATCGGATTCTTTTCGACTCTGCTGCTTCTGGTCGGAGCGTCGCTCATGGTGCTGCCACACTGGATTCACTCCTGGATTCACACCATCCTCGCCTACCGTCACTACAACCCGCCGCCGCTCCTGACGCAGGTTCTCACCTCGCCCCTGGGTCCGCGCCTGGCGGCACCAGCTACGTTTGTGCTGACCGCTGCCTCCTTCGTCATCGCAATCGCTATGGCATGGCGCAATCGCGCCGCCGCATACGGTTCATTTGCGTTCTGGATCACCCTGACTCTTTTACTCTGCATCACCACCGTCGTCATCCTTCCCGGGCAGGCGGTCTATGATCACCTCATTCTGCTTCCCGGAATCCTGATGCTGGTGCGCTATTGGAACGAACTTCGCGGCGCCGGACCCGCGTCTCGCGCGCTTCAGTCCGCAGGCATTCTCGTTCTTCTTTGGCCCTGGATCGCAGCCTTCGCGCTGATCGTGCTGCATCCCTGGATTGCGCCCACAACATTCAACTCCACCGCGATTCTCTCGCTGCCTCTTCGCACTGCGGCATCGTTTCCCTTCGTGGTGCTCGCTCTGCTCGTCTGGACCCAGCGAATCATCTCCGCGAAGAATCCAGCAGTTGCCTGAGCAATCTCTTATTCCTGGCCGGCAAATACTGCAGTGCGGATTCGACCAAAGCCAGATAGACCTCGCGCGCTGCGCCTGAGCCATGCAACACGCTCAGATGCCGCTTCACCGTATCCACGTCGCCCCGGACGATCGGTCCGCTGAACGCCCCTGCCGCGCCGAAAGAGGCGTAGTTGGCCAGCGTCTGCAGCAGAATCGGAATCATTCTCTGCCGCGCCGCTTTCCGGGTCACGCCCGCCGCAACGGCAACCTGTTCGGTAGTAACCAGAAGCCCTGTCAACAATGGCGACGCAAACGTTCCCCACGCATGATATGCAGCCTTGTCTTTCTTGCGAATCGAATACGCGAGCCCTCCCATGTCCTGAACCACGCGACGTGCCACGCGCACTGCGCCCGCATCCCCCTCAATGGCGAACGGAACTCCTACGAGCGAAGGTCGGGACCGCCGCACAAACGTCATCAGCGGATGCACCGACGCCACCGCCGCTCCCCGCCTGCGCAATCCCGCCAGTTCATCGCTGCCAAGCGCACCGCTGGAGTGCACCGCAACTCTTCCCTTCCATTCGATTGTCGACGCCAGCAACTTTGCCGCCGGGGCAATGGCAGCATCCGGCACGCAGAACCATACCAACCGTGCCTCGACAGCTGTCAGATCCGTCGCCGCGCGAGCACCCACCTGCTCAGCCAACCTCCGCGCCTTCCGTAACGACGACCGGCGAGGCCGCGCAATCACTACCTCAATCGCGTATCCCGCCTGCTGCAGTGAGCGAGCAAGCGCCGCTCCCAAATTCCCCGCTCCCACAATCGCAATCCGCGGCTTCCCCGCCATGCCCGGCAGCATAGCAGAAGCGGCTTCCGGCTTCCGCTCTCGCACTTCCGACATTCGCTCCACAGCTTCAGCTTCTGCCATCGCTCCTCCGGAAGCCGGACGCCGAAAGCCGGAAGCCTTTATATTGTTCCCATGCCGAAATCCACCCGCAACGTCCGCCTCATCTCCTCCCGCACCGTCTACCGTGGCCCAGTCTTCACCGTGACCACAGACCACGTGCAGGAACCCGGCGGCGTCGAAGCTCGCCGCGACATCATCCGTCACTCCGGCTCCGTCGTGGTCCTCGCCGTCGACGATTCCTCGGCCACGCCCCGCGTTCTTCTCGAACGACAGTACCGACACGCCGCCTCTGACTATTTGTGGGAGATTCCCGCCGGCCGCATCGATCCCGGCGAAAAAGAACTCGAGGCCGCCAAGCGCGAACTGCTCGAAGAAACTGGATACACCGCCTCCAAGTGGCGCCGCATTCTCAAGTTCTACGCCAGCCCCGGCTTCGTCGCCGAGACCATGTCGGTCTTCCTGGCCACGGGCCTCCACGCCGGCGAGGCTCAACCGGAAGAAGACGAGATCATCTACAAGCGGATGGTGCCGCTTCCGACCGCCGTTCGCATGGTCCTCAGCGGAACCATTCGCGATGCCAAGACCATCTCCTCTGTTCTGTGGCTCGACCACACGGCCCGTGCCGCCGGGACGAAGAAGCGACTCCCCCGCAAGTAACTCCAAATACCATGGCCCGGCTGCCCGGCGGTCTGCGCCAAACTCGCTCGCGTCGGATTTTTGTTTCTCATTCGCTTGACAGCCTACCTCTGGCGCTCCAAAATGCATCCTATTGCGGGTATTTGACTGTGGGCACGTCCTTGGGCCCCCCCAATAAAGGACGTGCGGAAGTTGGGGGTGTACGTGGAACGTCTGAAAGGAACCGTCAAGTGGTTCAATAACGCAAAAGGGTACGGGTTCATTGGGCGCGCGGATGGACCAGACGTATTTGTTCACTACAGCGCGATCACCTCTGAGGGATACAAGAGCCTGCAGGAAGGCGACCCGGTAGAGTTCGAAATCACCGAGGGCCAGAAAGGCCCGCAGGCAGCGAACGTAACCAAAGCTGCTTCGTAACTGTCCCACCGTGGTTGTCTCGTGCAACGAGCCAGATGTGTACTTGTGCGCCCGAACCTTGTCCCATCTTCCACCCGTTGTGTGCCCGTACTTTCAACCCCGTCTGCCTCTGGCCCTCCCGTCCAACTTTCGTTACTCTAGCCTTGCCCCGGTTTGATCAACCATGGACAACAAGGCCATCGCCAACATTCTCTACGAGACCGCCGACCTGCTCGAGATCGACGGTCAGGACTCTTTCCGCATCCGCTCCTACCGCAACGCCGCGCAGGCCATCGAGAATCATTCGCAGCAGATCAAGGAACTCATCGCCGATCCCAAGCAGGTCCTCGCCATCCCCGGCATCGGCAAAAGCATGCTGCGGAATCTGCAGGAACTTTTCACCGATGGCAAGCTCTCCGTCCAGGTCGAACTCCTCCAGAAATACAACCCGTCGATGCTGCAGTTGCTCAAGATTCAAGGTCTTGGCCCGAAGACCATCGCACTCATCTGGAGCGCCTACAAAGTCAGTGACGTCGATGGCGTCGAGAAACTGGCGCGAGAAGGCAAGATCCGCGAGTTGCCGCGCATGGGCGAGAAACACGAAGCCAAGTTGCTCAAGGCTATCGAAGACTACCGCCGCATCAGCGGCCGCTTCCTCATCGACGCCGGCGAAACCGAAGCCGAAAAGCTCATCGAATATCTAAACAAATACGCGGGCATCGACAAGATCACTCCCGCCGGATCGCTCCGCCGCGGCCGCGAAACCGTCGGCGATCTCGACATCCTCGTGACCGGCAAGGCCTGCACCACCGAAGAAGGCCGCCAGAAGGCCATCGCCTACGTCTCCCAATATCCTCCGCTGATGGACGTCATCGCCAGCGGCGACAACAAGATCAGCTTCCACGTGCGCAACGGCATGCAGGTCGACGTGCGCCTGCTCCCGCCGGAATCTTTCGGCGCAGCTATGCAGTACTTCACCGGATCGAAAGCCCACAACGTCACCCTCCGCCAGCGCGCCCTCAAAATGGGATACACGTTGAACGAGTACAGTCTCGCCACACTCGAAGGCGAGAAGCCCGTCGCGGGCAAGACCGAAGAAGAAATCTACGCCAAACTCAAGCTCGACTACATCCCGCCCGAAATGCGCGAGAACCTTGGCGAAATCGACCTCGCACAGAATCATTCCCTGCCCGCCTTGATCACGCAAGACGATCTGCAGGGCGACGTCCACATGCACACCGTCGAAACCGACGGCAAGAACACGATCGAAGAAATGGCCGAGGCCGCCAGGGCCCGCGGCTATAAGTACATGGCCATCACCGACCACTCCAAGAACCTGGCCTTCGCCAACGGACTCGACGACAAGCGCGCCGTCGAACACATCGCGCGCATTCGCGCCGTCGACAAGCAGATGGAAGGCATCACCATCTTTGCCGGCATCGAAGTCGACATCCTCACCGACGGCGAACTCGATCTCTCCAACGACGTGCTCGCCCAAATGGACATCGTCATCGCCAGCGTGCACTCGGTCTTCAATCAGGACTCCGCGAAAATGACCGACCGCCTGCTCAAGGCCATCGAGAATCCGAACACTTCGCTGATCGGACATCCCACCGGCCGCATCCAACTCCGCCGCGACGCCTATCCCTTCGACATGCACGCCGTGCTGACCGCGGCTGCGAAACATAAAGTCGCAATGGAACTCAATTCCTATCCCGACCGCCTCGACCTGAATGATGTTCATCTCCGCCAGGCCAAACAGCAAGGCGTGAAGATCGTCATCAACACCGACTCCCACCACACCTCGCACATGGAAAAGATCCGCTACGGCATCCTGCAAGCGAGACGAGCGTGGCTGACGAAAGACGACGTCCTCAACACTCTTCCGCCTCAAAAGTTCGCCAAAGCCATAAAGCACGCCTGGTAAACGATGCGTGGGTATGTGGGGACAGCCGCCCTCGGCTGTCCGCCGAGCGAAGCTCGGCCCTCGAGTGCCGCAGCGACCAAACAATTTAGCCCAGCGCTCCAGCGCTGGGTAGCATGGCCAGTGCTCGAACAAGTCCAGCACGGACGACACTCTTCTCACGCGCACCTGAGTCTCTGATCCCTCTGGAACCCCGACCGTCTTCTGCCCGCCAAAATTCTCTCGATTATTATTCTTCCCGCCAGCAAACATTTCGCCCCGATGAAACGTTGTAGAAGCAAGCCTGGTGATATTCAGCGGAGGCAACGGAATGACTCTTCATCGTCCGGTTCTGTACTCAACTCGTTACTACCTCGACGCACCTCTGCTTTGAACTGAAGACAAACAGAAACGTCCTCGGAGCGTAACTGACGATCGGTGGTGACCCCACCGATCGATTGGGGAAGTTCTGTCCACAATAACGCGCCCAAACATTTTCCTTCCAGGAGAAGCAGCCATGGTGTGTCTCGAAACGCTGATCGTGTCGCTCCTGAATCGCTCCCTTCTCCTCAATCGAATGCACACACACCTTCGCGCGTGGCCAATCGTCTTCGCGATCTTCCCTTTTCTGTTCTCGGTTCTTCTCGCCGCGCAGCAGTCGCCGCAGCCCGCCTCGCCGGTCACTGCCACATTACAATTCGCCACCATCACGCCCTCTGCCCCAAATTCTCAAGGCCATCGATTTCGGGTCACCGGACATCTTTTTGAGACCACGAATACGTCTCTACTCGATCTCATCGCCTTCGCATACGGCCTTCATGCAACCCAGATCCTGGGCGCTCCGGACTGGGCTCAACAGGACAAATTCGATCTGACCTTGCAAGCAGACCCTGAAAGCAAAATGACGGAATCGCTGTGGACCAGAATGTTGCAGGTCTACCTAACCGAAAGTTGCAAGCTCAGCTTTCACCGTAATACCAAAGATCTCCCCGTCTATGTGCTGGCGATCGGCCGGTCGGCTCCCAAACTCACCGCCAGCCATCGAGACCCGAAGCAGCTACCTGAATTCTCGATCACTCTCGGCGCCACGAATGCCGCCAACGCAAACCTGGCTGCCATCTCCGCCACCAACGCAACTATGACAGAACTCGCCGGAGTGCTGCAGCGCGTGGTCCTCGAGTGGCCCGTCGTGGATCAAACCGGCATGACCGGGCGCTACGACTTTGCCGTGACTTGGACGCCCGACGGCGCCCAGTTCGGCGACGCGCGGGCCAGGATCCCTGCTCCCATCGACGTCGCAAACGCGCCTCCGTATTTGGCCTCTGCTCTGCAACAGCAGGTTGGCCTGACGCTCGACTTGCTCGAGGCGCCATTGCAGATCCTGGTCATCGACTATGTGGAAAGACCTGCCGAGAATGTAACGCGCGCTCTCCGGCATCAAGACGGCAGGCTCCCGGGTCTACTCTGGCGCTCTTGCTGCCAGTCCCCGTAGGTCAGGTTTTCCACAGACATAAATCCATTTCTTGTGACAAACGACCTTTACTGAGAAAAGCAGAACGCGCAAACTCCTGTCATGCGTGCGATTTCCGCAAACAAGCACTCTCAAGCGGCAGCTCGGCAGCACTGCCATAAGTCCTTATTTCAGAATATTTTGCATACAACTCATTTGGAATCAATATTTTGCAAAGAGCCAAACCGGGTCTTCACTCCTAACCCAAACAGAATCAATATTTTGTCGGAACTGAGAGAAAAAATCTCGCACACTGCTTCCACCTGTAAGTCCCTATTCTGCAATATTTTATCCGTAAAATCTCTGGAATCAATATTTTACGAGCCAATCAGCCGATCTCCTCTTCATAAACAACACAGAATCAATATCTTAGGAGTTTCCATGAAAAAAATTCGAACAGCCGTCGAGACAAGCGAAGTACAGGTCCGGGTCCAGCCTCCTAAAGACATCGACGCCACCTGGACCTACGCCCAACAGACTGGAGAACTCCGGCAGGACGGCAAGCCCGTCTCCATCGGCTACTCCGGTGCGACCGAAGGCAAGAATAATCCCGCGATGGAGAACGTCCCCAACATCGGCCCCATCCCGCGTGGCGATTGGACGATCGCCGGCCCTCCCGTCGACAGCAAAGATCACGGCCCGTACGTTCTAAAACTCAATCCAGAACCTACGACCGACACCCACGGCCGCAGCGGATTCCTGATGCACGGAGACTCCAAAGAGCACCCCGGATGCGCGTCGCACGGATGCGTCATTCTGTCCCGATCCGTGCGCGAAGAGGTCTGGCAAAGCGGTGACAGAGATCTGGAAGTGGTTGCCGAGATCCCATGCGCAAAAAGCTCCAAACCTAAATAGTCATGCCAGTCGCATCCAGCGCGCGTGCGAGCGTAGAATCGTCCCGGACACTCATTAACCCACGGCACAAAACCTATGCCCGATCAGACTCCCGTTCCGCCGCCCCCGAAACCACCTGCGCCTCCTGCCCCACCCGCTGGCCCAACGATCAATATTGGCGAAGAGTACGGCACGGCCAAGAAGAATCTGCCGCCCGCCAAGATCGTGCTCATCGCCATTGGCGCCGTGCTGGTTGTCGTTCTGATCGCTTCATTTGTAAAGCGCGCCAAACCACAAGCCTCCGGTTCGCTCGACACAGTGACCGCCGTTGAGATTCCCGGCCAGAGTTCAACCATGGTTGCCTTGACCTTCACCATCCGCAACAACAGCGACAAGATGCTCTACGTCCGCACGGTTGAGGGCTCCATCAAAACCCCCAGCGGTGACTCCACCGCAGAGGCCGTCTCGGCCGTCGATTTCGACCGCTACTTTCAAGCGTTCCCCGCATTGAAAGTCGGCACACAAGCAGCACTGCCCCCAGAAGCCAAAATCCAGCCCGGGGAGACTTCGGCGCGAACCATCATCGTGGCCTTCCCCATTACGCTCGACGCCTTCAACCAGCGCACCTCAACCAGTGTCGTGATCTGGCCCTACAACGAGACGGTGCCGGTGACAATGACGAAGTGACACGATATGACCCAAAGGCGCACCGTGTTTTCGTTGGAGGGTTTCCTTCGTGAACCTTCGTGTCCTTAGTGGTGATCTTGCTCTCGCTTGCACAAACTCAACAGAATGGACTCTTATACCTGCATGAAGATCTCCCGGCATTCGTTCCGTGCTGTCTCTCTCCTCCTCTCTTTTCTGCTATTGACCTGCGCCGCCTTCGCTGCGCCTGTCGAGCGCTCAACCAAGTATCTCTTCTACGTCGGCACCTACACCGAAGAAGGCAGCAAGAGCAAAGGCATCTACGCCTTCCGCTACGACGCCGCCACCTCTGAGATCACGCCGCTCGGCCTCGCTGCGGAGACGACCAATCCATCATGGGTCACGCTGCATCCCAACGGACGCTTCCTCTACGCCGTCAACGAAGTTGGCAACTACAAAGGCCCGAACAGCGGCGGCGTCAGCGCATTCTCCGTCGATCGCGGCACGGGCAAGCTCACTTTCTTGAATGAAGTCGCGTCTCGCGGCGCCGATCCTTGCTACGTCACCGTCGACCAGACTGGGAAATATGTCTTGGTGGCGAACTACACTGGAGGCAGCATCGCAGTCTTCCCCATCCTCGCCGACGGAAAGCTGGGCGATGCTTCAGCGTTCGTGCAGCATACCGGCAAAGGCACCAATCCCGAGCGTCAGGAAGCCCCGCACGCACACTCCATCGATCTCTCACCCGACAACCGCTTCGCCATGGTCGACGACCTCGGCCTCGATGAGTTGCTGGTCTACAAGTTCGACAGCGCTAAGGGATCGCTCGCGCCGAACGATCCGCCCTTCGCCAAGCTCGAAGCCGGCTCCGGCCCTCGCCACTTCGTTCTTCGCCCCGACGGCAAGTTCGCCTACGTGGTCGCCGAGATGGGCCACACCGTGACGGTGCTCTCGAATGACGCGTCAAACGGAAAGCTGCAGCCCATACAATCGATCACCACCCTGCCGAAAGATTTCACCGGCCGCAACGACGATGCCGAAATCCGCATCCATCCCTCGGGCAAGTTTCTCTACGCCTCCAATCGCGGCGACGACAGCATCGCCATCTACGCGATCGATCAGACCAAAGGGACCTTGACTCAAATCGCAATCACTCACACCGGAGGCAAAGAGCCTCGCAACTTCGAGATCGATCCCACCGGCACGCTGCTATTTGCGGCAAATCAGAAGTCCGACAACATCGTCGTCTTCCGCATCGACCAGAAGACCGGCCAACTCGCACCCACCGGAAAGGTTCTCGAAGTTGGCTCGCCAGTGTGCATAAAGTTCCTGGCCGTGGACTAGAAGCACATGCGTCCGGCACTATCCTCTGTGAGCGTGCTGTTGCTCGCCTCAGCGGTGTCTAATACCGGGATGCGGGCGATTCTCAGTCTCTACTTCCTGCTACTCGCCAGCTCCCTGTGGGCGCAGGGTCCGTCCCTGGGCAAGACAGAACAGGCAGCCCTGCAGCGGGCGAAGAGCGCACTCGTCTCATCGCTCGACAGCTCCCTGCCGAAGGTGAGCCTCGAGTTCTTTCTGAACTACGAAAGTGGAGGCGCAGACATCCGGTGGGAAGTGAACGACTGCGGCGAGCAGACAGGCAGCTCAGGGACCGATCGCGGGAGCGACTCTCCGATGTGTGTCGAGGCCGACTTCATGAAAGACCACACCGACGTGACCGTCACGGTCTCGGTAGGAACCTTCCAGAAGGGACCGTCAGGAAAGCCCGCGCTATTCGGCGTGGCCGTCCATGGCCCAAGCGGCAGAGTCCATTCTCTACGCCTCGGCGACCTGCCCAAGGAACTGCATCGCCCGACTCGCGGAATGCCGCGGGATCTGCCATTTCCGGTTACTGCTTTTTCTGGATGAATCGCCGCCGCACCAGGTGAGTATCCGCGTCCGGCTTGATCTCGTCGTACTTCAGGCAGGAGATAGAGCCGTCCACTTCGAGCACAGCCAGCGCCACCTGATCAGAGCTGTTGATGCCGTGTTCCCGCAAAGCACGATGTAACTCGTCCATGCTGACGCGCTCGCGAGCCATATGCGATTCAATCACCTTACCATCGTGAATGAGCAGAGAAGGCTCTCCCTGGATCAAGCGGCGAAGGCGACGGTTCGAACCGGAAACAGCGGCCACGCCGTAGTTCAACACCAGCAAAGTGCAGGCCGCGACCGCGCCGCCCAGCAGCGACGTGTCGGGCCCCGTCATCGCATTCTGCACGGAGTTCGAGAGCAGGAGCAGCAACGTGAGGTCGAACGGGGTCATTTGTCCGACCTCACGCTTGCCGCTTAAACGCACACCAATCAGCACCAGCAGATAGATGACGCCGGTGCGCAACACAATCTGTAGCAGCACGGAACCGCCGGGGAAGAACGCTCCGCTCATGCTGGCTGAACCATACTAATTCGCCGTCACCGGCACCGGAGCGCTCTTCGGCGTACTCAGGTATCCCGTAGCTTTGTTCTTGTCCACGGTCCACACGACCAACTCAAACAGCATATGATCGCGGCCGGAGTAGAACTGAATTGGCTCGGAGACGTTGCGATCCTTCTTCTCGATCGTCCTGTCGTCGGAGGTCACGTTCATGGTGAACTTGCCCTTCTTCACATCGGCCTTCTTCAGTTGCAGGCTGACGGTCGAGACGGGCTGCGGCTTGGCGCCCTTGAGCAACGTGAACTCGTAGTAGTTGCGGTCGCCCTTGTGCTTCAGGATTTCAAGATCCCCCGCGGTGTGGGCAATCAATCCGCTTTGCACACCGAGATCGCCAATCGTGCTCTGCAGCTTGGCTTTGGTGGCTTCGAGATCGGCCTTCGTGGAAGCGACATCCGTCTTCACACCACCCACGTCACTCTTCACTCCCGTGATCTCTCCGGACACGGCGGTGATCTGCTCTTTCTGTTCCTTCTCCAGGCGGCTCTCGGAGGCCTTCTGCTGCGCCTTCAACTCGGCCACGCGCTGGGCCAGTTCCTGCTTGGTCAGCCCGACCTTCTCACGCAGGGCGTCCCCCTGGGATTCCTCGGTCTGCATGCGGTTCGCCAGTTCTTTGACCTGTGCCTGACTTTTGCCGAGTTCGTCCTGCAGGGCACTCACTTGCTTTTGGGTGGTGTAGTGGGCATATCCGGAAACTGCCACAAACGCCACTGCCAGCAGAGTCAGAATCCACTTTCCGACATTCGACTGTTGTTCTATCTGATCGCCTTCATCGGCCATACACTCTTCCTCCTCAGGAAGTTCAAGAATGGATTGCAGGGATACCTTAATTGTTCAGCAGGATCACGACAGTGTCAATTGGCTCGGGGTATGCGCTATCGCCGCAGAGCCAATGCCTCCTGCAGAGCCGGCTCCGGGTCGCGCCGGATCAGCGCGGCCTCTGGACCGAGTTTCTTCTCCAGCTGCTTCCGAGCCGAAACCAGCGGCTCCGACACCGACGAATCGGGAAGCGACTTCGTCAGATTCTCTGATTTCAAAAGGGACGCGTAGGCTAGCCGTGCCGGAAAGCCGGTATCGTCCAGGAACCGGCCGTAGGCCAACCAGTCCTGCGCGCTCGCACTGTTATCGCTACTCGATTGGTCCAATTGCAACGCGTGCTGGTAGAGGCGCAAGGCATCATCCACTTTGCCGGTCTTGGCCTGTAGTTCTGCCTCATTCACGTCGGCCAGGCTCTCGAGCTTGGGCTGTCCGGTCTGCACTGCGAGGGCTTCGGCTAAGCGGTACGACTGGACGGCGAGTCCCAGCTGCGAGGAACGCGTCTGGCAATCCGCCAGGCGCAACACAATGGCGATGACGCGATCGGGCGTCGGACGATCTTTTGCGGGCTGTCGCGCCAGGGTTCCCAGAAATGATGTGTAGTGCGCAGCCGCGCCTTGTGCTTTGCCTTCACGATCCAATTCGTCGGCAAGATACAAATGCACGAGCGACTGATTCGGATCCACGGCCAGGGCTTGATTCCAACTGGCCAGAGCCTGCGCGCCGTGGCCACTCTGCACGGCCAGCAGCCCGCGGTCAACGAGGAGATTGGCATCCTTGGGCGCGTACTTGAGCGAAGATTCAGTCAGACTGTAGGCTTCGTCATAGCGATTCTGATCGATCAGCAGCCGCAACAACCCCTGGCGCGCCGACGGATCGGACGGATTGGCCTGTACCGCCCGCCTCCATGCCGCTTCCGCCTGTTGCAGTTCTCCATCTTCCATTTCCTTGCGCGCAAGCCGCATCTGCAACGAGCTGTCAAACCCATCGAGCTTTGCCGCACGCTGCAAGTCGTGCAAGTCGTCGGTGTTGAGAGCAAGGTAATAACGAACCTGATCGACACTTCCCCATGCCAGCAGCAACAGCACCGCGCCCACGCGCACGGATCGTGCGCCGGTCGTGCCGCTGGCCAGCCATCGCATCGCAGCCGCGACGGAACCGCCGGCCTCGGTGGCGGCGTCGGAGATCTTGTCGCGCGAGTTGAGCAGCAGAGACGCGATGCGCCCGTCGCGCAGCTTCCAGATGGCACCATCCAGAATGAAGTGATGAATGTTGACCAGCGCCGTGAAGATCAGGAAGCTGGACGCAAAATCATAGTGGAAGGCCTTGCTCGCCAACCACGGTCCCGGGACGAATAAGGCAATGCCCCCGGTGACCAGCACACCGAAATAGGCCAGCGGCCGCCAGTTGCGTCCGGGCTTGCTTTCGCCCGCGGCTTCGCGCCGGGCGTAATAACTCGTGATCCAGAGATACTGCGCAGAGTGCATCACGGCCAACACGCCGGAGCTATAGCGGCTTTGCGGAATCTGCAAACCTTTGATCAGCGAAATGGCAGCCGGCAGCAGGAACCACAGGAACTGAGAAGAGAAAAGGGTGAGCGACGGAATCAGTTTCCGCCATCCCGTCGAGCGCGCCAGTCGCGAGAGCCCGTAAACCGACAGGATGACAAACGCAGCACCTAGAACAATTTGCTCCCAGCGGCTGACTGCGGCGGGAATTCCCAGCGAGATGAACAGAGAATCCGTCGACGGGCCAGTATGGAATCCGAGGAACAGAATCAGATACGACGCGATGAACGCACCGTAGAGAGCGCGGCGCGTGTTCTTGTCGGGATCGGCTCCGGCCCGCCGCGCAA
Source organism: uncultured Acidobacteriaceae bacterium (assembly GCA_963706645.1). GTDB lineage: Bacteria > Acidobacteriota > Terriglobia > Terriglobales > Acidobacteriaceae > Sulfotelmatobacter. The sequence continues at coordinate 23,749 of CAVPNR010000023.1, forward strand.
ACATCATGAACAGCCCGTAGTTCTGCCCGCTGTAGTGCCAAGGGCTCCACGTCAGGTAGATGGTGAAGATCCAGGGCAGCAGCCGCAGCCAGAAGTGCGACAGAAACAGCGTGGCCAACATCAGCGCGGTGATATGGACGGTGAAGATGCGGTACTTCTGAAAATCTTCCGCGCGATGGTAGGCGCGATAGATGGTCGCCATGTAGTGCGGATAGTTGAAGAAGAGGGCCAGCGCGTAAAACGCGACCGCCCAAGTCTGCGCGCTTGAAGCCAGCGCGAAATAGGAAAGCAGCAGCAGCGGTGCCGACCACGCTCCGCAACCGACGAGCAGGTCAAGCCACGGGCCGTAAATCCACGGCGCGGACGGTTCCTTGGAAAAGTGTTTGGGTCTTCCCATAAGCAAGCGCCACAGGACTTGCACTGCGCGGCACTCCTTGTGCCGTCGTGCTTACTGGCTTGTGTGGCTTGACGAAATTATAGGTGGGCAAACCGCAATCGAGCATGCCTTGGCGGGTGCGGCGCAGGTAACGAAGGTAACGGCGCCGTAACAGGTTTGCGGCGGAAGAAGCGGCTCCTGCTAGCGCGCTTCGGTCAATGAACCGTGCTCCTCCGTGGGTGCGAGACGCCCTTTCTTAATCGCCATCAATTCGACGGCCTTGTGCGCGATGTGCTCGGCGCTGACTTCGAATTCCTTAATCAGCTCCCAGGGAGCGCCCGAGTCGCCGAAGCGGTCTTTCACCCCGATGGCCCCAGTGATCACGGGAAGACCGTAAAGTCCCGGACTCTCGGTCAGGATCCCGCTGACGCGCCAGGCGAGGGCGCCGATCTGGTGTTCCTCGGCGGTGACGACCACTCCTGTTTCCCTCGCCGCGCAAATGATCGACTTGGCATCGATAGGCTTCAGCGTGTGAATATTCAGAACGCGGGTCTCGTAGCCGAATTCCTTCTTCAGGATGTAAGCGGCGCGCATCGCCTCGGGAACCATCGGACCGCATGCAACGATGCTGAGGTCTTCGTTCTCATTCTTATAGGTTGAAGCCAGAACAGTTTCGAATGCCTCCAGGAAGCTCGAGCCTTCACGCCGCAAGCGAGTCACATTCGCCTTGCCGAAAACAAACGGCGTCTTTTCGTCGGTGACAATCGGCGTCGCCTCACGAGCGAAGCGGATGTACTTCGGGCCTTTATGTTGGAGCAGCAGATAGTTGGTAGCCTTGCGCGTCTCGATGACATCGCACGGCACGACTACGGACATATTTGGCAGTCCTTGCATAGCGAACAGATCTTCGAGGGCCTGATGGGTGGCGCCGTCGGGACCAACGGAAACGCCGCCGTGAGCTCCGGCGATCATCACGTTGAAGTTGCCGTAGCAGACGGACGTGCGAATCTGGTCGAGATTGCGGGCCGCGGCAAAGGTCGCGTAGGTTCCCATCACGGGCAACTTCCCTTCCCGCGCCAATCCGGCCGCAGCCGAGGTTGCCGACTGCTCGGCGATGCCCATGCTGATCCAGCGCTTCTTTCGTTCGGGCTTGCCGGCATAGAAATCGCTGATAGTGATCGATCCTGAAATGTCTAGACCGAGGCAGACCACACGCTCGTCGTCACCGTTCTCGGCGAGAGATAGACCGAAGCCTTTGCGCGTCGGCTCCATTTTCACTTTCATGGTATCGGCAGCATTCCACCAGTAGTTGCGGGTGAACTTGGGCGTCTTGGCTTCAAGCTTGCGATCGACCTCCGCCTGGTAGTGCTGTGCTTTGTCGAGCAGATGCCGCACCGGAATCCGATCGAACAACGCGAGTTCCTCCAAGCCCTTTGTCAGTTCCTCATAGTTCGGCGTCTTGCCGTGCCAGCCAGCCTGATCCTCCATGAAGCTGACGCCCTTGCCTTTCACCGTGTCGGCAAGAATGGCTATCGGACGGCCCTTCGCGGTCTTCGCCTGCTCCAGTGCGTCCACGACCTGGGTCATATCGTGGCCATCGATGCGCATCACGTCCCAACCAAAACTGCCATATTTCGCGCACAGTGGCTCGATATTCATCACGTCCTTGACTCGGCCGTCGATCTGCAGGCGATTGCAGTCGATGATGGCGATGATGTTGTCGAGCTGGTAGTGTCCGGCTTCCATCGCGGCTTCCCAGACCTGGCCCTCCTGCTGCTCGCCGTCACCCATGATGCAGAAGATCTTGTGCTTCCTGTGATCGAGGCGTGCGGCCAGCGCAAGGCCTACGGCAATGCTCAATCCTTGACCGAGCGACCCGGTGGAGGCCTCGACGCCCGGCAGCTTCAGCCAGTGCGGATGGCCTTGGAACGGCGAACTCAGCTTACGCAATGTGACCACGTCGTCGACGGGACAGAATCCGGCGAAGGCGAGCCCGAGGTACAAGCTGGGAGCTTTGTGTCCGGTGGACCAGATGATGCGGTCGCGATCGGGCCATTCCGGCTTCTGCGGATCGTGGTTCGCGATCTTCAGATACAGCGCCGCAGTGATGTCCATGATGGAGAGCGTGCCGCCCGCGTGTCCCGACCCGGCAGCGTGCAACGCGACCAGATCGTAGCCGCGCATCAGGTTGGCGGCATCTTTTAGCTCTTCGATGGAATATTGGCGGAGGACTTTTCCGTTGGTGGAATCGATCAGAGGCATGACATCCCTCCCGCGCGCCGTAGGTTGACCCCGGGCTACCGGACCTGCTGTGACGAAGGTATCGAGGGAGGAAGCCTGGGGCTGTGATGGTAGTCACACGGGCGGGTGATGAGAATTCGTCATTAGATTCACGCGCGTCAGCCAGAGCGAGGCGTAGAATTTCAAGCAGCCGTGCATCGGCTCAACGGTGTCTGGGGGTGTCTGATGCGCAAACGTGAAATCTCTGCTCGCATCCTCTCTATGCAGGGCGTTCTCATCCTGATAGTAGCGGCAATCCATTTGGCAGTGACGCCCATTCTAAAGAACACGGTAGCTCGTCAGATCTCTCCGTCGGACTTTCAGTTCGTATGGCCACCGTTTCTGTTGAGCTTTTTGATTATGGGGATTCTCCTGGTTCCGATCGGCGTTTCCACACTCTCTTGCGCCTCGGGCGTTCGGGCAGGAGAACGGTGGTCTTGGCGCTTTGGGATCACCAACGCACTCGCGATTCTGAGTCTGCCGATTGTGCTTATGCTGACTATGAATACACAATACTTCACGGCAGTCCCGTTCATGATCGCTTCCATTTTGATTACACTGGTCGGCGTTTCTATGTGGCTGCCGCTGTGGTGGGTCCGCGCAGAATTGACGGAGGATTCAGGCCGTTAGAATGTGCTGGACCGATGTCGGGATGATGTTATTCGAACTTCCAGCGCGTGGACTTGGGTTGGAAGTGCTTTTCCCAAAGGGCGAAGACGAGCTTCGGTCGCACCGCGAATACGGGTTCCTTCATCGACAGGATGTCGTCTTTCATCGAAGACATGTCGAAATTGTATTTCGGCTTGTACTTCGCGAGGAACTTGCGGCGGGCCGTAACGTCGGCAATCTCCGCGAGGCCTTCGACGATCACGGCTTCATTCGCATGTTCGGTGCAGACTACGCAGTTGGGATTACGGGCGAGGTTCCGTGCCTTCTGCGATTTACTGCCGGTGCTGAACAACAGACGTCCGTCTTGCCAGAGTCCCCAGACGACCATCGTGTGAGGGGAGCCGTCGGGCTTGACCGTGGTAATCCAGTAGTTGTGCGACTTTTTCAGGCGCTGCTCTGCCCACGACCAGGGAAGCAGGCCTTTCGCGCCTTCTGGGAAGCCATAGCCGGGGGCTTGCGGGCGGCTAGGTTTAGGAGTCTGGGAAAGTCGTTTGATTTTCTTCGCTGGCATGAACGCCCCATCTTCAACCACAGAGGACACGGAGGACACAGAGATGAACCTTCGGCTGCGCTCGTTTTTCTACGGCAGGTTCTTCTTCGTCCACTGGTCGATGCGGTCGAGTGCTTGCTGCAGGTTCTCCAGCGAATTGGCGACGCTGAAGCGCAGATAGCCTTCGCCGAACTCTCCAAAGGAAGTGCCCGACAGCGCGGCCACTCCAGCCTGCTCCAGGAGCGCGTCGGCCAGCGGTTTCGACTTCCAGCCTGTTTTCTGGATATTGGGGAAGACGTAGAAGGCGCCTTTGGGCATGCGGCAGGAGAAGCCTTTGATCTTGTTCAGTCCGGCGACAAAAACGTCGCGGCGTCGCTGGAATTGGTCGCGCATGTGGTCGACGGAACTCTGATCGCCGCGGATCGCCTCGATGCCTGCGACCTGCGTGAAGCTGGCAGTACAAGAGTTGGAGTTGGTCATCAGGCGCGTCATATGCGCAGCCAGGTCGGGACGCATCACGCCGTAGCCCATGCGCCATCCCGTCATCGCATAGGTTTTCGAGAACCCGTCGAGCAGGATGGTGCGTTCCTGCATGCCGGGTACTGACATGATGGAAAAGTGCTGGCCTCCGTCGAAGAGCAGTCGGCTATAGATTTCGTCCGACAAGATCATCACGTTACGGTCGCCGATCAGCTTGGCGATCTGCTCGATGTCGCGGCGCTCGAGAACGCCGCCGGTAGGATTCTGCGGCGAGTTCAGGATGATTAGCCGGGTTCGATCATTGATCAGCGACGCCAGTTCATCGACATCGAGGGAGAAGTCGCGTTCTTCTCGCAGTTGGATCGGGACGGCTCGTCCGCCGACGTAGTGGATCATCGACTCGTAGATGGGGAAGCCGGGGTTGGGGTAGATGACTTCGTCTCCCTCATCAATAAGCGACAGGATCGTGAAGAAAATAATTGGCTTGCCGCCCGGGACAACGACCACTTCATCGCTCGTAACTTTCACGCCACGGGTGCGGCTGACGTATTCGGCTAAGGCCTGGCGCAGGTCCGGGAGGCCTGCCGAGGGACCGTAGTGGGTCCAGCCTTTGCGCATTGCGTCAACCCCGGCTTCGATCACGTTGGCAGGCGTGTCGAAATCCGGCTCGCCGATTTCGAGATGAATAATGCTCTTGCCCTGGCGCTCGAGCGCGCGCGCTTTGTTCAGAACCTCGAAGGCGGTTTCGGTTCCGAGCCGCGACATGCGGCGGGCTAGATGCAATTCGTATTGGGTGGTTTGCGCCATGGCGAGGAAACTCCTGAACAAGCCAAACGGCACATTATACGCCCGCGAGGCATGGGGCTTGAATTACCGCGGGCAAACGGTAATAGTACCGCTTGTGAGAAACGATTCGTATCAGGGATTCGTGTCAGGGCACGCCTTTGAGGCGTGCCACACCAGCACGCAGCGTGCACCCGGCTTGAACCGCTGAGGCCATAAACCACCGAACGTCAGCGGCTAAAGCCGTCAGGGTCTTGCGTTCGTTGGCGGCATCGCTAAAGCGATGCCCTGATACGAATCGTTCATCTCAGTCGGGGCCACGACGCGCTAAGCGGAGTAAACTCGCCGAAACGGAACGAAGGGAAGGATCAAAGTGAGTTCATATCTCGACGAACTCTACGCACATCAGGAATGGGCCGATGCAGAGCACTGGCGCGCGATCGAGGCGCATCCTGCGGCGCTGGCGGATAAGGCGATCCGCGAGCGGTTGCTGCATATTCACCAGGTGCAGCATGGATTTTTGTGGGTGACCGGTCCGCAGCACTGGGACTTCGCCTTCAAGAAGCTGGAAGACTTCCCTTCTATGGCGGATCTGAAAGCGTATGCCCGGCAAGGTCTTACTGAGTTTGGCGAACTATTGAAGAAGTCGGATCAGGGTCGCATGGAAGAGATCATCGACGTGCCATGGTTCAAGCCGCCCGCGAAGATCAGCGTGCGCCAGGCCCTGACGCAGGCGGCGATGCACAGTCACTACCATCGCGGGCAGAATGCAACTCGGTTGAGGGAGCTGGGTGGAGTACCTCCGACGACCGACTTTATAGTGTGGCTGAAGGACGGACAACCGGCCGCGAACTGGAGTTGAGAGTGCAAGAAAGCCGATTCGAGCTGCGCTCGATGGACAGCCGGGGGCGGCTGTCCCTACATTTAGCACAGCTTATTCAGAGACGCTGTGCTCTTCGTTTTGTGAGCGCAGGACGCGGTCGACGGAGTATGGTGCGCGGCGGCTGGGTTCGTGGTAGTGGCGAACTTGCATTTCACCCAGCAACCCGATCGCGAGAAGATTCAGACCACCGATCAGCAGGCCCAGAGCCGCCATCATCAGCGGACCGTGTTCCGCCATCACCGGAACGTGGCGCAGGAATTTTTCCAGGCCGAGCCACAGCACGAGGGCGCTGCCTCCGAAGATACTCATCATCCCGAAGGTGCCGAAGAAGTGCAGCGGGCGCGATAAGTAGCGCAGCAGGAAACGAATCGTGAGCAGATCGAAGAACACGCGGAAGGTGCGCGTGATGCCGTAATGCGAAACGCCACGCTCTCGATTCACGTTGCGGATGGGGACTTCGCAGATCGTCGCGCCATGCCACGAGGCCAACGCCGGGATGAAGCGGTGCAACTCGCCATACAGCGGCACTTGCTCGAGAATGTCGCGGCGGTAGGCTTTGAACGTGGTGCCGAAGTCATGGATGTCGACGCCGCTGATCTTGGCCATCATCCAGTTGGCAATACGCGAAGGGATGCGCCGCATCCAGAAATTGTCGACGCGGACTTTGCGCCACCCGCTGACGATGTCATAGCCGGCAGCAATCTTTTCCAGGAACAGCGGAATGTCGTTGGGATCGTGCTGCAGATCGCCATCCATGGCGATGATGTACTCTCCGCGAGCATGATCGAAGCCAGCGGCGAGGCCAGCGGTCTGGCCGAAATTGCGGCGCAACTTGACCACGGTCACACGGCTGTCGACCGCTGCGATTTCGCGCAGCATGGCGAAGGTGTGGTCGGCGGAGCCATCGTCCACGAGCACGATTTCGAAGCTTTCGCCGTGAGCCTCCATTACCGCTTTCAGGCGGTCGTAAAGGTCGGTGACGTTTTCTTGCTCGTTATGCAGCGGTACGACAATGGAGTACTTGGGCACAGTCTGTTGATTATAGACGAAAAGCAGTGGTCCGTTCGCGGGTTCGCGGTTCTCAACTGGGTACCTTTGGTCCAGCACCAGAACTCCTCTCGGCACAGGAATAACAACAAATTCCTTCCGCCCTCCGTTGGCTCAGGCATCGTTACTAACGAGGGCCATCTCGTCCGCACCCCCGAATGTGACGCCAATCACGGAGTTCCGAGACTGCTCCGCCTAGGATTGAGTGTCTAGACCGAAAGGGTATCGAAAAGGCTTATGCCAAAGAAAGTTCGGGTGGGGATTCTCGGCTACGGGCGCATGGGGCGTGAATTCGTCGCCGCCATGCAGGAAGACGGGCTGTGGGACGTGGCGGCAGTTTATGACATCTGCGGGCAGGCTCGTCAGCTGGCCCGACAACGGGTGCCCAATGCCGCAATCTACGACGATCCGCGAGCCATCTTTGGGGATACGTCGATCGAGGCCGTGGGGCTGTTCACGCTGGCGGATGCGCGCCCGCAGCAGATTCGGCAGGCGCTGGCGAACCGCAAGCACGTGCTGGCGGAAAAGCCGATTGGGCCTGACGTCGTCACGGAATGGCAACTAGTGCACGAGATTGAAGCCAGCGACCGCCTGGTAGCCGTCAATCTATTCAACCGGAACGCGTGGTATCACAAAGAGATCCGGCGCTTCATTGCCGACGGCGAGATTGGCGAACTGGCGGTGATCCGCGTCTGCCACATGACGCCGGGACACATGCCTCTCGAGGGGCACGATCCCGAAGGCCCGCCCTTTCACGACTGCGGCATGCACTACGTCGATGTGGCCCGCTGGTACGCGCAGAGCGAATACAAAACCTGGCATGCCCAGGGTATTCGCGCGTGGGGTTACAAGGATCCGTGGTGGGTGCAGGCCCACGGCACCTTCGCCAATGGGGTCGTATTCGACATTACGCAGGGATTCATCTACGGGCATCTGGCGAAGGAGCAACCGCACAATTGCTACGTGGATGCGATCGGCACGAAGGGCGTGGCGCGCATGCGGCATGACTTTGCGGAAGCGACGGTGGAGTTGTACGGCGTGCACAACACAATTTGCAAAACGGCCGCCTTCAACGACAAGAAGCTGGATGTGATGGTCGACGTTTTCGCCCGATCCATTCTGGCGGGATCGAACTTGGGATTCCCGCAGGCGCGGGATAGCGTCATTGCGTCGGAAGTAAGCTGGGCGATGCTCGATGATGCCATCGCCAACAATCCACCCGTGAAGGGCACGCCGGAGGAAATGCGGCAAATTCTGGAACATCGCCGCAACCTGGTGAATGGGTTTGGGCTGCCGGTGAAGACGCGGGAAGCGGCGAAGGAAGAACTGGTCGAGGATTAAGTTCGGCAACCCAAGCGTCAAGATGCCCCATTCCTCCCGCAAAGGGTGCGCGAGAAATGGGGCATCCGGGTTTCAGCCCTGATCTTTGAGCTTCAACTTCGACTTGTTCTCTTCCATGAAGGCTGCGATCTCGTTGGCGGCGCCGAGCAGGCGGTTCCACTGCTCATAGTAGAGGGTGACGGGGAAGCGGCCGAGGCCGTAGACGCTGACTCCGCCCTTTTCGCCGACTTTAAAGATCAGGTCTCCGCTGCGCTTCTTGGTTTCGACCTCTTTTTCGAGTTGAGACAGTTTGGCTTTCAGTTCTTCGTAGGTAGGTTCTGACATAGGTTCCTCGCGTTGAATATGAGTGCGTTATGAATGGGTGCCTGGTTTACCACTTGGTTTCAACAATCCTGCCGAGAATTTGCCGATCCGCACCCGGTCGGTCAGGACGGGCACTCCTTCTATAGTAACTTGCCCGGAGTTGCGCGGTGGTGGATAACCCTTATAAGCTGAACAGAGTCTAATCCCAAAGCGGGAAAGCTCCATCTGGGGTTCGTGATGCGTTTGTGGGGAAGTACGTGGAAAAGATGGTCGACTTGGCTGTGTCTGTCCTTAATGCTATGGACGGTGGCGGCGGAGTCTACCCACAATCACCCCACCCGCACGGAATCGGCTTCCTGCTCGATATGCGTGGTGGCGCACAGCGCCAGCCCCACCGTAAGTTCCAGCCAGACCGGTCCAGTGTTTGCCGCGATCGGTTTGCTGCGAGAAGAAGATGTTGTCGCGAAGACCCGGTTCGATTTTGCTGACCGGGGCATTCGCGGTCCTCCTGTCCTGTAGGGATTCTCACAAATTGATGGCTTCGGCTGAACGTTGAACGTTCGGTCTTGGCCTGTTCCCTATTGGTCTTCTCTTTTTCCTTCATACAGGAGGGCTTTATGCCTAATCTTCATACGAGGCGCTTCCGCGCTTTGGCACTGGTAGCATTGTCGCTGGCGGTCACGATCGCGGGCGCACAATCCGTGGGAAATTCCGGCTCGGTGAACGGGACTGTAGTCGACGCGACGGGGGCGGTTCTCGCCGGCGCAAAAGTTGAACTCCGAAATCCCGTGAGCGGATTCGATCGTCTTACAACGGCCGACAGGAACGGCAAGTTCGCCTTTACGAATATCCCCTTTAATCCGTACCACCTGACTGTGAGCGCGCCCGGCTTCACGGAGTCGGCGCAGGATGTAGAAGCGCGGTCTTCGGTTCCGATCAGCGTCTCGGTCAAGCTGGATGTCGCGGGATCCACCACCGCCGTAACCGTCGAAGCGCAGGGTGGGGATCTGGTGGAGAACGATCCCACATTTCATACCGACGTGGATAAGAATCTGTTCGACAAGTTGCCGCTCGAGAGCCAGTCGTCTTCGGTGAGTTCGCTGGTTACGTTATCGACGCCGGGGATCGCGGCAGATTCGAACGGCCTGTTCCACGGGCTGGGAGACCACGCGGAAAACTCGTTTTCGGTGGACGGCCAGCCAATTACCGACCAGCAAAGCAAAGTATTCTCCAACCAGATTCCGCTGGATTCGATCGAATCGATGGAAGTGATCTCGGGCGCACCGCCCGCGGAATATGGAGACAAGACGAGCGTCGTGATCAACGTAACAACGCGGTCCGGGCAAGGCATGACTACGCCCCACGGCGTTGTGACGGCTTCCTACGGGTCGTTTGGCACCTCGAACCTAGGGTTCAACCTGGGTTATGGAGGGCAGAAGTGGGGAAATTTTGTCTCCGCCAGCGGATTGAACAGCGGCCGATTTCTTGACCCGCCGGAGTTTGTCGTGATGCACGACAAGGGCAACGAAGAAAACTTGTTTGACCGCGCAGACTATCAACTCTCGACTGCCGACTCGATTCATCTGAACTTGGGCTTCACGCGATCATGGTTTCAAACGCCGAATTCCTATGACGCTCAGGACGCTACTCCATGGAATTGTGTCGTGGTCTGCAATGAAGGCATGGCGCCAAACGGCACCGTGGTGGGCCCTGCCGACCAGCGTTCCAAGATCGAGACGTTCAACATAGCGCCGTCGTGGACTCGGTTGATCAGTCCTACCACGGTGTTTACTCTGGGCGCTTTCATTCGCCGGGACGATTACCACTACTATCCGAGCGCAAATCCGTTCGCGGACTTAGGGCCGCCCGGCGTCCAAAGCGAAACTGTGGGCCAGCATCGTACACTCGCGAATACCGGCCTGCGATCTTCCCTGTCCTATGTGAAGGGAATTCACAATCTGAAAGTCGGAGCGGTATACGAACAGACGTTTCTGACTGAGAACGACACGGTGGGTATTGTCGATCCGACCTATCTGCCTTCGCTGACGGACGCGAACGGCCTCCCCTGTTTTGCTGGCGGAGTCGCGTTAGACGCCCCCTGCACAACCTTGCTTCCCTACGATCTAACCCAGGGTGGCGGGCAGTACTTGTATCACGGGCACACCGATGTAAAGCAACTGGCTCTTTACGCCCAGGATTCGATCACTATAAAGAATTGGGCATTCAACGTGGGCTTGCGTGGCGACTTCTATAACGGGCTTTCCATACACCGGGAGGCCGAGCCTCGCCTCGGGGTCGCATACAATATCAAACGCACCAACACGATCCTCCGGGTTTCCTACGCGCGAACCATGGAGAGTCCATTCAATGAGAATCTGGTCCTCTCGAGCCTGGGATGCGCGGATCCTGTTTTGAATCCCCTTCTACTTTGCTCTTCGCCGCTGACAACGCCGTTTAGTCCTGGGTGGCGCAACGAATTCCACGCGGGAATTCAGCAGGCCTTCGGAAAATACCTCGTCTTCTCCGGCGAATATATCTGGAAGTACACGCATAACGCATACGACTTCAGCGTGCTGGGAGCAACCCCCATCACCTTCCCCATTGAATGGGATCGTTCCAAGATTCCGGGATACGCGGGCCGCGTGAGCGTGCCGAACCTTCACGGGTTCTCAGGACTCGTCGTGTTCTCCAGCGTGGCTGCCCGATTCTTCACTCCCCAGCTCGGAGGGGCGGGCGCTGTGCCCTCTGCGGCAGGGCCTTTCCGCATCGACCACGATGAAAAATTCAACATGACGGCTCACATGCAATACCAGCCGTGGAAAAAAGGACCGTGGATGGGCTTCAATTGGAGGTATGACAGTGGCCTTGTGGCGGGCCCGGCGCCGTGTGCGGGAGGCAACTGCGCCAACGGCCCGGCGGGATCCGATAACCTGGTCGACGTCTCGGGTCTTAGCCCGGACCAGCAGTTCCAGTCCGGGCTCTTTTGCAATGGAGTCCGCGCAACGCCGCCCAGCGCAGCCCATCCGATTGGAACGCCGATCAACCCCACTGGCTTATGCCCTGCTTCCGAGTACGGATCTTCGCTTCTGCAGATCCCCGCACCGGGAACCGAGAACGACGATCACAACCCGCCGCGCATCGCACCGCGGAGCTTATTCGATCTCGCGGTGGGCCATGACAATCTCTTCCACGGAGAAAGGTACAAAGTGAGTCTGCAACTCACGGCCATTAACGTAACCAACAAGTACGCGCTCTACAACTTTCTCTCGACGTTCAGTGGCACGCATTACGTTACGCCGCGCGCGCTGACCGCGGAATTGGGCTTCCACTTCTAGCGCGGTAGCGACTTTGTAAGTGAATGTAAAACCTCGCCGGAAGGCAGCCCTGCGGCGGATTGGGGTTGGTAGAATATAAAAACATCGCCATTCGCGACCGCGCATCTATTTGCAAGTGGGGAAACCTTTGTTTATCAAGCTCGCCGCAAGACTCGCGGTCTGCCTTGCGCTCGCCAGCATTTGTCCTTTGCTGAGTAGCGCCCAGCAGACCACAACACCATCCGACGCAGATTCAGGGACGCCAGGACAGAGTCAAACTCCTGCGCCGAATCAGGCTCCCTCTTCGGGGCGGCAGCCTTCCTCCGATAAAACGAAAAAAGATCCTGCCCCCGACAGCAAGAACGCGGGCACGTCGAACGACCGCTTGTTCTATACGTTGCCGAACTTCCTGAGCCTGGAAAATGCGGGGAACGTTCCGCCGTTGACGACGAAGCAGAAATTTGCGGTCGTGGCGCGAGGCACTTTCGATCCCGTGCAATTTCCGTGGTGGGGCTTGTTGGCAGGCATTAGTCAGGCAGATAACAGCGAACCTGCTTATGGCCAAGGTGCGGCGGGTTACGGCAAGCGATACGCGACCACAGCTGCCGACAGCATCATCGAAAACTTCATGACCGGTGCCGTTTTTCCGTCCGTGCTGCATCAGGACCCGCGGTTTTTCCAGTCCGGTGAAGGCGGGTTCGCGAGACGGAGTGGTTATGCGATCAGCCGTATTTTCGTCACACGGACCGATTCTGGGCACTCCCAGTTCAACTACTCTGAAATTTTGGGGAGCGCAACGGCCGCTGCCATCTCCACTTTCAGCTACCACCCGCGCAGCACCTATCTGAGCACGCCCACAAACCCGCACATGTTTATTCCGTCCGATCGAACCTTGGAGAACGCGGCCAGCGTGTGGGGGACGCAGGTTGGACTCGATACGTTCACCATCTTCCTCAAGGAATTCTGGCCAGACGTTCACCGCAAACTGTCGCGCAAGAAAAAGAGCAATGCTGCGAGCACAAACACAGCACCACCTCCCGCTCCATAGCATTCGGAAATCAAGGTCCATCCCAAGGTTGACCAACCTCCTGTGATTCGAATCACAGCATGGTCGCCATTGACTCCCTAACATCTCTCCAGTTGTCGAGCTGCATAGATGCCCCAGCTCGACCGTGGACAGCTGGGAGACGCTCATGAAATGGATGCTGGTAGCGGTTGCCGCCGCCGTGCTTGCGGGTGGCTTATATGCGGGTGGACCGGCTCCGGCAGTGAGCACCATCATCGTCGATTATCCATCCGAAGGATCCCTGTTCCCTCCTGACATTATTGCTCCCACATTTCAGTGGCGTGACACGGAGGCAGCCGCGACTGCATGGCGCATTGATGTGACCTTCGCCGACCGTACGCACCCTCTGCAGTTGTGGTCGCAGGGCGAGAAGATGAAGCTGGGGGAACTCGACACGAGCCTGGTGGGCTACGTTCCACCCACGCTGACACCCGAGCAAGAAGCGGATCACATCTGGAAACCCGATCCGAAGACATGGGCGGAGATCAAGAAGCATTCTGTGAAAGGACGCGCCACGGTCACGTTCACAGGGTTTCGCAGTGAGAGCGCGGGTGAGCCGGTTTCGCAGGGCCAGGTCAACATTCAAACCTCGACCGATCCTGTGGGCGCACCCATCTTCTATCGCGATGTGCCGCTCATTCCAACTCCACCAGAGCAGGGCGAGCGGGGAGTGATCAAGCCGCTGCCGGATTCGGTGCTTCCCAAGATCAAGTGGCGCTTGCGTTATGTTTCCGGTACCGAGAACAAAGTCGTAATGGACGGTCTGCCCACGTGCGCGAACTGTCATTCCATTGCGCGCGACGGGAAGACGCTCGGGATCGACGTCGACGGGCCGCAGAATGATAAAGGCCTGTACGGCTTGATCCCGATCCACAAAGTCAGTTCCATCAGCAACGACTACATCATTCACTGGAGCGCGTTCAGCGACAAGCTGGCGCAGAAGCGCTTCGGATTCATGTCGCAGGTCTCGCCCGACGGCAAATTCGTCATCACCTCGATTGACGTACCCGGCGGGCACGGAACGCGGGTGGTGGACCGCCTTTACAACGGATTCTTTACGGACTATGGATTCGGGCAGGTATTCTTCCCCACCCGGGGAGTGCTCGCGTGGTACAGCAAAGACACGGGCAAGCTGCACGTTCTACCCGGAGCGGACGATCCGAACTTTGTGCAGACCAGCGCGTTCTGGAGTCCCGATGGAAAGTATCTCGTGTACTCGCGAGGCGTCGCGAAAGATCCGTATGAGACGGGACATCCGCGGGCGCTGTATGCCAACGATCCCAACGAAACGCAGATGCAGTATGACCTGTACAAGATCCCGTTCAACGATGGCAAGGGCGGAAAGGCGGAGAGGCTTAACGGCGCCTCGGAAAACGGGATGAGCAACAATTTTCCGAAAGTGTCTCCGGACGGAAAGTGGATTATTTTCGTGCGCAACAAGAATGGGCTGTTGATGCGGCCCGACAGCCATTTGTACATCGTGCCGTTTGCGGGAGGAAAAGAGCGGCTGCTGAACTGCAACTTAAAGACGATGAACTCGTGGCACAGCTGGTCGCCGAACGGGCGCTGGCTGGTGTTCTCGTCGAAAACTCCGTCGCTTTACACGCAGATGTATCTGACGCACATTGACGAGAATGGAAACGACTCACCGGCCGTGCTGATTGAGCATGCGACCGAATCGAACCGCGCAGTGAATATTCCCGAGTTCATGAACATCGCGCCGGGCGGGCTGGAAAAGATCGACGCCCCCGCAACGGAGTTCTATCGCCTGTTCGATGCCGCGGTGCAACTGGCGGACAAGAAGCAGTATGACGCGGCCGTGCCTGCGTGGAAGCAGGCTCTGACTTTGGCGCCAGAAGATCCGCGGGGACATAACAACCTGGGCATCGCGCTGGTGGCAACTGGCAAGTACGACGAAGCGATTGTGGAGTACCGGAAGTCGTTGGAGCTGAATCCCTCGAGTTCACAGACGCACAACAATCTGGGAAGCGCCCTGGCGGAAATGGGAAGGGTCGATGAAGCTCTGCCCGAATTCCAGAAAGCGGTGGACCTGAATCCGGACAACGGCGCGGCGCGAGTGAATTTAGGAAATGCTCTGGCCGCACAGAATGGGCACCTGGATGAGGCGATCCAACAATTGAATAAAGGCATTGAGATGCAGCCCGAGTCGGCAGGTGCGCAGAATGGGCTGGGAGTCGCACTGGCGCGCGCAGGCCGGCTCGACGATGCGGTTCTGCATATGGAGAAAGCCGTTTCTCTAGCGCCGCAAGCGCCCGACTATCGATACAACTTTGGACGCGTCCTGGCCGCAAAGGGAGATCTTTCGGCAGCGGTGGTGCAGTTCGAAGAGGCGGCGAAACTTACTTCGATGCAAGAGCCGGTGATCTTGGAGATGCTCGCGGCCACCTACTCCGACACAGGCCGTTATTTGGAAGCCGTGAATACAGCGCGCCGGGCCCTGGAGCTGGCGATCAAACAGCAGAACGATGCGCTAGCCGCGAGACTGAAAGCTAGCTTGGCGCGATACGAGGGGCTGGCTCGGAGCGGGACGGCGCCAACAGCAACGCCGTAGGAACTCGCATTATCAGCGAGCCCTCAGTCGGTCCGGCAAAATGCGGTCCGAATCACTACATCATCCGTTTCGGCTCGAACGCCCGGTCCACAACCAACTCTGGATGCAGGCGGCGGAAGGTTTCGGCCACATGGCAATTCCAGCAAACTGGTTGGTGCGTTGCAAAGACTTCGGGAAGCTGTTCGGGACGGAATTCTCTCCACTCGGCGGTCTTGGTATTCGGGCCTAACAGAGCCGGCGCATGATCGAGATGACGAAGCTCGCCGATCGGCTTGTGGCAGAACGCACAGCTCTTCCCCTCATACCACTGCGCGACGATATTCCACACCAGGCAATTGGCGGGGCCGACCTCAATCTGGCTCAAGCACTCCTGGCCGCAGTCCTCTCGCTCGGGCCAGCGGGAACATTCTTTCAGGCGCAGCGTGGGCTCGGATAGAAAAGCTCCGATGGCGGCTTCTCCGGCGGCAACGTCGACCGCTTCCGGCTCGTGCGTCTCGGGGCACGTGATCAGACGTTTTCCGCGGTAGTTGAAGTACGCCCGAATTCCGGGGATGGCGCGAAAAACGAAGAGACCAACCGCCAGCACGACCACAATGAGCGTGACGAACAATGTAACCGTCATGGAGCACCTCCTGAAACGCAGCCACTCGCGATCAGCTCCCAGCCATCAGCACAGGCCTGACGCGGCCGCACTCTGGGCATTTACAGGATGATCGCAGGCAGGGATTTCAGCGGTGTCTTGCGTCACCGGAAAATGTGATCGAGGTCACAACTGCAAGTTGTCTCAGGGACCGCTCACCACACTCCCGGTAGCAGGCGATAGCGCGTGACCGCCGTGTATTGCTCATAGCCAGGAAGTTTCTGCCGAAGAGTTCGATCCTCCCTGGCAGTGCGCCAGATCATCAGGACTGCCATGACGGCATCCAGCGTTAGCACCCAGACGGATCCCCAGACGAACGCGATGGACACAAATAGCAAAATCATGCCCACGTACATGGGATGACGAACGAACCGGTACGGGCCGGACGTGACCACGCGGTGTCCGCGCTCGGTCTGAATGCGAACGCTCTTCTCGGCAAAGGGATTGACCACCACGACCCAGGTGATCAGCGCCAGGGCCAGGGCAAACAAGATGGACCCGACATAGACGAAGCCGAAAGGCAGCGACGTCCAGTGGTACCGCCCAGCGTCTAACCCAGCGAGCGCGGGCTGGATGGAGATGAGAGGCCCATAGATTGCAAGAAAGATCTTGTCGAAACGCGCGGTGTCTTTGTGCCGCCAATTCGAACGCGCTTCCAGCACGGGCGCATTGTAGCGTTGGACAATCAAGCCGACCGCAGTCATCCCCACAACCGCCAGCGCCACTGAGATCCAGCCGCGAATCCAGTCCAGGCGGCCGGCGGCAAGGAAGAGGGAGCCAATCCACCAAAGGAAAAACGCGCCGATCTGGACCAACCCCTTGGCCAAACGCGATCCCGTGGGTGCGGCCGGTGAGTTTGTTTCGATGACGGAAGATTGCAACATCGTCCTCCGATAGCCGCTGTGAATGCTCGTGACCAAGGCGCGCCGATGAACCCGGGAACGCGCCGGTTGCCTTGGCGGCTAATGCGTCACATGGGTTGAACGCAGCTGCATCTTCACCGCTACCGACAGACGGCGGATGCCCTCGCGAATTACTTCAGGCTGACAGTACGAGAAGTTCAGGCGCATGTGGCGCCCGCCTTCGTGACCGTTGTTCGCATAGAAGGGCCCTCCGGGTACGAAGGCCACGTTTTCGGCCAAGGCCGCAGCCAGCAGCGTTTGCGAATCATTGCCTTCCGGCATGCTCACCCACAAGAATAGCCCGCCCTGGGGATGCGTCCATGTGACTTCATGCGGAAAATATTCGTGCAAAGCGTTGAGCATCACATCGCGGCGCTCGCGATAGACCTGGCGAATCAGCTTGACGTGCTGGTCGAGGAATCCATCGCGCGCAACTTCATACGCGACATACTGATTGAAAGTCGACGTGTGCAGGTCAGCGGCCTGCTTGAGCTGCACCAACTTGCTGATCACGTCTTCGGGGGCGACGATCCACGCCAGGCGAATTCCGGGTGCCAGCGTCTTTGAGAACGTGCTTAAGTAGATGACATTGCCGAGCGTGAAGCCGTTGTCGCGGCGCAGGTTCTCGCGATCGAGCACCACCAGCGGCGCGATATGCTGGCCTTCGTACCGCAGCTGGCCGTAGGGGTCGTCTTCGACAATCGGGATGCCGTACTTATCGGCGAGCAGAATGAGTTGGTGGCGGCGGCCCTCGGACAACGTGACTCCCGCAGGGTTCTGGAAGTTCGGCAAGACGTACATGAACTTCGGACCGGCTCGAAGGCTGGGATCGAGTTGGTCGGTGAGCAGCCCATCATCGTCGACAGGAACAGAAACATATTGCGCGCCATAGACGTTGAACGCCTGCAGGGCGCCAAGGTAGGTGGGAGCTTCGACCAGGACGCGGTCTCCGCGATTGATCAGCAGCTTGCCAATCAGATCGAGAGCTTGTTGCGACCCGGATGTGATCAAGACGTTCTCTGCGCTGGCGACGATGCCGTAGCGGGCTAGGTTGCGGGCAATCATCTCCCGCAAGGGTGGATAACCCTCGGTCGCGGCGTATTGCAGAGCTTCTGGGCCGTGCTCGGTCAGGACTTTGTGGCAGGCTTCTTCAAAGCGCTTCACCGGGAATACGTCGGGCGCGGGAAGGCCGCCGCCGAAGGAGATGATCTCGGGCTTCTGGGTGACCTTGAGAAGTTCCCGGATGGCTGAGCTTTTGACTCCCAGCGTGCGCTGCGCGTACCGCGACTTCCAGAGCGTGGACATCGCGAAAGCCTCCAAAACCCAAGGTTTCAAAGTTTCAAGGTTTCGAAGGTTTCAAACTCAAACCGACAAATTTTGAAACCTTGAAACTTCTACTTTAGTCTTCGCCAACGAGTTCCGGCTCAACCGAAACATGAACATGCAGGTGAGCGTATGTATCGTTTTCCTGTGCGTCGACAACCGCGATCGCCGCCACATTCACTACGACTTCGACCGTTGCGGAACGTTGCAGCACGTGGACCGGGCGGCTCATTCCCATGAGAATCGGACCAATCAGTTCGCCGCCACCAATCTTCGCCACCAGTTTAGTTGCAATATTGGCGGAGGCGAGGTCGGGGAAAATCAGCACGTTGGCGCCGCCCTTCAGCGTGCTGAAGGGATACTGCTCTTCGATGATCTCGGGAGAAAGAGCCTCGTCCGCCATGATTTCGCCGTCCACGATCAGCGTAGGGTCGGCGAACTTGATCAGCTCGACCGCTTTCCGCACCTTGGTGCAGATGGGGTGATCGACACCGCCGAAGCTGGAGAACGACAGCATGGCCACTCTCGGGATCAGGTCGAAACGTCGCGCCATGTGTGCCGTACAGAGCGCGATCTCGACCAGATCTTCCGCGGTCGGCTCGATGTTCACGCTGGCGTCGGCCAGGAAGAAGACCTCTCCTTTGCGCGTGATCACGGCATAGCACCCGGAAACCCGGTGCAGTCCTTCGCGCATGCGGACAATCTGCAGCGCTGGACGAATCGTGTCCGGGAAATGCTGGGTCACCCCGGAGACCAGCGCGTCGGCGTCGCCCATGTGCACCATCATCGAGCCAAAGACGTTGCGGTTGTTGATTAGCGTATGAGCTTCGTGCAGGGTAACCCCGCGGCGTTGCCGCAAGCGGAATAACTCAAGAATGTAGTTCTCGCGATGATCCGAGGTCGCGGGATCGACAATCTTCATGCCTTCCAGATCCACACCGAGTTCCTGCGCCCGGCTCTGAATCTTGGCCGGCTCGCCAAGAAGAATTGGGTGTCCGATTTTCTCTTCGACCAGCACGCGAGAGGCGCGTAGTATTTTTTCGTTGTCACCCTCGGGGAAGACCACCTGCTTGGGATTGGCCTGCGCTTTGTGAATCATGGTGCGCGAAACTTCGTAGGCTTTGCCTAGCCGGCGCTCGAGCTGCGCGCGATAGGTTTTGAGATCGACGGGCTCCTGCGCGACGCCGCTGCGCATGGCGGCTTCGGCGACGGCGGAAGCCTCCCACATCAGCACACGCGGATCGAAGGGCTTCGGAATGAGATATTCGCGGCCAAACTGCAGGCGGGCCACACCGTACGCACGGCAGACCGAATCCGGAACATCTTCTTTGGCCAGATCGGCCAGCGCGTGAGTGGCGGCCAGCTTCATTTCTTCATTGATGGCTGTCGCGCGCACGTCGAGCGCTCCGCGGAAAATGAACGGGAAGCCGAGAACATTGTTGACCTGGTTGGGATAGTCAGAGCGTCCGGTGGCAATGATGACGTCGGGCCGGGCGGCCTTAGCTTCTTCGTAGGTGATCTCAGGATCGGGATTCGCCATCGCGAAGACGATCGGGTCGGGCGCCATGGAGCGGATCATCTCCTGATTGATGGCGCCTTTCACGGAGAGTCCGGCAAACACGTCAGCGCCAACCAGCGCTTCGGCGAGCGTGCGCAGGGGCGTGTCTTGCGCAAAACGATCTTTGTATTTGTTCATGCCAGCCGTGCGGCCCTTGTAGACGACGCCCTTGGTGTCGCAGAGGATGATATTTTCGCGCCTCACGCCCAGCTGCACATAGTGCTCGGCGCAAGCGATTCCGGCGGCTCCAGCGCCGTTAAAAACCACGCGCACGCGGCTGATATCTTTGCCCACCACTTCGAGAGCATTCAGCAGGGCGGCGCCAGAAATGATCGCGGTTCCATGCTGGTCGTCGTGGAAGACGGGAATCTTCATCGTCTTGCGCAGTTCTTCTTCGATCTGGAAGCAGTCGGGAGCTTTGATGTCTTCGAGATTGATGCCGCCAAATGTAGGTTCGAGCAACTGGCAGAGCTTGATGATCTCTTCGGGATTCTTGCTGTTCACTTCAATGTCGAAGACGTCGACATCGGCAAAGCGCTTAAACAGGACAGCTTTGCCTTCCATCACGGGCTTGCCGGCGAGAGCTCCGATGTCTCCCAAGCCGAGCACGGCGGTGCCGTTGCTTAGGACCGCGACCAGATTGCCGCGGCCTGTGTATTTGAAGGCGTCCTGCGGATTCTTCTGGATTTCGAGACAGGGCTCGGCAACGCCGGGTGTGTAGGCCAGGCTGAGATCGCGCTGCGTGCGGCAGGGCTTGGTCGGCGTGACTTCAATTTTCCCCGGGCGCTCCCCATTGTGATAATCGAGGGCCTGCTGCTTACTGATTAACATGATTTCCTCCGTGCGTCCGCGGGAGCGAACTGCGGCCATTCCAGGCTACCCACACTCTTGGGTATATGCCCGGGGTGGTTGATGGGCTGTGATTGCGATCACAATTCGTGGTGAGCGTAGAGTCGTCGGCCGGACCGCGGTTCCTGTCAGCTTCGGGTTGAGTTGCGGAGAATTCGTTCCGCATCACGGGCCCCGTGCGAGAGACAAGCGACATGACCTACTCTTTCGGGCTCCTCTTCCACATAGGCACACAGGGATTCCAGCTGTGTACATCTTTCTGGAAGTCGCGGCCGACCTGGGTGGCGCCCACGCTGGCAAGGTCCTCCACCGGAGACTTGAGCAGTTCGGCAATGTAGCCCTCAACCTGCTCGCGAAGGCGAGGATTCTTCAAAGCCTCGCGGAGTTCGGTCTTTTCAATATGGGTGAATCCGCCGCACAGCGGACATTTCACAACGTCGTCGTTCACCATTACTGGCCTCACGATCAGGAGATGTCGCGGGCGTGCCGCCCCGCACCGTTCCCGCTGTTCTATTAGAGGATGGGAACGCTTCCGGGGCAGTGACAATAGTCGCGGGTGGAAGTGACGGGAGTCACAGATAGGAATGGGGCAGCGGTGTTGGACATTCGGTGTGTGCGCAGGGCGCGGGAACGCCAAAACCTGCAATCGGACCCCTAAGCCACAAAATAGCCGACGCTCTGAGTCTTTCGGGATAGCGGCCAGGCCGTTTGCAGCATTTCGGATTCTGTAGGTTGAACCGCTGCGCCCATGGCTTCCGCAGCATAACGACTTGACGAAAGGCATCCCTCCCTCCGACCTTTTTCGGGGATCGTCTCTCCTCAATCCCTTGTGTTTTCAAGGCCTTACTCCCCTAATCACCTCCGGCTCACCCGCGATTCACCCGCCCCGGCGGCAATCCATCTACGAATCAGGTCGCGTGCATTGAAGGTTTTGCGCGGCGGCCGCAGAGTCGGCACAGCAAGAAAATTTACGGAGCACAGCTCCTGGAGGCGGTTATGAAAAACACGAGATTCGCAGTCACGGCAGCTTTCGCTTTGTTGGTTATGCTCACCCCGGTATTCGGGCAATCAGCCGGCATCCGGGTGGACGTGCCGTTCAAGTTCGTCGTGGGAAACACTACCCTCGCTGCGGGAGAGTATAAGGTCAGCGTGATGAAGCCGGGAATGTTGCAGATACAGCGGACGGATGGTCGTGGGACGGCCTCGTTCATGACCAGCTATACAGGTGGCGGCCCCTATCAGGACCGGAGAGAGAGACTGATCTTCCACACCTATGGCGATCACTTCTTCCTGTCACAGGTGTGGATCGACGATGTGAATCCGGGCCACGAGCTGTACGTCTCGGCAACGGAATTGGAATACGCGCGAACGGCGCATCAGACTCAAACCGTTCTGGTGGCGGAGGGACAACCCCACAAATGAAGTCACGGTCGAGGGAG
The DNA here is from genome assembly GCA_963706645.1 of uncultured Acidobacteriaceae bacterium. Lineage (GTDB taxonomy): Bacteria > Acidobacteriota > Terriglobia > Terriglobales > Acidobacteriaceae > Sulfotelmatobacter. Next base: position 46,064 of record CAVPNR010000023.1, read on the forward strand.
TGAAGGCGAAGCCCGGAGAAATTCGGGCTTCATTTTTTGCGGCCTACTTATATTCCAGATCGAAAGCGTAGATTCCTTCGATGCCCGTGTCGCGGGTCGTGACGGGCCTGTCATCGGGAGAGAGGCCGAACCAGCCGCCGTCGAATCGATCCAGATAATAGGCAGTACTTCGAAATCCCGGTAGGGATGCGATTTGTTCTTTGGCGTGGCTCGACACATCAACGCGAATCAGCGAACTGCCGTCCTGGGCGTAAACAAACTTACCGTCATGCGACCAAGACTCCCAGCCTAAATTGGTGCCCGCGGCGAGTTCCTGCCAGCTATCGGCGCCCAATGTGAAAAGCATCATCTTGAGCGCCGCGCCCGATTGCGAGAACCCGTTAAACGCAACTATGTGGCTTCCGTCCGGCGACCAGCGTGGACTCCACATCCCTTCGGATCCGGGCACCTTGGACGAATTTAGATTTCGGAGGTCGAGGATACGAATCTCATGTTCTCCACTCTCGAAACTGGTTGCAGCTGCGTAAGCGATCGAGTGTCCGTCGGGAGACCATGTCGGGTCCCCGACATCGGGGGTGCCCGCGAGCAGCAAATTCGGAGCCCCGCCATCCGCGCTGACCACGTAGATTCGATGTGGAGTCTTTTCGCTCATTTGGCGCCGGTCCCCGTTTGCAAGGTCGGTGAACGCGATCAGCTTTCCGTCGGGAGACCAGCGAGGATTCATTACAGCGACCGGAGGCGAAGTGAGTTGTCGTTTCTCGCTCCCATCAATCTTGCTCCGCCATAGCGTGCCTTCAGGGTAGGAGACATAGGTCATCCATTGACCGTCGCGCGTAAAGTCTACATAGGAAGCAGAAATCCCTTCGAGATAGGGAACGAACTTATGGGAGGCGCGATCATACACCGATAGTTCGCCCTGGTGTTCCACGCCGATGGCGAAGAGATGTCTGCCGTCCTTGCTGATCGAGGGTGGCCCGATCGATGTGGGGCCAAAGGTTAGCTGTTTGGGAGGAGAGGGGCTCCTGCCCAAACCGGACGGCTCGTCCGCCAGGGCCCATAGGTTGTTTCTGTCGCCGTCGAACGCGGTGAAAAAAAAGACCTTTCCGTCGAGACTCCAAGTCCCCCCGAAGATGTAGCTCGCGGCAAGAACAACGTGCGGGTTGGACCCGTCCGCACGCACCTCCCAAATATTCATATCAATCATCGCGGGATAAGGAAACTCCATAAAGCGGATGCGAGTTCCATCTGGCGACAAGGTTGGGGAAAAGGCATTCGGAGTTGTTGCGAGACGGCGAATTTCAGTTCCGTCAGCACTGGCGCGACACAGTTCCTTTTCGTCGCGGACGAAGAAAACGCCTCGGCCATCCTGGCTCCAAATGGGAGAATCCGCATTCTTCAGGATCAGGCGGGATGGTCCCACAGGGAGAGGTTGGCTCCAGACATTCGTTTGGCTTGGTTGCGCGTCGTCGGGAACGACAAAAAGCAACTGCGACCCATCCCGTGAAATGTCTTGTAGAGTGCCTCTGACAGTTTCGATCGCCGATTCTGCTCCCCCTGTCACGGGAACCTGCATCGTGGTCAAGCCGGCCGGGCGGTCTTCCTGGAAATAGACCGAAGGGCCATCGGTCAAGGGTTTCAACGGCCACAGCTTCGGATAGGCGTTCCTCACGAGCGGATGTGAACCCGTAATCCTCGGCAGTGGAACGGGCCTGCTCCCCAAGAAGATCAGCACGCCGGCGCCCGCGAGGAAGGCGAGCGCGCAAGCGGCCAGCCAAGGGATGCCGGGAATGCGCGTCCCCGCAGCGGGAGGAGCTACCTTGGTTTCGGGCGCGACCACCGCCGCGGCTGCCTCGGAGGCCGGCTCAACTTTGCCGATGAAGCGGTACCCTCGCTTGGGCAGAGTCTCAATGTAGCGTGGCGCGTCGGCTTCGTCGCTCAACGCCTGGCGAAGTTTCTTTACCGCTGTGTTCAGGCTGTGATCGAAATCAACGAACGTATCGGCGGGCCACAGACGTTGCTGGATTTCCTCGCGAGTCACCAGTTGCCCCGGCTTGGCCAGCAGCATTTCGAGAATTTGGACCGGCTGCCCCTGCAGCTTCAATCGGACCCCGGCCTGGCGGACTTCTCCGCATTGGGGATCGAGCTCAAAAGGACCGAAACGAACGATTGGATTCTGACCAGACGACATGGCGCACCCGAGAGACAAGGAAGTATAACGGAGGAGAGTCGGCAATGAAACTTTGCCCCCTCAACCAAATCCGTCGCATGGTTCGGCCATCACCGTGAAAATGAGCCGATCGATTGCTGGATCGAAGTCCGGATGTCAGTGACTCAGCGCACTCGATTCCGTGATTGGAACTGACGTTCCCCCAAAAGTAATCCCGTCAACGTTTACGCCGCTTCCCTTTCCCTGCTAACATCATTGGTTTACAACTCAACACTCAACCAAACCTGATCACGCCTTCATAAATCTAACGGAGGAAAACATGGCAATCAAAGTTGGCATTAATGGCTTCGGAAGAATCGGCCGCAACGTTTTGCGCGCTTCGCTCAAGGATCCAAACCTGGACTTCGTCGCGGTCAACGACCTGACGGATCCTAAAACGCTGGCCCATCTTCTGAAGTATGACTCGGTGCTGGGCAACCTTCCCAATCAAGTTTCGGCCGGGGCCGACAGCATCACCGTCGACGGCAAGACCATCAAAGTATTCAAAGAAAAGGATCCGGCGGCTCTGCCTTGGGAGTCCGTCGGAGCGCAGGTCGTGATCGAGTCGACCGGACGCTTCACCGATGCCAATGACGCCAAGAAGCATATGCGCGGGCCGGTGAAGAAGGTCATCATCTCGGCTCCGGCGAAGAATGAAGACATCACGCTGGTGCTGGGCGTGAATCACGAGAAATATGACGGCTCGAAGCACCACGTGATTTCGAACGCTTCTTGCACCACCAATTGCCTGGCTCCTGTTGCCAAAGTCATCCAAGACGAATTCAAGATCGTCTGCGGGACCATGACGACCATTCATTCCTATACCAACGACCAGGTGATTCTCGACTTCCCGCACAAGGATCTGCGGCGGGCGCGTGCCGCCGCAATCAACATGATTCCGACTTCAACCGGGGCGGCGAAGGCCTTGAAACTGGTCATTCCGGAACTCGGCGGCAAGATCGACGGATTCTCGATGCGCGTGCCGACGCCCAACGTTTCGGTGGTCGACTTCGTGGTATGGGTCGAGAAAAAGACGACTAAGGAAGAAGTAAATGCGGCGCTGAAGAAGGCGAGCGAGTCGGGACCTCTGAAGGGATATCTCGGCTACGAAGAACACGAACTGGTGTCGTCGGACTTCAAAGGCGACCCGCGTTCTTCGATCGTGGATTCGCCCTGTACCATGGTGGTCGGCGGCAATTGCGTGAAGGTGATCTCCTGGTACGACAACGAGTGGGGATACTCCTGCCGCGTGCGCGACCTGATCAACTACATCGCTAGCAAGGGCCTGTAAGAAAGATTTGTCATCCTGAGGCGGGCGTAGTTTGCCCGCCGAAGGACCTGGGCGAGCCGCGCGCTGCGTCGCGTTCTTTGCGACGCATAAATCGTGCGTTTGGCTCGCATCCCTATACTGCCTCATAAAGGACGACCAGCCATGTCCAAGCTTTCCATTCGTGATCTGCCGCTCAATGGGAACCGGATTTTCATGCGCGTCGACTTCAACGTCCCGCTCGAAGACGGGCGCGTCATGGACGATACCCGCATCCGCGAAACCCTGCCTACCATCGAATACGCTCTGCGCCATGGAGCGCGCCTGATCCTCGCCTCGCATTTGGGCCGCCCCAAGGGCAAGCCCAATCCCAAGATGAGCCTGAAACCTGTAGCCGAGCGCCTGCGCATGCTGCTCGACAAAGAACTGGCACGGGGTGAAAACGTCGGCTTCTGCCCGGAGTGTGTCGGCCCGGAGGCCGAAGAGGTTGCGACTCAACTGGAGAAGGGCCAGACCCTTCTGCTCGAGAACCTGCGCTTCCATGCGGAAGAAGAAGCGAATGACGAGAAGTTCGCGCGGCAACTGGCCAACCTCGCCGAATATTACGTCAACGACGCCTTCGGTACCGCGCACCGCGCGCATGCCTCCACCGTCGGGATGACCAAGTTCGCAAAGCAATCCGCCGCCGGATTGCTCATGGAAAAAGAGTTGAAGTACCTCGGCAAAGCTTTAGAGCATCCCGAAGAGCCCTTCGTGGCAATTCTCGGCGGAGCCAAGGTCAGCGACAAGATCGGCGTGATCGAGAACCTGCTGAACAAGGTGCAGGTGTTGATCATCGGCGGAGGAATGGCCTACACCTTCCTCAAGGCTCAGGGGCACGAGATCGGAAAATCGCTGCTCGAAGCCGACAAGGTTGACCTGGCCAAGCACTTGCTGGCGGATGCCAAAAAACGAAATGTGAAGCTGCTGTTGCCGATCGATCACGTGGTCGCGCTGAAACCCGAGGCCAACGCCGTGATTCAGCAGATTGGCGAAGGCCAGCCGATCCCATCGGACAAGATGGCGCTCGACATCGGACCGAAGACCATCGAACTGTTCACCGAGGAAATCTCGACGGCGCGAACCATTGTGTGGAATGGACCGATGGGCGTGTTCGAGGTCCCGGGATTCTCGCGGGGCACGTTCAAGGTCGCCCACGCGGTGGCGGACAATGGTGGCGCGATTTCGATTGTAGGCGGCGGCGATTCAGTCGCGGCCGTGCATGCCGCCAACGTCGCCGACAAGATCACGCACATCTCCACCGGAGGCGGTGCGTCGCTGGAATTCCTGGAAGGAAAGAAGCTGCCGGGAGTCGAGGCTCTCACGGATAAGAAGTGACGGACAAGAAGTGACCTTCGTGGACAGTCTCGCGCGCGGCTTTACGATTCGCCTGCTGCTGGATCGCGGCAAGGCGGTCGAGATTCACGGCCCTGCCGACATCACCGAGGAAACCACTGACGCGATCGTGAATGCCGCAAATTCATCTCTGCTGGGCGGCAGCGGAGTCGATGGTGCAATTCATCGCGCTGGAGGGCCAGCGATCCTCGCCGAATGCCGCCAGATTGTCAGCAAGATCGGAACTCTGCCCGCCGGACAAGCAGTCATCACTACGGGCGGCCGGCTCGCAACCAAACACGTCATCCACACCGTGGGTCCGATCTATCGCGGCGGCGACCACGGCGAGGCCGAAACGCTGGCTGCTTGTCATCATGAATCCGTGCGGCTGGCCGACAAGCATGTCCTCAACTCCTTGGCATTTCCAGCGATCTCGACCGGCGCCTACGGCTATCCTGTGAACGACGCCGCGCCCATCGCGATTTCTGCCACGATCGCTGCCCTTGCGGCCGCGAAGCACGTTACGAAATGCCGCTTCGTACTCTTCGATATATCCACCGTGCGCGCGTACCAGCGCGCCGCCGAAACACTTCATCGTTCGAACGCTACTTCCCCATTCCGAATTGAAAAGGCTCACTCATGAGAAAGAAAGTATTGGCCGCCAACTGGAAGATGTATAAGACCTCCGATGAAACCCAGAGTTATTTTCGCGAATTCTTGCCCCTCGTGGTGGGCCATGACCGCGACGAGATCGTGGTCTGCCCGCCTTACACCGACGTCGCGGCTGCTCTGGAATCAGCTCGCGGTTCCAACGTCGCGATCGGAGTGCAGAATGTCCACTGGAAGGCGGACGGCGCTTACACAGGCGAGATCTCCGCGCCGATGTTGTTGTGTCTGGGCGTAACCCACGTGATCATCGGCCACTCCGAGCGGCGCCAGTATTTCGGCGAGACTGACGACACCGTGAACCTGCGTCTGAAAACCGCCCTGGAGTCTGGACTCACTCCGATCTGCTGCGTGGGAGAAGTACTGCAGGAGCGCGAGGCCGGACTTACTGACGACGTGCTGCGCCGCCAGTGCGTACGGGCGTTTCACGCCATCTCGGCGAAGAAGGCGGCGAAGTTGATTGTTGCCTATGAGCCCGTATGGGCGATTGGCACGGGTAAGACCGCGACGCCCGAAATGGCGGCCGAGGCGCATGCGGTAATCCGACGCGAAGCGAAGGAAGTTTTCGGCGAGGAATTCGCCGGGGAGTTGCGCATTCTGTATGGCGGGTCGGTAAAACCCGACAATGCAAAAGCGCTCATGTCGCAAGAGGAGATCGATGGAGCGCTGGTGGGCGGTGCGTCACTCGATCCGAATTCGTTCTCGGCCATTGTGAAGTACTAAGAGTTGAGCCGGCGAGTCCCGCCCGGGACTCGCCGTATTTTCATTCCCCGCCACTTCTTCTCATCACAAGGCTGAAGTGATCCCCGTCACTGCACGACCTGCATCTGGCGACTAGATTTTCAATCACAGAGCCACGCAAGTGGGCCCCTCAACGTTGTTCTTTCTATGCATGAGGAGGTCGTATGCAGCTGTCGAAGCTTCGTGAATTTCTCGACTCCCGCCACATAAAATACCTGGTCATTTCTCACTCTCTTGCCTACACCGCGCAGGGGATCGCCGCCCTCACTCATTTGTCGGGCAAGAAACTGGCGAAAACGGTGATCGTCAAAATTGATGGCATCCTGGCGATGGCGGTCGTCCCGGCTCCTGACCACGTCGATCTTGACCGCCTGCGAGCGCTGACGGGCGCGCGTGTAGTCGAACTCGCCACCGAGCGCGAGTTCAAAGACGCCTTCCCCGATTGCGAGACGGGCGCGATGCCTCCGTTTGGCAATCTCTACGACATGTGTGTATACGCCGACCAGAGCCTGGCGGAGTACGAGGAGATTACGTTCACCGCGGGCACGCATCGCGAGGTGGTGCGCATGAACTGGGACGACATGGCGCGACTGGTGAACCCGATGGTCGCTGACCTGACCCATCACTGGCCAGCGGTGGTTGCGGCGTAGAACGCTCGTCTGGACGAGAAGCTGAAGGTAAAGGGAAGTGCCCGTTTCCGAGCGGATCGGGACTCATGCCCAACGCACCATTCCCATCTCACATTTTGATCTAACATTGACAATTCGCCCATCCGACAGGCAAACTACCGAATTCGCCGGGAATCGCCTCCGGTGAGCGGCTGCTGCGGATTTACAGCAATATCGCCGTCCAGGCCGTATAATCACTGTTCACTTCGTCTATGGCCATGACCGAGCAACGGGTCTCGTACACGCTCGACTCCTCATTGGAGACGATCGACAATGCGGAGGAGAAGGCAACTCGAATCGCTACAGAACTCGGTTTTCCCGACGAAGAGATCATGCAGATTTCCATGGCCGTGCGCGAAGCCGCGGTGAATGCGGTTTTGCACGGCAATGCGTATGCCCCGGACAAGAAAGTAATCCTGGTTTTTGAGCGCACGGGCGGCGACCTGATCATCACGATTCGCGATCAGGGCCGCGGGATGGATCTGAGCAAGATTCCCAATCCCTTAGCACCTGAGAACTTGCTCAAAACCTCGGGACGCGGAATTTTTCTTATGCGCTCGTTTATGGATGTGGTCGAAATCCGCCCCACCGAATCGGGCACCGAACTCAAATTAATCAAGCACGTCCACGGGCCAACCGCGGGCGGCAAGGAGGCTTCCCAGTGAGCATGAAGGTTGGTAGTCGGCAGGTGGATGGAGTCGTGATCGTGGATTGCAGCGGTCGCATCACCCTTGGCGAAGGCAGCGTCATTCTCCGCGACACCGTGCGCGACCTGCTCTCCAAGGGCAACAAGAAAATTGTGCTGAACCTTCAGGACGTCAACTACATTGACAGCTCAGGAATCGGCGAACTGGTCAGCGCTTTCACCACCACCAAGAATCAGGGCGGCGAATTGAAACTTCTGAACCTCACCAAGAAGGTCAACGACTTGCTTCAGATCACCAAGCTGTACACCGTGTTCGACGTGAAAGACGACGAAGCGTCCGCGGTCAAGTCGTTCAAGTAGATCGTCGCGGAGACATTTCGCGGGTGCCCCATTTCTCGCATCTTGTGCGAGAAGTGGGGACTTTGCAAGTTTCATTCCGGGACTCCCCGCAGATTTTTCCTACCCCATCAAGACTCCGTGCCCCCCGTTGTTCTTAGAATCTAAGACATGTTGGGATCCAGCACGAAGCGAAAAATTACTCATGCGGGGACGGGCGCCCTCGCCCGTCCGGCCGGGCAAAGCCCGGCTGCGCGATCGAAGCTGCACGACTGGGGACTCCCTCTGGTCGCGCTCCTAGCTCTCGGTACCACCCCGCTTCTCCACGCTTCCGACTGTATCTCTATTCATGAAGCAGGACAGCACGTCGGCGAAACCAAGTGCATCACCGGAAAAGTGCTTAGGATCAAGGTGGGCGCGAAGGGAGTTCACTTTCTTGACTTCTGCGAAGATCAAATGGCCTGCCCTTTTACGGTAGTGGTCTTTGCTTCGGGCCTGAAAGATGTAGGCGATGTACGCCGCCTGGAAGGCCGCACCATCGAGATTCATGGAGCGGTGAAACTCTATGACGGGCGCGCGGAGATCATCCTCAACCGCATCAGCCAGATCACCGGGGGCGCGGCCATGATTCCCGCGTTGCCCAAGAATTACGACGTAGAAAACCGCGGCCATTACAGCGCGGGACACCTGCGCCCCACCAAGAAGCCCGCGAAAACCAAGGCCACGCCGTCGACTACGGCTACCTATGGTAACGACGTGGAAGGCGAAGATCCGCCGTAGAAGGCCTGATCGGAAGCGATCAATGAGCAGTAAGGCTGCTTGCAACAGTTACGTGGATTGCGTGATGGCAGCCTGCCCTGCTAATGTTCCAACCCTGGCACATGAACGGGGTAATTCAATTCTCAACGAAGGCCATCGTGCCACTCGTCGTTGCGGTTTGCTTCGCACTTGCCAGCAAATACCTGAAGCCTTCGGCTCGGCTGTCGGAGACGCAACTGTCCGCACTGGATGCACAGTTCCAGGAAACTAAATGGGTGGTCGGGACGGGCATGATTGCTATCGCGGTCCTATTCGCATGGACTACTCACCACTTGCTCGTTTCACTAAATCGGTATCTAGCCGCTAGTGACGGTCCTGCGACGTCGCTTCGATTGTGGCCGCAGACTGCCATTTGGTGGTTCTTTCCGGGATTTGGAGCAGTCGCACTCTGTTGGGAAATCACCCTTAAGCTCTGGTCCGCGTTCGAGAAGGGTGAGACCGCGAGAGCGTACCGCCTTTGGTCAGATGGACGTGCGGGCTTTGACTGCACAAGAATTCTGCGCTGGATGGCTCTCGTCATCGCTCTGCCTATCGGAGTCCTTACGGTTTTGGCTCTCCCGATGCACACGACACTCCGTCACCAAGATATTCGCGTTTGCGGATACGCGTGGGCAGGATGCAAGACCCTCGAGTACTCAAAAGCTGTGCGGATGACGTTGATAGAAGGGTTCCGGGACCGCGATGGGAAGCTCCACCCCCGGGCCGGAATCGTTTTGGATTTCGCCGACGGACGGAGATGGTCGTCTGCTGATATCGGCGACTTCAGTAAGAGCGTTGACCCTGCGGTTTCGGCCTATCTCATCGAATGTACTGCTCTGCCGCTGGAGCAAGCCGAAACCGAAATGGACATTCCGAAAGTTAACGGTAGGACTTAGCCGCCCACCGAGTTAACAGCCTGGGCGCAGGTCGGCAACGTCGCGAGCCCAGTGACCTGGATAAGCATCAAACCCGCTTCGGATGCGTAGAATAGGAGAGACGTTAGAAAATTTCACAAGGGAGCGACTGGTTATGGGCACGCAGAGCGAGCACAATCCCGAGTCAAATCCAGCCAAAGCAGAGGGACACATTCGAAGTGCCCAGCAGATCCTAAAGGCGCTGCAGGAGAAGATCGGAGAGCATCCGGAAATCGGCGCGGCCATTACGAAGCTGGAGATGGCACTGAATGACCTGGCGATCCAGACTGGTGGCCTGCTGTAGAGAACAGGATCAGACGCAAGTGGTCAGCGGATCACTGGCGAAATATCCGATCGCACGCATCGGGTCGGGCGTGCGCACCCAATTCCCGCACTCGGCGCCCGCGCACTCACACCATCCCCTTCCGCAGTTCCTCTAGCGGATACTTCGTGCCTCGCCACTCAATCCCGTCATTCCAAAGTGTCAAAGACATCGACCGCAGCAGCGTATAGATGAACAGCGTCGTGCTGACCGGGTGCAGCAGGAAATAATACGCCGGAACCGCCGAGCGCCACGACATCCCGATATAGATCAGAAACATCGATCCTAGAGCCACAGCGTAGGGCACGCGCGCCCAACCATGAGCGAGAAAGAGTCCGAGGAACGGACCATAGTTCAAAAACGCCAGCCCAAACGCCGAGATCACGGTCCGCCACCACTGAAACGACAGCACGGCAAAGAAATTCTTGGTCAAGTTGTTGACGACGCCCATCGCACCTTTAGCCCAGCGGATCGAAATCAGATCGCCGCCAAAAACGTTGCGCTGCGCGTAGCCCGCCTTCTTGACGACCTTCCCAAGTTTCATGTCGTCGAGAACTTCCATGCGGAGCGCTTCGTAAGTTCCGACCGCGTCATAGACCCGGCGGCGCACCAGATTAAATGCGCCCACGCCCATGTGATCGTCCGTGCTCGGATCGGCCACCTTCCAGGGGCGATGCCCGAACATGAACATCGTCTGGAAAAAAGCGATCATCATGTACTCGCCCGGCCTCTTCATGATCATTTGCGGAAACAGCACCACGTGGTCAGCCGGGACGGACTCCGCGTACGCCAGCGCGCGCCGCAGAGAGTCAGGCTTGAACAAAACGTCGGCATCGGTGAAGAGCAGCCAGTCGCCCGTAGCATAGTTGGCGGCCGTCCACATGGCATGAGTCTTCCCGAGCCAACCGGCAGGCAGTTCGCGGTGATGCACCACCCGAAAGCTTCGAAACTCCGGGTGCCCCGTTTCTCGCGCATTTTGCGAGAAGCGGGGATTCTCGGCAATCCGTTCCAGGATCTCGCCTGTCCGGTCAGTCGACCGATCATTCACCGCGATCACTTCATAATTGTCGTAGTCGAGCGCAAGCAGTGTGTGGAGGGCCTGCTCGATAGTCTCTTCTTCGTTGCGGGCGGGAACAATGATGGAGACGCGAGGGTTGCCAGACGGCAAAACGGGATCGCGATCCCACTCCGGACGGGAAACATCCGCCACACTGGGCATGCCAAGCGCAGCATCCACAATGCGGGAGAACCACGCCAGGGCCAGAATCGTTCCCGCAATCCAGTAAAAATAAACCATCAAGTTGTCATCCTGAGGCGGGCGTCTCTTGCCCGCCGAAGGATCCGAGCGAGTTGCGCGAAGCAGCCTGCCCTGAGCAAGCAAAGGGCGCCGAATGGGTCGCGTTCTTTGCGACGCACAAATCGCGCGTTTAGCTCGCTTCCTTATCGCCCTGTCCCGGCGGACGCGCCGTCCACAGCAACCGGCGGCGCAAATCTCATGCCATAGAACAGTATCGCAGAGGAAATCGCCATCGCGATAACCGGCAGAATAAACGCCGCCTGCATCGAGCGCCTGTCGGCCACCCAGCCCATCATCGTCGGCGACGGCACATCGCCCAGAATGTGGATGATGAAAATGTTGACTGCCAGCGCTGTGGCGCGAATGTGCGCTCCCACCGAATTAATCACCGCCGCATTCAGCGGCGCGGTATTCAGCAGTAGGAAGAACGCGGCCACGCCGATTGCCGGGATCATCAGTGGCCCCCTCGCGAACAACGCCACAATCATTACGGGAACCCCCAGCAACATGCTCGCCGCCGACACCACGTAGTAGGCGCTCTTCATCCGGGGCAGCAGGTAGTCCCCGAGCCATCCTCCGAGCAGCGATGCCACAACGCCGTCGATCACGATGATGATGCCGAACATCAGATTCGCGTTCTCCAAGGTGTAGTGGCGTTCGCTGTATAAAAACTGCGGCATCCACACCTGAATCCCGCCGAGCGAGTACGTCATGAAAGCCATACCCAGAGTCGCGGTCAGGAATGCGGGATTCTGAAGTAGAACAAGAGTCGACCGGTACAGCTTCTTCAGGTAAAGGAAAATGATCAAGAAGAATTCCTTCACCATGCCGCCTTTGAAATCCTCAGGCAACAGATCTCCCGACTCAGCGTCCTTCACCGAATCGAGTCGACCTCGTTCCGGTTCCTTCAGAAACAATACCGTGATGGCCAGCAAGAAGCCGGGAGCCGCGGCAATATAGAACGGAAACCGCCATCCGTGATGCGGAGCCAGATAACCGCCCAATAGATATCCCGCCGCCGACCCCACGGGAATTGCAAGATAGAAGATTCCCAGAATCCGTCCCCGGACTTTCTCCGCAAACAGATCGGCCACAAACGTAGGAGCGATCGTCACGAATGTGGCCTCGCCCACTCCGACCAGCGTATGCCGCACCAGCAGTTCCGTGTACGTGTGCGTTACGGCGGTTAGAAGAGTGAGGCCGCTCCAGAAGATCGCGCCCAGCACGATGATGAGCTTCCGCGAGTAGCGATCCGCCAGCGGCCCCACAAATGGCGCCGCAATCATGTAAAAGCCGAGAAATGCGCTGGTCAGATAGCCAATCTGTTCCTTACTGACGTGAAACTCTTGCTGCACCAGCGGCTGCACCGCGAACAGCACGTTGCGATCCACATAATTGAGCAGATTGAGCGCCGTCAGGACAATCAGCGCGGTGCGCGGTTGGAGATCTCTCTGGGACACGGGTCAGGCGAATATAGCACGGCGCGTAGGTTCAGCCTCGGCGCCGCTTGGGCCGCGGCCACTTCGCCACGATCGTCGTCGAAATTCCCCCCCGCGGTCTGAACTCTCCACGCACCTCCGCCCACACCGGTCTGGCCCACTTCACGACATCCTCCAGCACCTGATTGACGACGTTCTCCTGAAAGATTCCCAGATTTCGGTAGCACTGCAAATACTCCTTCAGCGACTTCAATTCCAGGCAGCTCTTGTCGGGCATGTAGCGGATGGCCAGCACTCCAAAATCCGGCAGGCCGGTCTTGGGACACACAGAGGTGAACTCGGGATCGTCCACAATAATCTCGTACCCGGGAAACTGGTTGGGCCAGATCTCAATCTCGGGAAACTTCGCATCTAGGCCCGCGGCGGCATGCTCGGGCGTATAACGGGGCGATTTAGACATGCGACTATTGTAGCGTTTGACGGATTCACACGAACTCGCCATTCGCCACGCGAGCAGCGGCGCAACCGAAGCCCTCAGCCCGCATCCAATCAGATACGTGCTTGGAGTGTCCCGCGGTATCTGTCATGGCCGCCGGAATGGTAAATTAATACTTACAGTTATTCCTGCCGCAACCTGGAAAGACGACCGGTTGGTATCGACAAAAAATTCGAATGCGCCGTCCCGAGGACGGTGGATCTGGCTCGCATTAGCACTTCTGGCCGGTCTGGCGGTGCTGTATTCGTATCTTCACCAGACTCCGCTGAAAGTGCGGGTTGCGGTCGTGCAGCGCGGTCCTATCCGCAGCCTGGTCTCTACCAACGGCAAGATTGAACCCGTCCAGAACTTTGAGGCGCATGCTCCCATCTCGACCACAGTGAAACGCCTGCTGGTAAAGGAAGGCGACCACGTGCGCAAGGGACAACTGCTGCTGCAACTCGACGACGCCGATATCCGTACGCAGGCCGCCCGCGCCCAAGCTCAAGTGAAAGCCGCGCAAGCCGATCAATCTGCGCTCACCAAGGGAGGCACCCAGGAAGAGGTGCTGACTTTGAACTCGCAGTTGGTCAAAGCCCGCAGCGCGCGCGATGCGGCCCAACGCAATCTCGAGGCCCTGCGACGCCTCCAGAACGATGGCGCAGCCTCTCCTGGCGAAGTGCGCCAGGCCGAAGACACTTTGCAACGCGCCCAAGCCGACGTCACCTTGGCCGAGCAAAAACAAAAGGAGCGCTACTCAAAACCAGAAGCCGCACGCATCGAAGCCCAGACAGCCGAGGCGCAGGCTGCTTATGACGCCGCCGAAGATGCGCTCCGCAAGTCGAGCGTGCTCGCCCCGTTCGACGGCGTGGTCTATTCCCTTCCCGTGAAACAAGGAGCCTTCGTGCAGGCTGGCGAGTTGCTTCTGCAGGAAGCCGATCTTTCGAAGGTCTTGGTCCGGGCGTTCGTCGACGAGCCGGATGTGGGCCGTCTCCAGATCGGACAAAAAGTGGAGATTACCTGGGACGCGATCCTTGGCCGAACCTGGACCGGCACCGTTCTCACCGTGCCGGCCACCGTAAAACTGCGCCTCTCGAGAAACGTAGGGGAAACAACTTGCGTCGTCGACAATAAAGATCTCCGCCTGCTGCCCAACGTCAATGTCGGCGTCACCATTGTGGTTGCCGAACACAACAATGTCCTCACGCTGCAGCGCGACGCCTTGCGCATCGATGAGAGCAAGCCCTACGTCTTTCGTATTGTCGACAAGCACCTGAAGCGCCAGACTATTGAGTTCTCGCTACAGAATCTCACCCGGGTCGAAATCACCTCCGGCCTTTCCGAGGGGGACGAGGTCGCGCTGCCCGCCGAGGACAAACCGCTCTTCGACGGTGCTGCCGTCAAAGTGGTCCCTTAGCATCTCGGGAGGCACGATTTCCATCGGATACAGACTCCGCCGCGCATGAAATTGCTAACCCTCTTGTCGCTGCTATTTTTCCTCGGGCCCTGCCCTCCTGCGTATGCAGCGACCTCTCCCAAGGAACTGCTCGCGGCCGGTCGCGCCGACGAAGCCGTTCAAACGCTTGAACAGCAGGTCGCCCGTTCCGCCACGAACGCCGAAGCCTACAACCTGCTATGCCGCGCATATTTCATGATTGAGCAGTGGGACCGCGGCATCACAGCGTGTGAACGGGCGAGAACTCTCGATCCGCAGAAGAGCCTCTATCACCTATGGCTGGGCCGTGTATACGGAGAGAAAGCAGACCGGGCCGGATTCATTTCGGCCGCGGGCCTGGCCAAAAAAATCCGTACGTCCTTTGAACGGGCTGTCGATCTGGACCCCGGGAACTGGGAGGCGCGCGCCGATCTGGCCGAGTTTTATGTCGAAGCGCCCGGCATTGTCGGCGGCGGCCGCGACAAAGCGCAAGCCCAAGCCAAGGCGGTTGAGCCATCCAATCCGGCCGTAGCCGATTGGATCTCTGCTCGCATTGCCGCGAAAAACCACGATACCGCCTCGGCCGAGCGCGAATATCGCGCGGCCATCGCGGTGAACCCGTCCCTCGGCCGTGCCTGGGTCGACCTCGCCAATCTACTTCTCCACACCACTCGCATCGACGATATGGAGCAAGTACTGCGTGGCCTGGAATCCGCGCCCGTCGCGCAGCGGGAGGCCATGCTGGAAGGTGCCGGCTTACTGCTACGCGCTGGACGCGACTATCCCCTAGCCATTCGTCTGCTGCGGCACTATCTCGAATCTCCGGTCGAACAAGGTCCTGCCTTCATAGCCCACGATTATCTTGGCCAGTTGATCGAGAAGCAGGGGGAGCGGCAGGCGGCAGCCGAGGAATTTCGCGCAGCCCTTGCTCTATCTCACACCTACGTCCGCGCCCAGGAAGATCTGAAGCGAGTGGAGCATTGAGTCTGCGAGGGCGGACGATTTTGCCGACATGCCGATTTTCGCCGAACCTTATTGCCGGAAAAGCTCACCCAGTTTCCCTCTCGGACATTTAAAATCTCGCTGGCATCCTATTACGAATGAAATCATTTCCAGATCACTCTGAAAGGGACGCAATGAAAACTTCGTGCCGTGGTGCGCGCACCGCAAAGTGGATTCTGGCCTTCGTGCTCCTCCCCAGTGCGCTGCTGGCTGAACCCGTCTCATTCAAGGGCGTCGTCGAACTCGCGCTGTCTCACGCCACTGGAGCAGCCATCGCCGCAGCCGACGAACAGCACGCCTCCGAGGCCTATCGCGAACTGCGCAACAACTACATTCCTCAGCTCTCCACCGGAGCGGGACTCGGGTACTCATACGGCTTTCCCCTCTCGCTCGAGGGGTCGGCGCCGTCCCTGTTCAATGTCAACGCGCAATCCGCGCTGCTGAATCCTGCGTTGCGCAGTTTCATAAGCGCGGCGAAAGCCGACTCTGCCGTGGCTGCACTGAAGACCAAAGACGAGCGCAACCAGATCATCCAGGACGCCGCTTTGAGCTATGCCGAACTTGCGAAGTGGGAGCAGCGCTTGGCGAAGCTCCAGGGAACCGAAGCCGATGCGAACAAAATGCAAGCCGCGGTGGCCGAGCGCGTGAAAGAAGGAGTGGATAGCGAAATTGACGGCAAGCGGGCCATGCTCTCGGCAGCACGAGTGCGGTTGCGCATCGCCGAAGCACGAGGCGCCGCCGACGTACTGCGCGAGCATATTTCGAAACTCACAGGACTTCCCGCGGCGAATATTCAGACGGATCCCGACTCCATCCCCGCGCCTCCCCCAGCAGCTCCAACCGAAGTTGCTGCAAAAGACGCAGCCTCCTCCAATCCTTCAGTAGAAGCCGCTGTCGAACACGCGCGCGCGCAGTATCTGCGCGCCCAGGGGGAGCACAGATCGCTCTGGCCCAGCCTGGACTTCGCCGCGCAGTATGCCTTGCTCTCCAAGTTCAACAACTTCCAGAACTACTACATTCCTTCGAAACCCTGCATCACCTCGCTGGGAGAATTTCTGTGCGTGACCAATCAGTTTCAGCAGAACAATGCCACGGTCGGCGTGAGTATCCGGTTCCCGCTGTTTAACGCGCCGCAGCGCGCCCGCGCCCAGGCCGCCGATGCCGACGCCCTTAAGGCGACGAAGCAGGCGGAAGCCGCCAAGAATCAGGTGTCGGAAGAGACCTTGCGCCTGCAGCGTTCGGTCGCGCAGATGCAGGCCGCGCGCGATGTGGCTCAACTGGAATACGAGATCGCCGAAAAGAATCTGACCTCGGTGCAGACCCGCATCGACGCCGGCACGGCCACCCTGCACGACCTCGACGATGCCCGCACACAAGCCAGCGAACGCTTCATCGCGCTGCAGGATGTGATGTTTGAACTGGAGCGCAGCGAACTGGGCGTCATGCGCTCCACGGGAGAGTTGGAGAAATGGGCACTCGGCACGCGCTAGGAGAACAAACAGGCCAATCGGCGAAGCAATGCGATTCACGATCGTTGATCGCGGTTTTGAGTTACCGATGTCGTGCTGCCTTCGGCTCTATCATGGCTGCCTTGGCAATCCAAGACGCCGGGATCACAGCGAGGACAACGCACAACCCTCCTGCAGCAATCAAGCCCCACGAAAACAAGGGCTGACCGGTCCAGTGAGTGACAACCTGAACGCCCCTGAGCAGCAGCGCACTTCCCACTATCACCATCGCCAGCCCCGCACCAACCAGTTTTAGGCGTCCATTAGGGCGGACTGCGGGAGATGTTTGACGTTGTCTCATAGCTTTGATGATAATCCAGCGACTCATGCAGTGATATGGTTGACGAATCGCCATAACCCTCATCGTCCTTCGCGGTGGTGTTTTTTCTAAGAGAATCGCCTTGCTCTCGACAGTTAAGAACCCAGCTGGATTCCTGCGCTCTTCTGGCTTAGGATGGAGCATCCGCTAACAGAGCCGAACCTTCGCGCATCGCAGACCAGAGGGGTCATGAGGCTGGGACTTTTCGGGCAGTGCTTGGTGTTCGCTGTATTGGCCTTCTCAGATAATCCAGCAGTTGCGGCAAACGCCGGGCATACCATCAAACAAACCGAGTTCGGAGCGGGTGTCAAAACCGGTTTTGGTCTCGTCCAATACCGCGATACGTGCGTAACTTTTCAGGTTTTTTTTGTCTCAGGTGACTTCTTCAATGGATTGCGGCAACATAAAACGCCCCATGGTACAGAATTTAGGAAAAAGGAGGGGAACACTACGTTTCGCAGCTTCCCCCGCCAACTGGTCGTGGATGTAGAAGCATTCCCATTCAAATGCAAAGCAAACGCAACGGAAATCACTCCGCCTGACTACGCGACCGGTCTAATGGCCGAGGCATCATTCGCGGTAACGTGGAAACGTGGGGATGAAACTCGGCCTGTCATCTTGCTTGGGACAGAAGAGCGTCACCACAGTCTCAGTCTCGGCTGGTCTTATTTCCTGACCGTCCCCTCCGACGAAGTACCCCTGACCGACAGTCTAATCATCGACGTATCCCTGCGGCATGGCATAAGTCAGGCCCGTTTGATAGGAGACCTCAAGTCACGGCTTGACTAACTGGTGAACAATCGCTGTTATCGTCATCCAACGCGTTGCCGCACGGTTCTCCTAGATACCTTCCACCCGTACCTTCCCGTGGAGGAGTATCATTCCGTTTCGCGCCGCACGTTGGCGCAAAACTGATTCACTCAAAGGACCCTGTGCGAAAACTCCTGCTTCCCTTCCTGCTGGTTTCTGGATCTCTGGCCGTAGCGCAGACCGACACGGCGGCGTTCACTGCCGAGTTGTTCCGTTACAAGGTGCATTCCAACATCGTCTATCACACAGCCAGCAACTACGAGGCCAAGCTCGACGTGTACACGCCCGCTGGTAAGCCGCAGCCCACGCCCGTTGTCATCGTGATCCATGGCGGAGGTTGGATCGCAGGCACGAAGGAAGAGCGCGTGCTCGAAATCATGCCCTACCTCCAGATGGGATTCGCTGCCGTGAATGTCGAATACCGTATGGCGCCGGTGTCGCTGGCTCCCGCGGCGGTGGAAGATTGCCGCTGCGCGCTGCACTGGGTCTTTGCCAACGCGAAGAAGTACAACTTTGATCCCAACCGCGTGGTGCTTCAAGGCGGATCAGCTGGAGGTCATCTGGCCCTCACCATCGGCATGCTCACGCCCGCGGCAGGATTTGACCACGAGTGCTACACCGACGAGGACAATGTCTGGAGCCAGAATCCCGGGACGGACAAAGATCCCCGCGTCGCGGCGATCGTGAACTGGTTTGGCATCGCCGATGTTTTGGACGAACTGCGCGGACCGAACGCCAAGGGATATGCAGTCGCATGGCTGGGCGATCAGCCGAATGCTGATGAGCTTGCGAAGCGCCTGTCGCCCATCCACTACGTCGACAAGAGCACCCCGCCCATCATCACGATTCACGGCGACAAGGACGCGCTCGTTCCGTACGAGCAGTCCGTGCGCTTGCACAAGGCGCTCGACGCGGCCGGAGTGCCCAATCAACTCCATACCGTTCCTGGCGCCAATCACGGCGGATTCTCCTACGAACAGAATCAGGCCGCGTGGGCTGCGATTCGAGAGTTCTTGAAGAAGAATGTGAAAGGGCTGGCGGACGCGGCGCCCGCGAAATAGAGAGCCTTGCGAGCAAGCTCAGAGGCATTCTTGGTCTCGTTGGCGAAACCTCGCCACGCCGCTTACTAACCGCGGCACCGCCTGTTACCCTCCGGCTGACCGGATGCCGGCGCGACGGCTGCTGTCCTAAGCATCAGGTCCTTTCGATTACCGCGACCGGTTGTGGGCTTCCGTCGTTGACACGGGCTTCATCGCGAATCATTCCAAACAAGACAGACAGAACCGACGCAATAACGGGCCCGAGGAACAATCCCAGGAAGCCGAAAGCTTGTACACCTCCGAGGATCGAAAACACCAGCACCAGCGGATGAAGTTGAACCTTCCCGCCTACTACCCACGGCCGGATAATGCTGTCAATCGTGCTAACCACGGCGACTCCCCACACAAGAACGAATATGCCCTTCCAGGTCGCTCCGGTAAAAATCATGTAGACCCCGGCGGGAACCCAGACCAAGGCAGCACCGGCAACCGGCACAATCGAGGCAAACGCCGCGCAAAGCCCGAGTAAGAGAGCAGACTGCAATCCTGCAATGGCCAGCGCGATGCCCGTCAAAAATCCCTGCGCTACTCCCACGGAGACAATGCCGTACACGTTCGCGACAATCGTGTCAGATATGTTGCTGAACAATTTTCTGGCCTGCCCCGGCGGTAGCGGAATGGATTCCTCCGCCTGTTGAATCCAGCGGCGGCCATCCCTGAAAAGGAAGAACACCACCAGGAGTGCCATGAGGGATTGAACAATCAGGCTCGCAAAGTTGCTGAGGACTAATGCGCCAGACCCGAGGACCCACACTCCAGCCTGTTGCACGTGGGAAGTAACGACCGCCCGAATGTCGTACTTGGAAAGATCGATCCAGCGCCCAAGGAATTTCAAGCCCCGCTCCGCCATTGTGGTCACAAACAAGGCAAATCCACCCTGCTCCGCACTCTGACGCGTCAGGTACTGCGCCGCTGTGACGGCTTGCTTTGCGACCAGCACAATGATGACAAAGAACGGCACGGCAAAGAGAAGGAGCAGCGCCAGGGTCGATATCAGCGCAGCTTTCCCATGCTTTTCTTTTGTCCATCCCACGATTCTTTGATGAGCAGGGTAAAAGACCACCGCGAGGATAACCGCCGCCAAAAACAGATAAAGAAACGGCCGCATGATAACGAATGCAAATCCCAAGGTAATGAGGGTCAGAATTCCCAGGAACCAAAGAGTTGTCTGCTTCCTATACATTTTGCGCTTTCCGTTTGCGGCGAAAGATATGACACTCCAACTCAGGCCCGGCGTGCGCCGTCACGCTTGCATTCACGCGCCACCGGACGCCTCCGCACGCGCATCCGCAATCCATCGGGCTGAGATGCGACAGAGTTCATTGGTGTTCTTTCATTTTCATTAGCCGGGTTCGCTTGGGAACTGTCAGTTGCGACAGTCCGCGCCCAACCGCCGAAGTTCTCAGCGCAAGGCACGGTTCGATGCGGAAGGATCGCGTATTTCGGCAGCTGTCGATCCAGACGAAACTTGAGCCGGTGATGCCCTATAAACTGCCGCGGAGAGTCTTCAACACCAGCCGAATCGCTTTCTCATTGCGGCGGTACCAGCGCCACTGGCCTTTCTTATTCGCCTCCACCAGTCCCGCCTTCGTTAGGATGGCCATATGGTGAGAGATCGTCGGCTGCGAAAGCCGGACGCGCTCTTCGATGTCCCCAGCACAAAGGCATGGTCCGGTCGCGGCTTTGTGCAATTTTGCCTCCGCTTCGCCTTCCTTCAGAGCCTGAAGGATCCTGCGTCGGGTGGGATCGGCAATGGCGTTTAGCGCGCGGTCGAGAGACAATTCTGTCGAGGACATGGATACGCTAGAAATAGCGCGGAAATCGATGGGTGTCAATGTAGGCGTGCTCGCTCGCCTACAGCAATCAGGACTACCTCTTCAGAATTGGACTGTACCCATCAGCGATCAACTTCGTTCGCGTTGCCTCGGCGTCTTTGACGTCGGAGAATGGACCCACCTGCACCCGGAACAGCTTGTCCGTCGGGACCGGAGCCGCGATCAGCGCTGGATATTGTTTCTTCTTTAGCGCGTCCACCAGTGAATCCGCGTCCTCCTGCTTGCTCACAGCGGCCACTTGCACGAAATATGATGCGCCAGTGGGCAAGGTTGTCGTCGGATCGGGAGGGTTCGGTGCGGCTTGCGCCGGAGTGTTCGCAGGCGCAGGCGCAGTAGCCGTGTCGGCCTTCGCGTCAGCGGCGGGGGTCAACTGAGGGTTCGCATCTTTCTGCTCCACCGCCTTGTAGAACGTCATGGGTGGCGTGGTTGCGGAACCGCTGTTCGCTTTGCTGCCACCCGGAACGGTCTGCGGCCCGACGGCTGCGCTCGCCGTTGTGATCGCAGGTTCCGACTTGCGCCCAAGCGAATACCCGAGCGCGAAGAAAAGCGCGCAGACCCCCACCAACCCGAAGAACAGAACCAGCAGTTTCCCTGTTCCTAACGTGATTTCCGTGTCTTGTGACGAAGCCATAGCTCCACTCCCAGCCGTTCTCGGCGCGCCTGCTTCTCTACGCAGTCTTCGCCGGCGCCGTCTCTCCTTTTCCTAACAGCTTCTGCAGCCCTGAGAAAAAGTCGACGGGAACCGGAAAAATGACCGTCGTATTCTTCTCGACGCCGATCTCGGTCAGAGTCTGCAAGTAGCGCAACTGCACGCTGACCGGCTCGGTGGCCAGCAGATGCGCCGCGTCCACCAGCCTCTGCGCGGCCGAGAATTCACCCTCGGCGTGAATAATCTTTGACCGCTTTTCGCGCTCGGCCTCGGCCTGCTTGGCCATGGCACGCAGCATCGACTCCGGCATGTCGACCTGCTTGACCTCAACGTTGGTGACCTTCACGCCCCACGGCGAGGTATGTGTATCGAGAATGCTCTGCAGCCGCAGATTGATTTTTTCCCGGTGCGACAGCAGTTCGTCCAACTCCTGCTCGCCCAGCACCGACCGCAGCGTCGTCTGCGCGAATTGCGAAGTCTGATACACGTAGTTGGAAACTTCAACCACAGCCTTGTTTGGATCAATCACGCGCAGGAAAATGACAGCGTTCACCTTCAGCGTGACGTTATCGCGAGTGATGATGTCCTGCGGTGGAACTTCCAACGCCTCCTGCCGCAGCGATACGCGCACGATACGATCAATAGGGGCGAAAACAAAGGCGATGCCCGGCCCCTTGGCATTGGGCCTCAGGCGACCAAGTCGAAAAATGACACCGCGCTCGTACTCGGCCAGAATCTTGATGGAACTGAGAAAATAAATGACCACGATAACGAAAGCGATAGAGAAAACAGTGCCCAACCCAGAGAACACTTCCACAGGAACCTCCACGAGTCGGAGCGCCAACAAACACTCCTACCGCGGATTGTATAGCAGCCAGAAGACGGCGGCGCGCAATTCGCAAGCCGGAACGTTGCTTGGCTTGATGCGCCAGCCCTATCTTGGGAAGTCAAGTCAGCTGCGGTCGGGATCAATTCCCTGGTCCATATAGATCCACAGCACGCGCGCCATCCATGTCAGCACCGGCGCCAGAGGCAGGAACAACACGATCCCTCCGACCACACTCTTTAGCAAGGGCCACTTCATCACGTCCCACACCAGCGCCGCAAGCACGGCAATGGCGCCCACGCCCAGTCCGTAGCCAATGTACATCGCGCCCAGGAAGTAGCCGTCTTCCCGCTCGAACTTCAGCCCGCACGCCGGACAGCATTCATACATCCCCGGAAACCGCCACACCGATTTGCGGAAGATTTTTCCCGTGCGGCAGCGAGGACAGAGTTGCTCCAGAATGCCCCGCATCGCAGACACGTCCGCCCGCTGCATGCACGAAGTCTAACAGGCAGGGTGGATCAGCTTGATCTTGATCGCTTTCTTGGCTTAACCGGGCTCTTTCGATGATAACGACGAGGACCGCCAATTTCATAAAGAAGTGGCGTTTGTTTTCCTTCGTGAACTTTCGTGTCCTTCGTGGTAAACGCTAGCCTACTGCCCCGCCCGCGCCACTTGAATCCGGCTGGCATCCACTGGAATCGGCCGCTGAATCTCCATCTCGAGCGATGTCCCAACCTCCAGCTTCACTTCCGGGCCATGCTTCAGCAGCGCCCACGCTACGCCGCCCGCCAATCCAGCGAGTCCCGCATAACGCGCGCCGTTGTAGCCTCCGGCGGCTGCTCCCGCGATCGTGCCGACTGTACCTCCGACCGCCGCCCCTTTCGCAGCATCCTCGAGCCGCTTGCCGCTGTCCTTGTCCGCCTGGATCGTCCCCTCTTTATCCTTCACGCTGTTGGTGTCGTTCCCCGGAGTGTTTTCCACCGAGGCAGGCAGCATCACCGTGTAGCCCGTCGGATAAATCATCGACGTAAAGTGGATCAGAATTTCGGCGCGTTTCTTCGACCGCCCCGCGGGCTCGGCGTGCATGATCTTCCCCTGTATATACGTCCCCGCCGGAATCAGAATGCGGTCGTTCACCACGAAGGGAAACGCCGTCTCGGCATACACCGCATCGCCTTCGCGGGCGTTCTTGGTCGAGATCGCCTGCTTCAGCAGCAGAGGAATCTTCGTCCCCGCCGGAATCACGACAGCATTCGGATTGACGGCCTCCGCGGGCGCGGCCGCAGCAGCGGGGGAGTTCGGTTGAACGGCTAAGTTTGCTGGACCTGCGGCGGGGGCCTGGCCGGCCGCATCCGCGGGCTTCGAGGTATCCGCAGCTTGCCCTAAACCGATCCCCGACAGCAGTAATACTGTGAATAATGCTCGCATCCCACCCTCCCGACGCAACTGTCTCCGGATAAGCCTAATCCGCCCGATCAGGCTACGCAACTACCAGCCTGAGATGCGATTTTGCGCGGTCCAGCTGCCCCAGTGAACTCGAACTTGATCGGGCGCATCTTAACGCTCTAACATCGAGTCGCGCACTTCGTACCAGCCGGGAGGTCGCCTCCATGGAGTCCATACTCCGCCGAACCAACCTTGGGGCCGCGTTTCTTCTTGCTTCACTCTACTTCCCGCTCTCGTCAAGCCTGGCCCAGGATCATGCCCCCATTGCGCGGTCGCAGCATGGCTGGCTCGATCCCACGGTTAAAGAGGAATACAAGAAGTGGCTCAATGAGGACGTGTGCTGGATCATCACCGACGACGAACGTGTTGACTTCAAGAAGCTATTGAGCGACAAGCAGAGGGACGAATTCGTTGTCGCGTTCTGGGAACGTCGTAACCCGACTCCAGGTGCCGCCCGGAACGATTACAAAGAAGAACATTATCGAAGGCTGGCCTATGTGAATGCCCACTTCGCAGCCCGCAACGTTCCCGGATGGAAAACGGACCGCGGCAGTTTCTACATCATGTACGGACCGCCAGATTCCATCAACTCAAAATCCACACTCGCGCCGCCGACTGAGACCTGGAACTACTTGTTTATAGAGGGTATCGGGCGGAATGTCGTTCTAACGTTTACGGACAAATGCCTCTGCGGAAAATATGAATTATCGGGCGCGGATTCCGACTCCAGACCCCACGAAATCGATGATCCACTGCGTCAATGAAGGCAGTCCAACGGCGTCACTTGTAGATCAAATATTTCTCGCGCACCTTCCCAAACTTCTCCAACCCCTCCTGCCACTCCTGCGCGATCCTGCGCGGATCCTGCCCCGCCACCAGCGCATCAAACGCGCTCTGATTCACCAGCAGTTCCGCCATGCGTTCGATCTTGAAATCCGCCGCGTATAGCTTGTGCAGAGCCGCAGCCAGTTCAATCCCCAACTCCGGCGCGTCAAACCCATTCCTATCTGTGAGAATGACATTCACTCCCGAGCATATCTGACCGCTATACACGCTCGACGTCGGCGTGAACGTCACCGGAACAAAGCGCACCCCCGCAATCCCGCGCCCGTTCAAATAAGCCGCAAACTCTTTGCTCTTGATCCAGGGCGCTCCCACCAGTTCAAACGGAGTGTCCGTCCCACGCCCCACCGACACATTCGTGCCCTCAATCAGCGCGACGCCCGGATACAGCGCCGCTTCGGTCACGCTCCGCAAGTTCGGCGACGGATTCACCCACGCCAGTCCCGTCGAATCGAACCAGTCCCCGCGCTGCCACCCATCCATCGGCACCACCGTAAGCTTGGCGTTGATGCCGCGCTCGGCGTTGAACATCTTTGCCAGTTCGCCCATCGTCATCCCATGCCGCACCGGCACGGCCCAGTAATTCGTAAAGCTCTCGCGCCCCGCGTCGGCCACCGGACCCTGCACAAACGATCCCGTCACCGGATCCGGCCGGTCGAGCACAATCAACTCAATGCCCGACTTTGCCGCCGCTTCCAGAAAGTATCCCAGCGTCGTCTCGTAGGTGTAGAACCGCACTCCCGCATCCTGAATGTCGAACACCACCGCATCCAGATTCTTCAGCACATCTGCCGAGGGCCGCCGCGCCGCATCCGTCCCGCCATACACGCTGTAAACCGGAACACCCGTCGCGGCGTCTTTCGAATTATTGATGTCGGTGGTGTCGAGCGTTCCGGTCACGCCATGTTCCGGACTAAAGATCGCCTCGAGCGACACTCCCGGCGCCTTCGCCAGCACATCAATCGTCCGCACGCCCTGCGCATCGACCCCCGTTTGGTTCGTCACCAGCCCGATGCGCTTCTTCGCATCAGGAGATGCCGGCTTCAGCGCATCAAACCCATGCTCCTCGAGAACATCAATCCCGTTCCTCACCGTCCCATTCCGCGTGCTCATCCGCCGCATCGCGCTAAACGCCTCGTTGTACCCAGTGATGCTCTTCCAGCGCCGCGCTTCCTGTTCCGACGGACTCAACGCCAGAGCCGCCGCCACTTCCGTCGCCACCTTCGACCGCAGGGCGATCGCATTTCCTTTCCCATGCGGATGCACCGCATTCGTGAGCAAAATAATGTAAGTCTGCGTCGTCGGATCGATCCAGATCGATGTCCCCGTAAACCCCGTGTGCCCGAAAGATCCCACCGGCAGCAGGTCGCCACGATTCGAAGAAAACGGAGAATCAATATCCCATCCAAACCCGCGCAGAACCGGCGCCGAAGGCGGCTGCTCGGGCGACGTCATCTTCTCGACCGTGACCGCCGACAGGATCCCGTCGCCGCCATTCAGCAGTGTCTGCGCAAACTTCGCCAGATCGTCCGCCGTCGAGAACAGACCCGCATGTCCCGCAACTCCGCCCATCCTCCGCGCTCTCGGATCGTGCACGACCGCGCGCAGCATGTGCTGGTTCTCGTCATATTCCGTAGGCGCAATCTTTGCGCGCCACGCCGCCGGAGGCACAAATCGCGTGTGCGTCATTTTGAGCGGGACAAAAATATGCCGCTCCGTGTAGGCCTCCAGCGTCTCGCCCGACACTTTCTCGACCATCGCTCCCAGGACAATGAAATTCGTGTCGCTGTAAACAAAGCCCGAACCGGGCGCCTGCTGCGGCGTCTCGGCGAACGCCAACCGAAACGCCGACTCCTTCGACTCGAAGGCCGGTGTCAAATCGATATCCGGAGCCAGCCCTGAGTAGTGCGTCAGCAGCTGCCGCACGGTGATGTCCTTTTTGCCGTTCTGCGCAAAGTCAGGCAGATACTTCGCCACCGTATCGTTCATCCGCACCTTGCCCTGCTCCACGAGTTGCATCACGGCAGTCGTGGTCGCAACCACCTTGGTCAGCGAGGCGAGATCGAACACTGTGTCGAGCGTCATCGGCTCACGCTGCGGCTCGAGCGCCCGGCTCCCATACGCCTTGCGATACACCACCGCCCCATCGTGTCCCACCACCAGCACGGCTCCGGGAATGTTTCCGTCCGCAATTGCCTGCTCGATGACCGAGTCGACTCCCGCAAGACGAGTCAGTGTTGAGGAACTCTTAGCCTCGGCCCGTGCAGTCAGGCACGCAAGCGAAAATACCGCCATAACCGCGCACGCAATTCTGGAGAAACGTGAATATGATTTCATGTTGAGGATGATCTCTTGACTGTACACAACTTGGTGGGATCGCTCAAGAAACTCAAGTAAGGTATGCCGTCAGAAGCAAGCATCCTCCATGTCCTCTGTGGTTGACCTGGTTCTCCAACTTTACCCATCCCCACAACTCTGCTATAACCCGCTCAGGTCAGAATTCCGATGTGAGTGGACAAGCCCTGAACAGTCCAGTTCCCAGCCTCGCCACCGCTTACGACGATCAGGACGAACGTTTTTCTTCCGCCTTCTCGGTTCTGAAGAACGCGATTGCAGATGGCGTCTTCCCCGCAGCCTCGGCCGCAGTCACGCAAGGCGAAAAGCTAGTCGTCCTCAACTCCTTCGGCCACTTTACATACGAAGCAAATTCGTCACCCGTGCCCCCCGCAACTCTCTTTGACCTCGCCTCCGTCACCAAAGCTGTCGCCTCTACCACCATGGCAATGCTCCTCTACGAGCGCGGCCTGCTCGAACTCGAAGCTCCCGTAAGCGGCGTCGTCCCCGAATTCCTGGCCGACACCTGTGGCGAACCCGACTCCCGCCGCCGCGACGTCACCTTCCGCATGCTCCTCGCCCACTCCTCGGGCCTGCCCGCTTATGAGAAATTATTCCTGAAGCAGCAATCGCGCGAGGACCTGCTGCGCACCGCCTTCACCACTTCCCTTTCCACCGATCCCGGCTCGCACGCCGAGTACAGCGACATCGGATTTATCATCTTGGGCGCCGCCCTCGATCGCATCGCCGGAGAATCGCTCGACGCGTTCTGCCAGCGCGAAATCTTCGGCCCGCTGGGAATGGTCAACACGACATTCAATCCGCCGAAAAAATCCCGCGCGAAAATTCCGCCCACCGCCGACGAACGCTTAGGAAACGAATCCGCTGCGGGCGCGGGCCCAATGCCCCGCAGCACTTTCCGCCAAAGAATTATCCAAGGCGAAGTTCACGATGAAAACGCAAGCGTCCTGGGCGGCGTCGCGGGACACGCCGGCCTCTTCTCTAACGCAGAAGAGATGGCCCGCTTCGCTCACACCCTGCTGCAAGAAGGAAGCCCCATCCTTCGCCGAGAAACCATCGCGCTCTTCACCAGCCGCGAATCCGTGCCGGCCGGCACATCCCGCGCCCTGGGTTGGGACACTCCCTCTTCCCCCTCGCAATCCGGAAAATACTTTAGCCCCCGTTCCTTCGGGCACCTTGGCTACACCGGAACGTCGCTGTGGATCGACCCCGACCGTCGACTCTCAATTACTCTACTCACCAACCGCACCTGGCCTGATTGCACGAATCAGGCGATCAGGCAAGTTCGCCCAAAATTCCACGATGCCGTGGCCGAAGCCCTCAACCACGTGAGGTAATGCCGGACGGACGAATTCACAGCGCATGAGTTCATCTCGTCACTGCCGCGCTCAACGCACCTGGTAATAAAATGATCTGCTCTGCCAATACCGCGAAAGGCGCTACGATTTGACTCGATCCCGCAAAGTGAAATCTGATCTCCGACAGCTCCCAACCGAACAGATTCTTCCCGCCGCCACTGAACTCGACCGCATGTCGTCGCTCGAGATCGTTCACCTCATCAACCGCGAAGACGCAACCGTCGCCACCGCGGTCGGCCGCGCTCTTCCGCAAATCGCCCGCGCCATCGACGTCATCGTCGCCGGATTCCGCCAGGGCGGACGCCTCATCTACGTCGGCGCGGGAACGAGCGGCCGCCTTGGCGCTCTCGATGCCTCTGAGATCCCGCCGACTTTCAATACTGATCCCCGCACCGTGCAGTACATCATGGCGGGCGGCGCCAAGGCCCTGGCCGCTTCCACCGAAGCCAGCGAAGACGATACGGCACTCGCGATCGCCGAAATGAAAAAGCGCAAGCCCGGCAAGCACGACATCGTCCTCGGCATCGCCACCAGCGGGCGCACTCCGTTCACCATCGCCGCCGTGGAATACGCGCGCAGCCGCGGCGCCCGCACCATCGCCCTCACCTGCAACCGCAATTCTCCGCTGGAGCGCGCCTCCGATTTCGCCATCGTCACCGAAGTTGGCGCCGAAGTTCTCGCGGGATCCTCTCGCATGAAAGCCGGCACCGCTCACAAAATGGTTCTGAATATGATCTCCACCGGAGCGATGACTCGCCTGGGCTACGTCTACGGCAACCTCATGGTCAACGTCTGGACCAAGAACGAGAAGCTCGTCCAGCGCGCGATTCGTATCCTGGAACAAGCCACCGGAGTCGACCATGAAACTGCCAGCCACGCACTCGCAGCCGCCGGCAATCGAACCCCGGTCGCGGTCGTCATGCTGGCCGCAAAAGTAAATCGTTCCCAAGCCGCCGCCGCCCTGAAAAAATCAAAAGGCCACGTTCGCCACGCGATCACCTTCGCACAGAAATAAAGGGTGCCCCATTTCTCGCGCGTCCTTGGCGCGAGAAGTGGGTAGTTCCTCTGTGTCCTCCGCGTCCTCTGTGGTTACCTTGCCCTTCCCGTGCCCTCTGAATCAACAAGTGCCCGCACATTCCCCGCTACAATATCCCTGCAAGGATTCATCCATGGATAAATTCGTAATTCGCGGCGGAGAACCGCTGCTCGGCACGGTTCGCGTCAGCGGCGCAAAAAATGCAGCGTTACCCTGCATGGCGGCTGCCCTGCTCACCGATCAGCCCGTTATCCTCGAAAACGTTCCACAAGTCCGCGACATCCAAACCACGCGCAATCTTCTCGCGGCGATGGGCGCCGAAGTCGAACTCGGCTACGGACGCGCCCAGCACCGCACCACCATCCACTGCGCCGACCTCAACGCCCCCGAAGCATCCTACGAACTCGTCAAGACCATGCGCGCCTCCACACTGGTCCTCGGCCCTCTAGTCGCCCGCTGCGGCCACGCCCGCGTTTCTCTTCCCGGCGGCTGCGCCATCGGAGCTCGTCCCATCGACCTGCACATCAAGGGGCTCGAACGTCTCGGCGCGAAGATCACGCAAGATCACGGTTACGTCGAGGCCTCCACGACCCGCCTCAAAGGCGCAGAAATTGTTTTCGACAAGATCACCGTTACCGGCACCGAAGACCTGCTCATGGCCGCGACGCTCGCCGAAGGCGAGACCATTCTGCAGAACTGCGCGCGCGAGCCCGAAGTCGCCGACCTCGCCGACTTGCTGAATAAAATGGGAGCGAAGATCGAAGGCGCAGGCACGCCCACCATCCGCGTCAAAGGCGTCAGTAAACTGAAAGGCGCGAAGCACCGCATCATTCCCGACCGCATCGAAGCCGGCACGTTCATCATTGCCGGTGCGATGACCGGAGGCGATCTCAACATCGCCGGATGCGATCCCTCGCACCTGGGTGCACTCCTCAGCAAGCTCCACGAAGCCGGCGTGAAAACCAAGGCCACGGCAGACTCGGTCCGCGTGATGGGCGACAACCCGTTCACCGCCGCCGACATGTCAACCGAAGAGCATCCCGGATTCCCCACCGACTGCCAGGCGCAATTCATGGCGCTGACCACTCAGGCCGAAGGCACGTCGATCATCACCGAAAATATTTTCGAGAACCGCTTCATGCACGCGCAGGAACTGGTTCGAATGGGCGCGAACATCAAGATTGAAGGCCGCCGCGCCGTCGTCCGCGGCAAGACTCCCCTGAGCGCTGCAGCGGTGCTGGCCAGCGACCTCCGGGCTTCTGCGTCACTCGTGCTCGCCGCGCTGGTCGCCGACGGCGAAACCATCATCGACCGCGTGTACCACATCGACCGCGGCTACGAGCACATCGAAGAAAAGCTGAAAGGAGTCGGCGCCCAAATCCGCCGCATCGGCGAGATGTTCCCCAAAAAAGCCGCCGCCGTGAAGTGATACTCGGACCACAGGGACACGAGTTGCTTGCCAATTCGTTCCTCTGTGTCCTTGGCGTCCTCTGTGTTTCAAGCCTTGTTGAACCGAATCCGAGCGAGTTTACCCCCGCGTCAGTCGCTGAATCAGCTCCCGCTGCTGCGGATACCTCGCCACCAACTCCTCTCTCTTCCCCATTTCAAAATCCTCAAAATCAAATCCCGGCGCCACCGTGCATCCCACCAATGCAAACGACTTCCAATCAGCTACGTGCGAAGCAAACCAGCATCCTGCCGGCACTACAGCCTGCAAAACCTCTCCCGCGTCCAAATCACGACCTAACCGAATTGAAGAATATTCCCCCGACCGATCGATCACATGCACCATCAGCGCTTCTCCCGCGTAGAAATGCCAAACCTCATCCGACCGCAGCCGGTGAAACACCGAGAAGTTCTTCCCTTCCAGCAAAAAGTAAATCGCGGTCGACGCCGCCCGTGCTCCCGTGAACCCCGCCGGCAGAGCCTCCCGCGCAATCACAACTCCGGACCGATATGTCTGCCGAAAATACCCGCCCTCAGGATGCGGCTCGAGCCCTAGTTTCTCAATCCAATGCGTGGCGTCCTTATCCAAGTTTTACTCCCGTCTGCGAAACGTTTTCGCCCTGCCCCACACTATTCCGATTAGGAGGTTGATTCCGATGTCCTGCCGCGAAATCTACCGGATCCCTGAACTTCAGTTGAACAGCTCCGCAGGCAACGGGAGCTACCTCCGCACTCAACCCTATCGTTCTAAGTTTAAGGGGGAAGCTTTCTGCACGGAACTACCCGTCTTACCTCTTGCTAACCGCCGCCTGAAACGCAAGGGGAATCCTATCTGCCAGGTCACCTGCCTCGTCGCGGGAAGCCCCATCCTTGCATCCTCTGCAAGGATGGGGAGCACTCTTCCGTGGCCGACCTTATTCCCCGGAAACAGTTAGCGCAGGCAAGAATCACAATCGCAGAAAAAGTAGCATCCGGATACAAACCAAAAGGCACCGAAGATCACGGAGCGGTTTGCCCGGTGTCCTCGGTGCCTCTTCTGGTCAAAATCAATAAACCTACTTCACCTGGATCTTCGTGCCGCTGTCATCCAGCTTGCCCTGCACCCGGACGCGCTTGCCATCAAATTTCTTCACGTCCTCCTGGTGATCAATGTCATAGGTCTTGCCGGAATCGGTCTTCAGGACATACTTGTCGCCGGACTTCTGGACGGTTCCCGAGAAAACCTGGCTGTCACCAGCGCCGGGCGTGGCTGTAGTCGAAGTGCTATCTTTCGAGGCCGGCGGTTGCGCCGCATCCGGAGTCTGCGAGCTCGGGCTCTGCGCATCAGGAGTCTGCTGCGTCGCCGGCGGGTTATCCGGCGTCGGTGCAGGCTGCGTCTGCGGTGTCTGCTGTGTAGGCGGAGTGTCCGGCGTCGACGATGGCTGTGTGGTCTGGTCTGTGGGCGTCGACGGAGTCGTTTGCGCGTTCAGCGCGCTGCCCCAGGAGATCAGTCCGAGGACGACTGCCACCGTGGCGAGAAACGAGAGAGAGCGAATCTTGGTTTTCACTAAATCCTCCAGGAGCCAAACGGCTCTGGCGGAGTTCTTAGCAAGCAGTCTGCCATCCGATTAGAGACTTTCTCACGCGGATCGCATCCCCGCTGTAACTGCACGCTTTAACTGCAATCGTCAGGAGCGCCGGCCGAGCATGTCAGGAATGTTTTCTTTACAGCTACAGGAGACTCTGTAGGAAAGTCGATGTGATTCGTCCCCGCTCAACCCAATTCAGTGAGAATAGTTTTCGCCGCCCGAGCAAGAAATGCATGCGCTGTCTTCGACGAAACGCATCACTGCAGCTTCGCGTACTCCGCCTTAGCCTGCTTCAGAATCGGGATGTCGGGATCGGCATCTTTCCAGAGTGTCAGAAAATCCTTGTAAGCAGCCAAGGCCCGGACGCGGGCGGCATCGGCATCCGCTCCCTGCGAAGTTCGCGCCTCCAAAGCATTCGCCCGAGCCACTCCCAGATGCGCCAGTGCACCCAGAACAAAATTCATGACGCAACCGGGATGATCCAACAGCTTCTGAAACTCCGCCGCCGCCCCACCGGCTTGTCCCAATTGCAGGTACGCCTCGCCTCGCACATAAACCGGATAGAGCGTTGCTGGTCCCATCTGCAACGGCTGGCCTAACTCATAAGGCGCGGTCACCTGCAGAATCTCGATTGCGTCGGCTCCATGGTTTCGATGGAGAGCTGCGGCGGCACGAACGGTTGGAATCCAATAGAAATTCAGCACGGTGTCGGTGGGATAGGCAAGCGCAAGCTCGTGCGTGAGGCTTTCTGCCCGCATGGTATCACCTGCTCGTCCCACCGCCAGGGCGACCAATATTTTCACGTCCCGGGAAGGAAATAGCTTGAGCGCCGCGCCGGCATGTTCCATCGCGGCAGCAGGATTGTCGAGCTCGGCATCTCGTAGCGCAGCCCGCGCCAAGTACTTTGCAGCACTCTCATTCTCATTTTCGCCCCGCGCCACTGCGTCCGCCCGCTGCGACAGGCTCCAAGCCTCTTTTCTTCGGCCCCAGTATGCCGCGGTTTCTGCTTGATAATCGAGCATCAGGTGCTCGGCAACAGGCTTTCCGATTGCCCAATTTATAGCCTCCTGCATGCCCGACAAATTTCCCTCAAGAAAGTCGATCCGATACAGCGCAGTGCGTCCTGGCAGAGGCTCAAATTTCCGTGCCAAACCGTCCTCGGCAGTGGCTCTTGCGTCCCGGAATCGATTCAGCGCCATGTAGGCATAAACGAGGTTGTCGTAGTTGTAGTAGCCATTTCCCGAGAGATTCTTTTCCTGCAGCAAAGCCTCCAGGGCTTGCTCGTACTGCCCAGTGAAGAGGTAATTATTGCCGAGATAATCTAAGGGGCGCTTGTCTTGGGGATAGGTCTGCGCCCATAGTTGATAATTCTCATTGGCTTTCGGAAGATCACCGCCAACCACCTCGTCATAGTCGCCAATAATGCGAAATCGTTCCCTGGCGCTCACCCGGTCCCGAAGGGCATAAGCTCGCTCCATGCTTTCTTTGGCGCGGGTTGCTTCTTCGATGTTCCAGTATTCCATTCCAATTGCAAGATGCGCGATCGCAAAGTTCGGATCGAGTTGAACCGCATGTTCGAAGAATGGAATGGCTGCCATGTTGCCTGTTTCCTGGCGCGCCCTTTGCCCCATGCTGTAGGCATTCAGCGCCTCCAGCGACGACGTGGTGACCTCTTCCACGGGCGCGTCATATTTCTGTACTGAAGTGAGCGATTCGCCCATCTTTTTGCGCAACTGCGTTGCAGCGTCTCCCAGCGCCCTCAGGACCTTCTCCTTCCCGTCCGCAGTCACCAGTTCCTGGGCCAACGCATCACCATTTCGACAGTTCACCGCTTTCAACCCAAGCACGTACTGGTTCCCCAGGCTGGCAATGGATCCTTCAATCGTTGCCGCGCTTGCTGTACGCTGACAAACTTCATTCGCAAGTTGGCTTGTCAGGGGCGCGTCTCTGGGCTGAGCCATGAGCGAAAGCGTGTGTGCAACGCGCTCGTCCGATAGCACGTTCAAGAAAGGGGACTGCTCCAGTTCCGCCGAAAGCCCCTGTCGCAGAGTGTGGTCGAACACCGCGTCGCCAGTGCTGTTGGTAAAGTCCGCCAGCACGATCGTGTCCTTGTCGGTCAGGCGCTTGCTTTGCTGGTGCCAGCGATAATAAAGCCCGCCCGCGATGACAGCCGCAAACAACATTACGGTCGTGATATAGGCTGCGAGTTTCGCACGGCTTGTTCGGTCGCCGGCGGACATCCCCACATAATCTGGACGCAACCGTGTCGATTCCGTATCCCTCTTAAGGCGCTGCAGATCCGTGCGTATCTCCGAGGCGTGCTGGTAACGCAGGTTGCGATCCTTCTCCAGACACTTGTTAATGATGTCTTCGAGCTTGGTCGGCGTGTCGGGATTCAACCGCACCGGGGCGGTTGGCTCTCGATTAAGAATGGAGTCGAAGATCAACGCTGATGTGTCGCCTCGAAACGGCAGCGTCCCCGTCGCCATCTCGTACAGCACCGCGCCGAACGAGAACAAATCAGTCCGGGCGTCCAGTTCGCGCCCTTTCACCTGCTCCGGCGACATGTAGGCGATCGTCCCCACCGCCGTCCCCGGACTCGTAAGATGTTCCGCCGAATCGACCGTCGCGGCAGTGGGTTCGGCCCCGCTCGTAGACTGCGCCGACAGTTTGGCCAAACCAAAATCCAGAACCTTGGCGTTTCCGCGCGTGGTAATGAAGATATTCGCTGGCTTGATGTCGCGATGCACGATCCCCTTGGCGTGGGCGGCTTCCAGCGCCTCGGCGACTTCAGTCGCGATGGGCAGGAGCATCTCGATATCCAGCGGGCGCCCAGCGATCCGATGCCGCAACGTCATCCCCTCCAGAAACTCCATGGCGATGAACGCCACGTCGTCCTGCTCGCCGATGTCATAGATCGTGCAGATGTTGGGATGATTCAGCGCCGACGCGGCCTGAGCCTCTCGTTGAAAACGGGCAAGCGCGACGGGATCGCGCGCCACTTCATCAGGCAGGAACTTAAGTGCGACAAACCGACGCAGGCGCGTGTCTTCCGCCTTGTAGACGACGCCCATTCCGCCGCCACCGACCTTCTCGAGGATGCGGTAATGCGATATCGTCTGCCCGATCATGAGAGTGGCTGGCCGTCGAGTCGCTACATCTTAAAGAGGAGGTTTCGGCGAGTCAACGAATGGACGTTCCAGCGAATGGGCCGGTTTCAACCCCGGCCCATTCAATTAAGAAGGCGCCATATGCCCGCTCTCTGGAAGGCGTCATCCCGAATTTAGCCGTTCTTCAGGCGGAGTGAGGGATCTCGCGTGCGTCCCCGTCACACTGACGCCCTACAAATACCAGACTGCCTACTTTGCCGCTCCAATCGTATCGACAATCTGCTTCGCGACCGCCTCTCCCGCGGCGTCCTTGAAACTCACTTGACTGCCGCAGATGCCGCCCGGAACCGCCACGGCCACATACCAGTTCGTTCCGGGAAGATCACCGGCGTTTGCCAGATGCTTGTACGAATACCAGTATCGCTTCCCGCTGTCTTCAATCGTCTTATCCGGCGGGATCATCTGTTGGATCATCGGCTTGATGTCCGCAAGCGACTGGTCGTTTCCCCGAACCACCACGTTGCTCTTCTTATCCGCGGAGGTTGCCGTGCCGATCAGAAGGGTGTCCGCCGTCCAGTCCGCCGGAATCGCGTACTGACACATTTTTTTCTTGTCAGTGACCACCTTCCATCCCGAAGGAATCGCCGCCAGAACCATGCTCGAAACCGCCAGCAGCACCACCACGGCCATGTTTCTCATTCTCATTCCAGAGTCTCCCGAGCTTCCAATTTCACCCCAGGCAGAAATCTGCCCGAGAACTTATATCACGTCGTTCGGCACAAACAAAAAGGACCGCAATTTCCGCGGTCCCCTTTGGTTAATCCGTATGATCTGTGTGGATCCGTGGCAAAGAAGCTCTAGTGCCGGCCGCCGCCCCCGCCGCCGTGACCGCCGTGGCGTCCACCACCACCGCCGCCTCCAGGACGTCCGCCGCGACCGCGACCACGTCCCCCACCACCGCCGCCAGGACGCCCGCCGCGACCACGATCTCCACCGCGATCACCGCTGCGCGGAGGACGATCTCCGCCACCCGCACTCACGTGAGGTGGACCGTCGCGATTAAAGTTCGGCTCGGAATCCGGCTCATCCGGAAAATCGCCGCCGCCCTCGATGACAAGCGAGCCTGTCAACGCAGGCTGCCCCTCAGCCGCCGGCGCCATCGCCGCATCAGGAGGAGGTGCTTCACCGCCGCCCATCTTCGCGCGCTGCTCTTTCAGGATCGCCTTGCGCGACAGCCGGATGCGGTTGCCTTCTACCGCCAGTACCTTCACCAGCACCTGATCGCCTTCCTTCAGCTCATCGCGCACATCGGCAATGCGATGTTCCGCCACTTCGCTGATGTGCAGCAGCCCGTCGGTGCCAGGCAGAATCTCCACGAACGCGCCGAAGTCGGCGAGCCGCGTGACCTTGCCCAGGTACGTCTTCCCTACCTCGGCCGTCGCCGTGATGTCGCCAATGATCTGCAGCGCCTTCGCCGCTGACTCCTGATCGCTCGACGCCACCTTCACCAGCCCGGAATCTTCCACGTCGATCTTCACCCCGGTCTGCTCCACGATGCTGCGAATCATCTTGCCGCCCGGCCCGATCAGGTCGCGAATCTTGTCGACCGGGATCTGCACCGTATAGAACCGCGGCGCGTAATCGGAAATCTTCTCGCGCCCGGTGGTGATGACCTCTTCCATCTTGCCGAGAATGTGCATCCGTCCACGCTGTGCCTGCGCCAGCGCCTCGCGCATGATCTGCGCTGTGATGCCGGCCACCTTAATATCCATCTGCAGCGCAGTGATGCCTTCTTTCGTTCCGGCAACCTTGAAGTCCATGTCGCCGTAATGATCTTCCGCACCCGCGATGTCGGTCAGGATGGCATACTGATCGCCTTCTTTCACCAATCCCATCGCCACGCCGGCCACCGGAGCCTTCAACGGAACGCCCGCATCCATCAGCGCAATCGACGCGCCGCAGATCGTCGCCATCGACGACGACCCGTTCGATTCCAGAATGTCAGACACCACTCGCATCGCATAAGGCCACTTCTCTTCTGTCGGAAGCACGGCCGAAACTGCTCGCTCCGCCAACGCTCCGTGCCCAATCTCGCGCCGCCCCGCTCCTCGCATGAACCCCACCTCACCAACCGAAAACGGTGGGAAGTTGTAGTGGAGCATGAAGCGTTTCTTGGATTCGCCTTCGAAGCCTTCCAATCGTTGCATGTCGTCGCTGGTGCCCAGTGTCGCTGTGACCAGGGCTTGGGTTTCACCGCGGGTGAAGATGGCGCTGCCGTGGGTTCGGGGCAGGACGCCGGCTTCGATCCAGATCTCGCGAACTTCGTCGAAGGCGCGGGCATCCGGACGGCGCTTGTGATTGATCACCTGCTCGCGGAAGATGCGCTCGCGCAGCGTCTCGTAGTATTGCGAGAGTTTCTTCTTGGCGACCTCGTCGTCCTTTTCGCTTCCCGTTGTCGGCAACTCGGCGGCCAGGCGCTTCTTGATGTCCTTGACCAGCGTGTAGCTTTCCGCCTTGGGATGCTTCTTGGTGTCCAGTGCATCCGACACTTCGGCGCCGACGTGCTTCTGCAGATCGTTGTAGTACGCGTCATCGAACACAGGCGGCTCGACTTTGCGCTTCGGCTTGCCGACTTTGTCGCGCAGCTCGCTGATCGCCTTGCAGATCTTTTTGATCTCGGTGTGGCCGAATTCGATGGCGTCCACGACCGTCTCTTCCTTCACTTCCTTCGCGCCCGACTCGATCATCACAATGCCGTCGGCAGTTCCGACGACCATGATGTTGACCAGGCCTCCGCGCATTTCGTCGTACGTGGGATTCACAATGAACTGGCCGTCCACCAGGCCGACGCGCACGGCGCCGATCGGACCCAGAAACGGAATGTCAGAGAGCGTCAGCGCACACGACGCGCCGTTGATGCCCAGAACGTCAGGGTCATTATTGCTGTCAGCCGACAGCACGAACGCAATGATCTGGGTCTCGCACTTGAATCCCTCGGCGAACATGGGACGCACCGGCCGGTCGATCTGACGGCTCGTGAGCACTTCGCGCTCACTCATGCGGCCTTCGCGCTTGATGAAGCCGCCGGGGAAACGTCCGCCGGCATAGGTGTATTCGCGGTAATCGACGGTGAGGGGAAAGAAATCGATGCCTTCGCGCGGATCGGCGTTGGCGGTGGCGCAGGCGAGCACAACGTTTTCGCCGAGGCGGACCACAGCGGCGCCTCCGGCCTGCTTGGCGAGCTTTCCAGTTTCAAATGAAATTTCTTTGCCGCCGGATAGATGGACTGTAACGCTAGTTGCTTCTGGTTTCATGATGATTCATTCCTTTGAGTTGTGACAGGCAGCGATGAGATAGGCTGCCGCACCCCTCCGCAGACGCGCGGAAGGGCCAGGGCACCGAATCGGTGCCGGGTTGAGGCGAGGGATCAGCGCTTGAAAAACGCACGTGTGGAGAATTCCTCGATGCCGGGCCGTCTCTCCGGAGACGGTTTCCTCAGAAATGGGGAAGAAAAGTTCTCAAAGTTTCAGAGGTTCAATGTTTCAAGGTCTTTGAAACCTTGAGACTTTGCCACCTTGAAACCTTGCCTTCCATCTACTTGCGGATGCCGAGCTTGGTGATGACGGTCTTGTAGCGCTCGGAATCGTATTTCTTCAGGTAGTCGAGCAAGCTACG
The DNA here is from genome assembly GCA_963706645.1 of uncultured Acidobacteriaceae bacterium. GTDB lineage: Bacteria > Acidobacteriota > Terriglobia > Terriglobales > Acidobacteriaceae > Sulfotelmatobacter. Next base: position 85,537 of record CAVPNR010000023.1, read on the forward strand.
CCGCTTGCTGACCAGCATGAGAAGGCCGCGGCGCGAGCCGTGGTCTTTCTGGTGCGTCTTGAAGTGCTCCGTCAATTGGCCAATGCGTTCACTGAGCAACGCGATCTGGACTTCGGGACTGCCGGTATCGCTGGGATGCGTGCCGTATTGGTCGATGAGGGATTTCTTGTGCTCTCTGGCTAACACTTGCCTGGTGCACTCCTGTCTTCTTGGTTTCGATTTATCTTTGTGACGTTATTGAGGATATCACGCGGGGTTAGGGACCGTAAAGGCTCCAATCGCCTCTCTATCGAGTTGCTCCATTAAAGATGACCTTCCTAAAGTGGCGCCTCAGGTCGCGTTCCCGGTCGTCAGACGCATTCATCATGAGCTCCGACGCAAACCCGGCGCAAAAATCCGCCGCTTGGAGCCAATCATTTGAATCCGACGCCGCCTCTGAGACCCTTCTTCCGGTCAGACTCCTCGATCGCGAGTCGTATGACCCGAATATCTCATTCAGCATCGCAGCGCTTTTTGGATGCTCATTGTCAAAGATTCTCTCGACACCCTCTAGCTCGGATACTAACCTGCGCCGGTGTGGCGCGAGGAAGAGTTCGTTCGTGCTCGCGGCCCTTCTCAGGTCGTCAATATCGAAGGCAGCGTGAGCGCGAGCTGCAAACACGGCGGCGTCGCTGAACTTCTCACCAATTTGGTGGTAAACGGTTCTTGCCGTGTACTCAGGCCGCGCCGGCCCCGGCGCGAATCGTGCGGACCCGGCAGCCACTAGATCATCTATAAGATCGGGAAGTCGCATAATTGGGGCGTGCTCGATCATGCAGAGTGCCGCCTCCCTGAGCATGTCATCGATAGTGAAGTCGTGCCCCATCTCCGCGCCCTCGTTGATCAGACGGTAAGCAATTGCGTCGATGTAAAAGCGATTCTCGATTACGACGATCGTGGCTTCGGCTGTTCCTTCCAGAACCCGTTTCCATAGCTTCTTGTCCGCTTGTACCTTGTGGCGCAAGCCAAGATACTTCTGGTACTTTAGCTCTCCGCCGCCTAGGGCCGACCTCAGGTCCCTCGCCCAATCAAGATTCGTCGACTCGGGAAATTGGGCGAGGACGTAGCATCGATCGTCAACATGCTGACCGGGCGTCTTTGTGGAGTCGCCGAACGTCCTCATACAAGTACGACCCGGGTCATCGCAGCATCGCGACAATAAATCTGCCGCCCTCATATACGAAGCAGCCGAACAGTAGTGCACGGAGGAGAATCTTCTCGCAGAGTGAACAGGCTTCGCTGAACTTCTTCTCAGCCCGCGCCAATTTGCTCTTGGGTTGCAACGACTCACCACTCTTCTTCGCCCTTGGCTGAGGCACTCATGAGACGGATACCGTAATTAGCTTGAACCCAATCAGCTCACGGAACAGCTCGTTGACCTTTGCATCAAGGCGATCCTTCTCGAACTCGATATATCCGATGTCCCGAAAATTACTCGGGAAGGTCACTCCAGCCTCCTTGAAGATCACGACACGAGAACCGTAGAGTGCACTGGCAGCTCCCAGCTCGAACACAGCGTTCTCGCTCGGACGGAAGATGGTTTGTCCAATAGAGTCTTTGAACTCCTCATCTGCGGTGAAGATGATGATGGCTGCACCGCATTCGTGCATCAACTCTGCGACCTTTTGGGAAATGGGACGGCCCCTATTTGCTTCGTCAATCGCCACCTTGTGCGGAATTTTGTATTCCGACAAAAATTTCTCAAGCTGCTGCAGAGGCACCTTATTCTTGCCGTGCCCGACGAAGATAGCGTTCTTTGCGGGGGTCTCGGAAGCAGATCCAGTGGCCCTAGCAGGGGGGAGAACGGAGGGCCCGCGCGATTCGGAGATGGGCGTTGCATCGCTTTCGGCCTCCTCTGATTCCGTGGAATCCGAAGTCTGCATGTCGATCGCTTCAGACGGCTCTTCGGCGAGCCACTTGCCCGTGCTGGCTTGCCGGAGCAACCCAAGAAACTCGACGTTATCCTGGAAAATCGCAGCGCATTTCGCGGCTTGATCCCTCGGGACACCAAAATCTCTGACCAACGCGTTTTGAAAAAATTGAGGGTCGGGGACCTTCTTGTTCTTGTAGGACTCAAAGATCCTGCCCAGCACCTGCGGCGTGAACGCTGCCTGCGCTAGGGCCTGATTCTTTGTCTCGTCCGAAGTCGGCTCTAGGATGTCTCGAGCCAGCGCCGTCAGTGAGACCTTCGACTGGTTGTAGCTGCCCGTTGTCAGCCCATATTTGATGGACGAAGAAAGGAGCATCCGAAAATCGGAACTGCCGGGGCTTTTCCCGATCGCAATTGCGACGTCGGTGGGCGGCATGGGATTGCCGCTGTTTTTTTCCTCCAAGGCGGTTGCGACGCGGAGTGCGGACTTCAGTGAATGCTTAGGAAGGTCCGAACCAGCACCACGACCTTGTTCCACATCGTCACGGTTCATGAACTTGATAGCCATCTGTACCCCCCTATAATGTATCTCATAAGATGCTGTGAAAAACAAAATAAATCTGACGGAGCTCGACTAGCCGCATCCCAATTTCACGGTATTCGTGTCTGGCTCTGCACGAGTTGCCCGAACTCCCATTCTCACCGCGCGTGGCGCCGCGCCGCGCCGGAGCGGCCAGCTCGGCAGAAATGAGTCCCCACGAATCCAATCGGATCGACGACAAGCGTCCACGGAATCGTCTAATTGGCTGGATATGCCGATAATGTGAAGAAGTTCAGAGGAGAATTTCGATTTGTACGCACCGACCAGGGTTCCTGCATCTGAGGACTGACACAGTAGAGACGCCATGCTGACGACGCTCGAACACGCATTGAGGTGATGTAGAAATCAATTACATTTAATTCATTGTACTAGATGACGTTATATACATGTATTATATAAGCTAAGTGATTGTCATTAAACATATAACATAATCCATTGTAATAACCGTCCACTGGATTGCATATTGAATAACACTGTCGGCATCGAGCGCCCATTCTCACCGCGCGTGGCGCCGCGCCGCGCCGGAGCGGCCAGCTCGGCAGAAATGAGTCCCACGAATCCAATCGGATCGACGACAAGCGTCCACGAAATCGTCTAATTGGCTGGATATACCGATAATGTGAAGAAGTTCAGAGGAGAATTTCGATTTGTACGCACCGACCAGGGTTCCTGCATCTGAGGACTGACACAGTAGAAACATCACGCTGACAATAAGGTTCAAAATGTGGAAGTCAGCCGCTTTAACCAGACGTAGTTGTTCATGTTCAATCCGATGTTACCGAGGATGCCGGACTGGCCCACCTTTGGTTTTCCGGGCAAGTCCCGCGCTACGAACCCCGACTCCGCCCCGATCAACCCGCGGGTGGCCCATCCTTTGCGTTCTTTGCAAAGGGTGGGCGTTCCACACTGCCGATCTCTTGAGCTTTCCTTTCCCTGTAATGCGCGCCGATTCCGCGCGAGTGAAGGCAAGTCAAGATCCCGTGCGGGCCGAGTTCGGTAATGTCCCACCCTTTCGCAAAAGGCGCGAAAGGATGGGCCACCCTGGTTTGTTCTTAAGGATGGGCCACCCGGCATGGGATTTCCGGCTACGCTACCGGTATTCGGATCTTCATCACTGCCTTGGGCCACTGGTTGATCTTCACCCTGCCCTCTTCCTGATACGCATAGCTGCGATAGCTGCTCCATTCCCAGTGTTCCGGTTCCGCCACCAGCCCCTCCTCCACCGGATTGCGATGCATGTAGCGGAGCTTCTCCGCGCGCTTGCGCTCGCTCCAGACATTGAAATCGTAAAAGCGGCGTTGCCAGACATGCGGCTGCCCACCCTTTGCAAAGAGCGCAAAGGATGGGCCACCCGGGGATTGTTCAGCGGGGCATCTTTTCTTTTGCAGGACCTGGCGTGCGAAACGCTGCTTCAGAACCTGCATCACTGTCGAGGGCGTTCCTTGCTCGGGCTCGCTGATCAGCAGGTGGATGTGGTCGAGCATCACCACATAGCCGACGACGACGAAGAGATAGCGCTGCCGCACTTGCTCCAAAATCTGCAAGAACAGGTCGCGGCGACGGGGTTCGCTGAGCCAGGGCTGTCGATGGTAACAACTGCAGGTCAGAAAGTGCAGATAATCGTGTCCGTAATAGCGCTTCAAGCCTTTCGGCATGCTTTCACTGTAAAAGGTAAGAGCAGGATCGGCGCTAGAAAGCAAAGTCAAAATCCCATGCGGTTCACATTTGGGAATGCCCACCCTTTGCAAAGAACGCAAAGGATGGGCCACCCGGGTTTTAGTGTGACAGGGGGGCACACGCTGATCCCGACTCCTCACGCCCGCCGAATCTCCTCCAGCATGCGCTGCCGCAGGATGCGGTTGGCGCGGGTCTGATATCCCTTGCCCGGCTTCTTCAGCCAGCCGATGACGTCGGCGTCGAGGCGCAGGGAGACGGCCTGCTTCACAGGACGATAGAACCGGCCCCGCACGGCATCTTTCCATGCGGACGGTGGGAGTTCCGGGATGTCGGAGGTGTCGATCTGATCGTCGCGGCGCTCAAGCAAGCGCCGCTCTTCCACTTCTGGGCTCAATGCAAGGCGTACGTCGTTGCGGCGGCGTTGTGAAATGTCCGCGGAAGAGCAGGTTCCTCCACTCCGCCGTCGCATGCGCTCCGGCTCCGGTCGGAATGACCCGTGTTAAGAAACGATTCATTTTGGCCGGAGGAGGCGGGCGCCCGGTGAAGAACTCGCGATGGACTTTGGTCGACGGAAAAATCCCCACTCTAACGTCGCCAACTGCGCGACGTTAGAATGGGGCACCCTCGGGTAGGCCGCGGGTGGCTACCCTTAACCGGCACAAGCCTGGGTGGCCTATCCTTTGCGTTCTTTGCCAAGGGTGGGCATTCCGGACTGCCGATCCCTTGGGCTTTCCTTTCCCTGTAAAGTGCGCGGACTCGGCGCGAGTCGAGACAAGTCCAAATCCCAAATGGGGACGGGCTGCCCGCTCAAGAACTCGGAGCCGGATCTTGGTCCACTGAAAATCCCCACTCTAACGTCGCCAACTGCGCGACGTTAGAATGGGGCACCCTCGGGTTCGTTGCTGATTCCCTGCTATATCGGTCCCATTCGACTCGCCCTCGGGTTCCCTATCGCTTCCCTGCTTTCGTGTTCGTGTTTAGCTCTGGAGGGTGCCCCGTTCAAGCTTCGCTTGAGCGGGGATTTTGACCCCAATGTTCATTCGTCACAGACATTCACAACCTTGTGCACATAGTCTTCCCTCATGCCCTGGTCGCTGAAGCGCTTTCAGCAAACCCGCCAGAACCATTTCCTCACTTTCAGCTGCTACCACCGACAGCCGAAGTTCACATCGGCGACAGCCTGCGTCACCTTCGTCTCCGCGTTGGAGCGGGCCCGTCAATCCTACGCACTCTGCGTGTACGGATACGTCATCATGCCGGAGCACGTGCATCTGCTGGTGAACGAACCCGAGCGCAGCACGCTTGCCCAAGCGTTGAAATCCCTGAAGCAAGGGGTGGCACGCCGGCTTGCACTGCGAGCCGAGGAACCTTTCTGGCAAGAGCGCTACTACGACTTCAATGTCTGGAGTGAACGCAAGTTTCGAGAAAAGCTGCGCTATCTTCACCGCAATCCGGTGAAGCGCGGACTCGTGGCTAAACCTGAGGACTGGCCCTGGAGCAGCTTCCGACACTACGCCACCGGCGAAACTAGTCTGGTCGAGATTGAATCCCTGTGGACAGCTCGCACTCGGGAGCGTGCGGGAATATTCCTGACTGCGGCTGTGGGTGCGCCGACAGAAAAGCCCCGCTCAAGCCGAGCTTGAACGGGGCACCCTCGAGAATCCTATCGTCCGGCCACTTGCCCCACTGCACCACCCTCTGATCAATCCGAAGGGCGAATCGCCCGCTCAAAAAGCGGGTCGGGGTCATAGTCCACAGAAGACGCAACTTGGGTCGCCTGAAGCTCCTCTTCTTTCGCGGTCGTCCTCAACTCTTGAGGGTGCCCCGTTCAAGCTCCGCTTGAGCGGGGATTTTGACTTCGTCGCGGACTGCCGCCAGGGCTGTAACGACCCCGCCTCACGCCCCCCGGATCTCATCCAACATGCGCTGGCGCAGGATGCGGTTGGCGCGGGTCTGGTATCCCTTGCCGGGCTTCTTCAGCCAGGCGATGACGTCGGCGTCGAGGCGCAGGGAGACGGCCTGTTTCACGGGACGATAGAACCGGCCCCGCACGGCGTCCTTCCATGCAGCGGGCGGGAGTTCCGGGATGTCGGAGGGGTTGATCTGATCGTCGGACATCGCTGCCAGAGCCGACAGTTCTTTCTTCTGCCTTGGGGTCAGCGCCTGTCCCGGCCTTTTTCGGATTACTTCCCTTTTGCTAGCTGCCTTGCGCATAAATGCTCCGTTCCCCGTCAGCCTTCGTAATGACGAATGTGTATATACAATACTTGCTTATCAGCGACAGGGTCCACTGCATCTGTCGTCCCTTCGGGACTTTGTTCTCAATTTTGTCGCGCTACCCAGGACTTACGTCCCTTCGACTGCGCTCAGGGCAGGCTCTGGGCTAAATTATGTCGCCCCTCCGGGGCTGGGGCATCTGGACTATGACTGTGGGCGGAGGAGGTGCCAGGCTTCGCGGTAGGCGTCGTAGAGGCCGGGGCGGCGGTCGGCGCGGCGGCGGAACAGGAGGCTGGTGACTCCGCGGGTGGCATGCAGCGGGATGATGTACCAGGTGTCTTCGGGGATGATGTAGACGGCGAAGAAATGGATTTCGCCGGGGAGGTAGGGGACGGCGCGTCCATTGAGGCGGCGATGGGCGTTGACGCGGTAGAGCCCTTCGAAGAGCTGAGTGGAACACTTCACCTGGACGCGCCAGAGGGGCGGGGAGGGATCGGGCGGTTCGGGCGGGATTTCGCAGGACTGGCGGCGCGGGGGATTCTTGGCATTCTTTTTTGCATTCTTTTTTGCATTTCTTCGTTTTGGTTCGGCCCTGGAAAAAGCAGGTTCCTCCACTACGCCGTCGCGTTCGCTCCGGCTTCGGTCGGAATGACAACTGGCTTTGATTCTGTGCGGCAGTGACCGGCCCTTATGAGTTTGGTCCACCCGACGGCGGCGGGGTAGGAGGTCGCGGGCATCGAGGATTACGTCGTAGCGTTCGCTGTCGCCGTAGGGGCGGGAGGCGCCGAAGCCAAGGTTGGTGGCTTTGAGGACGAAGGTGAGTTCGGCGAGTTCTCCGCGGCGCTTGGTGTTGATTTCGCGTTGGCGGGGAGTTTGGGGGACAGGCTGCTTTTGGGCGGGCTTGGTTCGGACAGGCTTCTCTGGGACAGGCTTCTTTCGGACAAGCTTGGTTCGGACAAGCTTCGGGCGCGACGCTGAAGGGCGTCGGCGCGAAGAGCTCGTCTGGGACATGGTCGGGAAATAAAAAAGGCGCCGGCTTTTGGCCTGCGCCTCTGTTTTTACTCTATATGTCTATTATAGCAATTTGAGTAGGGTAAAGTGGAAAGGATTTTGGATTTATTTTCCGTTCGTTTGCTATGGGTTAGGGGGATTTGCTCAAGTTAAGGGTCTTGACAAGATTTTGGCGGGAGTGGGTTTCTTGGAGGTCAAAAGCAGGTTCCTCCACTCCTCCGTCGCGTGCGCTCCGGCTCCGGTCGGAATGACAACGTTGAGTAGCATTTCGAACCTTGAGAAGCACTTCGGAGCAAAGCTAGGCGGCAGTTGTGAGCCAGCTCTTCATGGTGTTCGCGTCCACCAGACCGGCTTGCTGGAACTGAAGGTTGCCGCCAGAGAATACGGCGAAGTTGGGAATGCCTCGGACGTTGTACCGGGATGCCAGTTCCGGCGACTTCTCGGTGTCGACCTTCAGCACGACGGCCCGGCCGGCGAGGTCTCGCGCGACTTGCGCCACGTGGGGCGCGGCCATCCGGCAGGGACCACACCACGCCGCCCAGAAATCAACCAGCACCGGAACTTTGCTGTCGCGGACAATCTCGTCGAACTCCTCGCGGCCGACCTCAACGGGTTCAGCCATCGGAGGCAGCGCGGTTTTGCAGGCGCCGCATCTTCCGGTGTCAGCAAGGTGTTTGGCCGGAATTCGATTCGGTCTGCCGCAAGATGCGCAATTTCGAGTGATCGCCATGAAGAAGTCCTCGATTGAATTCCCGCGTCCACAGTATCTCGCCGCCGAGGCGATCCCGGCAACCGCGGACAATCGCTCCGTGATCAGTACGCCATGCGGACCCGCCAAGTTTTCCCTTGCCCTCCCTTCTGCCCCGAGCTACCTTGTCTTGCCCGAAATCGTTCGCCAGGAGTACACGCCTATGTCCGACGAGAACATTCAACTGATGCGACGCTGGTTTCAGGAAGTGTGGAATGAGGGCCGAGTCGAGACGGTGTATGAATTGCTTTCCCCGGACGCAGTGGCCAGGGGACAGAGAGGCGCGGAAGCGGAAATTCGCGGGCCGGAGGAGTTCGCGAAATTCGTGCGGGAGATTCGCGGCACGTTCCCGGACATCAAGGTCACAGTCGAAGATGTCTTTGGTTCGAATGACAAAGTTGTCCTGCGCTGGTCAGGCGTTATGACGCACACGGGAGATGCGATGGGGCTCCCCGCAAGTGGCCGGACCGTGCACAGTCGAGGGATCACGATCGCCCGTATTGCGGACGGAAAGATCGTCGAGGGCTGGGATAACTGGGATCAACTCGGCATGCTCGAACAAATCGGCGTATACAAACAGCCGCTCGCGGCCTAAGTCGGCCAGCGGAGGCGCGGGGTTACCCGCACACGACGTGAAAACGGCAGGGCCAGAGCAGGAAATTGGTCCATGGCCAAAAGACATCGCCGAATTCACGGGCAGTTCGTCAATTAGGGCGTATGATCGAAGAGATGCCATATATCTCGGAACACCTCTCCAGTCTTCGCCAGGAAATCGCTGATTTGCGCGACCTCAACGCCCGGTTGTCGGAAAAGGGCGGACATACCGCAGTCGATCAGACGGCGCTCGAGCTTCGCACCACGCGCCTGCGCGAAATCAAGCAGGAGTTGTCGAAGATTCTCAATCGTCCCGACGATCCGAAGGTCTGGTGGGAACGCTCGCGAAGGCCGCAGCAGGCCTAAGACCCAGTCAATCTGAGGGTTTCCCCAGTCCGCGACAGTCCACGAGGCTCGCGTTGGGACGAACGCATTCGTCCCTCCCACGAGTCCTAGATAGCCAGGGTCGCGGCGATCGCGTGGAGCGTCGCGGCGATTCCGTCGGCATTGGGGATGCCACCTTGCGCCAGGTCTTTGCTGCCACCGCCGCGTCCACCCAACTTCGTCATCGTCTCTTTCATGAGCGCGCCCATATCGTAGGGCTGGCCCGCGGACTGTGCGAAGACCAGCGACGCCTGCGGAGACGTGGTCGCCAGCAGCGCAACGGCGTTGGTCGAGAGGCGCGTCAATTTCTGGGCGAGCAACTTGACGAAGTTCAGGTCGCGGTCGACGAGCGTGCGGACGACCAGTTTCCGGCCGTTTGCTTCGTGAGTTTCGGCAAGCAGCGTGGCTGCCTGGGCTGCGGCGAGTTCTTCTAGCAACTGTTCGCGCTGTTTGCGCAGCGAGCGGATCTCGTCGAGCGACTTGCGGGCCTGCTGCGGCACATCGTAAATGTGCGCCGAAAAGAGCGCGGCGGTTTCGGTGAGCGTGGTGAAGTCGCGGCGCGCGGTCGAGACGGCGCGCTGTCCGGCAACGAACTCCACGCGCCATCCCTGGCGAACTTTTTCCACTTTTCTTAGCAAGACGCTGGCGATCTGTCCTGTCTGCGCGACGTGCGTGCCGCCACAAGCGGTGAGGTCGAAGTCGCGGATGTCGATCAGGCGCAGTTCGTCCCGTTCGGTCGGAGGCAGTTTGCGAAGGCCCAACGTCCCTGCCTCGTCGCGGGTCACGAAACGGATGTCGACGGGTCGGTTCTCAAGAATGATCTCGTTGGCGAGGCGCTCGGCCGATTCGATCTGCTCTTTCGTCAGCGCGGGCGTGTCCAGATCGATGGAGCAGTAATCGTCGGCCATGTGGAACGAGACTGTCGGCAAATTGTACAAGCGGATGAAGGCCGCGGAGAGTACATGCTGTCCGGAGTGCTGCTGCATGTGGTCGCGACGGCGGGCGGCATCGATTTGGCCGCGGATTCGGGTCCCGGGCTTGAGGGCTTCTCGCTGCGAATCGTGAAGCGGGGCTTCGAGGTAGTGCACGACTCTACCGTCTTCCATGTCGGCGACTTCGGTGACTCGGAACTTGGCGTCGGAGGTGGAGGTGATCCATCCCGTGTCGAAGACTTGCCCGCCACTTGTGGGATAGAAGGCGGTGCGGTCGAGGACTAGGGCCGGGCGCGGGGAGTCGAGCACATCGCGGACTTCGGCGTCGAAGTCGTAGAGGAAAGAGTCGTGGTAGTAGAGGCGTGTGGTCATGGGAGAAACCATTTTAACCACAGAGGACGCGGAGGACACAGAGGCGTTGAGAGGCGGCGTTCATTGAGGTAGAGATCCTTCGACTGCGTCGTTGCGCTCGCTCCGCTCGCGCAACGACTTCGCTCAGGATGACATTCCTGATGAGAAATCCAATTTCTAGTACGGGCCGATGATTCCGCCGATTTGGCGTGCTGCCGGCTTTGCGGGCTTCGTGGCTAAAACGTCCAGATATTTCAAGCCGCTGCCGGTGTTGAAGAGGACGACCGTGTCTTCGGGCTTGAAGAATCCGTTGGCACGCAATTTGCGGTAGGCGACCAGAGACGCGGCGCCCTCGGGTGCAGCAAAGATGCCTTCGACTTTGGCCCAGTAACGCGTGGCTTCGAGGATTTCTTCGTCGGTTGCGCTGACCGCGATGCCTTTGCTCTTCTTTAATATGCCGAGAATCAGATAGTCGCCGTACGGCTTCGGAACCCGCAGGCCTGCGGCAATGGTCGCCGCGTTCGGCCACATCTCTGACGACTGCTTGCCTTCGTCCCAAGCTTTCACGATGGGCGCGCAACCAGCGGATTGAACCGTGATCATCTTGGGGCGCTCGGAACCGATCCATCCCAGGGTCTCCATTTCTTCGAATGCCTTCCACATGCCGAGCAGGCCCACGCCGCCGCCGGTCGGATAGATGATGCCCTGCGGCATTCTCCATCCCAGTTGTTCGGCGACCTCGTAGCCCATGGTTTTCTTGCCTTCGACGCGGTAAGGCTCCTTGGTGGTGCTGACGTCGAACCATCCGTCTTTTTCCCAAGCCTCGGAATCTTTAAGCTCGGCAACTTTACGGGCGCAGTCACTGATGAGGCCGTCGACCAGTGTGACGTGCGCACCGTAGTAGTCGCACTCGATGCGGTTCGCCGTGGGGACATCTTTCGGCATGAAGATGTGCGCTTCCACTCCGGCGGCGGCGGAGTACGCGGCGAGCGCGCCCGCGGCGTTGCCCGCCGACGGAATGGCGAGTTTCTTCAAGCCGAAGTGGCGAGCCATGGTCACGCAAGCGGAGAGGCCACGCGCCTTGAATGATCCGGTGGGGTTGAGGCCTTCGTCCTTAATGTAGACGTTGGGATATTCGCGGCTGAGCAGCATGGGCGTGAAGCCTTCGCCCAGGGAAACGGGGTTGGCGTCGGGCAGAACGGCGTCATAGCGCCAAATGGTGGGCGCGCGTCCGGCCAGGCGCGCAGACGAAAACGTGCGCTTGATCGTCGCGAGATCGTAACGCGCATAGAGGATGCCACCATCTTTGGGGCAGACGGATTGAGGACGATCGGCGGGATAGTGTTCGCCGCAGCGGGTGCATTCGAGGTGAGTCAGCATGCCGATGCTGAGTTTAGCATTCCGGCATCCGGCTTTCGGAGTCCGGCTTCCGAGGGAGCGCCGGCCAGATTTGGTTCATTCGTTTTTTGTGTCTTGTACGACGGAATTCGGGGAGTCTGACGGCGGGTTTTCTTTCGCAGCCATCGCCGACTTGAATCCGCGGATGCCTTCACCGAATCCTTTGCCGAGTTCGGGGAGTTTTTTGGGGCCGAAGATGAGCAGGGCGATTCCGGCAATGATGATCAGGTGCATGGGTTGAAATAATCCTTCGAACATGTGAGCCTCTTGTTGCGGGCGAGATTGAATCAGAATGCGGGCGCCGTGAACGCTGGTTGACGAGCACGGCGCCCGGCTGCGAGCCGAATGATCTTCTCTCCCCCGAGGCACAATCACTCGACAACGAATGCGGGCTGAAAAACGAATCGGGTCTAGAAACTGCGTTGGGCTGCGTCCGCGGCCTCGGCCATCCTGCTCAGAGTGTCGAAGAAGTCGGTCGACTGACCGATGAAGAGTCCATCATCGGTCAGGGCCTTGACGGCTCCGGCGGCAATTCCCTGCGGATCGGTCGGGCGGATCACGGCGCAGCGCGGCAGGGCCGCGTTGATGAATTCGCAAGGCACGGGAAAGATGAGGTTGGTCTGCAGCCGGGGATTGCCGGTGGCATTGAAGTCGGGGAACGCCAAGTCGTTGGTGGGATCGGTGAAGGGAGCAATCGGACTTTGCACGCCGTTGCCGGCAAAATCAACCCACTCGAGGAAGTGCGCGACTTCGTCTCCGCCAATGCTGAGCACGACGCGCAGCACTTCGGCATCGCTGGCTTTCTGCGCCATCGCCGAATACAGGCTGCTGCCGCCCTGCTCGATGAAGCCGAAATGAAAAGCGGCGGTGTTGGCGATGGCCTGAATGTGGTTGGTGGGGCCGAAGTCGGAATTGTCCCTTGGGATGGCGGGCAGATCGACCAGTTCAATTGCCTGGGGGTAGGTTGCACCGAAGTCGGGGTTCGACTTGCTACGATAGCGGGTGTAGTAGCTGGTGTCGACGGTGAGCTGCATCAGGTTCGTGAGGCGGCCGATCTGGTGAGCTCCGGCGGCCTGGCTGCTGGGCAGGGTGCGGAACTTGTTGAGATTCACCGGAGCGGCGCCGCGCAGTTTCAGGTAGGCGTTCAGGAAGTTGGCGTGGCTGATTTCGTCGAGCGTATTGCTGGCGATGTATTGAGAGCCGTCGCCGTCGAGTTGCTGCAGAGCGAGCTGGTAGGGATTTTGAGTGCCGTTGGTGACTCCGCCGAGCTCGGTGTACTGCTGCCATAGGTCGCTCTCGATTAATTCCGCGGCGGCGAGGAATTGCAGGATGGCAATGTCACCGCTGGAAAGTTTGCTGGGCTTGCTGGACTTGCCGGGTTTGCTCTGGGCGCGGCTCTGGCCTGCCAGAAGAGCGCCGGCGGTGAGGGTGGCTCCGGCCATGCCGAGGCCTTTCAGGAAAGAACGGCGCGGCGTGCCCAGTTTCTGGGTTGCGTTGTGGGCCGCGGGTTGAGTGGGTTCTGAGTTGAGGACGGGAGAAAGCAGTTTTCCGTTGCTCATGTCGATTTACGCTCCAGATTTTGTGGGATGACGTTGCGGATCGAGGCAGGGGTTTCGAATCAGCGTGAGTGGAGAATATTTCTTGAAGCGAGTCCAGGTGTCACGGCCAGGTTAGAGAGTTGTCAAAGTTTGATCTTGTGACGGAAATCGGGAGCCATGAGGGAGCGATCGAGGTGCCGGTGGCTCGAGTCGTGACTCATTCCCATGCGTCGCGGCGCACTCTGCGGCTTTTCCTTTTGAGCCGCTGGCGGGGACAGAGAGTCTAGTCAAAGAATCTGGCGGTTGGGTTAGTATCTATCTTTAAATTTGAATTTCGCAGGAGAGAACGCATGCGCAAGTTTCTGGTTGGGCTGGTCCTGGGGTTGGTCGCGATTCCAGCAGGCGTTTATTATTATTTTTCTTCGGGGAATGCGCCGGTGGCGACGTCAGCGGCGCCGATGCCGTTGGAGAAAACGTTTGCGCGCATGGCGCTGCACGCGCGCATGGAAAAAGAGATGCCGAAGTCGGTACCGATTACAGCGGATGAAGCGGGCTACGTGGCGGGAGCACAGGTTTACAAGGAAAACTGCGCGGTGTGTCATGGCGTGGCAGGACAGCCGAAAACTGCCATTGCCAAGGGAATGTTTCCGGACCCGCCCAAGTTGATGGAAGGCACCGGAGTGACGGACGATCCTCCGGCAGAAACCTATTGGAAGGTTGCGGGTGGAATTCGCATGACGGGAATGCCTGGATTCGACAAGACTCTCTCGACCACGCAGATGTGGCAAGTGAGTCTGTTGCTGGCCAATGCCGATAAATTGCCGAAGGCGGCGCAGGATGTGCTGACTGGGGTGCCTCCAGCGGTGCCTGTACCAACTGCTGCGCCTGCGAGCCCTGTCGTGAAGAGGTAATTCAGGCTCTTCCTGCTTCAAAATTCCCCACCCCTTCGGCTTCGTTCAGGGCAGGCTCTGTCCCTCCCAAGAACGGAGGGTCAAGGGGTGGGGTACCCTCGTTAAGGTATGAGCGTGAAGTTCACCTGGACCTGGGGTAGGGACCAGTTAGACATCGCTGCCCTCTGACGTGTTCCCGCCGATCTGCTTCACGAACTTTGCGATCGCTGCCAACGTCGCCTCGGACTGATCGCGCTGCGGCGAGTGGCGGCAATCGGCAAGAGGAAGAATCTCAACAGGACCGCCGGACTGGCGAGCGATAGCCCGCACCTGTGCGATGGTTCCGTACTGATCGTCGAGGCCCTGGATGACGAGGATGGGACAGGAGATGCGAGGCAGATATTCCTCAATATTCCAGTTGCGGAATTCGGGGTGGAGCCAGATGTTGTTCCATCCCCAGAAGGTGCGGGCGGCGTCGCGATGATGGCGGGCCAGTTTTTCGGGCAAATTGGTGTTCTCAAAACTCGTCTTGGCTTCGGCAATGCTGGCCACGCTGAGGTCTTCGACGAACACATGCGGAGCGAGCAGGACCAGACCGCGCACTTCGTCGTGGGCGCCAGCATGAATCAGAGCAATGGAGGCGCCGTCGCTGTGGCCGACGAGGATCGGCTTCTCGATGTGCAATTGGGCCAGAAGATCGGGCAGCGAGCGCAATGCTTCATCGTGCATGTAGGTGACAGGACGAGCCTCGGCGAGAATTTCTGAGTTGCCGGATCCGTAGCGCGAATAGACAGTGACGGGGCATCCTGTCGTGGAAGCGAGGCGCGCGGGGAAATCCTTCCAGTGCGAGACCGAGCCGAGTCCTTCGTGGAGGAGAACGAGTTCCGGCGCGTGCGGGGTGACGCCAGCAATACGGTGCACCTCGAGGCTGCGTCCCTGCACCGTAACGTGGAAGGTGCCACGGTGTTTTTCCGGGTTGCTCACATTGTCGGCTTCCAGAGGTTGCATAGGTTTTCTGTTGCAGCCCTCGCGACGGGTCATTTTTCGGATACTCCCGCCGTCTTCCTCCTGCATCGAACCTCCGAGATATCGTAAGCTATAGAGTGAGAGATTGAGACAAGGAGGACCGGTGCGCTGCGCTCGTTGCGGCAATGAAAATCCGGACGGGAACCGCTTTTGCGGCATGTGCGGAGCTACGTTGTTAACGGCACCCGCTGCCTCCGCAACGGCGCTGAGTACGCCCCAGGCGCCTGCGTCTCCGTCTGTACCACTGTCCTCTGCGGCTTCATCGTCTGTTCCCCTGCCTTCTGCGCCATCGTCGTCGGCGCCATCGTCCGCGCCAATCCCGACGCGGCCTCCAGCGCCTGAACCTTCTCGCGCTCCTGCTCCCGCCTCGTACGATTCGCCGGGCATCAGCGGGCCATCGTTTCTCGGATTGAACGATCCCGCGCCTCGGAAGCGCGCGAGTTTGAGCACGGATCCCCGCGGCGGTTCGAGCAATCTCGACTACCTGCTCGAGGATGACGAAGAGCCTCAGCGCGGTGGAGCGGGAAAATTCGTTCTGATTGTGCTGGCCTTGGCGTTAGCCGCAGGTTTTGGATATTTGCGCTGGAAGAATCAGAAGTTCGGGTGGCTGGGAGCAGGGGCGGACAAGCCTCCGGCGTCCGCGCAGAATTCCGGCGCAACGGACACAACCTCGACAACGGCTCCGGCTTCTGGAAGCCCCGGGGCGGCGACACCGACGCCCTCCATCCAACCTGCGAGCGATGCGTCGTCGGGCGCACCCGCAAGCGCGCCCGCGGCCAACCCGGCTAGCAATACCACCGCGGCAAGTCCCACAACTGCGACCACGCCGGCCGGTGCACCTGCGTCGACGGCCGACGGCGCGCCGAATTCTGCACACGCCGTTGCTGCACCAACCGACGCGGCACCTACCGACGCGTCACCTGCGGCTGGTCCCGACAATCCCGCCCCCACAAATCCAAAGCCCACCAAGGCCGCGGAGGCGCCTGCAGCGAAGCCTGCTGCAGTGAGCAAGCCAGCGAAGCCCTTCGATGCCGTCAGCGAAGCGCAGAAATATCTATACGGCAAGGGCGTCCCGCAGGATTGCGAGCGCGGCATGCGGCTATTGAAGCCTGCGGTCAACCAGTCGAATCCGAAAGCTATGATTGAGATGGGGGCGCTCTACTCAGCGGGATTGTGCACGCCGCGCGATCTTCCCACCGCCTATCGGTGGTTCGCGCTGGCGTTGCGGAAGGAGCCCGACAACCAGGCCGTGCAGGCCGATTTGCAGAAGCTTTGGGGCGAAATGACGCAACCGGAGCGGCAACTGGCTATCAAGCTGAGCCAGTGAGGTGCTGAGAGGCCACATCTCGAAAGTCCCGCGATGCATCGAACCTTGTAGATGAGACTAAAACTTCAGGTCGTCCAAGCCGCCCCGTTGGTGCTGGTGCTCGCCTCCGTCCTGTGCCTGAGGGCTGCTCCCCATCAGACGGAAAAGCCTACGCCGGCACCCGTAGAGCATGCGATGGGAACGCGGTTGCACGCCAAAGGGATCCCGAATTTCGCCGAGGTCACTCCAAATCTCTATCGTGGAGCGCAGCCGAGCCCTGTTGGTCTCGAAGCACTCAAAAACCTGGGCATCAACCTTGTTGTCGACCTGCGTGGTGGCACGAACAAAGATGAAGAAGATGCCGCGAAGAAACTGGGGATGCAATACATCTCGATTCCGTCGCACTGCCCTTTTCCAAAGGACGAGCCCTTTGCGAAGTTTCTGCGCGTACTGCGGGAGAATCCGGCGAAGAAGGTGTTTGTGCATTGCCGGCTGGGCGACGATCGCACTGGGATGGCGGTCGCATCGTACCGCATGGCAGAGGAAGGTTGGTCGGCTGAAGAAGCGATGAAAGAGATGAAGACGTTCGGCTTCAGTTCCGTGCACCGGGCAATGTGTCCGGGGTTGGCGGACTACGAAGAGAGCTTTCCGGAGCGACTCAAGAAGGATCAGGCCTTCAAGGAATTGCAGCCTTACCCGGCAGCTGCGACGGTGAAGTAAGTTTGATTTTCCATCCTAACGTCGCAAAAAACGCGACGCCCGGATGGGCCAACCCACGAGAGCGCTTAAGCGATAGGGATGCTTCGACTTCGCGGGAGCATCGCTTCGCGATGCTCCCACTCCGCTCAGCATGACAAGATCGGCTTAGACTTCGTCGTGCTCCTGCAGCTTGGCGATCACGCCGAAGTCTTCGAGTGTGGTGGTGTCGCCCTTCACGCTGCCGCTCGTGGCCAGCTCCCGGAGCAGGCGGCGCATGATTTTGCCGCTGCGCGTCTTCGGCAGAGAGTCGGTGAAGCGTATGTCGTCGGGCTTCGCCAGGGCTCCGATTTCTTTCGCGACCCACTTACGCAGTTCTTCTTTCAGTTCAGGAGTTGGCTGTCTTCCCTGCTCGAGCGTAACGAAAGCCGAGATTGCTTGTCCCTTGAGATCGTCCGGACGCCCCACCACCGCGGCTTCTGCCACGGCTTCGTGTGCGACCAGCGCGCTCTCCACTTCCATAGTGCTGAGGCGGTGTCCGCTGACGTTGAGCACGTCGTCGACGCGGCCCATGATCCAGAAGTATCCGTCTTTATCTTTGCGCGCGCCGTCTCCGGTGAAGTACATGCCGGGAATCTGCGACCAGTAATTCTTCACATAGCGGTCGGGGTCGCCATAGACCGTACGCAGCATGCCGGGCCACGGACGTTTGATGACGAGGAATCCGCCGGAACCATCCGGTACGGGATTGCCCTCCATGGTGACGATCTCGGGAACGACGCCGGGAAACGGCTTCGTGGCCGATCCTGGCTTGGTGGCAATTGCGCCGGGGATCGGCGAGAGCATGATGTGCCCAGTTTCTGTCTGCCACCACGTGTCAACGATCGGGCAGCGGTTGCCGCCAATGGTTTCGCGATACCACATCCAGGCCTCGGGATTGATGGGCTCACCGACCGTACCGAGCAGGCGCAGGCTGGACATATCATGCTTTTTGGGCCACTCGTCTCCCCACTTGAGGAAAGTGCGAATCGCGGTGGGCGCGGTGTAGAACACGTTTACTTTGTGGCGCGCGATGATCGACCAAAAGCGGTCGGGCTCCGGGCAATTCGGCGCACCTTCGTACATCAGGCTGGTGGCGCCGTTCTGCAAGGGCCCGTAGACGATATAGCTGTGGCCAGTGACCCATCCGATGTCGGCGGTGCACCAGTAGGTATCCTCGTCTTTGAGATCGAAAACCAATTTGGTGGTGAGGTAAGTGCCGACGGAATATCCGCCCGTGGTATGCACCACGCCTTTGGGCTTGCCCGTGGTTCCCGACGTATAAAGGATGTAAAGCGGGTGCTCGGCATCGAGCGGCTCGGCTGGGCACACGTCGGAGGACTTCTCCATCAGTTCATGCCACCAGTGATCGCGGCCCGACTGCATGTTGATGGCGGTTCCGGTGCGCTGGTAGACGATCACGTGCTTCACGCTCGGACACGACTTCAGCGCTTCTTCCACAGCCGGGAACAATTTCACCTCCGCGCCGCGCCGGTAGGATCCGTCTTGCGTGATAACGCAGGTCGCCTGCGAGTCATGAATGCGGTCGACCAGCGCGTTCGAGGAAAATCCTCCAAAGACGATGGTGTGCGGCGCGCCGATGC
The DNA here is from genome assembly GCA_963706645.1 of uncultured Acidobacteriaceae bacterium. Taxonomy (GTDB): domain Bacteria; phylum Acidobacteriota; class Terriglobia; order Terriglobales; family Acidobacteriaceae; genus Sulfotelmatobacter. The sequence goes on from CAVPNR010000023.1 coordinate 104,458, forward strand.
GGGCGCAGGCCAGCATAGCTACGGGCAACTCGGGCGTCATGCCCATGTAGATGGCGACGCGGTCGCCTTTCTTTACGCCAAGCCCTTTCAGAACGTTGGCGAATTTCTGCACCTCGCGATGCAGTTGCTGGTAGGTCAGGACGCGGACTTCGCCGGGTTCACTCTCCCAAATGATGGCTGCTTTGTTCTTGCGCCAGGTGGTGACGTGACGATCGAGGCAGTTGTAGGAAAGGTTAATCTGGCCGCCGACAAACCATTTAGCCCACGGGCAATTCCATTCGAGAACCTTGTCCCACTTCTTGAACCAGTGCAATTCGCTCGCAATCCGCGACCAGAACTTGTCGGGGTCGTCAACAGATTCCTTGTAGAGGCGCTCGTATTCTTCGAGGCTCTTGATGTGCGCTTCCTTGCTGAATTCTGCGGGTGGTTCGAACTTGCGTTGCTCGTTCAGAATGGAATCGATGTTCGGGGCTTGGGTATCGACGACGGCTTTGTCAGCCATGTTAAGAACCTCGGCGCGGAGGAAATTTTTCGTGCCGAAAATAGGGGCACGAGATCGCAGGAGTTTATTCTACACAGACAGGGCGGGATGTGATTGGGGTCACAGCCGAAAGGTGTCAGCCATCAGCGGTCAGCGCTTAACTTACACCCCTACTGGCTTGGCGCTTACCGTCGGCAGTTTGGCCTGCTGCCAAGCATCAAAGCCGCCGACCACATTGATTACGTTCTTGAAGCCTGCTCGCTGCAACAGGCTGCTGGCGATCATGCTGCGGTATCCACCCTTGCAGTGAACAGCGACGGGCGCTTCGTGATCCATCTCTGGCGGAGACACGCGGAAGTTGTCGAGCGGCCACCAGGTCGCGCCCTCGATGTGTCCGGCATCCCACTCGGGCTCGCGGCGCACGTCGAGTATTTGGAGTGCGCCCGATTTCAGGCGCACGCCGAGGTCTGCCGTAGTTATCTGAGAAATGGTCGCGATTGGTAACCCGGCCTGCTTCCACGCGGTCACGCCGGCAGCCAGGTAGCCATCCAGGGCTTCGATGCCGACCCGCGTCAGACGGAGCCGGGCCTCTTCCAGTTGAGCGTTCGATTCGGCGATTAAAACGGGATGCGCTGACAATCCCAGCACTGTGCCTGCCCACGAGGCGAACTGCCCGCCGAGCGCGATGTTGACCGAGCCGGGGACGTGACCGGCGGCAAACTCCTCACCGGGACGTACGTCGAGGGCAATCTCCCCCTCATTCAACATACTCTTCAACTCTGCGGGCATAATGGCCCGTAACGGCGGCAGTTCCGACAGAGCAGCAGCGCCTGTGCGGTTGATCTCGGCGTCTTTGAGAAAGTATTCCGGGCGCGCGGGAAGGTTGCTGGTCAACTGCGCAATGAACTCTTCTCTGCTCTTGATCTGCAGAGCATAGTTGGTGAGCCGCTCAGTGCCGATGGTTGACGACCGCTCGGCTCGCATGTTCTTGCCGCACAGAGATCCCGCGCCGTGCGCCGGATAGACCAGCACGTTGTCGGGCAGCGTCAGCAACTTCGTATGCAGGCTGTCGTAAAGCAGTCCGGCAAGCTCTTTCGGAGTGTGCCTCGGCGACAGGTCGGGGCGGCCTACGTCACCGATGAACAAGGTGTCGCCGGTCAACACGGCCCAAGGCAAGGGAGACCGTTCTTCATCGGTGACAACCATGCAGATGCTCTCAGGAGTATGCCCCGGGGTTTCCAGGACGCGGAGCGATGCCTTGCCGAACTTCACCTGGAATCCATCGGTCACCGGGATGTGGGGGAAGGTCGCTCCAGCCTGCGCGCCCATGTAGATAGTCGCTCCCGTGCGGGCTGCCAGCTCCCGATGTCCGGAGACGAAGTCGGCGTGCAGGTGACTCTCGAAGATGTGGCGGATCGCAAGCCCATGATCGGCAGCGGCTTTCAGATACAACTCCACATCGCGCTGGGGATCGACCACCACGGCTTCCCCTTCCGAGGCGAGCAGGTAGGAAGCGTGCGCGAGACAACCCAGATAAAACTGTTCGAAGTACATAGTGCCCCCGGCGTGCGTACCGATGCTAGAACAAACCGATTGGGAATGTCACGGGAGAGAAGACGAAGTTAGGCGGGCAGCGGGGTGATGAATTCCAGGCCGAAACAGAAACCGTTGCGCGATCGAACAATGGCAGGCAGGCGCGAGGGGACAGGAGTATCGAACTCGATTTCCAGCAAATCCCCGGGATTCAGCAAGATTCCGGCATACAACACCATGCCTCCCTCACTCATTTCAGTGCCCCGGCCTTCGACCACGGTAGTCGAAAAGCCCTTGGATGTCACCACGCGGACGGGCATATCGACGGGCAGTCGTGGCCACCGGCGCGTATTTTCAGAGTTCGGCACGCTGCCTATCATGATCTTTGCCGCAATTTTCTTCAAATTACTAAGGTGAGATGAGCTTGTGTGCAGGGGTACCAGGGGACTGTTGGGCAAAAGCGTGGCTGTGATTGTGCACAGCACCGGCATTTGATGTGCTTCTTGTACAATTTGCGTGTGAATTGGCGTACGAGATGGGTTCTCACTGTTGTGCTGATGGTGTCACTGGTCACATTGACACGATCAGAATCTGTCTCGCAGCTCCAGCCCACGGGATACGTCAACGATTTCGCTCACGTCCTCGACCAGAATACGATCGCGCAACTCAGCGACATCTGCCTCCAGGTCGACCAAAAAGCTCATGCCCAGATCGCCGTCGTGACCGTTAATTCCCTGGACGGCTCCGACATCGAGAGCTTCGCGGTCGATTTGTTCAAGAAATGGGGCATCGGCAGCAAGTCCACCGATCACGGCGTTCTGATTCTTTATGCCATAAAAGATCGTCGCGCCCGCGTGGAGGTGGGATACGGGCTGGAGCCTATTCTGCCGGACGGGAAGGTGGGCGGGTTCCAGCGGGAAGCGATCCCGCTGATGCAGGCCGGAGACTACAACAGCGCTCTGCTTCTAGTCACGAGCCGTATTGCCAACGTGATTGCGACGGATGCGGGAGTTCAACTGACGAACTCCCAGCCGAGGGCGCCGACGCAACGTGTCCACGAGCCTGACGGAAGGATATCCATCGGCGGGATCATCCTGTTCGTCATCGTCATAGTGATCATCCTCGCGACTCCGTTGCGCAGCATTCTGTTCTGGCTTCTGTTCTCGCAGATCTTTGGCGGGCGTGGCGGAGGAGGCGGATACGGCGGTGGGGGCTTCGGCGGCGGTGGGGGCGGCTTCGGCGGTGGGGGCGGGTTCGGGGGATTTGGTGGTGGCAGTTCAGGTGGTGGCGGAGCCAGCAGCAGCTGGTAGCAAGCGAGGGCGCAATGGTTCCAGGCGAAGATAAGAGCGATCAACGCACGCACGAGAAAATCGACGAGTTCGTGAAGCGTATCCGTGAAGCGGCCGGGCCAAACGTCGAGAGCATCATTCTGTTCGGGTCGGCGGTGTCTGGCGATTTTCATCCGGGACTGTCGAACGTGAACCTGTTGTGCATTCTGCGCGACAGCTCGTTTGCAGCGCTGCAAACCCTGGCCCCGGTTGCGAAGTGGTGGGACCGGCAAAAGCAGCCTCCACCGCTTTGCATGACCCGGCGTGAACTCGAGCGATCGACCGATGTTTTTACCATCGAACTGCTGGATATGCAGCGACATCACCGCGTTCTTTTTGGCGAAAATGTCGTGCAAGGCCTAAAGATTTCCACTCAGGTTCACCGCGTGCAAGTGGAATACGAACTGCGGGAGAAGCTGATTCTGTTGCGCCAGCAGTTGCTCTTGGCCGCGGGAAGTGATTCGCGGTTGTGGGACCTCGTGCTGCACTCCGTGCCGTCCTTTAGTACACTGTTCCGCCATGCTCTGATCGCTCTGGGAGACAACTCGCATCCGGGCAAAAGAGACGCCGTGGACACGCTGTCGAAGCGGGTAGGCTTCGATCTGTCGGCCGTTCACCAGGCGCTGGATGTTCGAGAGCAAAAAAGGGATCCCAAGAAAATAAACATTAACGATCTGGCGGCGCGCTATGTGAGCGCGGTCGAGAAGGTTACTGCCGCTGTGGATGAAGCGTTAGACTCAGATGCATCGGGCCGGGCATAAAGACATCACAACATATTTTGAGGAGGAGTTATGGGGAAGGGGCTAATTGTAGTTATCGTTCTGATCGTAATCCTGGCGGTGTTCGGCCTGATGGTCTTCGGGCAGTACGTTGGCGTGAAGAATACACTCGTGACCAAGAATGAAGCAGTGAAGTCTGCGTGGTCGCAGGTGGACATTGTGCTGCAACGGCGCGCCGACTTGATCCCCAATCTGGTCGAGACGGTCAAAGGATACGCGCAGCAGGAGGTGACTGTATTCGGCGACATCGCGAAGGCGCGCTCGGCCCTGCTCTCGGCGGGAACTCCCCAGCAGAAGATCGCGGCCAACCAACAACTCGATGGAGCGATCGGTCGCTTGCTGCTAGTGGTTGAGAATTATCCGCAACTGAAGTCGAACGAAAACTTCCTGCGCCTGCAAGATGAGCTCGCGGGAACCGAGAACCGAATCGCCGTCGAACGCAAGCGCTATAACGACACTCTGCAGGACTACAACACCTACGTACAGCAATTTCCGAACAGCATTTTCGCTGGATGGGCCGGCTTCAAGCCGAACGACGCCTACTTCGCGGCGTCGGAAGGAGCACGGCAGGTCCCAAAGGTGAATTTTGCGCCGAGCACGTCAGCGCCACAGGGGAATCCTCAACCGGCTCCAGTTCATTAAAAACCGTCGGGCGAACTGGCGGCGGCGGGAAGAACAGGCGAGCGGAGCCTAGGCCTGGAGCGGCGTGTCGATAGGAGCCATTGTCTTCACTTCACCGACAATTGGTTCTTGAACTGTTGCGCCGTTCCTACAAACAGCTCCTCGTATTCGCGCTTTCCAGAGGCTCCCGATCTTTCCCCGTTGATCTTGCCCCAGATCAGCGCGGCGGATCCGGAGTCTGGAAGAGAGCGAATACCCTGAGCGGAGTAGTAATAGTAATGATCCTTGGCCCATCCGTACTGCTGACCGGAAGAGGTTCGGAGTATTCCGTCCGGCGGGATCTTGAGAATATATTCGCCGCCTTCCCTCGGCAGAGGCGGCGCTCCTTGCACGTCAAACTCGATTCGTACCCAGCCTGTGTATCCGTCGGGGATGAGAAATCGCAATGCAGGGCGAGTTGAATTCCTGGCACTCATGCTCAACCACAACGCAACGCCCGTTACCAGCACAAGGGTAAGAGCTCCGACGACGATTCGCGCAGATCGCTTTGGTGCCTCCGGGAATATCCAATTGCGCTTACCAGCTTCAGGGTTGCTGAAGCTGACGATCGCAGAATATATCGTCGCGAGCACCAAGAAGGCGGTGGCTAAGTATGGCAATATCATCTGGGTTCAGAACAGGCGAATGGCATCGTGGCTTGTGCCCAAAAGATTTCGGGATTCGTGATTCGCAGCTGACCCGATAGCACGGAACGATTGCCGAACTTTGTCCGTATGGATTTCGCAATTGCCGGCCCATAGAAACACCAGATCGCCAGACAAGCGATCAGGGCCAGTTTTGCGGCAGCTCGCGGCTTGAAAAGACTGAGATACGCGGAGATCAGAAGGACCAACGATCCAAGTAATGAAACCAGTTCCAGCGGATTCGATGGAGCTCCATAGATCGCAGGGGCCAGAAATTTATAGACGTGAAATCCGGTGAACACACTTGCGATGAAATAGAGACAAAAGGGAAACATGCAGACAATCATACGGCCCGCCGCGTGGATGTTTCTTCCTGTCCCCTCCATCAAGCCTCCTCAAAGCTGGTCGCGACACAGTAACGTGTGATCCGACGTTTTCATCCGCTTATTCAGTCAAGTGTTAGTCAGGTGGTGAATGATAATAGACCGCCACCAGCACAAAAATGAGACCTACGAATAGGGCAATCGCCAGCGAAAGCAGAATGCCATGAACAGTTGTGAACGACGACTGTTTCCTCTTCTTCCTCACCTTAATGAAACTGGCCATATAAAACTCTGCTTCGAGGTTCACGGGCACAAGCGAGGCCGCGGAGAAATGCTTCCCCTTCTGCGATGATGACTTTTGTTAGATTCCGCTCGTCTGGTACTGCAAGACTGCCAGTGAAAGCCGATAGTCATAGCCGGCCTGCGCATTCGTAATTTGGGCTTGAGTCAGCTGCAACTGCGCCTGACTCAGTTCCACGATCGAGCCCAAACCGAGGTTGTATCGGGACTGAGCAAGATTCAGCGCGAGGTTGGCCTGATCCAGAAGCTGTTGCGTCACTGCGAGCCGGTCATAGGCCGTGGTGGCGTTCAACCAACTGGTGCGCACATCACGCGAGATGCGATCACGGAGGTCACGTAGTCGTTCCTGGGTGGCCTGCGCTCGAAGCGCCGCTTCGTGCGCCCTGGCCGGATAGAGAAAGCCATTGAAAACTGGGATATTCATATTCACGCCCACCGCCCCGTACCAGCTGGAAATAATGGGGTTGCGTACCGGAGTATCACCCACCACTCCCAGAGCGTGGATGTCGGGAAACAGGAGGTCGCGCTCGGCCGTCTGAAACTTCTTTGCCGACTCAGATTGAAACTCAAGCGACAGGATTTCCGGCCGCACCGTGAAAGCAGTAGTAATCAGATCATCTACGTTCCCTGGAGGCGGAACACTTGGAGTGGAATCGTCGGCGAGTTGAAAGCTCCGTAGATTTGCAAATCCGAGCACCGCGGAAAGCGAGGCGAGTGTAGCATTCTCGTTGTTCTGCGCATCCAGGAGGAGCAATTTTGCCTGTGCCAGATTCACGTTGGCAAAGCTGAGGTCCAGTTGGGACTTGAGTTTGCTCTGGAATAATGCGTCCACCTGGCTGGCCACGGTTTGGCGCTCTTTCACCGTTTGCTGCGCAACGGTCAAGACGGCATGAGCCTGAAGGGAGTTATAGAAGGCTTGGTCGACCGCTAACAGGATCTGTTCCTTCGTAGCCAACGCATTTTGGTTCTCGGCCTTGGCCGCAAGGTTCGCGCTCGAAGCCAGGTTCGTGGTGCGTCCGAAATCGGTGAGGAGTTGGCTCACCATGGCCCCGACCGCAGCACGCTCGTAGAGGGTCGGGTTGTTCAGGGCGCCGGCGGTGAGGCGCGTACCCGGATTCGCCTGGACCGCCGTCAGGTCAATCACGGCAGTCGGCCAGAGATTCGATCGAACCTCCCGCGTGACCTGGACCGAAGCCAAGGCGGTCAGGCGCGCTACGGAAATCTGAGGATTGTTCCTTAAGGCAAGCGCCTGCGCATCCTTCAATGACAACGTCGTGGGCGCACCAGCAGGGTTTTGTGGCGCGGAGACTTGCTGCCCCATCGGAGTTGCAGCAGCGCCAGTCGATTGGGACTGGGCCTGTGGCACAGGAGCCGAAGGCAGAGTCGACGACGACGAGCTCAATCCACCCTGCGCGAAGCTGCACACAGGTAGTACCAAAATCAAACAAATCTGCAGTAGGTTTCTCATCTGGGCGTAATCTCCCGACCTTTCGGACATCCGGGGCTCAGACTCCTCAAGCCACATCGCCGGGAGTTGGCTCCTGCGCAGCATTCAAACGTTGCTTGCCATAGACCAGCAGGTAAGCCGCCGGCACAATAAAGATGGTCAAGACCACCGAGGAAGTCAGCCCGCCAATAATCGCCCTTGCGAGCGGCGCATATTGTTCGCTTCCCGTACCCAGCTTCAACGCCATCGGCACCATTCCGATAATGGTGGCAAGCGATGTCATAAGAATCGGGCGTAACCGCACTCGGCAGGAAGTAACTATGGCGTCCTTCACTGAGCTGCCCTGGTCTTCAAGGCGATGAGCAAATTCCACAATCAAGATGCTGTTCGATGCGGAGATACCGACTAGCATCAGCACGCCCATCAGCGACATCACATTCAGGGTTGTCCCGGTCAGAGGCAGAATGATCAGCACGCCAATGAACCCCATCGGGATCGCCAGCATGATGAGCAAGGGATCTTTGAAGGATTTAAACTGTGCGACGAGAATGAGGTAAAGGAGGATCACAGACAGCGAAAGCCCGATCGCAAAGCTGCGGAACGAGGCATTCATGCCCTTCACCATTCCCCGCAGATCGACGCGAACATTCTCTGGAAGTTTCGTCTCGTCGACCGCCCGTTGCACCTCGCTCGCGATCTTCCCCAGTCCTTCGCCGACTGGCGTCACATACACGTCAGTGACTCGTTGAATTTGGTAGTGGTCGACTTCTGTTGGAGTCTGTATGCCTTCGACCTTCACAACCGCATCCAGTGTCGTGGGTTGCTTCAGATTGGGAGCACGAATCGGAATATTAGTTAGATCAGCCAGGTTGTGAATCGCTGCCCGCCCGTTCTCGAAATATTGAACCGTGAGGAAGTAATCGTTGCCGCTCTTCCGGTCCACCCAGTAGTTGGGAGCGATCATCGAATTGGAATTGAGCGCGGTGATGACGTTATCGACCACTTCCTTTTGCGTGAGCCCGAGCTCGCCAGCATGCACCCGGTCGACGTTCAGACGCAGACCGGGATAGTTCATGTCCTGCGGAATATAGGCCTCGCCCACTCCAGGCAGTTGTCGAATGCGACTCGCCAGGTCTTGTGCCACGCCATATGACTGCTTCAAGCTGCGACTGCTCACCTGCACGTCAATGGGGGCCGGCATCCCTGAATTCAGAATCGCGTCCACCATGGAACCGCTTGAGAAGAACGTCCGGATATCCGGGTATTGGCTCGCCATTTCTTTCCGCACCCGATCCATATACTCGAAGCTGCTGAGCCGATGGTCATCCTGAAGCGCGACTTGAATCGTTGCCGTATAGGCCCCGGCATTAGTCGTGTAAAGCGAGGAAAAATCGGGTACGACGCCGATATTCGATACCACCATCTTCAGATCCTTGGAACCCACGACATTGCGGATCAGGTCTTCAACTTTGGCCACGTATTGTTCGGTCACCTCCAGGCGCGCTCCCGTCGGAACCTTCATGTTGATGGTGAATTGCCCAGCATCGGTGCTCGGGAAAAATGCCAGCCCCAAGAACGGATAAATCACGAGGCTGACTAGAAACACGCCGCTCAGGATTGCCACAGTAAGGCCAGGGCGGACCAGCGCTCGATTCACCCAGTATTCGTAGAAGTCCAGCATTTGGTTGAAGCGCCGATTGAACCCGGCAGTGAATCTTTCCCACCTGGACTTACCGACGGCCGCGGTAGGTTCGACGTCATATTCCTGACCCACCTCGCCGCTGGCATGAGGCACAGCCTGGAGATAGCGGGAGCAGAAGAGCGGAATCACAGTCATGGCGACAACATAGGAGGCGAACAGCGAGATCACGACGGCGAGCGCCAGAGCCGAGAACAGGAACTTGCTGACACCGTAAAGAAAGGTCACAGGGAAGAAGACTACGACCGTGGTAAGAGTCGCAGCCAGCACGGCGAGAGTCACTTCCGAACCGCCAACCTCCGCAGCAGCCATGGGCGCGGCGCCGTGTTCCAGGTGGCGATAGATGTTTTCCAGAGAGATGACCGAATTGTCAATGATGCGAGAAAAGGCCAGCGCCAGGCCGCCCAGAATCATCGTGTTGATTGTGCTGCCCATCATGTAAAGCACGACAAAGGTCGCCAGAGCGGAAAGGGGTATGGAGAGAAACACCGCCGACGTGGCCCGGAAACTTCCCAGAAAGATGAGAATCATCAGACTGGTGAGGGCCAGCCCAATGACGCCCTCATGAAGCAGGGTCTTGATGGCTTCCTTCACGAACGCCGACTGATCGAACACGACCGCAGACTTCAATTGTTTCGGAATGTCATAGAGGTGCTCAATCGCATCGCGAATGCCTTGCACCACAGCGATGGTGTTGGTATCGCCGCCTTGCTTCATGATGGGCAGATAGACTGATCTTTGGCCATCTACGCGCACCATGTTGTACTGGATTTGATTGGCATCTTCGGCTTGACCAACATCGCCGACTGAAACCCATGAGTTCCCCACGGTCTTGACGGGAACCTTCGACAGTTGATCCATGGTGTCGACCAGACTGTTCGAATAAACGTAGTAGTCGGTGGGGCCCACCTTCACGTCACCCGCAGGAAGAATCAGATTCGAGTTATTCACCGCGGTCACGATATCCATCGGGCTCAATTGCCGGGACGCCAGCTTGTAAGGATCGACGTAAACCATGATCTGTCGATACTTGCCTCCGAAGGGCGGCGGAATCTCTGCCCCAGGCACCACTGCGATCTGGTTGCGAATGCTAAATTGGCCGATATCGTGCAGCTGCGTCTGGTTCAAGCCCTCTCCTTTCAGAGTGACCAGACAGACGGGCAAGCTCGAAGCATCGAACTTGAGCACCACGGGAGGCAACGTTCCCGGCGGCAAACGTTTCAGATCCGCCATCGCCAGGTTCGATAGTTCGGTCACGTCCGCGTCGGCATTGGTCCCGGGCTGGAAGTAAACCTTAATAATGCTTACACCCAGCATAGAGCGCGATTCCATGTGATCGATGCCGCTGGCTAATGTAAAGAATCGCTCGAGGGGATCGGTGATGTCGGTCTCTATGTCCTCCGGGGGCATTCCGGAATAGAACGTGGCTACGACGACCTCTGGCAAGTTAATCGTCGGAAACAAGTCGATTGGCATACGCAACAGACTGGTCACACCAATCACGGTTAGCAGAAGACAGACGACGACGATGAAGTAAGGATTCCGAATTGAAAAACGAGTCATTTCATTTCACTCTCAAGTGCGCGCGCAAAAAAGGAACGGCTTATGGTTGACTGCCCTCTTGGTATTGCATGATCTGCACCACCTGGGGATGAACCTTGTCACCCGGCTTCAGGCCGCTCCGGTCGCTAACGACGACCTGCTCACCTTCCACCAGACCTGAAACCACCTCGGCGTCGTTGGCAGTCTGAAGGCCTAGCGTGATCGGCCGACTTTCAATTTCACTGTTCCCGCCCACGACAAACACTGTGGTCTTGTTTCCCTCATGATTCACGGCCTGCAACGGGATTGTTGGGATGTCGTCGCGATGCTCAAGAGCCACGTCGGCTTCGGCATAAAGGCCTGGCATCAGGATGCGATCTCGATTTTGAATATCAACTTCCGTGTGCATGGTGCGCGTCGCCTCCTTCACGTCCACCGAGAACCGCGCAACTTTCCCGGGAAACGTCTTGTTCAGCGAGGGCACGCGAACATCCACGGGATCGCCGATGTGGATGTAGCGCACATACGATTCGGGAACGGGTATCACGAGCCGGAACAGGTCATCCTCGGAAAGCTTCACGATCGGTGCCGCCTGTGAGTTTGTGCCTGCCTGCACCAGAGTGCCGAGGTTTGCGTATCGCTCTGTGACTACTCCGGCGAACGGTGCGGTGATCTGTGCATAGTCAAACAGGGTCTGATCATGAGCCAGCTTCGCCCTGGCCACGGACAGCTGGCTCTGGGACGCCTCTAGGGCCGCCTGACCGGCGTCTACTTGAGCCGATGCCGCCATATCCTTCCCCTGTGCGTCATCGACTTCCTGTTGCGCGACAATTCCGGGCTGACTCTCGAAGACGGTATTCAGGCGCGTATATTGCAGGTGAAGCGCCTTATACTGCGCCTGGTAGCGATAGAGTTCGTGTTGTGCTCGGCTCACCTGATTGATCGCATTCTTGATTTCCGCCTGATCTTCCTGCAGCTGCGCCTCCAACTCAGGAATCTCTAGAACCGCCATGACTTGGCCAGTCTTGACGTGTGTGCCATAGTCGACCAACAGTTGCTTGACGTAGCCGGATTCCTTGGCGTAAACGTCGATCTCCTGGAAGGGCACCAATTCGGAAGACAAAGTGATTTGGCGTCCAAGGGATTTGTTCACGACTTTCGTGACGCCAACGGTAATCGTCGGACCACTTGCAAGAGCGCGTCCGTCTCCCGTCCTCGAACAGGATGAGGCAACGATTGCCATCCCAACGACAAAGGGCAGGAGGACAAACAGGAGCTGTTTCTTTGACCTGCGAGGGCGCATGTTCCCCGATCGACGGCAACTTTGAGTCATCTTGGTTGTTTCCTTTGGCCAGCTTTCCGATACCATTCCTAGCTCAGCGTCTTCATAACCTCATGCAGCTTCTCCACCGAGAAGTCGCTCGATCTACAAAAATCGATGATCTTCTGCTCCGTCCGTCGCAATCCCTCGGCAACTCCGGGAACCTTCGTGGCAATCGCCGCGGGTACCGTGAGGACGCCATGGCGATCGCCATGCAGCAAGTCACCCGGCCGCACTTCCATTCCGCCCACGGTGATTGCTGATCCAATCTCGAAGATGTGAGCGTAGGCGTGCGAGACCGCTACGCTTCCTGCGAACAACTGAACGCCCATGCTGCGCACAGACGGCAATTCCCGGACGGCACCGTTCGTCAGATAGCCGACGCAACCCAAAGCCTTCAAAATCGCGGCGTGCATGTCTCCGACAAAAGCTCCTCTTCCGGGCGGGTCGTCCATGTCTTCCAACACCAGGATGCGAGGTGCGGGAATGTCGAGAATGCTGTTCCAGAAATCCATGCGGTCATGGAAGGCGCGGCGGCCGATCGGAGGCTCGCCGCTGCGAAGACGCCCTGTCACCGCATATCCCAACATGGGAGGAGCATCCGGAAACATGCATCGGACGCCAGCGTCGGCGAATCCCGTGTTGCGAAGCCGGACATTGAAGGTCTCAATGGCATTCGCAATCATGCAGGTATCGAACTGGCGAAGTGCGTCTAATTCTTCTTCAGTGAATCGAGGTGCAACCGCCATCTGCGCTTTCCTTTCAGGTCTGCAACCCCACCGGTTCCACACGGCAGCTGAGCACGACGAGCCTGTTTCAAAAACTGAGGTTAGCCTCAAGCTCTCGTATGGAACCCACTCTGCCATGCCGCTCTAAAAGATGTGCGGAGCGACGAATCATAAGATCCGTTCGGTGCGATACGCAGTCTTAACTGCGAGAGTGACTAAGAGATGGAGAGAATGGACGGAGGGGGCCGGTTGTAAAGGTTTTCTTCAGGAATAAGGGTTGGTAACGGAGGCCCGGCCGGAGCAACTCGAGGATAGAAGCTGCGCGGCCGCAGAGCATCGAAACAGATTACCGTGGGCAGCCAAATGGCCGCATCCTTCGCCAAACGCTGCCGTTTCGCTTCGGGGTAGGTGTGAGCCTTGACAGTCTTTACCGTATGAATGGGGGCGCTGCAGGGCGTAGAATACCGCGTCGCCAGGCTCAGGGTTAGCGAGAAGATCGCCACCATTACCACCAAAACGCACCAATTCTTGCGCCGTTGATCTTCGAAATGGCTCAAATATTGCATTCCAGATGCGAGTGGAGAACCCTTGTTGCTTTTACCATATTAAACTCTGGTGCCGCAAGCAAGCGGTTCGACATGACGACGGTAATCACAGCGGGACACCTACTTAGATCCCTTTGCCCGGATGGTTGGTTGCATCGTTCGGCACGATTATCGCAGTCAAAATCATCCGGACGAAGGGACGGCCGTTTTCATGTTCAGCTCCGACTCGAGCCTGGTCTACGGTTAAACCCTCAGCGAACCACGGAACCCCCTGGCGGCATAGTAAGACTCCGCACCGTTGTGATAAAGGAAAACAGTGTCGAAGCGGCGATCACAAAAGAGGGCGCCGCCGAGTTTTCTGATGGCAGGAGGCGTTCGCACCCAGCTCGACGTTTTCGCGTCGAAATTTCCCAGTGCCTGCAACTCTCGATATTGTTCTTCCGTCAGAAGTTCAATGCCGATTGCAGACGCCATGCCCATGGCGCTATCTTTTGGCTTATTTTCTTTCCTTGAATCCAGCGCTTCAAGGTCGTAGCAAATACTTCTGCGGCCTTTCGGACTTTCCGCTGAACAATCATAAAAAATGTATTCACCGGTTTTCTTGTCATGACCAACAACATCCGGTTCACCGCCAGTGTTTTCCATTTCATTCAGGGCGCCCAGTTTTTCAGGATTCCCTTCCAGCTTGGCTTGAATTTTGGCCCATTCAAGACCCTTGTGGCGGCTCATGTTTTTTTCAAAGCGGGCTCTCAATGCTTTGATCAATTCTTCCGTTTGTTTTTTTGAAAGGGTTCTGTTTGTCATAGCTCCTCTTACATTTGAGTACCGAGAGTTCAAAGTCAAGGATCCAAACAACGATAGATCTCAAGGCTCCGCGGCTTATCCCACAGCCGCGGTCGCCGTGACGAAGCCGCCGCCATTGCGAGTTTGTGATCCTGGTCCCAGGGCGGCCCGATGTCTTTGCGTACCTGGCGGAAGTGAGCGTCGAGGTTCTCCACACGCAACGCCTGACGCGCCGCGCCCAACACGCTCTTCGCGTCGTACCAGTGGACAGGCCAACCCCGTGCCTCTGCCGCGGAGGCCAGGGCCTTGCGGAACATCACCCAGTCGGCATTGCTCTGAGCACGGTAGTCCGTGATTCGCTCGGCAAGCGTAGGTGGAAACTGCGGGCACTTGCGAAGGGCGACACCGAGGATACGCGGCACCACTATCGTGACAGCGTCCGCGAGGACCGCGTACCTTTCCGCCGACACTCGGCACTCGCTCTACTAACTCCACGGCCTCGTCGAGCGGGAACCGTTGGCCTTCAGTGTGGTGCGGAAGCTTTGGAAAGCCCTCGCCCACAAGTTCTACGCGGCGGCGGTCAAGCAGTATCGCGTCACTCGCTGCCGTCACCAGCACCGCCCAACCGCCATGATCGGATACCCCGATCATCTCACCGTGCTTCGACATGAATGTTCTCTCACGCCTAAATTCGCGCCCTTCAGGGTTGGGAGCTGGTTGATTGGATCCGAGACAACAACTCAACAACACCCAGGGTTCTTTCTCTGTCTTCTTCCAGCACTTCAATGCTTCGGGACATTGGGCGGCCAGTTGGGCGCCTTAACCCCGAATTGCTTGGCGTACTCTGCGTTCAGCCGCTGCCAGCCGGCAAACTTCATGGCATCGCCGCCCGCGATGCGGCCGATGGGAGTTCCACTGAGAAGGTGATCCAGAACATCGAAAGAAATATGCCACCCAGCAGCGCCCATGGAGACGAAGCGGCGATCGATCTTGGTCCACAGCGTCAGGCGCGTGCCGCCATTAGAGGCTTCGAGTTCCCAACGCGTATCGCCGTACTCGAGCGCCTTGGGAGCTTCGACTCGCGTGACCTTTGTTTCGATCGGCGTTGGATTTCCCACCCATGTAATCTTCACGGTTCCTACCGCACCCAGGCTCGAATCGGTCACAAAGGGAGCCCACTCTTGGAGCTGTGCAGGGTCGGTCAGAGCCTGCCAGACTTTTTCCGGCGAGTGGCGCAGTTCACGGACAAGAATGAGTGCCCATTTCTCTCCGTCTTTCTGTACCCGCGCCAAGTTGGCGGGACCCGGTGCGTACAGCTCAGGTACGGTCATCTTTGTTCCTCGGTATTCCTCGGGCTGAAACGGCGGCCTTACCAGCGCATAAGCTGCGTGAGCTGAATAAGATTGCCGCACGTGTCTTTCAGCATAGCAATGGTCGAGCCGGTTAAGTCGGTGGGCGGCATTGTGAATTCGGCGCCGCGGGCCTTGATCCGATCGTAGTCGCCCTTAACGTCGTCGGTAAAAAAATTGAACGCGGGCTGGTTCTGTTGAAAAATCGCCTGCTGATACGCTTTGGCCGCGGGGTTGTTGTTCAGCGCCAGCTGCAGTTCAGGGCCGTCCATCTCCTCGGGTGAGGTCACGGTGAGCCAGCGATACGGGCCCTGACTGAAGTCGGTTTTCTTGGCGAATCCCAGTACCTCCGTATAAAAGCGCAGGGCCTTGTCCTGGTCGTCCACGTACAGGCTAGTCACTTTGATTTTCATTTCGTTTCTCCTTTATTACGTCCGCGGTTTGGCCGCGTCGTCTTCTTCTCAGTTTTTTTCTTCGTTGGTTTTAACTGATCCATGCGATCGAGATGGCGCTCGAGAGCATCAATGTGCGCGGACCAGAGCCGGCGAAACTGCTCCAGCCAGGCATTCATCTCCTGAAACGGTTCAGGCTTCAGCCGGTAGAGGCGGCGCTGCGCATCCACTGTGGCTTCCACGAAACCGGCCTCGCGCAGCACACGCAGGTGCTTGGACACGGTGGGCTGCGACATCAGAAGCTGACGCTCGATCTCTCCTACCGACTGTTGTGAAGAGGCCAGGAGGCTCAAGATCGCGCGGCGGTTCGGCTCTGCAATGATTTCAAAGACAGATTCCACCCTCTTGATATACCCCACCGCGCATATACCTGTCAAGGTATATATGAACGAGGCTCCGGAATGCGACGATCGCGCTCGGAATACAGGTCCGGGCGGGACGCATCCGACGACGGGAATCTGGCCGAAGAACGGATCGGCGTCAGCGGGCTTCTCCGGAGCCGGGCCGTTCTTCTTCTCTCAGCCGGTATGTTTGGCGCTCCGGGCTATTCCGCAAGGGCCTTTTCCTGCAGCAGGAGTTCCGTTGCCTGAACTCGCGGGTCGGAATGAAACCATCGCTGAACGACTTGATCGCACAGGACATTTCCGAGGGCGAGCAGGCTCATCCCCTGATGATGAACCATCCACGATTGCACGAGTTGGGGGCGAGAGCGCAGGAAAAACTTGCGCGAGGCCGTATAGTCCGCCGCCTCCACGAATCCGTAGGAGCCGAACCATCCCAGTGCATTCATCCTCCTCAAATTGGCGAGTGAGGCTTTGCGATCGACCGGCAATGCGAGGAAGGTGGAATATGGCGAAACAACCAGAGGATCAGACTCGCTCTTCTTCTGGGCCAAACTCGGCACGCCGAACGCTTCGTAGTGATAGTCGCCAGCATCATTCAGCCGGGCACAAGCTGCTTCCGAAATGCCCCACGGGATGCCCTTGCTGGAAGCATAGGCCTGCTGAGCTTGTACCGCTGCCTCGCATGCCCGATCTAACAGGGTGTTGGAATGGCTGCGCATCCAGATCGATGGCATGAGGTACTCGAACATGGTCCCGGTCCATGACAACAAAACGGTGCGGCCATGATCGGTCGAGACCTGCCGGTTCAGATGAAACCAAGAGTCCTGAGGAATATCGTCTTTTGCGATCGCGACAAACACTGCGGTGCGGGGCTCGGTGACAAGCAGGTCATAGTAGTATGGCTGCAACTCCTCCGACGCTGCGTCGAAGCCGACGGATAATTGCAATCGTTCCTCATCCAGCAAGAAACGGAAATCCATGGTTTCGGCCAGATCGTGTGCCTGGTGGCCTGTCCCCTGCAGCTCTTGGACGAGGGTGGCTGCACTCTTACGCGCCTCTGACAGGAAGAGCGCGAGTCGGAGCGCAGCAGTGCGATCTCCATTCTGCGACGCTTGCACAACCTGATCCAGGCGCAATTCCACCTCGGCAATATAGTCAGGCAGGCGTTGGAGAGGCACATTCTCCAACTCGGGGTGCCCCTCGAACAGCTTCGCACGGAGGGCCGCAAATTCCGGAAGCTTCCAGGGAAGGTAGAGTTCCACCAGGCTGCGCGTACTTTTCAGCCGTGTCAACGTCTGCTGGCGAAACCACTCGACGTCAGAGGCGCGCTTTGTCCGCAGCTTCTTCGCGTCCAAAAGGTCATCGGGATAATTCAAGATGGTGTTGAGCCAATCTCCTCGATGGAGAGCAATGTCACAGCGTTGTAACACGCGATTGGGGAGAGCTCGTAAATCCGCCAAGGTGCGCAAATGATCGAGCAATCCTTCAGCAATCGCCTGCGAGAGTAACGGACGACGCAACTGATCGAGGCAACCTTGTTCCAATGTCCAAAGCGACGCGACAAGATTGCCGCTGTCGACTGACGAAATGAAGAATGGAGGCTTCGCCTGCATGGTGCGAGTGTCGTACCAGTTCATGAGATGGCCGCGATACTTGGATAGGCGAGCGAGTGCATCAAGAGTCTTTTGGGTCAGCTCAACCATCTCGGGGACCGTGAGATAGCCGAATTCACTAGCGACCTGGCGAGAATTCAGGAGAAGGCCGACGTTTGTAGGGGACACGGTCGCCGTGACCCGGTGCGGAACACCTTGAATGTTGTCCGGCACCAGCCAGTTGTGTTCTGCGCTGGAGAACTCCTGGAAATATCGCCAAATGTGGAGAGCGGACCGGCGAAGGAACCTGACATCGTCATTACACAACTCGGGTTCCCGCTCGATCGGGAGGCCGTTCAGCCAAAGAGCCAGGGGCTGGCTGCAGGCCCAGAGTAATAGAATTGGCGCCGCAGCCGGCAATGCTGAAGGACGGAACATCCAGATGAGTAGAGCGAGCCCGATCGCCACGAACGGCGTCCAGCCCAGATAACGATCGACGGCTGACCGGCGACTACCGAACTCCGCTTCTTCCGCCGTTTCCCACTCCAGCAAGCGCCGACGAGTGATGAAGCGCCGCACGAGGGCCCGTGCGATGGCGTCGAGCGAGAGCAGAGCTTGGTGCTCTAACAGGGTCAAACCAAGGAGGACGGTGAACCCGCTCTTGAGAAAATTGCGGAATGCGCCCCGTGCGCTCTGTAGGCTGCGTTCGAGGACTGCATTCGTCAGTCCAACCAGAAGCTCGGCGAATGCCGGAAGAAACAAAATACAGATTGCTGCCAGCGTCCAGAGGACAGGACGCTCCATGACCAACCACCCAACCAGGAGCAACATGATTGTGGCTGGGTCCACCAGGCTGCGTCGCAAGTTATCGAAAATCTTCCAGCGCGAAATCAGCGAGATGGGATTGGGTACAGACGCGCCGGACTCATCCGGAACGCGGTCGAAGAGCCATGCCATGATTTGCCAGTCGCCGCGCACCCAACGATGCTTTCTGCGGTTATAGGCGGAGTAATGCGAAGGGTAGTCTTCGACTACGACGATGTCGGTCGCGAGGCCGGAACGCGCGTAGGCGCCTTCGATCAGGTCATGGCTGAGCAGCGAATTCTGCGGGAATCGTCCCTGTAGAACACGGAACATGGTGTCGACTTCGTAGATTCCCTTGCCTGCGAAGATTCCCTCACCATACAGATCTTGATAGACATCGGAAATCGCGCGCGTGTAGGGATCGAGTCCAGTCTCGCCCGCGAAGAGGGCGGCAAGGCGCGACCGGGTTGTGCTCAGAACGCTGATGCCGACTCGCGGTTGAAGAACCCCGTAGCCCGCAATCACGATATTGCGAACTGGATCGATAATGGCCTGATTCAGGGGATGTGCGAGCGTTCCAATCATGCGCAGCGCCGAGCCGCGCGGTAACTCGGTGTCAGAATCGAGCGTGATCAGGAAACGGACCTTCGGAAGAATCGAGACATCTCCCACTTTGATTGGAAAGCTGTCATACGACCCGCGCATCAACTGATTCAAATCGAGCAGCTTGCCACGCTTCCGCTCCCAGCCCATCCATCCGCTTTCCTGGGGGTTGTAAACACGATGGCGATGAAGGTGAAGAAATTTCCCGGCGCCTTTGGGAGAATAGCGCGAATTTAATTCTTCAATGAGCTTCGACATCAGCGCTACTAACGCAGTATCTTCTGATGAAGGCTGATACGCGTCTGGCAGATCGGAAACGATGGCAAAGTGTAAATTGCGATCATGATTTCCGAGAAAACGAACTTCGAGGTCCTCCACCAGCCTGCGGACTTGCTTTTCATTGAGCAAGAGTGTCGGGATCGCAACCAGAGTGACGCAATCGTCAGGAACGCCCTTGGAAAAATCCAGCTTGAGCAACGGCTCCGCGGGCAGGACATTCGTGATGAGATAGTTCATCAGTTGGACCGCCGCTTGCGAGGCCGGTATCAACAAAATCAGCATGCCCAACAACACGAGTGCCGGGGAAGTGGAAGGAGGCGTAAGCCACCAAACAGAGACTCCGAAAATTATGGCAGTTAAGGCGGCGATTCCGCCCACCAACACATCATCCGGATGGGTTCGCAAGAATGCCCGGAAGCGATCACTGGGCGTGGGATGAAAGCCCATTCTTTGGCACAGCAGCACGCATCCCTCGGCGACCAAGTAAAAGCCGATATGAGATTCTCTGCGCTCGATTCGGGGATCGCTGTAATGTCTGCTTTGTGCCTCCCGGGCCAGGGCAAGAGCGGCTTCTGCGACCTCCGTTTCCGTACGGCCAGAGCGGAGGGAGATCTTGGCTATTTTTTCCCGATAAATATTCCGGCTCTCGGGGTCCATGGATGCGTACGTCCGGGAGGGGTCTTCAGCGAGAATCTTGTCGAACGGAATCAGTGATTCCAGTTCGTCTTTCCATGATGTCCGCGTTACCAGTCGATAGCTTTGAATCCATAAGATGATTTGCTGTGAAGAACCGTTATTCGGATCTCGCACAACCTCTTTTCCCCGGGATGCAATCTGTTCGAGTAATACCAGACGGAGGGCAGGCACCAAAGCGCCAATTTCGTGATATTTGAGTGGACTTACTTCCTCAAATGCCATGCAAAAAAGGGTGAATTGTTGCTTGGAGGAACCGGGACCAGACTTGTCGACAAAACCGTTCGCGATTGCCAAAACGCGAGGGATGATCTTATCTTTTTCTGCAGCTACTGGAAGATTGGTCGACGGAGCAAGTTCGTCTGACAATTGACGGGTCGCAGAGGAAAACTCCTGCGCGTTATCTCTGAGCCAAAGGAGAGCTTCGTCGGGCGTTCCTCGCGATTTGGCAACTTTCGCAAAGGCAGCATCCGCGCGTGGCCGCAACTCTTTAAAGGCTATCGCGAGGGCCTCGCACCGGGTCGACAACTCGCTGGATGGCGTCGATGGCAGCCAAGTCAGAGTGCCGGCCAGGGCTTTCGCGGCAGCAACTATTTCTTTGCCGCTCAACCCGACTGGAAGTGGACGCCGTACCTCCTCTTCCATTAGCTTACGGATTTGACTACCGAGCGCCATACTCCGATACTCCTTTTCGGTACGTCGACTACCGCCGTCTACCTGTAACTGGCGGCCTGCATTTCGAACATCTCCGCGTAACGGCCGCCCTGACGTGTCAATGCATCATGGCTTCCCTCTTCGGCAATCCGCCCGTTCTCCAAAACGACGATTCGATCTGCCATGCGCACTGTCGAAAAGCGATGCGAGATAAATAGGGCCATTTTTCCGGCAGTCAGTTCGGCGAATCGTTGAAAGACTTCGTATTCGCTGCGAGCATCGAGCGCCGAGGTAGGCTCATCCAGAACGAGCACTTGCGCATCTCGCAAATAAGCCCGGGCCAGCGCGAGTTTCTGCCATTCCCCGCCGGAGAGATCGACTCCGCCATCAAACCGCCGGCCCAGCATCTGCTCATATCCGGACGGAAGTCTCTGCACCACGTCATGAGCCAGACTTTTCTGCGCAGACCGTTGCAGCAGCGGCAGGTTACCGACCTGGGCGATTAGTCCTACGCCAATGTTTTCCCGCGCCGTCATTTCATAACGCATGAAATCCTGGAAGATCACGCCGATTTCTCGATAGAGATCTTCCAGGTCATATTCGCGCAGATCGATTCCGTCGAGCAGGATCTGCCCCTCTGCCGGGTCGTACAGGCGAGTGAGCAGTTTGACAATGGTGGTCTTGCCTTCCCCGTTTTCACCAATCAGAGCGATTCGCTCTTCGGGGCGAAGATGAAAGTTGAATCCCTGTAACACCAGGCGCGAGCTTCCTGGATACCGGAAGGACACGTTGCGAAATTCGAACCCACGAGTGATGGGCCGCGGCGCGGGCAGGGCGTTCGGCTTCGACGTAACTTTGGGACGCATCTCGAAGAAGGCGACCAGATCGGTGAGGAACAATGCCTGGTCAGCAATCGTGGAGAGCGTGGAGAATGTCTGCTGAAGATTCGAACTCGCCTCTCGAATTGCGTTGGCCAGAAGAGTGAGGGTTCCGAACGTGAAGACGCCGGTCACCGTCTTCCAAACTGCAAAAACGTAGGCTGTGTAGTAGCCCGCGGTGCCAATTGCCGAGAGGAAAGATCCGGCAATGCCTTTTCGCCGAGCGAGCGAAACATCCTCCTCGTAAACCTGGCTGGAAAGGGTTCTGAATCTGTCCGTCAGGAACCCTCTTAGGCCAAAAAGCTTCAGTTCTTTAGCGGCTTCCTTGCTGCCGCCTAAAGTGCGAAGGTAGTCCAGTTGGCGTCGCACGGGGGTCTGCCGGAAATTCTTCGCATATCCGAGAAACGCAAAGTGTGTTTCTCCCACGAACGCCGGAATCACGCCCACCACGAGCAGAAGTAGCAGCCACGGCGAGAACACCATGATCGAGATGGACAAGGTGAGGGTCGTAATCGCCTGTTGGATCAGCCGCCCGATGGCCTGGATCATGTAGAGGCGATCGGTAGCCTGAACGCGAGCGCGTTCCAATCGGTCATAAAAGACTGGATCCTCATAGGCGATCAGATCCAGCCCGGCAGCATGCTCCATGACGCGAATGCTCACGTAGTGGGTGTACCTTCCAGCGAGCAGGGCATCCAGGTAATCGATCAAGCGGCCCATCAGTCCGGCCAGGATCGCCAAAGCGAACTCAAGCGCAACCAGCCACCACAGTCTGGATCCCACGGGCTGATGAGCAGTCAGGATGCCGAAAATGGTATCGACAATGAGCTTTGAGACCCAGAACAGCGCCGGAGGCAGAAGCGATGCGACCACACGTGCGGCCACTCCCAAGACGACAACGGCGCGGCCCGACTCCCAGACGTAGCCCAGCACAGTCGGCACTTGTCGAAGTGCTGCCACCCGCTCACGCCAGCCGCTCCGGGCCTCAGGTTTCTCACTCATGTGTCTGTCCCGCGATTGCGCCATGCACAACGAGTGCCCCCGGCCTCGGCTTGTTCTCGGGGCCCGCTCCGCGAAGGGGCGAACGAAGGGAGAGCTTCTGGTCCTTTGGATGCGCTGCTGCGAACAATGTCATCTCTATTCTAGGGAAAGAAGCTACCTTTGGATGAGAAAAGGCAACCTTGCAGTTGTTTGAGATGAACGACTGAGTGAGCCGGCTAGTATTTATGAAAGCCAGCCCGCTCCATTCCTCGACGAGCTTCCGGGGCCTTCATGAAGGTATCCCAGACAAAGCCGGTGCGCAGGTTCTCAGCCATCACCATGGTGATGCCGGTATCGATTCCGATTACGTCGGTGTCGTACCAGTTCTTAAGAGGGTTAAAGGCATTCACGAACCCATACTTGCACCACGCTGCAGGAAAGCGACTTCGCATGTTTTTCAATACTCGAAGGGCGGGTCCGGGCAGGAGGGGCAGAGATCCGGCCGCCGCGCTTGGAACCAGAGTGCCGTCAATCGGACCCATGGCCGGGGGCCCTCCCCACGCGACATATCCATGCTGCGAGTCCGAAGCGGTAATGCCCCACATATCCTCGCCGTAATCAGGAAACTGCTTGCCCAATTCCACACACCAGCGCCGATGGACCTCGGTGGCGGTTACGGAATTTAGGAAATAGTCCGCGAACTTGTCGCGCTGATGACGAAAATCGAACCATGCCTGGGAGTATTGATGCACAAAGAGAGGCGCAAATGAGCCGATATAGCGCAAGCCGTCGTATTCGAATGGGGTTCGTTTCCACGCAGTCCAGGTTTCCGCGCGCAGCGGATGTGTCGACGACCCCAGCCCGAGCAAGTACATCATCATGAGTTCGGAATAATCGTCCCAGCGGGATGACAGAAAACCGACTTCCGGACTCCAACCATGCGTCAGTAAAGTGGTGTCTTCCAAAAGCCAGCTCCAGTCGACACGGTTGAAAATCAGATCGACCAATTGAGAGACCGCAGGGTGCCGGAAGTGCTCGCGGCAAGTCAGGACTCCGCAGAGCAATAGCGCCGTATCGACGGACGACACCTCGGAGTCGAACATCCGCTCTCCGGTCTCCGCGTTGGCAAAGTGGTAGAAGAATCCCCGATGGTTGGGGAGCTTTTTCCAGAGAAAACGCAATGTGGCGAACACACGCTGGAGCGCATCGGTTCTGGAGACGAGGCCGCGATGCTCTCCGATGCATAGAGCCGTCAACCCGAAGCCGGTTGCGGCGATACTAGCCGCCATCTCCTGATGGCCTGTACGGACATCACATCTGTCTTTCACCATTCCGGTATTCGGGCTGCCCTGGTCCCAAAAGTACTGAAAGTTGGTTCGTTCCAGTTCGTCAAGAAACTGGTCGTCCTCAGCGGAAAGGACCGGCATTATCTCCGGTGAAGCGGACTTTTCATCCTGATGGGAATCGACTTGGGGAGAATCGACTCGCTGCGCATTCCCTGGCAAGGAGGCGAGAATCCCGCGCAACGGGAAAGAGAGGCCCGCTCCCAGCATTTGGCTGAATACCTGCCTACGTGACAGCAGTTTGGGACTCTCGTTTCTCATTTATTCTGAAAAAGGCGGATTACGACTGATTTCTGGCTTATCGGGAATCACTATTAGCAATCCGAGGGCGCAGTTCCACGTTGGTTCGTGCCTGAACCCCCAAATAGGTTAACGATGCCGCTGGAACCTGTTTTGTTGCTATCTTTTTGGGGAAACGATTCCGGCTCAGCCGTCATCTATAGTTGCGAATCCTTGTACGTGTCTCCCTTTGCAACAAGTCGAGTGTGGGGCGCGACGCTTCTTGGCATCGTGCTCATAACGATTGGCGTGGCGCTCGTCTGGCACCGGCAACAGCCGCTCTCCCTGCGGGGAGCTGTCCTGGTGCAGGACGCCGATCCGCGAAAACAAGCGCCGATTGCCAATGTCGAGGTCTCCGCCGACAGTGATTTGTCCCCTCATCCTGTCTCCTCTAGTTCCTCCGGGCTCTTCGTTCTGCCTCTTTGGAAACGGATCCGTCGAGGTCACCCCATTGTGTTGCACCTCCGCCATCCGCAATATCACCCTCTCGAGCTCAACGATTTTGTTCACGATGGGCTGTATGTCGTCCATCTCGCTCCATTGACGAATCAAGCGACCCCTCAAAATCAACCGTTGGCGCGAATCACGAACGTGCGTGTGCGATACACGGTCGAGGCGATGACGGAGTTGAATGTTGGGAGTGCGGTGAAAATTTTTGAAGTTCAGAACATGGGAAATGTACCGTGCAAGGGGCGGAATCCGTGCTCGCCGGATGGACGGTGGAAGGCCGCACTCGGTTCGGGTTCGCTGGATGCGGGCCCGGGGAGAGTGTTTGTCGACGCCCGCGTTTCCTGTATCGCTGGACCTTGCCCGTTTACAAGGATCGAGTCGGAGGACTTTTCGAAGGGTGGTCAGACGATCACGGTAAGTGCACGCAACTGGTCGGACACGGCAACTTTCCTGATGGAAGCAGAGGTTTCCCGCCACATGGTTAGCGCCACCGAACATTGGTCGTACCCTGTTATTTTTGGTAACGGTCTGTCGTTCAGTCTGCCCACGGATGCGGAGAGCGTGAGCATGGAGGCAGACTTGGATGGGCAAACGATCATCTTCCCTCTTGGACCCTCGATCTCCCTCAGTTGGGCCAACTGCGATAGCGAGACTAGAGATAAAGCCCATTTTTATCACTGCGCGCTAAAACCAGGATATCGATTCAATTAGCAGTGAAGCTCAGCGACAGCTGTGGCTCACAGACCTGGGCCAACGATAACGGGGATGTGCCTGGCCGAGTGACCGGTCTCAGCCTGATTCGACCTCCTGACGACAAATGATGAGGATTGTGCCTCTCCGCAGTCGGTTTTGGCGAGTCCTGCCAAATCAGTTTCAACCTGAATTCAATCTGCCGCAATGTTGTCGACGTGCTTCATCCGCGCCCGAGTTTTCGCAATGCCACAATATGATGGCCGGCACGGGTGCTGGCTCGGTTCTCTCGGTTCCGAAGGACGTCGAATCTGCTTGTTAGTCCCATAACTACTGATACAATTTGAACTTAGTGAGGCACAATTTTAGATTCGGGTTGGCTGTAGTATTGCTCTTGAGCGTAATGATCATTTTCATTGCGCCGTCCGTTGACCTTCAACCGACCGCGCTAAGAGCGATACAAATGGCGAATATGCTGTTTGCCATGCTCGCGCTGGCCGGGACGGCTGTCTCGACGAATTTTCGCCCCTCTATAGGGCCAGCGACGCCGACTTTCGATTGTGACCGCGTTTCGGTACCTGTCCCGAGCCTCGTCGACCTGAATTGTACTCGTCTCTGCTAGGCCCCTTCCTTAAGTTTTGACCCTGCGCTGACTCACTGGACTCTACCACCAAGTGTCCGTCGGTCCGTTAGTCTCCGCGCGACCAACACAAAAGTTGAAAGGATGGCCGATGCTCCACTGTCAGAATCAAGATGTTTCGACGAACACGCGGCGACAATTGTCTGACTTTTTCGCGGAGTTTGCTAAGGCTACAGCACGCGCTTTGCTTCTCGACTACGACGGCACCCTTGCCAGGTTCTGTTCAGACCCCGAACGGGCAAACTCTTATCCCGGAATTCTAGAAGTGCTGAGCGAGATCCAGGCCTCTTCGAATACGCGCCTCGTACTCGTCACCGGCCGTCGGGCCATGGACGCGGCACGACTTCTAGGCTTGAAACGAATTGAAGTTTGGGGATGTCACGGGCTGGAACGACTTCACCCTAATGGCACCTATGAGATGCCGAAGCTAGAGCAGCGGACGCTTCTCGCCGTTGAGCGCGCAAACGAACTACTCGCAAGCGAAGGGCTCTCGAAGCTTATTGAACATAAACCGGCAGCGATCGCGATCCATTGGAGAGGAATGGAACATGCAGCCGTGAATACGGTAAAGCGAAAAGTCGAGGCCGTCTGGGCTAATCTGCCGGATAAGGTGCGGCTTTGTCTAGCGCCGTTCGACGGCGGGCTGGAAATTCGAGCAGCCGAAAGAAACAAAGGAGACGTGGTACGGACGATTTTATCGGAGATGGGCAAAGGAGTTCCGATCGCTTATCTCGGCGATGATGAGACCGACGAGGATGCCTTCGCCGCTTTGCAAGGATACGGATTGAGCATCCTCGTGAGAGACTCCTATCGTCCAACCGTGGCAGATGCGTGGCTTCGGCCGCCAGAGGGAGTCATTGCATTTCTTGCTGACTGGGCTCACGCTTGCGGAGGTGCATCGTGATGATTCCCAATCACCGTATGGTGGTCGTTTCGAACCGCTTGCCAGTCACGATTGAAAAAACTCCAGGCGGGTTTGCGGTCGAGCCTAGTTCTGGTGGACTTGTGACGGCTCTCCGTCCGCTGCTCAACGATTGCGCGGGCACGTGGATCGGATGGACCGGAACTGACTCATCACCGGAGATCGAACGCGTTCTTCAGGAACACTCGCGACAAGGCACTTTTGAACTCAAGCCAATCTTCATGACGGCTGAAGAGAGATCCCGTTTTTACTGCGGTTTTTCCAATGAAGTCCTGTGGCCGTTGTTTCATGATTTGCAGTCCCGCTGCAACTTTGATCCGGCGTACTGGGATATACATTTGACCTTGAACCAGCGCTTCGCCGAAAAAGCTGCGGAGGAGGCAAACTCTGGGGACTTCATCTGGGTACACGATTATCACCTGATGTCCGTTGCGGCCAGCCTGCGCCGGTTGGGAGTAAAGGAACTCCTTACTTATTTTCACCACATTCCATTTCCGAGTCCGGACATATTCGAGAAACTGCCTTGGCGCAAAGAAATCCTGACCGCATTATTGGATTTCGACGTGGTCGGGTTCCAGACTCTGCGCGACCGGCGAAATTTTGTCGCGTGTCTTCGCCACTTTGTGAAGGAGGCCCAGGTAAGGAATGTGGGACAACACTTAGTGATAGACGAGCCCAGGCGTAGCACATTTGTGGGCGCTTTTCCCATCAGCATTGACTTTGAAGAATTCGCTCTTGGCGCTGTTGAGGCCGGAGTGGTCGCCCGATCCGCGGAGATTGCTCACGGGTTCACCGGTTGTCACGTCATCCTTGGTGTGGATCGGCTTGACTACACGAAGGGGATCCCGGAAAAGCTTGCCGCCTTTCGCCACTTGCTGGAATGTCATTCTGATCTACACCGGAAGGTCGCGCTTATCCAGGTCGTAGTTCCAAGCCGCGAGGACATTCCGAAGTATGGTGAGTTGAAGGCACAAATCCAGAAAGCGGTCAGCGAGATCAACGGGCAGTATGGCGAGCCTGGATGGGTGCCGGTTCACTATATCCACCGTCCGCTGGAGAGGCCTGAATTGCTCGCTTATTACCGGGCCGCCGACGTAGCTCTGGTAACTCCGTTGAAAGACGGCATGAACCTGGTTGCCAAGGAGTACTGTGCGGCCCGCGTCAACAACGAGGGAGTACTTATCCTCAGTGAGTTTGCGGGCGCAGCCTTTCAACTTGGAAGGGGCGCCTTGCTGGTGAACCCCTACCATACGTGTGCTGTCGCAGAAGCGATTCGGATCGCTTGCGAAATGCCGCCGGCCGAGCGGCGAAAGAGAATGCGAAAAATGAGAAACAGCGTTCGCCGCGAAAACATCTTTGACTGGCGGGACTCTTTCTGCAGCTGTCGCGAGGCCATTGTCCGATCTATCTCAGTAGACAATCTTCAACCGAGAACAGTTCAGGCTCCGGACGGAGTCACAGTATGAAACGACCTTCCAAGGGATGTCGCGCGCAGGACGTAACTGAGCCTAAAGGAGGAAACATGATGCTTCGAATTGTGTTATCTCTCGCGGTAGTTTATGGTCTGGCCAACGTTGGACTCGCTCAACAAACCGCTGCGAACACGTCAACGACTAGTTGCACCTTTCAAGATGGAATGCAGTTGAGTATTCGCTATAACAATCAGGCTACAAAAAACAATCGGCTACCCGAGGGCAAGATCTGGCACCCCGGCGATAAGCCCATGTTGCTTTTCACCCAAGTGGGACTCACGGTCGGCAACTCACAAATTCCCCCTGGTGCTTACAGCATGTACCTCATACCCGAACACCATGATTGGACTTTGGTGCTGAATACGGACGTAACTGATGGCAGCAAATACGATGAGCATAAAGATTTGTTGCGCGTTCCGATGGAAGTCGGCCAATTGAGCGAACCTCAACAGTTCTCTGTGGCCTTTGGGCACATTGCGCCCAAACAGTGCAATATTCGCATCTACTCGGACAAGACTGGGACCTGGACAGAGTTCAAAGAGAAGTGAATCCCGATATGGGCGCTTTTCCGAAGGGGGTGCCGTCCGTGGAGGCGCGGGACGGTAGTCGCGGCTGGTCAGGCTACTCGGAATTTGCGTTACCCATTCCCCTCGAAGCTCGCCCCGAACTCTGCCAAATCGGTTCCGAAGGGGATCCTTGCGGACGACTGGAAATGAATGAAGGTTGATCAGACAATCGGCGAAGTCTGGGGACCACAGGTACGATTCCGATGGTTGCAATCAAGAAAAAGGGCACACTCTGGTATTTTTTTC
Organism: uncultured Acidobacteriaceae bacterium; assembly: GCA_963706645.1. Taxonomy (GTDB): domain Bacteria; phylum Acidobacteriota; class Terriglobia; order Terriglobales; family Acidobacteriaceae; genus Sulfotelmatobacter. The sequence continues at coordinate 133,808 of CAVPNR010000023.1, forward strand.
GAGCGCCAGTGTACCTCTACCGTTGGCGGCTAGGTTGGATGCTCGGGCACCGTCTCTTACTGTTGACTCATGTCGGCCGCCGAACTGGCCTACGGCGCCAAACCGTATTGGAGGTCGTCGAGTACCGGAACAAGGGCCCCGAGGTGGTGGTAGTGAATGGTTTCGGCCCTGATTGTGATTGGGTTCGCAATATCGAGGAAAAAGGCGGCGAAGAAGTGACCATCGGCTCGCGACATTTCGTCGCCTCGCACAGATTTCTCGGTGAGGTGGAAGCTGTGAGAATAATCCAAGGCTATGAACAACGAAACCGATTCATCGCCCCAATCGTTCGTGCTGGATTTACCTGGCTGCTCGGGTGGCAATACCGTGGTAGCGACAACGACCGTTTGCGACTGGTTAAACAGCTTCCCCTCATTGCATTTCGGCCGAGCGATCAAGTCCCTGACCAGTTTCGAAGATCCGCCTGAGCCATCTCCTGTGATGAGCGACAGGGCGAACTCGCAGCCTCGTGTGTGAATGCCATGCGTTCTGGCCGAGCGTTGACCTAGGATTGGCCGTGCGCAAGACCGAGCACTCTTAGCAGCGGCTTCACAGTGAGGCCCTGTACAAGTATAGAAAAAATTACAACACCAAACGTCAGGTCGAGCACCCGAGCGCGATCCGGGAATGTGCTGTCGAGACTGAGCGCGAGTGCGAGTGCCAGTGCACCGCGCAAGCCACCCCAGACGATCACATGTTGCCACGCGAGAGGAATCTTCTCCGTTATGGCGTTGCTTACCGGAACCAGCAGATAGACAGACAATGCGCGACCGACAAGAACGGCTCCCACCGCCAGGAGTACAGGACGCCATGAATGCAGGAGCGAATCGACACGTATCTCAAGCCCGATCAGCAGAAAGACAAGGGAGTTCATGATGAAGGCGATATAGGCCCAGAAAGACTCGAGTGCGGTCTTGGTCTGAGTGCTGCAATTTCTCGTACCCAGATTGCCGACTATGAGGCCTGCCGCTGCGGTCGCAAGGATCCCCGACAAGTGCAATTGATAGGCAAGCAAATAACTGCTATAGGCAACAATAGCGGTAAGGGTGATCTGGACTTCGGCGTCATCAATCCTTCGCGTCAGTTTGCTCGCAGCGTAGCCGAGGAGGGAGCCCAGCCCTGCTCCTCCGATTACTGCGAAGAGAAACTGGCCTATCCCCTTTGAAATGCTTACGTGTCCTGAGATGATGCCGGCGAGCACGATCTGAAACAGAGCGGCTGCGGTGCCATCATTCAGAAGGCTCTCACCCTCGACAAGAAGGGAGAGCCGTTTGTCCATCCGCAGGTTTTTAAAGATGGCGAGTACTGAAATGGGGTCCGTGGCCGAGATAATCGCGCCGAAAAGCAAGGCGATCTCTAACGGGAGCCCTACTGTCCAATGCACCAGGTAGCCGCTAACTAGAGCGGCGAGTAGAACACCTAGATTTGCAAGGAGCAGAAGGGGTGCAGAACTCCGGAGCAGGTCACGCACATTTAACTTGACGCTACCCTCAAACACCAGGGCGGGCAGAAAGACAATTAGGATGACGTCGGGAGTCAACCAATCCGGACGTTGGCCGGGGTCGAGCGGCGAGAGGTGGGGCAAACGCAGGGCGCTCAACATCAACCCGCCTGCAACCAGCGCCACGGTGTAGGGGGCGCGCAAGCGCTTCGCTAGGATTGCAATCGCAGAGGCCGCGATGAGGAGCCAGATTAGAAACTCTACAGCTGAAGTTGCCGTGATGGGCTTCATCGTTCTCCAAGCGCAGTGAGATTCTCCAGTTTATAGTCAGGGCATGAATTGCGGAAACCAGCCCGCAGGCGACGGTCGAGCCGTGTTCCGGGCAGAAGCAGAGTCGGCTCGGCTCAGGGTTTTCTAGAATGATTGAGTGAATCGCAATCCAGGCAGTCTCCTGTGCAGGTTTTGAGAACTTCAACCGAGAAAAACGACCCTCTTGCGACCGGATGAAGGAAGCGCTTGAACGAATGGCGGGGACGATGGAACTCGACCCCGAGGCCTCTGCCGTGACAGCAAAATCTTCACCCGTAACTAACTGAAAACATGCGGCACGGATGACGCTACCAGTACGAGTTCTTCTCCTGCCAACGGAGGATCCACCCCGATCACGACCAGCGCCGCATCAATATGGAGAATGAAAGCCTGTGTTGCTGCCGTATTGCTAGCGAACACCGATCCCAACCCAGGTGTGTCCACGAAACACATGCCCGTCGCAAGCAGCGGACTCGGCACAAAGATGTCCAATGCCGCGACGTGCTTCATGTTCTCCGGATTCTTCTCTTCGGAGACATACTCATCGACACTCTTAACCGGAATATCTGTCCAGCCGCCAGCGGCTTCAAAGCGCACGCGAGCTGTCGCATGGCTTCCGTAGCGGACGATGGTTGGGGACGGTGGTAACCGGCACAACTCCAGTCGGCAGTACCCTGCTGCCTACCAGCGCATTCAGGACAGAGGATTTCCCGCGCTTGAACCGGCCGATACAAGCAACATAGAAGCGTCCCTCCGATACCCGTTCTGCCACGTGCTCTACTGTACTTGTCCGAATGAAGCAAGCAGTGCCATACCCGGAGGGCGAGCATTGAACCGATCTATTTCTTAGCGAGCGGAAAGGTGCTCACCCCTGCCAATCGGTAAAGGGGGCAAAAACGAAAAGCAGAAGTAGCGAGCGGTACCACTCCGAACAGACCCCACCAGCGGGCGTTTGCATTGAGCACAAACAACAAACTGAAAAGAGCTAGACTGACGACGACGCGCGCAACGCGATCTGCACCACCGACATTCGTTCCCATGATTCCCTTATCGTCAATTCAGTGATTCGCAAGACAATCACGCTTGTCCCACGGTTTTTCAAGCTGACCGCAGTCCCAGCTTCTTCAGCAAGAACATGGCCGGGCACCAGTTGGTTACGCCAGACTGGAGAAGATTCAATCCGACGAATGCCGTGAAGAGATACCAATAAGAACTGACCCAGTGTCCCATGGCCAGTGAAACCAGGATGAAGAATCCTGCCATCAATCGAAGTCCGCGTTCGACCGTCATATGATTAAAGCTCCTTTCGATAGGTGCAATCTTTAAGTTACGCACTGCGTTGTTTCGCATTCAGCGACGTTTTCCGGTGAATGCGTGTGCCCGGGCGGAAGCGGTCGACTCCTTCGCTCCGACATGTAGTAAAGGACGGGTACTGCCATTCGCGATAGCACGGTCGACGCAACTTCTCCCGCCATTAATGAGAGCGCGAGCCCCTGGAAGATGGGATCAAACAGGATGACGCTGGCACCCACAACCACCGCAGCTGCGGTAAGCAACATGGGCCGGAAACGAACGGCCCCTGCATCGACGACAGCTTCTTCCAAACTCATGCCTTGCGTTCGGCGCAGTTCGATAAAGTCGACCAAGATGATCGAATTCCGCACAATGATGCCGGCGCCAGCGATGAAACCGATCATCGACGTGGCGGTAAAAAACGCACCCATCATGGCATGCGCCGGCAAGATTCCGACGAGAGTTAGCGGGATGGGAGCCATGATGACCAGTGGCGTCTTGAAGCTCTTGAACCAGCCGACTACCAGCACATAAATGAGGACGAGGACGGCGGCGAAAGCCAGTCCCAGATCGCGAAAGACTTCGACCGTGATGTGCCATTCGCCATCCCATTTCATCGAATAGCGGTCGGTACGCTCGGGCAAGGTGGTGCCCTTGTATTGTTTGACGGCGTAACCATCCGGGAGCTTGATTTTGTCGATCGCGTCGCTCATCTTGCCGATGGCGTAGACCGGGCTTTCTTCTTCGCCAGCGACATCTCCGGTGACGTAAACGACCGGCAGCAGATTCTTGCGATAGACGCTGGTGTCGATTGTGCCCTGTCGCAGATCGGTCACTTCCTGCAGCGCAATCTGGCCTCCGGAGGGAGTGGGCAGCTTCAGATTCGAGAGATCCTGAATGCTGGAGCGATCGGGTCGCGACAACCGCACTTGTATGGGAACGTCCTCGCGTGACTGTGGATCGTGCAGCAGTCCGGCATCAGCACCGCCGAGCCCGATCTGCAAAGTACGAGTCACGTCTGCCGCGGAAATTCCGTGGAGAGACGCCTTGTCGAGATCGACCTTGAGGTCGTACTTGGTTTGCGGATCTTCGACGTACCAGTCCACGTCTACAACGCCCCGAGTTTGTTGGAATACTTTCTTGATCTCCGCGGCCAGCTGGATTTGCCCCTTGTAGTCAGGCCCGTAGACTTCGGCGACCAGGGTTTCGAGAACTGGCGGACCTGGCGGCACTTCGGCTACTTTGATGCGAGCCCCGAACGGCGCTGCGATTTTGTCCAATTCAGGCCGCAGTCGGCGCGCGATTTCGTGACTTTGAGCTTTGCGTTCGTGACGGGAAAGGAGATTTACCTGAATGTCCGCTTGATTTGGCTGTCGGCGGAGGAAGTAGTGCCGTACCAAACCGTTGAAGTTGTAGGGACCCGACGTGCCGGAGTAAATCTGATAGTTGGTGACTTCCGGTTGCTGGCCGAGATAATTTCCCAGGGCCTGCGCGACGCGAGTGGTTTGTTCCAGCGGCGTACCGTCGGGCATGTCAATGATGACTTGGAACTCACTCTTGTTGTCAAAGGGCAGCATCTTTACGCGCACCCACTTCAGCGGAACGAATGCGACGGCTGCAAGGAGCAGCACGACGACGCTTGCCAGGAACATCCAGCGCCTTCTGACGTCGAGAATCAGCGGGTTCATGATCCGGCGATAAAAACGCGTGGTCCAACCCTCCGCTTCGTGATGATCGTGGCCGCTACCCCCCGCGTAGTGCCGCAAGAGTCGCAGCGCGGCCCATGGGGAAACGACGAATGCAACCATTAAGGAGAACAGCATCGCCGCTGATGCGCCGACCGGAATCGGCCGCATGTATGGCCCCATCAGACCCCGAACAAAAGCCATGGGAAGAATCGCTCCGATGACGGCAAAGGTCGCCAAGATCGTTGGATTACCCACTTCATCGACAGCTTCCACCGCAACATCGACGAGCGAGCGTCCACGGCTGCCGGGCAACCGAAAGTGTCGGACGATGTTTTCAACGACCACAATGGCGTCGTCAACCAGGATGCCGATGGAAAAGATCAGCGCAAATAGCGTGACCCGGTTGAGGGTGTATCCGAAGAGATAGAAGATCGCTAGAGTCAGGGCCAAAGTGACCGGGACGGCCAGCAGCACAACGCCTGATTCGCGCCAACCGAGGGCTAGAGCGATCAGCAGCGTGACCGAGAGCGTCGCGATCAACAAGTGCTTGAGGAGTTCGTCGGATTTATCCTTGGCGGTCTCGCCATAATTGCGAGTGACGGTGACATCCAAGTCCTGCGGCAGCAGGTATCCGCGCAGAGACTGCACGTTCTCTAAGACGTTATCGGCGATGATGCTGGCGTTCGTTCCCTTGCGCTTGGCCAGCGTGATCGTGACCGCGGGATATTCGGGATTCGCGATCTGACCAGTGGTTCCCCTGGCAGAGGCGAACAGCACGTAGTTGTCGGGCTCGGCGGGTCCGTCTGCAATCTTCTCAGCCACATCGCGCAGGTAGACCGGATGGCCGCTGTGGACGCCGACTACGACCTGTTGGAGATCTTCGGCGTGGGCAAAGAACAGACCGGCTTCGACCTGAAACTCACGATTGTCACGGGCAAAACTGCCGGCCTGTCCGCGACTGTTTGCACCTTGCAACTGGCCAACCACAGCTCCGGGCGTCAACCCGTATGCCACCAGGCGTTCGGTGTCGAGCACGACTCGCACCTGTCTCGGTTGTCCTCCGATGATCGTCGTTTCCGAGACATTGTCGAGTTTCTTCAGAGAATCTTCGAGCTCTCCAGCGATTCTCCGCAGACGATAAGGATGGTAATTCTTGCCCCACAGAGTCAGGGCCATGATCGGGACGTTGTCGATCGAACGAACTTTGATCAGCGGCGGAGAAACCCCTGGGGGAACGCGGTCGAAGTTGGAGTACAGTTTGTTGTAGGTCTGGATGATCGCGTCATCTTCTTTTGTGCCCACGTAGAAGCGCACGATCAGCATGCTCATGCCGGGATGGCTGATCGAATAGATGTATTCGACACCGGGCACTTCGCGCAGCAGTTTCTCCATGGGCAGGCTGACGCGTTGAGCGACTTCTTGCGAGGATGCGCCCGGCATTTGAACGAAAACGTCGAGCATGGGCACAACGATCTGCGGTTCCTCTTCGCGTGGCGTTTCGAGAATGGCGAACACACCGAGCAGGAGTGCGGCCACGATCACCAGCGGAGTCAGCTTGGAGTCAATGAAAGCGTGAGCCACCTTTCCCGCCAGCCGGAGGGCAGGATGAGCAGCATTGTCCAACTGCGAATTGCTCTTATCAGCGCTCATTCCTGACTCCTAACGAGATTCGATTTTCTTTCCGCTCAATTCCTGGCCGTCGGGGTCGGCGACCAGCATCTCCCCAGCCTGCAGGCCGGCCAACACTTCCACCTGCCCCGCCGAGGGTTTGCCCAGCGTGATGTAGCGCAAGGCGGCGATCCGGTTTTGATCAAGCACGTAAATTCCTTGCAGTTGACCACGCTCGACTACGGAGTCATGCGGAATCAGCAGCACAGTCCGTTCGCCGCGTGCGAATTGGACGCGTCCAAAAAGACCCGATCGCAGCGCCGAATCGGATGGCAACTCCACCTTGACCAGGAAGCTCCGGCTCGCCGCATCGGCTGCTGGAACGATCTCCACCACCTTTCCTTTGGGCTGGCGATGGCCGAGCGCATCGACGGAGACTGACACTTGTTGTCCCTGGTGCACATACCGAAGGTCTGTTTCGTTTACCGTAGCTTCAAGGCGATATCGGCGAAGGTCTTCGATTGTGAAGATTGGCATTCCAGGGCTGGCCAGGGTGCCCACATCGGCTCTTTTCTCCGTCACTAGGCCATCGAATGGAGCCACAATATGCGTGTAGGCGAGAGATGTACGATCCTGCTGGAGTGCAGCCTTCGCCTGAGCCTGGCCAGCGCGAGCCATCTCGCGGCGGGCCTGCGCACCTTGATAGCGCGCCTTGACCTCGTCAAATTCCTGCGGGCTGACAGATTTTTTCTCGTACAGCGTCTGGTAGCGTTTGAAGGTCGAATCGGCGAGGGTGAAATCGGATTCGGACGCGGCGATCTCCTGCTGGGCCGCCATGTCCGCGGCCGTAGCGCGGTCGAGAGCGGCACGCGGCTGGGCGTCATCAATGACAGCGAGAACTTGTCCACGTTGGACTCGGTCGCCTTCGCGCACTCGTATTTCGACGATGTTGCCCATCATCTGGGCGGCCAGTTGGCTGGTCTCAGCCGCGCGGATGGTTCCCACCGCCTCAACCATATCGGCAACGGTCGCAGCCTGCGCGGGGATTACAGAAACATTACTGACGATTTCTGGCGCCGCATTGACCGTCTCACGTTCACTCGAACAGCCGACAAGAGCGGTCGTAAGAGCCGTCAGAATCAGTACAGCAGTTACGGCTGAGGTAAGTTTCATGGGAGATTTCGTTCCTTCGGGAAGAATCAGATTCATGGCATGACCACCGGGGATCGGAGATTCAACGTGCCACTCGCCAACTCCAGGTTGGTGTAGCTGATGTGATACTGATAAACCGCCTGCCAGTAATCGGCCTGACTGCGGCGAGCGGCTTCTTCAGCACCCAGAAGGTCAGTGATGGTAAGCAGGCCGCCGTCGTAACGATCTTGATTGATGCGCAGGCTCTCTTGCGCCTGAGCGATCGCCGTACGCGCCACTTCCACCTGTTGGCGGCTTGCATCTTGATCGTAGTAAGCCTGTCGGACTTCGAGACGGACGGCATCGCTGGCCGCCTGTTTCAGAGCGGCAATTTTTTCCGCGTTGGCTCGCTCGCGGGACAAAGCAGCCCGTTTTGCCCCACCTTGGAATAGGTCAATCTGTAATTCGATTCCTCCCAGCCAGTTGTTGCCGCCGCCGCCGGCGAGGAATGTCGGATTATCCAACTCCCATCCGGCAAAAGCGTTCAGCCGTGGACCGAACGATGACTTGGCAATGGCGACGCTCAGTTCCTGTGCCGACTGCTGGGCTTCGATCCGTTTGAGATCGGGGCGGGCCGTAAGAGCTGTTTGCTCAGTTTCCGCGAGAGGAACAGCCTTAAGGTTCCGCTCCGCCAATGGATTGGAGAGTTCGTACTGCGCCTCGACCGGCACGCCCATGGCGGTGTTGAGCTGCGCGCGTGACAGATCGAGATTGTTTCGTGCGCGAATCAGTTCTTGTTCGCGGCTGGCCATGCGTACCTTGGCACTAAGCAAGTCCGACTCCACCACTAGCCCAGCATCGAAGCGGACCTGGCTGCGATCCATGATGGACTTCGCTGTCTTCTCGGCTTGCTCGGCGACCTCCAATTGCTTTGACGCGAGCAGCACGCCGTAATAAGACTGCACAACCCGGAATAAGATCTCCTGGTCAGTGCGCTCCATCTGGTGAGTCGCCGCGACATTCATTTCCTTGGCGCGATTGATTCCGTGCCATGACGCAAAGGAATCGAATAGGTTCCAGGCTCCGCCGAAACGAGTCGTGAAATTGCCGTAAGGCGGCGGAGTATTCAGCATATTCAGCGCGAAGTCGCTCGTGGCGAACCGCTGTTGACGCAACTTGCTGCCGAACACGTAAACGGGATCGTCGCCCCGGGTTGCGAGTTCAGTGAAGGTGACGTGCGGCATAAGAAAGGATTGCGCTTCCTGCACTCCGGCCGCCGATGCTTTTCTGTCGGCCAGCGCCGCTTTGCGAAGCGGGTTCTTTTCCAATGCAAGGCTTGCGGCCTGCTGTAACGAAAGAGGGGAGGGCCCAGTCGACGTCTGGGAGAATGACCTTTCCATCGTGCATGACACCAGCACAATCAGAATGGATAGAGCAGCGCGTCGGGCATGAATACTCATATTGGCACGACCTGTTGGCAAACGATCTTTATCTTGTATCTCCATCGCCATCTTTGGATGGGTCCTCGACCCGTCATCCGAATCACGAAGGTGTTTACAAGGCGGCCAAATGAGAAAGTTCTCACGCACGGGTTTCCGCCGCTTCCGGATTGATCCACTCGGTCTTCTCTGCCACGATCTCAAACGTGGTATGGAAAACAGCGGTCTTCTGGACCATGGCTCCGACGGAACAATACTTCTCCTCCGACAGGTGAATTGCCTGTTCGATCGCGGATGCGTCGATGTCGAATCCACGAACGACATGATGGATGCGAACATTGGTAAAGACCTGCGGCGGACGCTCGGCCTGGTCCGCTTCCACGCGCACCTCATACCCAGTGACTTTCTGGTGATACTTCTGGCGAAGGATCGTTATGACGTCGAATGCCGTGCATCCGGCGAGTCCGGCTGCGACGAGTTCGATGGGCTTCGGACCGCTGCCGCCAGCCGCGTCGTCCAACAGGAAGTAGTGCTCACTCCCGGTTCGCGCGACGAACTGTCTCTGTTGGCTCAGCGGCTGTGTAAGCTCGACTCTTGCGGAAATCATGGTGTGCCCCCTCACTGGCCCCGTATCGGGCTGCCATATCACTAAATGCAATCGGCTGGATTTTGTTACAGGGCAGAAGGAGTGGAGTCGAAGATTAGTGCAGAGACGGCTAAAATCCTTTAATACAGTTACTTCCCGCTGGCGGCGAGCGCCCGGCTGTAGGTTACCAGAAGTTGCTTTCGCAGAATTGCTGTTTTTTGTCGATCCGGGCACTCGGCAGGGGAGTTTTGGCAGGTTTGTATTGCTGTTCGCAAGCTGTCGAGAAACTTCTTACACGGTTCGCATCCCTCGAGGTGGGCTTCGATCTCCTCGCAGGAAAAGTCGTCCAGTTCTCCGTCGAGGTAGTCGGAAAGCCCGGCGAACATCTTCCGGCAGTTTCCACTGCGACGGGGAGTATCGGAGGAGGGCTGGGAACTTGCCGGATGCTCATCTTTCTGCAGTTCCCGCCGTACGAACAGACGGGCTCGATGAAGCCGGATGCGGATCGTCCCTGGGCGTAAACCAGTGATTTCGCCCGCCTCTTCGTCGGTGAAGCCCTCCATATCACGGAGAACGAGAACAATGCGGTAATGGGCCGGCAGGGCACGAATTGCCTTTCTTAAGGTCTGAGCCTGTTCCCGGCGAATCGTCGATCTCTCGGGATTAGGGATTGACGAGCCGGCGAGTTGTTCCAATTCTTCGTGGTCCGGCATTAACTCCTCGAGAGACAGCTCATGCTTCGGCGCAAATTTGCTTTTTCGGCGGCCCATCAGACATTGATTCTTGGCCACGGTGTACAACCATTTCGCCAAGGCTCGGGAGTTGTCGAACTTTGGCAGGTAAGGGATCGCCTTGATCAATACTTCCTGCACTGTATCCTCTGCATCCTCCCGATGCCCGCAGATCCGCATGCCGAAAGCGAACACGGTCTGTTGCAGGAGTGCGATCGCTCCGTCCAGGGCGTTCTCATCGCCGCCTTTTAACAACACTACAGCTTGCTCGATGTCGGATCGCATTTGAGACTCCTTTAGCGCAATCTCTATATTACTGTATAATCATATAGTAACGATGCATTAAGAAACTGATTCCCAATGATGCACGACAAAATCATAGATCTAGTGGCTCGCCGATTTCAGATATTAGGAGATCCTTGCCGGCTCCGCATTTTACGAGCCCTGCAGAGTGGCGCGATAACCGTCAGTCAGATTGTGAAAGATCTGGATGGAAATCAGCCGAACATCTCCAAGCACTTGCAGATTCTGTTTGACGCAGGGCTCGTGGGTCGCGAACGGTCGGGAAACAGCATCTTCTACAGCATCGCTGACCCGGTGGTGTTTCGTCTCTGCGAACTGGTATGCCGCAGTACTGCCCGCCGGGCAGCGTCTCTGCACAAATATGCTCTCGGGAAATCGGTCGGCGCATATCGCCGGCGGACCGGAGTTGCCTCATCTCAAGGAGCGAACTGATGCCTGATTGGGCGTGGCTGGTCGTTGTCGTGGTTGGTTACCTGCTTTTCACCCAGTGGTTGTTACCGAAACTAGGTGTACCGACCTGAAGAAGCAACTCCTGTTCCGTCGAGTCTCGACGGAGGAACGCACCGACTTCTAAGACTGGGAGTTAGGATGGGCGAACGTCTTTTCAAGCCTCAGGATGCTCACAAACTCGAAGACCCGGAACGCCTGATCTGGTTACCTCCGGTTGATGTGATTCAAGCGGCCGCCGTATCTACCGGAGCTAATGTTGCCGATATTGGCGCAGGGACTGGCTAGTTCGCCATTCCGCTGGGAAGGGTTGTGGGCCCCACTGGAAAGGTCTACGCGATCGATCTGCAACAGGAAATGCTGACTTTGCTGGGGAAAAAACTAGAACAATCAGGTGCTCCAACAAATATTGAACTGGTAGAGGGCAGTGCCAGCCAAACGACTTTAGCTTCGAAATGCGCAGACATGGTTTTCATTGCCAATGTTTGGCATGAACTCGACGATCATGAGGCTGCATTGAAGGAAGCTGCTCGCGTTCTGCGGCCGAACGGAAGGCTTGCGATCCTCGATTGGCGCGCCGACAAGAACTCTCCTCCTGGTCCTCCGGTGGATCATCGTATTGAGGCGAGCGAGGTTGTTCAGTTCCTGAAGAAGAGCGCTTGGATCGTGGCTCCAGCGATCGACATCGGGCGTTATAGTTATCTTGTAGCCGCAAGGCTGCCCCACTGAGGGGCGACCCCTTCTTCGCACAACTCTAAGGAGCACCGATTGGTTTGGCGTTATGTGGGAGCCCTGCTGACCGGGGTCATCATCGGTTTCCTGGGCGGACTCTTCGGCAAGGGTGGCAGCGCCGTGGCTACCCCTCTGTTAAGTTTGGCCGGATTCCCCGGCTTCGTGGCCGTTGCGTCTCCCCTACCTGCGACGGTGCCGAGCACATTGGTGGCCTCCGCGGAGTACTGGCGCTCTCAACTACTGGATTGGCAAATCTTTTGGTGGAGCGTCAGTGTAGGCACTCCCGCCATTATCGGCGGATCGTTCTTGTCTCACGCTGTAGGGGCTCGGCCCTTACTGGTTCTCACTGCTCTTCTGGTTCTCGGGTTCGGAATCCAGTTCCTTTTCTTTCCCAAGGACCTGTCTCTGATCAAAGCGGCGGCGGATTATCCAGAAGGAAAGCGCCCGCCTTTCTGGCGCCTCCGAATGATCGCCGTTGCGAGCTTCGTAGGATTCATCTCGGGGCTCCTGGCGAATGGCGGGGGATTCCTTCTGGTGCCCAGTTACACGCAGTTTCTCAAGCAACCGATGAAGAAAGCATTCGCCTGTTCGTTAGCGGTCTCTTCGGTATTGGCCATACCGGGGACAATCGTCCACGCCTACCTGGGCCATATCTCCTGGATTGTGACGGCTTTGGTAGCGCTTGGCGCGGTACCCTTCTCTCGACTGGGGGCCCGCTTGGCCATCAAAACGCGAGCAGCGAAGCTTGAGCGCTGGTACGGGCTTGCGCTAACCGGATTAGGGCTCTTCTTCCTATTGCAACTCTAGGTGAATATTTTGCCGAAGACAAACCTGATCCAATGAATGCTGTTTGTGAGCGTTTTCGGATGGGACGATTCTCGTCCGGCGCTTATCGTCCCCTGATTTGCCGGATGCTAGGGTTGCAAGTACTTGAAAAGAATTGGCGGGGACGACGGGACTCGAACCCGCGGCCTCTGCCGTGACAGGGCAGCGTTCTAACCAACTGAACTACGTCCCCACTCGCCAAATCAACGAGATGCGCAATCGCCAGAGGTTATGCGGCGTCGCACGCATTGCATGTATTGCCCGATCTGCTCCGGATAACCCAGACTGCATCCGACGGGCCGAAGCGGCTCGCCAGAGCAAATCGTCGTCACAAAATTATCCTAACAGCTTCTCGCGGAACGCGAAAGAGCGCGAGGGAGGTTGCACAGTTTTCCCATGACGCGATCTGCCCAAGCTTCATCGGCGCTCTCATTGGCGCTGCGAAACGGATGCAGCCGTTCGCCATGCTTCGGTCGAGTCGGCATAGATCAAATGCCGGACCGCCGGCTCTCCGGCAAGATAACTGTTGATTCGGGCTTCCAGTTCCCGGTCTGCCTGGGTAAGCCGCTCGTGTTGACGCAGATGCTCGGCCCACGAATTCACCAGAAAGGTTTCCAAATAGCGATCGGCGACCTCGGTGTCACGGAAGATGCCCCACCAATATGCGCCATCGCGTCGTCGCACTCGACCGTATTCATTCATCGCATCTACAAAATCTGCCGCCCGTGCAGGAATGACTGAGTATTCGACCGTAACCAGCACCGGTCCTTGTTCAAGGTCATCCCCAACTTCGCGGGTAACGACCGGCATGCGCCAATGGTTCCATGGACTCAGATCCGCGCTGGAATCAGGAAGTCGCGAGACCAGAGCGAGTAACGCGGACGCGACCGTTCCGATTCCAGCATAGACCAGCGCAGTTCGAACGCCCGATCGTTGCGCGACAGCGCCCCAAGCCGCAGTCCCGAGAGCGTAGGTTCCCTGGTAGACCAGGATGAAGGTCGCGAGGACTCGTGCTTTGACCCAATCGGGCGCAAGGTTCTGAACCAGAGCGTTGATCAGGGAGATGAAGATGATCCATGCCGCACCGCCGAACAACATGACTGCAGCCAGCGTGCTTAAGTGGTGCAGGACGCTCATCGCGACAATCACCAATCCCAAGCCGACTATGCCCATCGAGACGATGGAATCCGTGGACCACCTTGCACGAGCCGGCTGCATGATCAAAGCACCGACGATTGCGCCGACCCCGAAGCATCCCAGCAATAGTCCATAGCCGGTCGCGCTGCTATTCACACTTCGAGAAACCGTGGGCAGCAACGCAAACAGTGCGCTGGAGAAGAACATAACAATGCCCGTCCGGAGCAACACGGTCAGGATTGCGGGTGAGTGGCGAACATAGCGAATGGCCGCGATCGTGGCTCCCGAAAACGATTCCGGCGGCGCAGTCCTTTTGCGAGCCGGCCTTTTCCATTTGGCCACGACCAGAATGACGCCGAAGAATGATAGGAAATTCGCGAGGAACGCAGTGGCGACACCGGCGGCGGAGATGATCAGCCCGGCAAGTGCCGGCCCAACTGCTCGTGCGAGATTGAATTCAATTCCGTTGAGCGCAGATGCTGCAGCAATGTCGTCTTTCGCGACCAATTCAGGAAGAATCGCACGCCACGCTGGGGCTTCAAAGGCGTCTCCGGCCGAGAGCGCAAAGGTCAGCAGCAGCAGGATCCAAGGCGACATCCAGCCTGCGATGGTCAAGATCGCGAGAGTGAACGCGACGCCCATCATCCACGACTCAGTGAAGAGGATCAGCTTGCGGCGGTCGACGATATCGCCAGCCGAGCCTGCAGGAAGGGCAAGAAGAAAGTAAGGCAACGATGCGGCGGTCTGGGTCAAAGCCACATAAATTGGCCCGGCTCCGAGTGACACCATCAACCAGGCAGCGCCGACGTTCTGCATGAACGCGCCGGCGTCTGAAACAACGTCCGCGATCAAGAGATTACGAAAAATGGGGGCTTGCAGTGGTCTCCACAAGCTCGGAGAGGCAGCTTGCTCCACGTTCTCGGGCTTCTTTTCTGTCGACCTGCCACTCCAAGGTTTCAGTCGAAAGGCGTGAATCCCGGCGCTTCAATCGTGCCAGTCGTCTTGAGGGATATTCTGCCTTTACCGACGAAACGGTCAACAGGTGCCCTCGGCATGAAGGGTATCGTCCGCGTCCTCCGCCGTCTCGTGCCAGAAACCGGTCTAGACACTCCCGCCGCCTTTGATCGCCGGTGAGATATTTCCAGCATTCTGTTGGGGAAGGGCCAAATGGTGGGCAGTGCAGGACTCGAACCTGCGACCTCCTGCTTGTAAGGCAGGCGCTCTAACCAACTGAGCTAACCGCCCCTCTAAACCCTCGCGCGATCAGAGTATCGCGCCGATCGGAACTCGATGGAGGGGAATCCGCGCGAAGCGCGCTTCCACAAGTATATGGAAGCCATCGAGGAACGGCAAACGAGCTCTCGGTGCGGTAGTGGCGCCGTGTGGACGCGAAACGGCACCACTACCCTCGGTGCTCCGACGAGTCGAGAGGTTGAGGCACTCCACGGCGAGGGGACGGGCCTGCGCCCTCGATCTAGTGCCTGCTAGACTGGCTGCGTGCGGCGTTTGATCGTCAATGCCGATGATTTTGGCTACACTTCGGGCGTGAACCGGGCCATCGTCGAGGCCCACTCGCGCGGCGTTGTCACTTCTTCGACGCTGATGGCGAATGGCTCGGCGTTTGCCGACGCCGTGCAGCTGGCGAAAACAATCCCGCAACTGAGCGTGGGTTGCCATGTCATGCTCACGGATGGCGATCCCGTTCTTGGTCCGGAGCCCCTGCCCTCGCTGACCACCGGCTCGCACTTCTGCGACGGTATGGTGGCATTTGCAGCGCGCGCCATCGCCGGCAGTCTTGATGCCAACGAAATTACCGCCGAAGCCTCCGCCCAGATTCGAAAGATTCAATCCGCCGGCATCGTGGTCTCTCATATCGACACACACAAGCATACGCATTTGTTTCCCAAGATCTTGCGCCCTCTCCTGCGTGCGGCGTCGGACTGCGGAGTTCGCGCGATACGCAACCCGTTTGGCCCTCGCCTGCCGCTGCGATCCAGCCAGCTTCTGACGCGCCCGAACCTCTGGACCCGCCACGTGGAGGTGCGAATCCTCGGCGCCTTCGCGGGGAAGTTCCGTGATGCCGTGGATCATGAGGGCTTCGCCACGCCCGACGGGACGCTCGGGATTGTCGTCACCGGTGCGCTCGACGAGACGCTGTTCTGCGCCATCGCCAACAGCATTCCTGAAGGCACATGGGAATTCGTCTGCCATCCCGGCTACAACGACGCCGACCTACGGACGGCAAGGACCCGCTTGCGCGAGTCGCGAGAGACGGAACTCCGCGTTCTGACTCTTCCGGCAGCCCGCGAGGTGCTTGCGCAGCAAGGGATTGAGCTGATCTCGTATCGCGATCTGGCCCCGAAACCTGCCTCGCCCTGCGGCCCCTGAATCCTATTTTCGATTACGCTCCGCGCGAGGACACTTGGCACCGTCGGACGTAGGGCATTCAGGTACTGTGGTAACCTGTTGAATTCACAGCAAGTAGTATGATTATTCGCAGATCACCCTGTTTTTGAGATTTGTCGAATCTGGAGGTTTTTGCTGATGTCGGCCCAAGGGTCAGCGCCGCGTGCCACACTGGACCTAAAGGTCCGGGTGTGGGGCATGGGTTCGAATAATCAGCCCTTCTTCCAGAATGCCATGGCGCAAAATATCAGTGCCACCGGCGCTTGCATCTTTGGGATTGAGCCCGAACTCAAGGTGGGCGATGTCATCGGCGTGCAGTATGAAACGAGAAAAGCGCGCTGCAAGGTCATCTGGGTGGTGGATGCGGGGGCGCTGAAGAAGACCCAGGTCGGGGTTCAGTTGGTGGTCGACCAAGATTGTCCGTGGGCGGCAGTTCTTCCGAAAGACTTGCAGGCGGACGAGCGGACAGAGCAACGTCAGGACAATCGCAGAAAATTCCTCCGCCACAAAATTTCGTATCCTCTCGAACTGCGCGACGAGCGCGTGAACACTCCGCTGCGCGTGAATGCCACCGACATCAGCGGCAACGGATGTTATGTAGAAACCGTTATGCCTCTTCCTGTCGCCACCGCGCTGCGGGTGGATTTGTGGATCGAACAGGAGCGACTGACTCCCTCGGCAGTGGTTCGCACTCGCGACCCCGGGGTCGGCATGGGCATCGAATTCACGGGATTGCCCGAAGACTCCAAGAAGCGATTTCAGGCGCATCTCGATAAGCTCGATCCCGGGATGGCCTTCGCCAATAAAGAAAGCCAATAGCGACGTCTGCTCGTGTCGCTAGCACGCCACTCGTGTAAAATCTGCAACCACTGCCCATTCCAGCCATCGAATGACAGGAACAAGAAGGCAGCCCCTCGCACATGAAGATCGGAATCACCTGTTATCCGACATACGGCGGTAGCGGAGTTGTCGCCACGGAACTCGGCCTCGAGTTGGCGCAACGCGGACACGAGATCCATTTCATTTCTTACGCCCAACCGATCCGCCTGCGCGGCGAGGAACCTAACATTCACTATCACGAGGTGGAGGTCTCGCGGTATCCGCTGTTCGACTACCCTCCGTATGATTTGGCCCTGGCAACGCGCATGGCGGAGGTCGCGCAGCTTTATGATCTCGACCTGCTGCACGTGCATTACGCGATCCCCCATTCGGTAAGCGCGCTGCTGGCGCGGCAAATGCTGGCCGACGGACCACGCGGCCGGCGTCTACCGTTTGTTACGACTTTGCACGGCACCGACATCACGCTGGTGGGTCTCGACCGCTCGTATCTGCCGATTACACGCTACTCGATTCAGCAGAGCGATGGCGTCACCGCCATTTCGAATTACCTGAAAGACCGAACGCAGCGCGTGTTCGACGTGAAGAACAGCATCGAGGTGATTTACAACTCGGTGAACTGCGACGTGTACCGCCGCGACCCCAAAACGTTCTCGCAAGTGCGGGCGGAGTACGCCCCCGATGGCGAGCGCGTGTTGGTGCATCTTTCGAATTTTCGCCCCGTCAAACGCCTCACCGACGTGATTGAGATTTTCGACCGAGTGCACAAGAAGATGCCTTCCAAGCTTTTGCTGATCGGAGATGGCCCGGACCGCTCCGTCGCCGAATGGCTGGCGGTTCAGAAAGGCATTCACGACGACGTTCTGTTTCTCGGCAAGCAGGATCAGATTCAGGAGAAAGTATCGATTGCCGACATCATGCTGATTCCGAGCGAACTGGAATCGTTCGGGCTGGCTGCGCTCGAGGCCATGGCGTGCGAAGTGGTGCCGATCTCAACCAGGGCGGGTGGAGTGCCGGAGGTCATCGAACATGGCAAGAGCGGCTATCTTGCTGACGTGGGTGACGTCGAGACCATGGCGCGATATGCCATCGAACTGCTCAGCAACAACGATCTTCTGCGTGAAATGGGCAAACAGGCCAGGGCGACTGCGATCGAGCGCTTCTGCTCTACGAAGATTGTGAAGCAGTATGAGGATTTCTACCGACGCGTGCTGGAGCGCTCCGCGTAGAAGCCCTCAGGAACTGAACTCGCCGCCTCGATCAGCGGTAACCGGATCCGGATGAGCGTTCCCTTCCCTTCGTGGCTGTCGATGGTCATGCGCGCTGTATTGCCGTAGAGGACCTGCAACCGCTCGGAGATGTTCGCCATGCCAATGCCCATCCCGGACCAACTGCTGCTTTCTTCCAATTGCGCGCCGCCCATGCCCACGCCATCGTCCTCGACCTCGATGATCAGCCGCGAATCCACAACGCGGCTGCGCAGATAGATACTGCCACCCTCCACCTTCGGCCCCAACCCGTGCTTGATGGAGTTCTCGACGAGCGGCTGCAGCAGCATGCTGGGAACCACTACGTCGAGCGAGACAGGATCGAGTTCCTTGACCACGCGCAGCTTGTCCCGGCCGAAGCGCACGACTTCGATGTCGAGATAGTTGTCGATGAATTCGAATTCGTCCCGCAGCGGCGCGAACGCTTCGCTGCTGTTCAGCAGGCGCCGCAGAATCGTCGCCAGTTTGAAGATCACGTCGCGCGCCATGTCGGGGTCAAATCGCACGAGGGACGAGATGGAGTTCAGCGTGTTGAACAAAAAATGCGGATTGATCTGGCTCTGCAGGGCTTCCATGCGGGCATGCAGCAGAAGGCGCTCCTGCTCTTCCAGCTTGATCTGGATGCGCACGCTATTGAAGATCTTCAGCTCGATTCCGATCGCCGTTACCGACGCGGCGTAGATCGCGCTGTAGATCCAGTAGTTATCGGGACTCTCGATGCTGACGACATGGAGTGCGGGAAGTTGCGCCAACTTCGTCTGTACGAAGCGCATGCCAATCACAGTCCAGAAAAACACAAACTGCCATTCGAAGAGGCGGGGACGCGACAGATTGCGGCGAATGATGCGAAAGATGCCTTCATCGATGAATGGGGAGAACGACCAGATATCATCCTTGTCGACCGCCCAAGTGCGCAATTGGCCGGCGAGAAAACCAGAGAGCACATCGAAGGGCATCGCGGCCCACTCATGGTGCAACAGAGCGGGGATGCCCATTAGTACGCCGCCCAGGGATCCCGCCCAGCGCCCGCCGATCACGCCCAGTAGAAGCGCAGTCTCGAAACTCATATCGCCGGCCTGGAAGCTCTTCGAGAAGATTCGAGCCCAGACGCCCACCATGATCGGCAGGCCGAACCAGAGCACCAGGTACAGCTTCTGCCGGAACGTACGCTCTTCGCGGAACAAGAGACGCTTGAATTCCTTGGAACGCACCAGGCTGCTGGCTACGGCCGCGGCTACGCCGAGCTTGAACAGTAAGTTGAATAAGATGAGCCGCTGTTCCATGGAGTTGGGTTCTAGCGATCTCCCTGAGTCTCTCTACGACGATCGGGAGCGCCCCAGAAAACTGTAGCACGAAGCCGGACGCTCAATATCCCTTGTGCTTGTCGACCACAAATCGCAGCGGCTGCCGCGCCAGATACCGGCGCAGATTATCGGAGAACAACTCATAATGCCGGTGCCAGAGTTTCTCCGTGAGGCCAGCAGTATGCGGAGTGATCAGAAGGTTGTCGAGACCCCAGAGAGGCGATTCCGGCGGCAGCGGTTCTCGCTCAAACACGTCGAGCGCCGCGCCAGCGATGCGCCGCGTGCGCAGCGCTTCGGCCAGCGCGGCCTCATCGACTTGCGCTCCGCGGCCAACATTGATCAAGTAAGCGTCGAGCTTCATGGCAGCGAGCCGCTCAGCATTGATCAATCCAGTCGTCGCCGCGATCAACGGCGCGGCCAGCACCACGTAATCTGACTGCTTGAGCATTTGATCGATCGCCGAGGGTGCGAAGACCTGACGGATTCCCTCGGGATTCCCTTTCTCTACGTGCTCGCGCACTGCGATCACCCGCATCCCCAACGCGGATGCCATCTGCGCCACCCGACCCCCAATGCTTCCGACCCCAATCAGACCTAGGGTTGCACCGGCGATTTCGCGAGGATGCGCACCATCGGTCCAAATCGCCTCTTGCCCCCAGATATGCTTCTGCTGGAAGGCCACGGCCTGAGGGAGCTTCTTCGCCAGCGCAAAGAGCAGCGCCATCACGTGCTCGGCGACCACCGGGCCATGCACTTCCCGCGAATTAGTGACCACCACCTCGCTGTTCACAAGTTCGTCAAAGAGCAGTTGATGCACCGCTGCCGTAGGCGCATGAATCCAGCGCAGGTTCTGGGTCTCCGCAAGTTGCTCCGGCCGCAGTGAAATGGTAAAGATGATCTCCGCGTCGCGCAGATCCTGCTTGATTCCGTCGTAGCTGGTGCGCTGTGTAATTTGCAATTGCGGAAACTCCTGCGCCAGGCGCTCTCCAAACCACGGCGGCACGTTCCACAGTGCAAAGCGGTGATGAACAACGATTAACAACCTCATGGTGGGAGAATTTAATCACAGAACCCGCGCGGAAAGAGGAAAGTTGCAAGAATTCCAGGCGCGCACGATCCATTTCATGAGGAACTTCAACACTGCTTTCGGAGTCTTAGTAAGGATAGAATTAGGTCGTTGGACGTCTCATACGCTCGCTCTTTCCGGAGGGCAATCATGCGCTTGATTCGCCTGCTTTTCCTCTTAGGAATAATTGCTGGCAGTGTGTCGCTCCCGGCACAAACTCCTACTCCTACTCCTACGCCCACGCCCCCTCCTCCTCAGTCCGCCCGCCAGGCGCTGCTGGAAATGTTTTTGGGCAAGGGAGAAAACGACTTTACCAAGCACTTGCCCGAGGCCGCGCACCAGGCGTTAATTCACAAAGGCGACAGCCCGGAAACGAATATCGTTCTCAAAATCTCTGCCATCGGCCGCCAGTTGACTGCGCCGGGCGAACGCTTCGAAAGCTTCGAGACGGGCCCCAATCTTCTGGTCAGCGAACAGAACGACGGCCACGAAAAATACGAAATCGCAGTCGAGCACGACAGCCTGCTCGGCGAGGACGACGAGATTGAAGTCTCCGTCCACTACTACAAAGACGGGCAACTGCAATCGCTCCCCGTGGTGCCTCGGCTGATCTTTACTCTGCGGCAGGAAAAGGAAATCTGGCGCCTCATCGAGGTGACGGCTGCGGTACACGCTCCGCTTACCGATCCCGACTATCTCAAGGGATTGCGTAAGGATCAGAATGAATCGAATGAGACCGCTGCGCAAAACCGGATGGTCAGCATCTCCACGGCCGAGACCAATTATGCAGCCCGGCATCCCGACCGCGGGTACGCTTGCACGTTGGCCACATTGTTCGCGCCGGAGCCCGGGACGAATCCAGGAGAGGGAAATTTTGTTTACGATCCCGGCCAGAGCGGTGAGGAATGGAGTGGATATCGCTTCGCGCTCGTGGGATGCGACGGGAACCCAGCCTCGAAATATCGCGTCACCGCAGAGCCGCTTGAATCTGACGCCGGCATCAAAACGTTTTGCGCCGACGAGTCCGGCGCGTTCAAATTTGTGACTGCGGGAAAAAGCTCCAACTGCCTCAGTCGGGGACAATCGGTGAACACGGCTCCGGTCCCTACGTCTTCGGAAGAATGAAGCCGCGGCAATCTCTAACCGTAGGCGAGCTCCTTGGCGCGCTGCGCCGCCTTGACTACAGCTTTGATCAGCGTGACACGCAGCTTCCCTTCCTCGAGTTCCATGATGGCGTCGATGGTGCAGCCCGCCGGAGTTGTTACCGCATCCTTGAGCAGCGCCGGATGATCTCCGGTCTCGAGGACTACCCGCGCCGCGCCCAGCGTAGTCTGAGCCGCGAGCAGTGTCGCAATATCTCGCGGCAGGCCCACCTTCACTCCCGCCTCAGCCAGCGATTCGAGGATGATGTAGATGTAAGCCGGACCGCTCGCCGAAAGAGCGGTCACGGCGTCCATGTGTTTCTCGTCGACCACCACTGTGCGCCCCACCACATCAAACATGTGGCAGGTCATGGCCACGTCTTCGGCGCTGGCGTGCTTGCCCTTGCAGATCGCGGTCATCCCGGCACCCAGCAGGCAGGGTGTGTTGGGCATGGCGCGGATCACGGAAACATTCGGGGGCAGATTTTTCTCGATCATCGAGGTGGGCACGGACGCAGCCACTGACACAATGACCTGCTTCGCCGTGATGTGCCCGCTGATTTCGCGCACTACATCTTCAACCACCTGCGGCTTCACGCCAATCACAATGATGTCCGCGCCCTTGGCGGCCTCCACGTTGTTGGTTCCGACTTTCACTTTGAGCTTCGCAGCCAGCGTCTTGGCTCGCTCCTCGTGCGCCACGGTCGCGCAAGTGGACTTCGCCGAAAGTAAGCCGTTCTTCAGCAACGCTTGTAGAATGATGCCGCCCATTTTGCCCGCGCCCAGGAACGCCACTTTCTTTCCCGCCAGATCATTGACCATGATTTCCCTCAAGTACCTCACTTCACGCAAAATCTCAACCACAGAGGATACAGAGTACACAGAGGGAACTGAATCCGAAGAAGAATTTCTCTGTGCCCTCTGTGTCCTCTGTGGTCAAGTTCTATGTTGCATGCTCTGCCGTTGCATCCAATTCCACGCGGTCGCCACCACGTCGCGCAAGCCCCGGGTGGCCTTCCATTGCAGCAGCGCCTGCGCCTTTGCCGGATTCGCCACCAGGATCGGCGGATCCCCCGGGCGCCGTGGCACCATCTTCCGGGGCACGGGCTTTCCAGTCACTACCTCCACGGCTGTAATCACTTCCTGCACCGACGCGCCAGTGCCGGTTCCCACGTTCACGGCAAAACTGTCCTTCCCCGCCGCCAGGTGGTCCAGGGCCTTCAAATGCACGCTCGCCAGATCATTCACGTGGATGTAATCGCGCACGCAGGTCCCATCGGGCGTCGAATAGTCTGAGCCGAACACTTGTAGTTCAGGGCCCAGCCCCGCGGCCGCGCGCAGAGCCAGGGGAATCAGATGCGTCTCCGGATCGTGCAACTCGCCAATTTCTCCGCTCTCATCGGCGCCCGCCGCGTTGAAATACCGCAGGCTCGCGTAGCGGAGACCGTACGCCCGGCCATACGCCTCGAGTGCCTGTTCGAAGAAAAGTTTCGTCACGCCGTAGGGATTCACCGGCTGGCGTGGAATGTTCTCCTCGATCGGAACTTTCTCGGGTTCACCGTACACCGCGCAGGTCGACGAGAAAATGATTTTCTTCACTCCCGCGTCGACGGCCGCATTCAACAGCGAGAGCCCGCCCTCGACGTTGTTGCGAAAATATTTTCTGGGATTCGTGACCGACTCGCCGACATAGGCATGCGCCGCAAAATGCATGATCGCGTCCGCGCGCCGCAGCACTCGCGCCAGAGCGGCAGCATCCAGCACGTCCCCCTTGACCAGTTCGAAGCCTGCAGCCAGGATTTCATAGCCGGTGCTGAGATTATCGAAAATGATGACCTCATGCCCCGCGCGCTTCAGCGCCCGTGCCGCATGACTGCCGATGTATCCCGCACCGCCGATGACTAGAACGACCACAAACGTTTCCTTTCGTTCCGCGTGATTCGCCAGGCATCTGATGTCCAGCGCCACGGCTCAACGCGCGCCGCAACCACCAGCGATTTCCAATGGCTTCACGGTTGCCGGGTTTTCCAGACCGGGAGGGAGCAGACAGACATTGTACACAACGGGATGGTTCGGACCTCCGCCTCGAACCGCACCACCGGCTGGGATTGATTCACCAGTTTTGATTGGAAATCGAACCGGATCGGTGAGACCATTGCACTAGAGAACGGCAGGAGCCAACATATGAAGTTCCGGATTGCAATGTGGGCGAGCGCAGGTTTCCTCGTAGCTGTCGGATGGGCGATCTACGCCTTCGCCTCAGCGCCTCCGGCATTGACTTTCAACGACCCGATCATGAGTCTAGTACGCATTACTTGCCCAATTGCGTTTGTCTCTTCCTACCCGATCCGAATGGAATGGACATTTCTCGCGAACGCGGCAACCTACGCATTGGTTGGTCTGATCGTCGAGAGCCTGCGGCAACGACTAGTGCACGCGAAATAGCTCGGAACCAGTCGCTCAGGCTCGATAGCCGTCCGCTCTGGTCCTGTTAAGATTGGGCCTTAACCCTGCGAGGTCTCGTGGAAAGCCTAGAGCCGCCAGATTCCCAACCAGCGCCCGAACCCGTATCTGAACCTCAGCCCGCCACTCTCCCTGAAGCAACACCGATGCCCCCGCCAATCGTCGCGGTGTCAGCCGTTCCGTCGCCTCCTGAAGTTCCCGCCTACACCGACCGGAGCACAGGCCTGATGATTTTCGGCGTGCTGCAAATCATTCTGGGATTGCTGGCGGCGCTCATGATCCCCCTCGCTGCGCTTGGCGCATTTATGACCCGTCTCGGTCCCGGCGGCTCCATGCGTCCCGGCCAGTTTCTCTCCGGTGTCGCCACCTATGCTTTCACGGCGGCCGTCCTTCTTGGCCTGGGCATCGGATCGGTGCAAATGAAGCGCTGGGCGCGGGCGCTCACGCTGGTCACTTCCTGGTACTGGCTGATTATGGGTGCTCTGGCTACCGTCCTGCTGACTGCTGTGCTGCCGGTGACCATGCGAAGCGCGCTGGGGCAGATGAAGCAAGGCGGCCCAAACGCGCCGTCACCGGCGGCGTCCACCGCAGTCATGGCCGTGATGCTTACGCTTCTCATTATTCTTATGGCGTTCTTTCTGGTGGCTGTACCGATCGCGTTCTTGGCTTTCTACAGCCGCAAGGACGTCGCCGAAACATGCCGCCATCGCGATCCGGTCGAGCGCTGGACCGACCGAACGCCGTTGCCCGTCCTGTTCGCCAGCGTCGTGCTCTTCACCGGAGCGATCTATCTATTGCTGACCGGCATTGCAACGCCACTGTTCCCGTTCTTCGGCCGATATCTGACCGGCGTGCCAGGCGCTGTCTGCTTCCTCGCGATGGCGATTCTCGACATTTATCTGGCCATCGCACTGTTCCGTCTACACGCTGCCGCCTGGTGGATTGCGAGCCTCACCCTCGCGATGCGCCTGTTCTCGATGGCACTCACCTACGCCAAGGCCGACACGATGATGGCTTACTCGAGGATGGGCATGTCGGACGCACAGTTAAAGATGATGAACTCCAGTCCGATGCTTCGCGGTCACGTACTGCTGTGGTGGAGTATGCTCTCGATGGTGTTCTTCTTCGGCTACCTGCTGTGGCTGAAGAGGTATTTCAAAGCGCCAGATGCAATCTCTGCAGCAGCGCTTCCTGCCCAGATCGGTTGAGTGTTGGGGGAATCTATGGCTGAACAGCTTGCCGACAAGAAATGTGTGCCGTGCCGCGGCGGCGTGCCCGCACTCAAGGGAAGCGAACTGGAACGCTTGCATGGCCAGGTTCCCCGGTGGACCGTCACCAGGGACCATCACATTCACCGCGCGTTCAAGTTCCCCGACTTCCAGCAGGCGCTGGACTTCGTCAACCGGGTGGGAGCGCTCGCCGAAGAGCAAGGCCATCATCCGGACATTCTGCTGGCGTGGGGGAAGGCTGAAATCACTCTGTGGACCCACAAGATTGACGGCCTGACCGAGAGTGATTTCATCATGGCCGCCAAGATCGACAGATTGGGGGCGGATTAAACCAAAGACGTTCGTTCGCAAGCCTGCTTGAGATCTTCGAAGAATTGCCTGGTGCTTTGTGCTATGGCACTCTCAATCGCAAAACCGACGACCCGCGAAAAAACACCTACGAACTCCAATTGCACCCGGATCTCAGTCTCCAAGTCGGACAACCCTCGAAAAATCACCCTAGTCTCGAGCGTGATCCCCCCAAAATGGCTCAGGAAGTCCACGCGGCGGTTGGGTTCAAAGTGCATCAGCACCTGATCCACCGTTCGAACGGGACCATCAATTTCAATCTGCAGACGGCTCGCCTGTTCCCAGGGTCGTCCTACCCAGCGAATATCACGAATGTAGGAGCACCATCGCCACGTGTCAGGTTGCGTATAGACCGCGAATACAGCGGCTAAAGGGCAAGTTACTACGACGCGGATCTCAGACGACTGCATGCAGTGGCGTGGACCAGACGAATCAGGCGCTGGTCGATGTATATACGCAGTGTAGGGCAGGACTGGGAGGAGCGCAAACGAGAATTCACCGCTGCAAGATCGCATATCATCATTCAACCGCAGCGCGGGGCACAGCTTCGCACTCTTTCCGCAACTCCTCGAAAAATCCTTTCGTGGCCTTCGTGATCGCAGGCGCCAGGGCAAACCCCAGCGTGCGGGAAGGAGTGCCAACAAGATTCATCACAACGTTAATCGCCGTCCGACCATCGGCGACCTCCGTAAAGATCACGCGAGTCTCGCAGGTCATTCCAAAGACGTGGCTGAGATAGGACACACTTTCCTTCGGAGCAAAATGCTGCACGACTTGATCGACACTGGCACGAATCGGTTTGAGGGTCTCGATGCGCAACCGGCTTCCCTCTTCCCAGGGTTTGCCGTGCACCCAGCGAATTTCGCCGAACACGTTGCGGTTGCGCCACCGGTCGACATCCGTATAAATGGAAAAAACAGTGTCCAGGGGACAGTTCAGGACGATTTGGAAGTCAAACGACTGCATGGCGGCGGCGAAAACGATATTAGCAAGGCGTAACTCTCCTCACGCCCCGGGCAAAGTGTAGGAGAAAAACACTATAGAGGGCAATCAAGAAACCGCGCGCGCCCGGTTCAAGCGGCTGGAATGTAAGGCCCAGGCGAGGATGGCAGCCGGAAGCAACATCAGCAGGCCCGTGCTCGTCGCAACCATGCGCGCAGAGATTCCGGCATCGAGAAAACGGCCCGCCAGATACGCGGTGACGGCAAATGTAAGGCTTCCCAAGCCGAGGTCTGCGGCGAACACCCGCCCCCGAAAGCGATCTTCGGTATGAAGTTGCAAAAGGGTGGTCGAAAAGACCCAGACCGTTGAGCCTCCCATGTGTGCCAGCATGGCACAGACCGCAGCCATCCAGACACTACGACTCGCGCCCAGCACTCCATAACCGAACGCGATGGTCAGATAGCCGAAGAGAATTCCGATACGAAGCCGATCATCTCGCTCTCCCGCCCAGCGCGCCGCTATCAGCGGACCGACCATCGCTCCCAGGCCGCGCCCTCCGAGCAGGATGCTCATCCCGAGCATAGCTCCGCCCGCGGCATCGATGCCGTGGCCGTGCACGGCAAACTCACGGGCTCCCATCACCGTAAAGATGACCCAACTTGGGCCGACCATGAGTTCTCCGGCTTTGGCGAAGACCGCCGGCAGCAAGGTCTTATGACTGCGGATATACCGAATCCCCTCGAGCACAGGCGAGAAGTCAACGAGATCGCGAGGGCGCAGCGGCGAGGAAGCGTCCGCGTGCGGCTCGGGGAATTGCATTCCGGCGATCAGCACTGCCGAGGTGAGAAATGAAAGAGCGTTCAACACGAAGACCGTATCGCGGCCGAAGAACGCAGCCACGACTCCTCCGACGGCGGCTCCAATCAGTAGATTCACCGACCATGTCGCTGATGACAGAGTGTTGGCAACCAGTACCTCACCTTCGGCAGCAATGTTGGGAATCACTGCGCTGCGCGCCGGTTCGAAGAACGCAGCCATGGAGGTTTCCGCCAGCAGCAAGGGATACACCAGCCAGACCATCGAACGGGAACGCACGAATAACATTGCCATCACGACAACGAAGCGTATGAGGTCGGCGGCGATCATCACGTGCTTTCGCTTCAACCGGTCATTCACCACGCCCGCCATCGGCCCGACGAAGGTCTGCGGGAGGACCTGCAGCATCAGGGCCAGCGCGACCGAGCCCGCGTGCCCGGTCAGCTGCAGCAGTAGCGTGTAAATCGAGAGCGTGTAGAACCAGTCGCCGATCTCACTGACGATCTGCGCCATCCAGAGGCGCCGGAAATTTCTATTTCCGCGGAGCAGCCGCACGTAGGACGCGACTGTAATCGAAGATGCGACGCGCTCCGGTTGAGGATCCATCGGTGAGTGCCTAATCTACAGGTTGGGGGCTTCTGCAGGCTACTGGACCAGGATGGACGGAGCTACGGCCGCAGCTTGCGCTTCAGGTCGTCGGCGATCTGTTTGCCGTGAAAGCGTCCGTTTTCGATGAAGATCTCGTTGGTGCGCGATCCCGCGACGATCACACCCGCCACATAGATCCCCTTGACGTTGCTTTCGAGCGAGATTGGATCGCACACCGGGCGGCACTGCTGCTCCGACAATTCGATCCCCATGCTGCGCAGAAAGTCGTAGTCAGGATGGTAGCCGATCAAGGCCAAAACGAAGTCATTCTTCAAGCGCATGGGCCCGCGCGGTGTGTTGATCACCACGTGGTCGATTCCGATCTCCTGCACGGAACTATTGAAGTGGGCTTCAATCTCTCCGTTCTTGATGCGGTTCTCAATGTCGGGCTTGATCCAGTACTTCACGTGATGATGAAGCTGCGCGTCGCGGTGCACCAGCGTAACCCGGGCTCCGTGACGCCACAAATCAAGGGACGCGATCGCGGCCGAATTCTTCCCACCAATCACCAGCACATCGGTATCGTAATAAGGATGCGGCTCGCCGTAGTAGTGCGAAACTTTGGGCAGATCCTCGCCGGGGATGACGAGCTGATTCGCCAGATCGTAATAGCCCGTTGAAACGATGACCTTCTTCGTCTTGTAATCGTGTGGCCGCCCGGCGCGGTCGGTCGCGGTGATGCTGAAGTTAGGGTCTTCGCCCATCACCGTCTTGACCCACTCGTACTGCCGAACGTCGAGACGGTAGTGCTCGGCAACCTTGCGGTAATACTCGAGCGCCTCTTCGCGCGTGGGCTTCTGCTGGGCAGTTGTGAACGGAATGTCCCCAATCTCGAGCAGTTCCGGCGTGGTGAAAAATGACATGTTCGCGGGATAGTGGAACAGCGAATTCACCAGGCATCCCTTGTCGAGAACGACGACCTTCAATCCGATCTTCTGCGCTTCGATCGCACAGGCTAGCCCTGTGGGCCCCGCGCCGATCACCAGAACGTCGGCGTTCATCTCGGGATGAGCTTTGGTCTTGATCTTAGCGAGGGTATCGAGTTCTACGGCGGCGAGAAATTCGGGCATGGGAATGCGGAGTCGGTCGAGGCTAACGGGGATTCGAGCGCAACTCGGAAACCGTTGATTCTAGCATGTGAGATTGCACGAGACGGTCTGAGAATCACAACCGACATGACAATGTGGGTGCCCCATCCTTCGCGACCTTTTCGCACAGGGTGGGAAGCAGACGGATGACACTTTAGGCTTGCCTAGCGGACCGCCGTATAATAACCAGTTCTTCATAGGCGTCGAGGGCCAAGCGAATCAAGCTCCGGCCCGCCACACAGGAGCCCTCATGTCCACTCTTACCGAAGCAACGGCCGCAACCCAAGGCAAGACTCGCATCGAAACCGACAGTATGGGAAAGATCGAAGTCCCGGCGAACGTCTACTGGGGCGCACAGACCCAGCGCTCGCTGCTGCACTTCAACATCGGACGCGACACGATGCCGCCCGAACTGATCCGCGCCTTCGGCATCCTCAAGAAGGCCTGCGCGCTGGTGAATCAGGATCTGGGCAAGCTTCCTGCGGACATCGCGAGACTCATCGTGCAAGCCGCCGACGAAGTGATCGCCGGCAAACTCAACGACCAGTTTCCCCTGCGCATCTGGCAGACGGGCAGCGGCACGCAGACCAACATGAACGTGAACGAAGTGATCTCGAACCGCGCCATCGAAATCGCCGGCGGCGAAATGGGGTCGAAGAAGCCGGTCCATCCCAACGATCACGTCAACATGTCACAGTCGTCCAACGACACGTTTCCGGCGGCCATGCACATCGCGGCTGCCGATCGCGTGAAGAATGCGCTGATCCCGGCGATCAGGACAGTTCACCGCGCCATCGCTGCCAAGGCGAAAGAATTCGAGAGCATCGTCAAGATCGGACGCACCCACTTGCAGGATGCGGTGCCCTTAACCGTGGGCCAGGAATTCGGCGGCTGGGCCAGTTTGCTCGAACGCGATATTCATCGACTGGAGCAGGTGTTGGATGGGCTGTACGATCTAGCGATCGGTGGAACCGCAGTGGGCACCGGCCTGAACACGCATCCTGAATTTGCCGAGCGCGCCGCCAAGAAGATCGCGGAACTCACGGGACTTCCCTTCCGCTCCCACGGCAACAAGTTCGCAGCGCTCTCGGCGCACGATGAAATCGTATTCGCCCAAGGCGCCATGGAAACGCTCGCCGCCTCGCTGATGAAAATCTCCAATGACATACGCTGGCTTGCATCCGGCCCGCGCTGTGGACTCGGCGAACTGTCGATCCCCGAGAACGAGCCCGGATCGTCGATCATGCCCGGCAAGGTGAACCCCACGCAGTGCGAAGCCATGACCATGGTTTGCGTGCAAGTTCACGGCGCAACCGCCGCCGTAGGATTCGCGGGTTCGCAGGGCAACTTCGAACTTAACGTCTACAAGCCGGTGATCATTTATAACTTCCTGCACTCGGTCACGCTGATCACCG
The DNA here is from genome assembly GCA_963706645.1 of uncultured Acidobacteriaceae bacterium. Lineage (GTDB taxonomy): Bacteria > Acidobacteriota > Terriglobia > Terriglobales > Acidobacteriaceae > Sulfotelmatobacter. The sequence continues at coordinate 164,489 of CAVPNR010000023.1, forward strand.
ACGCCTGCCACGGCTACGTCGAATACATGCTCAACGGCATCGAAGTCGACCGCGCCAAAGTGGACTGGTACGTGAAGAACTCCCTGATGCTGGTCACCGCGCTGGCGCCAAAGGTGGGATACGATAAGGCCGCCCAGATCGCGCACACGGCTCACGTCGAGCACAGCAGCCTGCGCGAAGCGGCATTGAAGTTGGGATGTCTGACCGGCGAGGAATTCGATCAGTTAGTGAAGCCAGAGAAAATGACGCACCCGTAATCGCAACCACTCTCTTGTAGCTCCTCCGGACGCCCTCCCGCTGACGGCGTGACGGGATGCCGCCTCGCTCTGGGATGACCCTAGTCTGCCTCGCTTACGACGGCATTGAGCTTCGCTTCTCTTTTCGGCGTCGTCGTAATCACCACAACGCTCACCAAAATCAGTAGCGTTCCCACAATCGTGCGCGGACCGATCGCTTCCCCGCCCAGGAAGTATCCGACGAGGACCGCGACCACTGGATTCACATACGCATACGTCCCCACCTTGGTTGGCGATTCGTAGTGAATCAGCCAAACGTATGCTGTGAACCCCAGGATTGATCCGGCCACGATCAAGTATGCCAACGCGAGCCATGCCCCGCGCGATACTGCCTGCACATGAAAGCCGCGAAACTCTCCCAACAGCGCCGCAGTCAGCGTGAGGAAGACGCCTCCCGCGAGCATCTGAGCCCCAGAACTCATGGCTTTGGCCGCGGGCAGGGGCAGTTTGCGACTTAAGGACGCAGCAATCGACCAGCTAAGCGCCGCGAAGATCAATGCGCAGGCTCCCGCGGTATCGATCGGGGCCTCGCCCAAGCTCATCGTGTGTCCCACGAGAACTGCGACGCCGCCGACCCCCAGGAGCAGCGCAAGCCCCAGTCGCAACGTCAAGCGCTGTGTTCGCAGAAATACAATCTCCGCCAGCGCCATAAACACCGGGATCGTTGCCATCATGACCGCCGCGATGCCCGACGGTACACGCCGTTCCGCCCAGAACAGCAAACCATAGTCAAAAACAAAAATCAGCACAGCGAGAATCGAGGCCGCACGCCACTCGTGTGGAGTCGGAGAAGGTGTGCCCCGGGCCCTCATCCAGCCATATAGTACGAGTCCCGCCACGAGGAATCGCATGCCAGCCAGCAGAAACGGCGGAACCTCGCGCACTCCCACTCGGATCGCCAGAAATGTCGAGCCCCAGACGAAATAGATAACGGCGAAGGCGAGCAGCACTTTCCAGGCACGAGGTGGAGAAGCAGCATTCATGGGGATGATCCCTTCGCGAGATGGCGAGACCATCTCGCGCCTGATTAGATCACCGTCACCCGCTCGGGGCGCGGATTTCCCGCATAAAAAGTTTTTATGGGCTTATAACCGTGGACGCAGTTCAGGGAAAGACGGCTGTCTCACGTATGTTCTGTTTGAAGGCGTAGCGGGACTATTTCTTGATCAGGCTGGTGTGGCTGGCCACGCACTGCCATTTGCCGCCGTCCATGACCCACGTGTCCGTGAATCGCCCGACATGGTCATACGGCTTCCCTTGGTAGGAACCCTGCGTGTGGTACACACCAGTCACCACTGCCGTGTCGCCAAAGAAGTTCATTTTGACGTCTTGGATGTTGAGCGCCGTCGGTTTGAACCGCGGATCCTTGATATCGGCGAGAAATCTCTGCTTGTCGCTGAGTTCGCCGTCCCACTCGGTGTTCACAAACCGGCTTGATACCAGAGCTTCAAGTGCCGACGAATCGCGGTTCACTTGTGCTTCATTCCACAGGCGTTCGAGAACCAGCAGTTTGCTCTCGCGTGGATCGGCCTGCTGGGCGACCATTCTCACCGCACCCACAGCCAGGAGAAGACAGCAGAAGATTGTCGTGCGCTTCATAACCTTACACGCTCGCCGGCATCCCTACGTGGGGCGAACGTTCCAAAACGATAGCAGCGGCGGCTGCTGGCAAGCCACGGAAATGCACCAAGGAGAGGTTACGATCGTCATGGGGCCTCGGCCATCAGCCCTTATGCATCAAGAGTTTGCGGTGTCGGTCTTTGAAGTCTGAAGTTCGAAACGTACGGTCCACTCTCTAGAACGCCCAGCGCAACAGGGTCGCACCCACGGTAAAGCCGGCGCCGACTGACGCCATCATGACCAGACTTCCCTTCTTCAACTTGCCCTGCTCGATCGCGGTATTCATCGCCAGAGGAATTGTCCCCGCCGTCGTATTCCCGTAGCGTTCGATGTTGACCACGATCGCCCCCGGTCGCAACCCCAGCCGGTCGGCGGTGGCATTGATAATCCGCAGGTTGGCCTGATGCGGAATGAATGCGTCAATGTCGGAGCCCTTCAGCCCATTGCGCTCCAGCAGTTTCTGGCACAACTCGGTCTGCTTGCGCACGGCGAACTTGAAGACCTGCTGGCCGTCCTGGTGGACGTAGTGCATTCTCTTTCGCGATCGTCTCTTTGCTCGTCGGGTTCAAGCTGCCGCCTCCCGGCATGTAGAGAAACTGCGAACCCGAACCATCCACTTCGTGAATGTAGTCGATCAGCCCGACGGAGTCGTCTTCCGCAGGCTCCAGAATTGCCGCGCCCGCGCCATCGCCGAAGATGACACAAGTAGCGCGGTCGGCATAGTCAATAATCGACGACATCACGTCCGCGCCAATTACCAGAACTCGCTTGTGCGATCCGCTACAAATGAACTGGGCTCCCACTTGCACCGAATACAAGAAAGCCGAGCAGGCCGCGGAAAGGTCGAAGCCCCAGGCTCCTTTTGCACCCAACTTATCCTGCACCAGACAGGCCGTCGAAGGGAAGAACATGTCGGGCGTGACGGTGCCCACAATAATCAGGTCAATGTCGGTGGGAGCCATTCCCCGCTGCGCCAGCGCCTTCTTGGCCGCTTCCACGGCCAGATCGCTCGTCGCCACGCCCTTCTCCGCGATGTGCCGCTCGCGAATGCCGACGCGCGCCATGATCCACTCGTTGTTGGTATCGACCATCTTCTCGAGGTCGGCATTAGTGAGCAGGCGTGGCGGCACGTACGTGCCGAGGGCGCTGATTTTGGCGCGAATCGGTTTCGTCAACAAGAACTCCTGTGGATGAAGGCTCAAGTATTTTGAAGGATTAGCGAAAGAATGTCTAACGCCCCCCACAACTTCTCATCCTCGAGCGTAACGAAGGACCCATGCAATTTTCGGACGCCCTCAATTACACGGGTCCTTCGCTTTGAGATGACAACTTAGAACGCCCACCGCAGCAAAGTCGCCCCCGAAGTGAAACCGGCGCCCACCGTCGCAACCAGCACGCGGTCTCCCTTCTTCAAACGTCCTTCTTCGAGCGCCGTCTTCATTGCAATCGGAATCGTCCCCGCCGTGGTGTTTCCGTAGCGATCAATGTTGATGATGACCTTCTCCAGCGGCATCCCCAACCGGTCAGCAGTCGCGGTGATAATGCGCCGGTTGGCCTGATGCGCGATGAAGCAATCGACATCTTTTCCCGTCAACTGGTTCTTCTCCAGAATGCGCTCCGTCATCTCAGCCATCTTCTTCACCGCATACTTGAAGACATTCTTTCCATCCTGATGAATACAGTGCATCTTCTGGTCAACTGTTTCGTGCGTTGCCGGATTCAGACTTCCCCCACCCGGCATGAACAGATACTGTCCGCCCACGCCCTCGATCTGGGCGACGTGATCGATGATGCCCTCTTCCCCATCCTTCGACGGCTCCAGTAAAACCGCGCCGGCACCGTCGCCAAAGATAATGCACACCGCGCGATCGGTGTAATCGGTCATTGACGAGTTCACATCCGCCCCAATCACGAGCACCTTCTTGTACTGACCCGACTCGACGAACTTGACGCCGGTGTTCAACGCGTATAGGAACCCCGAGCATCCCGCGGACACGTCGAAGCCCCAAGTATTCTCGATTCCCAATTTGTGCTGCACCAGGCACGCCGTCGACGGATACATCATATCGGGCGTCACCGTCCCCACCACGATCAGGTCCACTTCCTGCAGATTGAAAGGATGCGACTCGAACAGATTCTTTACGGCCGCGACGGCGAGATCGCTGGCGGCCACACCCTTGTCCACAATATGGCGCTCGCGGATGCCCACGCGCTCCATGATCCATTCATTGGTGGTGTCGACCATCTTTTCCAGGTCGGCGTTGGTAAGAACTCGCGGCGGCAGATAAGTGCCGAGCGCGCTGATTTTGGCGCGGATCGCTTTGGTCAATGGGGCTCCCTGAAATATGAAAACTCAGTATTTTCAAGGATTGGGAGCAGAATGTCTATGTGCGAACAGGCGCTTCGGATGTCCCGAATTTGAATCCGACTCATTCAAGCCGCAGGCCGGCCCTGTTCAAGCTCCATCCGCTCGCGGATGAACCCCGGGCAAGACACGATTCCGAAGTCGCCATTTTCCCCACCGATCAGATATTGGAGCGCCGCGCGGTCCAACTCCTCCAGATCCGAGAGATCCAGCATAGGCCACAATTGACACTCTGCCGCGGACTCGACCAAGTGCGACACATATGGCAGATGTCCTTGAAATAACTGCCCGGATACGCGAATCGTGATGCTGGGAGTAAGTTTGGGAGCAATAACGCGACGCTTCATGTTTCTCCTTCGACCCGGAAACTCATTTTGCCCGGGCCCGCTTCTAGTTGATGCTCGAGAAGCCGTTTCTTGCGCAAAGAGTCGTCAAGGAGTTGTAAATCTTGGTAACCACAGGGGCAGGAACCGAGGGACAAAAAATTAAGCCAGGCACCGGGGACTCACTGCACACGCAAGAGCCCGTTACCGTTGCTTCCTTCCGGACCTGGCGGGGTTGGCGGGAGTACGTCGCGTGAGACCGATGCCTGACCTGACCCATTCTAGCATTCCTGAAATATTGATCTTCTGTGAAACCACATCGCGGCTTGCACTGAGGCGAAGCAGGGGCTCCTGCCGGCAGTGGCGATCGCATCGTTCGACTTCACTCAGGGCAAGCCTTTCGCGTGCAACCATCCCCAGCGACACCCTCGCCAAAGTGCATGTGACTTTCGGTGCAAGATTTTCGTTCCAGGCCCTTCCTTTCCAGGGAAGCTTGTCGAACAATGGAGGTCGAGGCCGAAAGCTTCAGTCCAGCACAGGTAGAGGACTGCACAGCATTCTCTGCTTATCATCCATGTCGCCCCAGTTCCCTCAATCCGGCGTAATCCCGCTGAACCGAGCCATCGACCATTACTTCGAACTGGCGTTATATCTGCTTGTTCTGACAGGATTTGCCACGCTCGCGAGCACCGGCGGACTCGACCTGCCTTCCACGATTCTGGTCGGTATCGCACTGGCGGTCCGCGGATACCAACTGGCAAAACGGCGCCCATTTGTCATCTCCGACGCGTGGACCACGCCCCTCTCCGTCGCCTACTTCGTCTTTTTCGCCGCGGACTACTTCATTCTTTCGCGCGGCTTTCTGCCGGCCACGGTGCATCTGGCCTTATTCGGTGTAGTGGTGCGAATGTTCTCGCTTCGCCGCGAGCGCGATCACGTCACGCTTGCCATCTTGGCGTTCCTCATGGTGTTGGCCGCTGCCGTGCTCACCGTCGATAGCATCTTCCTGTTCTCTTTCGCGCTATTCATGATGATGGCTGTGGGAACGTTCGTGCTGATGGAGATGCGCCGCTCCGGCCACGTCGCCAGCGTCCAGGCCCGGCACTCCAGCGATCCCCAGGAACATCGCCACTTTGCCTTCGCCCTGGCGCGCGTCGCCCCGGTGCTGATGGTGATGATCCTCATTGGAGCTGCTGTCGTCTTTTTCGTGATGCCCCGTATGTCTGCCGGATATATGGGCGCCTACTCGTTCGGCACCGACCTCTCCTCCGGCTTCAGCGATCACGTCCAGTTGGGACAGATCGGCCAGATCCAGCAGTCCGGCGCCGTCGTCATGCATATCCAGATCGATGGCGACACGGTCGGCCGCTCCGACCTGCATTGGCGAGGCGTGACGCTCTCAGATTTCGACGGGCGCACGTGGTCGAGCCCTCGCGAGCAATTCATTTTGTCGCGCCAACCAGACAGCAGTTTTAAGGTGCCGCGGACCTCCGTGTTCGCGCGGTCTCTCGCGAAACCGATTCTGGCACGCGAGCACATCATCCACTACCGCGTCCTGATGGAACCGATCGGCACCAATGTCTTTTTCCTGGCGCCGTGGGCACGCAGCGTGAGCGGCAACTACCGCATGCTGGCCGCCGATGCCGGAGGTGCCGTCTACAACTTCGATTCACAGCGAGCCATCAGCCGCTACGAGGCTGAGTCGGACATCGCCGGCGCCACGCCGGCAGAGTTGAGGGCCGCCGCACGCGACTATCCTCTCCCGATCGCCACGCAATATCTGCGTCTGCCCACACTCGATCCGCGCGTTCCCCAGCTAGCGGCACAGATCACCAGGTCAGCCCGCAACGATTTCGACAGAGCCGCCGCCATCGAGAATCATCTCCGGACACGCTTCGGCTACACCTTGCAGTTGCCACAAAGTCGGGTGAAAGATCCCATCGCAAATTTTCTATTCGAGCGCAAGCAGGGACACTGCGAGTACTTCGCTTCGGCCATGGCCGTCATGCTGCGTACACTCGGGATTCCATCGCGGGTGGTCACCGGATTCCGCTCCGACGAGTTCAACGACCTGACCGGGAACTATGTTGTCCGCGCCAAAGACGCGCATGCCTGGGTGGAAGCCTACTTTCCGGGCTATGGCTGGCAGACCTTCGATCCCACTCCCGCCGGCAATGGTGGTACGCCACAAGGCTGGAACCGTCTCGCACTCTATATCGATGCCATGTCTTCGTTCTGGCGCGATTGGGTCGTCAGCTACGACACTTCGCATCAGTACTCGCTCGGTCAAGCCGCCTTCAGCGGAACTCGCGGCGCGTGGGAGAACGCTCGCAAATGGGCCCGCACGCACTACGCCTTGATGCTGAAGTGGGCGCGTCACAGTCAGGATCAAGTGGAACATTCGCCCGGCCGCTGGGCGATCCTGGGTGCCGGACTGGTGCTCAGTCTTCTGCTGCTAGGAAATCTTGGCCGCATCGCTCGCTGGCTCCATGAAAAATGGCTGCAGGCGCATCCCGAACGCTCCCCGGAACAGGCCGCCGCGATGTGGTATCAGCGAATGGTGCGGGCTCTGGCCCGCCGTGGCTTCAAAAAACCTGCAGCTCAAACCGCCCAGGAATTTTTGAAGAAGATCGAAGATAGCCGGCTTCGCGAGCCGGTTGCGCGCTTTACCCAGGTCTACGAGTCGGCGCGCTTTGGCAATTCAGCCGAAGATGTAAAGCGGCTGCCGGAATTGTGCGAGGAAGTCGAAATTGCCGCGCGGGCCCGTTAGGCGAAACGTTTATTCCCACGAAGAGAAACCCACTAGAACCGCCAGAACGCACCGCCGCCGACAAAATAATTGTGCTGCCGACTCTTGTTTGTGGGCGCTAGAGGAAAGTCCACAGCGCCAGACCAGAAGTCGCGCGCTTCTCCGCGGATGCTGAGCTTACGCCAAACCTTCACATCCAGACCAAGTCCGCCCTCGAACACACCTGACGTTGCCGACGTGCCCGGATTGGCGTTGGGACCGCCATAGAGCAATTGCGAACTTTGACTGATATGGCCAAAGCCTCCTCCCACACTCACCCAGGGGGAAACCGCCGTCGTGGGAAACAAATTGAACCGCACCGCTGGAGTTATAAACAGTTCGCTCAACTGCGCGGGCACTACCGCGAACCCATACGACCCGCCATTGATGTCTTCGTCCTTGTTGTACATCAGTACGACTTCACCCGAGATCGAGTAGACCGGAGTCACCCAAAACCGGCGGGCGTATTCTACGTCGAAACTAAGGCCGTTGCCGAAGGAAATGATGGTATTCTCAGCAGGGCCGCCCGTAATTCCCTGGTTGCTGATGAAGGTGCGCCCGATGGTGCCGCCCAGTTCGTTCTTCTCATCCTGCGCTCCCGCCGACGCCACCAGCATGCTGACCACAATTACGACCGCAACCCCAAGACGTTTGCCTAACATTTCGCCTCCTGCGAGGTGGTTCATAAATTGTTACGGCGGTAAGACATAGCCTAGCACGACCCTGCCTGTTTTGGATCGGCGCTGCTATCTTTTCCGGTGCAAAACGTCGCTCTCTCACTGAAGCGGCCACGATACCGAGCGCCGCCGCGCGGGATGCTAAAATAGAAAGATTGCATGCCAGTAAAAGACCTTACTGTTAGTACGTCCGCTGATCTCAAGCCTTCTCGAAAGTCAGAAGTCAGGAGCGAAGGGTCCGTGCCGCCGCCGCCCGCCGACCGACCGCAGGTCGATCGCCCGAAGAAGGTCGGCTTCGTCAGCCTCGGCTGCCCCAAAAATCTCGTCGACAGCGAAGTCATGATGGGCCTGCTCGCCCGCGCCGGAGCCGAACTCACCCGCCGCGCCGAGGACGCCGACGTCATCGTCGTCAACACCTGCTCCTTCATCGAAAGCGCACAGCAGGAGTCGGTCAACACCATCCTTGAGATGGCAGCCCATAAAACCAGCGGTAACGCGAAGAAACTTGTCGTCGCAGGATGCCTGGTCGAACGCTTCCGCGATCAGATTCAAAAGGATATTCCTGAAGTCGATGCCGTCGTGGGCACGGGCGAATTAGAAAAAATTCTCGCCGCTACCGGTCTGAATCCAACGCCCGTTCCGGCCCCGACCAATTCTCCATTCGTTGTTCTGCCTTCCCGCCCCGAAGGCGACGCTCGCGCCGCACAAGGGCGTTTCTCGCGCGAATCCTGGGACGGCGCTATCACGGATCTGCCCAACTATCTTTATGACGACGCCACGCCGCGCATCCTTGCGACGCCGCGCCATATGGCGTACATCAAGATCGCCGAGGGATGCGACCATCCCTGCACGTTCTGCATTATTCCCCAGTTGCGCGGACAGTTCCGGTCGCGCCGCTTCGAATCCGTAATCGCCGAAGCCGAGCGGCTTGCGGAATCAGGCGTCCGCGAGATCACGCTGATCGGTCAGGACACGACCTGCTACGGCGAAGACTTCGGCTTGAAAGACGGACTCGCGCTCTTGTTGGAAAAACTTGCCGGAATTGAAGACCTGCGCTGGGTGCGTTTCCTCTACGCCTATCCGAACAAAATCACCGGCAAGCTTCTCGACACCATCGCGCAGCACGAGAAAATCTGCTCCTACATGGACGTACCGCTGCAGCACGCTTCGGCTTCGGTGCTGAAGCGTATGAAGCGCGGCGGCGGAGCCGATGTCTTCTTGCGCTCGATCGCGAAAATGCGCCGTACCATTCCTGACCTCACGCTGCGCACCTCGTTCATCGTCGGGTTCCCCGGCGAAACTGAAAAGGAATTCGAAGAACTCTGCGACTTCGTGCGCGAAGCTCAGTTCGACTGGATGGGAGCCTTCGCCTACTCCGACCAGGATGGTGCCCAAGCGTATGCTCTCGAGAAGAAGCTTTCCCCGCGCGAGATCGAGCGCCGCCGGAAGCACCTGATGAGCATCCAGCGCCAGATCAGCAAAAAGAAAAAGAAGGCGCTCGTGGGACGCGAATACGATCTGCTCCTCGAAGGTGAATCCGAGGAAACCGAGTTGCTGCTCGAAGGCCGCACTCCAATGCACGCGCCGGAGATCGACGGCAAAGTCTTCGTCAACGACTTCCCCGACGTAGTGAACCCGCAACCCGGCCAGTTCTACCGCTGCAAGATTATCGAAGCTCACGACTACGATCTGGTGGCGAAAATTCTGTAGCAACCTTGTCGGCAAGTCGCCGGACTACAATACGAACCGTATGCCGCGTAAGCGTACCGTCAAACTTCGCTGCCCGATCTGCAAGAAGTCCGTCAAGAGCACCGATGCAGATTTCCCATTCTGCAGCGACCGCTGCCGCCTCATCGATCTTGGGAAATGGGCTAGCGGCCAATACGTGATCTCTTCTCCGGTTACCGACGCCGAAGAAGCCATCCGCGACCGCAATCCTGAAGACGCAGAGGACGAATCGTGAAGTCCGAGGCCGCAGGCCCAGCGCTTCCGGACCGCAGTGCACAGTCAGCGACTCCGCGCAGCCCGCTCTGGGCGACCTTGACGGCCACTTTCTTCGGCATCGGCCGCCTCCATCCTGGCCCGGGCACGTGGGCCTCCGTCGCAACCGTCGTGCTCTGGGCCGCCGTCGCCCGAGTCCTACGGCCAGACCTCCGGACTCCCCTAGTCACAGCTTTGGCCCTGTTCGTGATCTTGGTCGGCATCCCCGCCGCCACCCGCGTCGCCCGGGCCGCGGGAGGCAAAGACCCCCAATTCGTCGTCATCGATGAGGTCGCCGGACAACTCATCGCTCTCATCGCTGTCCCCCTTGCATGGAAAACTTTCCTCGCCGGTCTTATACTTTTTAGAGCGTTGGATATCATCAAGCCGCCTCCGGTGCGCCAGCTCGAGAAACTTCCCGAGGGCACAGGAATTGTGCTCGATGACGTCGCGGCAGGAATTTTTGCGCTGGCTGCAATGCATCTCTTGCTGCATTTTGGGCTACTAACCAGTTAGCGACTCAGTTCACCACCATGGGATTTTCCGACCGCATCCTCGGCAAGAAAAGCGTCAACGGCGGACCGCGCATTGAAGTGGTCGCTCCGTCCGCTGCGCTCGCAGGAGGCGAACTCCGCATCACCGGCTCCGGATTGCGTCCCCAGGAACTTCAGCGCCCCAAAGTAAAATTTGGCGATTTCGAAGGCTCCATCATCGTCAGCTCCGACGGATTCCTCGTGGCCCGCGTACCCGAAGGTGCCACCACCGGCCCCGTCGTCGTGGCCACCAACGGCCACGTCAGCAATCCCCACACGGTCAAGGTCGCCGTGCCCATCGCCGAAAATCTTCACCCGGTGACGAGCCCAGCCGTCGACGCCGAGGGCAACATTTACGTCACGTTCTCTGGATCGCGTGGGCAGAAAGTTCCTGTCGCCATCTTCAAGATCGATACCAACTACAACGTGAAGCCGTTCGTCACCGAGATGATGAATGCCACCGCCATCGCCTTCGATCGGCAGGGACAGATGTACGTCTCTTCTCGCTTTGACGGCGCCGTCTACCGGGTGGCTCCCAATGGCACCATGACCACCTACGCGGAGGGTATGGGCGTCGCGACCGGGATCGCCTTCGATCGAGAGCAGAGCCTCTACGTCGGCGACCGGAACGGCACCATCTTCAAAATTTCCCGCGACCAGCAGGTCTTCGTCTTCGCCACGCTCGAACTTAGCGTTTCCGCCTATCACCTTGCGTTCGGCCCGCACGGCGACCTGTTCGTCACCGGTCCCAATGACCGCGTCTTCAAAATCGATCCCAACGGAAGCGTGACCACCTTCTACAAAGGTCTGGGAAGGCCGCAAGGACTCGCTTTCGACATCGACGGCAATCTCTACGTTGCAGCCTCGCTTTCCGGCACGCGCGGCATCGTAAAAATCGCGCAAAATGGCCTCGCGAATCTTGAAGTAGCAGGCCAAGGCTTAGTCGGCCTCGTCTTCGCTCCCGGACGCTCTGTCATCCTCGCGACCTCAGGCGCCGCCCAGCAAAGCGGCGGAGCCGTGCACCATCTTGCCTGGAACATCCAAGGCCTTCCCTTGATTCCCGACTAATCAACGCTTGTCATTCCGAACGAACTGAGGAATCTGCTTGCGGCCGTCCATTCCTCTGCTTCCTCCGTCCTCTGCGGTTTTCATTCCGGTTTTCATTTAAACTTCTAACGCGTGAACGCTGAAATCATTGCGGTGGGTTCCGAGATGCTCACACCCTTCCGCATGGACACCAACTCGCTCTACCTGACCGAGCAACTCAACCGGCTGGGTGTGGACGTGATTTTCAAGAGCATCGTCGGCGACAATTTCCGCAACCTCGTGGGCGCCACCCAGCACGGCCTGTTCCGCTCCGACATCGTAATTTTCATCGGCGGCCTGGGACCCACCGAGGACGACCTGACTCGCGAAGCGGTCGCCGAAGCGCTCGGCCTTACCGTGCAGCGTGATCCGGAAATTCTCACCCGCCTCGAACAGCGCTTCGCCGAGCGCGGCTGGAAGATGTCCCCCAACAATGCCAAGCAAGCGGACGTTCTGGATGGCGCGACTGTCCTCCCCAATCCCAACGGGACCGCTCCCGGACAGTGGCTCAGCGGCGAATTCGACGGACGGGAGCACATCATTGTGCTGCTCCCCGGCCCTCCGCACGAACTCAAAGCCCTGTTTGAAGCCGAAGTGCGCGAGCGCCTGCACGCCAAAGTTCCTCCGGCATTTCTTGCGGTCCGCACCTTAAAGGTCGCCATGCTCGGCGAGTCCGCAGTGGATGCCCGCGTCGCGCCCATCTACAAGCGCTACGCCGACGTCGAGACGACTATCCTGGCCGGTGCAGGAGAAATCGAATTGCACTTCAAATCCATCGCGCCCACGCAAGATGCCGCTCAGCGCCGCGTCGATGAAGTCGCCGGCCTAGTCGAAGATGAACTCGACGACGCCGTCTACTCGCGCAACGGAGAATCGCTCGAGCAGATCGTCGGCTACTGGTTGCAGATGCGCAACGCCACCGTAGCCGTCGCCGAATCCTGCACCGGAGGCCTGCTGGCCGAACGAATCACGTCGATCGGCGGAAGCTCGCGTTACTTTCTCGGCGGCGCCGTCGTGTACTCGAATTCTCTAAAGACAGAACTGGCCGGCGTCCCTGCCGAAATGATCGACCGCCACGGCGCGGTCAGCCGTGAAGTCGCGGCAGCCCTGGCCGAAGGTATTCGCTACCGTTGCGAGTCGACGCTGGGCATAGGCATCACTGGCGTAGCCGGCCCTGGCGGTGGCACGCCGGACAAGCCAGTGGGCTTGGTGTTCCACGCCGTGGCCAGCAGCACAGGCACCGAGGTCGTTCAGCGCAACTTCCCCGGCGACCGCAAACGCATCCGCCGCTTCGCCAGCACCATGGCGTTGGATATGGTGAGAAAGAAGTTGATGTGAGTTTCAAGGTTTCAAAGTTTCTGGGGCGCCAAGTCTCGGAGGCTCTCAGACTTTGAAACCTCGAAAACCTTCAGTCTAGATGCTACTAACAGCATACTGGCCACACCCATGCGCCTCTTCATCGCTCTCGACCTACTCGACGCCATCCGCGACCGCATCACCCTTTTTATCGAAGGAGTCAGCGGATTCGTTCCAGACGCTCGCTGGGCCAAACCCGAATCCCTTCACGTAACTCTGAAATTCATCGGCGAACAGCCCGAGGCCACGGTCGAATCAATCAAACAAGCGCTATCCACGATTGAATCGAGCGCGCCAGAAATTCACTTCCGCGGCTACGGATTCTTCCCCACCGCCAAATCTGCACGCGTATTCTGGATCGGCATGGAAGCTACAGCGCAACTCACCGCCCTGGCCTCTGCGATCCACGACAAGATGCCGGCGCTTGGAGTTTCCAAAGAAACCCGCTCCTTCAGCCCGCACCTCACATTGGCGCGCAGCGCAGGCGGCTCCGGCTCTCCTCGCCGCAACGAAAAAGACGCACCCAACCGCATATTCCAGCGCCTGCAAGAAAAACTGTCCGCGCTGCCCACGCCAGAGTTTGGTACCATGACGCCCCGAAGTTTCTTTCTGTACCAAAGCCAACTCTCCCCGAAAGGATCAAAATACACAAAGCTCGCGGAATTTCTTCTAAAGTAGCACGGTCGTCCTATCCGCCGACCCGCACGGAAGAATAGAGGCCGGCAGTTCCTTCGACATGCCCCGACTCCTCCAAATCGCCGTTGCTAGCTACCTGTTGGGCTCCATCCCATTCGGCTATCTCCTTGTCCGCATCTTCCGCGGAGAAGATGTCCGCCGCACCGGCAGCGGCAACATCGGCGCCACCAACGTAGCCCGAAAATCCCCCACACTGGGCATACTGACCCTGCTCCTTGATGCTGTCAAAGGATCCACCGCCGTTGTTATCGGAATCGTGCTGAGTCCCACGATCTTCGGACGCGTTCCAACCTCGCAGATCCCGTGGCGCACGATCGTTCCCGCTTCCTCGCCCGACTTCGCCCTCTACGCAGCCCTGGCCGCGCTCTTCGCAGTCGTCGGCCACATCTTCCCCATCTGGTTGAAATTTCGCGGAGGCAAAGGCGTCGCCACCGGACTCGGCGCGTTCCTCATGATCGCTCCCAAGGCCGTGCTGGTGTCCGCAGCAATCTTCATCATCCTTGTACTCGTCTTCCGATACGTTTCTCTCGGATCGATCACCGCTGTCGCGGCTTTCCCCAACATCACACTGGCTCTTCACGAATACGGCAACGTCGCCATTGCGCTCGTACTCATGTCCCTCGCGTCGGTACTGATCGTCGTCAAGCACCATGCCAACATCCGCCGCCTGCTCGCAGGAACCGAAAACCGTTTAGGATCAAAGCACGCATGAGCGACATTGCAGTCATCGGCGGTGGCGCGTGGGGAACCGGGATCGCCATCGTCCTCGGACGCAAAGGCACGCACCGCGTCCGCCTGTGGGCGCACGAAACCGACGTCTGCGAATCGATCACGCAGAAACGCGTCAACGAGCGCTTTCTCCCGGGACGCAGGATCCCCGACTCCGTGACCGCCACCAACGATCTCGCCACTGCTCTCGGCGGCGCGCAGATCATCGTCAGCGTCATGCCCTCCCAGCATTGCCGTGGGCTGTTCGAGCGCATGCACCTACTGATCGAACCGCAAGCTCTGATCGTCAGCGCCACTAAGGGCCTGGAAGAAGGCTCCCTGCAACGGATGACAGAAGTGATTGCCGATGTTCTAAAACGAAAAGACGGAACCGCTCCCGCAGTCGGCGCTCTCAGTGGCCCATCTTTCGCGCAGGAAGTTGCGCGCGGGGATCCCACGGCAATCACAATCGCGTCACAGAATGCCGAACTTCTGCGCACCGTGCAGCAGGAATTCAGCGACTCGAGCTTCCGCGTTTACACCAACAACGATGTCGTCGGCGTCGAGCTCGGCGGAGCGCTAAAGAACACCGTCGCCATCGCCGCCGGAATCTGCGACGGCCTCGGCCTCGGCCACAACTCAGTCGCGGCCCTCATCACGCGCGGCCTTGCCGAAATGACCCGCCTCGTCGTCGCTTGCGGAGGCCGCACCGAAACCATGGCCGGACTCGCCGGACTTGGCGACTTGGTCCTCACCTGTACCGGGGGCCTGTCGCGGAATCGCAGTGTCGGCGTCGAACTCGGACGCGGCAAGAAGCTCCCCGAAATCATCGCCAGTATGCATGGCATGGTCGCAGAAGGCGTTTTCACCGCTTCGGCCGCAGTCGGACTCGCGCATGCGCGCAACGTGGAAATGCCGATCACCGAGCAGATGCGCGCGATCCTGCACGCAGGCAAGTCCCCGCGCGAAGCGATTCAGGTATTAATGTCGCGCACCGGCAAAAGCGAAACCGGCTAAGTAGTAGCGCCGGCGTCCCGCCGGCTGTCGTGGCGGCGACTCGCCGCCACACTCGAGGTCGCTACAGGCGACAAACGGTTTTCAATCACAGAAACAAGGACCTTCCTTCGTGTACCTTAGTGTCCTTAGTGGTTGAAGATCTTAAGTTGACATTCTCCGGAGTTCTCGATGCGCAGACGAAATCTAGCCCTTGCAATCCTACTGATCACATCGCCTTTAATCGCACAAACCAAAACCATTGCCGAACGCCTGGGCTATCCCGCCGACTCGAAGCTGCTTATCATCCATGCCGACGATCTCGCCGTCGCTCACTCCGAAGACGCGGCCAGCTTCGACGCGCTCGACAAGCATGCGGTCACCTCCGCCAGCATCTTGATTCCCTGTCCTTGGCTCACTGAGGTCGCCGACTACGCCAAAGCCCATCCCGATGCCGATCTCGGCCTGCACCTCACTCTGACCGCCGAATGGAAAACCTATCGTTGGGGCCCGGTCGAATCCAAAGATAAAGTCCCGAGCCTTCTCGATCCTTCGGGATATCTATGGCCAGAGGTCGAACCGGCTGTGCACAACGTGAAAGCAGACGATGCCGAGCGCGAGATTCGGGCACAGGTCGAGCACGCTATTGCCATGGGAATCCATCCGACGCACCTCGACAGCCACATGGGGACTCTGTTTGCGAGGGCTGATCTTTTCGCCGTGTACTTAAAAGTTGCTCACGAATACAAGCTGCCCTTCCTGGCCGTCCGAACACCCGATGCTCCAAAAGAACTTCTTCAGATGCTCACCGACAAAGACATCGTGCTGGATTCGCTCGTAATGGCCTATCCAGGCGTGGGTGCCGCCAAATGGAACACGTTTTACACCGACGCCATCAAGAACCTGAAGCCTGGCCTCACCGAGATCATTGTTCACCTCGGCCATGACGACGCAGAACTGCAAGCCATTACGCTCGATCACGCTGACTACGGCGCAGCGTGGCGCCAGCGCGATTACGACGCAGTCACCGGCCCGGAATTCAAGAAAGCCATCGAGGACAATCACGTAATCCTGATCCACTGGAAAGACCTGAAGAAGCTCGTGCAATAACTCCATGCGGTGGCCAACGGAACCAGGCCCGGCCCAACGCGCCGGTACCGCGTCCGAAGGTACTTTGGTAATGCCTACCTCTCCACCTTTCCGTTCTGCTCGCCAACTTCCCCAGTAGAATTTTAAGGATACCTTTGAAAGCCGCCGCCACTTCGCTTTCGGCGCCTGCGAGAAGTGAGGGGAGAGATTTGTCCGCCAGCGCTCCGCATCACGCACGCATCCCGATTCTGTATGTAATCCTCGGTGTGCTTCTGGTGATCAGCATCGTCCCCATGTATTTCTACTCGGCCAAGGTCGAGTCTATTAACGGGGAGCGCCTGAAGACCAACGAGCAGTTGCTGCAGAACACGGTGACGCGCTCCCTTGCGGATGATCTTGCCCAGCACCAACGCTCCCTGAGAATGATGCTCGCCAATCTGTCGTCGGCGATTCAGATTGCGAGCGGCGGCGATCTCAGCGAAACCAACATCCATTCCCCCGAACTCCGCGCCCTGCTGGAGAATTTCGCGTCCTCCGACGAAGAGATCGCTTACGCTACCCTGCTCAACTCAGACGCCAAGGGCATCTATAGCGGGACCATCGTTCCTGACGCCTTCCTGAACCGTGAATTGGAGCGCGCCTATTCCGCTGCCCGTGAGGGCCGCGAATACAACGGTCAGGCTCTCGTCGTTGGCGAGGGAAAATCAGCGCGCACCGTCTTTCTGGTCAGTTATCCCGTGAAGTACGGCGATCGTTTTCTGGGAATGATCGCGACGGTGGTCGACCTGCAATTCCTGATCCGCCGCTTGCAGGAAGTCGCTCGCGGAGGCCTCACACCCTACGTAGTCGATTCTCAAGGGCGTCTCGTGGCCGCCGCGACTCCCGGATTTGCCACCGGACAGGACATGAAGAACCTCGACATCGTGCATACCTTTGTCGGCCGTGGGAACAAGGCGCGGTTTGCCGAAACCCGCGAGTTCACGGTCGACAATGGCTCCGATCGCGTGGCGATGCTGGGCACGTTCAGTCCCGTAATGTCGCTGAATTGGGCAGTCGTCGTGCAAAAGCCGCTCAATGATGCCTATCGCGATGTCATCGACATGCAGGGAACCGCGCGTCTGCTGGCTCTGGTGGCGGTTCTGATCAGCATCCTCGTCAGCATCTTTGCCGCACGCCGCATCACCAATCCTTTACATGTTCTCACGCAGTCCAGCCGCGCCCTGGCGCGTGGCGACTTCTCGCAGAGAGTGAGTCTATTGAGCCGCACAGAAATTGGAGAACTGGCCAACACCTTCAACACCATGTCTGATGAACTCGAGCACTTCGTCGAAGACCTCAAGCGCGCCGCCGAAGAAAACCGTGAGCTGTTCATGGGATCCATCCAAATGCTCGCGGGAGCGGTCGACGAAAAGGACCCTTACACGCGCGGCCACTCCGACCGCGTTACGCGCTATTCCCTGATGATTGCCGAGGAGATGAAACAGCCCGCATCGTTTCTGGAGACGCTGCGCATCTCCGCGCAGCTCCATGATGTGGGAAAGATCGGCATTGAAGACCACATTCTGAAAAAGCCCGGCGCGTTGACTGAAGAAGAGTTCGAAGTGATGAAGACGCACACGACCAAGGGTGCGAACATTCTGCGTCCGGTCACGCAGTTGGCGGAAATGCTTCCCGGCATTGAGTTGCACCACGAGGCGCTTGATGGCCGCGGATATCCCTACGGCTTGCAGGGCGATCAGATTCCGCTGCTGGCACGTGTGATCGCAGTCGCTGACACGTTCGATGCGCTCACTACGAACCGTCCATACCAGCAAGCGCATACGCCCGATCAGGCACTGCAGATTATCAAGAACCTCGCAGGGAAGCGCCTTGATCCGGAAGCGGTCGCGGCTCTTCTAGCGGTCTACGCCCGTGGCGACATCAAGATCCAGCGCTTCACCATCAAGCGCCCGATCGCGCAGCCGGCGGTGGAAGCTCCGGCGGTCGCAACCGCAGCAGCGGTGGCCGCACCGACGGCAACCCCCTCGGTAAGCGCGCCTCTGGAAAGAACCCGCGTGTAGCGCGGGCGAGTCGCTCGCGAACGGCCGTGAGCTTGAATGATCCTTTACAGCGCGGCCACGCGCCGCTGCACTAACAGGAAGTACACAGCGACCAGCACCAGTAGGAAACCATTGGCTGCCAACACCAGGGGAGCCGTGTAGGCGGGGACGAGCCATCCCGACACCAGATTTCCCATCGGCATACCGCCGCGGAAGGCGAAGTTGTAGACGCTCATCACGCGGCCGCGCATTTCGTTAGTCACGATCAGCTGTACGAGCGAAGTCACAGTGGCGAATACGGCCATCATCGAAGCTCCCACCAGGACCAGCATCGTGTAGGACAACGGCAGATGCTTGGAGAGGGAGAAGCCCGCAATCCCTGCGCCCAGCACGATCAGCATCGAGAGTGCGAATCGTCCTTTTTTCGAAATGTTCCCCAGACTGGCTACGCCGAGCGACCCGCAGATCGATCCCACGCCCATCAGCGATAGCAGGTTGCCATAGGTCTCCGGGCCACGATGGAAGATGTCTTTTACGAAAACCGGGATGTACGTTCGCATGGGCATACTCAGGAAAGTCATCAGGAATGCGAGAATGATCAGGCCAACCATCGATCCGTGACGCCAGATGAAATGGATGCCCTGCTTGAGACTGCTGTACATCGTTTCCTTGGTACTCTCGGGCATGAAGCGCGCGGAAATAAGCGAGAGCGAGATGATGGGTGCGAGAAATGAAAGGGCGTTCAGACCGAAGCACCATTTCTCGCCGAATTTCGCGAGAGTGATTCCAGCGAGCGCCGGACCAACCGTAACCGCCAGATTGAACTGAATCGAATTCAACGCGATCGCGTTCGGCATGTCCTCGCGATCGACGAGCGTTGGAATCAGAGCCTGATACGCGGGTCCGCCGAAGGCCTGCGCGAAGCCCGAGACGAACGAGAGACACAAGATCTGCCACACGTGGACAACGCCGAAGGTCACAAGCAGGGTGAGAACTCCAGCGCTAGCCATCTGGATATACTGCGAGATCAGCAAAATCTTCCGCCGCTCGGTGCGGTCCGCGACCACACCACCGATGAGGGTGAACAGGAAGATGGGAATCCCAGCCAGGAATTGATCCAGCCCGAGCAGAAAGGAAGAATGACTCAATCGGTAGATGAGCCAGCCTTGCGCCACGATCTGCATCCACGTGCCAACGCTGGAGGTGCAGGCGCCGATCCACATCAGGCGGAAGTCGCGATATTGAAAAGCTTTGAATACTCGGCGCAACGTTGGCGTCAGCATGGGCTCCGGGCGGATTGTCGGTCCGATGTCTATCTTCGCACGAGCGCGTGGGTTCTTGCTTTGGGAAGCATTCTGGATGGAGAAATCAAGAATCATTAACCACCAAAGGCACAAGGGTTCACGAACGAACCGAAGACAACCGTGGCGTTTGCGCTCGCCCGGTGATGTCCTCGGACGATCGATATCGACTAACGATAGAAAGCAGGCGGTGCAGAAGATTACACTGGTTGGTAACGAGTCAGCGCCCCGCGCAGACGGTTAGGAGGGTGAGAGCATGTCGCCCTTGGTTCGCCGGCCGATCCTCAAGGAATTCCTCATTGTCATTTCCTGCGCGCTGTCCATTTGCGTTCTGAGTACACTGGCGTTGGCACAGCGCCCCGCATTGCACCCTGGGGGAGGAGCCGTACATATATCGGCGCCGCCGATTTCTCACACTCCGATTTCTTCGCCGTCGATCATTCACTCACCGATGATCCATTCGCCGATTTTGGCTCCTCGTATCTCACCTGTGCCGACTGCAGGCACGCTCGGCGTGGCGGGTCACTGGCCTCCCCGCCGTCCGGTTCGGCCATTTCCTCCGGTGTGGGTGCTTTACGGATCCCCCTTCTTGTTCAGTGGGCCGTTTTGGGGATTGAATTCCTGCTGGTGGGCGAACTGTGATTCCTTTTGGCCGTGGACGCTCGAGTACACGACGGTTTACTCCCCTGGTCCGACCAACTATGTTTCGCAGGTATATGAGACCCCAGTGTATGTCTACGGCGAAGAGAGACCGGACCTGCCGCAGCTGTTCTTGAATGATGGCACGATTCTCAACGTGACCGATTACTGGCTCGTCGACGACCAGCTTCATTTCACGATGAATGAGGATAGTGGGACGAAACCGGAGGAGCACGCGATTCCATTCGATGCACTCGACCTGCAGACGACAGTGGATACGAACACGCGGAGGGGATTCCGGTTTATGCTGCGGAACGAACCGTTCGAGCAGTATTTGCGCGACCACCCGGACGGCGCGCCAGCCTCAGTTACGCCACCTCGCGAGTAGCTTTTGCGAGTCACACTAACACCCGGTCGATGAGCGCAATTGCGACGTGATTCGTGAGCGGGCCAGGGACCCCTAAAATTCCATTTGTCTTGCGGAACGCAACGCAGCCCTATCAGATTTGACAGTTACAATTGCTCGCGCACGTTTTTATCCTCTCTTCTATAAAGCACGCTCCATTCTGGACGCAGATGCCCCCGTCTTTTTTCATCACAACTCACAGTGTGAGGGCGAAAGAAAAAAGGCCGCAAGGCAACTCGACGCTCTGTCGGGTGAATCCGCGCCCCAACTATCAACGGTAGCAATCCAGTCTGGTTGAAAAAAAAGGAGCACTATGCCGTTAACTCCGGAACAAGTTGCGTCCGTCACAAGTGAACTCAAGAGATTTGGCGCTGATCTGAATCTCTCGGAGGACCAGAAACAGAAACTGCAAACCTTCATGAGCGAAGCCTACGAGAAAGTGCAGGAATATAAACAGCAGAATCCCAACGCGACAAAAGAGGATCTACTCAAGAAACTTACGGACAGTCGGGCGGCGATTCGTCAGCGCCTGACGGCTTTCCTGACTCCCGAACAGCTCACCAAGTGGGACACGGAACTGGGCAAGGCCAAAGAGTTCCTGGGCCAGAAACTAGCTGCGTAACTCCACGGCGGTCCGCTGTTGGTGACCGGCGCCAGCGCCGGCCACCAACCCTTTAGGTTTCACTCATTGCGCGGTGCTCCGGAAGATGAGAACGCCCAACGGACAACGTGAGCCGTCGACGATTCGTTACGAATTCCGGACAGGGCGGTGCCGAGCAAGTTGCAGAGCGGAGGATTTGTTATGCTGTGCGCAACCACTTTCGCCTCGCTTCGGTCCCTTAGGCCGCCTGTGCCCTGCACATCCTCCGCCTTCGCTGGACCGAAAGCCATGAATCCTTTCAGATGTAGGGGGCGTCATGCAAAGACCCATAACGCAAATACCTTTGGTGGTATCGGGCTTGAGACGAGTTCTCGAACTGTGGCCGTACCTGTTCATTGCCGTTTCGGTTGTGGGCCTGACCTATATCGGCATGAGCGCCACCCGATGACGAGTGGATGAAGTTTATTTTCCCGGGCACATTTCTCTGAGTACCGCAAACATGCAGTTCGAGTAGCGATCTGGTCTACACATTTCCGGTCGGCCGGTTTCAGGCCCACCCTAGGAGGATCATCGTGGGATTTCTCGCGTGGATTGTGGTTGGACTAATTGCAGGTTGGTTGGCCGGACAGTTAATGAAGGGCGGTGGCTACGGTGTTCTCGTTGACATCATTCTCGGAATCCTCGGCGGAGTTCTAGGTGGCTGGATCTTTGGTCTTCTGGGAATTTGGCCGGGTGGAGGCATGATCGGCTCCATCATCGTGGCATTTGTGGGCGCGGTAATTTTGGTTTGGATTACCCGCTTGCTGAAGAAAGCCTGATTTTTTTGAAAGGGCAGCGTTTCGGTTCGCGGTCGGGGCGAGACGCTGGATTCACCGCGACGCTAAACACAGTGCTCGCGGGAGCATTGGTTAAGGCGCGCCTGCGTCCATTTGCGACGGGTGTTGTATGCACAGAATTTCTTTCAGGGATTGCCCTTACTGCGGTAGCTCAGAGGTGTATCGCTCGCGCCTGAAGACATGGGGAGACCTTGGAAGTTTGTTCTTCCTGCTTGGAGTCGTCCGATGCCATAGCTGCATGCGCCGCCACTTGCGTCCGGTGTTCTTACCCACTCGAGAGTACATTCGCCCGATCACGAAGCCGGTTGTAATCAGCGACGACGAGGACGATTGGAGGCGCTCGGCGTAAATGTCGCAGACGGCCTAAAAGATGCGCTGCGATCTTCTGCCCAGAGAAGGCGATTACTGGTTGGATGCCGCCGACAGCAAAATGTTCGCGACCTCGTCGGGACGCTCGACGTGGGAGTCGTGACCGGTTTCCAGTTCGTTGACATCCCAGCCCGAAGCACGAGCTTTTGCTGCAAATGGCGCGAAAAACGGCCTTGCCGGATACTCTTCGGCAACGCTAGCGACGAACGTAGCTGGAATCCTGGCCTTTCGATTGGCTGGAAGACGGACAGGCTCCTCAAAGCAGTGAATACTAAAATCACACAACCTCGCGCGCACGAAATCACGTGCGGCGCCGGGCTTGAGTCCCCAAAGATCGAGTTGCCCTTCCCCGCCCGGTAACCGCCAGCCGTCTCCATGGTCTCGCGCGACGCCTCGAAAATAGGCGCAAGTCTCAGGCGGAAGCAAGTGCAATACGCTTTGCCCATCGTCGGGAATGAACGCATCCAGGAAAACCAAGCGCCGCACGTGAGTTGTGTGTGCTTCCGCAACACCGCTGATGATCATGCCTGCGTAACTGTGACCCACCAGGATCACGGGATCCGGGCATTTTGAGAGTTCGGCTGAGACATCGTCAATATGCTGCTGCAGCGTCGTGTCGGGAGACAAACGGCTTTGATCGGTGCCAAGGCCACGGAGGACTGGCGTCATCACCGTATGGCCGTGCTTTTCCAGCAACGGGGACAAGAGGTCCCATGTGGCATTGGACTGCCACGCGCCATGTACGAGGACAAACGTCGACATGGGCGGAAAGTTTATCAGGTTGCGCTTGCGTACTGCTAACAACTTGCGTTTCTCGACAGATTGCGGGTTGCATACTTTCGCCGCTTCACGGCTTGGTCATCTTCCATTATCACGAAGCTAAGGCGCAGGGTCGCTTTGCCATCGGGCAGCAACGTTGCGGATGCCCAAACGGACATAGTCGCAAGGGGCCTCCTGAATGGGGCGGACCGGTGCTTTTTTCACGCTCAATAGGGCGATCCGCTCTCCAAAGCTCATGCTCTCGTCGCTGCACAATCGTAACCATCGCGGAATACGGAATCGGCATCACAATAGGGCAATGCGAAATGGGCGACTGGCTGTGCTGACGGTTGGAATCTGTGGGCTGGCGTTTTGCGTTGCGCGAGCACAGGAAGGGGCTCGGGCGGCGGCGTACGATCGGGATGCACTGCCTTCTGTTAGTTCGGCGGCGGGAGCTGCGGCGACTGTAAAGGATCCGCCTTCGCGAAAGGTGCATGGGCAGAAGAGCACAAAGACGCTGAGTTCGGATGAGCGGCTGGCGGTGATCGCTTCCGCGCTCGATTCGAAGACACCGAGATTTGCCGAGCGCGACTGCTCGCATCTAGTGCATGCGATTTACCAGCGAGCCGGCTTTCCGTATGCCTACGCGAGTTCTGACGATCTGTACGACGGCGCGGAAGGATTTCAGCGCGTATCGCGGCCGCAGACCGGAGATCTGGTGGTGTGGCGGGGGCATGCGGGCATTGTGATTCGTCCGTCGCGGCACGTGTTCTTTAGCTTTCTGCATGCAGGGCCCGGGACGGATGATTATCGGAGCCAATATTGGAGCGGGCGGGGAGAACCTCGCTTTTTTCGGTACCTGAAGAATAATGCGCTGGCTCGCGGGCCAGCAAGCCGGTGACGTGAGAGCGACTGGTCTCAGATCGGCATGGAAATCCTTTTACACTGAGGATCTGAAGCTTCGCTAAGGAAACTGCACAGCGACACCTTCGCGATATTTCATCAAAGTTTGGCAGTTGATGCCTCCTCTTTCCTACTTCGAACTCACCCCGTCGCCGAGGCTTGCTCTGTGTCTTCCCTTCTTGCCCGTATAATGAATCTTCGGGCTTTTCATGATTCAGACTTTGTTTGGCAGTCTTACCGAAGAACAAAAGCCGAGCTTCATCGACCGGATGAAGCAGGCGGTGACGCGCACGCGGGAGAACCTCGCGGAGCGCATTGAGGAAGTGGTTTCGTTCGGCAAGGAGATCGACCGAGGAACGCTGGATGATCTTGAGGCCACGTTGATCGGAGCCGACTTGGGGAGCACGACTACGCAGGAAGTTCTCGGCAAGCTGCGCGAGAAGGCCGACCGCAAACAGATCAAGGACGTGCAGGAACTCAAGCGGCTGCTGAAGGAAGAGTTGCTGGCGATTCTGAATGCCGCAAACGCGCGTCCGGTGAGCAAAGTTGAGGGTGCGCCGGAAGTAATTCTGGTGGTCGGAGTGAACGGAACCGGTAAGACCACGACGATCGGAAAGCTGTCGCAAGTCTTTCGGTCGCAGGGGAAGAATGTGCTGTTGTGCGCGGCCGACACGTTTCGCGCCGCGGCGATCGATCAGCTGGAGATCTGGGGATCACGGACTGGCACCGAAGTGATCAAGACCAAGCCGGGAGGAGATCCGTCGGCGGTGTTGTTCGATGCGCTGCAAGCTGCGGTGGCGCGCAAAATGGATTATGTTGTCGTCGATACCGCAGGACGGCTCCATACCAAGACCAGCCTGATGTTGGAACTCGACAAGATGCGGCGGACGGCACAGAGGATTATTCCGGGAGCTCCGCATGAAACCTTGCTGGTAATGGACGCGACGACGGGGCAAAATGGGCTGCAGCAGGCTCGCATGTTTACCGAGTCGGCGGGTGTGACGGGGATTGTGCTGACCAAGCTGGATGGGACGGCGAAGGGCGGCGTGGTGGTGGCAATTTCACGCGAGTTGGGCCTGCCAGTACGGTATGTTGGGGTGGGCGAGAAGGCGGGGGATTTGCTACCGTTCGATCCCAAGGAATTTGTGGATTCTCTGTTTGAATAGGAGGGCGGATGCGCGACGGTCGGCAAAAGCGTTCCTTGTTGAAATGGATCCAGGATTCGATACGGCGTCTTCTTGGGCGGGAACCCTCGCCTCCGCCGGATCCTTACGCTTACGCGATGGCACCTTTGCGACGTGGACCCAAGGGGCGCAGTGGGGCTGCAGTGGCGGAGATTGAGGACGATTCTCACCGAAGTTTTCCTCCGCGGCGCTGACTCAATTGCAAGTCGCAACAAAGTATCGCGCTTGTCGTGCTGAGCGAAGTGAAGGACGTATGCGCTCTCAGCCAGTTGCACAGGTCCTTCGCGGCAAAGAACGCCGCTCAGGATGACAAGCCGTTTGGATTTCGCGCGGCACCCGTCATCCTGCATGCCTCCACACTCCCTCGACGAAACACTTCTTCATCGCGCACTCGAACTGGCGCGAGAGGGTGTAGGACTCGCTTCGCCCAATCCCTATGTGGGCGCTGTGATTGCTGATGCCCGCGGCAACGTCGTGGGCACAGGGATTTACACATACGCAGACGTGAAACATGCTGAGGTGCTAGCGCTGGAAGCCGCTGGAAGAAAAGCACACGGTGGAACTCTTTACATCAATTTGGAGCCGCATGCGCACCAGGGACGGACTCCGCCTTGTACCGACGCGTTGATTGCAGCGGGAATCCACCGTTTAGTCGCGTCGATGGCGGATCCGAATCCGAAAGTGAGTGGGGTTGGATTTGAGAAACTGCGAGCGGCGGGCGTGCATGTAGAAGTGGGGCGTCTGGAGGAACAGGCGCGGCGACTGAATGAGGGATTCGCGCGCTACATTCGGCACGGAACGCCGCTAGTGACGCTGAAGGCGGCGATGACGCTGGATGGGAAGATTGCGCCGCCGCCGACGGATCCGATCGAGCGGCGTGACGGCACTCCAGCGGGAGGATGGGTGACCAGCGAAGTGGCGCGCGCCCATGTGCAGGAGTTGCGCCATGCAAACGATGCGCTGCTGGTGGGAGCTGGAACGATCTTGTCAGACAATCCGCTGCTGACCGATCGAAGCGGGCGGGCAAGGAGGCGTCCGTTGCTGCGCGTGATTTTGGATTCGCGGCTGCGGGTGCCGCTGGATTCGCGGCTGGTGCAGAGCGTGGCGACTGAACGGAGAGATGATGTTTTGATCTTTTGTTCTTCGGCGGACGCGCAGAAGAAGACGCAACTGGAAGCACTCGGCATCCGCATTGAAACTCTTCCCGCAGTGCTGCCGGATGGCCGGCCAGACCTCCCTGCAATTCTGCGACGGTTGGGGGAGTTGGAAATTACGTCGGTGATGATCGAAGGCGGGGCAACGGTAAACTGGACGGCTCTCGCGGCAAACGTGGTAGACAAAGTATTTCTCTATTACGCACCCAAGATCCTGGCGGGGACGGGATCGATTCCATTTGCGGCGGGAGCGGGGTTTCATCACATGAGCCAGGCGGCACAAGTGAAACACTTGCATCTGCATCGATTTGGAGAGGACTTTGCGGTGGAGGGATATTTGCGGGATCCGTATGGGGAATGAAGAACCATTCACCACAGAAGACACGGAGGACACAGAGGAATACCCAATGAACCGAAACGAAAAGGCCAAGATTTTGGGGTTCTCTGTGACTCTGTGACGCTGTAGTGAATTAAGATGTTGGGTTCATTCTGGAGGCAATTATGTTTACGGGCATCGTAGAAGAGGTTGGGCGCATAACGCGGATTGAGCAGCGCGGAGAGAACCGGCGGATTACTGTCACGGCCGAGCATGCGCCGAAAGAATTGCAGACGGGTAACAGTGTGGCCGTGAGTGGAGTTTGTTTGACCGCACTCGATATCAAGCCGGGATCGTTTTGCGCGGATCTTGCACCGGAGACGTGGGTGCGGACTTCGTTTTCGCGGATTCATGAAGGGGCGCTGGTGAATTTGGAGTTGCCGATGAAGTCCGACGGGCGGTTTGGTGGGCACATTGTGCAGGGTCACGTCGATGGGGTCGGGAAGCTGATCGCGTTCGAGCGCATCGCCGAGTCGGAGAACTGGTGGCTGCACATTGAACTGCCAGATGATGTCGAGAAATACACCGTGTACAAAGGTTCGCTTTCGATTGAGGGGATCAGTTTGACGGTGGCGAAGCTGGAAAAGAATCGGTGCTCGATCGCGATTATTCCGCATACCGTGGAAATGACGAACTTGCATTCGCTGAAGGCGGGGGATCCGGTGAATCTGGAGGCAGACCTCATTGCAAAATATGTAGAGAAGATGATGAGGAGCGAGGCTTCGGAGAATTCGCTGACGGTAGAGGATTTGGTGCAGCAGGGATTCTAGAGTATCGAGTATCCCAGTCGGTTTGAAGGTTGAGGTTTCGGGAAGGTAAGATGAGGATCGGTCGCGTCCTTTCCGGACTCATTACCTTGTTCTTGCTTACTTCTTGGGTTGGCTTAGAGCGGCGAGGGTGCCTTTGGTGGCGCGGAGGTAGTCGGCGGGAGCGATGAGGATTTGCAGGCCGCGCTGGCCGGCTGAAATCGAAACCACGTCGAAGAGTTCGATGGTTTCGTCGACGAACACGGGATAGTCGCGCTTGGCGGCAAGGGCCGTGACCCCTCCACGGATGTAGCCGGTCAGCGATTGCAGTTCTTTCATTGGAACAAGCTGAACCTTTCTTTCTCCGGCGGCGGTCGCGAGGGCTTTCAGATCCAACTCCTGATCGCCCGGAATCACAGCCGTCGAGACACCGTTGCGGTCTCCACGCGCGACCAGGGTTTTGAAGACTTGTTCGGGCGGCAGGCAAATCTTGGCAGCGACGGTTTCCGCAGCCAGATCGTTGGGATCGACTTCATATTCCCGCAGGTCGTAGTGGATACCGAGTTGATCGAGCAGCCGGGCGGCGTTGGTCTTGGCAGGCATGGGGTGGTTCTCAGTATTCGGTTCTCGGGATCAGGCTTCCAGCTTCAGCTCGTCGAGTTCCAGAAATTCCTGAATGATGGGCTCTGGTGATTTTTCCATTTCGGAATACGGGCCGAAGAAGATGGCGCGACCCTCGCTAAGGAAGACGACTCGTTCGGCCAGTTTCTTGGCGAGGCGCATATCGTGGGTGACGACGATGCTGGTCAGGTTCAGTTGAATTTTGAGGCGCTTGATGAGGTCGCCTAGCAACTGCGCCATCAGGGGATCGACCATTGTGGTGGGCTCGTCGTAGAGGACGCATTCCGGGCGGGCGGCCAGAGCGCGCGCGATTGCGACCGACCGCTTCATGCCGGTGGAAAGATCGGATGGGAGCAGGTCGCGCATCTCCTGCACACCGACCATTTGCAGCAGTCCATCGACGATCTGGTAGGTCTGCTCTTCGTTCAGTTCCCTGCTCTCGCGCAGAGGGAAGGCGACGTTTTCGCCTACTGTGAGCGAGTCGAACAGAGCCCCGTTTTGGAAGACCATGGTGACTTTCTTGCGGATATGTTCGAGTTGCTCCTCGGTGTAGTCGGTAATGTCCTCACCTGCAACGATGACGCGTCCGGAGTCGGGCTTGAGGAATCCCATGATGTGATGCAGAGAGACGGATTTGCCGACGCCGCTGCGTCCAAGGATGCAGACGGTTTCCGCGGGAAGCACGTTGAAGTTGACATGGTCGAGGACGACGTTGTCGCCGAAGGCTTTGGAGACGTCACGGAATTCGATGTAGGGGGCGAGTTGAGGAGTGTCGTCGGGCATGGGGCGGGTTCTGGCTTCCGGCTACTAGATTAACCCGCTTTTCGTTTTGGCGACGATCTTCATGAGGCCCCACGCTGACGAACTGGCCGAAGAGTGGATCCGCGATGTCGCGCTAGCCATCCCCGAAACGACATTGCAGCGATCCTTGGTTGAAAATATCTGAGGTGCCCAACTAAAATGCCGCCAGCCAGCATCGGCAGATGGAGCGTGCTTATCGCAATCTCGGCTATGTCCTAATTGCTCTTCTTCCGATCTTCATCGCGGGTTTCTGGATTCCCTATTTATCCGAGATCCCCCACTTCGACCAATCCGTTACGACTGCCGTCCACATTCACGCGGTGCTGCTATTTTGCTTTCTCCTCCTGTTGATCGTTCAGCCACTTGCCATACGCTACAAAGCATTTTCGATCCATCGCGTTTTTGGAAAACTGTCGAACATCCTCATCCCCTTCGCTCTCGTCTCCTCCGTCGCGATGTTGTGGAAGGAATATCGCGAGCATCTGGCTGACGGAGCGACCGCGCACATGGCGCGCAACGCCGAGTTCCTCTCCACCGCTCAGCTTCTGCTTTTCGCCGCGTTGTACGGTGTTTCGATCGCGTCGATACGTCGGCGGGATGTCGCGACGCACATGCGATACATGATCTGCATTACGCTGGTTCTGTTGCCGGCGGGCCTGGCAAGAACGATGGGATACTGGTTCCACGTTCGACAATCTTCGTCCCAGACTGTCTGCCTTGTGTTGATCGACGCATTGCTTCTTGCTCTAGTCTCGTTTGACAGGCGTCGACGGTTGACGGGGCGTCCTTACGTTCTGGTTCTCCTAGCCTACTTTGTCATCGAAGCTGTCTGGATCACCCTCGGGCGCCCCATCTAGAACTCAAGTCATTTCCGCCAACCACGCCATGGCGCTTCTAGAGTTGCGAGAACTGATCTTCGATCAATGGGGGTTGGCTGATTCGCTCGCCTCGGACAGTTCCTTTGGAGTATTCAAATTGCGGAAGTGGTTTGAGGAGAAGCCTGCAGTTTCCAATTCTTTTTCTGTGATCGTCTGCGTGGCGGTGGGCGAGAAGAGGGTGTCGATCTTGTAGTGACCCGCTTGCAACGCTTTCTCTGCGGCATTGGCAAAGGCGTGGCGGTAGATGGCGCAGAGCGGCTGGTAGCCTTCCCCAGCGTGGGTGACTGTGACAAGTGCGGCGGAATTGCTCGCGCGTTTCAGCAGGTAGTGCAACAGTGCCGGCGATACGAACGGGGCGTCGACGGCCAGGATCAGGTTCAGGTCCGTTTCCGACGAGCTTAGGGCGGCGTGGATTCCGCCGAGTGGGCCACAATTGGGGAAGATGTCTTCGACGGTTGGGGCGAAGGCGGCGAATTTTTGGCGATCACCGACGATGCGGACGTTGGGCGTAATCGAGCGGGCTACGTTCAAGGCACGGGCCAGAAGAGTCTGGCCGTCCAGCACGACGAAGGCTTTGTCCGCGCCCATACGGGTGCTTTTCCCGCCAGCCAGGATGAAGGCGGTTAGATCGGGTGTGCCGCCCATGAAGCGATGATACATGGAGTTGACAGGTTCGAGACGCACCAACAAGACTCTCGTCCCTAGGGACTCGATTCTTCCATGGCCTCTAACCCGGCGCTGAAGCACCGCTCTTCCACGTCAACACACACCTGAGTCATAACAGTCCCCCAGTCGGTGCACGCGCTGGATATGTCGTCACGACTGGATTCGCGGGCGACACCTCCGGTTCCCACAGGCTAAGGTCTTGCGCTGTGGTCAGTTGCGGCGGTGCGACTGGGGCACAGTGCACGAAAGTAACCTATCCAAAGTCAGACCTTCGCGAGATGATGAGCCTGCGTCCGAGGTTTAGTAACCCGGAAGTATCCAAACATGCCGCAAAAATTCATGGATGTGCTTATGCTTGGGCGCTGCTCTCACGAGTTTTCATGGCCGCGCCGTGGTGGGGATGGCGACTACTACCAGGTCTGCCTGCTCTGTGCCGCGGAATACAAGTATGACTGGACAACCATGCGCCGCACGCAGCGCGTGGAGCACGCCAAGCCCGAGACGACGATCCGCCGCAGCCATGCGCGGGAAAAGCGTCCGTCGTGGGTGCCGCGGGCCCGCCGGTTGAAGCTCGACATCCCTCTGCGTTACCGCGTCAACAAGACCAGTACGTGGTATGAGGGGATTATCGAGAACATCAGCCAGAGCGGAGTGCTGTTCAACGGGCCGCAGCAGCTTCCGGTGAACGCGCTTATCGAGATGGTGTTTGAGATGCCGGAAGAAATCTCCGGACAGAAGAACAGCAACGTGGTATGCCAGGGGCGCGTGATGCGGTTCAAGGATGCGCCGACGGCCGAGGACGCCGCTGCCCACGAGAACGGAGCTCTGGCGGCTTCGATTGTGGATTATAAGTTTATTCACTAGGCGGGACTGTGGTCCGGACGTGCCTCGGCAAGCTGCCGGCGCAACAGGCTCCCGACACTGGCGAAACTCACTCGACTTCGTTTTCTATCTCGCATTTACTTCTGCAAGAATCCGCATCTACACTGTTCTTGACATGTTGGAGCTCCGTTCCAGTCAATGTCGGGAGTCGAGTATGAAACCTAATTCCCTGTTCATATCTTCCCTTCTTTTAGCGATCGTTTTGGGGATCGGTGTGGGGTGCTCCAGCAAGCCCAACGACGCCAAGATTTCCAGCGATATTCAGAGCAAGTTCAGCCAGGATTCCGGACTCGGGAGCAAGCAGCTCAAGGTGCAGGCCGAGGGCGGCGTGGTGACACTGTCCGGCAACGTCGACGACGACTCGCAGCGCGAGGCGGCGGGGCGGCAAGCGGCGTCGGTGGCGGGGGTGAAGACGGTCATCAACGATCTGCAGGTGGGCAGCGCGGCTACGAACACCGCGGCGCTTGAGGCGCCGGAGATAATGACTTCGCCGAAGGCATCGCCGTCTAGCGCCCCGCCGGCCGAGAAACCCAAAGCGGGCGCGGCGAAGAAAATCAGCAAGAGTCGAACCGCAGCGGATTCCAACGCGGCGGCAAATTCGTCGGATATATCGATTGCGAGCCAAGCGAGCGGTCGCACACAGCCGGAAGCCGCAACCCAAGTGCCTCCACCAGCCGACAATACCGCGGCGCAGACGCCTCCTCCACCACCGGCGCCGAAGAAGCTCATTATCGACCAAGGAACGCAGCTGACAGTGCGGTTGATCGACCCGATCGACAGCGAGAAGAATCAGACGGGCGACAGCTTCCGTGCAACCTTGAATGCTCCGCTCAGTTCCGACGGGGAAGAAGCGGTGCCGGCGGGAGTCGAACTGGTCGGGCATCTTGTATCGGTGAAAAGCGCGGGTAAGTTCGCCGGGCAATCCGAGGTGGTGTTGCAGCTCGACAGTCTTTCAGCGGCTGGCAAGACCTACAGCCTGCAAACCGATCAGTACAAGAAAACGGGAAGCTCACGCGGGAAGAACACGGCTGAGAAGGTGGGTGGAGGGGCGGCAATCGGAAGCATCATCGGCGCACTTGCGGGCGGTGGCAAGGGTGCAGCGATCGGGGCGGCGGCGGGAGCCGGAGTGGGAGGCGGAGTGCAGGCGGCAACCAAGGGCCAGCAGATTAAGCTTCCGTCGGAGACGGTGTTGAATTTCACGCTGCAGGCTCCCGTCACGGTGGTGCAGGCGGTGCCCGCGGATCCGAACCGGCCGAAGCTGGATTCGCAGTAGCAGTCTCGTGTCAGGATCCTCCCCATAGATACTTTCCTCGCATGACTTCGATTACGGCGCTGCTCTTCACACAAAACGATGCTCTGCGGCTGGGGCGCGCGCTGGAGACGCTTTACGCGTGTGACGACATTGTCATCGTGGACCATGGCTCGCAGGATGCGACGGTGCGGGTGGCACGGGATTACGGAGCGAAAGTCGTGGACGCGCGGCACGGACCATCGCCAGCGGATTACGTTCGTTCGATGGGTGACACATCCACGGGTCTTCGATTGGCAGATCAGAGATGGATTTTGTGCCTGGAGCCGCGCGAGTCGCTGACGGAGAAGTTGGCTGCGAGCCTATTCGAATGGAAGTCGGAATCGCGGGATGCCAGGAGCGGGGTTGAGGCCTACTCTGTTTTTCTGCGGGAGGAAACGGCGGACGGATGGGTGGAAGTTCCGGCGGCGCAGACTCGACTGGTTCCTGTGGTGTGGAACGGGTGGAGGGGAACGCTGCCTGCGCCTGAGCCTTCAGCGATCGCGCTGGAGGGAGAATTGCTGCGCTTCGTTTTTCCGTGACCGGGATTGTAGTTCATAAACCCAGGCCCTTCACTTGCTTCTCATCGTGGCCGAGCCAGTGCGCAACCTCATGCCACACCACTCGTTTAATCTCGGCTCGAAGGTCTCCTTTGGAACAGCGGAGAATCGGCCCGCGGAAAACAAAGATCAAATCTGGGGCCATCCGTACGAGGTAATGTTGCGCTTCGGTCCTGCGCACGCCACTGTAGCATCCCAACAGCTCGGTACCCCTGGGCTGGTTCCTTTTCTTCATCATTTCCTCGGGTGGCTCGTCGGCCACCTGAATGCCGGGAAAATCTGGCAGATCCCTGATCTCTTGAGGAAGAGTGCTGTACGCCCATTCCACCATCCTCTCAAATGCTTCTGAACTCGCAATGTCGCCCATGAAATCAACTTTATCACCGCGACATTCGTTGCGAAGACGGCAGCGAAGGGACGAGGATTTCTCCGAAACTGCGAGCTTGGAATCCAATCTTGGAGTTCCAGGCTGTAACAAGTGACAGTAGGCACGAATCCACGGTGGTGCTGCACTATCCAATGGATCAGGATGTCCGGGAAGCGATCGCACGACCCCTTTGGGGCCGCGTGGCAAGCCGATTCTGAAGACGCAGAGATCGTGTTGGGAGGATAACACCGTGTGGTGGATCAGCTATCGAGGTGAATCGGGGCATGGCGTCGACAACATCGGCGTCTTCGAGAACGACGGATCCCCGTGCAAGAAGCATCCGCTGCTCCTCGATCCATCGCCGTCTGCGGAGCCGCTGCACATCGCGCGCGGCTTCGCACTGGTGGGCAACGACCTGTACATCGCTAACGCGTGGCGCAAGGACAGCCACATCGCGCGCTACCAGCGG
Source organism: uncultured Acidobacteriaceae bacterium (assembly GCA_963706645.1). GTDB lineage: Bacteria > Acidobacteriota > Terriglobia > Terriglobales > Acidobacteriaceae > Sulfotelmatobacter. The sequence continues at coordinate 198,844 of CAVPNR010000023.1, forward strand.
CACGGAAACACCTTTCGGTTCAAGGAGGTGCTGGCGAAGACCAAGCAGGTTGCGGCGCTAGTGCACCCCTTCGATGTAGAACTGGGAGACGATGGCCAGATTTATATTTCCTGCCAGGACACCAACACTGTGGTGGCGCTGGCGCAGGCGAAGGACCGCAAGCCTGCGCCGGTTGCCGCGCACCTGCGCAAGAACTATCCCAACGGAAAGTTTCTCCCCGGTACGCTGGTCGCATCCAGCCAGGGAAAACTTCCAGAGTACGGGGACAGCCCGCCGCTCGATGTGCCCTCGCCGCTCGGGCTGAAAGTGGTGCTCGACAGGCAGGGCAAGCCCCGTCATTCGGTGAGAGGCATCGTGGTGCACCGGAAGCACCTCTACGTGGCAGATGAAGCCGGCGACGTCGTGAAGGTCTTCCATGTAAAGTCGGGAGAGTTGATGGCGCACATCACCGGGCGAACCCTGAAGGCACCTGTGCACCTCATCATGCATGGGGAGACGCTTTACATCGGGGCATCAGGGAGCGGGAGCATCCTGGCGCTGGACCTGACATCGACACCACCGCGCGGCAAGCTAAAGGCACGCGTTGTCATCGACCAAAAACTCGACGCTCCCTCAGGCTTTGCCGTCGGCCCGGACGGCGACCTCTATGTAGCGGAGCGGAAGAAGAAGCGGGTGCGCCGCTTTTCGCCTAAGGGGAAGAAAAAAGGGACCTTCATTGATGATCTTCCGGACATGCCTGAGTTTCTCGTCTACGTTCCCTGAGCAATCCTCAAGTGCCGAACCTCCAACCTCGCTCTTTGTAGCGACTTATCCATTTGGCTTGGTCAACGACGGCTCTTACCAAAGTGAGTCGAATTGGGTTTGGCACTGCCTCAGATCCCTTTCAGTCGGATATAAACATCTAAACTTGTCAATTCAGGCTGAAACGAGGCTGCATGGAAGCCGGTCCAGTTGCTGCATTGTTGGTTTTCGATTTTCTTCTACTGCTGGTTGTTCTCTTCGGCGCGAGGAACAAAGGAAGCTGGGCGCAGTCGGCGCTGATAGCGGCACTGTTTTTCTGCTCCGGATTTCCGGCACTGATTTACCAGATCGTCTGGCAACGGGTACTGTTTTCCATTTACGGCGTGAACGTCCAATCGGTAGCCGTGGTGGTGAGTGCGTTCATGCTGGGGCTTGGAATCGGGAGCCTGGTGGGCGGACGCGTGTCGGAAATATTTCCCGACCGCGGCATCTCGATCTTCGGAATCTGTGAACTGGCGGTCGCAGGCTTCGGGCTGATTTCATTGCGACTGTTTCACTGGGCCTCGGGATTCACCGCGGGGACGAGTCTCGGCTACATCATTCTCTTCAGTTTTCTGTTGCTCATTCTGCCTACGATGCTGATGGGCGCAACCCTGCCTCTGCTCGTCGAGCAATTGGTGCGTAGTTCGCGCAGCGTTGGATATTCGGTGGCTACCCTCTATTTTGTAAACACGCTTGGTTCGGCGGTCGCGTGCTACGTGTGCGCGGAAGTACTTCTGCGGAACTTCGGGCAGTCCGGTTCGGTGACTCTGGCGGCGTGTTTGAATACCGCGGTAGGCGCAGTAGCGTTTCTTTACGGGCGAAGTCAGCGACGCTCACCGGAAGAAACGGCGAGTGACGACGCCGCTGGAGTCGGCAAAGAAAAAGTCCTAAGCCTGAGAACCGCCGCGATATTTGCTGGGATCGCCGGATTTCTGGCTCTTGGCTTCGAGATAGCGTGGTTCCGCATCTTCGCTTTGGCGACCTTCGACAGGGCTCCGGCATTCGCGCTGCTTCTCTCCACTTATCTTGCGGGCATCGCGGCGGGATCTTTCTTAAGCGAGACGCTGTGCCGAAGAAAACAGCTCCATCCCCTTACCCTGGCGGGCACCGCGATGCTCGTGGCGGGCGGGATATCGGTGTACCTGCCTCCGCTGATGGCGCAACTGTCGTGGCACAACGTCCCGGTGCTAATGAGTGCTCCCGCTTTTTTTCTGACAGCCGGCCTGCTTGGTTCCGTATTGCCCCTGCTCTGTCAGTCCTCGATTTCAGCCAGCAGTTCGGCCGGCCGCAGCGTAAGCCTGATTTATCTGGCTAACATCATCGGCTCAACTCTTGGGAGCCTGGTCATCGGATTCGTTTTGATGAATCACTTCGGGACGCAAGCTATCTCAACGCAACTTGCAGCGGCGACCGCGTGCGCGGGCCTGGTCATGATTCTGTTCCGCAGCGGACATTTTGAAGCTCCCCCAAGAGCGGTATGGGCCCTCGCAATCGTAGCGATTGTTGCTATTGCAGTTGCTGCTCCAGCGTATAGCAATCTTTACGGAAAGATGATTTTCGGACCGAGGTCAGCACAGGTCGGGTACATGAAGCACGTCGTGGAGAATCGAAATGGCATAGTAGCAGTTACCGCTGATGATGCTGTCTTCGGGGGCGGCGTGTATGACGGCCATTTCAATATCGATCCCAGCAACGACAAGAACTTTATCATTCGGGCATACGTCCTAAGCTTGTTCCACCCACACCCGAGGCGAGCCTTCATGCTGGGCCTGGCGTCTGGCTCGTGGGCTCAGGTTGTGGCCAACAATCCCGACGTTGAGAGCCTCGACATTGTGGAAATCAATCCCGGGTACCTTCGCCTGGTCGAGGATTACCCGGAAGTGCGATCGTTGCTTCACAATCCGAAGGTCCACATTTACATCGATGACTGCCGCCGGTGGCTGTTGGCGCATCCGGAGGCGAAGTACGACGTCATGGTGGCGAATACTTCATACCATTGGCGCGACCACAGTTCGCAGGTGCTCTCGACAGAATTCCTGCAGATCGTAAAAAAGCACCTGCTGCCCGGTGGAATTTATTACTACAACTCCACGGAGTCTCCTGAGGTATTCATCACCGGACTTCACGAGTTCAATTACGGTCTACGGGTGATCACTTTTCTGATGGTGAGCGACTCCCCGCTTGTTCTGGACAAGCGGCATTGGTTCTCGGTGCTGAACGAGTATGCAATCGATGGGAGAAAGATTTTCCCGTCCGACACACCCCGAGGACAACTGGTGCTCGCCGCCTACAACGCGTTTGCAGACACCGTGAACGAGCCCCCGCGGGTACTGAGCATTGAATCCGGAGACGGTCTGGCCAAGCGGCTCGGAGCACGTCGGCTGATCACCGACGACGATATGGGCGCCGAGTGGACATCCAGTCCGAAACCAGCCTGGCGGTAGTCTCGTTGGCTGCACTCTCCCCTGCCTCTTAGTTGCACTCGACGGTCACAACTGCTTGTGATTCCCGTCACATTCGACTTCTGGGGCCACGCCTAGACTTTTCTGTTGTGGCTGTTTGGGCCACGTAAGCCCCTAGGAGAGAAGAAATGCGTGTAACGAAATTCATCATTCTTGCCGTCATTCTGGTGGTGTTCTCAACATTAGCTGTGGCGCAGGCAACCCCGGCGCAGACTGCTCCCACCGTGAAGCATGTTCCTATCACGAATGCCCCATCGAACTCGGGCAAAGAGATGTTTAACAGCTACTGCGCCGTTTGCCATGGAAAAGACGGCAAAGGCAACGGGCCAGCCGCATCGGCGATGAAAACTACCCCCACCGATCTGGCGCTTCTGGCGCAGAAGAATGGCGGAAAGTATCCGGCGTCGCATGTCGCAGCAGTGATCCGGGGCCAGGCCATCACGCCGTCCCACGGCAGCCAGGATATGCCGGTTTGGGGACCGCTATTCTCAAGCATCGATCAGGGACATGAGGGCCAGGTACAGCAGAGAATCACGAATCTGGTTAGTTATATCGAGAGCCTGCAGGCGAAATAGGCGGGCTTCAGCGAATGTTATGGCTCCGGGGCGCGCGGGGCGCGCTCCGGGCATTCAGCTATTCCACGCAATAGTCATCCTGCGCGGAGGGCCGACTCACTTGCTGGCTGCATTGGCGCTGCCGGCGAGTTCATAGATCCTACGGCCCGCGAAAAACGCGGGGGCTCAGGCGTCAAGTCTCTGTGAGTTCCGTCAATTTGAGAGACTAATCGAGGCCCGCAGCGGCCGAATCTCACGAAGGGAACCTGCTAAGGTTTCCCGACCGGAGACATAAGCACCGGGTGGTCAATGTCTTACTGACCCTTGGCCGTTTGGCCAGTGACTTCAGTACCTTAGTCCTCGCTGCGTGATCGACTTATAATCCAACCAAGAACTGAAAATTGCAGCGTTCTTCAGGAGACGCTCGCGTGAACCTGCGGGTGGCGCCTGGGAGATATTCAGAGACCAAGTGGATCCATTCCTGGCATCGTCGATTTTTCTGTTCGGGCTCGCCTTCGGCAGCTTTCTGAACGTGTGTATCTACCGGCTGCCGCGGGGGCTTTCGGTGGTGTCGCCGCGTTCGGCGTGCCCCGGATGCAAGCAGCCAATCGCCTTCTACGACAACATTCCGGTGCTGAGCTGGATGATTCTGGGCGGGCGCTGCCGCAACTGCAAGACCAGGATTTCGCCGCGCTATTGGATGATCGAATTGTTGACGGCGCTGTTGTTTCTGGCGTGCTACTGGCATTTCGGGCTGACGCTTTCGGCGCTGAAATACTGCGTGTTGGCGTTTCTATTACTGGGATTGATTTTCACGGACGCGGAAACCAAGCTGCTGCCGGACGCGATGACACTGCCCGGTCTGGCACTCGGCGTGATCTTCAGTCTACTGGTGCCGGTGGGCGACCTGGCTTCGCAGTTGCTCCCGGGGATGGTGAATTTGCCCTTCAGCGGGGACATTTCGGCGCGGTTGCTTTCCCTGCTCGATTCCCTGCTGGGCGCAGCGCTGGGCGCATCGTTCATTTACGGAGCGGGAGCAATTTATTTGCGCTGGCGAGGCACGGAAGGCATGGGATTCGGCGACGTGAAACTCATGGCTATGGTCGGTGCGTTTTTGGGAATGAAGTTGACCATCTTTACCGTGTTTACGGCGTCGCTGGCGGGATCGGTTTTTGGTCTGACGACGGTATTCGTCGTGTGGCTGAAGCGCACGCACCGATTTATGAAACGCCTGGCGAATGCGCAAGCGGCGCGGCGTCGGGGATGGCAGTCGGCCCAGGTGGTCTACCGTAATTATCAGATGCCGTTTGGGGTTTTTCTGGGAAGCATGGCGTTGATTGCATTCTTTTTTGGTAACCAGTTTCTGCACTGGTACGGAGGGCTCTGGTGAGAATTCTGGCCAACCCGGTGGTGCTGCGCGCGATTGTGGTGTTGGTGTGCGCAACATTCGCGTTCGTGATGGGCTTGTTCTGCATCCGCGCGCTGCGCAAGAGCATTGCCGAGGAAAGTGACTTTTCGGCCGAGCCCACGCCCTCGCTGGAGACGTTGCCGCTGCACCTGTACAACACCGTGATCCAGCAACTGAAGCAGCAGAAGCATGAACTGCAGGTGCAATCGAGGGCGGAGCAAAAGCGGGCGCGGATCAGCGAGAACTTCAGCCATGCGGTCCTGGCAAATCTTTCGTGTGGCGTGCTCGTCTTGGGGACGAACGGGCTGGTGAAGACGGCGAATCCGGCGGCAAAGGCGATCCTGGGTTTCGCATCGACCACGGGAATGGGCGCGGAGGACATTTTCCGCAGCGCGGTGGTAGATCCGGCGAAGTGGCGGGCGAAAAGCGGAGCAGGAACCGAGAGCGACGAACCGGTTTTTCTGGCGGATGAAGTGAGCGCCGTGCTGCGCGAAGAGAGCAAGCGGCGCGAAGTGCAAGCCGAATACGAGACACCCGGTGGCGAAAAACGATTCATTGCCGTTATAGTGACTCCGGTGCCGGCGGCCGAGGGCGGATTGCTCGGGGTCACGTGCCTGATCAACGACCTGAGCGAACTGGAACAGATCCGCCGCCAGCAGGAATTACATGGCGAGATCTCAGCCGAGATGGCGCTGCAGTTGCGGACATCTCTGGCGACCATTTCCGGTTTTGCGCAGCAACTGGCCAACAGCCGGGATGCGGAACAGTCGCTACAACTGGCGAGCGATATTGCGCACGAGGCGGCCCAACTAGATCGGAGCATTGGAGGATTTTTGACGACCAAGCGGGCGGCGCAGGGAGTGGCCGCGGGTAGCTCGGCGGATTGATTTGGATCGACAGGGAGGGTTGGCCTAGAAGAACGGACCGGCCCGGTAGTCAGACCTAGAGTAGGAGAAAAGGTGGGAATCATGAAACACATCGCGTGCAGTGGAATGGGACTCGTGCTGCTTCTCGGCTTGACTGGCGTTCCAGCGGGCGCCCAGAACCAGACTCAGTCGACCTCGCAGACTTCTTCTTCCGGCTCGTCGCTGGGGGACTATGCCCGGCAGGTCCGCAAGGATCCGGGCGGCACGTCGAAGCCGAAGGTTTATGACAACGACAATCTTCCGCGGGAAGACAAGCTGTCGGTGGTGGGCCAAACTCCTGCCACCACCACTGCCAATGTAGCGGCGCAGACAGACAGCACGGCGCCCGCCGAGGCGACCAAGCCCGGCAGCGACAGCAAGACGGAAACCCAAGACAAGAGTGCAACTACGCCGAAGGCTCCATCAGGTGCCGCGCCGACAGCTGCTGAAGAGGAAGCGAACAAGGCAACGGCCGACAAACAATGGGCCGACAAGATCGCGGCGCAGAAGGATCAGATTGATTTGCTGGGCCGCGAACTCGACGTGCTGCAGCGCGAATACCAGATTCGCGCCGCGGCGATGTACGCCGATGTAGGCAACCGTATGCGCAACTCCGCCGACTGGGATAAACAGGACACCCAGTACAAGCAGCAGATCGCCGACAAGCAGAAAGCGGTAGACGACGCGAAGCAGAAGCTTGAGGATCTGCAGGAAGAAGCGAGGAAGGCGGGGGCCTCCCCTTCAGTTCGCGAGTAATCGGATAAGGATCACCGTCGGGCGTCGAGGTAAGAACTTCGACGCTCGATTCTATTTTTAGGCGCTCGGGCGGACGCCTCGACACCCGGCGAGTCCCGGGAGCTACAAGTGCAGCGCTACTTGTTCTTTCTCAACTGGTGGATTTGTTTCATGTGGTGGAGGCCGTGGATCAGGTGGAATTTTCTCCATTGCGCGGCCGTCAGGGGGCCGAGGATGGGGTGATCGAGGAGTTTGCGGCGCTCGCCCAGATTCCTCTCGCATTGCGCCATGATGTCATCCATCTCGGCGATCTTGGATCCGATCTCGGACTGCACCTTCTCGGGCGGCAGGCCGCGGGGACGGGCGACCGGCGGCGCCTCTCTGCCGGTGGGCAGGTAGCCGAAACCAACGACAACGAAAGCCCGCGCGCGCTGTGCCCAGGATTGGGCCGACGCCAGCGATTTTCCCGCTTCGGCGACGCGCTGAAATCCTTTGATGGTTCCGGTATAGGTCAAGTAAAGATGCTCGAGGACTTCGGCGATGCACCACTTTCCGGGAGGGTGCGAGTCCAGTTGTTCCGCCGAAAGCCCGGTGACCGCCGACGCGATTTCTGTTTGCAATCGTTGAAGACGAGGGTCCACGGGGGTTACTTACCTTTTTCGATCTTTCAGTTAAAATGTTGCGATCACAAAACTTATCCAAAGTTATCACAGGAAGGAAGTTATGAAGACGGCGAGCCTTGCCCCTATGGAGTGCCCTGCCACGGCAGAGCAGATGTTGGAAAGTCGAAATGAGAATCGCCGGAGGGCCGGCAACTTGCGCGGAGCTCTTTGTGCCGCGCTTGCGATTCTGCTGCTGGGCCTTCTGAGTGGATGTTCGTCGGATTCGAAGCCCGCGGAAGAAGCAAAGCCCGAGGTCAAAGGCCCGGAGTTGATTACCGCACGCTCTGCGTTTCAGAAGCTTTATGTGGCGGCGCGAGGCTGGAATCAGGATGCGAAGCCTTATCGTCTTGAGTCGACGGCGACCAGCGATGGCAACGGTCAAGACGGCAAGTGGGCGGTGTGGCGGTGTAGCTTCGCTTCGATAGCGCAGCGCTCGGCGAAGTCTTACACCTGGTCGGGCAGCGCGGCAGATGGGGCACCGGCGCGCGGCGTGAATCCCGGGATCGAAGACAGTTACAATTCGTCGAACTCTTCGATGCAAGTATTCGACATGGCGTTCCTGAAGGTCGACTCAGACCAGGCATTTGCCACGGCGCAGAAGCACGGCGGCGACAAGATTCTGGAGAAGGCACCGGACACGCCGGTGATCTACGTCTGCGACTGGAATCACAATACGAATGAACTGACCTGGCACGTCATCTACGGCGCCACGCGCGAGGGTGCGAAACTGACGGTAGCGGTGAACGCATCCACGGGTGAATTCATCCGCGTGGAGAAGTAGGTCTCGTTCCACGCGTCCCAGCGAGTTTCCGACTGGAGCGAATGAAGAGAAGAACGGCGGGAGTTTGCCTTACTGGCTCGCGTCCGCTTCGTGGTTGATCTGGCCCTGGATCTGGGAAAAAAAGCGGTGCAGCGCCTGGGCGGACGCGATGGCCCGATCGAGCGCGCGGCGTTCGCCAAAAGCAACTATGTCCTGCGGGGAATACTGGAGACGAACGCGGTCGGCGGCGCAATGCGCGCTCAACAGTTCGACGGACGCCGCAGCGAGGTCCGCTCGAAGGCGCCCAATGTCGATCTCTCTGTTGGTTTCAGGCACAACCTGCAACTCCTCATTAGGTTTTGGGGTACGCAGGCGGATTCCCGGAACCGAATGGGAGGACTGCCTTTCGCGGTTCCCGCGGAACCCACCCTGCGAGGTCATCAGTTCTTGCTGTGGATATAGTATACAGCGTTAACAATACGCGGTTCAAGTAATCATTTTTGAGTTCTGGAGGCGAAGTGCCGCGGCATCCCGACCCCGAATTGGAACAACGTATTCTCGGCGCAGCCTCGCGCCTGTGGGCGCGCGGGGGCGAAAAGGCGCTCACCATGCGCGCAGTGGCCAAAGCCGCCGGCACGACAACGCCCACGGTCTACGAGCGCTATCGCGACCGCGGCGACATTCTGCGGGCCTTGCGACTGCAAACCCGCGCCGAACTATTTTCTGCGCTCAGCCGCACCGGTACGCTGCGGGAGGCCTTCCAGGCGCACCTGGATTTCGCCCTGGAACATAGTCACGCCTACGAAGTCTTGTTTGACGGGGTGGCTCGACCGCCGTCTCTGCACGAGCCCTGGCCGTCATTCAACCTGATGCGCGAGCGCGTAGCTAAACGCCTGGGGGGAAATCCGCGGCAACACACGCGGATCATGCTGGCTGTGTGGTCGCTGATGCATGGAACGGCCATGCTGATTATCCGAGGCGGATTCGAGGGAGTGTTGAGGACGCAAACGATCCATGCGTGCCTGGACGCGTTCGACGGAATCCTCGACTCGGCAGCGCGATCCAAGGGTCAGTCAAGACCGAAGTGGCCTTCGAATCTCATCCTTGGCGAGGGCAAGCAGAGCCGGGTCGGAAATGGGGATGCGCACACCCCAACGGCAAAGTCGAGAGCGAAGAAACCGCAACGGTAACGCGCTCGTCCCATGACGCACGAGCGGTGGGCAGCCGTCACGCTCCTGCGGAGATTTCACTTCGCTGGTTTCGCGTTGGCGGCAACGCCTTTCAGCCGCTGGAGGGCTTTCGCCGCTTCTTCGGACTGCGGTCCGTGGGGCAGGATCTTCAGGTAATTCTCGTATTCCTTGCGTGCATCGTCGGGCTGATCCATTTTCTCGAGGCACACGGCCAGCCGGAAAGTGGCGAGCGCGTCGTTCGGCTTGTAGAGTAAAGCCTCGCGGTAGCGATCCGCGGCAGCACGGTAGTTCTTCCGCTCCTTGAAGTAATAGTCTCCAACCTCAATATCTTTGGCGGCCTTGTGAGGGTTCCAGGGATGGAATTCGGTGACGTCAGCATTGCCGGGCGCGCCGCCCACATCCATCAGGATGTCGGAACTCTCAGGGTGAGCCTTTTCGTCGTCGGCTGGCGGGCTCAAGTCGACTGGATTCGCTTTGCTTGAACTCTCGCCGTCCTCCACATCGTTCGCGTTGATGCGATCGGAGCGTGGGGGCGCAAGCGTCGGGTTGTGTGGGGTGAGCGGCTTCGATCCGGGTGTCGCGTCGGCTGGCGATTGGGAGTCGGCAGGAGCAGAGGAGGGAGCGGAATTCGAGGGAGTGGAGTTCTGGGCCCATAGGGCGGCGCTGCATGCGAGAATCAGAATCAGAAGCCTACTGCGCATAGAAACTATTTTACCGCCCTCTGCGTTTCCTCGACACCTTCGGTCTACACGTCGGACTTCTAGCCATGAGTGGCGCCAAAGGCCTGCAGGCATTTGCTCGCCGTTTCGAGTTCGGGGTAGCGGCTTCCCTCTTGTTCGACGAGGTAATACTCGACACCGCCCACGCTCTCGGCCGCTTGGAAGATCGCCTTCCAATCTGCCTTCCCTTCCCCAAACAGAGTTTTGTAGCCAATGCCGGGGTCCGGAGACCAGTCTTTACAATGGATGGAGCGAATGCGTCCCGGGTTGGCTCGGATCCAGGCAACCGGGTCGGCACCGGCTTCCAGGCATGTTCCGACGTCTAACTGCAACATCACCGAAGGCTTCGTGTTTTTGGCGATGATTTCGATGGGACGTTGACCCGGAAGTCCCGTAAATTCGGCCTGATGGTTGTGATATCCGGGCTTGAGGCCGGAGGGCTCGAGAGTCTCGGCGGCGGAATTTAGTTTGTCTGCAATCGCTTTCCAGCCATCGGCGCCGGACTTCGGGTCGGACCAGGCCAGAACCACATACTTGGCTCCGAGAATAAGGTTCAGGTCACGGGCGCGGTGAATGTTTTTCGGGTCGAGATAATCCGCGTTGTTGTGAGTAGAGTAGCAGCGCATGCCGAGATCATCGAGCAACTTGCGCGTCTGCTTGACTTGCGCCTCGGTCCATTCAAAATATGGGGCGTAGAACTCAACAGCCTGATATCCCATTTGAGCGACGGCCCGGAGTGTGCCTTCGGGATCCTGTTTGAGTGCATCGCGGACGGAGTAGAGTTCCAGGCCAACTGGGATCGAAGTGGAAACAGGCATTCCCGATGCGAGGCTGCGGAAGGCCCAAGGCAACGCTGCAGACAAGGCGAGGAACGAACGGCGGGAAAAAGAAGTCATGGCTGCCATCCTACTTAGCCAATCGGCAAAGGCCAAGTGCAATGGCGGGAAAAAGCAGGCCGCTCGGGGGAGGCTTTGAGCGGCCTGGTTGGCGAAGTCCTCCGGGGAGGAGGGTAAACTTTTTCGTCGTCTTACATCGATGACGGATTGTTCTGGCCGGTGGTGGCCGGAGTCGATGTCGGCGTGCTTCCACCCACGGTGTTGGTCATGAGGCGCACATCGACGCGGCGGTTGTCGGCGCGGCCGGAGGAGGTCTTATTCGACTCCACGGGCTTGTCCTTGCCGAGTCCGATCACGTAGATCTTGTACGCGGGCACGCTGTACTTGGTGGCCAAGTATTGAATCACGGAGCTGGCGCGGCGCTGGCTGAGATCGTAGTTATAGTCTGCCGGGCCAACGGAATCGGTGCCACCCTCCAAAGCAATGATGTAGCCCTTGGTCGAAGCAATGCTGGATGCGAGCTGGTCGAGGGCCTGCTGGGCCGCCGGCGTGAGGTTGTCTTTGTTGAAGCCGAACTTCACCGAGGTCTCGGCGACGGCGTGATAGTTGTCGAGGTTGGCGACCGTATTGGTCAGCACACCCACGCGACCGTTAGCGGCATCGGCCATCTGCTGGGCCGAAGTTGCGGTCTGACCGGCGGTCTGCGCCTTCTGGTCGGCCTGATCGGTCTTGGCGTTCACGGCTGCGATACCGGCCTGGGCGCGCGCGTCAACGTCCTTGATGTCCTTAGTGTTCTTTGCGGTCAGGTCATCGAGCTCGTTGGTCTTGTTGATAAGTGGAGTGGTCTGCTGTTTGACATAGTTCTTGCTGGCGCAACCCACGGTGGCGACCATGCTTGCTGCCAGGCAAATCATTAACGAAGTGCGGTTCATAGGGTAAGGCTCCTTGGTAATCGATCTTGTATGTAGCTTGTGGCGCTTTCCGGGTTGCCCCGGGCGCTGCACTGCCAATCTTGATGCCCTGGGAATGACTTGATATTGCTTACAAGTTCCGCTTGTGCTTGTGCACGGCAGATGCCAGTTTTCCGAAGGCGGAACATGCGCGGTAAGTATATACGTTTTCAATGATTTGCGGAAACTTAATGCGACGGTCAGACCGCCTTACCAGCTACAAGAGAACGCAAAGGGAACACAAGGAGTGGAAATTTTATATGGTGGGACTCAGATTGCGGCTTTCCGCCTCAATTGGCCATGGGCGGGCAGAGTAGAGGAATCGACTCCCTCTTGTTTCGGCGGTAGACTCGGAAATCGACGGAGTCGACCGTGATCACCGTGTGGCGAGGATAGAGTTCGCTCATGCGAATCAGGCACAGATCGGCAAGGTCGGGCTTGCGGTCGGCGTAGCGCCGAGCCAATTCCTGCAACTGGGGAATATGCCGAGAGCAATCAAAGGCCACACGCAACAACTCGTCTTCCACCAGAGACAGCACATAAGCGCTCGATTCCAGGTGGAACGCGGCCTCAGCGAGGACAGCTTCGCAGGTCAGCAAGGGTTCGGTACTCTGCTTGGCGACGTCAACAGCCCACGAGTGGTATTCGTCATTTCGCCTCGCAAAAGCCACGATAAATCCGGTATCCGCAATGGCTTTCATGAGCGGGAGAATCCCTTGCGAGAAGAAACATTCGAAGCACCGCCGCTGATCGCGCCAGCGTGGCGCAGGAATCGCTGCTTGCCCCCGGTAGATCTGGCTGCTTCAAGTTGCTGGCGGATGAGTCTGCCCACAGGAACCCCGGTTTGACGCGACCGTTCTTTGAGCCAGGCCAGAAGCTCTTCTGTAAGACGGATCGTTAATGTATGACTCATACGCCATAATTGTAACACACTCTCATCTTCGTCATGATCGACTAAGATTGAGTAATCCCGCTGATGGACCTTCTTCAGAAAATCCGCACCATCCCCACCGAGCCCGGCGTGTATCTCTACAAGAATGCCGAGGGCGACGTCATCTATGTGGGAAAGGCGAAGAACCTCCGCAGCCGCGTCGCCAGCTACTTTCACGAAGGACGATGGGAAGATGCCAAGACCGGAACGCTAGTGCGCGAGGCGGTTGACGTCGACTACATCGTCGTTGCGAACAACAAAGAGGCGTTGGCGCTTGAGAACAATCTGATCAAGCAGCGCAAGCCGCGATTCAACATCCTGCTGCGCGATGACAAGACCTACCCTTACGTGAAGCTCACGCTGGGCGAGCGCTGGCCGCGAGTTTATGTCACGCGGCGGCTGCGCAAGGACGGCAGCGCGTATTACGGCCCATACTTCCCTGCCAACCTCGCGTACCGGATCGTTGATCTGATCCACCGCAATTTTCTGATTCCTTCGTGCAAGGTCGACCTGACCAGGTTTCACCCGCGGCCGTGTTTGCAGTACTACATCAAACGCTGCCTCGGCCCGTGCGTGCAGGAACTAACCACGCCTGAGGTCTATCAGGAGGCGGTGCGGGACGTGAAGTTGTTTCTGGAAGGACGGCCGACGGATTTGAGCCGTTCGCTGCACGCGCGAATGGAGAAGGCTGCGGCCGAGCAGGAGTATGAGCGAGCGGCGCGGTATCGCGACCTGATCTCGACCGTGGAGCAGTTGCAGGAACGGCAACGCATTGCGGCAGCGGAAGGCGACGATGCCGATGTGTTTGGATATCACTACGAGAACGGCATGCTGGCGGTGAATCTGTTTCACATGCGTGGCGGGAAAATGGTGGATCGGCGAGAGTTTTTCTGGGAGGAACTGCCTGAGTTTGGAGTTGGCACCGACGATGTGGGGACGGGCGCCCCCGCCCGTCCGGGCGAGCAAGGCTCGCCAAGTGCCGACAGTGCGTCAGCGTCCGACGGCAGCCGCCGAGCTGTGCTCGGCACGGACGGCCGAGGGCGGCCGTCCCCACACGATCAATTTAACCCCGGAGAGTTTTTCTCGGCGCTTCTGAAGCAGCTTTATATTGGCCAGCCTTATGTTCCGCGGAACCTGTATATCCCCGTCGATTTTGAGGATCGTGAAACACTCGAGGACTTGCTCTCCGAGCAGAACGCGGGCGAAGGTGCCCGTGCCACTCGTGTGCATATCCTTGTGCCACAGCGCGGCGATAAGCGGTCCCTGATCGACCTCGCTGGGAATAACGCTAAACAGTCTTACGATCAGCGCTTCCGCGTGCTCAAGCCGAATGCGCAAAAGATTCAGGAGGAATTACAGGATGTCCTCAGCTTGCCGGAGTTGCCGAAGCGGATCGAGTGCTTTGACATCTCGCATATACAGGGCTCCGAAACGGTCGCGTCGATGGTCGTGTGGGAAGACGGGAAGATGAAGAAGTCAGACTACCGGAAGTTCATCATCCGCACCGTGGAAGGCGTGGACGACTTTGCGTCGATGCGCGAGGTGGTGGGGCGTCGTTACAAGCGCGTGCAGGACGAAAAGAAGGCGATGCCCAGCCTGGTGCTGATCGACGGCGGCTTGGGGCAGTTGCACGCTGCCGCAGAAGCGCTCGACTCGCTGGAGATCATCAACCAACCGCTGGCCGCCATCGCCAAGCGCGAGGAGATTCTCTACGTCTATGGACAAGAGAAAGATCCGATCGCTCTCGACCATCACTCCCCGGTGCTGCACCTGATTCAACTCATCCGCGATGAGGCGCACAGGTTTGCGGTGACGTTCCACCGTAAGCGAAGGCAGATTCGCGATCGTTCGACCGAACTGCTGGAGATTCCGGGCGTGGGCGCCAGCACTACACGGCGACTGCTGGAACACTTCGGCAGCGTGCAGGCCGTCAAACAGGCGGATCCGGCGGCGCTGTCGGCGGTGGTGACGCGAGTGCAGGCTGAGGCAATCAGGAATCACTTCCAGAAATAAGCCCACTCCGGTGGCGGCTATTTCGGTTCCGGGCTGGAGTTCCCCATATCGAGGACGACCTTCCAGCTTCGATCCTTCTGCAGCTTCCAGATGCTGGTGTACTTGCCGTATTGCACCATCGGCTTGCCATCTTTGTCTTTGGCGTGGAACTCGTAATTGCCGTAAGTGTAGCCGAGATCGCCGGAGGCGGAGATGTCAGCGCCGACGGGGGTCCATGTAAGGCTGTTATTTTTGTCGTCGAGGAATCCCATGCCCTTGGCGATCTCTGCTTTGCCTTGGATCAACGGCGCGCCGTTAGGGACCTCGACGGAGTCGTCGGCATAGTACGACATGTATCCCTGAGATCCTTTGTCGGCAGCGGCCTTCATGAATTCGCTTTCGAGTTGCTTGAGCATCTCGGCGGTGGCCTTGGGCGAAGCGGAAACGGTTGGGCGCAGAATGGGCAGCGCAATTGCGGCGACGAGGAACACCGCGAGCAGGAGCGTCAGAAATGATTTCATGGGGCCTCCTTGGAATGACGCGGACATTTTACGCTCCAAAACTGTAGGAAAGCAGGAACCACGAAGGACACGAAGGTTCACCAAGGAAATCCCGAGCGGGTTCGCGGTTTGGTGGTTGTTGCGCCGCAGCGTTACACTAGCGCATCTCAAATGATCAAAACATTTGCATTCTTTGTATCGATTGCTATCGGAATCGGCTTTGCGCCTGCCACCTCTGCGCAAAGCTCCAATCCTCCTGACATGGCGACTCCGCAGGAAAAGCATCTGCGAAACGTGCATCAGTTGACGTTCGGTGGCCAGAATGCCGAAGCGTATTTCTCCGCGGACGGCAAGAAGCTGATCTTCCAGTCGTCACATGGCGACGTAAAGTGCGATCAGATTTTCGAGATGAACATCGACGGCAGCGACCAGCACATGGTCTCGACCGGCAAGGGACGCACGACTTGCAGCTTTTTCTATCCTGACGGCAAGAAGATTCTTTATGCGTCGACGCATCTGGCGAGCCCGGAGTGCCCCCCGCGTCCAGATTTTTCTAAGGGTTATGTGTGGGCGGTGTATTCGGGATATGACATTTTCACGGCGAATCCGGATGGATCGAATCTCAAGCAACTCACGAATACTCCGGGCTATGACGCCGAAGCCACGATCTCTCTCGACGGCAAGAAGATTGTGTTCACATCGGTGCGCAACGGCGATCTCGACATCTATTCGATGGACTCCGACGGCACCCACGTCAAGCAACTCACGCATGAGTTGGGATACGACGGCGGGCCGACTTTTTCGCCCGACCGAAAGATGATTGTGTTCCGGGCGTACCATCCGAAAACGGAGAAAGAAGTCTCCGACTACAAAGAATTGCTGGCGCAGAATCTGATCCGCCCGACATCGCTCGAAATCTGGACGATGAAGGCGGACGGCAACGACAAAAAGCAGATCACGAATATGGGCGCGGCAAGTTTTGGGCCCGCGTACACGGCTGACGGAAAGCGGATCATCTTCTCGTCGAACTACGATCCGGAAACCCACGCGACGGGCGGCATGGGCAATTTTGAATTGTGGCTGATCAACCCCGACGGCTCGGGACTCGATCGCGTCACCTACAGCGACGGTTTCGACGGGTTTCCTATGTTTTCGCAGGATGGGAAGAAGTTGGTGTGGGCTTCGAACCGCAACGCGAAAGCGCCGCACGAGACGAACATTTTTATTGGGGATTGGGTGCCGTAACAATTCTGGCGTTTTGGATCGCTTCCCAATGCGAGGCCAGGACGGCCTCGCGCACGCCGGCTCCCGCTACGCCTTCACCTTTCTGGCCCTACTGGCCATCCATGCGGTAATCAATATCATCCCACACCAGCCCAATACGCGCACCACGGTCGCAATCTGAGTATCGTGGTCCAGGACGCCGAGGCTCGCGAAGATGGCGTGGAAGTCGTGCTCCACAAAATCTGGATCTCCCGTCGTGACCAGGGGGAGCACTTGGGCTCGCGCGTCGGCCATATAGGTCGCGGTGTAGAGCCAGTTCTCGAAGAAGAAAAACAGACAGAAGACGAAGCCGGTGGTCTGACGTTCCGTGAAGAAATAAGCGGCCAACAAAAACGGAACGAGCCACTGCAGCAGCGTGCCTCCCCAGAGGCCGAGCGTGGGGCCGAACCAGCCGAACAGATTATGTCCGCCCTCGTGAACGATCAAATTTGCGTTGTCGATGAAGAGGTAACCGCCGTGCGCCGAGAACGCATAAGCAAGGAACGCCACGTAGAAGATTAGCCACGCAACCCACGCGGGACGGGAGACGGGCTTCCACGGCTCGTCGAAAATGGATTGGACTCGTTCGAGCATAGCCTCGCTGCGATCATACGAGAGCGGGTTTGCCAGTTGCAGATTACGAACGTGCGTTGGCTGGCGAGAGAATCACCAGGACCGTTCGTCGTCGCGTGGCGAGGACGTTTCTTGCTAAAGTGATGGGACGGCGGCTGATTTCGGACCTGCTATGAAAGTTCGGCAGTGGATTACCGCGATTGTGTTGCTCCTGCTGGTGGCCGCGGCCATCGTGGGAATGGTGTGGACGCGTGAGTTGCCGGCTCCGAACGAAGATGCGTCCGCAACGCCCGCCACGAGGGTACTCGGCAAAAAGCCGGCAGCAGCGCCTCGTCCGCTCGTGGACCAGCGTCCCCTGCAGACTGCGCGGCGTCTGGCAGCACTCGCGGGCACGCCGGAGGAACAGGTGCTGGCGCACCAGGTGGAGAAGGTTGGAGACCACGAAGTCGATCTCGCATTTTTCGACGCTCTCCGCACGGCAGAAGAGAATCCCCCACCGCTCTCACCGGAAGCTAAAGAGATTTCCAATCGCAAGAAGAAAGCCGACCAGGCGCTCAAGGATGATCAGGAAAGCGTTGCGCTCCTGACGCGGAAGCTCGCGGCCGCTCCCGAGGCACAGAAGGAAAATCTGCAAGACCAGATCGACGTCGCCAAGGCGCAGATGGATCTGGATCAGGATGAGGTGGACGATGCCTCCGAGGATCTGGAGCAGGCGGGTGGCGATCCGCAATCGAAGATCAAGCGCCTGCAGGCGGAGCACGAAGCAGGCGACCACGCGACGCAGATGCCTCTGGGTTCAGCAGTAAGCCCTTACGAACAGGACTATCCAACGCATACTCTGCTCAACGTGTTCCGAGCGTGGCAGGCATTGCGTGAGAAAAAGGCTCAGTTACTCCTGGCACAGGAGGAGAGCAGGAGCAAGCAGCAGCGTTTGAACCAGCGCCACGAAGTCCTGACCGCGCAGGTACAGAAAGACAGCGATAATCGCGAGGCAGCCAAGCAACAGGCAAAGGGATTCGCCAAAGGCAGCCAGGCTGCGAGCCGTGAGGACTCGAAGGCCGCGGCAAAGACCGCGCTAGATTCTCTGAAGCAATATACGCGAGATCAGAAGAGTCTGGCCGACCTCGGACGGCGGGTGCAGGACGAGCAGGAACTGACCGACGCGTACGCGAGTTGGATCGCGCTGGTTGAGACCCGCGAGCGGACGGCGCTTCACCACATGATTGAGGCTCTGCTGTGGATTCTGCTGGTTCTGGTGGTGGTCTACGCGGCCGACCGGGTGATCGACCAACTGTTCACTGGCATGACCGCAGAGAATAAGCGGGTCGACACCCTGCGCGAGGTGGTGAAATTTGCAGCGCAGGCGGTGGGCGCGATCGCCATTCTCTTCATCATTTTCGGCATGCCGACGCAGACGACCACGATTCTGGGCCTGGCGGGCGCGGGGTTGACCGTGGCGATGAAGGATTTCATCGTTGCGTTCTTTGGATGGTTCGTGCTGATGGGGCGGAATGGCATCCGGGTGGGCGATTGGGTGGAGATCAATGGGGTAGCCGGTGAGGTCGTCGAAGTCGGACTGCTCAAGACAATTTTGCTTGAAACCGGCAGTTGGACGGATGCGGGGCATCCCACGGGACGCCGCGTTTCGTTTGTAAACAGCTTCGCCATCGAAGGACATTTCTTCAACTTCACGACTTCCGGACAGTGGATGTGGGATGAGCTGCAAGTTCTGATTCCCGCGGGTCGGGATCCGTATCCGATCATCGACGGTATTCAGAAACTGGTGACGAAGGAAACTGAGGCGAACGCGGGCAAGGCCGAAGCCGAATGGCGCGAGGCGACCACGCACTACCGGGTGCAGGCGATCTCGGCGGTACCGGGCATCAATGTAGTTCCGACCGGAGCGGGAATTGAAGTGCACGTCAGATACATCACGCGCGCGAATGAACGACACGAAGCGCGCAAGCGGATCTATGAAGCGGTGGTGGCAATGATGCACGGACGGCAGGAAGCGGTGAAGCAGTAGGAGCTTCTAGCTCTTGGCTCTTGGCTTAGCTTCGACTTCCATCATTGATTCCTGGGGATTCCCTTCCGATCTACATGGCTTACAACGACGAACAGTTCGGTACGCTGATTGTGACCGGCGCCAGCCGCGGGATTGGTGCGGCGATCGCACTGCTTGCGGGCGAGCGCGGGTACGCGGTTGCAGTGAACTACGCGACGGGCGCGGCGGAAGCTAGAAAGACTGCAGAAGAGATCGTCGCCGGTGGAGGGCGGGCCGTCGCGATCCAAGGCGATGTCGCGCGCGAGCAAGAGATCATTCGTTTATTTGAGACCGCGGAGCGCGAACTGGGACCGATCAAGGCGCTCGTCAACAACGCCGGTGTGACTGGAGGGTTCGCGCGCGTCGAGGAAGTGTCGAGTGCGGCCATTGCAAAGGTACTGGCGGTCAACGTAAGCGGGACTATCCTTTGTTCGCGAGAAGCGGTAAGGCGGATGTCGACTAAGCGCGGCGGGAGCGGTGGCACGATCGTGAACATCTCTTCGATCGCAGCACGCACTGGGGCGCCGGGAGAGTGGGTGCATTACGCGGCATCGAAGGGTGCGATCGACAGCTTCACGATCGGACTGGCAAAGGAAGTAGCCACGGAGGGCATTCGCGTGAACGCAGTGTCGCCAGGATTGGTAGAAACCGGACTGCACGCGGCGAACGGCGAGCCGGGCCGGCTGCAACGGCTGATGGGAACGATTCCGATGGGAAGGCCGGGCCTGCCGACCGAGGTCGCGGAGGGAGTGCTGTGGCTGTTATCGCCGGCGGCGTCGTTCACGACGGGCGCGATTCTTGAAATTGGTGGTGGGCGCTGAGGAGGATTCGTTCTCAGGTTCGGAACTCAGTTCTTTGAACGGGCGTTACTCCCGAAATCTTTTCTCAAGTATGCCTTAATCTTTTCCGGCAGGCGGGACGCGTGCAGAATATCGCGCAGTTGCGCGGGCGGCAGGCGACGGGCGAATTCCAGGGCGCGGCCCATAGGTGTGTATTCATTCCGCAACAGCGCCATGCGAATCTCAGGACGCAGCGACCACTTGGCGTGATGGCAGACGGCTTTGACGAATGCCGGCGTGGCAACCGGGCGCAGCAGCGCCGTGACAATGGCGGCTTCCGAAAGCCGTGGATTCTCCAACGCGGTCTGCCAAACCCGCGCTTCCCTGTCTAGCAGTAAGGCGGCGGCCACCATGGCAGAAGACCGGCGCGCCAGCGCAATGCGCTCACCCAGAGTAATGGAGGCGAGGCGCGAAACCAGCAGTTCGTCGGCCACTCGCTTCAGATCGGCAGCCACGGCGGGAATTAACGAGAACTGCATAAGATCGAAGGTGTAGAGTTCTCGGATCAGGCGCAATGCGATGCGTCGCGGCGCGCGAGGATGAGCAGCTAGGGCCACACGAACCTTTCGTGATTTC
Source organism: uncultured Acidobacteriaceae bacterium (assembly GCA_963706645.1). Taxonomy (GTDB): domain Bacteria; phylum Acidobacteriota; class Terriglobia; order Terriglobales; family Acidobacteriaceae; genus Sulfotelmatobacter. Next base: position 219,526 of record CAVPNR010000023.1, read on the forward strand.
ATCACGCCGGGATTGCGGCTGATCTGCTCGATCACTTCGGACGATAAGTTGCGATCTTCGGCGGCAGCGAGAGCGAGATCCGCGGTCAGGGCAGATTCAGAGGCGTCGAAAGTGGGCGATCCGGAACCGGGAACCGACTCCAGTGGGAGCAGCGGCTCAATCGGATTCTCCATTTCCGGCTTCATGCGACATCCCCCGTCGAAAGGACTGTCCGCGTTGCCCTACGTGCCTCGGCGCGCCATCCTGAGCGCTCCCTCGACCGGTTCCACAACCTGCGGATTCACTTCCACCCGCGAGTCGAGCGCGCGGAGTTCATTGTAAAAAACCTGCCGCACCACTGGCGCATGACGAAAGACACCGCCAGTCATGGCCACACGGACTGAATCGCTATGCTCCTTCCCGAAAAGGCGGCGAATTACGACCAGCGCAACATCGGCGAGTTCCCTGCCCGCCCGAGTAAGAACTTGAGTCGCCAGCTCGTCGCTGCTGGCACTCACCGCCGGGAAGAGCGCCGCAAAGTCAGGAGGAGGAATCGAGTTTGCTGCGCGAGCAAGATCGGCGAGCAAACTCACGCCCCAGACTTTGCAGACGGCAGCAGTCAGAGGCGAGGCCTGCGGCGATTTGCTCTCCGGTGTTCCATCGCGGGGATCCGACGCCCGCAGAACCGCGTTGACGGCGCTGCGTCCAATCCAGTGCGCGGAACCTTCGTCCCCGATGGCAAATCCCCAGCCTCCAGCGCGAACAGTCCTTCCCCGCGGGTCGCGACCATATGCAATGGAACCAGTGCCGGCGATGACAACGACGCCCGGTCCGGCGTCGAAGGCCGCTTCGAGGGCGATTTGCATGTCGCCGACCACACCGATGGGCGGGGCCAGAATCTCCGCCAGGCATCGGCGGACCACGTCTGCCAATTCGGGATGAGCGGCACCGGAACCGCCTACGCAGGTCCGCACTACTTGCGCAGGAGTAATGCCGGCGGCGGCACATGCCTGGCGCACCGACAGTTGCAGCGACTCGCGCGCTAGTACTTCTCCGACACGAACAATATTGCTGGGCCCGGCCGTCGCGGTGGCGAGCAGTTGCGATTCATCGCCTACCGCGCAGGTGGTTTTGGTGCCGCCGCCGTCGATGCCAAGATAGTAGGACACGTTTTATTTCTAACACAGGGCCCTTGCGGGTTGCCTCGCGTGCGTTGGACGGCTTGCGTGGGGACTATAGAGTCTCACTCGCGGAAAGGGAGAATACCTTTCATAATTGGAGACTGCCTGAGCAAGACGCTTATGACATCGAAAGTTCAGATCACGGAACTCAACAATAGCGGCGATGCACGTGGCGTTAGCTTCTCGGCTCCGGCCGAAGCGCTCGCGTTTGTAGGGCGCATGGCAGACGTGCACCTGGCGTCGACAGAGCCTGGCGCGGTGCGCGGCAATCATTATCATTTGCGCCGGCGCGAAGCGATCGTGGTGATGCCGGGGCCGAAGTGGTCCTTCCATTGGGATGAGGGCGAGGAATCGACCGCTCAACATTGCGCGTTCGATGGTGGCGGCGCCGTGCTGATTCTGGTCCCACCGGATGCTTCCCATGCGATGCGGAATGACGGGCACGGCACTTTGTGGTGGGTGGCAATTTCCTCCGAAACCTACGATCCTGCAGAAAGCGTGGCCCGCAAGGTGGTGTGAGCCTCCGGCACTCTATGGGTCTGAATCGTCTCGATTTCGCGATTATCGCGCTCTATCTGGCGGGCATCACATTATTTGGCCTTCGTTTCCGCAAGAAGCAGCGGTCGCTGCGCGATTATTTTCTGGCCGGGCGCGATATTCCGTGGTGGGCGATTGCGCTCTCGATTGTCGCGGCTGAGACCAGCACTCTCACCATCATTAGCATTCCTGGGCTCGCCTACGACACGAACTTCACGTTTCTTCAGGTCGTGATGGGATACGTAGTCGGGCGCATCGTGATCAGCTTCGTGCTCCTGCCTCACTACTTTCGCGGCGATCTGTACACGGCATACGAATTGCTTGAACGGCGCTTCGGAAAAGGGCTGCGCTCTCTGACTGCAGGATTATTTCTCCTGACTCGGGCCGCGGCGGAAGGCGTGCGCGTGTATGCGGTGTCGATCGTGGTATCGATCGCGCTCGGAACCGGCGAGGTAGCGTCGATTGCCATCATCACCGCATTGACGGTCATCTATACGTTTGAGGGTGGCCTCGCTGCTGTGATCTGGACCGACGTTGTGCAAACCGCGATCTATGTGGGTGGAACGCTGGTGGGGCTGGTGACCATTCTGCATCTCGTACCGGGAGGATGGAGCGCGATTCATACCGCAGCTGCCACCGCGGGAAAGCTGCAGCTGTTTGACTTCACTCCTAGCGTCTGGATTCCATATACGTTCTGGGCGGGAGTGATTGGCGGAACGTTCTTCACCGTAGCCAGCCACGGCACGGATCAGCTGATCGTTCAGCGGTTGCTGGCGGCCCGCGGACAGCAACAGTCGGCGACGGCCTTGGTATCGAGCGGGGTCGCAGTGCTCTTTCAGTTTGCATTGTTTCTCACTGTGGGCATTATGCTCTGGGCCTACTACCGGGTGCCGTCGGCAACGTTTGGCAGGCCGGACCGGATTTATCCGACGTTTATTGTCACGCGAATGCCGCATGGAATCTCGGGGTTGCTGATTGCCGCGATTCTGGCGGCGGCGATGTCGAACTTAAGCGCGGCGCTGAATTCGCTGTCGTCAACTTCGATTCTGGATTTCTACGTTCGGCTACGACCGCTGGCCGATGAGAAAACAAAGATGCGTCTATCGCGGCTAGCTACACTGGCCTGGGCATTGGTGCTATTCGGGCTCGCGTTGATCGCTCTTCAGAGAGTGGGACGGGTGGTAGAAGTAGGTCTCCAGATCGCGTCGGTAGCATACGGAGCACTGCTCGGCGTATTTCTGCTCGGCGTGCTGACCCGACGGGCGAATCAACGTGGGGCGATGGTGGGGATGGCCTGCGGGTTTGGCGTAGAGCTCTACTTGTGGCTGGGGACGCGCGTCCCGTGGACCTGGTGGGTAATGATCGGAACGACCGCGACTTTCGCCGTGGGGTGGATCCTCAGCGTGATCACCGAAGGGCGAGGCGGCCTGAGGACAAGTGCAGACCTTCAACCGCAACGGTCACGAAGATAAAACGCGAAGTACCGCTGAGAGAAAGCGGACCCAGATAGATCTTTCAGCGTTCTTGCGGCTTTTCCCGCGAAATCTGGGTAGTGGTGCCGTTTAACGGCACCACTACCGAAATCTGCGGTTAAAAGCTTACCCACTCACTCGCGTATACTGGCTCACTTCGACCATGCCGGAGCCAGCCCCTTCTCGTCCCGAACTCTCCCGCGACCTAGGAGTCAGCCACGCCTCCGCGGTTGTGGTGGGAACGATCATCGGCAGCGGCATTTTTCTTGTGCCAGCCGAAATGATGCAGGCCGTGGGCTCGGCGAAGCTCGTCTACCTGGCGTGGATCGTGGGCGGATTGCTTTCGTTTGCCGGAGCGCTCACCTACGCGGAACTCGGAGCGATGAAGCCACAGGCCGGGGGCGAATATGTTTACGTTCGCGATGCGTACGGCCCTCTGGGCGGCTTTCTTTACGCCTGGACGTGGTTCGTAATCGCCAAACCCGCCTCGATCGCAACCGTAGTCACGGGTCTGGTGCGAATTCTCGGAACATTTCCAATCTTCTTGTTCTTCTCGAACAACGCCATCAGCGTTCCGTTCGCCGTCACCTGGGGACAGATGTTTGCCATCGCCGCCGCCATCCTCATTTCTCTGCTGAACTACGTCGGCGTGAAGAAAGCTGGCGAGTTTCAGCTTGTGTTTACAGTGTTGAAGGTCGCCATCATCCTGGGAGTCGTGGTGGTCTGCTTCAGCGGATTCGGCAGTGCATCCGGCCGAGGATGGGCTAACTTCGCCAGCACGTTTGCGGGAGCGAAGGGCGGCGTCGCTGGCTTCATGGCGGCGCTGGTAGCAGCGCTGTGGGCTTATGACGGGTGGAACGACCTGAACATGGTGGCGGGCGAGGTGAAGCATCCGGAACGCAACATCCCAATTGCGCTGATCGCAGGTGTGGCCACCGTGGGCGTGCTCTACATCCTGGTCAACGCTGGAGTGCAGTATGTGCTCCCGGCCAAGGCAATCGCCGCTTCCCCGCGTCCGGCATCGGATGCAGTGGCGCTGGTAATGGGCCGCATGGGCGCCAGCATCGTCTCGGCAGGGATGGCGCTGTCGATGCTCGTCGGGCTGAATGGCACGATCATGAGCGGAGCTCGCGTTCCTTTCGCCGTGGCCCGGGACGGATATTTTTTCCGTGCCCTGGGGGAAGTTCATCCCCGGTTTCATACGCCGTCGGTGGCCATTGTGGCGCAGGCAGTGTTGTCGATACTTCTATTGCTGGTCGGGGCCAATTTCCGCCAACTATTCTCTCTAGCGATTTTCGCGGAGTGGCTGTTCTACATGATCGCGGGCAGCACGGTATTCGTATTCCGCATACGCGAACCGCAGGCGCCGCGTCCATATCGCATGTGGGGCTATCCCTTTGTGCCGGCAATCTTCATCGTCGTTGCCGCCGCGCTCTTGTGCTACACCTTCTGGAACGAACGGCCAAACTCGTACTTCGGACTGCTCGTGATCATCGCGGGAATCCCGGTGTTCGCGGTTTTCTCCTATTTGCGGCTCAGACGAAGCACCAGCTCTTAACCGCAGAGAACGCGATGAAACTCCACGAAGATCGCCGAGACTAACCACAGAAACCCCAATCCGTTTTCTTTCCCCGCTTTCCACCGATCCTTCCCTGTTTCTTCCCGGTTTCGTCGGATCACGGACAGGTGACATCCTCTTCAACCGCCTGTCCCACGCCCGTTTTGGACCGATTCCCCAAAAGTGATCTTTGGAAGTTACCTAAGGTCAAGAGCCGTTGACACGTTTACCCCCTGTCCTATCTCCCGTATTTTTAAGACTCCAAGGCTCGGTGTTCTCCCCAATCGGGCACCCTATGGAGTGACATTGCATGGCGACGGCTTACCGCGGCTTTCAACTCGGACTACTGCCCGAACGCAAGGTGAACAAACGGGCACTCGCGACCGCCTATGGAATAGTGGCGCTGGTCCTGCTCATCGTGATCAACCTTGGGTTGATCCTCCCGGAAAAGCTGCAGCTCAGGCAGTACCACGTCACGGAACTAATTCCGATGCCCTCGTTACGGCCAGAGCCGGAGCCGATCAAGGTGGTTAAGCCAGAAGTCCATCCCAAGCTCCTGCCCGCCGTAAAGCTGCCAGTGTTTGAACAGCCCAAGTTAATCGTACCGAAAGAAGTCCGCCGGGAAGCGCCGCAGCCGGTGGAAGCGCCCAAGGTTGTGGTCAATCAGTTCAAGGCTCCGGAAATAAAAGTGGCGGCGGGCGGGGCTCGTCCGCAACTGGTTCATACGGGAGATTTTAGCGGCAGTTCACAGAAACCGACGGTGAATGCGGCGGTCGAAAAGGTTCAGACCGGCGGCTTTGGCGATCCCAATGGCTTAAAGGGTGAAGGCAAACAGGGCGCGAAATTGTATGCCGCGCAGGCGGGCGGTTTCGATATGCCCGCGGGTCCAGGACAAGGCAATGGATCCGGCGGGGCCAAAGGAATCAAGGGCACGGTGGCCAGCGCGGATTTCGGCAACGGCATCGCGACCGGCGGCAAGGGTGACGGCCGCAGCAACGGGCAAGGCGTGGCAACGGGCGGCTTCGGATCGGAGCAGGTGGTGCACGGCGGACCGAAGATCGCGCAGGCGGATTCAGGTCCGGCGAGCACTCCGGTGGAAATCACCTTCAAGCCCAATCCGGTTTACACCGAGGAAGCGCGCAGCCTGAAGCTGGAAGGCGAAGTGCTGCTCGAAGTGAGTTTCTCTGCGAACGGCACATTACATGTGAATCGCGTGGTACGCGGTCTGGGTCACGGGCTGGATGAAGCCGCGATCGCTGCCGCCAACAAGATCCGGTTCAAGCCCGCGCTACGCTCCGGACAACCGGTGGATTCCACGGCGGTGGTTCACGTGACGTTCCAGATGGCGTACTGAAGACTTTTGGCGAAGTAACTCTGGCAATTGACCAGTCCAGAAACGGTTCGGGTACCGAAAACTGGTTCAAAGAAACTTGGAGAAGAGAGTCATGCGTACTTGGAAAGCGATACTCACTGCGGCTCTGCTGGCATCGATGAGCGTTGCCGCGCAGCAAGCGGTGGAGACACGGCCGTCCGCACAGCCGCCTGCGCCCGATGCGACGCAGACAGCGCAATCATCCCAGCAGGCTGGCCAGGCACAGCCAGCGCAAGCGCAGAGTGCGCAGCCGGCTGCGGCTCAGGCTGTCGCCATCGAGCAACCGGCCCCCGCGCCAGCGCCAACCACCATGGACCAGGTCGTGACCCTCTTCATCCAACGCGAGCACGGTCTAATCAAGATGCTCTCGAACCGCACGCCGGTGGTCGAGACCTATCTGCAGAATCTGACGGCCGACCCGCAACTCGGCCCGGTGCCGAGCGCGGATCACTACTTTCTCGGACGCATGGACATGGGAGAGACGGTCGACCGCAAAGATTACCTGAAGGAAGAAGATCGCAGCATGCAGTCGCGCCTGTTGGGCGGCTTTGGCAAGCTCTATAAGGTTCAGTACCAGCCCCTCGGTTTCTCGTGGATGGTCTATGCCGACCGCACGGACTTCGACCGCGAGCACTATGACTTTCACTATGCCCGCCGCGAATTTCTGGGTGACGTGCGCTGCCTGGTGTTCGACGTAACACCGAAAGCGAAATCGGGCCGGGGCCGCTTCCTGGGCCGCATCTGGGTCGAAGATCAGGGATTCAACATCGTGCGCCTGAACGGAACATATTCTCCGGCGCCGCGCAACGCAATGTTCTTCCACATGGACAGCTGGCGTCTGAACCTGATTCCGGGCTACTGGGTTCCATCTTTCATCTACAGCGAAGAAGGCGACTTCAGTGCCGGAGTGAAGAACAAGCTGGCTTTCAAGGCACAGACGCGCATTTGGGGCTACGACCTGAAGAAGGGCGGAAAAGACGACGAGTTGACGCAGATCCGGGTGGACAGCGTGACCGACGAGAGCGCGGCCGCGCAGGATGCGTCTCCTCTGCAGGCTGAGCGCGTGTGGCAGCAGCAAGCGGAAGACAACGTCGTCGAGCGCCTGACCAGCGCCGGATTGCTCGCGCCCGATGGCGACCTCGACCGCATTCTCCAGACTGTCGTAAACAACCTGGAGGTCACCAACAACATCGATCTGCCGCGCCCGGTACGGACGCGCGTGCTGCTCACTTCCCCGCTGGAAACCTTCAGTGTGGGCAATACCATCGTGATCAGCCGCGGATTAGTTGACGTTCTTCCAGACGAAGCCAGCCTGGCAGCCGTTCTCTCGCACGAACTGGCGCACATCGTGCTTGGCCACAACCTGGGCAGCAAGTACGCGTTCAATGACCGCATGCTGTTCTCAGACGAGGGAACCTATCAGAACCTCGGCTTCAAACACATTCCAGAAGAAGAGACGGCTGCCGACAAGAAGGCTGTCGAACTTCTGAAGAACTCGCCCTACGCGCAGAAACTGGACAACGTGGGCTTGTTCCTGAAGGCGCTGCAGCTGCGCGCTCCGCAGTTGAGCGCGCTGCTGACGACGCACCTGGGCAATCCTCTGGCGGAAAACGGAACAGTCATCCGTTTGTCAGCTCTCGAAACACAAGGGCCGGCGCTAGACAACGCGAAGCTCGATCAGATCGCTGCTTTGCCTTTGGGCGGCCGCGTGAAGATCAATCCTTGGGACGACAAGGCGGAAATGGTAAAGGCGGCTCCGGTCGCCATCACGTCGGCGCGTGACAAGATGCCGTTTGAAGTCACGCCCTTCTTCCCACGGTTGATCCGGTACAGTGCGGGTGCCGCTGCTCCAACTACGGCTCCGGCTACTGCTACCGCCAACAACGGCTCGGGCAACTAACGGGCAAGCATCAACTCCAAGTTGAACTAAGACGTGGGCCGGGATCCGGAACTTCCTTCCGGGATACCCGGCCTTCGTTTTTCTGGGACCGCGCATCTCGCCGTGGTGGATTCAGGCGTCGACGCCATTACCGTGGCTTCTTGTCGTCTGGACTGGTAGCGGTGGCTTTGGCGATGGCTTCCAGTTCCTTCGATCGCTCTTGCCGACGTAGAGCCTCCAGCTCGCACAGCTTCTCGTGGCGGAGTTCCTCTAGGTCCCGTCTCTCTTCCCGCCAGATTCTGAACTTCTGACGCAACGAAGATCGCGCGGATGCGAGCTTGGCTTTCTCCTTTTCCGCCCGCTCCGCGCCTCTCTCCGTCTTCAGTGTTTCCCATTGTTGTTTTCGCAGGGCGAAGCGCATGTGCATTTCCTGCTCGCGCTCGTCCTCCAGTTGACTGATCAGTCGCCGGTTGGAAGCGACGACGTCGACCAGGGCGCTGGTCGTCCAGGCGAAGGTGAACAATCCGGAAATGCCAATGACGGCGCTCATGATTCGCCAGTGCTCCCCTACGTCAACCCTGCCCATGCCAAGCGTGGTGTAGCAATTGGCGCAATAGTAAATCGCATCGTAGGCCTTCACAATCAAACCCATTTGAGTAAGGGCGAAGGACCAGATTACGACTTCCACAAGATGCAAAATAAGCATGAGGAGGACGGACCATCCGAAAAGGAACGAGGCCGTAACAAGATGGGGCCGCTCAAGCCGCAGGCGTCGCTCGCCTCGGTGCTGCAGGATCTGGATCCAGTGCAAACCGGAACCATGGAACAGTGCGATGAAAACCAAAATGAACGCGCCGATCCCCAGCGCCGCCAGAGGTTTGAATTCATCCGGAATCTTAGCCAGGAGTGTCGGAATAGGGCACCACAGTCTCCCGTGTTGCGCCACACGGTCCTGCAAACTATGTGTGTGGGGCGCGCACCGCACAACTGTCGCTTTTGACAGGTGTGCCAATTCTCTCTGGCGGGGCGGCAGCGTCAACTGGCAATTTTGCCACTGGCGCTGTCTCGGTAAAGGAAGATACCTTGCGCAGGAACGTTCGCGGGCGGCTTGGAGCGACTATTACACATGATGCGACGCCATGCTTTCGGATTGCTCGGACTCTTGTTCCTGACTCCTGCAATGCTCATCAGCCAGGATTCTCAACCGGACTTCAACGCTTTCTTTGCCAAGTTCAAGGCTGCTGTGGCCCAGAAGGACTCCGCCACGCTGACAACCCTGATGATGCCTGGCTTTGATTTCATTCGGGCTCAGAATGTATCACCAGCGGATGTTTTCAAAGGCCTGGACGCTGACGGAGGTCTGCAGTGGACCAACTTGCGGCAGGCGGTCCAAGGGCAGCCCAGCCCTCACCAATCGCAAGGCTCGAACGCTCTTGCCCGCGTGTTGCAATGCACGCCCACCGACCGAATATATAGCTGTTTCGTGATCTTTCAGCAGGACGCGCATCACCGCTGGCGCTGGAAGAGCATGATCATGCCCACGAGATAGCCGAAAACTGTTCCTAAGCACCGACCCTATTTCTCCTTACGGGGACTGTCCGTTTTGACAGGTTCCCAGGGCCGCATTTAGCGATAGAGTTGCCCACAATTCTGGAGGACAGCATGTCAAACAACGAACCCACCTATTGCGCCCACCTGCCTTGTCGTTGCGTTGTGCCCGAAGGTCAAAAGTACTGCAGCCAGTCGTGCGCGGACGCGGGATCGAATGACGTCGAGATTGCCTGCGAGTGCGGCCACTCGCCTGGTTGTGCGCTCACAGTAGCGGACAAGTCGGTCGCCTAACATCGTCTAGCGGATCACGCGCAACCAAACGCCGGTTTCTACAAGTCTGTAACTGGACGATGGAAAATCTGCGGCTGGCCCGAGAGTGCCGGCAGCAGCTTTCCTGCGTTTGCTCATTCCAGCAGGAAGCCGCGGCGTCGGTAGTGTCCTAACACAACGCACTCTTAGGACACTACGGCCGCGTCCGATCCCCTTTTTTCCACAGTTTTCCACAACGAGAATTCCAATTCGTGTGACGAACAACCTTTACTGAGCAATCCAAAAAGAGCAAGCTCGTGTCATGGGCGAGGGCTCTCCTAACGATTACACCAACGCCGTCCTCGACGGTGCTACTACCGCGGCTAAGTCTTTATTCTGCAAGATTTTGCCTGTAAGTCCTTACGGCTCAGGATTTTGCAGGAGTTTAATGCGATCCCTGCTGTACAAGTTCTTCAGAATGAGGATTTTAGAGATGGGGGCAAAAAAAATCGCAGGAGACTTTCCCGGCAATCGGCCGGATTGAGGCTGGCCCTTGGGCGGCTCCGATCTTCGATTACGGCGTGCAGTGGAAGATCAGCGCTGGCAGGATGTTAAAAAACTGGAAGTTGAGTTTGACCGAACTGAAGCTGGACTCGAGATAAGGCAGAAGCGTTCGCGTGTATTGGAAGAGCAGCATCGATCCTTCCGTCTTCAGGGCGAGACGGGATTCCTCGAGAATCTCGCGGCGCAGCGAGTCCGTCATATTGCGATAGGGCAGACTGGAAATGATGTAGTCGGCGGGAGCCAGGTTCTGTTCCGCCAGCACGCCGCGGACGCGCGCGGCTGAGCCCTGTACCACACGGAAACGCGGATCGCGGACGTGGTCGTGAAGATACTCCACAAAGTCGGTGTTGAGTTCGATGGCAACCAGCACCGCATCGGAACGCATGCGCTTGAGAATCTCGCGCGTGAACGTGCCTACGCCCGGACCATATTCCACCAGAACGCGCGCCCGCTCCCAGTCGACCTGGCTCATCATGTCGTTCACGAGGAAGGGTGAACTGGGGACGACCGAACCAAGCATCGTCGGACTCTTCAGGAAATTGCGTGCGAACAGTGCGAACGACGACAAACGCGCAGCGGACCTCGAAGCAGCCTGACCACCCATTCGGTTGTTCTCGCAAAAAGAGGAAAAGAGTGCGGCTTTTATCCTAGCCCAATCGAGCGCCGTCCGGAGGCTTCTGAGCCCACACTGAAGTAGTAACGAGATAGGTACTTTGGTCACTCCTCAGTGGGATGCCAAAGCGGTGGCCGCGGTTGGTGGATCCCGGCCAACATGTACGCTGCTCCCTCGCCATCATGCCTTGCCTAGGGTAACTTGCGACATAGATCGATGCTCGTTGAGAATCAAGTTATCTCTGGCGTCATGGCGAGATTTGAGGAAGCACCCTTTTGAGGCTTTGGCTCAACACTTTACTGAAGGCCGTCTCCGGGACATATTTCGTCCTGACGTCCCTCTATTGTCTACTGGCGTTTCTGCCTTACACTTTCTGCGCCTTCATCAAGACGCCGCCATACGCGTGGATGCCCTGGCTGGCACAGCATCAGGCAGCACTCTATTGGTCCGCTATCGCTGCGGCCCTGTTCCCTGTATGGCCGTGGCAGAACCGCAGAAGAACATGGGCCGGGATTGGTGCACTCGTCGCAGCTGGAATGTACCTGACTTTCCGTCCCTTCCTGCCCGGTCTGGAAAACAATAACGCGGCTTATATCTGGAGTCTGATCGCGCTCCTGCCCTTGATTGGAATTGCTGTGGGGCAATCCGCGAGCGCAGCGTCGCAACGCGGAGTCCGTGCAGTTGAAGGCAACGCACAGCCTTTCGGATTCTCCGCCGCACTGCTCGTGGCGATCGTGGTCAGTGTGATTTACAGCCTAGGAGCGAGAATTCGCCTTTACGGCGACACTCATGCGCTGTCCTTTCATTGGCAAGACGCGGCTGTCGCGTTCTGGAGTCTCGCCTCTCATCTGGCTCTCGCGACCCTAGTGTTATCGACCCTGAACCTGATCTTTCTGCTCGCCGCTAAGACTTCCAAGCCACGAGTTGTGCGCCGCGCGCTGGTGGGCACTCTGGTCGCGGTCGTCCTGTCTTTTGTGCTGGCTCGGTTTCTGGGCAATGCGATGAGTTTCGACGGATGGAGCGCTTACCTTTACGCAAGCGCCTTCGCGCTCACGCTCACACTCTGGGGATTCTCGATCGTCGAACCATTCCTGGGCCGCAACGTTGAGACTTCGACAAATGCATCCGCGTCAGGAAACGGCCCGCAGCTCTCTTCCGCACAGACCATCGCTACCTGGATCGCGATGGTGATAATCACGTTGCTCGCGCTCGGATCCCGCTCGCTGATCGGCGGTGAAGACTGGAACGGCTTTGTCGAGAGCACCTCTGCTCTGCTCTTCTGGATCGCGATGAGCCTGTGCGTCTACCGCCTGCGACCGGTGCGTGCGAGCTACTCCTTCGTCGCCATCGTGGGGATATTGGTGGTCGCTATTTTCATCTACAAGGGCCTCCAGGTGACCGAGATTTTTTGGGGCAAGTCTGTCGGCTCAACTGATGACGAGATTTCGCTCAAACTCGAGGAATACGGCGCGGGCGATCCGTCATTCCTGCTCGCCCACCACGTCCTGGGCAATAGCCGCGGGGAGGCGTGCGGGGACCTCTGCCGCATCATGCGCGAATATACCAATATCCGGGACACACGCACGAATACGGAAGTTCAGCTGGTTGCGAACTTATCCATGACGCAAAGAGCACGTCCGAATATCTTTGTATTCGTGGTGGACGCGATGCGGCCGGACTATTTGGGCGCTTACAATCCCCGCGTGACCTACACGCCGAATCTGGACGCATTCGCCCGCGACAGCATCGTACTGCACAACACGTACTCGCAATATGCGGGGACTTCCCTTTCCGAACCAGCGCTTTGGTCCGGCGCGATGATGCTTCATGCACACTACCTGAAGCCCTTCTCGAAGGTGAATGGTCTGGAACAGATGCTCCGTGCCGACAATTACCACATGGTCGTGAGCATGGATGAAGTGCTGAAAGAGGTTCTGTTGCCGACCGATCCACTGACCAAACTGGATACCGACAAGGAACTCTGGAACCAGTTGGAGATTGGATCGACCGTGAGGCAGGCAGAAGCGGCGCTCGACCGTCGCGACGACTCGAAAGAGCCCGTCTTCTTTTACGATCAGCCAAAGAACGTGCACCAGTTTGCCCGTAACGATGTGCCTTCGCCGACTTCGCAGCACTGGCAGGCGCCGGATGGAATGAGCATCCGCATCAGTTATGAAGTTCACTGGGTCGACAAATGCCTGGGAGAGTTCTTCAGTTATCTCAAGCAGCGCGGAATGTATGACAACAGCATCATCGTCGTGACCAGCGATCACGGCGATGCTACCGGCGAGTTCGGACGCATGAGCCACTCGACCTCGATCTGGCCGGAAGTGATGCGGGTGCCGCTGATCATCCACCTGCCACCCACGATGCGCGAGCATCTGGTATACGACGACACTCGCCTTTCGACCTTGACCGACATTACACCGACGCTTTACTACCTGCTGGGACATCGGCCGGTAGTGCAGAACGGGATCTACGGCCGGCCTTTGTTCGCGGAAACGAAGCAGGAACTGGATCGGTACCCACGGCGGGATCTTCTGCTGGCGTCGGACGTGCGCGCAGTGTATGGGATTCTTACGGCGGACGGGCGTTATTTGTATACGACCTACGATTCTCCAGCGCAGAGTTATCTTTTCGATCTTGCAGCAGATCCTAACGCCGAGCACGACATTCTGACGCCGGCTCTTAAGCAGCGCTACGACGAGGAGATCATTGAGCATCTCCACATGATCGGTGACTTCTACGGATACAAGCCTGGAGTGGAATCGTTGCTGGCTTCATCGGCGCGGTCCGCCAATCCTGAATAGGCTTCCCAGATTCCCGATCCTTCCGCGGGACAGCCGATGGCGGATGTCCCCACATCAGCACTTACTTTGCACCGAGGTCATCGTGCTCGTGGTAGTTCGGGTATGGCGGACGTTTGATTTCGGGAAGTGGATGCTCCTTCAATTGCTGCATCACCACCTCGATGGCTTTTTCGAGTTGCGCGTCGCGACCGGCTCGCCACGCTGTGGGTTCGAGATCGACTTCGAAATCCGGCGCGACACCCTTATTCTCCACTTCCCAGTCGCCGTTGAGGCCGTAGATAGCAGCGCGCGGCGCGGTCACGTGGCCGCCATCGATCAGTTCAGGGTAGCCGCCGATGCCAACGAGACCACCCCATGTTTTCTTACCGATCAGCGGACCGATGCCAGCTTTGCGGAAGTACCACGGCAAAGCATCGCCGCCGGAGCCCGACATTTCGTTGATGATCATAACCTTGGGGCCATAGATTGCTTCCGAGGGGCTTGACCAGTCGTGCCCCTCGCGAGTGACGACTTTGCTCATCATGGGACGGCGTAAGTAGTCGATAATGTAGTCAGCAAGTTGGCCGCCTTCGTTAAAGCGTTCGTCGATGATGGCGCCTTGCTTTCCTACCTGCGAGAAGAAGTAACGGTTGAAGCTCGTGTAGCCTCCACCGGCTGTGTTGGGCACGTGGACGTAGGCGATGCGGCCTCCGGTGGCCTCGTCGACGCGACGGCGGTTGTTCTCGATCCAGGCGAGATGCCGCAGGTTTTCTTCGCTGTCGACGGGGACGACCGTGACCTCGCGGGACTCCTTTCCGTCCGGATTCGCCCCAACTTTTAGAACGACCTGCTTCCCGGCGGTCTCTTCGAAGAAGCTGTAGATGTTGTCGGAGGCGTGAAGATCGCGGCCGTTCACGGCAAGCAGGTAGTCTCCGGCTTTGACGTTGACGCCGGGCTGGGTTAAAGGGGCTTCGTTGCCGGGATTCCAGTTTTCGCCATCGTAAACTTTGGCAATGCGATAGCGGCCATTTTCCAAGCTATAGTCGGCGCCGAGGAGGCCGCCCTTTACCTTCTTCGACTCGGGTGCTTCGCCACCTCCGACGAACATGTGGCCTACTGTCATCTCGCCGAGACATTCTTGAAATAGATAGGTCAGTTCGTCGCGGGAGGCAATGCCATCGAGGTATGGCGCATACTTCTTCTTCGCCTTTTCGAGGTCGAGGCCGTGATAGTGCGGATCGTAGAAGAAGTCGCGCTCGATGCGCCAAGTCTCGTTGTAAATCTGCTTCCACATGGCGCGGGGCTCGACGTAGACTTCCCACCCATCGAGTTTGAGGGGACCGAAGCCGGGCTTGGGCGAACCGCCGCCAGGGCCATCGTCAGCCGAGGCAGTGGCCCAAGAGTCGCCTTTTCGGTAGAGAACTTTCTCGCCATCGAAGGATACCGTGAAGTCGTTGACATCGTCCATGAACTTGTCGACCTTGCGTTTGCTGAGGTCGAACTTCTGAAGGGTGTGATCGATATTGGGATAGTCATCTTCGGTGACGACCATGGGGCCTTCAGCGAGGAATAGAATGCCCGACTTCCCGGAGAGCATGTTGAGATAGTTTTTCGCTGGGATCGGCAGCGAGAGGATGCGCTGTCCGATGCCCTCGATGTCGATCTTCACGACGACGGGTTCATCTTTCTTCTTATCCGTATCGTCTTTGTTTTTCTCTTTGTCGGCGGCAGCGGGAGCGGATTTATCTGCGTTCTTTGTTTTATCTTTAGTCTTTTGTTGAGCTTGGTCCGCGGCCTTATCCTTATCCTGATCTGGCTTCTTTTCGTCTTTCGGTTTTTCCTCGTCGCTCTCGGGGGCCAGGGGCGACTTCTCATCCTTGCTGAGCACGGCGACGTAAACGTTGCGCGAGACGCGATGTTCGTCGCTCGTCATGTCGAGTCCAGCAGTGGTGAGAGCCACATTGGTTGAAGCGGTGAAATACAGATACTTGCCGTTCCTATCGAAGCTGGGATAAAGCGCGTCGCTCATGCCATCGGTAACCTGGAACATCTTGCTCTGATCGAGCGAGTAGACGAACACCGCGTGCTGACCGCTGGGAAGTTGCTTGGTATAAGCGAGCCACTTGTTGTCAGGGGACCAGGTCTGGCCGATGTCATTGGCAGCAAATGTCCAGAAATAGTCAGTGTCTATGAGCTTTGGCGTCGGGTTGTCCAGATCGACGTACCACAACTGCAGGCGCTTATCGATGTAGGCAATCTTCTTGCTGTCGGGAGACCACGTAGGCGTGTAAAAGAATGACGGCGGATTGCCAAGGTTGATGCGGCGCACTGTGCCCAACCCGTTCTGATCGCGGATGGCAAGTTCGTACTCTCCGGACTCGTCGGAAAAATAAGCGATGGACTTTCCATCGGGGGACCAGGCGGGATCGCGGTCGGCGACGGCGGGACTGCGCGTAATGTTGCGAATGTCGCCTTTGTCGGTGGGAACGGTGAAGATTTCTCCCCAGGCTTCGAAGACGGCGCGCGCGCCCGTTGGCGAGATGCTGAAGTTCTGGATGCGCTTGGGTTCAACTTTGGCGAAGTGCGGACGGACGGCTTCAATGTCACCAGCAACGCGGATGTTCACATTCCGGGCTTGATGAGTCGCGAGATC
Organism: uncultured Acidobacteriaceae bacterium; assembly: GCA_963706645.1. Lineage (GTDB taxonomy): Bacteria > Acidobacteriota > Terriglobia > Terriglobales > Acidobacteriaceae > Sulfotelmatobacter. Next base: position 235,923 of record CAVPNR010000023.1, read on the forward strand.
GTAGAGCTTGATAGCGCCAAATTGCTCGATGACGATGGCGTCCGGACCAGCCGAGGCGGTTTTGAAATCGAGTCCGTCACTGTGTAGAGCTTCCGAGACTTGCTTGGTTTTCGTGTCGTAGGCGAAGAGGCTGACCGGACCATTACGGTCAGAAAGAAAATAGATGGTATCGCCAATCCACATGGGATGGTGGTCGTTGGAGTTGTCGCGGGGAATCTTGACGATGCTGGAGTCCTTGAGATCGGCGATCCAGATGGGAGTGGTCTGTCCGCCGTGGTAACGCTTCCAGGCTTGCTGCCACTTGGGATGCGGGACGTAGGCGATGTGCGTCCCATCGGGCGAGAATGACGCGTCCTCGGCGATCGGGAGAGGAACTTCAGTGGGCAATCCGCCCTCGACGGGGACGGTGTAGAGCTGATCCTCGAAGTGCATGAAGCTGTTGCCCCAGGAGTTGAACAGGATCCTCTTGCCGTCGGGGGTCCAACCGGCGACATATTCTTCGGCGGGATGGTAGGTCAGGCGGCGAGGGATGCCGCCAGTGGCGGGAACGACGAAGACATCGCGGTTGCCATCGAAATCGCCGGTGAAGGCGATCAGGGAGCCATCGGGAGAGAAATAAGGAAGGCCCTCGATGCCGGCGGCAGAGGTGAGGCGGCGAGCGTCGCCGCCGTCACGGCTGACGATCCAAAGATCGTCCGCGTAGGTGAAGACGATCTGCGTTTTGCTGACCGTGGGGAAACGCAGCAGAAGCGGCGGATTCGATTGGGCTGCGGTGCATTGCGAAGGGATCAACGCAAGAACGATCAATAAAAGACAAAGTTTGCGCATGAGGGCTCCAAACGAGGCTTGCTGAGTGAAGGGGAATATTAGTGCGCTGGTCGGATCATGGTCAAGGCGACGGTCGTCATGCATCACGAAACATCACAATTCGAGCGGACCGTGAGTTCCACACGCGGCGAACCTCAAGACGTGGACGTCGCATCTAAGGCACGTATATGTCAGAAGTACAAACCAGCTCCAGTCTAACCGCGCGGGATCTGGCGCGGGCTGGTTGGCGTGTTCTCAACGGTCATGTTCCGATGCTGTCGATTGAGATCACACGCGAGTGTCCGCTGAGCTGTCCCGGCTGTTATGCATACGGCGACAGCCATTTGGGGGGAGAGACCACGCTCCGGGAACTCAGCGATTTTCGCGGGGACGCTCTCGTCGAGGGTGTGATCGACTTGGTGCGCATCCACAAGCCGATGCACGTCTCGCTGGTCGGAGGCGAGCCGATGGTGCGGCATCGCGAGTTGTCAAGCATTCTTCCCGTCCTCAGTGAGATGGGGGTGTTCACGATGGTGGTCACCAGCGGGGTGATCGCGATTCCGCAGGAGTGGATGAAACTTCCGCGGCTGCGCGTTGCCGTTTCTGTCGACGGGCTTCCCGAGCATCATGACAAGCGGCGTAAACCGGCGACCTACGAGCGCATCCTGAAGAATGTGGCGGGGCTATCGATCAACGTGCACTGGGTGATCACCCAGCCCATGCTGGAGCGGGCTTCCTATTTGGAGGAGTATGTTGCGTTCTGGCAGGCGCGCCCGGAGGTCGATCATATTTGGGTGAGCCTCTATAGTCCGCAGATCGGAGAGGAAAGCGAGGAGCGGCTCACGCCGGAAGATCGAGAGCGGGTGGCACGGGAACTGCCGAGACTGGGGCGCGCATATCGGAAGTTGCTGGTGCCGGAGGGAATGGGTAGGGCGTTTGTGAATCCACCGAACAACCCGCGCGAGTGTCTGTTCGCGAAGATGTCGATGAACTATTCCGCTGACTTGCGGAGTCACGTTGAGCCGTGTGTTTTTGGAGGGACTCCGGATTGCAGCCAGTGCGGATGCAGCATCAGCAGCGCGCTGCACTGGATTCGGGATGTGAAGGTCGTGGGACCGGTTAAGGTCGGACACCTGGTGCAGAGCTCTTTGGCTGTGGGCTCAGTGGTGCGCCGGCTGCGCGATCCTTTCGACGCGCCGAACCGATGGGGAGACAGCGTTCGTCTTCTGAGGGGGAAGACACAGTTGGTGCAGATTCGGTCCAGGGACGAAGGCAAGCTACCGTGAAGAACGGAAGACGTCTATGCCTACAACTCTTGAGAAGAGGTTGCGTTAGCGGGCGGGAATGCGCGCGCGACATCCGGCGGGACGCCGGCGCTACGGGTTCTCGCTACGATTTGTCTTTTTCTTTCTTCTTTCCAGGGAGGTTGGCAGGATTTTCGTGAATGCGCTCCCGGAATGTGCCTTTCATTCCCGCGGCGAGTTTGACGCTGGATTCGCCGAATTTGTCGCGCAGGCGGTCGGCAGCGGCCATCACGTCGTTCCAGCGCTGCTGGCGGTTTCCATCAAGCAGATTGATCTGATCGGGCTGCGACGTGAAGGACGAGGCCTGCACGCCAAGAAGCCGAATCGGTACGCCTCTCTTCCAATTCTTGCGGAAGAGGCTGCGGGCCTGCTCGAAGATCTCGGTGTCGAGCTGAGTTGGGGACGGCAGAGAGTGGGCGCGAGTGATGGTGGTGAAATCTTTGTAGCGCAGCTTAAGCTGGATGGTGCGCGCGTGAACTTGGGATTCGCGCAGACGGCGGGCAACCATCTCGGAAAGGCGCATCAGGGTGGCTTCGAGCTGGGCGACGTCGGCTGTGTCCTCGTTGTAGGTGTGCTCGTGGCTAATGGACTTTGCGCCAACATCGGCTCCAACTTCAGTGTCGAACCATCCGCCGGCGTCTTCGCCGCGGGCTTTCCCAGCCAGTGCCAGACCCCACTTGCCGAAGCGATCGGCAAGATCGGATTCTTCGAGGCGGGCAAGGTCTCCAACTTTCTTGATGCCGAGCGCGTGGAGGTGTGTCTCCATGACCTTGCCGACACCGGGGATTTCGCGGACATCGAGCGGCGCGAGGAATTTCGCCTCTTGGCCGGGAACGATGTAGAGCACTCCGTTGGGCTTGGCTTGCGCCGAGGAAACTTTCGCGATCAGGCGAGAAGTTCCAATCCCTACTGAGCAGTTCAGGCCTGTATTGGTTTTCATGCGCTGGTGCAGAGTATGCGCGGCTTTGAGTGGAGGGCCGTGCAGGCGTTCGGTGCCGGTCATGTCGAGGTAGGCCTCGTCTATTGAGGCCATTTCGACTTGGGGCGAAAATGTGCCAAGAACTTTGTGGACCTTCTCGGAACATTCGCGATAGCGCTCGGGATGGCCGTTGACGAAGATGGCTTGCGGACATATCTTGGCGGCTGTGCGGAGGGGCATGGCGGAATGGACTCCGAACTTGCGGGCGGCATAGGAGGCGGCGGAGACGACACCGCGCTCATCGCGCTGTCCGCCGACTACGACTGGCTTGCCTTTCAGGGACGGATCGAAGAGTTCTTCGACGGAGACGAAGAAGGCGTCCATGTCGACGTGGAAGATGGTGCGGGTAGAGGCGGGCTGTTGGGAGGCAGCCATGCTGGGGCAATTTTAGCAGTGGGGCGAAGGGTGGGCGAATCAATACGGGGGGCGCGGTCAGAAGCGCCCGTCGAATGCAGCGGCGCGATTCGTGGTGGTTCACGCTCAAACCAGAATGTATGGTCCGCCGCTTTGTCGCAAGCGAAAAATGAAGGTGACAGGATGGTCTGCGCAAATGTATTCGGCCTTTGTGGAGCACAAGCTCCTGGCCTTGATGGAATGCGCTGCGCGCTCGTCCTACTTAGTTAGGCAGCCTTGGAAGGCTTTTCCGGTTTACAGGTTTCGAGAGCGCCGGGTTCGACCGTTGTGTCATCACATAGTTCGCCAGCAGACCTGGCAGAAGATCCTCAACTCCGTAGTAGCCGCTGGTCTGTAGATGTGGGAATCGCGAATGCGATTTCCAAGCCTGGCCTCAGCCAGGCGTCATCTGCAGGCCAGTTATGTTGTAGCTGCACCGACCACGACCGGTGGCCGATAGCGTTCATTCTTGGCGAGCACGGCCCAGGCCATGCGCGCCAGCTTATTCGCTAGGGCTACTGCGGCCACGTTACTGTGGACGCGGGTTGTGAGTTGGGCCAGCCACGCACTCAGACCGGAAGATTGCCTCGCGCTCTGTTGCAGGACCGCACGGGCCCCTTGCACCAGGAGTCTTCGCAAGTAAGAGTTTCCCCGTTTGCTAATCCCCAGCAGCTTTTGCTTGCCGCCAGTGGTGTATTCGCCCGGGACGATTCCGAGCCACGCGGAAAACCCTCGCCCTTTTTTGAAAGCTGCTCCGTTGCCGATCGCGGCGATGATGGCGGTCGCCGTCACAGGTCCGATGCCAGGGATCGCGACTAGCCGTCGGCAGGCTTCGTTCTCGCCAGCTATCTTCTGAATGACCGCATCGGCTTCGTCGATTCGCATTTGCAAGTGATCGAGTTCCAGCCTCAGTTGTGCCAGCAGCGAGCGCACGGCACCCGAGAGCTTGGTGCTGGCGTCTTCCAGGATTCCGGGCAAGGCCTCATCCACCTGGCGTCGCCCCTGCCGCAAGGTGATTCCACGTTCGAGCAGCAAACCACGAATCTGGTTGATGACTGCTGTGCGACGCATTACCCAACGCTCCCGTACCCGATGCAGGGACTGCAAAGCCAGTTGGTCATCGCTCTTGATCGGTACGAAGCGCATCTTCGGCCGCTCGACTGCCTCCGCAATCGCCTCGGCGTCAATGTAGTCGCTCTTGCTGGTCTTTACGTATGGCTTCACATACTGCGCCGGCATCAGCCGCACCTCATGCCCCTGCTCTCTCAGAGCCCGCCCTAGAAAGTGAGACCCGCCGCAAGCTTCCATACCAATTAGCTTGACCTGCAGGTTCGCAGTGAAGTGGAGCAGTTGTTTGCGCGAAAACTTCTTGCGCACCACAACCTCGCCCTGTTGGTTAAGCCCAACCAGATGAAAGATCGTCTTGCCGAGATCAATGCCGACCGTGTGTAGCTCCATGGGATGCTCCTCCGTTCACCTGTTATACCCAAGGTGCTGGCTTGGTAAAGGCGGCGGACCATCCCATTAGTTGGGACAGCGCCCAAAGCGTCGATGTTTGAGTAGGGATCTTCGACTGCCCTCAGGATGACACGCTTGCAAGAGACTTTTCTGCAGCCGGCGTCGCTCCGCGCATTTGCTTGACTTTGTCGTAGATTTTCCCGTACTCGCGGGCGGAGGCGTTCCAGGAGAAATCTCTGTTCATGCCGTTGCGCATGAGGGCTTGCCAGGAGGTCTGGTCGCGGAAGGCGGTCAGCGCGTCCTTGATGGTAAGCAGGAGCGACTCGCCATTGTATTCGGTGAACTTGAAGCCGGTTCCCTTGCCGGTGCGAGCGTCCCAGGGCTCGATGGTATCGTCGAGGCCGCCGGTCGCGCGGACTACGGGCACCGTGCCGTATTTCAAGCTGTAAATCTGGTTCAGTCCGCAAGGCTCGTAGCGGGACGGCATCAGAAACATGTCGGCGCCGGCCTCGATTTTGTGAGCGATTGCGTTGTCGTAGGCGACTTTGACGGCAATCTTGTTGGGAAACTGCTTGTTCAGGCGAAGGAACATCTCTTCGTAAGTCTTGTCGCCGGCACCGAGGGCCACCACGATCATTTCTTCGCGGGCAAGGCGGTCGGCGATCTGTGAAATCAGGTCGAAACCTTTCTGGGCAGCGAAGCGGGATACGATTCCGATCACCGGCAGCTTGGCGTCGGCATTCTTGATGCCGAAGGCGCCCAGCAAGTCAGCTTTGCATTTGGCTTTGCCGGAGAGATCCTGCGGTGAATACTTTGCGACGGTGAACTTATCAGTTTGCGGGCTCCACTCGTCGTAATCGACTCCGTTGAGAATCCCTGTAACCGTGGCGGCTCGGTCGCGCAGGACGCCTTCCAGACCGAAGCCGTATTCGGCGGTCTGAATCTCCTGGCTGTATTTCTTGCTAACGGTCGTGATGAAGTCGGAATAGGTCAGCGCGCCCTTGAGGAAGTTGACCTGGCCGAAGAATTCCATCTTCGACATGGTAAAAAGATCCCATGGCAGCATAAGAAGAGGAAGGGTGTCGGGCGGGAACAATCCTTGGTAGCCCATGTTGTGGATCGTGAAGACCGTGCCGACGTCTTTGAAGGCGGGGTCTTCCGCGTAGATGGTGCGGAGAAGAACGGGCACCAGGGCCGACTGCCAGTCGTGGCAGTGAAAAATGTCGGGGACACCCAGGATTTTTGTTGCCTCCAGCACTGTGCGCGAGAACAGGGCAAAACGCTCGGCATTGTCGGGATAGTCCCCGGCCGGAGTGCCGTAGAGAGCGTCGCGGTCGAAATACTGAGGGTACTCGACAAAGTAAAATTTGACCCCGCCCTGACTGCCTCCGGCTACAACCGAAGCAAACCGGTACTGATCGTCGAAGGGTACAGTCACGCTGCGCACGACGGCAACAGACTCGGGGAGCTTGGTCTGGCGATAGCGCGGCAGGTAGACCGTGACCTGATGTCCAAGGAAGGCCAGAGCGCGAGGCAGGGCTCCAACGACGTCAGCCAGACCACCTGTCTTTGAAAAGGGTACGCCTTCCGAAGCGACGAATACGATGTTCATGAGGGAGGAACCTCCAGAAGCGCGCACGATTTTCGCGGCACACGCTATTATGAATGAGACTCGGGGCCCAGAGGGTCCAGCAGGTAGGATGCCCGGACCGACTCCAAAGTCTACTTCCCGAGGAAATGGGGGTCAATGTGCCAAAGGTAGCATCCGCGCGCCGTCCGCAAACCAAGCCCAAATTGGGACAGCATTTTCTGGCCAGTGAAGATCTCGCGGCGCGCGTGGTCGACACTTTGGGCGACCTGTCGCAGAGCACAGTGCTGGAAATTGGGCCGGGGCGCGGGATTATGACTTCTTTGCTGGCGAAGCGCGCGCGGCGACTGATCGCGGTGGAATTGGATCGTGTGCTGGCCGCGCAGTTGCGGCTGAAGTTTGGCATGGCGCGGAACGTCGAGATTATTGAGGCCGACGTTCTGGCGATCGACTTTGATTCGGTTTTCGGACCGAAGCCCGGTTTGAGCCAGCCGGGAATCGACCTCAAGCCGCAGCCGGTGAAAGTGGTTGGAAACCTTCCTTACTACATTACATCCGACATTTTGCTGCGGCTGTTTGAGTTTTCGAAATATTTCGACAGCATCGTGATCATGGTGCAGCGCGAGGTGGCGGACAGGATCTCGGCGGAGCCTGGAGGGCGCGATTATGGAATGTTGTCGGCCACCACGCAGTTGTATGCTCGCGTGGAGAACCTGTTCACCCTGCCGCCGGGTGCGTTTGTGCCTCCGCCGAAAGTACATTCGTCGGTGCTGCGGTTGACCATCGATCCGCAGCAGGAGAAGATGGGAGTGGCTGGTGATGGGTTCATCGATTTCTTGCGGCTGTCGTTTGGGCAGAAGCGGAAGACTCTGTGGAACAATTTGAAAACGAAGTACGAGGGAGCAGAGTTGAAGCGGGCCCTGGCTGAGGCGAAGGTAAAGGCTACTGCGCGGGCTGAGACGTTGACTCTGGAAGAGAGCGCCGCGATCTATCGCGCCTTGCGTGACGTCCAAGCTGAGTCATAGCATTGCAATTGGTCCCAGCCGGGAGAGGAGGGGCCATGACTACCACTATCCTGCGTCATCCCGCAGTCGCGGGCCGCTTTTATGCGGACAATCCCGATGACCTTCGCACTGAAGTGCGCGGCTATTTGTCACAATCAAGGTTCATCAACCAGACTCCTCTGCGAGCCTTAGGATGCATCGCACCGCATGCGGGATACATGTATTCGGGGCATGTGGCAGGGGCGGTATTTGCGCGGGTGGAAGTACCAAAGCGCTGCATTGTGCTGTGTCCGAACCACACTGGTGTAGGCCGCGCGCTGGCCATGATGAGTGAGGGCGCGTGGCAGACGCCGCTGGGGGATGTGCCGATCGATGCCGAACTGGCCGGGGCCCTGAGACAGCGGTTCCCGGCGCTGCAAGAAGATTCGACGGCGCATCGGGCAGAGCATGCGGCTGAGGTTGAACTGCCCTTCCTGCTGTTGCGGCAGCCTGAACTTCGTTTCATTCCCATTGCGCTGGGGACGGGACAGTTTGAAGTTCTCGAACAACTCGGCGAGGCATTGGCTGACGTGGTTGCAGCGCAGAACGAGCGCATCCTGATTGTCGCTTCGAGCGACATGAATCATTACGAGTCCGACGCGGTGACTCGCGCGAAAGATCACCGGGCAATCGAGCGGATTCTTACACTGGATCCACGTGGGCTATTCGATGTGGTCACGCAGCAGGACATCAGCATGTGCGGCTTCGGGCCGGCGGTGGCGATGCTGACGGCTGCACGCCAGTTGGGGGCAAAGTCGGCGGAACTGGTGAAATATGCGACTTCGGGCGATGTCTCCGGAGACAGAGATATGGTCGTGGGATATGCCGGGGTGGCGGTCGTTTGATTTAGTCTGTGGGTCGGCGGCTGGCTTCGCCAAGGCGGACAGCCGAAGCCGGCTGTCCCCACCTAAACAGCGAGGGCGGCCAATTGGGGCCGCCCTCTCTTTTTAGTTGCAAAAATTACAGTCTAGTGATGCGACCCGGGAGACGAGTGTCCGGACGACGTGCTGTGGCCCATTGATGCCGACGGAGGCGCGGATGGAGACGACATCGTGCCATGCTGTGGCCCCCCGAAGCCCGCAGGTGAACTAGGCGAACTCGTCGAGAACTGCGGCGCGGAACGCACTTCGACAAATCCGGACTTGGCAACCTGGTGATTCAGGTGGTTCAGATTGTCGAGAGAGCCACGGGGAATCCCCATGCCCGCCGATCCAGCACTCAACAGTACGCGCGAAGGCGGCATAGCTGAAACCGATCCGCCTTTCCCTACGGCGACGGTCTTCACAGTTCCGGTTGTTGGCGCAACGAGCGGGTGGAAATTGACTGGCAGCGTCCCGGCATAGCGCGGAACAGTGACCCAGGAATTCCAGCCCCCTGGCTGCCACATCCAGCCCATTCCAGGAACCATCATCCAACTTCCGTAGCGGTAAGGCATCCATCCCCAAGGATAGGCAGAGGCAAACATGTAGCCGAAGCCGGGGTACCAGGACCAGGCGCCGTCCATAAAGGGATTCCAGCCGACGCCCGTGAAGTACGGCTGCCACATCATTCCGTAGCCGGCGACGTTGCTATAGGAGCCGTAGTAATTCAGGTCGCTCACACCATATCCATACGGCGAAGAATTGTTCTTCGCGTATTGATCGTGGTAGGCGCTGGCTTCCTTATCCCAGGAATCCAGAGGAGCCTCTTCGATGTTGTTGGCGACGGTGGACTTGTCGGCGGCATCGAAGGTGACCGTCTTTTTCTTCGCGACGGCGACCTTCCCGCCTGGACCCTCGACATCAACATCGCCTTTGAAGACCGCGAGACTGGCGACTTCGGTCGAGGTATCGACGCGGAAGTGAGCTGCGTGGTCGAGCGAAATTTTCTCACGGGAGAAATTGAGAGTCATCTGGTCCTTGCCAAGCCAGTTGACGTAGGCCATGCCCTCGATGAGGTTGACGACCGAGATGCGCTGGCCGGAATCGCTGAGGCCAAGGGTGCTGAATTCGACCGTCGTATTCGGAGTGAGGCGCAGCGAGCTGCCATCTTCGAATTCGATCTCGGCGCGTCCGCGATCATGCGTCCTCACCTGCGCCCCTTGCGTAATGGGGAGGTTGAGAAACGCGCTTTCGAAGCCCATGCCAGTGTTCTTGTCGATCTGAACCGAACCTTGTACATCGCTCAGGCGCACGATGCGCGCCTGCGAACCGGCCATTGCGGGCAGCGCAAAAAGCGTGCTGGCGGCGACCGTCAGAACCACAACGCTGAATCTGGAGCGAGAGAGAGCAGACATAGCAACCCCCGGAAGGCTTCCTTCGCCTATTAGAACACGGTTCCGGGTCGAAAGTTGTAAAACTTGGGTCACCCAGGCTACTGGACCGCAATCGGTTCAGGCTAGGGCAATTGACAGCTTGGTGACCGATGCGGGAGCAAAGGTATAGCGAACCGTTGACCCCGATCCCGCGACCTTTTGGGTGACGCTAGATACAGCATCCGGGTGGTCGAAGGTGTTATGGGCGTGAATGTCGGAATTGGTCAGGACGGTCGCCGTGACGGACGCAGTAGATCCGCCTCGGACAGCAATCTCGGCCTCCCGGGGCTCTGTGGTGTGAGGGTTTACTACGGTTAACGTCAAAATCTTATCTTTAAGGGAGGCTGATCCGTTGAGTCCCCAGAAGGTTGTGGGGTGGCTGTCGCGCTGGTAGCTGACTTGGGGCGCGCTGAACTCTGCGCGGACCGCTGTCGCTCCCTGGTGAGACTGGTACATGTCGAAGACGAAGAAGTTCGGGGTCACAATGAACTTGTCTTCGTGCGACAAGAACAGGGAGTTGAGGCAGTTAATGAGCTGCGCACAGGCCCCGATGCCCATCTTCTCGGCATGGCGGTTGAAGATGTCCAGCGTTTGCGCAGTCAGCAGGGCGTCGCGAAGCGTGATTTGCTGGCCCAAGCTGTGGGAAGAATCGACTTCACTGCCTGGTTTATACCAAGTGCCGTATTCGTCGACGACCAGCTTGATGTCGTGCTCAGGATCGTACTGGCCGAGGACGTCCCAGTTGGAGAGCATGATTTGTTCGATCTTGCCGCCCTCCCGGAAGACCTCGTACCAGTCCTGCAAATCAAACTGAAGAGCGTCGCCTTTGGCGGCATCCCAGTCGTGAGTTCTGCCACGGGCCAAGTCCCAGGTGTAGTGGTGAATCGACCATCCGTAAACACTCTTGGGATGGATCGCGCGCTTGCCAGAGAAAGTTGAAAGGCAAAACTGTTCAGTCCAATCGAGGTCGTCACTGCTGGGTCCGACGGCGATGAATCTGAGAGGCGTGCCATAGCCAGGAGTCCAGGTGGTGAACTTACGAAATTCCTCGCTGTACTCGGTAGGCGTCAGATTGCCGCCGCAACCCCAACTTTCGTTGCCGATGCCCCAGTACTTGACGTTGTAGGGCTCACGAGCGCCGTCATCGGCACGCATGCGGCCCAGAGAACTCTTGTCCGCAGGAGCGTTGCAGTATTCGATCCAGTGGTCGAACGCCAGGGGAGACAGGCTACGTACGTTGGCCGCAAAATAGGGCTCTGCGCCGGTGAGTTGGCAAAAGCGCATGAATTCGGGCGTGCCGAAGGTATTGGGTTCACCTCTCCAAAATGCTCCGCGTTCGGGACGCTTTGCAGCGGGGCCAATTCCATCCGTCCAGTCATAGCTGTCGGCGAAGCAGCCACCGGGCCAGCGAACCATGGGAGCCTTGATCTGGCGCAGCTTCTCGATGACCGTTTTGCGGAGACCGCCTGTGTTGGGGATCTTTGAGTTCTCGCCAACCCAGATGCCATCGTAAACCACTGCGCCCAGCATCTCGGTGAAATGTCCGTACACCGCAGGAGAGATGGTTTCCACAGGCTCATCGAGGAGCACTTCAATGTGCGAGTCTGCCGTGGCCGCGAACAGGGCCTTCCGGTTCAAAGCCAGGGAAGCGCTCAGCGCCACCGCGCCCTTCAACAGCGTTCGCCTTTGCATTTGCATCCTTCTCCTTGCGTCTGGATTAGTGTGTGGCCGGCACGGCATTGCCCATGTCCATGATCCGCTGGGCGCGGGCTCGCACGATGTTCATCAAGGATCCGTCATCGCGAAGCCCCTGCAGGATGGGCTTTACGGCTTGCAACTCGATTAGATCACCACGCCGCGCCTGATCTTCCATGCGCTTCAATTCGTCGTCGAGGGCAAGTTTCTGGTAGCGGCGGTCGTGGGCCAGGCGGCGACCGAATTCCAACGTGGCCGAGATGCTCTGGAACAATGTCGTCAGCTGCTGAACCACAGGTACTTGCGAAAAATTGTAGGCGGCGGTGGTTTCGTGCTGTGCATCTTTGTATGTCAGTTTCTTCGTGCCCGTGAATGCCAGCTTGCGATTGCCGGAATCGACCTTGCCCGAAAAATAATGGGATTGGGCGGCAAGGTCGAAGATCCGGGCGCGGGTGGCGTCCGAGAGAGTGAAATCCGCCTGATACGTCTCGCGGTCCTCAGATTCGTCAGAGATTTTTGCCGAACAATCATAATGCGCATGGCCGTCAGACTGCGCGACGATGGAATAATGGTCGGGGTCGGAGTGCGGGAAATCGAGCGAGAAGATGATTGTGGCGGGATCGGCGGCACGAATGGGAAGACGACAAACGAGAACAAGGCACGCGACCACGACGATGGGGAACGCGCGGTCGAAGCGCCGCTTCCCTCGTGTGCGATGCAGCTTTGCCTCTTCGATTCCGTTCATCGGTCTCAGGTTCGTATCCGCAGTGAACCGATACAGATTGCCACACAAGATTACCCCAAAAGTGGGTTGACAGTAGAACTCTATCGCGCCACGGCGCGCTGCCGGTTGAGAGTACCGGCCGTGTGCAGGTGGCAGATGGCGATGGCCAAGGCGTCGGAAGCATCCATGGGTTCTGGGGGAGCAGCAAGTTCCAGAAGCCTTGTCACCATGTGCTGGACTTGTTGCTTCTCGGCGCGGCCGTAGCCGACGACCGACGATTTGATGGTGAGTGGCGAGTATTCGGCGACTTCCAATCCCGCGGTGGAGGCAGCCAGCATCGCAACTCCCCGGACTTGGCCCAGCTTTAGCGCAGACTTCACATTGAGCGCGTAGAAGACATCCTCAATCGCAACTTCATCAGGCTGGTGCCGGACGATAATTTCTCCGAGCTGGGTGAAGATGCGGGACAGGCGCTTGGGAAGTACTTCCCGTGGGGAGAGTTTGATGGCCCCGCAGGTCAGGCAGCAGAGCCTTCCGCGTGCGTCCATTTCGACGACTCCGTAGCCGGTGTACTCTCCGCCACAATCGATTCCCAAGACTCTCATGTGCATGCAGTTTATCGCGGAATAGGCCTGCGGCCTAGTACGGGTTGTGGGCAGGGTGATGACGAGAAAAGCGCTTAGCCGCAGAGGGCGCTGAGGTGTCGCGGAGGACGCGGAGTAGACCCATCCTTGACGCTAACCGTTCGCGTTTCCACATCGCCGTTCTTTGCATTCTCTGCGGCGCTTTCTTAGCGAACTCTGCGGTCCGAGGCTTTTCTCCGTCACCAGGCCCAGGCGTAGGCGTCGACACGAGGATCGGCGCCGGCGCTGAGAACTCCGGTGTCGGCGTCGATCACAATTCCAGCGTTCGAGCCGAGGGACCATGGCGGATCGACGCGGAGTTTGTGGCCGCGGGCGATGAGCGCCTGACGCGTCATTTCTGGAATGCGTGATTCAACCGCCAAATCGCCCGGATACATGGTATGGGGGAAAGGTGAGGCGGGAAAGGCGCGTGATGACCAGCGTGCGGCCTCGATGGCTTGCTGGATGTTCATGCCGAAGTCGATCATGTTGATGAGCGTCTGCATCGTACGCATCACCTGATCGTCACCGCCAGGACTACCCATGATCGCGTAGGGCTGGCCATCTTTCATGACCAACGTGCTCTGCAGCGTGCTGCGAGGGCGCTTGCCAGGTTCGAGGGCGTTAGCTTCTCCGCGCACCAGGGAGTAATAGTCGCCGCGGCAATTGAAGATGATGCCGGTGTTGCCCATGACAACGCCGGTTCCGAACAGGCTGTGCAGGCTGGGCTCGAAGCTGACCATGTTGTGGTCTTGGTCGACGACGGCGATGTAGCTGGTGTCGCCATCATGGCTGGCATTTCCGTCCAGAACCTCGTGCACTGGGCGGTCTAAGGGCGATGCGTTCGCGGCGAACTTTTCTGGTGAACCGGGGCGCAGTTTCAACGAAGCTTTAGCAGGATCGATCATCTTTCGGCGCTCGCGGGCATAATCTTTCGAGAGCAAGCCGTCGTAGGGGATCTTGATGAAGTCCATGTCGCCGAGATATTTCTCTCGATCGGCCATGGCAAGCTTCACAGCTTCCACGTTGGTGTGCAGGAAGTCGGGGCTATTGTGGCCCAGTGCTTTCAAGTCATAGCCTTCGAGAAGATTGAGCGCGATCAGTTCAGTGGGTCCCTGGCTTGCTGATGGATTCTTGTAGATCTGGTAGCCGCGATAGTTGATGGAAACCGGGGTCTCGACCTCGGCGGTGTATTCCGCGAAGTCTTCGTAGCGGAACAGGCCACCGTTGGCCTCGGAGAATGCGGCTAACTCCTTGGCAATGTCGCCTTTGTAGAAGCGGTCGCGCGCGGCTTTGAGCGCTTCGTGCCTGCCTTTGGACTTGTTTTCCCTCTCGGCTTCGACCAACTTCCTAAGAGTGCGCGCCAAGTCTGGATTCTTGAGAATCTCGCCAGCCTTCGGCGGGCGACCATTCGGCAGATAGATTTTGACAGTCGTGGGGTATTTCAGGATTTTCTTCGAGCCGGCGATGTAAGACGCGCCGTATTCGCTCAACGGGAAGCCGTTTTCGGCAAGGTCGATGGCGGGCTCCAGAACCTGCTCGAAGCTCATCGTGCCCCAGCGATCGAGCAGGGTGTACCAGGCGTCCACGACACCAGGCAGTCCGCCGGAGAGCAGGCCGTCGCTCTCAGGAATCTTGCCTCCGTTATTTTTCTCGTACCACTCGATCGTCGCAAGTTTGGGGGCGCGGGGCTCGGCGTTGATGGAGTAGACCCTCTTATCGTGAGCGCTGTAGACGAGTAGGACGGCGTCGCTGCCCAGACCGTTGAGTGAGAAATCGGTGACTGCCAGTGCGGCTTGGCCGCCGACGGCGGCGTCGAAGGCGTTGCCGCCCATGGCGAGAATTTGGCGAGCCGCTTCAGTGGCTTCCGCTTTCATGGAAGCGACGGCTGCGTGGCGCCCGCGAATCACCGGGCGCATGGTTTGGCTGGAGTCGTCGCTCTGAGCGTGGAATTGGGGAGCGATCGAAAGGAAGAGAAGAACACCTAGGAATGTCTTTACTCGGGATGTTTTTCGTGACATCAGTTTATGCGACCTCATTTGGCGTTTGGTTTCTTGGAATGCCACCTTTCGCGAAGAACGCGAAAGATGGGGCACCCGACGTTTCTTAAGATCAAGACTCCCGTCAAAACATGGGTGGACAAAAGTGTCCGCCCACACGGGCTTACCCGCGCAAGCCTAACAACATTTTGGGCGGCCGATTTTCGCCTCTTCGAATTCTCGGCGGAAGGCGGCGTAGGATGCGGGTGATGGCGCCATTTGAGTGCGGTTCAGAAAACGATCGTAGGCGGCCTCGTCGAAAATTTCTCGCAAGATCGCTCGCAGCGTTCTGACTACCTTGACGATGGTGCTCATCCTCTCTCCTCTGCCAGTCGCGTCATCACGAACGGCGATTCCTTCACGCGCGCCTCTTCCCTGCCGATCAGAACGCCGACCCACTGCCGGACCGATTCGATCAGGACCAGCGCGACCATTACAACCAGGACGGCTGTCACAGCGGCATCCAATCGGTTATTGAAGATCAGTCGCGAGGATGCAGAGGTTGTCGGACCTGTTCCCAGAATGTGAGCCTGCGCCAGAAATCCGACTCGCGGATTGGGGTCGAAGATCTTATGCCACGACGCCGTGAATGTGACAGCGATGAGCCACACCAGCGGAACGAGCGTGACGGCGGCATAGCGTGCCCTGTGCATCTTGATAATTATTGTCGTGGCCACACAAAGAGCTACGGTCGCGAGCAACTGGTTGGCGATCCCGAATAGCGGCCAAAGGGAGTTGATCCCGCCCAGCGGATCCTTCACGCCTTGCCAGAGGAAGTATCCCCAGGCGGCGACAATCAATGCGCTGGTGGCGAGAATCGAGGGATACCAACTGGTCCGACCTAGCGGTTTGTAGATATGCCCTAGAGCGTCCTGGATCATGAAGCGCGCCACGCGCGTACCGGCGTCGAGAATCGTGAGGATGAACAGCGCCTCGAACATGACGGCGAAGTGATACCAGAGCGCCATCACGGTCGCGCCGCCCAGGCTCTGCGAGAAGATGTGTGCCATACCGACAGCGAACGCTGGCGCGCCGCCGGTACGGTTGAACAGAGTCTGTTCGCCGACAGCGCGAGCCAGAGTTTGCATATCCGCCGCCGTGACAGGGAATCCCCAACTCGAGATGGTCGCAGTGGCGGCGGTGGCGGTCTGACCGACGATGCCTGCGGGGCTGTTAATCGCAAAGTAAACCCCAGGCTGCAGCACGCACGCGGCAATGATTGCCATCACGGCAACGGCGGACTCGGCCACCATAGCGCCATAGCCCACCATGCGGGCCTGAGTCTCGCGGGCGATCAGTTTGGGCGTGGTGCCGCTGGAGATTAATGCGTGAAAGCCGCTGATGGCGCCACAGGCGATGGTGATGAAGGCAAAGGGAAAGATTTTTCCGGCGAAGACTGGGCCGGTGCCGTCCACAAAACGAGTCAGCGCGGGCATGTGCAACGTGGGGTGCAACACTACGATCCCGATTCCCAACAGTACGATCGTGCCCAGTTTCACGAAGGTGCTGAGATAGTCGCGGGGAGCCAACAGCAGCCACACCGGGAGCGCGGAAGCGGCAAATCCGTACACAATGATTAACTTCGCGAGCGTAGTCCCCTGCAACGTGAAGGCCTGCGCCATGTGCGGATTTAGCGAAGCCCAGCGTCCTCCCCAAATCGCCAGCAGCACGAGGATGAAACCCAACACCGAGACTTCGAGTACTTTGCCGGGCCGGATCCGCCGAAGGTAGAAGCCCATCAGCAGGGCGATGGGAATCGTCATCGCGATCGTGAACGTGCCCCAGGGACTGTCTTTCAGCGCGTTGACCACGATCAGGGCAGCGACGCCGAGGAGAATCACCAGAATCGCGATCACCGCCGTGTAGGCCACAACTCCGCCGACGCGGCCGATTTCTTCTTTGGCCATTTCGGTGAGTGACTTGCCGTCCCGACGCACCGAGAAAAGAAGGATCACGAAGTCCTGCACGCATCCAGCGAAGACGGCTCCTGCCAGAACCCACAAGGTCCCAGGAAGATAGCCAAACTGCGCGGCGAGAACCGGCCCCACAAGAGGGCCTGGCCCAGCGATCGCGGCAAAATGATGCCCGAAAACGACCCACTTGTTGGTGACCAGAAAATCGCGCCCGTTTTCCAGACGCTCGGCAGGTGTGGCGCGGAGAGCGTTGAGGGCAAGAATTTTCGCTGCAATGAACTTGCTGTAAAAGCGGTATCCAAGGGCGTAGCAGCAAGTCGCAGCTACGACGAGCCACAGCGCGTTAATGGGTTCGCCGCGGTGAACGGCGATTACGCCGACCGCGCCGACGCCGAGCAAGCCCACCGTGAGCCAGGCAAAGATCGACACAGTTTTATTCATGTCCGTCGAGCATTGTGTCGAATCCCGCGCGGAAGCGCAATGCCCCATGCCGCACGGCCAGAACGGCGGTGCCTGAACGATTTTCTTTGGGTTGTTTGGCTTTGGCCGCGGTCAATTTAATGTTAATCTATCTCTTCCGACCGATGCTCACCCTTTGCGTTTTGGGCCATTTCGTCGCCCCTGTACCCGGGGTGCATTCGGAGGAGTTTATCCTGAACTCATACTCAAAGAGGAGCAAACGATGAAAATTGGCATGTTGACCGGCGGGGGCGATTGCCCGGGATTGAACGCCGTCATCCGCGCCGTGGTGCGCAAAGGCGTGTTTCACTATCACGATGAATTCGTGGGTTTTCTGGAAGGCTGGCGCGGCCTGATCGAAGATAAGAGCATGGTGCTCGACCTGGATGCGGTGGGTGGAATTCTGCCTCGCGGCGGAACCATTCTGAGGACTTCGCGCACGAACCCGTCGAAGCGCCCAGACGGAATCGATCGCTGCATCGCCACGATTGAGAAGCACAAGATCGATGCCATCGTTGCCATCGGCGGCGACGACACCCTGTCGGTCGCGCAAAAGCTCCACGAAAGAGAGATTAAAGTAATCGGAGTGCCCAAAACCATCGACAACGATCTAGGGGGAACCGACTACACTTTTGGATTCGACACAGCGTGCAACGTGGTGTGCGAAGCGATTGACCGCATTCACACGACCGCCGAGGCCCACAACCGCGTGATGGTGGTGGAGGTCATGGGACGCGATGCAGGCTGGATTGCCCTGTACAGCGGCGTGGCAGGTGGTGCCGACGTGATTCTGATCCCCGAGCGGCCCTTCGACGTCGACAAGGTTGCCGAATCGATTCGTCAGCGGCACGAGCGTGGACGATACTTCTCCATTGTCGTTGTCGCCGAAGGCGCAAAGTTTTCGTCCGACACAGGCTCAGGCGCGCCCATTCTGCAAGACATGGGCAAAGATGAATTTGGCCATGCCAAGTTGGGCGGCATTGCGAATATTCTGGCACGGGAAATCGAGAAGCGTACCGGCTTCGAAACTCGCGCGGTAGTGCTGGGACACATCCAGCGCGGGGGTTCGCCCAGTGCGTTCGACCGTGTACTGGCGACGAGGTACGGATTGGGCGCCATCGACATGGTCCATCGCGGCGAGTTTGGCTGCATGGCGGCGCTGCGGTCGAACAAGATCGTGTCGATTCCCTTGAAAGAAGCCATCGCCAAAAATCGGGTGGTCGACAACGAGATGATTCAGATCGTCGACGGCCTGTTTGAAGAGACGGGCGTGAAGGAAGCGGCGGGTCAGTAGTAGCACTCCCCGCCGCGGACGGAAAAGTGATCTCACCACTGGACCGGCCAGATCCGCATGAACGAAATCTATCGACACCTGGCGCCATGGTTGCTGACGATTACGGAAGCAATCATGGTGCTGGCTGTCGCCGGTCTTTCACTCCGACGCCACGCACGGACAAGCGGGTCGTTCTTTGACCGCGTTGAAAGACTCTTCGGCCGACTTGCCCACCATCGCACTCTGGCCGTCTGGTTTGTCGGCTTCATGGCGCTCGGCATTCGTGCGGTCTTGATTCCGCTGCTAGGGGTTCCCCTCCCCGACTGGAATGACGAGTACAGCCATCTGCTGGCTGCGAACACCTTCGCCTCAGGACGTCTGACCAATCCCACGCACCCGATGTGGATCCACTTCGAGAGTTTCCAAATTATCCAGCATCCAACCTATATGTCGATGTATGCGCCCGGTCAAGGGTTGGTAATGGCAGCGGGCATAGCGCTCGGCGGCCATCCCTGGATCGGGATATGGTTGATCACAGCCGCGCTCTGCGCCACGCTCTGCTGGATGCTGCAAGGATGGTTCCCACCCACGTGGGCGCTCCTGGGTGGAATGCTTTCCGTCTTGCGCTTTGCGACGTTCAGCTACTGGATGAACAGCTATTGGTGCCCGGCACTGGCCGCGACCGGCGGCGCTCTCGTTTTGGGTGCAATTCCCAGACTCCGCAATCGTCCGCGTGCCCGGGAGGGAATTCTGCTGGCTCTGGGCCTCGCGATGATGGCAAACAGCAGGCCCTACGAGGGGCTGGTATTCAGCATCGCGGTGGCGGCCGGTCTGCTCGTGTGGCTAAGGGGTCGAAGGCTGCCGTCTTGGCCACGATTGTTCTGGCGCTTGTTCCTGCCAGCCACGTGCCTTCTCATCACGGCAGGGGCCGCGACCGGGTACTACTATTGGCGTGTCACCAGAAGTCCGATGCGCATGACCTATGCGGTCAACCGCGAGACCTATGCTGTCGTTCCCTACTTTCTGTTTTTCGCGAAGCGCGCCGTGCCCGAGTATCACCACGCGGTCATGCGCGACTACTACGCCGGATGGGAGGTACGCCAGTTCGACGAAGCTCACACCCTGGCGGGCTTTGCGCGCAGGACAGGCGACAAGATCCTGCAGCTCTGGCGGTTCTATCTTGGACCCGCGTTTTCACTTCCACTGATCGCGTTTCCCTGGATACTTCGGGACCGTCGCATGCGGCTCGCACTCGTCGCCGGCCTGGTCTTTTGCCTGGGATGGCTGGTCGAGACGTGGACCTTTCCTCACTATGTCGCCCCTGCCACCGGGTTGGTCTACCTGGTCCTCGTCCAGTGTATGAGGCACCTGCGGCTATGGCGACGCAGCGGTGCTCCGGTAGGACAACTTCTAGTGCGAGGTGTCCCAGTGGTCTGTGTCGGAATGATTCTCCTGCGCCTGGCAGGGATCGTAGCGCACGCTCCTCTCGAACCTCACTGGCCTCTGGGCAACGTCGATCGCGTACAGATTGTCGAACGGCTCACCGCCATTCCGGGATCACATCTCGTGATTGTGAGCTACGGTCCAAATCACAATGTGGATCGCGATTGGATCTATAACGCTCCCGATATCGACCGAGCGCGCATTGTCTGGGCCCGCGATATGGGCGCGGCAACGAATCAAGAATTGCTGGACTACTTCAAGGAACGCAAAGTCTGGCGTTTGCATGGGGATGATGCAAACCCGGAACTGACGCCTTATGGATCGAAATAGAGTGGGCTTGACCAGCCGAGTGTAGGCGCCTGGGCTTGATACACTTCCTCATTCCTGTGCCATCGCTAAAGGAAACACGAATACCGATTTGGTTCCTGCTGAGCTTGTGCGTTAGCGCAACGGCGTGGCTATACGTGCACCAAGTGCTGGAACCGTGGGTGAATGCGAAAGACGTGCGAGAAGGCGAGCTCAAAGCGCGGATGGGCGATTTATATCCGCGCTGGGTGGGCACTCGAGAACTTTTCCTGAATCGCCGCAACCCGTACAGCCCCGAAGTGAGCCATGAAATCCAGATGGCGTACTACGGGCATATCGTCACGGCGGAAGATGTCTCAGGACACGTGGTCGATGAAGAGCGCTTTGTCTATCCGATCTATGTTGTGTTTCTGATGGCACCCACGATTTTCACGGACTTCGCCAATGTCCACTTCTGGGCCCCATTTGTGCTGGCAGGGTTCGCTGTCCTAACCGTTTTGTTCAGTGTGCGCGTTCTCGACTGGCACCTTCCGTGGACAGCCGCCGCCGCGCTTGTCCTGTTCATATTGAGCAGTCCGCAGATCGCACAGGGCATACGCCAGCAGCAATTAGCGCTCGTAGTAGCATGTCTACTCACCGCTGGAGCGTGCCTTGTGCATGACGGGCACCTTGGAAGTGCCGGCGCGTTGCTCGCGTTTTCGACCATCAAGCCTCAGATGGCGCTGCTGCCGCTGATCTGGTTCCTCCTGTGGGCAGCGGGGGAATGGCGCGCCCGTTGGCGGCTCTTCGCAGGCTTCGGAGTCACGATCTCTCTGCTCGTAGGGATCGGCGAATGGCTGGTGCCGGGATGGATGGGAGATTTCTTCGCGGCGGTAGCCGCTTACCGGAAGTATTACCCCACCACTTCCCTGCCTCGGCTGCTTCTCGGCGATGCGATCGGAATCGTCGTATCCTGCATCATTGTTGTTTGGCTTTTAATCCTGGGTTGGAAGAACCGAAAGAGAGCGCGCGATTCAAGGCAGTTCGCCTTGGTGGTCGCGGCGTTCCTGATGGGAACCGTGCTTGCCTTCCCTCTGTTCACTCCTTTCAATCAGGTGTTGTTGATTCTGCCCGCAGTCTTGCTTGTGCGCGAGTGGGCAAGAATCTCAATGCCGGGCCGCGTCATTTTCATAGGGCTCGTGGCCTGGCCGTGGGTCACGTCTCTGGGCTTATTGCTCTTGCGGCCACCGCTGAATCCGGCGAGTCAGCTTCCGTTGCTTCCGGCTCTGACAGCATTTGCCGCACCGCTGCTTCTCCCAGCGTTACTATTCATGACTTGCAGAGGACCGCGCGCTCAGGTCGGGATACGGCAGGCGGATTGAGGAACCGTGGATGCTGAAAAATGGAAACAGCCGTTCAGAAGACACGCCTGTTCAGACGGGCTGGTTAACACTGAAGAGGTTGCGGGCTCATGGCACCGTTCTGGCCGTGTGCCTGTGGTCGTTTTACGTGTGGAACCTGTCGACCCCGGGCTTGCGCGACCGTAATGGAAACCTCAAGGGAACGGATTTTCTGCATTTGTACACGCTGGGCTCGCTCGCGGCCGCTCATCGCGGAGGCGATTTGTACGACATGAATGCGCAGGCGGTACTGGCGGCGCAGCGAGTACCAGAAGCCGCAGGCATCCGGTACTTGCCGCTATATCCTCCCCAGGTATCGGTCTTCCTCGCGCCGCTGGCTCATCTTTCTTACCGATGGGCGCTTCTCATATGGTGGTTCTGTAGTGCAGGGATCTACGGCGTCTGCTGCTATTGCTTGTGGCGCGCGTGCCCAAACCTACGCACACGCGGCGGGACCGTGGCTCTACTCGCCGCGGCATACCCTGCTTTCTTTCATCTTGTCGCCTGGGGTCAAACGTCAGCGCTCGCGCTCGCCTGCTTCACGCTGATGTTTTTTCTGCTGCGCAACCAGCAATGGTTTCTGGCGGGAGCGGCCTTGGGCTGTCTGATCTTCAAGCCGCAAATGGGGTTGGCCGCTGCGGTCGTGTTCGTGTCGATTGGAGCCTGGAAGACGATCGTCGGGGCGGCTCTCTCCGCGGCAGCGCAACTCTCAGTCGGAGTCCTCTTTTACGGAATCGTGCCTCTGTACCAGTGGATACGAATGCTGCGGAACCTTGGAAATGTGTTGCCTCTACTGGAGCCAAAGCTCTACCAGACCCACTCTTTGCGGACGTTTTGGTCGATGCTTTTGCCCTGGCCGCAAGTGGCATTCGACCTTTATGTTCTTAGTTCAGCGGCCGTGCTTGGAGTGACCGTTGCTTGTTGGAAACGGGGTCCGGCAGCGCTGCCTCTTCGGTATTCGGCGCTGCTTTTGGCGAGTGTGCTGGTAGCGCCACATCTCACGGTCTACGATCTGGTAATTCTGGTTCCCGCATTTCTCCTGCTTGCCGACTGGCTTGTGGACCAACCGCAGACGCGTGCGACGCGCTGGTTAGGAACGCTTCTTTACCTGGTATACATGCTGCCGTTGCTGGGACCTTTTGCCAAATGGACGCATGTTCAGATGTCGGTGATTGCGATGGTGGGTGCTGTTTGTTTGATTCGGAGCATCTCTGGCGAAAGCACCCAGCCGGTTCCTGCGGATGGACCGACAATTTCCGCGACTTCATAGAAATCGCGGAAGCTAACCAGACCTTATCCTGTCTTCTCGAACAAGAATTTCAGAGCTTCGGGAAAGCGCCGGGCCCAGGCCGATTCGTGGTGTGAGGCCCCATCCTCGACAACGAGCCTCAGTCGGCTGTCGTCCAATCCCGCACGGCGCAGGATCGCGGCTAGTTCCCGCACATCGTCCACCATGCTCTGATCTTTATCCTTGCGTCCTGCTTCGGCAGTTCCGGTTGCGAGGAAGACCCGCTCCGGCCAGCGCTTAACACCACGACTCTGCCGGATCAATTGCCGGTTCGACGCCCAGAGCGAAGGACTTTCAAGCAGCAACCGGCCAATCACTCCGGGCCGCACGGCAACGGTGTAAAGCGCGATGAGAGCACCCAACGATGAACCGCCCAATCCAGTATTTTCCGGCCCGGTAGCCACGCGGTAGTTGCGGGCCATGAAAGGAAACACCTCTTTGAAGAGAAATGCAGGATAGCGCGTGCCTTGCGCCCGCATCATCATGGGATGCAAGGATCGGTGCGGCATGTATTCGCGAATGCGCGCCCGGGTTGCATTGTCCATGCCCACAATGATCATGGGCGGCACCACGCCTTCGCGGATCAGGCGGTCCCCGGTTTCGTCCACTTGCCATTCGATTCCATTGAAAGAGGTCGCAGCTTCGAACAGGTTCTGTCCATCGTTCAGGTAGAGGACGGGATAGCGCCGTTCTGAGTTGATTGTTTCGTCGTATCCCGGAGGCAGCCACACGCGCAGAAATCGTGTGTTGCGGAAAATTCGACTGCGGAATTCGTGCAGGCGCAAGTCTCCCGTCGCGGATTGCGCGCGAATCACGCCGCCGACTAGTCCAGGGGTATAACTTTTCGTTTGGTGGATTTCTTCCATTCGGGAGCAGAGCACTACCAGAATACAACGGAGGCAGCGATTTAGGCTTTCGCAGTTCTGACTTTTACCGCGGTCGCGAGCACGCTAATCAGGGAGATCAGCACTAACGAGATGAGGCACAAAATGCACCAGGTCATCAATTCATATGCCTCGATATAAGTGAGGTAAAGCGCAAAAACAAGGCCAGCAATCGCCGCTCCCAGCAGGCGGTTAACCGTCTCCGGGCGCGACTTCCAGAAGGTGGTCAGGACAAAGAGCGCGACATACCCCACAACACCGATCCCGGCGACAGGAATTCCCTGGATGGTGGAATATTCGCTGCGGTTCACGATGTCGCAACTGAACTTCTGGCTGAAATCGCAGAACGCGGTCGCTGATTTTGCGTAATGGCGCTGAAGAGACACCGCCGAAACAATCACACCAGCCAGTGAAAGGAGAGAAATGAGTGCGAAAAGAATTCGATTGCGGGGCGCAGCATCCGTCACGGCAGGCTACACCCGGTTTTGTCACTTAACGCTTCCATCGACAGCACGCCTTCCTTCGGCGGCTCGTCTCCAAATTGCCAGGCGGGAAACAACTTCACACCCGCGATCTTGCAGACGGGCGCCTCTTCCTGAGAACCTTTGATCGCGCATTCCTGGTATGGAACGTAGTGGAAGGCTTCGCCGAACATTTCCTTCTGCTCGATGCAGTGCGGGCACCAGTAGAGGCCGTACATCTTGGCTTGCTTAGTCGCCAGGCATTTCGCGAACGTATCGTACTTATGATTCTTGTAGTAACGGCCAGCGACAAACGCGGCCGCCAGCAGAATCACAACGACGCCATAGCCGACAATCTTCTTTCTATTTTCGTCGCTGGAGCTGCCCTCGCGTTCCAGTTGCCGTTTCCGTCGTTCTTCAGACATGACTCATCCTTATATCATGGCGTCTCTAAGCCAGGATCGACTGAACATCGATCGTGAACAACGATCACGCCACAACGTTGAGCGCCCCGGGGAGCACATCCAGTTCCTCGCAATGCAGGCTCAGCACTTCCCCGTCGACCATGACGGCGACTGGGGCATCGAGGTTGAATTCGATCCGCCGCGCTCCCTTGCGCTCGGCCAGCGGATGCTCGACATGGGTACCGTCGTATAGGCCAGGCAGGTTACGAATCAAACCGAGTCGGCCGATCGGCCCCCACCGGACATACTCGACCAAACCATCGTTGATCTCGGCTTGGGGAGCGATCATCATCGTGCCGCCTGTGAACTTGCTGTTGTTAAAGGTCAGAAAGAGACAGCGCCGGTCGTCAAAAGTTTCCGCGCCCTCGACGCGAACCGGAAACGGGCGTCGGTTGAAACGCGCGAGGGTTAGCAGAATGGAGGCTTGGTACCCCAACTCGCCCCAGTGGCTGAAGCGTCGAGCACGCAAGGTGGCCACGTCTGCAGAAAATCCCATGCTCAACAGATTGATGTAATGGATCACGCCGGTGCGGTGGCGCAAGCGCATCACGTCACAAGGTCGGCTCCGGTAAGCGAGTAAAGATTCGATCGCATACTCGACAACTTCATGACTGAAGTCGCGCAGGAAGGAATTGCCGGTACCGAGCGGCAAGAACCCCAAGGTGGGCGGGTCTCCGGCCAAAGCCTGGGGGAAGAGCCCATTCACGATTTCATACGAAGTACCATCGCCTCCGCCGGCGATGAAGTTGCGGACGCCGCGCCCGTAGGCCTCGCGCGCGATCGCGGTGGCTTCACCCGGAGAGCGGGTGACGGCAACCTTAACCTCGATGCCGCCGGCTCGCAGGCGCTGCAGCACGGTGCCAAGCAGTTTGCGGCCCTTTCCACCTCCTGCCGCCGGATTCACAATCGCAAGGTAGCTTTGTCCCAAGGTTTCAGGTCCTGTTTCCACGATCAGGAACAATCTCGGTTGAAGATGTCGGGTTGAACGATATCACTTCAGCAGCGGGTCACAATCCCACAATTGCATCTCGGTTGACGGATTTGCCAATCTCCTCGGCGAGCACCTGGCGCTTGATCTTCATTGAGGCGGTGCGGGGGAAATCTTTCTCCCAGATCAGATATCCTCCGACCCTCTTGAACTCGGGCAGACGGCGATTGCGCACGGAGATGTCGTCCAGCAACTTGCTATCGAATTTCTGATTCTGCTCCAAGCGCACAACCAGAACGAGGCTTTCGCGCCCGAGTTCTTTTTTCGGCCAGACGAAGTTTGCGGCGAAGACGGTGTATTCCTTCACCGGTAAGCCGTCGAAGACAGTTTCGATGTCCTCCGGGTAAATATTTTTCCCGCCCTCGGTGACGATCATATTCTTCTTGCGCCCGAAGAGCTGGAGATGGCCGCCGCTCTCAAACCTCCCCAGGTCGCCCGTCAGAAGCCAGCCGTCGACGATCGTCTCCAGAGTCAATTCAGGATCGTCGAGATAATGAGACATGACCGTTTTGCTGCGAGCTGCTACTTCCCCCACGCCTTCGGTGTCCGGATTAAGAATCCGCAGTTCGACTCCTCGCAGCGGCTTACCGACGGTATCGGCGCGGAAGGGCTTGAGATCGTTAAGGGTAAGAGCGGTGCCAGCCTCAGTGAGTCCATAGCCGTTCACCACAGGGATGCCGAGATCGTAGAAGAACTGCATTGTGGAGGGCTCCATGAAGGCGCCGCCGGTGATAAGGGCCAGAACCTCACCACCAAGTCCGCGATGAATATTGGGTAGCAGCATGCGGCTGAGCTTTACGTTTGGCCGACGGCGCGTCAGAAAGCGGTTCGTAGCAATCATGGCATTGAGGAACGCGCGCTTCCACGATGGAAGTTCATCGAACTTCGCGCGCAGCCCGCGCTCCAGATTTTTCAAGATCATTGGGACCAGGGATACGTAGGTGATGCGGTAGCGGACAAACGCGTCGCGCACGAACTCTGGACGCAGTGTCCGCAAATGCACTACGCATGCACCGCACACAAAGGGACCGATAAAGCCCACCATGAAATCAATCGCATGATTCGTAGGCAGAATGCTCAGGTAGCGCACGCCCGGCCAAAAAGGGTACCAGGCAGTGAGCGCGCGGCACTGTTCCAAATAGTTTTCGTGGGTGAGGACGCAGCCTTTTGGCCGCCCGCCCGTTCCCGAGGAATAGACGATGCAGGCGACGTCGTCTTTCTGGCGCATGACGAAGTCGGGAGCACCTTTGCGCTTGAAGTCTTCCCAACGAAAGGCGCCCGCCAACTCTGTACCGAGCGGAGCCTCGGTCACGAGGACGATTTTCGTGCCTATGTTTTGGAAATCGGGCGACTCCATGATCGCGCGCCACAGGTAGTACTCGACAATGAGAACTTTGGATTTGGAATGCGCGAGCAGTTGCAGATGCTCGGCCGCGGTCAACTTGTAATCCAGGGGGACCAGCACGCCGCCGCAATACAAGATGGCGTAAGCCGAGATCAGCCACTTTGACTGATTCGTCATGATGATGGCGGCGCGGTCGCCGGCATCGTAATCTGCGTCCTCGAGCGCGCGAGCGAGTGGTAGGGCAATCTCTTTGAAATCGGAATACGTGAGGCGGACTTTCTCGCGATCGCGCTCCGCTTCGATCAAGCATACTTCCGAGGAAAAGCGGTCGAGCGCATCACGCAAGGCGGCGCCGAGACAGGTGTATTGGCGGAGATCGAGCATTAACCTTTCATTTCACCACAGAGGCGGGACGAATGGAGAAAAGCTTAGTTATCAATTCATTACCTGCCGAATCTCGGCTTTGACTTCAGGTTCTAGAGCCGCGCCTGAATCTTGCCCGCGAGCGTGCGGAAGTCGGTCACGCCTTGCAACTCATAGTCCGGGAGTTCGACGTGAAAGTGGTTCTCCAGGCGCG
Source organism: uncultured Acidobacteriaceae bacterium (assembly GCA_963706645.1). GTDB lineage: Bacteria > Acidobacteriota > Terriglobia > Terriglobales > Acidobacteriaceae > Sulfotelmatobacter. The sequence continues at coordinate 263,649 of CAVPNR010000023.1, forward strand.
TCAGCAAGTCGAGCGTTTGCAGGCTGTCGATGCCGAGCGCTTTGAAGAAATCGCCGTCGGGGGAAAGTTTCTCGCGCGGCACTTTGAAATGGGCCGCGGCGAGAGTGAGGATCTCGTCGAGGGTCTGATGAGCTGTTTGCATGTAGATTACTCTAACCTGTTTTGCGATTTCTGACAGCGTTCGGATCTCACGGCAAATAGGGCTGCGCGTCAGTGCTCTCGACGAACTTCTTCAATCCGGCTTGCACGGCCGGACGCGAGAACAGATCGCAAAAGATGTCGATCTCTTTTCGCAACTCGTCACGCGGAACCGGCTTGATGAATTGCTTGGCCGCGACGGCCGTTTGCCGGTCAAATTTTGCCAGCTGCGCGGCTGTGGCGCGGGCTGCACGGAGCACCTCGCCTTCCGAAACAACTTGGCTGACCAGACCGATCTGCTGTGCCTTGGTCGCGTTGAAACTGCGGCCGGTCAACAGCAGGTCACGGACCACGGAGTTTCCCAGATCCCTTTTCAGGCGAGGGATTCCGCCGAATCCCGGGATCAGTCCCAACCTTAATTCCGGGAAACAGAAACGTGCCATCTTGTCGGCGATGATCAAATCGCAGACCAACGCCAGTTCAAAACCACCACCAAAAGTGACCCCATGAACCGCGGCAATCGTGGTGAGCGGCGCTGCATCCAAGCGATTCAACACGCGGTGGATGCGCTCCAGAAACTCTCGCACGCCACGGGCGGCTTCTGCTTTTTCCATGCTTTGGGAACGCTCGTAGAGTTCGCGTAGATCGGCACCTGCGCAAAATCCGCACTTCAACGCGCTATACATAATCAGCGCGTGCGCATCTTTTTCCAGATCATCGAGGACTGACGTAAACCGCTCCAGTTCCTCGAGCGACAAGGAGCCCAGTTCGTTGCAGGGATCGCGGTGGAGGACCAACTCGATGACCCCACTCTGCACCTGCCACGATAGCGCTTGCCCTTGAAATTGCTGGATGCCCAATGCGTCCCCTCTTTATGATGTGCTCTAGACAGCTTGCTTAACTCGATATATATCTTCGATCTCGCTCTTCATGCGCGCCGAAATCAGATCACGTTTGAGCTTGCCGTTTGCGGTCAGCATACCGTTCTCAATTGAAAATGCTTCTGGCCTCAGGCAAAAAGCCCGCACTTGTTTATAGTGCGGAAGACTGGGATTGACGGCATCGAGCGCAGACTGCACCTGTTTGCCGGTCACGTTGCCAGTCACAATTACAGAAAGATACCCGCGGCCGTTGCCAACCACCACTACCTGCTGAGCACCTGGCAACGCGCGGGCGATTTCGTCTTCGATCGTTTCAGGGGCTATCTTGTGTCCGGAACCGAGGACGATGAGATTCTTGATTCGCCCCACGATGCGCCAATTCCCTGCTTCGTCCATGTCGCCCTGATCGCCGGTGTGGAACCACCCATCGCGTAGTACCTCGGCGGTCTGCTGTGGGCGATTCCAGTAGCCGGGAAAGACATTCGGCCCGCGCACGACGATCTCGTCGTTGTCGCTGAGTTTCATTTCAATCCCAGCGATCGCCGGTCCGACGCGACCAGGGGAGACATTGCTCGGGTCGTCCATTGTGCAGATCCCGGTCGTCTCTGTCAGTCCGTAGACCTGCAAAACTGGAATGCCTAGCATGCTGAAATAATCCTGAGTTTCAGGAGTGAGGGGCGCTGATCCGCAGATCAGGGCCTTGAGATTGGAACCCACCATTTTCTTGCGGACGGTCGGGAATACGACGGCGTTGGCCAGACCTAACCAGATTGCATCTGCTGCTTGCGAGGTTTGCTCTTTCTTTCGGGCCTGCGCGGACTTGGCGCGAGAGTAGATCGCATGCGCGATGCCGCCCTTCTGAGCGACTTGTTCGTCGACCGCGCGTCGCATGCGCTCGAGCAACTGCGGCACGTTCAAGAAGTAGTGCGGCGCCACTGCTTGCATATCACTTGCGATCTTCGTCAAGTCGGTATTGAGCGTCACCAGGCTTCCGCGCAACAAGAAGGTCAGCAGGGCAATCCAGGAAGCGCAGAAACTGAAGGGAAGATAGTGGAAAATGTGATCTTGTCCGGATCGCCCGCCCATCAGCGAATCCAGCCGCGCGGAAGTGCAACCCAGCATGAACCCGACGTTCGCCGCGGTCAGCACCACACCCTTGGCTTCGCCCGACGTGCCTGACGTGTAGATGATGGTGACGGGATCTTCATCGCGGACCTGAGGACGGTCGAGCGAGGCTTCATCGACGCCCACGAAGACTTCCTCGAACAGAAAATGGGGCGGTGCTTCTGGACCAACTGTGCCCACCCAGTTCTCCAGAATTCCCGCGCGAAGCGTCGGATCGCCGCAGCACACAAGAGACGGCGTGCTGTCCTTCATCATCGCGACCAGCTCAGCGGGGGCCTGCCGGAAGTAGAGCGGAACAACAATCAATCCTTCGGCCATAGCGGCGAAATCGAGCGCCATCCACCGGATGCTGTTCGCCGCGAGCAAGCCGCAGCGATCGCCCTTCTTCAAACCTCTCGTGGCGAAAAAGGTCCGCGCCTTGCGGATCAACTCGAGGAATTCGGCACCGGTCACGGCCGTGACTCGGCCGTCGCGGATCTCCTGGAGCACCCGGGTGCCCTCCGCGGCCTTGAGTTGCGAAAATATTTCCCCGACAAATGGCATGGTTGTTCGTACCGGCGAATCTGTGGACTCAGCTGTAAGCCGCCACCAACTGGCGAAGCGAGGCGTTCATGGGCGGGAGATAATCTTCCCAGCTCCACTCGCCTCTGCGCGTCTGAAATTCGGGATAGCGGCGTTGAACTTCTTCCTCGAAGTAAACGCCCATTCGCGCCATGACTTTCAGATTCTTCACCACTGTGCGCGCAATCCCGTCGGCGATGCGCTCGCCCTGCGTGGCCAGCGTTTCGAGAGCCACCAGCAGCTTCGGTTCGAGGTCCGGATCATCGACAGTCATCAGCAACTCCGGATGGCCGCGTTCGCGCATCAGATTGCGAATGCGCTCGTCCATGGTGATTCCCGCCGACGGCACGAGCGCGGGCATAGACGTCACGATGCCGTGATATCTCGAAGAAGCCATCATGTGGCACGCCCGCAGTATGCTGACTAGCTCATACATGTTGTACTGATCCGAACTCAGAACCGGCACTCCGCCGAGCTTCTCGGAGATACGTTTGGCCGCACGCGCGTCCATGCGCTCGGTCGCCGCAAGAATCACGAATACGTTGCGCTGCTTGCGGAAAGCATCCACGGCCTTCGCAATGGAACTCAAATAGTGCTTGTAGGCGCGATCGGCTGCCGGGCCTGAGTTGTGGAAGTACGGCCCGCGATAATGGCTCTTCTTGTACGCACCAGTCAGGCTATGTATAGCTGCTTTTGCCACAGAGGCTTTCACCGGCCATTCGAAAGGATTGATCGGGCAGACAACAAGGACAGGAGTCTTACCGTCCCAGCCCACCTGTCGCAAAACGCTTTGACCGTACTCGGCGGGGCGTGGCTCGAAAGTCCAGGCCGTGTCTGTGCCGATCTCGGTCGGCACGCCCAGTTCGCGCAACACGGTGCGCGACTCTTCGTTGCGAGTGATGATCAGTGAATTCCGGCAGTAACGGCCGCACATTTTGGCGACCAGAGGGTCCATGTGACCGGCTTCTGCTCCGTATCCAACCGAGAGTTTGTTCTCCACCGCGGCGATGCCGAGGGAGCCAATCATCATCGTGGTAAGAGCGTTGGCGAACTTGCTTTTGAACATGGAGCCTTCGCAGGCCACCACTCCGTGGTGTCTCGGAACTTCGTTCGACAAAAACGGCGGGAAAATATCCGGCAGGTGAACCTGCTTCGTGCCCTCGAAGTATCCCTTCGAGAACTCGAAGTTCTGACTCATGACGCTGAACTCGACCCGCTCCGCGCCCAGGATGTGCCTGATCTGACGCAACATTTCGTCGACGCGCACATCGGAGCCCATGTTGCGCGTGCCGTTGTAGCCCGCAAAGAGCAGCTTCAGTTTTTCGCCCGGCTGCCAGGGATTGTGTCCGCCCAGCATCCATCGCGCTTTCGCCCTTTCGATGTTACCGCTGACCCATGCTTCCAAAACGAAGTCCATCATGCGGCAGTTCCTCCTGCGGCAGCGGGCCAAGGCTTGTACCTGTATTCGAAATTATTGTCGCGGCTGAATTTGAGCAGCGGAAAGCTGTACTGCGAGAACGGCACCGGATTGCGCTTCAGTTCGGAAGTCACGCGAGTGTTGTCGAACACCGTGTTCCACACCAGGTAGGGCATGAACACTTTCATCAACGAAGCACCCTTAGCCATCGCACCCTTCCGATTGGAAAGGAAGTTGACCGATCCGGAGAACGGCTTCTCGGCAAAGGGGAGGAACACCGGACTGCGTTTTTGCTGGGCGGCCGCCAGCGCCGTCGTCAACTCGCGGAAGGTCTGCGATCCTGTGCCTGAAGAAAGATGGTAGGTGTCGTATTGCGGCTCGTCTTTCTGGTGTAGGGTCGCAATCGCGTCCGCGACAAAATCCACATTGACGATGTCGATCTTATCCGTGGGGCGAAACGGTAAAGCCGGTAGGCCCGCCAGAAATACAAAAGCTTTCACCATATCGAACTGGGTTGTTTCGGCGTGGCGACTATCACCCAACACGATGCTAGGACGGAAGACTGTTTTGGGAGTATCCGGCAGCAACACCCGCGTCATATGCTCACAAAACTTTTTCGTGCGCGCGTAAGGATCGTAATCCGAGCGGTCCCATTCGATCGAGCGGTCTTCAGTGACCACTTCGTTGCTACGCTTGCCGGCGACGGCCACCGTGCTGACCTCGCTGAAGCGCCGCAGGCCGTGATAGTGCTCGGCCTGCCGCGCCAACGTTAGCACCTCGAGGGTGCCCCGCAAGTTCACGTTCAGGCAACTCTTCTCGGATTTCCGGTTCAGCGATGCCGCGCAATGAATCACGGAATCCGTGGTATGCACCAGCCGGTCGTACTCGTCGCGGCCTAGACCAAAACCTGGAGAAGTCAAGTCTCCGCAGAAAATTCGCACCTTCGTCTGCAGGTACTCGAAGAAACGGGGGAAATCGAGATGCAACTGCAGTGCGCGCCACAACCGCAACTGCGCTTCCTGCGGATCCCGCGCCCGCACCAGCACATTCAGGGAAGCGCCGTGAGCATCCAGCAGATTGGCGGCAACGTGTGCGCCGATGTATCCGGTCGAGCCGGTCAGGAATATCGCCACGTGGCTCCGTCGGTCCCAGTCTTCACGGCATCTCCGTTCGCGGGCGCAAGTTGAAACGTGCGAGGCGGCCTGGCTTCGAGAGGCCTTCCCTCAATCAACGGATACGTCCAGCGACGCAGGGCCGGGATGTGAATGTTGATCCAGTACTCCCACCAGTCGAGCGAGCGGGTGTCGTACCCAAACATCCCCTGCTCTTCAGGCACGAGCGCGTAGGAAAGCTTCTCGATGTTCTCGGCGGCGAAATCGTGCTCGTTCAGCAAGATGAAAGGCTCGAAGAGCTCGATAAGCTTCTCCAAACGCTCGAGACTGCGCTCGGTTTTCACAAGCGGAGCTTTTTTCAGCGGCAGGGGCGACATGACGCGCTGAATCGACTTCACAATCGCCTTCTGCGCCGGCGCGGACATGCGATTGTAGCGCGTCTTGGAAACCGGAATGGCGTCGAAGCGGAGCCTCAGCCACGATTCCAACCCTTCCTGCGCCCGGTAGTGCTTGCGGTGTGCCAGCGACGTCAACTCGATCGACCGGCCCATGTCACAGGGGTTCGTCACGGAGGTTGCGAGTTGGTACATCGCGTCATGCCTCCGTTCCATGACCGCGGCGGCAATCAAGGTCATCCCACTGCAAACGGCGTCTACAGGAATGATGTCCAGCCGTTTGCTTTCGTTTGTCGGCAACTGCCGGAAATAGGTCCCGAGAAGATAGGACAGAGACGCGGAGGTATTGATGCCCTCATTCCATCCGAGGAACGGTTTAGCGACCGTCGTCTCGACGATTGCGGGACGCACAATCGCGATCGGTAGTCCGGCACCGTGTTTCGCGATCAGCGACTCGGCCAGGCTCTTGGTGAGCGTATACGTATTGGGCCAGCCCAGTTCCTTGGCGCGGCGTGTTCCGGCTTCGGTCAGATAAGTCTTGAGCCAACGGACGCGGTTCTTGCGGATCTGATTCTCGAGCGCCGCGCCTTGCAGATTCTTCGCCGCATGTTCCTTGGACTGCGCCTGCATGCGCAAGCCGGACGTGACTTCCTCGCTCTCGGCTTGAACCTCGGCTTGCTTCACGAATTCCTGGAGTGAGTGCCATTCCTGCTCGGCGTCGAAATCTGCCAGCCCGCGTGGATTGTAGTTGGGAGTGAGTTTCTCGCTCACCCGCCCGTCCTGCTCGCCCGCCACGTAGCAAGTGGAGAGATGCAAAAGGCCCGCATGATCGGCAGATCGCACGAACTCGAGAATATTGACGGCGGCGTCGGTGTTCGTCGTCAGGGCATCGCGCAGGTCGGGATTGAAGTCGGTCAAGCCCGAGCTATTAATAATGAGATCGAGGTTCTTCTGCAGGCGGCGAGCCGTCTCGGGGTTGAGTCCGAGGCCCGGCTGTGTGACATCCCCTTCAACGACCTCGATCTTGTCATGCAGGAAATCGAGAAGGTGGTCCCCGTGAAGGTCAAAGAGCGGATCGAATACCGGAGATTCCTCGACCATCTTTTCGAAGCGTCGCTCGGCGGGATTCGACTTCTGACGCCGGATAAGCAGGTAGATCTTCTTCACGTCGGGCAGATCTAAAAGCGTGTTCGCCAGCCAGACCTTGCCGATGAATCCGGTCACGCCGATTAACATCACGTGTTTCCCGGCGAATGCCCGGCGAACGGAGAACCCCGGAGCCTGCCTCTGCCCTTCGAAATGGACGATTGGACGGGTGGGCGAAAATGGCCGTCGCTCGGCCGGAATGACTGCCGCCCGCAGGTCTTCGACCGAAATGTCCAGTTGCCGGGCCAGAGTCTTGGGAGCTCTGCGCCCGTCCGGATTCTCTTCGCGGATGCGCGCAAACGCACCGCGCGGCCGGATCACTGGCTCGATCAATCTGCCCGTCGCGGTACCGTCGCGAAACTCGAGGCGGTTTGCAACGATGCGCTTGACGCCCAAATGTTGCGCCAGCGGGCGCATCACGTGATCCAACCCCTGGCTCACCAGCACGACTTCCGCACCCGCTTCGACCAGCTCCTGCACCTTGCGCACCCCGCGCTCTTTCAGGCGGGGCTTTAGCTTGTAGAGGAAGAACTCTTCCCCCAGAAGGTCAAGGCGGTCGCGGGTCACTCCGCGCAGCGCGGCGTGGACGACTCGGGTAGCAAACTTCCGGTTGGTGGAGTAAAGAAATGGCCGCAGCAGGGCCATCAGGAAGATGAGCCCACGCCGCCGGAAGCGCTCTGCGAAGGTTTGGGCGTTCCAGGTGAAGAAGGCCACGGGCTCGACCACGGTCAGGTCGAGCAGGCTGCCCTCGACCCGCCAGTAGACGGTGGGGGCCGTACTGGAGTTATGGTTTGTCGAATCCAAAATTAGTGATCGTTCCTCTATGAGGCTTCTGTTCGCTCAGGGTCAGACGAAGTTTCTATTGTAAACAATTGAGCGGACGGCGCGAAGTCGAAACCGTGGGGCTTTCAGGCATCCCGGGCAGCGCAAGTGGGACGTTCCCTCGACACGCTCAAAGGGGTCCGCGACTTCCGCTAGGGTGTCCCTGCCCTACTCGGGGACCGGTGTCTTCTCTGCGGCCGGCTGACGGCCCACGATCAAGGCGATTGTGCCGCTGATGGCCAGGGTCGCACCGATCGCCAGCAGGCCTCCGCGAAAGCCCCCGTTGAGCTTCCGGAAGAAGCCAATGATGTCGGGACCATAGTACCCTCCCAAGTTCGCCAAGGAGTTGATCACGGCGATTCCCGCGGCTGCCGAAAGACCGACCATCCTGGACGTCGCCATCGCCCAGAAAGGCCCAACCATCGATTCGGCGCAGACGAGTCCAAGACCGATGCAGGCGATCACCGTGAGCGTAGAACTCCCGTATCCTGCGGCGACCAGGGCGGCCGCTCCGGCAAACGCGGGAATTGCCGTATGCCAGCGGCGCTCCCCGGTACGGTCAGAACGCATGCCAACCAGGACCATCACAATGGCAGTCGCTAGGAATGGAAGAGCCGAAATCACACCCGTCCACAAGTAGCTGAGGCCTGACAGCGACCGGATTACGCTCGGCAGCCACAGAGTCACGCCATACATGGTGGTCGAGACGCCGAAGTAGACGAGCGACAACATCCAAATCCTGGGGCTGATGAGAACTTCCCAGAAGCTGCCGTTTTGTGCGGCCGACTCAGCCTTCTGCTCGACGGCCAAGCGCTCCAGCAGCCAGGCCCGCTCGTCACCGCGCAGCCAGATCGCGTCTTTCGGACTGTCGGCGAGTGCCCAATAGACGGTCGCACCCAGGAGGATCGCAGGGACTCCCTCCATCAGGAACATCCATTGCCAGCCCGAAAGTCCTTTGCCGCTGAGTCCGAGCAAAGCCCCAGAAACCGGACTGCCGACAATCCCGGCTATGGGATTCGCCATCATGAACCAGGCGACCGCGCGAGCGCGTGCGTTAGCCGGGAACCAGCGCTTCATATAAAGGATCATGCCCGGGAAAAATCCGGCCTCGGCCGCGCCCAGCAGGAACCGCATCCCATAGAAGCTGACGGGACCGCGGATGAAAATCATGAGGCAGGAGATCACGCCCCATGTGACCATCAGCCCTGAAATCCACCGCCGGACGCCGAACTTTTCCAGCACGAGATTGCTGGGAAGCTGGAAGAAGAAATAGCCGGCAAAGAACATTCCCGCCGCGCGGCCGTAGACTCGGTCGCTGATGCCGAGCTGGCCGCGCATCTGCAAGACGGCGAAGCTCACGTTGATGCGGTCGAGGTAGGCGACAATATAAAGAAGAAAGAGAAACGGCATCAGCCGCCACATCAGTCGGGAGACTACGGCGGATTCAAGGCGGTCGGGAGCGGTTTCCAAGGTGCGTGCCAATGCTCTGGTATGGTGCGAGGATTCTACGCCAAGCCGAGCTTTTTCCGAATCTCGACTACGATTTGCTCCGGTGTGGAGGCGATTCCCACCGTCACAGCCGCATCTGGTTCTTCCAGGTCAGCGAACTGGCCGGCCAGAATCTGTTCGCCAGCAAAATGCCCCTGCCGCGCGCGCAGGCGCTCGGCAATCAATTCCGAACTTCCCTTCAGGTATACAAACCGCACCTCTGGCCCTACGGAGAGTTCCTCTCGATAGCTGCGCTTCAGGGCTGAGCAGGCTAGTACAACGTTGCGGAGCTGGGCAATCCAGCTGGTAATCGCCTTGCGCAGACTTTCGAGCCAAGGCTTGCGGTCGTCGTCGTTCAGGGCGATCCCCTGCCGAATCTTTTCTACATTGGAGGGCGGATGGAAGTCGTCGGCGTCGGCGAATTCCCAGCCAAGCTGCTCAGCGAGGAGGCGTCCGACGGTTGTCTTGCCCGCTCCGACGACTCCCATCACGATCACGATCATGAGTCAGGATTGTAACGGCAGCACCGGGCCTCGGCGGCGCCAAGGTTGAGCTTATTTCTTCGGATACGTTTTCTGCGCGCCCGTGCGAGCATTGGTGAGAGTGAAGGTGCCATCCATCTGCGCTTCGACTTTGATGTATTTGCCTTCGCACGGCTCTTTCACATTCGCAATGCGCTCGCTGTCAATGTTGTGGGCTTTGTCGGATTCGGCCGCGTAATGCAGCTGCCACAGGTCTTCGAGGCCCGGCGAATCGTGGACGATCTGCCATGCGGCGGGACTCGATCCCTTTCTCGGCCCGTTATCGATCACGGCCACGCGTGGATGCAGTGCCCAGACCATGGCCTTCGGGTTCGATAGGTCCGCTCCGTGATGCGTTACCAGAAAGAGATCGACCGTACCGATCAGGTTATTGGGACAGGCGATCTCGAGTTCTTTCTTCTTGGTGAGATCGCCGAGATCGAGGAAGCGAAACTGCCCATAGGTGATGAGAACGCCTACGGAACGAGCGTTCTCGGTATTGTCCTCAGCAGCGGCAGGCTCGGAACCACAGTAGGAATTCGCCTCCCCGGCACCCGGCAGCGGCTTCGTCAGATGATCTCCGGCGGCGGCCAGCATCTGAACTTGCAAGCCCTTAATCGGGAGGCCCCATCCGGGCTTGACCACGACGTGGGCATGGCCCGCGATCGCCTTCTCGTAAGCGGCATAATCTGTACGCGTCACGTCGGAGTCCTCAAGGTTCGGACCGTGATCGACGAATGTGCCCACCTTAATCCCTTCGACCAACTGAGGCACCCCACCGACATGGTCGCGGTGATAGTGGGTAATCAGGACGTAATCGATCTGTTTGAGGCCTGCCTGATGAGCTGCGGCCAGAATGCGGTCGGCGTCCCGACCTTCATATCCAGGCCAGCCGGTGTCGATGAGCAACGACTCTCCTGATGGGCCCACGACCAACGTTGCCTGACCGCCCTCCACGTCAATGAAGTAGATCTGCAGCGGCTTGGGGATCGCGGCGCCGGCGACGCAGGGCAAACCTGAACACGAGATCAGACAGACACTCAGAACAACAGTCAGCACTGGATGCATCGATTGGCACCTGATTGGGAGATGTTGCCGAAGATTATGCCACGGGGCGAGACAATGCGTAAGCGTTGATTTCCTGGAAGCAGAAAAATTGCGCACAAGGGATTAAGGACAGTTCGTTTTGGCGGGCCGACTGGCAAAGCGGCCTTCGATCCATTGAATTTGATCCCGCACCGAGTCACCAATGACTCTTCCCGCTACGAGGTCGGGATATCGTTCCCAGTGAACCAGATCTCCCCGTTTGCACATGCGGGCAAAAGCCTGAGCCCTGGTATTCGGCGGGATCGCCGGGTCCGCATCGCCACTGATCACCAGAATTGGACCGTACGCTCGGGTCTGGCCCAGCCCAACACGGTCAAAATACTTGAGGACGAATTGGTTGTTCTCCCAACCCGGCTTCATAGTCTCGGCGGCTGATAATTCTGGACCCGTTTTGCTGGGCGAACAGGTCTCAGCCAATTGGTTGTAGAGCGGAATGGCATTCGCGGTCAGCATGTCGGCGACTTGAAACTGGGGATAGACTGTCTTCACCCCATAAACAAGGAAGGCGAGCATCTGGCTTGATGCAGCGTGCTCGTAGGTCTCTTGTGCGTCGGCCGCAGGCGAGATCGCGATAGCGCCAAGGTAATTTGAGTCGCGACTCGCATTTTCGTTATTGGCAACCGCAAGGGCAGCCAGTGCTCCCTCGGCTTCGCCCATCGCGACCCACCTTGCGCCCAATTGTGGCACGGCGGCGCGGGCTGCCGGAACGGAATTGATGACGTCGGTTGCGTTGGACGGACCGTCCAGAAATGCATTCCGAAAATGGGTTCCCAGCCCGGCATAATCTGTTGCGACGACGGCGTACCCAAGACTCACATACATGGCGAGGAACGGCCCATGCCCCAAATTCCGCATCAACGAAGGAGCGCAAGGGCGTCCCACGCCGTCGCTACTGTGTGCCCAGGCAACCACGGGCCAGCCCCCGGCGGGCGGCTTTTTGTCGTAGGGGACGAGCACGACCCCGGAGACCGCGACGTCCTCGCCATTTGCGGAACGGGAGTGGTAGAGAATGCGAATCGCGGATACGGAGAACGGGAGTTGGTACTCGTCAAACGGTTGCGATCGGATCAGATCCCCCGGCCTTCCGGGGGGAAGTGGATCAGGGGTATCGTAGAACTTCGTGAGGGGGAGGGGACGATCACGCAAGATCTCAGAGCGTTTCGGCGATGCGGGACCTTGGGTTTGCGCAACTGAAATCCCGATTGCAAGTATTGTTGCCGACGCGACGGCAAACACCTTCATTGGCGGACGGAATTTATTCCAGAGTTGAATTGCGACAACGGAGGATGATGTCCCTTGACCCACCATAGGCAAGCCGGCATACGCTACGTCTGCGCTCTTATCAAGGTGCGCTCACCACTTTACCACTGCCGACCTGGTTGCTCGTCCTCTTCAGAGCCTCTGATCTGATTTCGTTTGCGATACATCACGAAAATCACGCCTACGGAGCCGAGTGTGGGAGGGGCAATCAGGATCAGGATTCCGCTCTTCAGGGCCTGAATCATACGCGATCCTGAGGCTGCAGCTTGCGTATAGCAAAGAGAGCAACTCTGCGCCCATACCGGGACTGGAGCCAGGAGGATGAAGGATCCCACAAGCGCGATGCCCAAAATCCAGATTGTTCGTGAGAACTTCATCGTCAACCTCTTTTCCCAGCCAACGAACTGCCCCAAACTACTTAGCCCACGGTACGCCATTAGAAAGCCGGAAGCTGTCGGTCCAGCCATATTGCATGCCCAGTATTACGGCAACCGTGAACATCAGGACAAACCACTTGAGCCCGCGATTCTCCGAAAGGTGCATGAAGAACAAGAGCGCGATACCCGCCTCGATCACCGCGACAGTCAGCATGCGGAGGAACATTTGTGACGCATTGATATCTTGATAGGCGATAAAGAACTGAATGGCAGCCAAGACCAGCAGACTCACGTAGACGGCAACATCTTTGCCAATTCCATTGCTCTTATGCGTTTCGGAGGTCGTCATTGTGATTTCCTGCCCCTTTCCAACTTAGTGAGCCAGATTCAAGAGATAGATCAACGGCACTACGAACATCCAAACCAGGTCCACGAAGTGCCAATAGAGCCCAGTCACTTCCAGGTCATCGGCGCCATAGCGACCGCCGTTATAGCGGATCCCAACTGCGATGAGCGCAACCACGCCGCCCGTTACGTGCAACAAATGCAAGCCGGTGATGCTGAAAAATGCCGAGCTGAAAAGAGGCGTGCCCCATGGATTGTGGAAAAGGTTCGCGCCTTCCGCGATCATTCCCATCCACTCGCGAATGTGCAGGATGGCGAACAGGACTCCGAGCACGGCGGTAATCATCGTCCAGCGAAACGCGCCGGCTTTGTCGCCTTTCTGCGCCGACCGCACTCCGATCAGCATGGTCAGGCTGCTCGTCAGCAGGATGAATGTCATTAGCGCCACGTTGGTGATGCTATGGAACGGTCTCGGCCAATCCGGAGTCGCGTTGCGAATAAACCCATAGGCGACGAGACACCCCGCAAACGTGGCGCTGTCTGCGATGATAAATAGCCACATCGCCATCTTTTTGGCCGGAACCGAGAATGTGGGCGCAGTCATTACGTCTGTCGCCTCGGATCGCGACACTTGCGCGTGGATTGAGAGATCTGCCTGGCTCACGATGCCTCCTACCCTCGACTTTGTTAGAGCTTCATCCAAAGCAGCAAAAGCAGATACAACCACAGAACGCCCATGAAATGCCAGTAACGGGAAGTGGCGTCCAGAGTGCTCCGTCGCAGTACGGAGTGATTCAGTTTGCTGATCACACGTACAAGACCGCCAAGCCCGCCGAACACATGCAGCGCGTGAGCTATCGTCAGTACATAGAAGAACGAATAGCTTACGTTGGTGGCGAGGCCGAATCCCTGGGACTTCAACTGCACCCAGGCAAAGGTTTGCCCGGCAACGAAAAGCAACCCGAGACACAATGTGATATAGAGCCAGCGGGCCGGCTTCTCATCCCGATCTCGGACGCCGCCCATGAAGGCCGCGATCCGGCGGCGCGAGAGTTCTAACGTGACGCTGCTGGCAACAATGAGAAGGCTGTTCAGGTAAAGCACAGGGGGGAGGGTAATATGCCGCCAGTCCTGCGCGGATCCTTGACGAACAATCAGGGCGCTCGTGAAAGCAGCAAACGTCATTGTGATCGCCGCCAGGCCGACCCAGATGCCAGTGCTCGCGGGCGGAGGAGCGTAATCTTTCACTCTGCGGAGTTCTCCGTCGGCGGGAACCAGACTGCGCCACCCCCCGTTTCCGGAACTGTGGCGGGGTAAGCGATCCGGTTCGATCGTCGGCGGTGGTTGAATCGTTGTAGCCATACTTCTAAATCTCCTGGGTTCAAACCTTCGTTGCAGCCGAACTACTTCTCTTCATTCGGACTGTTTATCTTTTCGGGTGACGTCTGCATCACGTAATCGGTGCTCGCACCCTCTACGCTGTATTGATAGGGATCGTGATACACAACCGGCATTTTGTCTCCAAAGTTATTGTGGGGCGGCGGCGTAGCCGTGCTCCACTCGAGTGATGTGCCCTCCCACGGATTATCTGTTGCAGGAGTCCCCTTGAAGCGGCTGTAGATCAGGTTGTAAATGAAGATGAACTGGGCGAAGCCGGTGAGCACGGCTGCAACGGTGATGAATTTATGCACCGGGATCAGCGGGATCAGGTAGTCGTCGGTGAATGCCTGGTAGCGGCGAACATTACCGGCAATTCCCAGGTAGTGGAATGGCATGAAAATGCAATAGGTGCCGACGAAGCTCAACCAGAAGTGGAGTTTGCCCAAACCTTCGTTCATCATCCGTCCAGTCATCTTCGGGAACCAGAAGTAAGTACCGGAGAAAATACCGAAGATTGCCGCGACTGCCATCACCAGGTGGAAGTGGCCCACCACGAAGTAGGTCGCGTGCAGCATGATGTCGATCGAAGGTTGCGCCAGGAAAAACCCGCTGACGCCGCCACTAATGAACATCGAAATAAATCCCAGCGCGAACAGTGACGCCGAGTTAATCCGCAACTTGGAGCCATACAAACTGCCCAGCCAGATCAGCACAACGATAGTGGAAGGAATCGTGATGATGAGTGTGGGAAACGAGAAAGCCAGCGAAGAGAAAGGGTTCATCCCGCTGACAAACATATGGTGTCCGTACACCATGTAGCTGAGGATCGCCAGCGATCCCATCGAATAAATCAGTACTCGATGGCTGAGCATCGGCTTGCGCATGTTGGTGATCAGCACGTGGGAAACGATTCCCATGCCTGGCACGATTGCGATGTACACCTCGGGATGTCCGAAGAACCAGAACAGATGTTGCCACAGCAACGTTGATCCGCCGGAATGAGGTAACAACTGGCCATTAATTACGAGGTTGGACGGCACGAAGAAGCTGGTTCCAGCAACATGATCCAGAATAAGCAGAATGCAGGCCGGCATCAGCACGGCAAATGCAGTCAAGCCCATCACTGAGGTGATAAACCAGGCCCATGCGCTGAGTGGCAGGCGCATCAGGGACATGCCTTTGGTTCGCATGTCGAGAGTGGTCGTGATGAAGTTCAACGACCCCAGCAATTGGCCTACGCAAAAGATTGCGATCGAAGCAGCCCATAGAACCACACCTAAACCCTGCCCTGGACCTGACACGGCGCCTACGGCACTCAATGGCGCGTATTGTGTCCATCCGCCCAAAGTTGGCCCGTCTGCGACAAAGAACGAGGAAATCATCACCAGGAAGGCCACGAAGGTGACCCAGAACGACATCATGTTGAAATGCGGAAAAGGCATATCTTCCGCACCCACCTGGATGGGTAAAAAGAAATTGCCAAATGCGGCGAACGGGGCGGTGGTGAGTACAAAGAAGACCATGATCGTTCCGTGCATGGTCATCAATTGCAGGTAATACTCCGGCGTCATGACATTGCCGGGGGCACCAGTATTCGAAAGGAAGTGCAGGCCGGGAATCGCATAATTCGTCCATCCCAAGTGGATTCGCATCACCCAGGACAGCACCATGCCCCACACCACCGCGATCAAGGCCAGCGCGTAATACTGCTTGCCAATCACCTTGTGGTCAATACTAAAGACGTGCTTGCGGATAAAGCTGGTCGGGGCTCCGTGCACCGCGTGTGCCGTATCGTGCATTGCGCTCACCTCAAGAAATAGTTGAATTGTCCAGATGCTGCGCCGACAGCTACTGCAATGCGGCCTGCTGTTTCAGCCAGGCATCAAAATCCTCCTGGCTCATCACTTCGAGATACGCCTTCATGTTGTAGTGACCGAGGCCACAAAGCTGCGTGCAGACGATTTCATACTTTCCGACTTTCGTTGCGGTGAAATGAACCGAGAGATCCAGACCCGGCACGAAGTCTTGCTGAACCCGCAACTCGGGCACGAAGAAGGAATGTCCGACGTCCTTGGAATGCATTAACAGGTGGACCTCGCGGTTCACCGGAATCGCCATTTCGGCAGTCACGATGTCGTCTTTGGAATCCTGATCGTGCGTTTGATCAAGTCCGAAGAAGTTGGCGTTGGCCTCATTGATCTGGTCTGCGTGAAGCGGCCCGAACTTTCCATCCGGGCCGGGATAGCGGAAATAGAAGGCAAACTGTCCCGCCTGGACCTGGATCTGGACGGCGTTGGCTGCGGGCGGAGTGAAATAAACGCTGGCCCAAGCTTTGGCTCCGAACACTCCCAGAGCCAGAACCTCCGTCCCGACCAGCAGGAACGCGGCAATCACGAGCCCTCTCGCTCCACCTGGAAAATTCTTGGTCTTGGTGCCAGGCGCCGCATTTGAGAACTTCCAGATGAAGAAGGCCAGCAGAAACTGAGCAGCCAGGAAGGAAATACCCGCTTCTGCCATCGTATCGGCATACTGCTCATCGATCAACGCTCCATGGGTCGAGATGTCCTGCGGCAAATGCCAGGTGTGCATCACGATGGGAATCGCCGAACCGATTGCAATCAGAATGATGGTCACCGCGAATATCTTCGCCATTTCGCTCCGCCTTTGGCCAATTTAGCTGGGACTGCCAAGAATCGCCGCAACCGGTCGAGACTGCGGCGATTTCACGACGTTCAATTCGAACTGCGCAAAACGCGACTCTACTTCGCCTTAAAAGTGAAGTCGGCAGTACCCGGCTTGCCCGCGGCAACCGTAACTTTTTGGGTCATGGTTTGATCGGGTTCGTGCCAGGCTGTGACCGTGTAATTTCCCGGCGGCACGTTGTTGATGGTGTAGTTGCCATTTGCATCCGTCGTCGCGTACGGCCCCTTCACCACCACATGCCATCCATGCATCCAGGGGTGAATATTGCATTGCACTGGAATCACCTCAGGATTCTTCCAACTCTTCTCGATAGGCGCGGCTCCCGGTGGCTGCGATTGATTCCATGGGATGTTCCCAGTCATCGGATTCGGAAGCGGGTGAATGTTATGGGTGGTTTGATCGCTGGTCACCACCTTGAATTGCTGGCCGGCATCGAGCGCCAAGACGTGGGGCGAGTACATGCAGTTCTTCTGATCAAAT
>CAVPNR010000024.1:0-222492 GCA_963706645.1 uncultured Acidobacteriaceae bacterium
GGCGGTACAGGGAGGGATTCTCTGAATGCCACTTCTCGAAACTGCTGAAACGCAGTACGTCCCTCATCCTGAGTCACCCGCCTGAAACGCCGCTTCGTTCAGCGTAGAACTCGGGGAGTCTACCAGACATAAGTTCCCGCCGACTCCGCAGGCATCTCCGTCCGAAAGACTTTCGCGTGATACTTCACTGCGAAGGCCTTCGGAAAATTCCCAGTGTTCGAAACTACCAGCGCCAGCTTGCCTTCCGAGGTCAGAAAGGCCACGCTGGCCAGTTGCTCCATCTCGCTCGAAGCTACCCGGACCGAGCCCGGCGGCACGAACTGCGAGAAATGTTCGACCACATAGAAAGCGACATTCTTCGTCGCAGAATCGCCGTCGAGCGTGATCGCACCGGAACATCCGGTGCATCCTCCGTTGTTAGTGTGAGGCCCGTTCTGGGGATCGGCCGCCAGATTCCAGAGCAGCACGTTTCGGCTCCAGTTCCGTGTCGAGCCAATCATCACCTGCCTCACCGGTTCCGCAATCCCAAGCGGCCCCTCGCTGCGTCGGCCCGTCACTGACTGCTCCGTCATGTACAAGCTTTTCTTCGGATAGGCATCATGCACCTGCGTCAGAACGCTCGTCTCGCCACCGTACAGGTGAAAGGCCGTCCCATCCACATACTTGCTCGCCGCAGGATCGCCCAAGATCGATAGCGGATACGAAGGCACATCCGGGTTGTGATCGTAGAGCAGAATCTTCGTTCGAATCCCCGCCTTCTCAAAGGCAGGCCCCAGATCCTTCGCAATGAACGTGTCCTGTTGCTGCGCAAACATCACCATGCTCGGCGTGTTCTTTGGATTCAGCGGCTCATTCTCAACCGTGATCGCATCAATTGCGATACCCTCTGCTCGCATCCCCTCAATGTACTTCACGAAATATTTGGCGAATGCGCCGTAATATTCTGGCTTGAGTTCGCCACCCTTGACATCATTGTTCGTCTTCATCCAGGCCGGAGCAGACCAAGGCGATCCCAGGATCTTGATCCCCGGTCGAATCGCCAAAATCTGCTTCAGCACCGGAATTACATCCGCGCGATCCGGGCCCAGGTTGAACTTCGCCATCTCCACATCGGTCTCGCCTGCCGGCAGATCATCGTATGAGAACACGCGCTCGTTCATATCGGAGGCCCCGATGCTGACCCGCAAGTAGCTCACTCCGATCCCGTCGTCACCCGTAGTAAACAGTTCCTTCAACAGGGCCGCACGTGCTCGGTTGCTCATGCGCATCAGCAGTTGCGCACTTCCTCCCGTCAGCGCAAAGCCAAAACCGTCCATGGTCTGGAAGTGCTGCGCATCGTCAACCGTCAGCAGAGGTAACTTGCCCGCATCCGAGGAAAAGTGCAGCGCGGTCTGCGGCGCCACTATGTTGGCCCGGTCAGGCGTCGTCAGCCAGAGCCGTACCACCCGCTCCTGCTGCGCGCTGGACTGCAGGGAAGAGAACAGCAAAGCACAAGAAGAAAACAGTACCCATCTCAGTTTCATGAGAGCTCCCGCTTTTACGAATGGCCAGACCGTTCCAAAACAGCGTTTGTTCCTGCGAAACAACACTCCTGCGCGGCTTGCCAATAATAAAAGCAGGGCGAAACCCTGACAACCGTGTCATTTTGAAGTCGCGAATGAATCTCCGAATCGAGGGCATAGATGTCGGAGCCTCCGCGGTCAGGACACAGACCAGCCCTCTCCAGGTGCTTGGGTGATCTCGTATGCGAGTCTTACCTCATGCGGAACAAGTACGGAGGGCGGCGGGTAAGTCGCTCTCCCCAAGCGCTCGGGAAGGAATGATGGCGGAGAGGGAGGAATTCTCTAACTCCCATTTCCAGCAAGTGCGGATGAATCCTACACTTCGGCGATAATACTCTGTATTTGTTAGGCTTACAAGCGATCGGCTCTTTATCTCCAGTTTCCATAGTTTCTCTTATTCGGTGCATTTCCGCGTAAAACGGTATCAGTGGTATCAGTCGAAGAGCGGGCACGTGCTTCTCCATAGCTTGTGGAAGCAACGGCGGAGGTGGCATTGAGCCGTTACCGTCTTGGCACGTTCATGCGATGCGGATCTGTGCCAACGTTGTCCCACGGACAGCAGCGAGGTCGAGCTCGGTGACGCACGATGCAGGTGATCCAGGAACGGTTGGCCGAATCCGCGCCGAACCATTGGCCGCCGAGGAGTGTACTCCTGGTAACTGGTGCGTCTCTCTTGTGACTACTAGACTGCCGACAATGCCAGTGGTCACCGGGAGGGATGGACCTCGCAGGGGACTGGGTGCTTGGCCAAATAGCACTGAGAACACAACTTCAATCGATGCCAGAGAACGGAATGCCAACTTGCATCTGGAGGAACCTAGTTCGAGCTTCGTCGTTCGGAGCCACCGTATTTCTTCTGTTCGTCGGTTTGGGTACGTCGCCGCGCGCGGCCTCTGCGCAGATTTCTCCCGGACCATTGTCGCGGCCGCACCAATCGTTAAACGGATCCACCAACTGCGCGAGTTGCCATAAGTTTGGCGGGCAGGCTGCGCTGAAATGTCTGGACTGCCATGCCGAGATCGCTACCCGGCTTTCTGCGCGCAAGGGGCTACACGCGACGTACAACATTCCTACCGGCTCCAGCCAGGAATGCGCCCGGTGCCACTCGGAGCACAACGGGGAAGACTTTCCTCTGATCAAGTGGGACATTAAGATCTTCAATCACAAAGACACGGGATATCTGCTGGAAGGCAAGCATGAAGGCTTAGCTTGTAATAAGTGCCACAATCCATCCCGCATCTCGCAACAGGAACGTGCGTCCATCAAAATCAAAGATCCCAGCCGGACTTACCTGGGCCTGTCGACTGGCTGCGTCAGTTGCCACGAAGACCAGCACAAGGGTCGCCTCGGACAGAACTGTTTGCAATGCCACAATTTCGTGGACTGGAAGAGTATCAATGTCAGCCAGTCGGGCCAATCTCAATTCGATCACTCGAAGACGCGATATCCGCTGACCGGCATGCATACCCAGGTGCAGTGCGCCAAGTGCCATACGAACGGAGCGGACGGCAAGCCGCAATACGTGGGCCTCCCGTTCAACCAGTGCGCCGATTGCCACAAAGACCCGCACCATGGAAGCTTCCCGCAAAGCTGCCAGTCGTGCCACAGCACTAGCGGATGGAAGAAGATTTCCTTGCAAGCCGTGAACGAGCGCTTCGATCACTCCAAGACGAAGTTCCCGCTGGAAGGCAAGCATGCCAGTGTCGATTGCGGACAGTGCCACGCAGGCGGCGATTTCAAAAAGCCGCTCGTATTCCAGAAGTGCATGGACTGCCACAAGCCCGATCCGCATAATGGGCAGTTTGCCAAGCGTCCGGACGGCGGCGAGTGCGCTTCCTGCCACAACGTGAAGGGATGGAAGCCTTCGACATTTACGGTGAAGGAGCACGCCTCGAGCGCATATCCATTGCAGGGTGGGCATGCGCGCCTGGAGTGTGCGCAGTGCCATATCCCAAAAGGGAAGGACACTCTATTCAAGGTCAAGTTCGAGCGCTGTATCGACTGTCACACTGACAAGCACGCTGCGCAATTTGCCGACGCTCCTTACTTCAACGCTTGCGACCGCTGCCACAATCTTGAGGGTTACAAGCCGTCCACGTTCAGTTTGGCGAAACACAAGCAGACGCATTTTGTGCTGACGGGCGGGCACGTTGCTGTGCCGTGCGCCGACTGTCACAAGGAATCAGCGGAGTTCCAGCCAAAGCCGGCGGTCATTTATCACTGGAAGAATCTGAATTGCACGAGTTGCCACGCAGATCCGCATAAGGGACAGTTCAAGGAGCGCATGCAGCAGGCTCGAGCCGACGGTTCGACGGTTGGCTGCGAGGCTTGCCACACCACCAAATCGTGGAAGGAACTGTCGGGCTTCGACCACTCGAAGACAAAATTTGCGTTGCTCGGGGCGCATCGCGCGACTGCGTGCATCGATTGCCATAAGGCGCCCAACCTTGAAACCAAACTCTTAAACGTGGACTTCAAGGCTGCGCCCACTCAGTGCGAGGACTGCCACCAAGACATTCACGGAAAGCAGTTTGCCAAAGACGACATCACGAGGTGCGCTGAATGCCACACCAGCATGAAGTGGAAGCCGTCGCTCTTCGATCACGAGAAGCGGACGACATTCCCCTTGCGCGGTGCCCACCAGAACGTGCGCTGCGAGGAATGCCACAAGGTGACGAAGGTGATCGCCACCAAGACCGTACTCTTCTACAAGCCCACGCCGAAGGACTGTGCCGCCTGCCACGGGCCTACGAATCCTGTGCTCCGATCAAAGTAGCCGCGGAATTCGAATCTGTGAAATGCGGGTTCAATTGTTGCGAAATGCAACATGCCCTTCTGGCAGCGGAGGTTGGACAACCTTCCAGTGCTGACGAGGATCGCTCACATTCTCATCAGCTATTTCTAATGAAATAAAAATCACTCAAAGCAAAAAATACGAGGCAACGCGAAGAACTTACCATTCACTCTTAGGTAATACCGACCTTGTTGGGAATCCGATCAATGAACCAATCGCGCGCCAGACCGGGCCTTCAGTAACGTTTCTAGAGGGGATCCAAATCGCTACTCTATGTGGACAGAAAATTGCATCACTCGTCGTAAATCTTCATACCAGTTCTTTTCTGATGCAGCGCGGGGTAAAGCAAGGGGCGAGTCATGTCGGCGTGGGGGGGCGTACTCAATCTAATTGCAGTACTGCTGTTGTCGTTTCCCGCACTTTCGGGAAGCGCGCCGGCGCAGGCCTCCGGAGGTACACACAGTCCGCACGGAAATTTGAACGTGCCTTGCCAAAACTGCCATACGGCGGCCGGATGGAAGCCGGTCCGGGCGGTTCCTGAGTTCGATCACAATCAGACGCGATACCCGCTGCGCGGCATGCATCAATCCCTGACGTGCATTCAATGCCACGTCAAGCCCGTGTTTTCCAACGTCGGACAACGATGCCAAGACTGCCATGCGGACATTCACAAGCGGCAATTGGGAGCGAATTGCGAGCAGTGCCACACGGTGCGTGGCTGGCAGGTTTCAATCCAGCAGATCCAGGAGCATAACAACCGCTTCCCGCTGACCGGAGCGCACGCGGCAGTCGACTGCGACTCTTGCCACAAGGGCATGGCCAATAGCAAATACGTGACGATGTCGACGCAATGCTATTCCTGTCACGCGGCTGATTTCACAGGGACGTCCAATCCCAACCACGCGAGTGCCAAGTTTTCCACCACGTGTGACAGTTGCCACTCCACCGACAACTGGCTCAATGCAAGGTTCGATCACTCTTCAGTGGGATTTCCCCTGACTGGCGGGCATGCCGTGCCGCCCCGACAATGTGCCGATTGCCATACCAACAACAACTACAACCTGACCAGCACCACCTGCATTAGCTGTCACCTGAAGGACTTCCAGGGCACTACGAACCCCAATCACGTCTCGGCAAACTTCCCCTCGACCTGCCAGCAGTGCCATACGACGGTTGCGTGGACCCCGGCGACCTTCGATCACTCGATGGTGAACTTCGCGTTGACCGGCGCGCACACGGTGCCGCCCCGGCAGTGTACCGACTGCCACGTTAACAACAACTACAACCTGACCAGCACCACTTGCGTCTCGTGTCACTTGAAGGATTTCAACAACGCGACGAATCCGAACCACGTGGCCGGCGGCTTTGCGCAGACTTGCGAGACTTGCCACAATACCTCGGCCTGGCAACCGGCGACGTTCGATCACTCGAAGTCGGGATTCCCGCTGACCGGCGCCCACACCGTTCCGCCGCGCCAGTGTTCGGATTGTCATGTCAACAACAACTACAACATCACCACCACGGCTTGCGTCAGTTGCCACCAGACCGACTACAACAATGCGACGACGCCGGTGCCGCATGCGGGCTTTCCGACGACGTGCGAACAGTGCCATGACACGGTGTTGTGGACCGATGGCAAGTTTGATCACTCCACTACTGGCTTTACGCTCACGGGCCTGCATACCGTTCCGCCGCGCCAGTGTACCGATTGCCACGTTAACAACAACTACACGCTGAATAGCACAGCTTGCGTCACGTGCCACTTAAAGGACTACCAGGGAACGACGAATCCGAATCACGTCACGGGAAACTTCCCCCAGACTTGTGACCAGTGCCACAGCACGTCGACCTGGTTGAATGCAACTTTCAACCACAACAGCACTGGCTTTGTGCTGACGGGTGCCCACACCGTGCCGCCGCGGCAGTGTACGGATTGTCACGTCAACAATAACTACAACCTGACGAGCACGGCGTGCGTGTCGTGCCATCAGACCGACTACAACAACGCGACCACTCCGGTGAACCATATTGCGGCGGGATTCCCGACGACATGTGAGACCTGCCACGACAGCGTGCTCTGGACCGATGCCACCTTTAACCACACCACCACTGGTTTTCAGCTGACGGGCGCGCACACGGTGCCACCTCGGCAGTGTACCGACTGCCACGTTAACAACAACTATGCCCTGAACAGCACATTGTGTTACTCGTGCCATCAGAAGGATTATTCTGGTACCACGAATCCGGCACACGCGTCGGCTGGCTTCCCGACCACGTGCGAGCTGTGCCACGACACGACAGTGTGGACGGACTCCACCTTTAACCACAACACGACGACGTTCCCGCTGACGGGTTCGCATACAGTGCCGCCACGGGTGTGTACCGATTGCCACGTCAACGGTAATTACACAACTCTGCCTATCACCTGTATTGGCTGCCACCAGACCGATTACAACAACACGACGAATCCGGGGCACGCAGCGCAACAGCAGTTCTTCCCGACCACCTGCCAGAACTGTCACAACACGACGGCCTGGACGGGCGCCACCTTCAACCACACGCAGTACTCGCCGTTCCCGACCAGCCATGGGAATGCGAACAACGTGTGCTCGACGTGCCATACCAACTCGAACGACTATTCCGTCTTCCAATGCACCGGTTGTCATGGCGGAAACAACGCGAACAATTTCCAGCATGACCACGTCACTGGGTATGTCTACAACAGCATTAATTGTTACCAGTGTCATCGGAACGGACAAGGCGGGGGCTAAACGAGTTGGCGGATGACGCGCTCAATCAAGTGCGAATGGCGGCAACCATAGATTTCAGGCGGCAGGTGAAGCGCCAGCGAGTGTCAGCAGGGAATGATGGCAGTGCAGAAACAGCTCGGGACGTGGATGCTCTTGCTGGCTTGTGCCACGGCGCAGAATGCAGCGGGACCAGCGACGCTGCAGAGCGTGACCACGGCTCGCCAGGGAGCGGATCTGCGTGTTGAAGTTATACTCAGCGGCCCGGTGCAGCCTTCGTTTGATACAGCCTCGAATCCCGACCGTATTCTGCTCGACCTTCCCGATACCCGGTCCAACGACGCGGTAAAAACGGTTCCCGTTCATGTGAATGGAGTGCTACGCGTACGCGCAGGGCAGCACAGCACGAGCCCTCTCGTAACGCGCGTAGTGCTCGATCTCGATCAGACCCATCCCTACACGGTAACGACGGAAGGGAACAAGATCGTCGTTACGATCAGCGCCGTTGAACGCGCACGCAAAGCGACACAAGGCGCTCCGGTAGCGGCCACGTCGGGCAATTTGATTGGAGTGTTCCGCCGGCGGCACGATACAGCGGTACCACTCCCGGAACAAACTACAGCGGACTTCCCGACGCCTTTCCCGCCAGCCTCGACTGCGGGTCCCGCATTCGAGCCAGCTTCCAATAATTCCTCAGTTGCAGCAGTTCCTACTACACCCTTGACAGCACCTCAATCGCAGAGCCAACCTGCGTCTGGCTCAACGGCAAGCGCAGCAGGCATGGAGACAAGCGGTGCCGCACAGACGTCTTTCGAGCAGAAGCCGGTTGCGACGGCAGTGCCGCCCCCTGTTGCGCCCAGCTCTTCCTCGGCTTCAGCTGCAACCCCTACCCCCGATGTTGCTGCCCCAGTCGAGCCAGTTGCTGTCCCCGTGACCGCGAAGAACGAAGAGCCCGCTGCGTTGGCTGCCAGCGCTCCCGCAATCTCGCCCAGTCCTTCCCCAGAAACATCCACCGTGATTGCCCGGTCCGATGACCCCAGTTTTCGCACCGTCTTCAAGGTGAAATACGTGGCCGAAGGTGTTGCCTACCTCGAAGGCGGACGCGCCCAAGGACTGAAGGAAGGGATGAAGCTCGAGGTTGAGGACACGAACCTGCCGGCCACACAGGGCGACAGCGCGAACGCCGCCGATCCCCGCGTCGTTGCGGAACTCGAGGTCAGCGGTGTCGCTGAGACCTCGGCGGTCACCGACATTCATTCCCAGAAACGCCCCGTCAAGGCGGGCGACCTAGCGTACCTCTCGAACGGTGATGCGGAAGCTCTGGTGCAACAGCGCGCGCTGAGCGCCACGCGGCAGTATCCCGCAGTCATCTCGTTCACAGAAGGCGACACACTCGACGAAGAAGCCCGCGAAGAAGTTCCTCGGCCTCCGTTGCCCTCGGTGAACCGGGCACGCGGACGCATCGGGTTCGACGCCATCGAAACCATCAGCCACGGCACGAGCAGTCTCACCAGCTCCGACGTAGGGGTGGTCTTCCGCGGTGACATTACGCGAATCGGCGGCACTTACTGGAATCTCAGCGGCTACTGGCGCGGACGCCTGACCAAGGAATCGGTTGCCGCTCAGCAAACCCTGCAGGACCTAATCAACCGTACCTATCACCTGAACATGACCTACGACAATCCCAACTCGACGCTAGTGGCGGGATTCGGACGCCTCTATCTGCCATGGGCGCCCAGCCTCGACACGATCGATGGGGGCTATTTTGGGAAGCGGCTCTCCAAGGGAACGACGCTGGGAATCTTCGGCGGTTCCACTCCTGATCCCTCGTCGTGGGACTACAGCCCCAACCGCATCATTAGCGGCGCCTTCATCAACTTCGAAGGTGGCGAATACAACGGATTTCATTACAGCAGCACCAGCGGCGCGGGACTCAGCATGGTGAACTGGGCTATCGACCGGCCGTTTGTTTTTTTCGAAGATTCGCTCTCATACAAGCGCGACATCGCGATCTATGAGTCGGCTCAGGTGGATGATCCCCAGGGAAATTCCGTCACACCTTCTCCCGGCGTCGGGCTGGGCCGGAACTTCTTCACGCTGCGGGTGAATCCGCTGTCTCGGGTCGAGTTGGATTTTAACTACAACTATTTTCGCGATATCCCAACCTTCGATCCGACGCTGGTCGGCACCGGATTACTCGACAAATATCTTTTCCAGGGGTTCAGTGCGGGCGGCCGGGTCGAGGTCTGGAAGCAGATTTGGCTATCGACAAATCTCGGTCGAAGCAGCGGCACTGGCGACGCCAAGAGTTCGTTGAATGAAATGTACGGCATTACGTTTGCGCGCCTGCCTTGGGTGAGAGTGCGAGCCGATGCTCACTACGCCCGCTTCAACAGTTCCTTCGGCAATGGTTCGTACGAATCGGTATCGCTCTCGCGCCAAATGAGCGATCGCCTGCGCCTGGAGGTCTTGCTGGGACAACAGAACTTTGTTTCCACTCTGACCACCAGCAATCGTGGCCGCTTCGTGACTGGTACGGTCGAGACCACACTCGGGCCGCACTACTACCTGCAGAGCAGTTTCACCACGAACCGTGGGGACCTAAGCTACGACCAGTTCATGTTCTCCGTCGGCTACCGCTTCGATTCGAAGAGGAAGGGGGAATGATGGACAAAACGAAAAATATTAGGCGCTGCGGACACGCAGCCGTGCTCCTGGCTCTGGGAGTGTTGTTTCTCACGTACCTTGGATTTGCGGCTACCACGTCGGCATCGCCGGAGGCGGAGCGACTGAATGATTTGCTCACTCGCACCGCCAATCAGACATCCTTGTTCCTCGACCAATTTTCCGATGTGAAGTGTACGGAGCAGGTGCGACAGGAAAAGTTAGGGAAGGATGACAAGGTCGAATTGAAAGAAGACTCGACGTACGACTACCTGGTTATTCTGACCAACGCCGGAGGCGAGTTAAATCTCTCCGAGTCGCGAATTGCCATGCGCGATGCGAAGCGCGACCGCAAGAACACCTCGATGCTGCTCAGCAACGGCTTCGCCACGCTGTTCCTGGTGTTTCACCCGTACTACGCCGAAGCGTTCAAGTTCACGCTGGCCGGAGAGGAAGTCGTTGGTGGGCGCACGCTGGCGAAGGTCAGCTTCGAGCATATTCCTGGCATGAAATCCCCCGCTGCTCTCGCCCTGCGTGGCAGAGAATATCCGCTGGAACTCACTGGAACGGCATGGATCGATCCGCAGAGTGGCTCGATCACCAAGATTCAAGCAGGAATCGCAGACTCCCTGCAGGATGTCGGCCTGAAGGCACTGAACTCGGAAATCGATTTCGCTCCGGTGCCATTCTCTGATTCGAAGGTCGTGTACTGGTTTCCCAGCTCGGCTCGCGTCGAGGTCGAGACCCCGCGACAGCACTGGCGTAACTTGCACCAGTTCACGGCATACAAGAAATTCACGGTTAGCACCGAGGAGCAGGTGACCAAGAAATGAGCGCGAACGCCGCAGCAACTGCCCGCATCGCCACCGGGGCGAAGACCTTGCCTGACGCCGAGAGAGGCCACCGTGTGCGCCTCTATGCTCTCTACGCCATGGCTATTGCGTCGAACCTTGCCATCTTCTTTTATGGTTTCGACTACTACAAACTATCGTCTGTCGATCGCCCGTTTTCGCCTAAGCATCACTTGTTGCGGCCAAGTGGGCCGATCGGTCTCTACCTTGGATTCGCGGGTGTCGCGCTGTTCGCGGGAATTTTCCTGTACCCCATCCGCAAGCATTGGGCGTGGCTCGGCTCGAAGGGCAGCACGCGGCACTGGCTCGACATCCACGTGCTGATGGGATTGACCGCACCATTCATCGTCGCATTTCACTCGACCCTGAAATTCAAGGGCATCGCCGGGATGGCGTTCTGGATCATGTTCGCGGTCTCGACCAGTGGAGTGGTTGGCCGTTACCTGTACGCGCAGATTCCGCGCAAGGTAACCACGGCAGAGTTATCGATGAAAGAGCTTCAGGAGTTGCAGGAGAGCCTGGCGCAACAACTGGCAGCGCAACACGTGCTGCCGGAAGCGGACCTGCGCGCCTTATTGCGCATGCCGGACGCGAACCGCGTTTCCCGGCTACCTATCGTTGTGGCGCTCGTCTACATGATGATCCTCGACGTGTTTCGCGTGTTTCGCGTGGCTCGCCTGCGGCGCCATGCGTTGAGCTTTGGAGAATCGTGCAAGACGCTAGCGGGATTCCTTCCTACGCAGAATCCTGAACTCGAAAAAGCAATTCGTGCCGCGGCGGAAGAAGCCGCCCTTTCGAAGAGAGTACTTTTTCTCTCACGCTCGCAGAAAGTCTTCCATCTGTGGCACGTGGTGCACAAGCCGTTCAGCTATGCCTTTGCTGTGCTCGCGATGATCCACATCGGATTGCAATTTTTTCTGGGGTACTTCTAGGGAGCCGTCATGGACACGCTCATTACATACGGGATTGGCGGCGTCATTTGCTTCGTCTTTCTCATGTTCTATCTCAAGGGCCTCAAAAAGAAAGAGGCCCGCGCCCGCGAAGCGGCTGAGAAAGGGAAGCTCTTCTCCGAAGGCCCCAAAGCGCAACATCCCCACATCGCTACGAATTACTGTATCGGCTGCGGAACCTGCACTAGCGTTTGTCCCGAAGGCGATGTGCTGGCGATGATCGGCGGCAAGGCCGTGATCGTCAACGGACACAAGTGCATCGGGCACGGCCTGTGTGCGGATGCATGCCCGGTGGGTGCGATCACCATGGTGATGGCCAGTCCCAGCATGGCTGCGGATATGCCGCATCTGACGCCGGAATATGAAACTACCGTGCCGAATCTGTTCATCGTCGGGGAGTTGGGCGGCCTGGCGCTGATAAAGAACGCAGTGAACCAGGGCCGCGACTGCGTAGATACGATTGCGGCCCGTCTCCAAGCGAACGGGGCGGCGCAGCCAGTTCCCGGCGTCCACGATCTTTTAGTGATCGGAGCGGGGCCGGCCGGCATCAGCGCTTCGTTACGTGCGATTGAAAACAAGCTTAACTACCTTACAATCGAACGCGACGAAATTGGCGGCACGGTTGCGAAGTATCCCCGGCAGAAGTTGGTGATGACGAGTCCCGTGGAATTTCCCATGTATGGCAAGTTCAAGAAGCTGCAGCTTTCCAAAGAAAACCTGCTTGCCTTCTGGGACATGATTCTGAACCGGGCCGACTTCAACGTTTCCACAGGCGAGAAGGTGGAAGACGTCAAGCGCGGCGAAGACGGGATATTCACGGTTTCGACTGGAACCAATCAATATCGTTCGCGCGCCGTCATTCTGGCCTTGGGCAAGGCGGGCGAACCGCGCAAGCTCGGTGTTAAAGGTGAAGAGTTGCCCAAGGTGATGTACCGCCTCATCGAGGCGGACCATTACATCAATAAGAAGATACTGGTCGTCGGCGGCGGTGACAGCGCGGTGGAAGCTGCGATGGGGCTGGCCTGCCAGACTGGCAACCAAGTCACGCTTGCTTACCGGAGCGAGCGTTTCAGCCGCATCAAAGAGCGCAACGCGAACCGTATCGAAGACTTCATGCGCTCCCGGGCATTGAAGGTGCTGTTTAATTCGAATCCGGTCGAGTTCAAAGCGGAATCGGTCATCCTCGAGGTCAACGGCGGCAAGCAAGAGGTTCCGAACGATTTTGTATGGATCTTTGCCGGGGGCACTCCGCCCTATGACTTCCTAAAGAAGATCGGCGTCGGTTTTGGCGCGCGAGACTTGATGCTCGAAGCCAGCACGGAAGCCAAGAATGCCGAGGCGGAACGAAAACAGTTGGCTCACCAGACGACGGCTTCAGTTCGCTGAACGCCTGCACGTTTCAGAACAGCTACTCTCGTGTGAGCTGATAAGCGATGGTTCATCACCTCACTCTCACGAACGGGCGCGCTCCATCTCGGCGCAAAGTAAGAACACCTTGACCTTTACTTTGACTCTGCTGGACTACTTGGGACATGTGTTTCATTGGGACCCCCGGTGCGAATTATGGATGACACCGGGCCACGGCTATTGGAGGTTGAGACATCTGTCATTCGATCGCGCATAGGTGTATCCCGATGGTACGCAAGCAGGATTCGCCAAGGCTACCGACCACATCCCAGGCACTGGGAGGCGCTGGCGAAACTCGTTAGTGTTTCCTCGAATGCCTGTTAGCCCGCCTGTTGTCGTCAGTGTGTGGGTTCTGAACCGTTATGAAAATCTCCTACTCTATTCCTTTTGTCAACGGGTCGGTTTGTGCTCGCTACGCGCTCGCCCGATCAGATCTTGAAAGTCGGACTGCTCATAGTCCTTCAGAGAGAAAGGCTCAAAAGGACGCATGGCTGGGGTGAGCAGTCCGTTCTCTCCAGTCCGATCTTGTTTAGAATTGTCGCGAATACGGGCATGTTCCGCGTATTTCGAGGGAAAAACCACAGATATTCTCTGCTGTCGCGACTGAATGGCGGAGAGGGAGGGATTCGAACCCTCGGTACAGGTGTTAGCCCGTACAACGGTTTAGCAAACCGCCGCATTCGGCCACTCTGCCACCTCTCCGGCGTGCGGATTTACAGTTTACCACGTCTTGGACAGGCAGCTTCCGGCGCTTTCGCTATATGCGATGTCCGTCAGGAGAGCTCTCATGACGCTCGCGCGTTAGTCGACCGAATACGGATTCCTACGGATCAGACAGCGGCGACCTGCGCGACGTGGAATTTCTTCACTCCCAGAATGCCAATCACGATAAAGATCACCATGACAATCAATTGTGCGACCAGGAATGGCGGCTCTTTCTGCGTCGGAGCCAAAGCCTTCAGCGCCGGTATCTTCAGGAATGACTGAACCACTGCGACAAACGAATTTAAGTAAAGAGCCAACACCGCGCACACGACGTAGATCCATCGCCATGCACGGCTCAAGCGTAGAGCGTAACGCGCGAGGATCGCGATCGCCAGCACGACCAAAGAGATCGCGCCGACGACATGGGATGGTAGGAGGTGCTCCACCGGAAAGAGAAATCCGGTCAGGCTCGTTAGGACCGTGGTTGTTAGAAAGATCGCTGTCCATCCGTCGAGCCGTTTCCCAGTCAGCAGTCCATAAACGACAATAAACCCAGATCCAATGCCGGCTAGGCTGATCAACACATGGAGAAGTGTGAATGTCGATGTAGTCATCCCCAGAATCATGATGCGCTCCTTTCAAGATAAGAGATTGAAGCACGTCAGTACGACTCACGACAGAGTCGGGTATTTCGATCTCCGGAGGCGAAAACCAGATTCTGTTTAGTTCTGGGCGACTCGGTGGCTTTGCGGCAAACGTCGGTAACGGTGTCGCGCCACGGAGTCTGTCGTAAACTAGTCGCCGGGCGTGGGGGAGATTTTGCCAGAAGCCAAGTTCGGAGTCAACGACGCGACCGACGCGGGCACGCGCGACCGTGTCCTGGGCGCAGAAGGGCCGAATCCTGAGTCGCCGATTGAGACTGTTGGCATTCAAATAGGTGCACCTGCTCGCGTTGCCGCCGGGCTCACGTCGGTTTTCAAAACCGCCGAGATCACTCTGAAAGAGGCCGGGCTGGTCCGCGGAATCGCCACGCTCTCCCGTCTCAATCAGTTTGACGGAATCGACTGTCCGGGTTGCGCCTGGCCCGATCCCGACGTAGATCGCTCGCTCAACGAATATTGTGAGAACGGGGTCAAGGCGATCGCAGAGGAGGCGACGGCGAAGCGCTGCACGCCTGAATTTTTCCGTTTGCGGAGTGTTTCTGAGCTGGCGCAGGAGTCGGACTACTGGCTGGGCCATCAGGGACGGCTGACTCATCCCATGGTCTTGCACGCCAGCAGGGAGCATTACGAACCGATTTCGTGGGACGATGCATTCGCCATGATCGCGGACGAGTTGAACGCATTACGCAGTCCTGATCAGGCGATCTTCTATACGTCTGGCCGCACGAGCAATGAAGCCGCGTTTCTATATCAGCTGTTTGTGCGCCAGTTCGGCACCAACAATCTGCCGGATTGCTCGAACCTTTGTCACGAATCGTCTGGACTGGCCCTGAAGGAAGTCATCGGCGTCGGCAAGGGAACCGTCACCCTCAATGATTTCGAGCTGGCGGACACTATCCTTATTATTGGGCAAAATCCCGGCACCAACCATCCCCGGATGCTGGCCACTCTGCAGCGGGCGGCCCGCCGCGGGGCGACGATCATAAGCGTCAATCCCCTAGCCGAAGTGGGGCTGACTCGCTTCAAGCATCCGAAAGAAGTCCTGCATCTCTTCGGCCGGGGAACGAAGATCGCCAAGCATTTCGTTCCAGTGCGTTTGAGCGGGGATCTCGCCTTCTTCAAGGGTTTGTGCAAAGAGATTCTTGAGGAAGAAGGGCGGCAGCCGGGCAAGATCCTCAAGCAGGCATTTATTGAGGAGAAGACAAGCGGCTTCGCGGAGTTTCGAGCCGCAATTGCCGCAACTCTGTGGAGCGAAATCATCGAACAGAGTGGCATCTCGCGGCGTCAAATTCGCGAGATTGCAGAAGTCGTGATGGGATCGAAGTCCATGATCGCTTGCTGGGCAATGGGTCTGACGCAACAACGGCAGGCGGTCGCTACAATTCAAGAAATTGTGAACCTCATGCTCCTTGGCGGCCACATCGGCCGGCCGGGCGCCGGAGTCTGTCCAGTCCGGGGACACTCGAACGTACAGGGTGACCGCACCATGGGGATATGGGAGCGGATGCCCGAGAGTTTCCTCGATAAGCTCAGGGATGTGTTCGGATTCGAGCCGCCTCGCAAGCCCGGCTGGGACGTGGTGGACTCGATCAAGGCCATGCACCAAG
The DNA here is from genome assembly GCA_963706645.1 of uncultured Acidobacteriaceae bacterium. Taxonomy (GTDB): domain Bacteria; phylum Acidobacteriota; class Terriglobia; order Terriglobales; family Acidobacteriaceae; genus Sulfotelmatobacter. Next base: position 15,950 of record CAVPNR010000024.1, read on the forward strand.
GTGAGGCGAAAGTGTTTTTCGCGATGGGAGGTAATTTCCTTTCGGCGACTCCCGACACTGCGTTCACCGCCGAAGCGCTTTCATGCTGCACGCTGACCGTACACGTCTCGACCAAGCTCAACCGGGCACATTTGATCACGGGAAAACAGGCGCTGATCCTGCCCTGCCTCGGCCGCACAGATCGCGACTCGCGGGTGAATCAAGATCAGTTCGTCACTGTGGAAAATTCGATGGGCGTTGTGCATACGTCACGGGGGAGTCTGGAACCGCCATCCGATCAGCTTTTGAGTGAACCGGAGATCGTGGCGCGCCTAGCCGGGGCCACGCTGGGAAAAAAGACAACTGTCGACTGGTTGCAACTTGTCGAGGACTACGACCACATTCGAGAACTCATCGCACGTGTTGTTCCAGGTTGCAAAGACATGAACGACCGGGTTCGCCGTAAGGGCGGTTTCTACTTGCCAAACGCGGCGCGCGACGACGATTACAGGACGAAGACAGGGAAAGCCAACTTTGTAGTCTCGGCCGTCGATCCAATTGCTCTTGGGCCGGGGCAGTTCCTGATGACCACGCTCCGCAGCCACGATCAATACAACACGACCATCTACGGCCTCGACGATCGCTATCGCGGCATCTTTCATGGCCGCCGGGTTGTTCTGATGAATCCCGACGACATGCAGGAAAACGGATGGAAGGAGGGCGAGCTCTTGGACATCACCAGCCACTTTCGGAACGATGGTAGACAGGAACTGCGGCGCGCCCCGCGCTTCGTTCTAGTACCTTACGAGATTCCCCGGCGCTGCGTCGCGACATATTTCCCCGAGGCGAATGTGCTGGTGCCGATCGGCAGTGTCGCGTTGAGGAGCAATACACCCACGTCAAAAGCGGTCGTCGTGAGCTTTTCCCTTCATCCGCTCTACAACCCGCCCGCGAAAAATGTGGCCATTCCCGCCTCGCAAAATCTTGTTCGTAATTCGTAACGCAAAACATTCTGCAGAAAATTTGGCGCCCGCATCGTGGACAATGCCTTCAACCATGAGGGGGGAGAGGAGTGGCTCCGGACGACTGCCCGAGTTGCGGCGGTAGTGGATATGTTGCGAAGCCGGTGGACTTGAACGGTAAGTCCGAAGGCGTCGCTTTTATCCGCTTGCAATGTCCCGCCTGCGGGGGCACTGGCCGGAAGCGCCCAATCCCGCCTTCGACCGCTGGCTGACCGCACGGCTTGCGGTGCTTGCGAAAACGTTCGGAGCCGGACCGTCTTACACCCGTCCTACGGTTGACGGTCCGGACCGCACGTTCACAATAAGTCGCACAAGCATCGCTCATTCATTCTTGAGCTTCTTCGCTATGGGTCAAGCCTCAGGCAATTCCAGCCGTTTTGACCCGACTCTTACGACGATGCGACGCCGCCACCTCGACTCGGTTCCGCCCATTCTCTTTGGCGCGATAGAGCGCCTTATCGGCCGCCTGCAGAACAAGATCGGGATCCGACTGCGCTTCCTCGGCGGTAGCGAGACCAATGCTGACCGTCACGGAAAGAGGTGCCGGAGATTTCTCCTTAGCGAGTTCCCGAATCGCATGGCCTTTGCGCTCGCGGCCGCGCGTTCGCTCGTTACGGCGATCCGGGCCCCTGGCCAATTGGCGACGATCACCGCCCCGCAGGCGAAACTCAGAGGACTCGATCGCCGCACGCAACTGCTCCAGATGATCCACCACTTCGGATGTTCCTTTTCCAGGGAAGAGGATGTTGAATTCTTCCCCGCCGCAGCGGTATGCGTGTCCTCCGCCGGTTACGCGCGACAAACCGGCCGCCACCAGGCGTAGCACCTGGTCCCCCGTATCGTGCCCATAAGTGTCGTTGAATCGCTTGAAGTGATCAATATCGACGACTGCGATTGAGTACGGATACTGCAGCCGGAGCAGTGCATCGTTGAAAGCACGGCGCGATGGAAGCGTCGTCAGTTCATCATGATAGGCAAGAAGATACGAATTCTCGATGATCGAAGTGGCGAGAATGCTGGCTGCAGTCGCAGAGTACACGGTGGACAGGCGCGCGCCGCCGGCGAAGCGCAGGCACAAGAAGAAAGCGGAGAGCGACCAGAGTAGCGCACTGTCGACGGGCTTGCGGGTGATTAGAAATCTTGCCAGCAGAAATACAATCGCGGCAGCAAACACGAGGAGCGCATAACCGGGCAATGAGGGGGCGACGGCGACGTGATGTCCACGCGCCACGGACGCCGGCATATCTTCAGCCGCACGACACAATACAGCTACGATCACAGACTGCACGAACAAGAAGATGCCGACGGGAGCGACAGCAGAGATCGTGAAGCCGCGCTCATGCATCAGGGCGATGAGAACGAAATCCAGCGGCACCAGTACCGCCGCCCCTTGAACCGCCATCCATCCGGGCGTTCCAAGGGAGACATGCCCCCCTCCAAATGCTGCAATCGCCTCCTGCGCCAGAAACAGCACTACTAATGCGAAAAAGATGCGGCTGGAATGAAATCTCCACGCCAGCAGCATTCCTCCGATCAGGGAGCAATAGTAAAGAAAGCTGAGGGAGGGCAGAGCCAGCGTCAGCCAGCCGGAATACACGAGCACCGCGACGCTGAAGAGCAGAATGCCGCCCGGGACCAGCAGTGACTTCAGCGTTGTTTTGCTCCACACCCGCAAGGACCCACTCCGGCCGGGAAAATCCCTTCGGGATTATCGCTGGGAAATGGTCGCCAAGGAATTGGCCGCCAAGGTTCGTGCCGGAATGAAACCGTTCGCGCACAATCTTGCCCAAATCTCCCGCTTTGAAAATCAACACCATTCTTGCACCTATAGCCCTTCGTGTGGGCTCGGTTTTGGCTGCAACTGAGCGCTTTCTAACTAGACTGGCCTGTTGGATTAAGGACGGTTCACTTTTATGCGAATTCTTATCGCAGAAGATGATGAAGCTTTAGCCCGATTTGTTCGCCAGGGTCTCGAAAGCGAACATTATTCCGTCGACGTTTTGCCGGATGGCGAACAGGCCCGGACTGCAGCGACGGAGATAGAGTACGACGTTGTGATCCTTGACCTGAACCTGCCAAAGCTGGACGGTGTGAGCGTGCTGCGACACTTGCGTTCGAAAAAGCCAAGCCTGCCTGTACTGGTGCTGACCCAGCGGACTCGGGTGGAAGATCGAGTTCAGTGCCTGGATACCGGCGCAGACGACTACCTCGCGAAGCCATTTTCGTTCAGCGAGCTTTCCGCGCGCATTCGGGCGCTGGTGCGCCGCAGCCATTTGCCCTCGGAGTCTGTCCTGGTAGCCGCTGACCTTAGACTCGACCGCGTGCAACGGCTGGTCGAACGCGCCGGACGCAGGATCGAGCTGACGGGCAAAGAATTCTCGCTCCTGGAATATCTCATGCTCAATGCCGGTCGCAGGGTAACGCGATCCATGATTATTGAGCATGTCTGGAATCTTACGTTTGATACGACCACGAACGTGGTCGACGTCTACATCAACTACGCCTCTGCTCAGGTCGACCACCGCAAAGTCGGACGGCTGGCTATGGCCATCCAGGTAGCGTTTCAAGAGCTTGGAGTTTTTCCCGACTCCGAAACCCGCATCCCACTCGATAGCAACGAGCCCATGCCGTTCAGCACCGTGCAAGTCATCGAAAACGCGAAGCACAACACCGAACTGGGCCGTATCGCCTCCCCTCCTGAAAACACGCTCACTTCCGCTTCCCAGGAGGCTAACCTGACCACCTTGCAAACCGAATTGCAGCAGGCTTTGCGCCATGAAATCGCCCAGCATACCGTCGCGTTGCATCGCGAGGCCTACGGGCTCGTCATCAGCTTGCGCGAGTTCGGTTTCTTTGACAGCGGGTCCGCCGCGTTGAAGCCTTCCGCTCTTCCCGCACTCGATCGCATCGCGTCGATCCTCGCCATTCGCACCTGCGTCCTGCGGATTGAAGGCCACACCGACAACATCCCGATTCACACCCCACAAATGGCGTCTAACTGGGAACTCTCGACCGCGCGTTCCACGGAGTTGGTGCGCCTTCTTATCGTGCGCTACGGTTTTCCTCCCCAGCGCCTCTCGGCCGCCGGATACGCTGAATATCACCCGATCGCCGGCAACGACACCGTTCAGGGCCGAGCCCAGAATCGTCGAGTCGACGTGGTGATCCTCACGGAACACGCAATCAGTGAAAACGTGCTCGCTGAGGCTCGACCTTCCAAGCCCTCGCCTTCAATCCCCTAAAGTCGCATCGTTTGCTCGCCGATGAAATATGAGTCGCGTAACCGGAACTGGACGAAGATTCGTTTCACTGCGAGCACATTTTGCGCAAAGCGCACCGCCCCTCCACAGACGCAATCCGAAAGGCTTCGGCATGACAACCGCTGCAGTCCAATCTGCGTTCGCCCTTGACGGGCCACCCGACCCTGAACTGGTCCGCATCCGCGACCTCGTATATCAGGTCGCCGGCATATTCCATCCTGATAACAAACTGCGCCTGCTATTCGACCGCTGTGGGCGGCGCATGAAAGAGCTGAAGACACCAACGCTGCGCGAGTATTTCGAGTGCCTTACCATCAAGCCCATGCGCCAGGCCGAACTGGTGGCGTTGCTCAACGAGATCACGATTGGCGAAACCTGCTTCTTCCGCAATCAGCCCCAACTCGATGCCTTGCGCCAAGTCGTCATTCCCAAACTCCTAGAGGCCAAATCTATGCTGCCCCTGCGCCGGATGCGCATCTGGAGCGCCGGTTGTTCGACCGGCGAAGAACCCTACACCTTGAGCATGCTCCTGCTCGAAGAAGCTCACGGCCGACTCAAGGACTGGACCATCGAGATCCTCGCCACCGACCTCAACGAGCGCTCTCTCGCCCATGCAAAGAACGCCATCTATGGCACTTACAGCACGCGCAATCTCACTCCGTATTACCGCCAGAAATATTTCATCCCGGCTGGCGAGCAGCTGCAGGTGCAGCCCGCAGTCCGCAACAGCATCACCTTCAGCCGTCTCAATCTTTCCGACGACGGACGCATGACCTTCATGAAGGGTTTCGACGTCATCTTTTGCTGCAACGTCCTTATTTATTTTGATCTCGTGTCCAAGCGACGCGTGATCCAGCATTACTACAACAATCTTTTGCCCCACGGATATCTCTTTCTGGGCCATTCCGAATCGCTCTACGGAGTTTCCGACGATTTTCGGCTCGTCCATTTACCCGGCGCCACCGCGTACATCAAGGGCGAACGCGCTCAGGCGGGAAAGTAGGCACACATGGATCCGGCAACGACCAGATCAACCTTGCTCAGTCGGATGGAAGGACTTCAACATATCCCCACCATCCCGGCCGTTCTCGCGCCCCTGCTTCGCTACCTCGAACAGCCTATCGAGCAGCTCGACGTGCAGAAAGTCACCGACATGATCTCGCAGGACAAGTCGTTGGCCGCACAGTGTCTCCAAATGGCCAATAGCCCGCTGTTCGGGAGGTGGCAGAAAATAGACTCGCTCCGCGGCGCCATCGTCGGGCTCGGATTCCACCGGGTCAGCGACATCGCGATGTCGTGCGGTGTCCTGAATATGATGCCCAAGGAGGGCGGCGGCATCGACCCCGTCGTCTTCTGGGAGCACTCCCTGGGCTGCGCGCTCGTGTGCCGCCATTTCGCCCGCAAGATTTCTTATCCTGATCCCAGCAAGGCGTACCTCGCCGGGCTGCTGCACGATCTCGGAATCATCGTCAATCTGTGGGTCTTGCCAAAGGAATTCAGTGAGGCCTTCGAGTTCGCTCGGGCCCAGGGCATCCCTCTCCACGAAGCGGAGCAGTCCGTCCTGGGTTTCACGCACTGCGAGAGCGGCCGCTTGCTGTCCGATAAGTGGGAGCTTGCTCCTGACCTCCGCGAGGTCGTCTCACTGCACCACAATCCCCAGGAATCCCACGATCATGCTGGACTCGTAGCGTTAGTCGAACTCAGCGACTTGCTTTGCAGGATGAGCGGACTGAATTACGGCTACATCGAGAACCGCCAGGTGAACCTGTTCGACCAAACTGGCTTTTCCGTTCTCTCGCAGCAGTGCCAAGGGCTTAAGGATCTTGACTGGGCCCGTCTCACGTTTGAAATGGATTCCTACATGGATGAGGTGCACGCGCTCGTCCGGACGATCTACCGGAAATGACCCAGAACGCCGCAACTCGCCGGCCGGTTCGCGTCCTCATTGTCGACGATAGCGCCTTCATGCGCACCGCTCTCTCTCAAATGATCGCTTCCGAGTCCGGCTTCGAAGTTGCCGCTACCGCCTGCAGCGGAGCCGATGCGCTCGCCAAGATTCCCACCCTCGATCCCGATGTCGTCACGCTCGATGTCGAAATGCCCGGGCTCGACGGGCTGCAGACTTTGCGCCGCATCATGACTCAGTGCCCGCGCCCCGTCCTCATGGTGAGCGCCACCACTGAGAAGGATGCGGAAAAAACCTTCAATGCCCTCGCTGCGGGGGCCTTCGACTACGTACCCAAGAGACTCTCGTCGACCTCGCTCGACATCCTTCATATACGGCCGGACCTTATCGCCAAGATTCGCGCGGCTGCGCAATCGCGGTCCTCGCGCGTACAGGACGCATTGCCCAGAAAGCCGCCCCGGCGAGCCCGCGCAGAAAACTGCAACGCCGTCTTTCCTTCGGTACCAGCCATCGTTGCCCTGGGGACCTCAACCGGGGGCCCCAGAGCCTTGCAGGAAATCTTGCCTCTCCTGCCGCGGGATCTTCCGGTTCCTATCCTGATCGTCCAGCACATGCCCCCCGGTTTTACACGGCCCTTCGCCCAACGGCTCAACACGCTATGCTCCGTCACCGTGCTCGAGGCAAGCCATGGAGAATGCATCCGGCCAGGCATCGTCTACATTGCCCCAGCTGGAGTACACATGCGTGTGGAGCGGCAGTCCGAATCGCGCGCAATCATCTTCCTTGACCCACATCCGGAAGAGTATCTCCACATTCCTTCGATTGATGTATTGATGACCTCTGTGGCTGACGCCTTTGGAAACCGCACCCTCGGAGTGATCATGACGGGAATGGGTTCCGACGGCGCAGCCGGGATGAATGCCATCCATCGCCGGGGCGGCCTCACGATCGGCCAAAATGAAGCAACCTGCACGGTCTACGGCATGCCACGAGCCTGTGCCGAGCTGGGCATCCTCACTCGTGTCGTTCCCCTGGCGCAGATTCCTGCGCAGATCCTGCAGGCTACACGGCACCGCAGGCGTGCGTGAGCAGTGGTTCAGCCGGAATCGGCAATTCCACCCGATCCAACAATCCCCGCACCCGTTCGAGTAACACTTCACTCGAAAATGGCTTCGCTAAACACTCCGCGTGCATCGCGTCCTGCACTCCCATTTGCTCTGGGTATCCGGTCACCAGCAATATCTTGAGCTGAGGATTTGCTCGCCTCAGTTTCCCCGCTAATACGAGCCCGCTCTCACCCGGCAGAACCACGTCGCTGAGCAACAGTTCCACGTCGCAACCTGTCTTCTCGTACATTCGCGTCGCTTCCGCCGCATTCTTTGCGCTGAGCACCCTATATCCCGCGGATCGCAGCACTTCGCAAGTGACTTCTCGCACGAACGCTTCGTCTTCCACGTACAGAATCGTCGCTGCCCCTGACGACGCGTTCTCCTCCGTCCCAGGCCATTCGATTGCTTCCAGCGTCTTTGTCATTTGCGCGTACATGCATTCCCCTCCGACGCACCATTTCTATCCGCACTTTCGATAAGCAGATGGGCTGCCACAACAGCCGGAGGTGCGTTAGAAGAATGCGCGCAGAAAATGCAACACTTAAGGGAGGAGGTTGCGGGTCGAAGTATCTCGGCAAGGATTCTCTTCGCCCGTTTCGGGAATACCTTCAAGAACGGGGACCCAATTCGGCATCGTAGCTCTGTCGCCAGACCTTCCACAGAATCCTTATTTCGCACCCGTCAGGATCGTCTCATTGGGATCGAGTACGATCCTTCGTGCTCCGGCTGGAGCCGACAGATGGAACGAAGTCTCCTCTCCGTCGGCGAACACGCGCCCCAGCAGCACCGTCCGTTTCCCCGCCATCACTGCATAAACAGGGACTGAGGTCACCAGATCGTCTGGAGCGTCCTTCTGCAGGATCGTTCCACTCACGACTGAACCCGAACCCTTCAGAGTAAATTTCACCGCCTTGAGTTCCAGCCTTGGTAGCGACGTGCCGTTGATCCACCCTTCCAGGAACCAGTCCAATGATTGCTTGCCTTCATAGCGTAGCGACGGCGGAAGCTCCTCTGCGAATACGTCGATCAGTTCTTTAGTGCTGATCGATTTGCCTTCGTATCGCTCCCGCACTTTCCTCAAAGCGCGCACAAACGGCTCGTCCATGCTGGACGGCGCACGCCCACCTCCTTGCATCGCGGCGTCTTTCATCATCGTTCGCAGCATGTGAAACAGCCACGTCCCGCGCCCGTACAGAATCGCTTCGTATCCTTCGGGAAACCGCGACGACAGCAGGCGCATTCCCAGCGTGACGGGCCCCGCCTCCATGGGAGACATCCCATCCTTATTCTTTGTGATCAAATCCTGCCGGTACTTCTCCATCACCACTCGAAAGCCTGCGGGATCTCTCTCCTGCAACATCATGAGTGCGCAATAATTCGCCAGCCCCTCGGAAAACCACTGATCGCGATAGCTGCTCCAGCTGATGAGATCTCCCCACCATTGATGCGCCGTCTCGTGCGCCGGAATCGATTGCTGAAGAAGTATCCGGAACGGTTCGTACTGCAGCTGTTCGCGCTCTTGTTCATCAAGAAATGCATAGGAAGAAAGAAACACGAGTCCGGGCCAACCCTGGCTATCCCGTCCCGGCATCTGCGTCAAAGCCAGTCGACTGTAGGGATACGGCCCAAACCGCTCAGCGTAATACTGAATCGCACGGGCCGCAGACTCTGCTACCATCTGCTCGTTCTGCACCGGGGATGGGCGGTTCGGTGCGATTACGTGCGGTGTCCGGGAAACCGGATCGGCAGGGTCCGGCTCGATCACTTGCGCTCGCGCCGTCGGGAAATCTCGCTCTACCCCTTTCGTGGCGTACACCTCCACGAGCACGTCCCCAGCTTTCGCCGTGGTTTCTTTGTACTTGCCCAAGTTAAATCCCGCCAAAGGAATCGGCCGCTCCGATACAAAACGGGCCATCTGCTCCCCATTGTCTGGTAACGCAGCGGCAACCGGCGTCGGTTTGCCAGTCGCGACCAGAGTCCAGCCTTGCGGATATTCAAACTCCAGGTCGAAGTCCGCCATCGTCAACCCGCGGTTCGGATACCAGGTGCCTCGCGCCCCTACATACAGCAATCCGTTGCCCGCCTCCGCCAGAACTTCTCCGCCATAAACGAATTCAAGATCGATTTTCTGCCCGACCCATGTTGGCTCGGGAAGTATCACTGCCACCAGATCGTTGCCCCGGCGTGAAAGCTGCGTCCCTTCCACCGCCGGGTTGTGAATGAACTCCACCGGCTGGCCATCGAGCTTGACGCTCTCCACTTGCAGGAATCTGGAGAGCTCAAACAATAACGTACGCGCGCCAGCCATCCTTACTTCGAATTGCACGCGGGCGTTCGCGTGAATGCGCTTTGGCGGCTGCACCTCCGTCGTGACGGTGTAGCGGCGTCCCGAAACCTGGCTGTCATGCTCCTTTCTGTCTTGGGAAGGCTTCGTCCCGTCGCGCTTCGTCGGCCCCGTCTCCGGATTGGTCATTGAAAATGATGCCCAGACGTCGTAATAAAGCTCCTCGTGTTCCGCCATTCTGGCCTGGCCGACCTGCACCTGCTCCGATACCGTCGAATCGACGACGACATCAAACACACCCAGCTTCGTCCCTTGCAACCGCGCGTGCAGAAAGTGATCTTCAACGTTAGGCGGTTCGACCTCGGCGGCCTCCGACGAACTCGTCCTACCTCTTACCGGCAGCATCCGGCTGAAAGTCATCAGCAGCCTCATAGCGTCCGCGGTGGCCAGGTTTTTTGCCGTCGCCCCCCAGGTGTCCACGAATTCCTGCTTCTTGTCCGTCGCGCGCAGGTCGGGTCGCAACTCCGTAGCCGCATCGTCATTAAAACGAAAATAGGCGGTGGCAAAGTGTTCTTCCAGGATTGCCATTCCCGTAAACAGGCTCATGGATCGGCGTTCGACGTTATTCGGAGGCGTCAGCAGCACTTCACCGTCGCCCTCGAAGAACGCTCCCGTGATCCGTCCCAAGACGTCTTGCGTGAACCCGATCGTGCCGTCCTCCAACGTAATGTGCACAGCCGCCCGATCCAGCGACGCTCCCCTCACCTGATACACCCGCGCCGGATCCAGCCCCACCTGCCCCAGTTCCAGGTAAAGCGCCTCCGCTGGTCGGCTGGAAGGGTTCTCAGCTCCCGCGGCGCACAGCGCCGTCACCGACATCCAGATCGCCGCCGCGACCCGCAAGGCCTGCTTGTTGAGTAGTACCTTCGTCACGTAGTTCGGCTCTCCCCAATTGCTAGAATGCGCCTGAATGCGGCTGCGTGTCACCATCCTCTTTATAGCGTTCGTTTCAGCCCTCACTGCTGCGCGGGCCGACACGATCCACCTCAAAAATGGCCGCACCATCTTAGCCGATCACGTCCGCGAGAACGGAAATCGCTACGAGTACGATATCGGCGACGATTCTTACGCAATCCAAAAGTCCTCCGTGGATCACATCGATGCCGGAGGCATGCCTGCTCACACAGATTCAGCGCTGAAGGCGGCCGGCCTTCCCGCTTTCACTCCGGCCGACAGTCTTGCCAACGAAGGCGATCTCGTCTCTCGCATCATCAAAGACGGGAAGGTCAACTCCGACGTTCTCGCTGGCCTGGAAGGCAAGGGCAACGCCGAGTTGAGCGCGACGGCCGATTTCATCGCGGGAAAGTTTGAATTCGAACACGGAAACATCGCCCAGTCGCGCCAGTACTTCGAAAGTGCACTCCGCTTCCAGCCTGACAATTCCACCATCCTTGTTTATTACGCTGCGTTGCTGGTCCGCACCGGAAACGCCGCCATGGCCCTGCCCTATGCCGAGCGCGCCGCGCGCGCTGCACCCGATTCGCCCGACGCCTTCACCATGCTGGGCTATGCCCAGTTCGCCTCCGACCACACCAAGGAGGCCGTCGCCTCCTGGAAGCGCTCTCTCGCATTGCGTCCCGACGCGGCCGTCCAGCAGTTCTTAGCCAAAGCCCAGCGCGAGCAAACAGCCGAATCCGACTTCTCTCAAGGGGAGAGCAGTCATTTCGTCCTCCACTACGAGGGTAAAGAAACGTCAGAGTCGCTCCGCACCCAGATCCTGGCGGCGCTTGAATCCGACTACGACGACCTGGTTCGCGATCTTGGCAATCCACCTCGCGACAATATCGTCGTCACCCTCTATACCGAACAAGCCTTCTTCGATGTCACTCGCGCCCCCAGCTGGTCGGGTGGGCTGAATGACGGCAAGCTCCGTATCCCGATCAGCGGATTGAGCTCCATGACGTCGGAACTTGCCCACGTCCTGAAGCACGAACTCGCGCACTCCTTTATTGCAAAGCTGTCCGGCGGCCGCTGCCCTCCCTGGCTTCACGAAGGGATTGCCCAGTTCGTCGAGCCCCGGAGTCTCGGTGGCGAAGGCCGCCAGCTCTCCCAGCTCTTCAAAGCTCAGCGGAATATCCCGCTCAATGCGCTGGAGGGAAGCTTTAATCGATTCTCCGGCGCTGAAGCCTATGTGGCCTATGCCGAGTCCCTGGCTGCTGTGACCTATATCAATGACTCCTACGGCATGAGCGACATTCAACGCATCCTCGAGCGCATCAGCCAGGGCAATTCGACCGAGGCCGCCCTCCGTGCCACCATCCACTCCGACTATGGTCAGTTTGAGTCTGACTTGGCCCGATATCTCGCAGACCGGTACGGCGAATAGTTCGTATATCCGACCAGAACGGACGGACGGTCGCACCTCTTTAATGGCTTTGCACATTAAGCCGCTCCTGCACATAAACCGCATTGACCCTGTATTCTGGCCTACTGAAGCGTCATAAACCACTTAATTGAGCCGTCGGGTTCTTTCGGATAGCCGTCGTCGCCGTGTTCAACTAAGACTTTACCTGCGGGGCCATTCGCGCTGCCACGAACTATTTTGATTGCCCTCTTCCATGTCCCGTTTACCAGCCTGAGTTGGATCATTTGATTCCAGTACCCATTAGTTGCGACGAACATCGCATGGCAATCGATTGCATTTGTGTCAGGAGCAACTGAAAATTCCTTATCCGCTATCGGGGCGGGCAGATCACCAATCGTCACCGTTTGTTCGCCCCGCTGCATATCTGCAGTAACGTGCTCAGCCGTTGCGGGATACGTATTGCGAGCAAAACCGCGAACGGTCAGAGCGTGCAGAGGATATTTGCCACCGGGAACCAGCGTAAATACGAGGTGGTAATTGTTACCCGTCGCGACCGGCTGTAAGCCAGCAAACGAATCTCCGCCGGTGACCGTATTAATGCTTTCCTGTACTCCTGCAATCGTGGCTCGGTTCAACTCCACAATCTTGTTAGACTTTTTCATCGTCGCATCGAATTGCTTTTGATTCTGCTCTAATACTTTGCCGAAACTCTCATGCTCTGTATTGAGAAGCCCCGCGAATCTGTCGTCTTCTGCTTTTGTGTTGGCTTGTTCGGTATCGCTATCTTCCGCGCGCTGCTGGTATAAGGTCGATAGTTCTAAAGCAAGGAATGCACCAAAGACTAGAACCCATGCTGCTTTAGCCCAACGATTCTGTGGGGGCCATATAGTCACGATGCCCGCCACGAATGCAAAAATTCCGATGTAAGTTCCGACGGGAGGATGGTGAAACCGCTCGAACCAATTGAGAATGAGCCAACCCGCCGTAATGGCGAATACGGCAAATGCCAAGTAGTTCGGGAGTTTAGATTCAGGGCTGTCAGCCATTGCATACACCTCCACAGCGCCAAGAGTCGATTCTTGGACCCATGAAGGATAGTCTTTTCAGGGATCGGAGCCAAAGGCCCCTGGACATAAACTAACGTGCCTGCACAAGAATTAGGCACAGGGAGTGCCTTTCTGTGCAAAGCCCTCTTTAATTCACACCCGTGCATCAGTAAACTATTGACAGTGAGAAGCGAAGGGCTATTATCTGTGTTCGGGTCCGAACAAACGGCGAAGCAAGGTGGTGGGTGATCATGGCAGATAGAAAGCAATTCTTTGGGGAAATCACGGCTGACCCAGAACTGTTGAAGGCGCTGGAGGCAGCGCGCCAAACTCCGCTAACAGAAGGCGATTTGCGCGAGCAGAGGATCAGCTTTGCATTTGGCAATGCCCCTGCTAACGCGAAGAACATTACCAAAGATAGTGTGCGGCAGGCATCTGAGCACATACGCCTCTTGCCGTAGAATTCCGTCGAGGCCCGCCATGCGGGCCGCTTCCTTTCCTCATGTCGGTTCGCGAAAAAGACAATCCCGCGCTATACACGAGAATCCAAGAACAGAATCTCTTGCGACAGTATGATCTGCTGGCAAATTGCGTCGAGATCGGGTTGGAGAAGGGGATTGAAGCCTTCGACAAATATACGTTATGGGCGATGAACTACGCCGCCGTCGCCAACATAGCTCAATTCGGCGGACGATATGGAGAGGAACCGATCTACGTCGGGAAACACACGCCGCCACATTTCGAGGATGTGCCTAATTTGATGGATCGGTTCTTTTCCCTCATTCACGAGAATTGGTCAATTGTCGACCATCCGACGTGGCTCCCTGCTTATGCCTTGTGGAGAATGAATTGGATTCATCCATTCGTCGAGGGCAATGGGAGAACAGCTAGGCGCTCCGCCCGTCATCCCTGCCTTGCTCACCTCTCTCGCAAGCAAATCTCACCTTGGTGAATTAAGCAGGCTAGGGCTGCCTGCTATTACTTGATTTGCATGAAGCATGGCAAATTGCTCCCCGGCAGGAAGATCGTGCCAGAACGCATACGCGAAAACCGCCGCCCCTATTATGACGCATTGGAGGCTGCTGACCGTGCTTGGGATGACGGCAAGCTCGACGTGTCCCTAATGGCGAAGTATCTGGAAGAGCTACTAAAGGGCCAACTCACCGATAAGTGAATCCGCACCCCAACTCTACTGCGGCTCCGGACCGTTTGCCCAGACCCCGTTCCTGTGCTAGTTTCGCTTGGGGCCTGCTCTCCATGCGTTCTCTCTTTCACTCCCGCGTCCCTGATGTCGCACCGCCCGTCGAGCCCGTCCCGACCGTGTTTCCCAAGATCGAGGGCGCTGACATCGCAGCCGTCTTTGTGGGAAAACGCGTTGCCGGAGATTTCTACGACTCCGTCCGCGTCAGCCCCGAGCGCGTTCTGTTTGGCCTGCTCGACGTGGCCGGGCGCCGCGAGGATAACCGCGGCATCCTGACCACAGCTCAGGAGATCTTCCGCAACTTTGGTGCTGAGCTCTTCTCGCGCCCCGACATCAACGAATCCGAGGCCATGACTGAACTTAGCCTTCGGATCAATCGCGCGATTATCGAGACTTCCAGCGGCGTTCGCTCTTGCCCCGCCTTCATCGCCTGCTACCACGAGAAGTTCGGAACCCTCTGCTACACCAACGCCGGACATACGCCCGGCCTTCTCCGCGATGCCAAAGGAATCACCGAACTCACCTCCGGAGGCCTGCCCCTCGGACTCTTTTCCCACGCCACTTCCGACGCTCCCACTGTGGCCGTGGAAAAATGTGCGGCTCTGTTGCTCGTCTCTCGCGGAGTGATCGAATGCGAGGGCCACCACGAAAAGCGCGGCGAGGAATTCGGTCTGGGGGCCATCCAACAGCTTTTCCAGTCTGCCCCCGCCAGCAGCGCCCACGAGCTCTGCGCCTCTATCTTGAAGACCGTGGGCGACTTCGCCGGCGAAGGCCCTTTGTGCGACGACCGCACCGCCCTCGCCTTAATACGAAATGCCTGATTCCGTCTGGCCAACTTCCCCACCTGCCGCCGCGTCCAATCAGAGGGCCGGACCACCGAATTCGCTCCGAAGGAGTAAAATACCCTATCGGCCTGAACCCACTCTTTTGCCCGCAAGCCCAGGAAGCGTGGCGGCCCCATACATCCTATGAAAAGACTTTGCCTGTTCCTGATTGCCTCTGCGTGTCTGGCGGCCCTGGCGGCCGGACAAACGACCGGTCAAACCGCCGCACAGCCCGCTCAAAAGGCTCCTGCCGCCCCTGCCCCCGTTCAGCCCTCCGGCCAAACCGTCGAAGAGATCATCACTCGTGTGAACAATCAGATCATCACCAAGTCGGAGTTCGAGCGCAGCAAGGACCAGCTTCGGGACGAAGTGAAGCAACAGAATTCCAAAGATCCCGACAAGCTCTACGCCGAGCGTGAAAAAGACATTCTCCGCGATCTCGTCGACCAGCAACTCCTCCTCGACAAAGGCAAAGACCTCGGCATCACCGGCGATACCGAGCTGATCAAAGACCTCGACAAGATGCGCAAGGATATGAAGCTCGATTCCTTGGAGGATCTTGAGAAGGAAGCCGTCAAGCAGGGCATCTCCTGGGAAGATTTCAAGCAGAACAAACGCAACCAGATCATCACTCAGAAAGTGATTGGCGAAGAAGTCAGCAGCCATCTTTCCGTCAGCAAAGAAGAGGTCCAGAAGTTCTACGACGACCACAAGGCCGAGATGGAACAGCCGGAGTACATTCGTCTGAGTGAGATTCTGGTCGCACCGAAGACCGCTGCAGCTGCGCCAGCACCTGGCGCGGCGGCGCCTCCTGCTGCGGCTCCCGCCGCCACAGACTCCGCCGCGACGGCGAGCACTCCGCCCACCGATGACGCAGCTCAGAAGGCCGCAGAGGCCGCGGCCCTGAGCGCCGCGGAGGCTAAGGCCAACGATCTTCTCAAGCAGATCCGCGACGGCGCCAGCTTCGAGGACATCGCCAAGAAGTCTTCAGACGGCCCCTCTGCCGCCGATGGCGGAAGCCTCGGCACCTTTGAGCGCGGCAAGCTTGCCAAACCAATCGAAGACAAAACATTTGCCTTAAAGGCCGGCGAAGTCACCGACGTCATCCAGACCAAGCAGGGATACGTGATCCTGAAGGTCGTTGAACACCAGCAGGCCGGTATCCCTCCTCTGAAAGATGCCCTTCCACATATTCAGGACGCGCTCTACTACGAGAAACTGCAACCCGCCCTGCGCGCCTATCTCACCAAGCTGCGCGAAGACGCCTACATCAAATATGCGGATGGCTACATCGATACTGGAATGAGCCCCAACCAGACCCAGCCCGTCGAAACCGCCGCCGCCAAAGAAGCCGATGCCAAGAAGCTTGGCAAGAAGAAGAAGAAATTGGGGTTCCTCTGATCCCGGCTCGTGACGCCGTGCTTTATACTCAGACAGCCATCTTCCGACAACGATGAAAGATTTCTACATCGGCGATTGCGTGCGCCACGAAAACAAAGTCATCACCTCGTGCTTCGTCGTCGTCGGGAAGCAGATCAAGCCCAAGAAAACTGGCGAGCCGTACCTGGCTCTCACGCTCGGGGACCGCAGCGGCCAGCTCGAAGCCAAAATGTGGGACAACGTCGAGGAAGTCCTCGCCGCCTTCGAGCAGGATGACTTCCTCAAGATCAAAGGCCTGATCAACAAGTATAAGAATCGCTTTCAGCTGACGATTCACAAGCTGCGCAAATTGGGCGAATCCGAAATCGATTTCGCCGACTACCTTCCCAAGACCACCAAGGACGTTGACGAACTCTGGCGGACCCTCACCAACTTCATCTCTTCCTTCCAGAATCCGCATCTGAAGTCACTCGTTCAGGCGTTCATGGCCGATCCTGAAATCGCAGCCGCCTACCGCAACGCTCCCGCTGCCAAAACCCTGCATCACGCCTACATCGGAGGCCTGCTCGATCACGTCGTTTCGCTGTTTCGCTCCTGCGATCTGATGTGCCAGAACTATCCGCAGATCAACCGCGATCTCCTTCTCACCGGAGCGTTTCTGCACGACATTGGCAAGATTCACGAGCTCACCTACAACCGCTCGTTCTCCTACACGACGAAGGGCCAGCTCCTCGGCCACATGATCATCGAACTGGAAATGTTGCAGGCCAAACTTGCCCTGCAACCCGGTTTCCCCGACGAGCTCAAAACCATGATCGAGCACCTCATCATCAGCCATCACGGCCAGTATGACTTCGGCTCCCCGAAGCTGCCCATGTTTCCCGAAGCGCTCATGCTCCACTATCTCGACGACCTCGATTCCAAGATGGAAGCCATGCGAGCCCAGTTCGAACGTGAAGCCGGTCTCGACACTCCCTGGACCAGTTACAACTCTTCTCTCGGACGCCCCCTCCTGAACACTGAGAAGTTTCTGGCTCCAAAAAAATCCTCACCGCCAGAGGATCCCGCCGCGTCGCACGACATCGAACTCGACGAAGCTGCAGATCCAACTCCCACCTTGCCCGGCATCGATCCTCGGCGTTAAAGTACTCAACCGGCAGGACCGGCCCGAACCATGATCGAGTTTACGCGCTTCGAGATTCTCACCTTCGACTGTTACGGAACCTTGATCAACTGGGAAGCTGGTATCGTCCCCTCACTGCGTCGCATTCTCTCCGCTCACAACAAAGAGATCGACGACGCAACGCTCCTCAAGCTTTACGGAGACTTTGAGCAGCGTTCCGAGCAGGGCGCATTTCGTTCCTACCGTGAGGTTCTGGAATCCGTAGTCCGCCAGTTTGGTGCCGAACTTCGATTCATTCCCACTGCGAGAGAGGTCCGCTCGCTCCCCAACTCTCTCCGCATGTGGAGGCCCTGGCCTGATACAGTCGCCGCTCTCCGCCAACTCAAGCCGCGCTTTCGCCTCGCCATTCTCTCCAACGTCGACGACGACCTTTTTGCCCTCACCCGCCCCCAACTGGAAGTTGAATTCGACGAGGTCGTCACGGCACAGCAAGCCCAAGCCTACAAACCTTCGCTGAAGTTGTTCGAACTGGCGCTGAGCCGTATCAATGCTCCCGCCCATCGCGTCTTGCATGTGGGCCAAAGCATTTACCACGACGTAATCCCCGCGCAGGCGCTTGGCCTCGCGACCGTTTGGGTGAACCGTCCCTCAGCCCGCCCGGGCGTCGGCGCCGTAAAATCGGCCGAAGCCCAGCCCGACCTCACCGTCGCAAGCCTCGCCGAACTCGCCGCACTCGCGGTCCATGAATAAAAATCCAATTCACGACGTGCGGTTTTGTGCAATTCGGGAGCGCTGCGCAGGTCGCCACACCACAGGCGCGTAGCGGCGGAACGTGATAATCCGGCACGGGGAGTGCCGGGAAAGGTCAGCTAGAAATCAATGAGTCCCGTAGGGACGGCACCACTCCCCAGCTCTAAGAACTCGCGGGCAGCTTCACCACTCTCTTCTGAATCGCCCACATTACCAGCTCCGCCTTATTGTGGATCCCCAACTTCCGCATCAGGTTGAACTTGTGCGCATCCACCGTCTTCATGCTGAGTCCAAGAACATCCGCCGCGGAGCGCACCGTCCTGCCCTCGGCCAGCAATTTCAATACTTCGCGCTCTCGCGACGTCAACACGCGCCTTCGCGGAAGCAGATCTTCTGACGGCCATTCCGCCCGGCGTCTCTCCACCGTCTCGCGCATCCCATTTCTGGGCGTGCCGTGAGTCCGTCTCACCATCTCCACCAGTTCTTCCGCGGAGGTGTGCCGTACCACGCAACTGGACGTGTCGGGTCGCGCTTCGCGCAGCAGGTCATCGCCTTCATGTGCCGTCAAAAACAGCACCTTGCTCGAGGGAGATTCTTGCAGGATCAGCCATTCGGCTTGATCAGCCGTACACTGGAAGACGTGCGCATCGGTGATCACGATCTCAGGACGATGCTCGAATGCCCGGCGCAGCGCTTCGGCGGCATCTCCCGCCTCCGCCACTACGTCCATGTCAGGCTCGTCCTGCAGCAATCGGCGCAAACCTTGGCGCAGCAAAACGTGATCATGCACCAGAAGACAACGGATTTCTTTATCGCCCAAAAGATCTTCTCGTTGTAGCTGTGCGGGGGGACACACAGGGCAACTCCTTTTAGTGGCCAGAGAAATTTGCGATGCAGCGCGGTTCGGTTCGAACCTAGACGGAAACAAATGTACGGTCATTGTAACCTCTGACGCCCGATTTTCCTTGTGAAAATCGCGCGTGCCCTTCATTTTCTTCAGGATACGAGGACCTTCATCGCCGCTTCCGAACCTCGATCCTGCCCCACAATCAGGTACAATCGAGCGTTTATGCTCCGTTACTTCACTGCGGGTGAGTCCCACGGCGAGGCTCTGGTCGCCTTCCTTTCCGGCATGCCCGCCGGACTGAAAATCGATCAGACCTTCCTCGACCGGGAACTATGGCGCCGTCAACAGGGCTACGGCCGCGGCGGCCGCATGAAGATCGAGCGCGACACCGCCCACATTCTCTCCGGCGTGCGCCAAGGCATGACGATCGGCTCGCCCATCTCCGTCCAACTCGAAAACCGCGACTGGAAGAACTGGCAGGAATCTCTGCCCGTCGGCGAAGGCGATCCCGCCAAGCACAAGCGCGTTGCCTCACCCCGCCCTGGTCACGCCGATCTCGCCGGCGCCCTGAAATACAACTTCCCCGAAGCGCGCTATGTGCTTGAGCGCGCCTCGGCTCGCGAATCTGCTGCCCGTGTTGCTCTGGGCGCGATTGCCAAACTTTTTCTGCGCGAACTCGACATCGAAGTTCTCAGTCACGTCGTCACCACTGGCGCCGTCACACTTCCCGATCAAGTCCCGTGGGAAAAAATTCGTGCCCTTCACGCTCGCGAGGATGTCCTCCTCAACTGCGCCGACCCCGAAGCTGAGCAGCGCATGAAGGAAGAAGTCGACAAGGTTCTCAAGACTGGAGATTCACTTGGCGGAGTCTTCGAAGTCGTGGCTCACCAGGTTCCCCCGGGACTCGGCACTTACGTCCAGTGGGACGAGCGTCTCGATGCCATGCTCGCGGCCGCCGTTATGTCGCTGCAAGCGGTCAAGGCCGTGGAAATTGGCGCCGGTGTAGCAGCCGCGTTCGCTCCAGGCTCCGCCGTTCACGATGAAATCGCCTATACCGCCAGTTCCGGCTACACCGCTTTCTCCCGCACCCGCAACAACGCCGGCGGTATAGAAGGCGGCGTCTCCAACGGTCAGGAAATTCGCGTTCGCGGCTATCTGAAACCAATTTCTACGCTGCGTCGACCCTTGCAGTCAGTCGACTTTTCGACGCGCGAGCCAGTCAAGGCTGCTTATGAACGCTCCGATGTATGTGTCGTTCCCGCTGCGGGCGTGGCCGCTGAGGCAATGGTGGCGCTCACCCTCGCTCGCTCGGCTCTGGAAAAATTTGGCGGCGACTCCATGATCGAGACCCTGAGAAACTTCAATGGCTACTGCGAACAACTGAAAAATTACTGACGACTTAAATCACTGATGATCTATCCCATCGTAAAATTCGGCAACCCGGTTCTCGAGAAGCCTTCTGAAACCGTGACGGTCTTCGATGAAGAACTGAAGAGACTGACCGAAGACATGTTCGAGTCGATGTACGCTGCCCACGGCGTCGGTCTTGCCGCCCCGCAAATCGGCATCGGCCGCCGTATCGCCGTGATCGACGTGACCTTCAAGGAAGATCCCAACGGCAAACTCGTCCTCATCAATCCTGAAATCATTCATACCGAAGGCCGCCACACGCAGAGTGAAGGATGCCTCAGCATCCCCGACTTTCGCGAAAACGTCACGCGCCCCAACAAAGTCACCATCCGCGCCCAGGATGTGAACGGCAAGGTCTACGAGAAAACGGGGGAAGAATTGCTGGCCCGCGCCTTCCTCCACGAAACCGATCATCTGAACGGCAAGCTCTACATCAGCCACATCAGCGCCCTCAAGCGCGACCTGATGAAGCGCAAAATCCGCAAAATGATGAAAGCCGGAGAATGGTAGAAACAATGGAATCGGGAAATCTAAGTTGTAATTTAGGGCGGCTTTCGAGCTGAGATTTCGAAGCGACTTACCACGAAATGACCGGTTCCGAAACGACCTATTCCGAAATGACCGATTCCGAAATAAATCACGTCCGACGATACGCGCAGGCGCGACGGCGTGGCGATGTTCGGCACTTACTGCAGGACGACTTCCGAACGCCGACCACTCCGTGGAAGAGCGGCCCTTTAAGGGCCGCGTAAAGCGCATCGACAGATTCTGGGGGCTTTAGCCCCCGTGGTCGTATCGGATTTCGATTACACAATTACGAAACTACATATGTCCCTGGATCTCGTTTTCTGCGGCACGCCGCGCTTTGCCGTCCCCACGCTTGAAAAGCTGGTCGACGCCGGCTTCCGCGTCCATCTCGTCGTCACTCAGCCCGATCGTCCCAAAGGACGCGGCCTCGAACTCGTACAATCGCCTGTCAAAGAGTCGGCGCTGAAACTGAATCTCAGCATCACCCAGCCCGACCGCATCAAAACCAACGACGATTTCCGCGCCCAACTCACCGCCCTCAAGCCTGACGCCATCATCGTCGTCGGCTACGGCCGCATCATTCCTCAGTGGATGCTCGATCTCCCGCCGCTCGGCAACATTAATCTGCACGCCTCGCTCCTCCCAAAATATCGCGGCGCGGCGCCCATCCAGTGGGCAATCGCAAACGGCGAGACTGTCACCGGCGTCACCACCATGCGCATCGACACCGGCCTTGACACCGGCGACATCCTGCAGCAGCGGGAACTCGCCATCACGCCCGATGACACTGCCGAGACTCTCGCCCCGCACTTGGCCTCGATCGGCGCTGATCTCACGGTTGAAACCTTGCGCGGCCTCCAAACAAATTCCATGCACCCACGTCCGCAAGACAACGCGCATGCCACCCTCGCCCCAATCCTGAAAAAAGAAGACGGCCTGATCGATTTTTCCCGACCCGCCGTCGAGATCTTCAACCGCATCCGTGGCTTCCAACCCTGGCCCGGCGCCTACACAAATTTCCGCGGCAAGACTCTGCAAATCACAAAAGCACGCCCGGTGACCGACGCCGTGCCTCCAGCCGAACTACGAGTCGCGGCCGATCGCCTGCTGGCAGGCTGCGCCCACAACACCTCCCTCGAACTGCTGGAAGTTCAACTGGAAGGCAAAAAGCGCACTTCCGCCCGCGACTTCCTCCACGGCTATCGCCCCCAGCCCGGAGAAAAGCTTGGAGTCCCCTGATCTGAGAGCGGTCTCATCGAAAGTGCTCGACGAAAGCGTTTGTGAAAGATGCTTCGTGGAAAGCTGCTTGGAGGGGGCTCGTGGAAGGGCACGGCTTCACCCGTGCCGCCCATGTGTATTCGTGGAAGAGTGGCCCTTCAGGGCCGCGATAGGGCTGACGAAAATAATTGGGCTTTAGCCCCTGAGGTTCACCACTTCCCACTGGTGCCCGCTAAGAACGTTCAACGATCCATGTTTGAACTCCGTGTCCTCTGTGGTGAGTTCTATCTTTCCCGCCTACAATCGGAACGCGATGTCCGTCTCTCCCGCCCGCGCCGCCGCCTTCGACATTCTCCTCCGCGTCGAATGCGAATCCTCCTACGCCTCCGACCTCCTGCACTCGAGCGCTCACGAGCGCCTCTCCACCCCCGATCACGCACTAGCGACAGAGCTAGTCATGGGCGTCCTCCGCTGGCGTTCGTGCCTGGACGATGACATCGCCACTGCGTCTTCCCAACCGCTGCGCAAACTCGATCTCGAAATTCTCATCGCCCTGCGCCTCGCTCTCTATCAATTCCAATGGCTCGACCGCGTCCCGCAGCGCGCCGCCCTTCACGAAAGCGTCGAACTCGTGAAGCGGGCTCGCAAGCGTTCAGCCGCCCCCTTCGTGAATGCGGTTCTGAGAAAACTCGCCTCTGCGCCGCGAACGCACGACCTCAACGAAACGGAAGCTTCCTCTTCCGAAACCATCGCCCGCGTTCTTGCTCACCCGCTCTGGCTGGTCGAGCGCTGGGCCCGCGAATACGGACTCTCTGCCTCACACCAGATCTGCCAGCACGACCAATCCGTGCCGGCCACCTCGATCCGCCTCCGCACTCCTGCGGCAGAGCAGCAGCTCAATCAGGAAGGAATCACGCTCACACCCGGAAGCCTGCTCGCCTCCGCCCGCCGAGTCGAAGCCGGAGACATCACGAACGCGAAAGCATTCCGCAATGGCGAGACTGTCATCCAGGACGAGGCTTCGCAGCTCGTCGCGGCCCTCGTCGGCCATGCTCTTCCCGGCGAGCGATCCCACATCCTCGACTGCTGCGCCGCTCCCGGCGGCAAGACGCTGGCCATTGCAGATCACAACCCCACAGCCGCAATCACGGCCATAGAACTTCATCCTCACCGCGCTCGCCTGCTGCAAAAACTGTTGCACGCCCATCCGTCAGAGTCTGCACGAATCCAAATCGTGACCGCCGACGCCCAGCATCTCCCGGTCTTGCAACAGTTCGACCGCGTTCTCGCCGATGTTCCCTGCTCTGGCACCGGTACCCTCGCCCGCAATCCCGAAATCAAATGGCGTCTCACCCTTGACGATCTCGCAGAGTTAGCCCAGCGCCAGCTCGCGATCCTCCGCTCCGCCCTTGCCCAGGTCGCACCTGGCGGACGCCTCATCTACTCCACTTGTTCGCTGGAAAAAGAAGAAAACGAAAATGTCGTCGAGCAAGCCCTCTCGGAAAACAATTCCCTCCACCTGCTCAATTGCAGCACAGAACTCGACCGCCTGAAAACAGCTGGTGAGCTAACCTGGCCCGATCCGCTATCACTCACGCGCGGCCCATACCTCCGCACCATCCCTGGCGTCCATCCCTGCGACGGTTTCTTCGCCGCAGCGCTAGAAAAGGTCTAGAAAAGATTCTGGGTTTATCGGTGGAGATCCGTGCAAATCCGTGGCCAGTTGTTTACCGCACGTCGAAATTCACAGCCGTGCCCGCAACCACCTTCTGCCCCGCTACCGGTACCTGCGACACAATAATGCTCGCTGGCGAAGCCTGTGCCGGAGTCGCAGACGGCAACGCTGCACTCGAATCAGCGGCACTGGCAGCATCCCCGGCATCCGCAGTGGCCGGCGCCACCACATTCACATTCCCCAGTTTGAACCCCGCATCCTGCAGGCTGCGGCTCGCACTCCCCAGCGGCTGTCCGACAAAGCTCGGCATCACAAACGCCGGCGGATCCGCCTCCGCCGACACCAGAAAACTAATCTTCGGCTCCGCCACCTGCGTCTCTTCCGCTGTCGGACTTTGCGCCAGCACCTGATCCGCCGCAATCCCGGGTTCCTGCACCTCCGCCACCGATGCCACATCCAGCCCACGTCGCCGGATATTCAATTCCGCCGCGTGCTCGCTCTCGCCCGTGACATCCGGAATTGTCACCCGCGTCTTCCCCAAACTCTGCGCCAGGCGCACCTGCCACCCTCGACGCACCTTCGTTCCCGGCAAAGGCAACTGCGAGATGATTCTTCCTTCCGGAATCTGCGGGCTGTAATACTGCCGCTCGATCGAGACTTGCAACCCGAGCCCCGCCGCCGCCCGCTCCGCTTCCGCCGGTGTCAGCCCAACGAGCGGAGGCACCGCGACCTCTTGCCCGTGAATCGCGAACCGCATCGCCGTCAGCGCCGACACCATCGCCACAATCACCAGCACCAGCGCCAGCATCGCAAATCGGATCGCAGATTTCATATCACAACGGTGTGGATCGTCGATTTCATACTGAACGGTTTTGGGGAAAACTCCGGCTTTGGTGGAGCAGCGTCCCCGGTCTCAATGCCGCAGCATCTCCGATTTTGAGCGGCGCGATTTTGGGTGGCGCAGCGCTATCAGCGCTGCGATAGGCTCTTTGCTTTTCTTCGAGGGCTTTAGCCACTGAGGCAGTGCAACCAAATCTCAGCCCAAGCTGCTGATGCCAACCTCGCCAAGCCCGATCAGCAGAATTATAGTCCGCGCCCACCATCCATCGCTAACCTAGCATTTTCAATAACGTACAGCTCGTCCATGCCCCGCATCGCCCGCCGGACGGGCATCCGCAGCCCTCCGCCTGCAATCGAATGAATTGCGAGCGTTCTACGTCGAGGTGCGCCATGACTTCTTCGTTGGAGTATCATATTTCCGTGCGACATTCCATTCCAGCCTCGCTCGCACTTCTCAGCCTGCTCGCGCTGCCGCTGTTCCTTGTCTCGGCCAGCCAAGCTCAAATCAACGGTGCTCCCGCCTCCGTGACTTCTCCCGGATTCGGCGGACGCCCCGTCAACGGCACTGCTCCAAGCGTCACTTCACTCGGCCCTCGCGGCTACGCCCCCAACCACAGCGCCACCTTCTCCACGAATGTGCCTCACGTTAGCGACGGACATCATCATCGTCACCACGTCGACTCCACCGTTCCTCCCGTCGTCTACGCCGTTCCTGTTCCCTACGCCGTCGATCTCGGCGCAACCGACGAACAAGATCCCAATGCCGACGACTCCGACGCGAACTACCAGGGAGGCCCCACGATCTTCGACCGCCGCGGATCGGGTGCCGCATCCTACGTCCCGCCGGTGAACGATGTCCCCAGGCCTCACGCCGTTCAGGATGCGGAAGACGCACCTGCCGATCCCGAACCTCCGCAAGCACCAACGCTTCTCGTCTTCAAAGACGGACACAAGCTGGAAGTCGGAAACTATGCCATCGTCGGCGCAACGCTCTTTGACCTGACGCCTGGACACCCGCGCAGAGTCGCCCTCTCCGACCTCGATCTCGAAGCCACCCGCCAGCAAAATGACGATCGCGGAGTCGTCTTTCAGCTTCCGCCATCCGCGCAGGCCAACTGACCATGCGCCGTCTGCTGCTCATCGCACTGCTAGCGGCCTGTGCGCCATGTGTCAACGCACAGCGAATGGGTGCAGCCTCTCCACACTTCGCCGGACGATTCAGCCGAGGCGGCTTTCCGCGCGCGTCCTTTTTCCCGCTCGCCTATTCCGACCCGTTTTATTCAGACTATCTCTCCAGCACCGGGTACCCCGTGGCTTCCCAGCCGCCGATGATCATCTTGCAGTCGCCCCCTGCACGGACACCGGAGCCCGAGCGTTTCGCGCCGCCTGCCCAGCCGCTCATGATCGAACTGCGAGGCGATCGCTACGTCCGCGTGAGCGGCCCTGAAATTTCCGGAGCAGAAATGATCGATCGAACGCCAGAAGGTTCGTCGCTTCCGCAACCCTCCAGCGCTTCGATCCGCCCCGCCACAATCCCAGAGCTGCCGCCCGCGGTTCTGATCTTTCGCGACGGCCACCGCGAAGAAGCCTCCGAATACACTATCGCCGACGGCGTCCTCTACGCGCGCGCCGACTATTACACCACCGGATCCTGGACTAGAAAAATCGAACTCTCCTCACTGAATCTGTCAGAGACCGCGAAGTCCAACGAATCACGCGGAATAAAGTTTCAGATCCCCTCATCCCCCAACGAAGTAATCGTCCGCCCGTAGCTCTTCACGCCGCCGCACACTAAGCCCAAATCCAAACGATGCCCAACTCCGTGTCCTCAGCGTCCTCTGTGGTAAATGATTTTCCCCGACTCACCTGACCTTGACAGTGCCGCCAGCCTCACCAATGTCAACATCCGCCCTCAATTTCCACCCGAAAACCGTGGTATAATAAACGTAGCTCCCAGGGCACATAACATCCTGCAAATGCAATCAGTTACATGCTTTTGTGAACCATCGAAGCGCCTGCTTGTAAAGGAATAAAGTTGTTGGCTAAAAGCTAACAGCTAGAGGCTAAGAGCTATCCATGGCTGACGATCAAAACCCTGAACTTCCTCTCACTCCTCCTCCCGGTGGCGATGGTACCGGCCCCGGCGCGTTGAACATTCAACCCGTCAACATTGAAGAGGAGATGAAGCGGTCGTATCTCGACTACTCCATGTCGGTGATCATCGGCCGCGCGCTGCCCGACGTTCGCGACGGACTCAAACCCGTTCATCGCCGCATTCTTTACACCATGCAGCAGATGGGGTTGCAGCCTAATCGCGCGACGCGTAAATGCGCTCGCATCGTCGGCGAAGTTATGGGCAAATACCATCCCCACGGCAACCTCGCCGTGTACGACGCTCTCGTCCGCCTCGCACAGACCTGGAGCATGCGCTACCCGCTGATCTTTGGTCAGGGCAACTTCGGCTCCGTCGACGGAGACCCGCCCGCCGCCGATCGTTATACCGAGGCCAAGCTGTTCCAGGTTGCGACCGCGCTCCTCGAAGATCTCGACAAAGAAACTGTCGACTTCCATCCCAACTACGATGGCAGCGAAGTCGAGCCCGACGTTCTTCCCGCACGCATTCCCAATCTTCTGATCAATGGTTCCGACGGAATCGCTGTCGGCATGGCTACAAAAATTCCGCCGCACAATCTCACCGAGATCGTCGACGCCACCATCACGCTGGTGAACAATCCCAACGCGCAGCTCGCCGAGATTCTGAAATTCGTGCAGGGCCCCGACTTCCCGACCGCCGGCATCATTCACGGACGCTCTGGGATCTTCGAAGCCTACCGCACTGGCCGTGGCCGTTTCATGATGCGCGCCGATGCAAAGATCGAGAACGTCAGCAAAGACCGCCAGGCCATCATCATCAAAGAAATTCCTTACCAGGTGAATAAGGCAAGGCTCGTCGAGCGCATCGCTCAGCTAGTCAACGACAAAGACATCGAAGACATTTCCGACATCCGCGATGAAAGCGACCGCGACGGCATGCGCATCGTGGTCGAACTCAAGCGCGGCGCCGAACCCCAGATCGTTCTCAACCAGCTCTTCAAGCACACCCAGATGCAGGAAAGCTTCTCCATGATCCTGCTCGCGGTGGTCAACGGACAGCCCCGCGAGATGGGCCTGATCCAGACCATCAAGTACTTCATCGAGCATCGCGTCGACGTCGTCCGGCGGCGCACCGCCTACCTGCTGCAGAAGGCGAAAGACCGCGAGCACATCCTGGAAGGCTACCTCACCGCCCTCGATCACCTCGACAACGTCATCACCATCATTCGCGGCAGCGCCAATCGCGCCGATGCCCGCGAGAATTTGGTGCTCTACTTCGGCGGCAAGAAGATCGACATCAACACCACGGGCCGCGCTCCCAAACTCGATCCCGAAAAGCCCTTCACCACGCGCCAGGCCGATGCCATCCTCGAACTGCAGTTGCATCGCCTGACGAAACTCTCCATCGACGAGATTTCCAACGAGCTGAAGGAAGTACGCGACAACATCGCCGAATACGAATCCATCCTCGGCTCCGAGACCAAGCTGCGCAAAGTCATCATCAAAGAGCTGGAAGAAGTGAAGAAGGCCTACGGTGACGAGCGCCGCACGCGCATCGAAGACGAAGCCGCGGAGATCGTTCTCGAAGATCTCATCGCCGACGAGCAGGTGGCCGTCACCGTCAGCCACTCCGGCTACATGAAGCGCACGCCCATCTCCACCTACCGCATGCAGCGCCGTGGAGGCACGGGCCGCACCGGCATGAAGACGCGCGACGAAGATTTTGTCGAACACCTCTTCATCGCCTCGACGCACGCCTACATCCTGATCTTCACCAACAAGGGCCGCGTCTACTGGCTCAAGGTCTACGAAATTCCTGACGTCAGCGCCGCCGGCAAGGGCAAGCACATCGGCAACCTCGTCGGACTGCAACCCGGCGAAACCGTGAAGACCATGGTCGCGGTTCGCAACCTCGAAGAAGAGAATAAGTACGTCTTCTTCGCCACGCGCAAAGGTCTCGTGAAAAAGTCTGAGGTACGCGAGTTCATGCACGTACGCTCGAACGGCATCAACGCGATCGGAATCGAAGAAGGCGACGAACTGGTAGCCGCCCGCATCACGGATGGCAATCAGATCGTCTTCCTCGCCAGCCACGAAGGCATGGCCGTCCGCTTCGACGAGAGCCACGTTCGCCCCATGGGGCGGGGAGCTTTTGGCGTCTGGGGTATCGACCTGGAAGAGAAAGATTACGTAGTTGGCATGGCGACTACCACCAAACCCGACGCTCCGGCGCCTCCCAAAGAGAAAGTGCGAAGGCGAACCAGAAGCGATCGACGTCGCGGTCAAAGGCAAGTTGATCCTCTCGGTCACCGAGAACGGCTACGGCAAACGCACTCCCGCCGACGAATACCGTCTCACCAACCGCGGCGGCAAGGGCGTGATCAACGTGAAGACGACCGAGCGCGTCGGAAAAGTCGTCGCCATCGCGCAGGTCGACGAAACCTCCGAGGTCATGCTGATCAGCCACTACGGCAAAATCATCCGCATGGACTCGACCACGATCCGCGAATCCGGCCGCAACGCCCAAGGCGTCCGCCTCCTGAACATGGAACCGGGCGACCGCGTGGCGGCAGCGGTGGTGATCGCTCCAGACGCGGAGCCCAACGGCGGCAACGGTGGCACGCTGATTCAGTACGTGCCTGCGATCGTTCCTGCTAGAGCATGACCGAGATTTGGGTGTCCGTGGAATCCCACCCTTGCGCAAAGAACGCGCAAGGATGGGGCACCCGGCCAGGTTCGTCCTCGAGCCGTTAGGGTCGAGGCCTCCGCCCCCGAGAAGTAACAGTCGGCAGCGACTCACCGTCGCATTCCTCCCGATAGTAGGCGCGTGCCTTTTCAAGCGCGGATTCGAATGAAATTGGTTGCTGGGGACTTTGCGCGATGCTTCGAAGATCGCACCAGTGCATGAGGTCAGCAAGCAGGTCACTCAATACCAGCTCGATGTCGGTGGCGGAGCCCTCGCCTGATGCAGCGCTGCTGTTAAGCTGCGCGACGGCAAGGGTGCCCCAGAGTGCGAGGTCGGCGTTGGAGGGCGGTGAATCTGTTTCTCGCAAGCGCCTATTTACTTGGTTTATCTCTCTTCTGATGTAACGTACGACAGCACCGTTACTCATCGGTTGCCCCCTCGTTCGCGCCACCCAGTTCTATCTATCTAGCCGAGTCGAATCGCGAGTTCGATCCGAGCTTCGCTGCGGTGTTCTATTCTAGAACATTTTTCTGGCATTGCACGCGTACGCTCTCAATGTGAAAAGGAAGCCCCCGCGAAAAAACATTACTGGCGGGCGTATAGCGCAAGCGCGTAAGGCGCAGAGTCCACGGCTGACGCAGAACGAACTGTCGGGCAGGCTTGCCCGGCTGGGGATTCAGCTCGACCGTGCAGCCGTCGCCAAGATTGAGATCGGGCAACGTCGCGTCCTCGACTACGAGCTCAAAGCGATTGCACGAGCGTTGCGAGCCGACGTCGGCTGGCTTCTTGGGGATGGGCAGAATTGAGAGATCCCTGTTCTCAATTAAGATCCGCGACGCGACGAGCGAAGTCCGACGTGGCAAACAAACTCGTCAGCATGTTCCTTCACGAACTCAGCCGCAGAGTCAGCCAGGTCTGGTCCATGAGGGTTGATGGCGAAGAGTACGAGAAGTTGGTACGCGAGCGCTTCGGGAACAGGTGCCCTTATTGCCTGTGCGACCTAGCGAGCACGGTCTCCGTTATAGAACACCTCGACGGTATGAATCGCTATCGCGCGGGTCTGCACGTCCCGGGAAATGTATTGGTTGCCTGTAGACGGTGTAATGGCGAGAAGCGAAGGGACGATTCGCGCAGGACCCTACCGGGCGGGCTATTGGGATGGGAGGCTTTTCTATCCCATGATGGGTCGAGTTGCGCCGCCGCCTGTCTTACATGCGGGTACTGGCAAGGCATCTGGCCGGATGAGACGGAGCGAAAGGCACGCCTCTCGGATAGCCTGGAAACACTCCGTTCCTTTCGCCGATCATTTCCCGAACTTGAGCGCGCATCTCACAACCTGGCGAGTGCCCTTCCTCAGTTGCTGGCGAAGCTTTATTCGGATTGTCAGGTGTTCGCAGAGACAGAGATCAAGACGCTTCTAGAGAAAATTCCGACAACCTGAGGGGGATTGGCAGTCTGGAGCTGCAGTCTTCGCAAAGGGCCCAGAGGTTGTCGAGGTCGTTGGTGCCTCCCCATTCTCTCGGTTTCTTGTGATCCACGACCAGGGCTATGCCGTGTTTCTCAACGGATCTGCCACACATCTGGCAGCGTCCGCGAGCACTCCGAATGACCTCAGCCCGTATCTTCTGATTAATCTGCCCCTCATCAACGATCTCACTTATGTTGCCGCCGAACTTGTATAGTGTGACTCTTCGCTTCTTTCCATTCACAACGGAGGCAGCGATCTCTCTCGTAATAACAAACCATCTTTTGAGCTCTCTTTTTCGCCTGTCTAGGTGCGTTTGTTCACTCGCGTCCAGACCTTCCTTCTCCAGCTCCTCGCGTATCTGGCCGCCAGAAATGCCATCAGGAAATCTTTTCATTACTTCGATGATCTGGAGGTGGATGGCACCGGGTTTGCTTTTGCCCGACATGGCGTCGCCGATACGATACCAGAATGGCACGGGCATCTTTTAGACGAATTTTTCGCCCTCGCAAAACGCGAAGAGGGCGCCTCCGCACTTTTATCCTGCGCACTTCCCTACTAGTGGTCCCGACACTGAGTAGTTCACTCCTGCTTCTGGTGAGGGGGGCTGGCCCACCTTTGCATTTTCTTCTGTCGTTACAACAAACCGGCTACCCCAGCCTTCGCGATTTTCGAAGGCTGGGTATTCGTGCTCATAGATCCAAGGAGATTTGGACGGAACGAGGTCCGACCAGGTGTGACGTGCAGGTAAGACCGTTGGCTTCGGCAGCATCGTGCCCACCCTGCGAAAACCGCGCAGAGTGGGGCAGCCTAAGTTGGGTGGGCAAACCCCCGGGAATGACCGGGGTTTGGGCCCGTGGAATCCCACCCTTGCGCAAAGAACGCGCGAGGATGGGCACCCAGCGCTACGCACCAGCTAACCTCAGGGGCTAAAGCCCGGATCAATTTATTTGGATTTGCTTTCGCGGCCCCTTCGACAAGCTCAGAGCAGGCTCTCAAGGGGCCGCTCTTCCACGGTGCTGCACAGATCTTCGCGCCGGGTAGGAGTTTGCATGCACACTCTAACGTCGCATCCACACCCTTCAAATCTGGTCGCATCTAGTCCCGTCGCAGAAGAGAGGCTTTCGTGACTCTTCGCGAGTCGGACTTACGATGATGAGATGGCGGAGGAGGAGGTACCTTGTACTGCGCCAATTCGGCGCGGCTCTGGGTGAGCAGGTTCCAGGCTTCGCGGTAGCATTCGTAGCGGTAGCTGGCCTTCTTTTTCGGCGAGACTACGGGGCATAGCATTGCCATGAAGCGTCTGTGCTTTCCCAGCAGCACTACCGCTGGGATCAAGTACCACACATCCTGCGGAATCACGTAGGCCGCGAATACGTCGATCTCTTCGAGAGAGTAGTCGCGCTTTCTTTTGTGATTGGGCATGAACTGGCAGCGATATCCGGCACCTGATCTTACGGTTGTCGATTTGACCTGCACCCGGAGAAAATTCGAGCTGTGCTCGATGCCGACGTCGTACGCTTGTGTGTCTCCCCAAGGTTTGCTGATGGCGAAATGGCGCAGCGCGGCCTTCGCCATAAACAGCAGCTCGACCCATTCGCCGCGTTGCTTGAAGTTGTTGAATCGCTCCCAGTCGTTCTTGCCGTGCTTGCTGGTTTCCCGTGTACTCATCCCCGTGCTCACTCCCCGTGCTCGTTCCCAATGGCTCACCTCCGGCTCACTCGCGCTCGGACCCTTCGACGTTGCTCAGGGCAAGGTTGGTCCGCGGCTACGCGTGCCGTTTGGCACACACTTCTCCCCAATAAAAACGCGCGACCTGTGGGCCGCGCCTTCTTGACCGGAAAATTGTCTCTATACTTTTAGAATATCAAATTGGAGGGGGCAGACCGGAAAGAGTCGGCAGCATTATTTTCCGATTCCTTTCATGGAGTTAAGCCCGATCGTGTAATTTCTGCCTATTGACAAGATTTCGGAGGATTGGTGCATTTGATTGATTCTTGCTTGTTAGTGAGTGGGTGCTGGCCCACCTTTGGACTTTTCCATCGTACGAGAAACCGCCTGCCCCAGCCTGCGTGATTTCGAAGGCTGGACATTCCTGCTGATCGATCCACGAGACGTGGACAGAATGAGGTACGGCCCGGTGTGACGTCCAAGTAAGACCGTTGGCTGCGGCAGCATCGTGCCCACCCTGCGAAAACCGCGCAGGGTGGGGCAGCCTAGGTTGGGTGACCCAGTGACTGCAAAATCCTCATTACATCAATTAAGGGTATGCTATCGGCTGGGGTTCGCATCTTGACTCTCAACTGGAGGAGTCGTGTTGCATCGAAAGACAGTAATGCCTCCGTGCATTGTGATCAGAAGCTGAGAACATACGAGGGAGTTCAAATGCAATCTGAGATTAAGATAGGGCAACGTTTCAAGTTCAATGTATTGTCCGACAACCCTTCGCGAGAGCGGCAGGCGGTGGTAACTCGCGTACTTTCTAATAGAGAGGAAGGACTCGGGCCCGAGGTGGACTTCTATCTTGCATATTGGGTGGAGGCTTACGAACTTCCAGAAACTGATGCCCCGACAACGTTGGTGTTTGAGCGTGGAAATGACGGAAACGTATACCTCGACGGACGCGTGGTTAGCATCACTATGCTGAAGTGATCTTCCGCTCAGGAACATCGACCTTCTGTCCCCGCTCTTTCTGTACCCCATCGAATCCGCCATTTCGTCGTGCTCGGGATCGAAACATGTCCAGCCCCTCGGCATCAAAGGTCGTCCGTGCCACCAATCAACCCCTGGATTGTGACTGCGGCTTCGGTTGAGATTTTGGAGCTGGCTTCGGCGCCGGTTTTGACTGCGCAGGCGTCTGCTTCTGCGGCTGAGAGCCCCTCGACGGTGCAGGTTGGGGTGCAGGTTTTGGCGTGGGCTGGGGGGCGGGCGGCGTAGTCGGTCTCGGCTTTGGTTGCACCGGGCGTTCCGGTGTCGGCTTCGGCTGAGGGGCGGGCCGCGTTGTGGCAGGCGGCTTGGAGCCATTGGCCGGAGGCCGATTTGTACCCGGAGGGTTTGGCTTCCCTTGAGCCGGTGGGCTCGGTCTTTCCGTCGGCGGCTTTGCCGGCGGAGTTGAACCTGGAGGTCTCGGTGTCGGCTTCGCGATTGGATGAGTGGGCGTGCCGGGTTTAGGTTGCGTCACTGGCGGACGACTACCCGCGGGAGGTCGGTGTCCAGGCGGGTTGTTTGGTCCCCATGGCGGACGATTCGGTGGACGCGGTGCCGGGACCGGCGGACGGTAGTTCGGTGGACGATAGTGCCAGTTGCCGCCATAGCCGGGGCGAGTGTTATACGGAACTGGACGCGGTCGGTACCAGACGTTCGGAGGGCGATACGGATTTCCCCAACGAACCCAGACCGTGTGATTGTAATAGCACCGGTGCGTTCCCCAATTCCATCCCCATCCACCCCATCCCCACGGCCGGTTGTCGACCAGCAGCGCGCCGATCGCGATCCCCGCTCCGAAAGTGATCAGCGACGTCATGATCACAGTGTTTGGGTTAGGTTGGACATAAACGACGGTGGGATTGTAGACCGGCACATAAACCACCTGTGGGTTGGCCGGCTGGATGACATAGACGGTCTGCCCCGCCGCTTGCTGCACCTCGACTTGCTGTTGGGAAGTATTATGCAGAGCGCCGGCCGCATAAGCCTGGGCCCGTAGCCGCTGGACCGAAGCGGAGACTGCTCCCTGGTCCGCTAAAAAGGCCTGCCCGATGGCGGCGTAATCGTCGATGTTTTGCGCCATCATGTCCAGCACTTGCGGAAAATTCGTCAGCGCGATGAATGCCGGATCGAACCCCTGCTGCTCCGCGGCGTCGGTGAGAGCCGCGCCGGTAAGCGTGGAGTTCTGCTGCAGCCAGTTATCCACGTCCAGAATTTCCTGCGGATTCGTTGCGGCGGTTGTGATCTGAGCCAGCAGAGAATCAGGGTAAAGTGCGACCGGAGCCAACAACTGGTCCAGTTGCTGCGGGCTGGGAACCGCCGTCTGCGCCGAGAGCGAAGGTCCAAACTCCGGGGAGACCACGATGGCGACTAACAGAATGATCGCTGTAAAAATCTGGCGCATTGAACCCCTCGTCATGACAGACCGCGCGCTTTCGCTGCGATTACTCGTGGAGAAGTGAAGAATGCAAGGTTGGCTTTTCCCGCGCGACCGCTTGGTCATTATGTCACGATCATTACGGAAGGTGCTAGCACATGCCTGTTGGCAAGATTTCGGTGGACTGGCGCGTCCGACCGATCTTGCGTGTTGGTGACTGGATCTATTAACGCGAGACCCGAATGCGCGGTTTGGCCTTCGGCAATACCTGCCCAATCTCCACCGCCGCAACGCCCGCGTCCCGCAGAGCATTGCCTAACGAAGCTCGATCCGGCGTAGAAATCAGCAACCCTCCCGCGGTCTGCGGATCAAACAGCAGCGCCCGCACATCCTCCGGCACTCCGTCGTCGTACTCCACCAGGCACTCGGCAAAGTCCCGGTTGTTCTTAAGCCCCGCGGGAATATATCCCGCGCGGACGCAGTCCAGCGCCCCCTCGATCAGAGGCACGCTGCCGGCGGAAATGCTGATTGACACATCCGACGCCAGCACCATTTCGCGCGCATGCCCGATCAAACCAAATCCGGTCACGTCGGTCATTGCATTCACTGTGTAACCATGCTGTAGGGACGGGGCAGTCGAGCGTTGCTCGACCTGACCGGGTCCAAGACCCGGTCCCACATACGCACCTGTGATCACCTCGGCCGCGCGCTTGTTTAGCGTCGTCATCGAACGGACCGCCGCATCGATCCACGCTGACTCCGCCTTGCTCTTCTTAATCGCAGTTGAAATCACGCCTGTCCCGATCGCTTTCGTAAACAGCAACGAGTCGCCCGGCTTGGCGCCGACATTCGCCAGAACTTTCTTCGGATGCACCATGCCTGTGACCGAATACCCGAACTTCGTTTCTTCGTCGCGAATGCTGTGGCCGCCAATCACGGTGCATCCGGCTTCGATCATCTTCGACAATCCGCCCGCGAGGATGCGCTCAAGAATCGCAAGATCCGCCTTCTCGGGAAAACATACGAGCGCCAGCGAAGTGAGCGGCTTGCCGCCCATCGCATACACATCGCTGAGAGAATTCGTTGCTGCGATCTGACCGAATGTGTAGGGGTCGTCGACGATCGGAGTGAAGAAGTCGACCGTCTGCACCAGAGCCTGATCGGGCGCGATGAGATACACTCCGGCGTCGTCGGCATGATCGAAGCCGACCAGAACATTCGGGTCATGTTGCCGGGCTAATTTCCCAAGCACCGTGTCCAGCGCCGCCGGACTCAGCTTGGACGCTCAACCCGCAGCTTTCACCGACTCCGTCAACCGAAACGGCTTGCTCTCGGACATGGATTCATTGTAGCGGGAACGTACGGAATGAGCGGAGGGGCAACTACTTCACCGTCACATCCGTGACGCGGATCTCCGGATAGTTTCGGTTCCACTGCGCGGAGATGCTGTCGAACGTCAGCCGGAAGGGCTCGGCCTTGCCGGGAGAGAGCGGAGAAACACTGACGTCGACCGGTTCCAGATAAGCTCCATTGGTGCGAACCACTTGCAGCGGGACTTCTTCCTGTTGCGCCATCTGTCCCATCGAATCCTGGAATGTCACTTGCACCACGACATGCGTCACAGTCTTATCGCCCGTATTCGTGATCGTGCCATCGATGTAGCTGACTGTGTGCCCAACGAAATTTTCCGCCGCGCTCATTTTAAAATCGGAAAGCTTGAGGCTGGCGATATAGGGCGAGGCGGGCTTCGCGACCTTTGGAGGCGACTGCAGCAGGAACGCCGCCAAAAGCGCGCCCCCGATCACGACCGCCACGGCGATCCCGATAATCAAACGGCTGGAGTCGCGTTCTTCAGCGACCGGAGTTGGTTGTCCCAAGCTGCTCATGAGTGGAATTGTAGGCCGTTGCTTTTCGCTTGTCGATTTACCCTCATAGCGTTGTCATCCTGAGCGCGTCTTTGGCGCGAAGGATCTATGTACTTCGCCGGCAGCACAGGCGCTGCCGAAGAGTGCATAGATCCTTCGACCCGCAAACTACGCGGGCCTCAGGATGACAGGGCATTGAGATGAATTCATTCAAAATCTCAAGTCCGCGCCGCCAGCAGCTTTGCCGCGTTCTCGTGATAAACCTGCTTCAAGATTGCATCGCTCAGCCCGAGTCCATTCAAACTCCAGTGATATGAAAACTGGTCGATCTCGTAAAAGTGCTCATCCAACGATTCCAGGATGCGGAACGTCACCCGGTACATCGCCTTGTCCACGCCCATGTCGGTGCCGTAGACCAGCCGGTCGGCGTGCTTCTCATAGAACGCCGCGGCGAAGCGCGGAATTGGAGCCGTCTCCGCGTAGCGCGCGGAAATGTCCGCATACAGATTCGGATTGCGTTCCAGCACCTCTCCCAGCCGCGCCAGATCGTAATCGAGATTGGCAAAGTGGCATGCGATGAACGTCGTGTTGCGGTGCCGCGCGGCCGTGCGCTCCAGAATGTCGACCATCCCTGACAGCCCGACGATATTCGGCTGATTGTCGAGTCGCCACTCGTAGGCGTTCATCAGCCCGTCGTTGTGCCGATCCATTTTCTGATACATCCAGATCGGATCGGCCACGTGCAGGCTGATCATCATTCCCAACTCGCCACACTTCTCCCACACTGGATCCATGCGCGGATCATCCGGATGCATTCCCGGCGCCTTCGCCTTGCCCGATACCAGCCCTTTGCCCTTGTCGTGGATCTCTCCCACACCGCGCGCGCCTGCCTGCTTGCAGCGCTCCAATTCCTTGACCACACCAGGCCCGAAACCAGGTTTGTCGTATCCCGACAGGTCGAAGCCGCACCACATCTCAAAACGCTCGGGATGCTTCGCGTACTTGCGCTGAATCTCATCAAACGGCGCGCCCGTCGACATGGTCAGGATCATGGTCTTCTCGACTCCAACTTCGTCCATGTTGCGGACCCACCCGTCGATCTCAGCCGCGGTCTTCGCATACGGATGCGAGTGCATGTCGATAATCGGGAATTTGGCTTTCGCGATTTCAGTAACGGGAATCTTGTAGATCGACTGAGGCCGGTAGTCCTTCAGCAAAAGCGTCTCGGGTGATGCGGCCTTCTTCGCGGTGGAAACATCCGAGCCTTGAGCAGCTTCCGCATCGTGCGGAGTGACGGCGAACGCGCGCGCAGCCGGAAGCCCCGCCGCCAGTCCCGCCAGATTCGCCCACTGCAAAAACGATCGTCGATTCATGGAGTCTCCCGTCCAGAACTCACCGGACAGAAATGTCTAAGCCGAAGTGCGAAAGAAGGCAAGCAGAAACAGCACGCCGAGCAACGAATCCACTCCCGCGAACACCAGGTCCGACGGATGAATGCGCTGTTGGAAATAGAGGACAAGCAGAGAAGTTCCGTAGCCGAACTTCTCGATGACGGAAGGAATCATCATCGGACGGAAGCGCAACGGATCGCGTGCGATCACCAGAAACGCAAACTGCCACGCCAGCCCCACGCTGACGAATCCGTAATAGAACCCGGGATGCGTGATGGCCGGAGGATCCTGCCGCCCAATCACATCAAACATGAAATAAAGAGGAGTCAGGACCAGCACGCCCCAGATGAAGGCAATCCAAAAAATAATCTTAGCGAATTTCAATCGACTCCCTCCTAACGGCGGAACGCCTCGCGGATCAGTTCGGATCCGACAATTTTTCCTTGAGGTCTCGCTAAAATCCTCAATCGATGAGACTTAAGATGTTCAGATCGGCGACTCGATCCGCAAAATCCTGATTCTAAATAGCTTGCACGCAAAATATTCCGGAATAAGGACTTAGGCAGCGCTATCTGCGATGTTTTGTTGCGGAATGCCCTCGCGGAAACTGCGCGCATAAAGACAAGTCTTCGCCTTCTGCAATTCTCAGTCAAGGTTGTTCGTCACAAGAATCCGGATTTGGGTTGTGGAAAAGCGGTGCCCCTTGGAGGGTCAATCACGGCTGTTCGGGAAGCGGCGGATCACTTTGGTTCCGGCGGAAAGATGGTTTTCCAGTCGTTCTTCATGCTCATCACGATCCAGCCGCTCTTCTTTGCCTCGGCCATCAGCGCGTCGGGAAAAGTGCCGACGTGCGTGTCAGGAAGCCCTCCGGCTGGGCCATAAGGATACTCGCGCGCTGCGTCGTCGTGATAAACCAGCATCATCAGACGGGCACCGTCGCCAGCCTGCGTCCATTCCAGCATC
Source organism: uncultured Acidobacteriaceae bacterium (assembly GCA_963706645.1). Taxonomy (GTDB): domain Bacteria; phylum Acidobacteriota; class Terriglobia; order Terriglobales; family Acidobacteriaceae; genus Sulfotelmatobacter. Next base: position 55,262 of record CAVPNR010000024.1, read on the forward strand.
TGCTGATCGCCTCCCGAGTTGCCGAAGGCAGCCTGAGGACGCTTGCCGATGAACAGGTTGATCCCGACGGCCTTGCCCGGACCATCGTCAATGAAAAACACTTTCGGATCCCGCATGAGCACGGGCTTGCCGCCATCATCCTGGTACGTCGTCACAATGCTCGACCCAACAACCTGCTCGGGCGGTACTCCGTAGACCTGCTCACTGTAGACGCGAACGAACTCCAGTCCGCCACCCGTAACGATATACGTCCTGAAACCGTTTTCTCGGAGATACCTCATTACTTCCAGCATGGGCTGATAGACCAGGTCGGTGTACAGACGATTGAAGCGCGGAGCCTTGGCCGTCGATATCCATTCTTTGACGAGAGCCTGAAACGCTTCCGAGCTCATCCCGGCATGCGTGACTCCTATAATCTTCATCCAGTCCGACTCGGTGAACTTGCTCATCGCTTCCCGGTCCCCGGAGAGGATGGACTTGAACGGATCCGCCTCCTTCCACTCAGGGTGCTGGGGAGCCATCTTGGCCAAGCGATCGAGCGCGAACATCGCCTGACTGTACAGAGGCTGTTCCGTCCAAAGTGTGCCGTCCTGATCGAACGTGGCGATGCGGTCCTTCGGCTCGACATACTTCGGGCTGGATTTGTCCGTCGTCTCCTTGACGAAGGAAATGACGGCTTGTTTGGCCGGCCCATTGTTCCAGGACGGCAGAGGATCGCGGGCGCAAGCATCGACCACTCCGAACAGGAGGAGAGACGATGCAATGACTGCCGTGAGGCAAACCTGCAAGCGATTGCTCCGGCCGGTCATTATGTGCTCCCTTCGTAGGATTTGAGCGATTTGTAACGACTGCTCGACCGGTATCCACGCTATTTCACAACTCGCAGATTCGGGAACTGTTAGAAGTTATAGGAGCAATCGGATCAGAAAACTCGCGGCGGTTAGACGCAGCGTCATCCCTTCCGAGCAATGCTCAGATCTCCACAAATACTTGGACACCGTGGCTTGGATGAGCACAGAGGAGCGGCTGTTTCCGGACGAAGCAGCGTTGCTTCCGCGAGATGGAGAAATGGTGCAGGACAGGAACCATTTGCAAACTTGGCGAGCATCCTCCAACCTGCTCGGCGCGCAGGCTAGGCAGAAACCAATACGGACACCAGTTCGGGGATGCAATGAGAAGTTTGAAGGGACTTGGCGGCATCTTCGGCGGTGAATCTCCCCATCAGCAGCGCCAGCTTCCGATTGGTCGTCATGTGGATCGGAGTCGCATCCACGCGCTGTACATAGGCAGGGGCACGAGTGCCGCTTCGGTTTACCTTCACAATAAATTTGATGTTTTTCATAGTGATGTCCTTGGCCGAATACTTCCGTGAGACGTTGAACAAAACCGACGGTTCATTTCTTTAAAGTTGAATACGCTACCGCCGTAAGGGGCTTGCCACACTCCATGCACCGGGCCTTTAATCGGGACGTGATCAATCCGCAGGATGGGCACATCCTTTGCGATCCCAGCCGGGCGGCCTGGGGCTTCAGCTTGAGCATCCACCGAAACAGCAGGATCGTGAACAGCACGATCAGCAGATCGAGAGAAATACGGGCTGCGGTCATCAACGGCGACCCTTCTTGGCGAGTTCCGCGTCTCCCGCACAGAAACGTTCCGTATCGAACGATCGGGATCTTGGGCTCGCAGAAAGACCTAAGATGGAAGAACTTCAGATGGACTGGCTTAGGTCAGAGGACCTGAATGAGGAGAAGAACGTAACCGCCTCTATGGTCATTATAGCAGTTAAGGCTGATTGCTCGTTGTGGTTGCGGCGTGCGTTCACCGAGCAGTCTGAAGGGGCGCCCGCTCAGGTTGAAACAGGATGCCGAGGAACGACGCTCCCCGAGGTGACAAGGAAGATTTCGGTTGACAGTCCTTCCTATCATTTTATAATGATTCTCATCCAATAATCATGCGCCTGAGCCATGCACAGTTCCGTGAGCTGGCCGCAAAGCACGGTTTGGCGGTCACGCACCAGCGCCAGGTGGTCTTTGAGGCCGTCGTCGCTTCTCACGGACATCATTCCCCAGAAAACATTTACGCCGCGGTTCGGCGGCGCATTCCATCCATTTCTCTCGCCACGGTCTACAACAATCTGCGGCTGTTCATCGAGTGTGGGTTGCTGCGAGAGGTCACTCCGCATGCGTCCACGTTGCGCGTGGACGGCAATCTCGAACCTCATCACCACCTGGTCTGCTCCCGCTGCAAATCGGTGCAGGACATTGAAGGAGACTTCGTCGATCTGAAGCGGCTATCGCGGCAGCTGCCGGACGGCTTTGATCTGACACAGCCGTTGATCGAGGTCTTTGGCCTCTGTCGCCGGTGTAGCGCTAATAAATAACTCTTTAACTCAGTACGCAATCAAGAATCGAAGGATGAAAATATATGGAAAATACACTCGCGACTTCATCGGGAAGCGTTTCCCCCGAAACTAAAGACAAGAGCACGTTATCTGAGGCGGAGTGCCCGTTCGGGCACGGCGCTCGCAAATCCCACGCAAACGTTGATTGGTGGCCGAATCAGGTGAACCTGAGGGTCCTCCACCAGCATTCTCCGCTCTCTGATCCGATGGGCAAGGAGTTCAATTATGCGGAGGAGTTCAAGACGCTCGATCTGAATGCCGTGATCAAGGACCTGAATACCTTGATGACGGACTCGCAGCCGTGGTGGCCGGCCGACTTTGGCCACTATGGCCCACTCTTCATTCGCATGGCGTGGCACAGCGCGGGTACGTACCGCATCGGCGACGGCCGCGGCGGGGCCGGGTCAGGGCAGCAGCGCTTCGCACCACTTAACAGCTGGCCCGACAACGTGAACCTCGACAAGGCACGCCGCCTCCTCTGGCCCATCAAGCAGAAGTATGGCCGGAAAATTTCCTGGGCCGACCTCATGATTCTGGCCGGCAACGTTGCGCTCGATTCGATGGGGTTTAAGACGTTTGGTTTTGGCGGCGGCCGCCCCGACGTCTGGGAGCCGGAAGAGGAAATTTATTGGGGACCTGAAGGCACGTGGCTGGCGGACGAGCGCTACAGCGGCGACCGCGATCTTGCGAATCCGCTCGCGGCCGTGCAAATGGGCCTGATCTACGTGAATCCGGAAGGGCCCAATGGAAAGCCCGATCCCATCGCTGCGGCACGAGATATTCGGGAAACGTTCGCCCGCATGGCGATGAACGATGAAGAAACCGTCGCACTCATTGCCGGCGGACACACCTTCGGCAAAACGCACGGCGCTGCCGTTCCCGCTCAATATGTAGGCGCAGAGCCGGAAGGCGCCGACATTCAGGATCAAGGGTTCGGCTGGAAGAATAAATTTGGCAAAGGTTGCGGTGCCGACACCATCGGCAGCGGCCTGGAAGTTACTTGGACCACGACGCCGACGAAGTGGAGCAATAACTTCTTCACGAACCTGTTCAGCTACGACTGGGAACTGACCAAGAGCCCAGCCGGAGCGCATCAGTGGACGCCAAAAAAAGGTGGAGGCGCCGGGACGGTGCCGGATGCGCACGATCCGTCGAAGCATCATGCGCCATCCATGCTGACCACGGATCTCGCCTTGCGGTTCGATCCAGCTTACGAAAAAATCTCGCGGCGCTTCTACGAGCACCCCGATCAGTTCGCCGACGCGTTTGCGCGGGCGTGGTTCAAGCTCACGCATCGCGACATGGGACCGATCGCGCGGTACCTTGGGCCGCTGGTTCCGAAAGAAACCCTGGTGTGGCAAGACCCTGTTCCCGCTGTCGATCATAAATTGATTGGGGAGAAGGAAATTGCCGCGCTGAAGGCGAAGATCCTCGCATCGGGACTGTCGATCTCGCAACTGGTCACGACTGCGTGGGCGTCGGCAGCGTCGTTCCGCGGCTCCGACAAGCGCGGCGGGGCGAACGGAGCGCGCATTCGTCTCGAGCCGCAGAAGAACTGGGAAGTAAACCAGCCGGCGGCACTGGTGAAGGTCCTCAAGAAGCTGGAGGCGATCCAAAAGGAGTTCAACGGCTCCAGTTCCAACGGGAGCAAGTCCAACGGGAACAAAGCGAAGAAGGTCTCACTCGCCGACCTGATCGTACTAGGCGGTTGCGCAGCCGTTGAAGAAGCAGCGAAAAGAGCCGGGCACAAAGTGAAGATTCCCTTCTCGCCGGGACGCACGGATGCTTCGCAGAAGCAGACCGACGTACAGTCGTTCGCCGTGATGGAGCCGGCCGCAGACGGTTTCCGAAACTATCTCCGCAGCGGACAGATCCTGTCGGCTGAGGAGTTCCTGGTAGATCGGGCGCAGCTACTGACACTGACGGCTCCCGAGATGACGGTTCTCGTCGGCGGCATGCGTGCGCTGAATGCGAACTTCGGGCAGACGAAACACGGCGTCTTGACCAACCGGCCCGAGACGTTGACGAATGATTTCTTCATCAACCTGCTCGATATGAATACGAAGTGGGAACCCTCCTCTACGTCGGGAGGCGTGTATGAGGGGCGCGATCGGGCAACAGGCAAAATCAAGTGGACCGGGACGCGCGTCGATCTGGTGTTCGGTTCGAACTCCCAACTCCGGGCACTGGCAGAAGTCTATGGAAGTAACGACTCGAAAGAGGCGTTTGTAAAAGACTTTGCCGCGGCATGGAATAAGGTGATGAATCTTGATCGCTTCGACCTTGCCTAAGCTCGGTGTTTGGATCGGCTAAAGCGAAGTGGTGGCCGTTTCTGGTTCGCGGGGGCGCATGGCGCGCCCTCGCGCCGTTTGGTGACGTTGGAGTGGAATCGACTACTCGCCGCCGACGGTGAGTCCGTCCACGCGAATCGTCGGGGCTGCGACCGACCCGCGGAATTCGAGATCGTTCGCGATGTCCGAAATGTTGAAGAACAATTCCTTCAGATTCCCCGCTACCGTGATTTCTTCCACCGGATATGCAAACTCTCCGCCGGAGATCCACAGACCCGAAGCGCCACGCGAATAGTCGCCGGTCACGAGGTTGACGCCCTGTCCGAGGAACTCGGTGACGTATAGACCTTCCTTGATCCCGCCGATCAGTTCCTTCGGAGTTTTAGAACCGGATTGCAGAAAATAATTTCCCGGCCCAATGCCCGGCGTTCCAGCGAGACCGCGCGATGCGTTCCCTGTAGTCTGCAGGCCAAGCTTTTTCGCGGTGTAGGTGTTGAGCAAATAAGACTTCAACACGCCGTTCTCGACGACCACCGTGCGCCGCGTGGGCACGCCTTCTCCGTCGAAGGGGCTCGTGCCGAAACCGCCAGCAATCGTTCCGTCGTCGATGATGTTGACGTTGTCGCCGGCAATCTTCTGCCCCAGCTTGCCGGCAAGGAAGGATGCTCCCCGGTAGACCGAGTCTCCGTTCACGCCTTCGAAGATGTGCTCCAAGATCGAAGACGAAACCATGGGATCGAATACGATCGGCACCTGTGCGGTCTTGGCCTTGCGCGCGCCCAGGCGGCGCAGGGTGCGTTCCGCCGCAATCTTGCCGACTTTTTCCGGTGCGTCAAGCTTGGTCAGCGTCCGCGCCACCGAGTACCAGTAATCGCGCTGCATCGCGCCTTCTGGAGTCTGAGCGATCGGCACCGCTGCCACCGAGCAATACGAACGTTTGTATTCGCCCACAAATCCGTGCGAATTCGCCAGCACCTTGTGTCCCGTGGCTGCGTCGAAGGATCCGCCTTCGCTGTTCTTGATGCGGGGATCGAAATCGAGCGCAGCTTTTTCCGCACGGCGGGCGTAGTCGATGCGATCCGCTCCAGGCAGCGAATACACGTCTTCGTGAAAGAGATCGAGATGGCCGGAGATCTGGCCGAGTTGCTCGGCAGCAGGAATGCCGCCAAACGGGTCTTCCGACGTGATCTTCGCCAGCTCCAAGGCGGACTTCACCATGCGGTCGAGTCCCGCGCGCGAAAAATCACTGGAGTAGGTGCTGGCGGCGCGCTGTCCGAAGAAGACGCGCACGCCGATCGACTTCGAGCCAGACTCTTTTAGCGTCTCCACCTGGCCGAGGCGGACGAGCGTGGAGAATTCATCGCCTTCGCGAACGACACACTCGGCGGCAGTAGCGCCGCCAGCCATGGCGCGGCGGACAATATCCTGCGCAATTTCGCGGAGGTCAGTGGCTTGCGCAGTGCGATCTTGTGTTTCCGTTGTTGGCATTCAAAATCCTTCGTTGCAAATCGCACAAGTTGAAGCTGCGAATACTAAGCGAGGCTACAGGGCCGTTAGGGATCCTTCGACTCCGTGTGAGCTTCGCGCTTGGGCGCGAATCTCACACTCCGCTCAGTATGACAAAAATCGGATGACAGAATTTGCTCGATCCGTGAAAATCCGCGTGAATCCGTGGCAATGACCTTCTACTGCATGAACCCGCCGGGATCTTTCCTCGCGGTCCCGCCGACCGTGAGGCGATCGATCTTCAGCGTCGGAATGCCCACGCCCACCGGGACGGCCTGTCCATCTTTGCCGCAGGTGCCGACGCCTTCGTCGAGTTTCAGATCGTTGCCCACCATCGATACCCGGGTCAGCACATCGGGCCCGTTGCCGATCAGCGTCGCGCCCTTGATCGGCGCCGTGATCTGGCCGTTCTCAATCATGTACGCCTCGGAGGCCGAGAACACAAACTTTCCGTTCGTGATGTCGACTTGCCCGCCGCCAAAGTTCACGGCATAAATTCCGTGCTTCACCGAGCGAATAATATCGCCGGGATCATCTTGCCCCGCCAGCATGTACGTGTTGGTCATGCGCGGCATAGGAATGTGCTCGTAACTTTCGCGGCGCCCGTTGCCGGTATCAGAAATGCCCATCAGCCGCGACGAAAGCTTGTCGCTGAGATATCCCTTGAGAATTCCGTTTTCGATGAGCACAGTTTCTTGTGTCGGCTCGCCTTCGTCGTCGACGTTGAGCGATCCGCGACGCCACGGCATGGTTCCGTTGTCGACCACCGTGCATTTTTCGCTGGCTACGCGCTTGCCCACTAGTCCGGCAAACGCTGAAGTCTTCTTGCGGTTGAAGTCCGCTTCCAGCCCGTGTCCGACAGCCTCATGGAGCAGCACCCCGGGCCATCCTGGACCCAGCACCACTTCCATTTCTCCAGCTGGAGCCTCGCGCGCATCGAGCTGCAGAATAGCCTGCCGCGCCGATTCCTTGGCGAAGAACTCCGGAGTTTTTTCGCCGAAGAAGAAATCGAGCGCCACGCGTCCGCCTCCACCCGAAGTGCCACGCGCCGAATTTCCCTCGGTCTTCGCGATGCAGGACACGTTCATGCGCGCCAGCGGCTGCGAATCTTCCGCGAAGGTTCCGTCGGATCCGACCACTAAAATGTTCCGCAATTCGTCGGCGTAGCTGGCCCGCACTTCCTGAATGCGGGGATCATAAGCGCGCGCCGCTTTATCGGCCCGCATGACCAGCTCAACCTTGGCACTGATTTCAGCGTCCACCGAGGGCAGAGTGACCGGATACAAACTGCGCGCCGCTGCCTTCTGAAATCCAGCAACCGTTGCTTTCGCCGGAGCGCTCGCAATCAGAGCGGCCGTCTTCGCCGCATGCAGAATGCGCTCGGATGAAAGATCGTCGGTATAGGCATAGCCTGTGCGCTCGCCCGAGACGACGCGCACCCCGCAGCCCGCCGAGATCCCCTGCGACGCCGATTTGACCATCGACTCATCCACCATCAGCGAGGTCGATGAAAGATATTCGAAGTAGAGGTCGGCATAATCGCCGCCAGCCGATAGCGCGGCCGACAGGTAGCGTTCCAGATCGTGATCGGTCAGGCCGTAGTTTTCGAAGAAGAAGCGTTGTTTGTCCAAACTTGATTTATCCACGTGAATTAGATGCCGCCGAGTCCAGCCAGGACTCCCCAAGGACGGTCTCTCCCTTTTCTTCTATTATCCCACACGGAATCTGATCGGCCGCTCCCGGGCCAACTCTTGACAGTGCTGCAGTTTGGCTTACGCATTAGGCCGGTTAAGCGGGAGATCCCTTCGGCTTCGCTCAGGGCAGGCTCTTCGCTACGCCTGAAAGACGGCTAGGCTCAGGATGACAAAGTCGTGTAAAGGCCAAACTGCACCACTACCCAACTCTTCCACAGCTTCGCTGATAGCCATGGTCACTCGTCACAGACACGGCCCCGTCCAATGTGGACAATTCGCTCGTGACTCCTGACGCTCTCAGCCGCACCGTGCAGGACTTCCTCGCCGAGGCCGCAGGTGCTGTGGTGCTGGAGGATGGCGCCGTGGCCTTCGACCTGGGCCAGTCGAAGTATTCGATTTCCGGCGAGTACAACAAGTGCCTGCTGCACCTGTGGTCGGCCGAATGCAACACCGTGCGCCGCGTGCTCGACGCCGAGGTAAAGAATGGGACGTTGCGTCTGGCTGTGCAGCGGTTAGGGCAGGCGCGTCCGACCAAGCTGGAAATCTGTCGCGAGCGCGACCGGCGGTCGCCATCGGCCAAGAAAGCCGCCCGCACCAGTTATGAACAGAAACTGCGGCGAACCCTAGAGCGCCACTTCTCCGGCTTCACGATCACTCGCTTGACTACCGGAATCGACCTGGAAAAATCTTTTGGCCCCATTTACGCCCGGGGACTGCTGCGCCAGGGCCAGACGGCCTTCGCGGTTCTCGGCGTCAACGCCTCCGAGACGCAGGGGTCGATCGACGCGTCTCTGACTTTCGCGATCCTCTGGCTGGAGGCCTGCCGGCAGTCCTCGGCCGGGAAGTTCCTGGTCGAAGGACTTTGCTTATTCATTCCCCACGGGTGCTCGGCGTTGGTCCGCGAACGCATGGCCAACCTGAACCGCGCCGCGGCCAAATGGCGCCTGTTTGAACTCGACGAGCGGCACGATGTGTTGGTCGAGGTCGACTGCAGCGACCGCGGCAACGTAGCCACGCGCCTGGTGCATGCGACGAACGAAGCCGCCGCTCTCGAACGCTTTGCCGAATCGATCGCCCGGATCCATGCGATCTTGCCCAACTGCGAGGTCGCCGTGCTCTCCGCCGCGGAACTTGCTTTCCACTGGCGGGGGCTGGAGTTTGCCCGCGCCCGCATGGGGGCCGAAGCCGTGACCTTTCGCGCGAAGGAAGAAATTGTTTTCGGCGTAGGCGCGGAAGAGCGCGTCCTCGAAGACAGAAACTTCCCATTCTTCCTGCAACTGCTCACCGCGGTGCGCGACACTCGCCACCCGTACGGCCCACGCCAGCATCCTCTGTTCCGGCTGCACCCGGAGCGTTGGCTGGAATCGCTGGTCGTGGCGGACGTCAGCGTGATCGACGAGCGCCTCGACCCGGGCGCGCTCTATTCGCAGGTGCCAGCATTCTCGGCGTCGGACCGCGCCATGCTCGATGTTCTGACAACAACTCGTGAAGGCCGCCTCGCCGTGGTCGAACTCAAGGCCGACGAAGATATTCATTTGCCGCTGCAGGGCATCGATTATTGGTCGCGCGTGCAGTGGCACCACAGCCGCCAGGAATTTCCCCGCTTCGGATATTTCGCGGATCGGGAATTATCCGCGGAGAGGCCCCTGCTCTACCTTGTTGCTCCGGCATTCCATGTTCATCCCCAGACCGACGTTCTGCTGCGTTATATCTCTCCGGAAATCGAGTGGGAATTCGTAGGGATCGACGAGCACTGGCGCGAGGGAGTAAAAGTCGTGTTCCGGAAGCGCCCAGATTGGGGAGCGAGACGTGGAATCGATCTACTCAAACGTGCCGCAGGCTGAACTTGACAGCATCCCTCGCCCCGGATTTCTTCTTCAGCAGGTCCACGTCCTCTACAGAAGCCAGTTCCGCAGCTGGTTTGGCATCACGGCGCCCACGACCCTGCTACGTTTTGGCAGCTTCTTCGTGACATGGTTTCTCGGTTGCTTTGCCTTGGCAACCATCGCTTCGGTGGTCAACCGGCTCGAAAGTGACGACGATGGAACCGCATGGATTCCCGACCGCCATCAGCGGGCGCGAGAACATTTGGGGGCTTTGTTTGTGGTTGCTTTGATCACCTTCTGCGCGTTTCTGGCGGGGATTGCTCTGTCTGAGTTTGTCGAAACCGCTGTTATCCGGTTGGTAGGGTGGTCGCGGTTCGCCCGATTTTCGTACGCTGCCGGGATGATTGGCTATGTCACGGTTGCGAGTGTGGGCAGTTGGCTTGGAGCGGCGATCCCACTTATTCTGCGCGGGGAAGCAAGGATTTGGGCATCCCTCAAGAGAAGCGTGGAATTAAGCAGCGGTTATGAGGGCGCGTTGTTCTTGTTGGTTCTGGAATCGGTTGTAGGAGGTTTCGTCGTATGGTACGCGACCTTTTATACCTTGCATGCGTTGTTGCCCGGCCAGTTAAGACACAATGTTTGGCACGGCTGGGCACTTAGTCTAATCGCAATCCTGGTGAGCGCCGCGATGGAGGCCCCGCTCTTTATCGGTTTCTCCCTTCTCGCCGATCCCGAGTTCTTCAACGCCTCGTCACTCCCACTTCCCCAGCAGCCGACGTAGATCTACCAATTGCGCGAGGTGGTAGGCGTTGTGATCCGCTACCAGCAGCGCCTCCCGCAGAATTGTCTGACCGTCCCCCCACGGAATCCGCGCGAATAAATCCGTCTTTCGATTCGCGACCAACGCCTGCATCGCCTTCAGATCCCGCCGAAACTGCTTGACGCTCTTCTCCCAGGCCGCCACGCTCGGAGGAGCCTCCGTCTTCGGCCAATACCCGCTCGGCCACGGCGGAGAAACGTGTTTAGGATTGCGGCTGAATTCAAGAATGTCCCACTGCGCCAGACGCAGATGTTCGAGCAGCATCCAAGGAGTATGCGGGAAGTTGGCAGGTTTGGCGCCATGCAGCTTCGGCGGCAGGCCTTTTATGACGTCGTCGAATTTCGCGTGGGCGCTCCCACCCGCGAGGAGCTCGAGAAGATGTTTACGCAGGGACTGTTCGTTAGCTGCGGTCATGCGGTTCCTCCGGTGCGGCACACACTCAAGTGTAGCGCTGCCGCCAGGAGGATTGGACGAGGCATCAGGTCAGAAAGTTGCGAGGGGTCGTTGCCCTTTCAATTGTTGTCTTCGGCGCCGATCTTGCAGGCGCAGGCGAGATCCCTCGCTTCGCCTGAAGAGCGGCTCCGCTCGGGATGACGCCAGCATTTTGCGAAATCTACCGTCCGCTTATTTGTTGTTTGCCGCAGACGCAGTCTGTGATGAAGGCGCATCGTCGATCGTGCTGCCGATCGCGTCACCCGAGAGCACCAGCTCGACGCGCCGGTTCTGCTGCCGCCCCTCTGCGGTGTCGTTGGATGCAATGGGTTCGCTCTTGCCGAATCCGCGCGCTTCGACCGCTCCCGCCGGAATCCCCTGCTGCACGAAGTAATCCCGAACTGCCTGCGCGCGGTGCTCGGACAGATCCTGATTGTACTGATCTCCGCCCACGCTGTCGGTGTGTCCTTCCACCGCGACGTGCAAGCTGGGATACGCCAGCACGATTCCCGAAACTTTCGCCAGCCGCTCGCGCGCGCCGGGAAGCAGTTCGAAGCTGCCACTGCGGAAGAGCACGTCAGACATGTTCGCGATCAATCCGCGGGCTGAGTCGCGTGTCGCCAGAATGGAATTCAATTGCTGCAATAAGCGCGCGCGCAGTTCCTGCTTCTCTTTCTCCGCTTGCTGCCGCAGGCTTTCCGACTGGGCGGCCGCAGCGTGAGCCTTGTCCGTTTCAGCGGCGAGTATTTGCTGCTGGGCCACCGCTTCGGCTTTGGCCTTTTCGGCTTCTTCCTTCATGCGCTCGGCTTCGGCCTTGGCTTGTTCGGCTTGGGCTCGCGCCTGCTCAGCGTCAGCACGAGCCTTTTCCGCTTGCGCACGAGCCGCTTCCGCATCGGCACGCCGCTTGGCTTCCGCGTCCGCGTCGGCGCGAGCCTTGGCTTCGCGCGCCGCGGCAGCCGCTTGCGCTTCGTCTTCCGCCTTCTGCTTTACCGCCATCAGCCGTGCTTCTTCCGCGGTCTCGGTCGCTTCCTTGGCCGCGGCTTCTACCGCGGCCTTGTTCTGCTTCTGCCGATAGATCTCTTCCGCGTGCAGCAGTTGTTGCCCAGCCTTCGACAAAATCGACGCCGCGTACTTGTCGGCTGCCGCAATGTGCGCGATGCGCACCGCATTGCGCGCCTCAAACAGCTCCAGCGGAGTCTTGCTGTCGATTCCGAAAATCGCGTCCTGAATATGCGTGTTGGTCGAGGAATACGTCCCGCGCGTCACGAGCTCATACTTGGCATCGATGGCTTCACCACCGCCGTTGAGTGGAGCGCTCTCCATCACCACCATGTTGCCCGGCTGCGTCACGGCGAAGTAGGGTTCCGCTGTCACGATCATTCCGAATGTTTGCAAATCGGTGTACGCCTTTACGTGCGCGTTGCCGTTGTGGTCGAGCGACAGCTCGCCCAGATTTACCGGACGCCCCTCGGGCGAAACTGCCCATGCCACGTACGTCAGGAATTCCAGCCCGAACTTCGTCGCATCTTCCATCCCCTGGAACTTGGCGTCGATCTCGAAGTTTGTCTTCTTGCCTTCCACGCGGGCTTCGCCCGAAGCGCGCTGCAGTATGTCGGTCCCACGGAAATCGACTTTCGTCGTTCCACCCTGCAGCCGGTAATGCACAGCCTTGGTCGTCCGCGAAACCGTGGTCGCCGCCGTGGGAGCAATCGAGGAAACAGAAGTTTGCGTTTGCGCGACCGCTATAGTCGCAAGCGTAAGGATGAAGACGAAGATGGCCAGAGACAGTTTTTTCACGAGGGTTCTCACTCTGGGGGAGATAAGAACTGACTAATGGTTCCTAATAATCTTCGTTGATGTGGGTCGGAATGCAAAGAACAGGAAGGGATAGCACTTTAGTCACGTGGATGAGCCACAGAGGCCGGTTTGCCCAGTGTTCCTCCGTATCCTCTGTGGTTAAGACTGTTGTTTTGAGCTTGTTGGAAGAAGCCCAGGCCCGAGTCACGGGAGGAGCGCCATGGCCCCTTTCGGCCCCACGATCAGCGCTCCGCCCTCCGGATAGGGGCCGACGGCGTTGAACTCGAGCCCCATCTTCTTCTTCCCATTCATGCGTCGCGGATCGCGAGGCGGCCGAAAGTCGAATACAAACTCGGGCCCGACGATGAACAGGCGCTGCGGCGCCACTGCCTTGACCCGCATCCTCTGCTCGACGGCTGCCTCCCGAATCGCCTGATCGTTCACTTTGCGGTCATAGGCAACAGCTGAAAAATATGCCAGGGGATGCAGCGAGGAAAGGTTCCAGGTCTTCCCTCCATCCTCGGTAAACGCCAGATTCGGCCCGTCGTCGTTGGGACGCTTGTAGTCCCCACCCGCAATCACGCCATGCATCGGATCACGGAACGCGATGGAGAAAATTCCTGCCGACTCCGGCCCATGCACCATGGGCGTATCGACAACCTCCCAGCTCTGCCCGCGATCTCCTGAGTGAAAGACGCGGGCGGCTTTGCCTCCGGTCGCGAACCAAATGTTCGAATCCGGTCCCCCCGGTACGATTGCAATGCAAGTATTCGAAGCCGCAAAGGCACCCTCGCCTTCCATCGCGGCGGGCATTTGAGTTGAAGACGCGACCCGCCAGTTCTGCCCATCGTCCGTCAGCAGAACTTCGAATTTAAGTTTCCCCGCGTCGTCGGGAATTGGGTCCCCCAGCACCACGCCATGCTTGGAATCCCAAAAGACCATCGAGTCGAAAAATCCCTTGGGATTGGTATTGGTGAACTGCAACTGCCAGTGTTTCCCGCCGTCGCCCGTGTGATAAATCCGCGACAGTTGCCCCGGCCCCGACGACATCAGAAAAGCTTCGTCGGCCGAGAACCCGACGACCGCGCGGAAGTCGAGCGTGCCCGCATCTGGCACCTGCGCCGGAGCCCAGGTGGCCCCGCCATCCATCGTTCGAAGATAAGTCCCATGCGTCCCGCTAGCCCACGCGACTTGCCGGGAAACGGCGCTGACGCCACGCAAGCTTTCCGTGGTGTGTGAGATCTGTAGCTTCGGTCCAGATTGTCCGACAGCGGCGGCAACAAGAGCAAGAATCAACAAGCAGCGCATGCACGAATTGTCTCAGAATCAAGGCGATGAGCGAAGCTCTGTTCCGCTTGCCTGGCGTCCCGGATGCGGCTAGAATTCCGCGCAGCATTTCTCGCTTGCCCTTTAATCCGCTGGGTGGTTACAACCATTATTTGTTCGCCGACTTCATAGTGGTAAGCAAGTTTTTCAGCCTTTTTCGTGGTCTCCATTTACTGCACGCAAACTAGCTGAGCGGCCCGCTCCCTCGTTGAGGCGCGTCGCGGTACGAAAACAAAAATCGTAAGCCTGCTGAGGTACGCTCCTATGTTTCGTCTCGTTCTTACCCGCATCATTTGCGCGGTGACGTTGCTGCTGATTGCGAATCCCTGGATCCTAGGGCAAACGTTGAAAGTTCGTCCCCCAGCGGAACAGAATGGAGAACCAGCCATAAAGCAGGACGCACCGCAACCCGTGGAGGCGCCTCCCGTAACAGTAGCCATGAGCGTCCCGTCGGGAACCCCGATCAAAATCGCGCTCGATTCCGAAGTGCGCATACGGACTGTCGGACAACCGATTCACGGCAAGACCACGGAACCCGTATACGCCTTCGACAAGCTCCTTATTCCCGTCGGCACTCCGGTGAACGGAAAAGTGTCGGCCATTGACGGCGTCTCCAAGAAGACCCGCACCCTGGAAGCCATGGACGGAGATTTTTCTCCGGATCGCGGAGTCCATGTGCAGTTCGACGAATTGATCCTGGCGGATGGACGGCATCTCCCTATGCACACGATCGCGTCCCCGTCCCCGAGTGGTGTGCTCCGCTTTGTCCCAGCCAGCGAAAAGCCAGGCGCTACGAACCCGGTTCACGAGGCCGCATCCAAAAAAGTCGGTGCGGTGCGCCAGCAGATCCGGCAAAGTTGGGCCGACCTGCAAAAGCAGATCCACGAACCTGGAAAAGTGCACAGGCTGAAACGCCTCGCGGTGGCGCAGCTTCCCGTTCATCCGCAATACATCGACTTAGGCACCAGCTTCAACGCCGACTTGCAGCAGCCGCTCGATTTTGGCACGGAGTCCGTCAAGCCTGAGATGCTCACCAGCATTGGCGCTCCTCCCCCGACCGGCAGTGTTGTGCACGCCCGGCTCGTCACTCCACTTAATTCCTCGAAGTCGAAAAAAGGAGCGGTGGTCGAGGCGCTCATTACCGAGCCCTTGGTCGCGTCCAATCATCTGATTTTGCCGGAGGGCAGCATCATTCGCGGCTCGGTTGTGCAGGTGCAGCCGGCGCGCCGTTTGGCCCGCAACGGCCAGCTCCGCATACTGTTTCGCGAGGTAGCCCCACCCGACGGAATTGCACAGAAAGTCCAAACCAGCCTGGAAGGCGTTGCCGTCGGAAAGAACGAACACCTCAAGCTCGACGCCGAAGGCGGAGCGCAAGTCACCACTCCGCGCACGCGCTACCTCACCACCGGAATTCAGATCATGCTGGCGGCAGCGTCCGCCGCTCCCGATGGCGATCGTAATCTGCACGGCAGCAGCGGAGGCGGAGGTGGTGACTTCGGCGGTAGCGCCGCGAATGGCGCCTCTGGCTTCCGCTTCGTCGGCATGATTATCGGTGTCGCCGCGCGCTCTAGCATGGTTGCCACTGGATTCGGAGCTTACGGAGCCGCGAGTTCGATCTATTACAAATTTCTTGCGCGAGGCCGCGACGTGGTCTATCCCAAAGATATGGCGATGGTGATTGGTTTGGGTAAGCGGGAATCGAAGCCCAATGCCGGAGACGAGACAGGCCATGGAACCGGAGAGGAATCGCCGAAGAGCGCGCCGCCCGGCCAGTAAAATCTTCTCGCTACCGACAATGCGGTTTACTTCGCTATGAAGTCCGCGAACGACGCGCTCTTGCCCGCATAAATCCGCAAGGTGCAGCGCGCTCCCACGTGGGCGAAAGCCACTTCCAGCGCCTCGGCCGCCTGGTCCACCTGGTCGGTCTCCATTGTGGCCCGGGCAATGTCCTGCTTCTCGTCATACGCGGCGCCCGGAGTCACGTTCTTATTCACCACGAGGGTCCAGTGATCTTTCGCCGGTATGGGGTAGACGCTATACGCGCCAAGTGGAATCAAAGAGCTTCCCAGCTGAAGTTGCGCCTCGGTGAACAGCGTCATAGGCGTTCCACCGGGTGCCCAGGGCTTACCGTTGGCGGGCTTCTCTTTGCCGGGAACTGCGTTATAGCGTACGTAGACCTGGCGACCATCATCCAGATTGCACGTGGTAGTGGAGGTGGCGGCGCCGCCCGATTGCGCGGACAAGCAGGGCGCGAACAATAACGATATGGCTACAGCTCTCCAGACGAGTGTGGCCGACATGGTTGGAAAGCCTCCCGCGCAGAAGTGTAGTCCTGCACAAGCCTTAAGGGGAAGCACTTTACGCGAGGACACACGGTTTTCCGCCCTGCCTAGTCTCGTTCGTCATGCGTCTTCAGTGACGTTTCCCCGGCTCCCGGCGGTTGCTACCGTGGCTTACAGGTACCGGGGCGTCGGGTACCGCAAGTACAAAATCGAGGATTATCAATGGCGAAAGCGAAATTAAGAATTCTTTATGGCGAAGGGGATAGTGAGGTTTTGGCAGCGCAGGCCGCGGCTATGGAAAAGGCCGGTCACATCGTCCAGTCCGCCGAAGGACGCAAGGCCGTCACCGAAGCTCTCCAGAAGAACTCGTTCGACCTGGTCGTGCTGGGCGCCACCCTCACCCGCAACGATCGTCATCATCTGCCGTATATGGTGAAGAAGGCCAGCTCCGAGACCAGCGTCTTGGTCATGCACGCCGACGGCAGCCGTCATCCTTACGTGGACGCCTGCACCGATACGGGCTCCAGCCTGGAGACGGTACTGAACAGAATCGAATCCATGAAGATTGCCGGCATGACGCCGAAAGCTGCCGGTGCAGCCGCGGGGCGGTAGTTCTGAATGGTTTTCCGTATCGGATGCCAGTCGCGACAGGGGCGGTCCAACCAGACCGCCCTTTGTCTTTGCTGCGTTGCGGGCGCGACCTAGGGAGGAATCAAGATCATCAATGGTGGGAGATAGCTGGTCTTTGTACGCTCACTTCTCTCGATCTTGGTCCAGCGAATCGTGAAAAGTGGAACCCCAGCTACCAAGCGGCGAAATAATGCAGCCAGGACCCAGTCGTCGGCGGGGGAATTCGAAAAAGAGTGGAGTTCCAGAGGGCCGATTGAAAGGTAGGCCACGCACGAATCAAACTGGTAACAGTGGAACGCCCGCTCGGATCTGGGTCGCGAGTCCAAACACAAACAGCCAAAACCGGGGCGAAAGTGGAACTAAGGCAGCGTTCGGGGCGCCGGTTTTCCCGCGCCCTTGTAATCCTTGGGATACACCACCAGACACCGCCGCATCCCTTCGCCCTCGCTCTCGGTCCGCAGGTCAGCCTCGTCGCGCAGAGCCAGGTGAACGATCCGCCGCTCGCGCGACGACATCGGACTGAACTGGTACGGAGTCCCCGTCTTTCGCACCTTATCGGCGGCGACGGTCGCGGCCGTCCTGAGTTCCTGAATGCGTAGAGACCTCTGGTTCTGGCAGTCGAACGAGATCTTCTCGTGCTCGCCCGAAGGTAGCCGCAGCATCTCGAGAGCAAGCAATTCGAGCGCGCGGAGCAGTTCGCCGCCGCGATCGAGCAGCAGGGCCGAGTCGGGTCCGGAAAAATCCACCAGAATCTCCGGCTTCTCCCAGTCGCGGTTCTCGGGCAACGGAGGATCCACGACGATCCGGTATTTAAAGCGGAGACCACCGTGGGTCACGACGGCCTGCAGAAATTCGTTGATCTTCTTCGCAGCAGCAACTTTGTCGGGAATGGACACGCGAAATAGCTCCTAGCCTCTAGCTACTAGCTTCTGGCTCAAAATTTGGGTGCCCCGTTTCTCGCGTCCTTTGCGAGAAGCGGGTTTTTCATGCTCTGCTGCTGTGTCGGCTCCAAGCTAGTAGCTAGAAGCAAGCAGCGAGAAGCTTACTTATCTTTCTTCCTCGCGCGCTTGGCCATCATCTCGCGCATCTCGCGGCCCAGCGACGTCCGGTTCATCACCGCTTGCTGCGCCATCTGAATTACGTTAGCTTCCGCATAATACAGATTCAAGCCCGCGGGCAGCCGGAAGAAGAAGAAGCCCATCATCAGCGGCATCATTACG
The DNA here is from genome assembly GCA_963706645.1 of uncultured Acidobacteriaceae bacterium. Taxonomy (GTDB): domain Bacteria; phylum Acidobacteriota; class Terriglobia; order Terriglobales; family Acidobacteriaceae; genus Sulfotelmatobacter. The sequence continues at coordinate 73,490 of CAVPNR010000024.1, forward strand.
GTCATCATTCTCTGTTGCGCCGGATCCATGCCGACCTGCGGCGTCATCTTCTGCGCCAGCAGCATGCTCAAGACCATGAAGATTGGCAACAAGAATAGAGGATCCGCCGCCGACAGATCATGGATCCACAGCCAGTGCGCGTGCCGCAGGTCGAGCACACTCCTCAGCATCTGGTAATAAGCCCACAGAAAAGGCAACTGGATCAGCATCGGCAGGCACCCGCCCGCCGGATTTACGCCTTCCTTCTTATAGAGGGCGCTGATCTCCTCATTCATCGGCGCCTTGCGCGGATCGCGCAAGCTGTACTTCTTGTACTTCTCCTGGATCGCCTTGATTTGCGGCGCCACGCGCTGCATCTTCAGCATCGACTTCATCTGCGTCACGCGCAACGGCAGCAGCAACACACTGACAATCAGCGTCTGCAGCACAATCGCCCATCCCCAGTTGGGGATGATGTGGTAGTAGGTCCACTTCAGCCACACAAAAAGAAACTTGGCGATGATCCCGAAGAACCCGAAATCCACCAACCCGTTCAGGTCACTGTCCGCAACCCCGGGCACCGGAATCTTCTGCAGAACCTCCAACTCCTTGGGACCGGCGAACAGGCGCTCGGTCGTCGGGCCATGCTGGTTTCCGACCGCCGCACCAAGTACGTCCACGTTCACAACTTCTTTCGAGTCCGCTTTTTGCGGATCGCGCGCCACCGACATCGAGTTGCGCAGCGTCACCATCGCGACCGTACTCGGGTCGTCGGGAATGAATACGGCGGCGAAATATACGTCGGTCGGTCCAGCCCAGTGAAACGGCCCCGGTATCGTGCCACCACCGCTGATCTTTTTGATCGGCAGCCGCTCGATGTTCTTGTTGAACTGGTAGTCGATCAGCGCGGCGGTGTAGAACGCTGGTGTCGTCTGGCTGCCAAATCCCGAAGGCCACGCCGGCAGCGCCGCGATCTCACTGCCTTTGTACGTAACATTGGTTTCGACGTTCACGATGTAGGTGTGGTCGAAACCGAATGTCTTGCGCACCGACAAATCCTGATCGGCATACTCGAACGTGATCGTGGTGGGCGATGTCTGCTTGCCTTCTCGTGAAACCACGTAGAGAGCCGAACTCAGCTTGCCCCGCAGGCTCTCGTCGTAGGTCCACAGTGAGAGGGGATATCCGAACTTCTCTGCCGCGGCCGGATTCACCAGATCGAGCGGCCCGTTCTGCGCATCGTTGTCGAATTTCTTCAGGATCCACGATTTCACCTGCGCGCCACGGTTAGTAAACGTGATCCGGTAAAGATCGTTCTCAATGACGGTCTCCGTCTCGCTGGCCGCCTGCTTGCTTGCGGAGCCGGCAGGGACCACGGTGGCCGGTGCAACCGCCGCGGCAGGAATGGAGGGTGAAGGCTGCGCCTGTACGGGCTGGCTCTGCTGCGGCGGCGGAGTCGCCGGCTGCGGCATATATTTCTTGAGCAGCGGCTGGAACAGCAGCATCACGACGAACGTCAGCACAAACACCAGCATCAATCGCTTCTCGCTGCCGGGTTCGTGTTGTGGATTTTGAATGTCTGGCAAAGTTACCGTTCCCTCACGAGTGCCCCATCTCTCGCGTCTTTCGTGAGAAGCCTGCCCTGAGCGAAGTCGAAGGGTGGAGATTTTCGTAACTCAAACTCACTCGCCACCGGATCATATCCCCCGCGCGCAAAGGGATGGCAGCGCAGCAGTCGCCACAAAGCCATCAGCCCACCGCGGAGCGCACGGTGCCGCTCCACCGCTTCCATCGCATATTCCGAACAGGTAGGAACGTATCGGCACGCGGGCGGAAACATCGGCGAAATCGCCCACTTATAGGCCCGCAGCAACCCCAGCACAACGATTTGGGCGGCGTAGCGCATAAAACTCGACAACGATTTCCTTCGTGTTCCTTCGTGCCCTTGGTGGTTCAAGACTTTTCTCTCGCTGTCTGGCCCGCGAGCTTCTCTTCTATCACTACGAAAGCGCGACGGACTTCGTTCACAACATTGGCGAAGTCGATGGTCAGCAAAGACTTCTTCGGATTGATGACCACATCCGCATTCGGCCCCGCCGGTGGCCGCGTGAACCGTACAGCCTCGCGCAAACGGCGCTTCATCCGGTTGCGCTGCACCGCACCGCCCAGAGCGCGACTCACGGTGAATCCGATGCGCAGCCCTGAAGCCTTGACCTCCGCCTCCGGCCGCTGCCAATAGAACACGGTCATGGACGCGGAGAAATGCCGCCGCCCCTGCTTGTAGACCCGCTCGAAGTCGGCGTGACGCAACAGGCGCGCGCTGCGGGGAAAGGCACCTTTGCCGCCTCGCGGCTCGACACCCTGCGCCACGACATCATGATTCGATTCTCCGGGCACACTGGCAGTCACAGTGACTCGAAATTCCAGATCGCTATTGTCCAGAGGACTGTGAAATCACTGGCACAACAACGGGTTGCGCGGACGCCTGCCCGCGCCACTGGACTATTCGCGGAATCCTGGTTTCACCGAGACCCGTTTGCGCCCCTTGGCGCGCCGGCGGGAAATTACCTTCTTGCCGCCCTGGGTCTTCATGCGCGTGCGAAATCCGTGTGTCTTCGATCGCTTGCGCCGGTTGGGTTGGAATGTACGCTTGGGCATGAAAAGTACTTGCTCCTGATTCGTTCGACGGTGTTAGGGCAAACCACAAGTATAAATCACCCTGTGCCATACCTCCAAACCGCAATCCGGAAAGGTCAGGTCTAAATGCAAAGGCCTCAATCACGAAGGTCACGAAGTCGCACGAAGAACTTCATTCGTTTTGAAGTTTCCTTCGTGAAGCTTCGTGTTTCTTCGTGGTGGATGATTTTTCCTATTCCCATGATCGCGAACCCCGCGCTCTGCACCGTCTCTGCGGCAGTTACCATCGCGGCACTTGACAGCACCACACCTTCGGGTTCTGAATAATCATTCGCGGAAAAATTCCAGCCGAAGTTTTCCACACAACAAAAAATTTTGTGCTAGTATCGCGAACTGATCTTGCTTTCGAAATTCTTTTTGCATTCGGCAGCCTCGCATCGAGAATCGGACGCATTCCGCAGTAGAATTGATGGTTCCAGCTACTTCATAAACAACGGCATTTTTAACAGGCGCTCTCTACCAGCCGCCGGAGCGCCGCGGTGAACATTTCACATATGTCAGTCCCAAGCACAACTCTCTCCCCGAACCCGTGGGCGCGCATCCTCGATGCGCTGGAAAAGAAAATCAACCGCCATTCCTACGACACCTGGCTCAAGCCCACCCGCTACAGCCACTCGAGCGGAGGCATTCTCTTCGTTCGCGTTCCGACTGTTGAATTTCGCCACGCCGGCGACAAATACGCGGACCTCATCCAGGAAGCGATCGATAATCTCGGCCTCGGCTTCAACGACGTGAAGTTCGTCACTCCCGAGGACGACCCGGCCGCAACTCCGGTCCGGCACGACGGCGGCCTTAGTCCGGTTGCCGCCACAGCGAATCCCTCGCAGTCGCGCTTCGATTGGGATGGCGCCGCGCAACTGAATCCGCGCTACACCTTCGACGCCTTCGTCATCGGCAGCGGCAACCAGTTCGCGCATGCCGCCTGCCAGGCCGTCGCCGAGCGCCCGTCCAAGGCGTACAACCCGCTCTTCCTGTATGGCGGCGTTGGCATGGGCAAGACCCATCTCATGCAGGCCATCGGTCACGAGGTCAAGCGCCGCATGCCGCAGGCCGCCATCTGCTACGTATCCAGCGAGAAATTCACCAACGACATGATCAACTCGCTGCGCTACGACAAGATGACCAGCTTCCGCGACAAGTTCCGCAACGTCGACGTTCTGCTCATCGACGACATCCAGTTCCTCACCGGCAAAGAGCGCACCCAGGAAGAGTTCTTCCACACTTTCAATGCCTTGCACGAGTCGATGAAGCAGATTGTCATCGCCAGCGATCGCTCGCCCAAGGAATTGGCGGAGATTGAAGACCGCCTGCGCAGCCGCTTCGAGTGGGGATTGATCGCCGACATCCAGCCGCCCGACCTCGAAACCAAAGTCGCCATTCTCCAGAAGAAAGCCGAGCAGGAAAAAGTCACCCTGCCCACCGACGTCGCGCTTTACGTCGCGTCTAACATCCGCTCCAACGTTCGCGAGCTCGAAGGCGCGCTGATCCGCCTTGTCGCCCACTCCTCTCTGATCGGCGCGGAGATCACGCTCCCCTACGCGCAGCAGGTTTTGAAGAACTTCATCGACTCGCAAGCCCGCAAGGTCACGATCGAGTCGATCCAGAAAATGGTGGCGGAGCAGTTTGGACTTCGTCTCGTCGAGATCAAGGCCAAGAACAATTCCCGCGCCATCGTGTACCCGCGCCAGGTCGCCATGTATCTGGCCAAGCACATGACCGAAGCTTCGCTCCCGGAAATCGGCCGCCAGTTCGGTGGCAAGCATCACACCACCGTGCTGCACTCAGTCGAGAAGATCGAGGAGCTTCGCAAGAACGATAAAGATTTGAACAGGCTGATCAATAAACTGACCGAGCAATTAGGCGGATGAATTTTGATATTTATAGAACGCGTTGTCATCTTGCGCGGAGCGGTTTTTCAGGCGGAGCGAAGGATCTCACGCTCATGTACAGCATGGGGGACACCACGCCTGGAAACGAAATTTTTTTCCACCAATGCGCTTAGTTTTCCTTTGCACAAGCTGTGAATGACATGTGGAAGTTGTGTAAGGCGGGGATGAATTCGGCGGCAGGGCCAAATTACACTGCCGCCTCCGAAGAGTTTGGGACCGATTTCTAACATCAAGGGTCCAGTCGGAACCCGGTGACAACAGGCGAGTTGCCCCGGTTTTCCACTTCTGCGAAGGCCCTACTGTTACTGCTGGTTTTATAGGTTTTGCATTTGATATAAGAAGAGTAATAAAAGTAGCAGGCACGTAGCGACGTACGGGGAGAAGGACTTTATGCCGGTGGAGGCCGCTGTTGCCGCGGGCACGATGGAAATCACAGTCAGCAAATTTGAGTTGCTGCGCGAATTAACCGCCACGCAAGGTGTGGTCGAACGCAAGACGACAATTCCCATCCTTTCCAATTATTTATTCGAGGCCGCGGGCGACCGCCTGTCGCTCACCGCTACCGACCTAGATCTCAGTCTCCGCACCTCCTGCAGCGCCAAGGTTAAAAAAGAGGGATCCTGCACCATCCCCGCACGTAAGCTTCACGACTATGTGAAACTGTTGCCCGACGCGGACATCACCATCAAGTTGCTGGAGAATCACTGGGTCAGCATTCGCTGCGGCCGCTCCAATACGAAGATGGTCGGTATGGCGAAGTCGAATTTCCCCAGCTTGCCCGCATTTCCCACCGCAGGTGCAGTCACCATTCCCGCCCAGGTTTTACGAGGCTTGATCGCCCGCACTGGATTTGCCATCTCCAATGAAGAATCACGCTACACGCTAAACGGCGCGCTGATGCTGCTGAAGCCCGAGTCCATCACCATGGTTGCGACCGACGGACATCGCCTCGCCCACTGTGAACGTCCCGGTGAAAAATTCGAAGGCGTCTCGGGAGAACTGAAAACGTTGGTCCCGAAGAAGGCGATGGACGAACTGAAGTCCCTGCTCGATGCGACCGATGCCGAGACGATCGAGTTCGCGAAGGATGATTCCACACTCTTCTTCCGCATCGGCTCGCGTCTGTTGACCTCGCGCCAACTCACCGGACAATTCCCCAACTTCGAAGCCGTGCTGCCGAAAGACAACAGCAAGATCGTCCCGCTGAACTCTGACGAACTCAATTCCGCGATCCTCCGTGTGGCCCAGTTCGCCGACGAGCGCTCGCGCGCCGTCCGCCTCCGCCTGGAAAAGGGCGAACTGAAAATCTCCGCGAGTTCCACCGAGGCTGGCGAATCTGAAGATTCGATCGAAGCTCCCTACACCGGCGACCCGCTGACCATCGGCTTCAACGCGCAATATCTAGTGGATTTCCTGAAAGCCGCCGGCACCAGCGAAGTTCGCCTCGAGCTGAAAGACCCGCAGTCGGCCGGGCAGTTCCGTCCCGCCGAAGGCGACGACTACAAGTACCGCTACATCGTCATGCCGATGAGGATCTGAAAGATCTTGTGTGGTAGTTTTTGTGTGGGTCCGGGTCTTTGACCCCCCAAAGACCGCACCTTCTCCGCACGCTGGCCAGCGCGATGGGGAAGAGCGCCGCTTCAGCGCCGCGTCAGAGTCAAATGGAAATTAGGGCTTTAGCCCCTGAGCTGTCCCCGCCTTCCAAAACCCTTGTCCCCCTTGACCTCCCGCCCCCCCTGCCTTACATTGGCGGCACTTAAATTTTGGGAGGGGCACCATCATGCTAGACGGATTCAAGAAATTCATCCTGCGTGGAAATGTTGTGGATATGGCCGTGGGCGTCGTGATCGGCGCGGCCTTCGGTGGCGTAGTCACCGCGCTGACCAAGGATCTGTTGACGCCATTCATCGCCGCTGTGGTGGGTAAGCCAGATTTTTCGTATCTCGGATTCAACATTCGCGGGACACCCTTTCCGGTCGGCGACTTCATCAATGCAGTCGTTTCGTTTGTCCTGGTGGCGGCCGCGATTTACTTCTTCGTGGTGACGCCGGTGAACGCCCTGGTAGCACGGATGAAACGAGGGGAGGCCCCTCCTGATCCCACGACCAAGAAGTGTCCCGAGTGCCTCAGCGAAATACCCATCGACGCCCGCCGCTGCGCGCATTGCGCCCAGCCCGTGATGGGCAAGGCCGCCTGAAGTTGTTCGAGCCCACCTTCCGCTCGCGCGCGAAGGTGGGGCTCGCTCGGTTAATATTGTTCTATGGATTTGCGCCGTGAGCTTGTCCGTGGGACGGTCCTGGCTCCAGCTGTATTGTTGTTGTCTCTGTCCGCGGTAGCCCAGGCTCCTGCCTCACCGTCGTCATCCTCGATCAAACATGCTCAGAAGCCTGCCGCTTCCGCGAGCTCCGGCCTCGACTCCGGCTTCGTCGCCAACGGCGTCTATACCAACAAGACCCTCGCACTCTCCTGCAAGATTCCCCCCGGCTGGGTTTTGCGCACCGACGAACTGAATGCGCACGAAGAAGGTAAAGAAGAGAAACAAGAAGAGAAGGAGGAAGGAGACGCAGCCGCCAAGCCGCCTTCAACCGCCGCCTCCGGCGCCGTCGCCAAAGTCCTGCTGGCGGCCTTCTCACGCCCTCCCGAGGCGCGCGCCGAAGACATCAATGCGTCCATCGTGATCGCCGCCGAGAGTGCCGCGTCTTATCCCGGTTTAAAAGAGACCGCCCAGTATTTCTTCCCGCTCACCGAAGTCGCCAAGGCGCAGGGCTTCACGGCGGATGAAGATCCCTACGAGATCGCCATCGGCGCCAAGACCCTGGTCCGCGGAGACTTCCGCAAGAACGTAGGCACCCGCGTCATGCGCCAGTCCACACTGGCCATGCTTTCGCACGGCTACGCCATCTCGATCACGGTGATTGGCGGAACGGACGACGAAGTCGAAGATCTGGTCGACGGCCTGAGCTTTACGACGGGTAAGAACTAGATACCTGGAAGAGCTTCTGTGAAAGAGCCACAGTGAAACAGCGTCATGAAGAGCTACCGTGGAAGAGTGGCCCTTCAGGGCCACGTCAGCTCAAGCAAGTCGCTTGGGCTTTAGCCCCGGTAATTACTCCAGCGGCTCCGGGTGCAAACTTAAATCTTTTTCCCCTGCCGCCTTCTTTTCAGCGTACTTCTTCATCCAGGCTTCCCAACTCTTGCCCGCCGCGGTATCGCGGCCCGAGAACACGAGCGCACCAATCTCTGCGTAGGAGATCGAAACCTTCTCGCCGGAATTCTTGGGATACAACCGCACCACCGACTCTTTGAGCGAAGCTCCCGTCCGCCGGTCGAACAAATATCCTTCGATCTTTGACCCATCCTTGCGCGTGATGGTCACGTCGCCGCGATAGTCGAAGGCCTTCTCCAGAGCGGCGCGCAGCTCGTCTTCACTCGCCAATTCCGGAATCCATCCCTCCAGACGCTCATGAGCCGTTCCAGGCGCAACTTCGAGCGCATCCGGATTCACCACGTTCGCATGCGGAGGAATGGCCTCCGCCGACGCATGATCGATATGTCCGCCTTCTTTACCTGTCATCAGTTTCTTCTTGGAAGCAATCTAAGAATTGTCATCTGAGCGAAGTGGCGGCAAGCGAAGCGCAGCCGCCGCGCAGTCGAAGGATCCCTACCACCCCATCCGACCCTCAGCCCATCAAGGAGTTTCTGCCGTCGGTACCTCGGACACCCATATCTCAGTTCCCTCGCCGATCTCGTCCCTCGCGATAGCTATGTCGCGGCTCAATTGGAACGCGGTCCGACACTGACCCTCCGCCTGCTTCAGCAATTCCACGGCGGCGATACGTGTATCTTTAACTCGACCGTTAGGAGATCGAAGTTGGATCGGATCGCCCGCTTTGATCCTAAAATCCGAGAGCCAGACTGGCACAATCACCGCGCCGCGACCGCTGAGCATGAAGTAACTCTCGACCTTCGCTATTAGCTGCACAAGCGTTACGCCCGCGTCTCCTGCAACGTCTTGCTAGTCGGCGCAATTTGCACCAGTGGATGCACCGCAGCCGTCGGCTCGTCCAGCATCCGCAGCGCCTCTTCATCGCGATACGCCGGGAACAGCGTCCCCTTCACCGTCGCCAGAAATCCCTCGAGCGAGCTGAACGTCGCATTCACCGCCGAGGCCTCATACCCGCTATGCACCATGCAATTCGCGCACGCCGGATTCCCCGACTCTGTCCCGTAATTGCTCCACTCCGTCGTGGCCAGCAGCTCAGCGAAGGTCTCCGCGTATCCGTCCTGCAGCAGGTAACAAGGCTTCTGCCACCCGAAGATGTTGTACGTCGGCATGCCCCACGGAGTGCATGGATACGTCCGCTTCCCCATCAAAAATTCCAGGAACAGCGGCGACAGATTGAACTGCCAGTTCTTCTTCCGGTTTGACAGAATCGCCCGGAACATCCTCCGCGTCTTCGCCCGCCCCAAGAAGTGTTTCTGATCCGGCGCCTTGTCATACGAATATCCAGGCGAGAGCATCATGCCTTCCACGCCCAGCTCCATCATCTCGTCAAAGAACGCCCTCACCGACTTCGGATTCGCCCCATCAAACAGCGTCGTATTGGTCGTCACCCGGAAGCCGCGCTTCAGCGCCTCGCGAACCGCGTCGACTGCAATGTCATACCCGCCCTCGCGGCACACGGCCAGGTCATGCTCTTCCTGCTGGCCGTCCAGATGCACGCTGAAGGTCAAGTATTTGCTTGGCTTGAACAGGTCGATCTTCTCTTTGAGCAGCAACGCATTGGTGCACAGATAGATGTACTTCTTCCGTGCCACCAGCCCCTCGATGATCTCCCCGATCTGCGGGTGCATGAGCGGCTCTCCGCCCGGGATCGACACCATCGGCGCGCCGCACTCCTCTACCGCCCGGAAACACTCCTCAGGCGTGAGGTCCTTCTTCAGAATGTGCGCCGGATACTGGATCTTCCCGCATCCCGCGCAAGCCAAATTGCACCGGAACAGCGGCTCCAGCATAAGCACTAGCGGATATTGCTTTCGGCCGGCGAGCTTCTGCCTTAGCACATAGCTCGCGACGGTCCACATCTGTGACACAGGAACTGGCATGAATCTTCAGAAACCCCTTTGTAGGTATCTTCCTATTTTATCAGGATTTGCCCTCTCCCCGCCTTCCCGGGTCCCCACCCCGGGGTTGCCTATGTGGGGACAGCCGCCCCGGCTGTCCGCCGAGCGGAGCTCGGCTGCCCCTCCCCAAAAAGTATCTGCAACCTCGCCGCCCCGCCCTTCCTCTAAAGGACATGCTCCTCCGCTCCCACCCCCGCCCCAAAGAAATCTTGTCCGGGCCCCCAAAACCCGATACCCTGAATCCCGGTCATCTGTATGTTTAACCCCCATCCCAATCTGGCGGATGAAGTCAATCGCAGCATCATCCAGTCGGAAATCGAAGGCGGCGTTTTTCTCGACGACCTCCCGCCCTCCACTGTTCTACAGATTCAGACCATGCACCACTGCTACACCGCGGTTCTGCTCGGCGGCAGCGAAGCGTTACTCTCCGGCCATCCCGAGTTCTGCCCAGAGCCGGTGCAAGTCGCGATCTCCGGCTCGACCTGGGGAGGCTCCATGCTCAAGCTGCAATACGTCGGCCGCGGCATGCACCTTGAATTTCGTCATCCTCAGTATTCCACTCCCATCATCACGTCCCCCATCCAGGAAATCCGCGACAAAGTTCAGCTTCCCGCCCTAGAACTAGATTCCCGCGCCCACGGAGCCCATTCCTAGAGCTTTTATGTGGGTCCGAGTCTTAGACTCGGACAAGCCGAGCAAAGCTCGGCTGCCTCTGTGTCCTCCGTGCTCTCTGTGGTTGAATGCTCTTCAACGGGTGAGCGTGTAGGAGTTTTGACTTTCCTGTATGCATCGAGTGTGCTGCGGCGTCTCCCAGCTACTTCGCCTTATCGTGGGACTCTTCGCAAGGTACATCCTTCGCCTGCGATCGCGATGCCTCTTCCCCCGGGTCAACGACGAACCGAACCTCTACCAGAGCCTTCGGACAATCCGTCGCAATCTGCACATCATTCCGCCCAAATCCCGCTGGCAGGAATTCCCGATTCGCCTCGATGAATCGATCTACGTAAGTCGCGTCATACACCGAACCTGCGGCCAGCTTCCATTGCACTTGTAGTCTGGAAATTGTTTCCTTCTTGCCCACGAACTCAACTTTGTCCAGCCGATACTGCGGTCCTTCCTGAAACGTAAGGCTTAGGTGCATCACGGCGTTCGAGCTGGGTTGGGTCTCTGGAATCGCGGCATATCAAGGTATCCGTGCTTGCGATAGAACTTGCGTAAGCTCTCGAGCCCGGCAGCCACCTTGGCCCGTTCGAACACCGCTCCAGTTTTCATGGGAAATTGCTGCCGCAGCTGATCCCCAGTGAAGGCGTGATAATCCCGGAATGAAATCTCCGCGAGCCTGAACTTCGGACCCTCCGCCACATCAGCCTCCATCGTCACTGGCTTGGGAATTCCCAGCGGATCTCCTGGCTTGAGCTTCACGCTCTTGACCTCCACCAGGAAGTATCCCCGATCCTGAAACAGTGCCCGAACTCGCTCCCCCATCTCATCCGTATCGTCACTGAAGCAATTCCCAGTCAACTCGCCGGTCATTCCCGCCAGTTCGGTTGCACTCACCGATTGCGTCCCGGTAATCGTGGCGTCCGTCACCAGGATTCCTCCCTGCGGGTTCTCCCGGTGATCTTTCCCGCACTGTGCGCGCGCCGCCAGACTCAGGCACGCCAAACCCAAAAGCAGTCGAACCCAATGGCTCCGCATTGCCATTCTCCTCAACCTGAAATTTCTCTGGGGTTCCATCTCACCAGATTCCGCTTTCGCTCTGGAAGGTTGCCCAGTCGGCCCGCAATCGGCGCGCACTCTAAGGCTCCCTCTGTGTCCTCCGTGGTTAAGCCCCCTCGAACTCCCATTGACTTGCCCCTCCGCACCCACTACCATTCCGGCCAGTGGCCCGATACCGGCCCGAATCATGCCCCTGAAGATAGTTACTCGCGAAGTCGCTCACGTCACCATCCTCGACATCACGGGACGCATCGTCCTCGGCGAGGAAATCCACGCTCTCCGCGACGCTGTCCGCTCCCTAGTCGCCGAGGGCAAGAAAAAGATCATCCTGAACCTCAACGGCGTCGACTACCTCGACAGCTCCGGTGTCGGAGAACTTGTCGGCAGCTTCACCACCGTCCGCAACGCTGGAGGCGAGCTCAAGCTCCTCAACCTCACCCAGAAAGTGAACGACATCCTCCACGTCACCAAGCTCTACACCGTCTTCGACATTAAAGACGACGAATTCACCGCCGTACGATCCTTCGACTACTTCTTCGCCAAGTAGTCCACGTGGGTCCGAGCGGAAGCTCGGCTGCATCTCGTCCCCGAACCGCTCTAGGCACGCCCCCAAGGGCCTGCAATCGAGGTACTATTTCAGGACAGAATTCGCATGGGCCACGCAAGGTGCGGGGGAGTCGCGCAGCTCATGGACAGCAGTAACGATCACCGCTCGCTTCAACAAAAGACGGCCAGAGAACTGATCTGGACGTCCAACCACTCTTTCCATGGATGGACCTGCTCGCAGTGTGAATGGAATTCCGCGCTACCCACGCTGCTGAACGATCCCGAAGCCAAAACCGCCTATGACCGCCTGGCAGCGGCCAAATTCCGTGACCACAAATGTGCCGACCATCTCTCGCGCCTGGGCTCAGCCGACGACGCCGACAGCTTCACTCCCCGTATCCGCAAGCTGGTGCAGCAAGGCTTCAAGCCCAAAGACGCGGTCGAACTCTTCCTGCAGGAAGTCGCGCTCGAATACCGCAACCAGCCCAAAGTCCTGGCCCAAGCCAAAGCCGACGGCGAAGACTTCCTCCGCCGAGTCCGCGCCGGCCTGATTTAAATTCCAAGAAAGAAGTCTTCAACTCAGTATTGTCATCCTGAGCGAAGCCGCGACGAGCGAAGCGGAGTCACGGCGCAGTCGAAGGATCCCTATTGTCCGCAGGTGCCCCATCCTTCTTTTCGCGCTCTTGGCGAAAAGAGAGCCTCCCCTGAGCTTGACGAAGGGGTGGGGACTTTGACTCCCCCTAATCCCGAATCCCCATCTCCCCCAGAATCCACGCGTAATCAAACGACGCTTCCTTCAGCCGGTCATACCTCCCCGAAGCCCCGCCATGACCCGCCGGACTCAAGTTCGTCTTCAGGATCAAAGTATTGTGGTCCGTCCGCGTCGCCCGCATCTTCGCCACATACTTCGCCGGCTCCCAATACATCACCTGGCTGTCGTTGAACGATGTCTTCACGAGCATATCCGGATAATTCTTCGCCTCCACATTGTCATATGGCGAATAAGTGATCATGTAATCGAACGCCGGCTTCTCCTTCGGATTTCCCCACTCCTCAAACTCGCCCACGGTCAGCGGCAGAGTTTCGTCCAGCATGGTGTTCATCACATCCACAAACGGCACGCCCACCAGCGCCGCCTTGAACAGATCCGGACGCAGGTTGAGCACCGCGCCCATCAACAGCCCGCCAGCACTGCGCCCCTCGATGACCAGGCGGTCCTTCGAGCCATATCCATGTGCCACCAAATACTCCGCGCTCGAAATGAAGTCGGTGAACGTCGTCCTCTTATTCATCATGCGCCCCGCGTCATGCCAGGCCTTGCCCATCTCCCCGCCGCCGCGAATATGCGCCACCGCCGTCACCACTCCCCGATCGACCATGCTGAAAATATTAGGATTGAAAAACATGTCGATCGACACTCCGTACGACCCGTACCCATACAAATACAGCGCGCCCGTTCCATCGAGCTTCGCGCCCTTCAAATGCAGCATCGACACCGGAATCTGCACTCCGTCCGCCGCCACCGCGTAGATCTGTTCCACCTGATACTTCTTCGCGTCGTACCCTCCCGGCACTTCTTTCTGCTTCAACAGCACCGACGTCCCCTTCTCCATGTCATACGCAAACACCGACGCCGGAGTGATCGGCGACTGGTATCCATACCGAAATTCCGTCGTGTCATAAACGCGGTTGATATACGAATACGCCGCATACGCAGGCTCCGGAAACGCAATCTTCTGCGACTTGCCGCTGCGTAAATCGATCACGCGAATCTGCGGCAACCCAACCTCGCGCTGGTATACGACGCAAAAGTTCTTGAACAAATCGACATCATCCAACATGATGTCGGGATTCAGCGCCATCACCTCGTGCCAGTTCTTGCTCTCCGGATCCTCCACCGGAGCTCGCACCAAGCGGAAATTCCGCCCGGTGTCATTCGTCCGAATATAAAAAGAGTCCCCATTGTGGTCCGGATAATATTCCACCCCCTGCTTCCGCGGCTCCATCACCTTGAACTCCGCCGTCGGATTGTTCGCCGAGATGTACCGCGCCTCGCTGGTCGTATGGCTCGTAACCATCAAGAAGATATAAGCCTGGCTCAGCGTCTTGGTGGCAGACACATCGAAGCGCTCGTCCTTCTCCTCATAGACCAGCGCATCCGCTCCCGCTTCTCCCGCCGTGTGCCGGTACAGTTGGTACTGCCGCTTCGAAACCGCATCTTCCTGCGAGTAGAAAATCGTCTTGTTATCGTTGGCCCACACGACTGACCCAACGCGCTCCGCATGATCCGCCAGCGTTTTGCCCGTGCGCAGATCCTTCACCGCCAGCGTGTATTGGCGGAAGCCCGTGTTGTCATACGAATACGCCAGCAGATTTCCATCCGGACTCACCGCAATCGCCGCCACCGACATAAACGCCTGCCCCTTCGCCAGTTCGTTCATGTCGAGCAGCACTTCCTCCGGTGCGTCCATGCTGGCTTTTCTGCGGCACCGGATCGGATACTGCTTCCCCGCCTCCGTCCGCACATAGTAAAAATAGTCACCCTCGCGATACGGCACCTCAACGTCGGTCTCCTTGATGCGCCCCAGCATCTCGGCATAAAGCTTCTTCTGAAACGCCTCAGTCGGCTTCATCACCGCCTCGGTGTACGCGTTCTCCGCCTCCAGATACGCCCGCACCTCGGGATTCGGCTTATCCCGCAGCCAAAAATAGTTGTCCACCATCTTGTGCCCATTGACCTCGGTCACGTGTGGCACCTTCTTCGCCACCGGCGGCGCAGGCAGCGTCGAAGTATCTGCCGCCGTCAACACGATCACCGATCCCAGCACCAGCCCGCCTACCTGCACCCGCCGCAGCAACCGATTCATAAGCTCTCCGAGTAGTGAAATGAAAAAATGTCGTGAAGAAGAAGTGGCGGGAGCATTTTCCCCGCCAGCGCACGATACTCCGACCGAATCCCGCTTTGCAACGTCTCGAAAAATCAGACCTGTCATCCTGAGCGAAGTGGCGGCGCGGCGAAGCAGCGCCTTCACACAGTCGAAGGACCCCGTGCGCCTTTCCCTCACCACCGGCGCGTAAAGGAGTTTCTGCCGATTGACTCGCACCCCAAAATTGCCTAAGCTCACCCCTGAGCGCGAAGGGCGCCTCCAGTCCGCGGAAAGGGCCGTGCCCACCTGCCACACAATTTCGAAGGCCACGAACCTTCTTTCAGCCTGCTTGCGTGCGGACTCCAGGCCTATTGAAAGGAGCTTCGTATGTTTCCCAACCCGGAAGACGCTCTCCCGCTCCCGCCGCGCCCGAATCTCGTTCAATATAAAAAGCGCGCCAAAGATCTGCTGAAAGCCAGCCAGTCCCCCGACCCGTCCGCGATCCGCGCTTGGGCTGCGGAATGGATCGCTTCGCTAGTGCGCCTCTCCAAGCTCACCCTCACTCCGCAACTCCCAGTAAGAATCGACAACTGGACCGATGAGCTGGAAAACTTCGCTCGCACCAAACCATCCGAGAACAGCACTCTAGCCGCGGCCCAATTCGTCATCGCCCGCGCTCAAGGCTTCGAAAGCTGGCCTAAGCTTTCTCACCACATTGAAGCCGCAACCCGCGGGGATTCTGCCGTGAGCAACTTCGAACAAGCCGCCGACGCGATCGTCACCGGTGATATCGCAGTTTTAGAGAAGTTGCTGCGCGAGAATCCTGATTTGATTCGAACCCGCTCCACGCGCCAACATCAAGCCACTCTCGTGCACTATGTTTCGGCCAACGGCGTCGAAGGCTACCGCCAGAAGACTCCCAAAAATATTGTCCAGATCACCGCGCTTCTCCTCCAAAGCGGCGCCGGAGTCAACGCCATCGCCGATGTCTACGGCAGAAGCACGACGCTCGCACTCGTAGCGACCAGCGTCCATCCCGAACGCGCCCGCGTCCAAGGCGCCTTGATGCAGCTTCTCATAGATCACGCTGCGAAGATCGAGTCCGCAGATTCGCCATCCGGTCCGCTGATCAACATCTGCCTGGCGAACGGCCGCGCCCAAGCCGCCGAATTCCTGGCGACCCGCGGCGCGCACCTCGACCTCGAAGGAGCCGCAGGCGTGGGCCGCTTCGACGTAGTTAAGAATTATTTCGACGACTCCGGCGCGCTGCGTCCGGATGCAACCAGCATTCAGAGGGAACGCGGATTCTTGTGGGCCTGCGAATACGGCCGCAACGAAGTAGTGAAGTTTCTCCTGCAGCACGGAGCGTCACTAGAAGCGCAAGCCAACACTGGCCAAACCGCCCTCCACTGGTCCGTGATCGGAGGACACGAAGATACGATCAGAATTCTTCTAGAAAACGGAGCCTCGCTGGAAGCGAAGAATGCCTACGGAGGAACCCCCCTCGGCCAGGCCCTCTGGTCCGCCACCAACGGAGATCCCGCAATCGACTACGCATCGATCGTCGCGCTTCTAAAGCAACAAGTCGTGAAACCGTAGGTCAAAACGAAATCATCGGAAGAGTTGAAAAAGTGGGTTGGGTGCCCCACCCTTCTTTTCGCATTCTTGGCGAAAAGAGAGCCTTCCCTGAGCTTGCCGAAGGGGTGGGGATTTTGACTTCCCGAAACTGATCGCGAATCTTCAGCCCCTAGTCAGTTCGACGTCCGATGAATCTTCCGCAACCGCTCCTGCAGCGCGTCCGCTTCATCCTTCCGGCCCAGCGCCCGCAGTGCATTCGACTCGCTCGTCAGCGAATCCGCCAGATTCGGACTATCCTCCCCGAACTGCTTCTCCATAATTTCCGTCGCCCGATGCCAGCACGGCTGCGACTTTTCCGGCTTGCCCTCGCGGTCGTACAAATCGCACAATCCCCACAGCGGAACCAGCACCATATTGTCGTCCGGTCCCATCGCTGCCTCGCTGCCCTTCACCGCGCGCAGCAGAAATGGCTCGGCCTTGTCCCACTGACCCTGCGCCATATACAGCCCCGCCACCATTCGCAGGCTTTCGGAGGTTCGCGTGTTGTTCTCGCCGAAAGCCTTCACGTTGATGTCCAACGCCCGCATGAAGTAGCTTTCCGCCTCGGCAAAGTTTCCGGCCCCTGCAGCCACGCTCCCCAAATACCGCAGCGGATCGGCCGTCCGCGGCGATCCCGCTCCAAACGTCTTTTCGATAATCGTCAGCTGCCGGTGAAACATCACCGCGGCATCCGCGTAATCCTGCTTCATCCCGTAAACATTGCCTAGTTTTCCCAGCGCGACAATCAGGTTCTCATCGCCCGGCGGCAGCTTCTCCGCCAGCGCTACCGCTTCCTTAAAGGATTTCTCGGCCTCGTCCACTCTCCGGTCCCGCATTGCCTGGTCGCCGCTCTGCATGGCCGCTTGCACTTGTTCCAGCGTTCCTGCGGATGTCTCCAACATCCCTACACGCTTCTCAAGTTCCGCAGCTTCGCTCGCCTTGCCCGCCGCTTTCAACGACACCAGATGATCGGCAAAGCGAGCTTTCGCCTCTTTGTACGCCTTTTGCGGATCCGGCTCATAAACACGTATCTGCTCGCCCGGTTGCGCCTTAGCGAGCCGGGCCGATTCGGCCAGCGCCGCTCGCCGATACTGCTCGAGCGCGCTCACCCAATCGCCTTTCTTCTCGAACGCAGATCCCAGTTCCACGATCACCTGCGTTTGTTTGGGATCGAGCGAAACTGATTCCTTGAATTCAGAGATCGCCAGGTCAGTCTGGTTCCCTGCCAACAACGCCTTCCCATACTGTTCGTGAACCTGCCACGAACTTGGCGCCAAAGTTTCCGCCTGCTTCAGTTCCGCCAACGCTCCTGCGGAATCGTTCTGAATCAGCAGGATTCTCGCCACATCTGCACGAGTGTCGCCTTCGTTCGGGCCCAGTCTCTCTGCCGCGCGGAATTCCACCAGCGCAGCGTCGTAGTTCTTTTCCTTCTCGCGTATCTTGCCCAGCTCCGTATGCGGCTCCGGATCCGTGGGCTCGAGTTGTTCTGCCTTCTTCAATTCCGCCTCGGCCCCCGCGCTGTCTCCCTGCCAGTCCAAGCCTCGCGCCAGGCACACGTGGCACATTTCGTAGTCGGGGAACATCTTCTCGAGTTCCCTCAGCTCTTTAATCGCTTCCACTGGGGCAACGCTCATCAGCAGCGAACCCAGACCCTCGCGCGCGGCGGGCTCGTTCGGATTTACTCGCTTCGCCTCGCGAAATTCGCGGATCGCCGACGGTATATCTCCTTTCATCTGGTAGATATTTCCCAGATTGATATGCGCGTCCGCGAAAGTCGGATCCAGCGTGATGGCCCTGTTGTATTCGACGATGGCCTCGTCGTAAGACTGCATGTGGTGGTAGACCAGGCCCAGATCGTAGTGCCCCACGGCGTAGTCCGGCTGAATGCGCAACGCCTGCTTGTACTCCGCGATTGCGCCATCAAACTTCTGCTCGTTGTCCAGCGCCAGAGCGGCATTCTTGTGCGCCTCAGCGTCCTCGGAATTCAAAGCCAGCGCTGCTTTGGCCTCACTCAGCGCATCTTCGGAATCACCCAGCTTGCCAAGAATAAAACTGACCTTGGTGTGAACCTCGGGGAAATTCGGATCCTCCCGCAAAACTTCCGCATACACCGACGCAGCCTGCGGGAAGTCACTCTGCCGGCGCAGCAGATCGCCCATTACAAACCCGGTCTCCGGACCCGCAAAGCTCGCTTTCAACGCTTTGCTCAGTTCGGTCGACGCCTCGTAATAGTGTCTGCCTTTCATCAGCACGCCCGCGTTGCTGAGTTCCTGCAGCAATTCCTTGTCAGGCTTGACCTCGTCCGCCGACACCTTCGCCGCCTTCACTGCAGCCAGCACGGTCGCGTCGGCACCAGTCTTTTTTAGTTGGGCCAGGTAGTCGTCATCCGGATGGAAGCTCAATCCCCGGGTAGCAATGTCGTGCGCAATATTGGCCTGCATGGCCCCTCCCGCTTCCAGCGCCATGACTTCACTTGCGCGCAGAGGCTTCAGGGAAGTCTGCGCCGCAACGCTAAAAGAAAGCCCGACGATAGACAGTAAGGAGAGAGACCAGCGCGCAGCAGAATGCGACATAAAAATGCCCTCCGGCACGTTCATATCGATCCTAAATTCGGAGCCGCCCGATTTCCTGTTACCGAGGTATCAAGGGTGCCCCACCCTTCGTTTCGCGTACTTTGGCGAAAAGAGAGCCTGCCCTGAGCTTGCCGAAGGGGTGGGGATTTTGACTTCACGAGCAGAGTGCGCCACCGCTAACGCACTGCTTGGACTCCTTCCGGCTATCGCCCTGTCCGGTTTGGCAGTCCAACCTGTTCGAGTCGCTGGCTGCGAGCGGCTGCGTTCGCGGTTTGCCGCCGTACCAGCAAGCGGAAGATCAGAATGTGTGTCACCAGGAGCGGTGGTACCACCGCGGTCACGATAAAGAACGCCGCTCCGAGCATTCCTGGTTGAAGCCCGACCCGTGGGCCCTGATAGAAAGCGAATAGAAAGTCAGCAGTGCCCCACAGATTGAATAGCCATACGCTCATGGTGGCCCAGGTGGTGTGGTTCACGAGCGCAATCGTGGCAACGATCGCCAGGATGCCGGCGATGAGGTCGCCGTAGGCCGTGGGCACGGCGAACCCAGCAGGTAGCAACGGAGAAACGACTCCAGGCACCAGCAAGCTCAGTCCGATGAAGCGAAGGAACATGTGGGGCGCGACCAGCCAAGCCAGCGCGCGGTTGGGATCGGTATTCTGCAGCCGCGGCCACGCGAAGAGTCGAGCCGCCACCGCCGAACTCACAAGGCTTGCCAGGATGCTGGCTCCGAATAATGCGAATGCGTTCATTGGGCACCTCCTTGGGTTTTCAGTTCTTCGAGCCGCGCGCGAACCGCCTGCATGCGGACATCGAATGTCGAGAGTGGCGTAACCGTTGTCTCCATTCGAGGCCAAACAGGAAGGCTGGTGATGAGATCGTCCAGTTGCTCGGCCGATTCGGCGCTTACGATCAAGGCGAGAGCAATCGCTCCGCTGAGTGCTCCTCCGGCAACGATCCTTTTCTCTGCCTCGAGCCTTTTGCAGAGCTCCAACGTCGGCAGGATGAACTGCTCGATGAATACCCTGCCCTCCTGTGGAGTGGCCGGGCGGCTGGCGAGTTTCAGTTGAACCAGGTAGTTCATAGGATCCTCCTCTTCAGTTCCAAATAGATGTATATGCATCGAACAGGATGCAGGAATATTGCTAAGGAAGTGAGATCGATGTATATACATACTATGAAACAGTCCGGACTGAACCCTCACAACAGAATTGTTGCCCTGCCCTG
The DNA here is from genome assembly GCA_963706645.1 of uncultured Acidobacteriaceae bacterium. GTDB lineage: Bacteria > Acidobacteriota > Terriglobia > Terriglobales > Acidobacteriaceae > Sulfotelmatobacter. Next base: position 93,728 of record CAVPNR010000024.1, read on the forward strand.
CGCCTGTGCGAATCTTCGCCGCGCTGCCCGTCTCGTCACCCAGCGCTACGATCGACAATTGCAGGCCGCCGGCATCAAGGCGACGCAGTTTACTTTGTTGCAAGCCCTGACGCAGGCGGGGGACATCTCGCAGGGTAGGTTGGGTGACCTGCTTGGGCTGGACAGTACAACTCTGACGCGCACGCTCGCCTTGCTGCGCAGCAAGGCATGGATTCAGACAAAACCTGGTGCAGACCGCCGAGAGGTCCGATTGACTCTAACCGCAGAAGGAAAACGCAAATACCGGAGCGCGCTGCCCTACTGGCAACGCGCCCAAAGCCAATTGCAGAAGCTGCTGGGCGAAGCAGGTTGGAAACAAATCATGGAGTCGACGATCTTCACGGCCGCTCGTGCCCAAGTACGGACGGCTTCGGGATAGCAGTTTGGGGCGCCGTTGCCAGGCAGATCGGCTTCGCTCAAACTGTTATAGCCAGCGGAGGCTTCGCAGGCTAAAAAGAGTCGCCACGCTGTTCGCCATTGGCAGGTTGCTACCACGCAGAGGCCACTGAGGCACACAAGTCAATGCGCGCTAAGGCCCTGGTTACATCAGCTAAGATGATAAGCGTGGACACCCGGGCTTCTCGGACAGGAAAATGTCGCCAGTCAAGAAAAGTGTCTTGATGTTCGAGGTGCTCAAACTTGGACTTCTAGCGGTCCTTGTGAGTAGCGTCTTCACTGGCCGAATCAACCCAATGCTGGCTGGCAAAATCCTGGGGATAGCGGGTCTGCTGTCCGGGGCTTACTTCTTCTTCCGTTCCCTCTATCAGAAGGAACATGGCAACCTTCTCCTTCGACTTCGGGGAGATGACCGAAGGATTCCTACTACAAAACGGCATCGAGCCATGAATTTGGTTTTTGCCACTGGAATGATTGTGTGTGGGGCTGCGTTGCTCTTTCTTAGCCAGCGCGCCAATCCCCAATGAGTGGTCTGTTAGCAGAGATTGAATCCGTACTCCGTCCCAATTGTGCAATGATTAGACGCTTCAATAAGCGCATAACACTGCAGAAAGAATAATGCGCAATGAAAAGGAGAGACCGGTGATCCGACGGTTGAAGATTGGCTTGCTTGCGTGCTGCGGGATTCTCTTGGCGGCGTCTCAGTCTCCACAGACCACGGACATGGCCGGTGCCCGGGCGAATGTTTCCAACGAAACGATAGAAGGGCTGGTTCGGGATGTTGCCTGCCCAATTCAGAATCTTGATAACCATGCGACGAGTATGGGGGGCAAATGCGTACAAGATTGCGTGAAGGGTGGCTCGCCGCTCGTTATTCTAACCAAAGATGATCGGCTGTATTTCCCCATCTCTGCCAAGATGCCCGATACGGATCGACGGCAGGTGCTCATGCCGTTTGTCGGCAAGTACGTGCGGGCGAGCGGGATTGTGTTTGAGCGAACCGGGACTCATGCAATCGTGATCACGGAGATTAAGGAAATGAAAGAGGTCCGGGTGAAGGATGAGGAATAGGCTGCGCGGACTCCGAATAGTTGATGAAACATCTGTGGCTGTTGAAAAACTCCTGTTTTGTCAAAAACAGCCGAAATTCGGGCGATAGCAAATGTCTACCAAAACGGAGATCGTCGTTTGTAGGGCTTCCTATCGCAAAGTTTTTGGGGCGATTTTCCGGCGAGCGAGTTTTTCAACAGCCACATCTGGTAACAACAATCACCCCGGAGATCGATTTCGCTTCGCTCAATTCGATCTCGCCTCTGGCGGCGAGGCAGCGGGCACATTCAGCAGAACCTCTATCGTTCCTGCCTTTCCCGATTCCAGATCGCAAACGCCGGACCGCAGATACGAAGCACCCCGAGGCACGTCAAACTCCAGGTGAGGCTGGAGTCCGATGTCCCAATACGCTTTGTACTGCTCCGGGCTGAAAGAGAGCTCCATTTTTCGCACGAGCCAGTTCATCGGATTCCCATAGCGATCGTAGGCAATGAGCATCACCTCAAGGGTCACTTTGCGGCGTCCATCCGGCGCCGCTTCCAGTTGAAGCGCTTTCTCAGCGATCGCCAGGTCCACGTCCATGCGCGTGAAGGCACCCTGCAGTTTCAAATTGTCCCCGAGGCGCGGGGCCGTCAGCTCCGGCTGGGGCGTCGAGGGCTTCACGCTCATCAGGTATAGAATCTGAGCGAAGTCCGGAAGGCCCCAAGCCATTAGCGGCAACAAAGGGTCGCCCGTGGCAAGTTTCTCCGCGACTGCGCCTGCGGTACGTTCATCATCTGCGTTGTAGCCGAGGCGGTAAGCAAGTTTGTAGTGGCCGTTTGTCAGCTTCACATGGATGTGCCGGTATTTCCCGTTCATGTCCTTATTGGTCGGAATATAGTCGAGCGTGTAGAAGCGAGAGCCATCGCGGATCGCTTGCGCCAAGGCCTCGTCCAGCCCATTGGCGTTATAAAAAGCCCTCCCACCTGTCTCGTGGGCTAACTCTCCCATGGTTGCTTGGTTCGCATTGCGCTGGATGCTGCCGTTTTGCAACTGCGTCACTTGAGCCCGGGTGGCGTCTGCCGCATTGGTCACTTTTAGTGGAAGAGCACTGGCGTTATACAGCGAATCCGGAGCCAAGCCTCTAGCCTCTACCGGATAAACAGCCACTCGCGCCGCGGTAAAAGCGTCACCTGTCTTGCGCAACTCTTCGTAGTCTCCGCCCTCCCCCATGGAAGAGAAGTCTTGGAAAAAGGTCACTGGAAATGCTCCCGAAAACCAAATCACATTCTTGCGCCCTGGAAAACCTGCGAGATATTGCGCAAGGTGCTGCATTTCCAATAACGTGGTCTTTACTCGGTTCACTGTCTTGCTCAACTTCTCCTCAGCCTGAAACTGCCGTAGCGCATCCATCGCAGCCTGTACGTTCGGATCGAGGACGGCCAGCGATTGCATTTGAGCAGTGGCCCGCTCCTCGGCGTGAATCTCGCCACTAGAAAGCAACAGCGGGGATGCCTGCGGACTGCTCCCCGATTTCTTGTCATTGAGAACGGCCAACAGCGCCGACAGATCGCTCGTAAACCCGTGCACCAGGCGCAACCGCGTCGATAGGATGAAAATCGCCATCGGTGCGCTCGCATGCATGCCAGCCAGGTACTTGAGAACCTGCTGGTGTACAAACGACTGGTCCCCTATAGGAGTGTTCAGCGCGTCCAGCAGAACCACGTTCAGCGAATCGGGCGCGTCTGCGCGGGGGGAGTTACCGAAGGTATTCGGCGGCAATGTTGGTGGCTTTATCGCAGCGGGAACCTTGCCGGTATGTTCCTCAAACACGGAGATCGCTTGTGGCTTGCCGTCTTCAAGAACCCTGAAGTCTTCCTTACGCAGGCCAGGAATCGGCTGACCATCCGAGTCCGTCACCACGACATCAACAACCACCAGTCGCGCTGTGGTTCTTAAGGTGGGACCGGCGACTTCAGGCGCTGACGTCTGGGATTGCAGAGTAAACGCAGACTGTTCCAGGAGGATGAGCCAAATCAGCCAGCGCAGACGGAGTCGCATATTCGTACTCCCTGACGCGGTCCGCAACTGTCAAATCCTCGACCAACCGCGTCTTTTCTGTCGGGCAGCCTTGCGGATGGCCTGGACCGGCTCACCGGAAGTAATCGGAACCGTCATCCTGCTCGGACCCTAATTCTAACTTCAAGCGGGGATGTTGAACGTCGTGATTTCGTAATAAAAAGTAATAAGAAGTAAAGAGCGCCGCCACATCAGCGAGCCGATTTCGCGCCCGTATCGCGTAGGACGCTTGATATTGGTGGATCGTCGGCGGGCAGAACCATGGCAGAACAAGGACGGAAGGATCAGGTTCGGCCCGTCGGTAGGACGCTCGGTCAACTGTTGCAGAATCTCCATAACACTCAAAATGCCTGCAACATAGACTCTGAGTGAAATGGCCTTCCAGCATAGGCGCGCCCCATCTCACGTCCTCGTCAGAAAGCTAACTGTCGACGGTCACTCGGAGCGCAACGCTTGCATCACATCGACGCGGGCTGCGCGTGCCGCGGGCAGCACCGACGCGATCACTGCGACCGCCATCAGCACGAACGCAGAGACCAACACAGGCAATGCGCCCGGCATCTTGACGTCAAGGAAATATCTTCCCGCCAACCGCGCCAGCACGAAGCCGAATGCCACGCCTGCCAGGACGCCCGCCGCGGCAATCACGGTGCCCTCTGCAATCACGCCCTTAAGGAGTCTCTGCGGCTCCGATCCGAGAGCCAGCCGGATGCCGAATTCCCGCGTCCGCGCGCTTACCGAAAACGCCAGCACGCCCGCAACGCCCACCACTGCAATCGCCAACGCGACCGCCGCGAATATACCGAACACCACTGAGTTCAAACGGTCGGGCGTGAGTACTTCTGCACGAATGTCTTCGAGAGTGGCAGCGTGCTCAACGGGCTGATCGGCGGACATCTCGCGAATGACGCGCGTGACCGGCGCGACCAGCGCATAGGGATTGCCACCCGTGTGAATGAAGAGACGACCGCCAAAAAGCATGCCTTCGTTAAAGGGGCTGTAAATCGTGAGCGTGGGTTCGGGAACGACGTGTCCATCGTCAATGTCGGCGGTGACGCCGATGATGCGGTGCGGTGCGATCAGACGTGACTTTTCGAGATCGGTCCCAGGAAAGAATTGCAACACCGGATCCGTCCAATAGACGTGCCGATTGATCGCATCCTGATTAGGGAACATGCGTTGTGCGAGCGTCTCGCTGACGATAACGACGCGCTCCTGATTATCATCCTGATCGTCGAGCACATTGAAATCGCGGCCGGCAATGATAGGAACGCCAAGCGCCGCAAAAAATCCGGGAGAGATGGATCGCGAGTGCGCCCGGGGGTCCTCTACTCCGGCGGCGTGGACATGTCCGTCGCCCGAGAACTGCAGAGCGCTGCCGGGACCGCCGCCATCGCGCCAGGGAACGACATCGCCGAATGCGGCCTTGCTCACGCCCGGCAGGGCATCAATGCGACGCATCGATTCCTTGTAGAAATCGACGACCTGCTGAGGTGTCTTGCCATAGGACATAGCGGGAACATCGATCGCGAGGACGTGCTGCGTATCCAGTCCTGTCTGAGCCCTTTGTAACGCGACCAGCGTAGTGATCAGCATGCTCGCGCCAGCTAACAGGACAAACGATGCGGCGATTTGCGTTACCGCGAAGATCCGCTGGCGACGTCGCGTGCTGCCGGTGATGCGCACGCTTCCGCTTGACAGGCTTAGTCCGCCCGCTGTGCCGGACGTGCCGGACGAGGGCAGGCGCGGGACAAAGGCGAGAATCACTGCGGCCACGACGGCAAGAGCCGCTCCGACCCAAAGCAGGCTCGAATCGACTGTGAAATCAAGCGCTCGAATGGAGAAGCGCGAGGCGTAGCGGGCGAGAACCGCCACCATCGGCTGCGCGCTCAGTACACCTAGCGCAGCACCAGCTCCGCAAAGCAGAAGGCTTTCCGCCAACAGCATGCGGCGCAATGCGCCTCTGCTTGCGCCCAGCGCCACCCGTACCGCCAGTTCGCCTTCGCGGCGAACTGTGCGTGCCAAAATCAGGTTGGCGACATTGGAACACGCGATAATGAAAACCAGCCCTGCCGCTGCCAGCAACACCAGCAGCACGGTCCTGGCCCCCGACGTGATCTCGTCACGAAGCAACTTGGCCCCGATCTGAAAGTCCGCTTCCTGCGGATATGCTTCAGGATGTTCCCTCTTCATCGCGGAGTAGGCGGAGCGCAACTCAGCGCGAGCCTGATCGAGGGTGGCTCCGGGAGCCAGACGGCCGAAAAGCTCAGTCATGCGATGGATGCGGCCCGTGACCATGGTTGCGGAAAGATGATGCGGGCTGGTAACCACATTGGAAATAATTTCGGTATCTTGCGGATACGGGACGCAAGGTTCGAGCACGCCAATAACTGTCGCGGACCGGTCACCGATGCTACCCAGGCGAACGGTTTTGCCGAGGACCGAAGGATCCTTGTGAAGAGCGGTCGTCCAGAAACGGTAGGTGAGAACGACGACGCCGGCAGCCCGGGGACCGTCGTCTTGAGGTCCGATGAGGCGGCCGAGCACGGGATGAAGCCCCATCACGTCAAAATACGCGCCGCTGACAACGCCTCCTCGAATGGAACGAGGCTCACCGAGGCCGATCATGGTGAAGTCCATGGCCGAGAAGTCGCCAAACGCGGTCAGGGTCTTCGCGCTCGCGCGCAAATCCTGTATCTCGGGTACGGAAAACGCCGCGTTTTCTTCGCCGATGCCGGTGGCGCTCTGGCGGATGTAGATCAGTCGGTCTTCGTCGCGGTTGACCAGAGGTTTGAGCAGGACTCCGCGCACGAGCGTGAAAATGGCAGCGTTGGCGCCGATGCCGAGCGCCAGCGTGAGAACCACGGCGATCGCCAGCCCTGGAGTCCGAATTAACGAGTAGGCTGCAACTCTCAAGTCGCGAACGAATGACATGTTCTCACCCTCCGTGCCGGGGTATAAGCATCACACTTGCCAATACGAAGCGCCACATTCTAAACGACTTAATACGCGATCGGTTCGCCCGGGCTGTCCATTTCAGGACACCGCTATATCAAATTCGGACACCGGAACAGGCCCCGGCACTGGAGCAGAATTGTTCTCATTCCGTTCGCGAGTAGCGGCTAACAGGAAGTAATCCGAGGCTCCAACTGGCAGACGAGCCGCCCTCATCGCGAGCTGTCCTTTCGCCGCCGCTGCTCGCTCTCCTTCATCATTTCGTTCAAATCCGCAACCGGACGTATCTCAATCGGTCCCAGTCCATACTTAAAGCCTGGAAGCTGCGAGACAAGCTGAATGGCGTGATTGAGGTCTCGCGCCTCGAGGATTTGAACGCCGCCCAACTGTTCCTTGGTTTCCGCATAGGGGCCGTCGGTGGTCGCGACTTTGCCGTTTTTCCAGTACAGGGTCACGGCGGTGTCCGGAGGCTGAAGAGGAACTTCGGCAACCAGATGTCCGCTGGCGCGCAGATGGTCATTGTGCTCAAGGCATTCGTCGAGCACTTCGTGTCGATCGTCCTCGGTCATCCCTTCGAATTTTCCTGGCTCGAGATATCCCAGACAGATGTATTTCATTGTTCTTCCCTCCGCCGGATGGGGCGCGTTGCTTCGCCATCTGCGCCTGCCCCGCCTTGGTCATCAGGCGCGATTGCTCGTACATCTCGATCCATTTCTCGCTCGAAATCGCCGAGATCAGCTTGCCAATTGCTTCGAGCGGTAAATCGTCCGGCGACTCGAAATGAACGCAACACTTCCCTATGTCGAGCTTCTTCCCCGCCGCCTTGAACGCCGCCTTCAGCTGCTCGAGCTGACTCGCACTCCAAAACGCGCCCATCAGGTAGAGCGAGCAGTAGTTCTTCTGCGACGACAGCGCGACGTAGCAGATCGGCTGCTTGTTGTAAGTGTCTGGATATCGAGACAGAGGGATCGTCCAGCCGATTGTGCCCCAGACGAGGCACTCCTCGTAGCCGCGCGGAATGTGCTTGTTCACGAGTGCGCGCACCTTGGCGATCGTCTTCGCACGATCGGCAGGGAGCGAGGCGATGTATTGCGCTGGCGTCTTGACGTTCGATGGTGGTTTCATGGATTCACGGTGACCGCAGATTTTTCTGTCACTGCTTCAAGTAGCGAAGCGCAACACATCCCGATTTAAAAACCTTCGATTCAACCAGTTTTAGTCGTAATTTCTCCCGCAGGCTAACGCCTTCCATCAACCGTCTGCCTGCGCCGACAACGATTGGCGTAACGACAAAACGATATTCATCAACCAGTCCCAGCTCTATAAGCTGTGAAGGAATATCTACGCCGCCAGCCAGAATATTTTGGCCTGGTTCTTGCTTCAACTTAAGTATTTCGTCGTGAAGGTTCGTACGAACAACTCTCGTATTTTTATCTTCAGCACTGCCCAAGGATCGCGAAAAAACAACCTTCTTCTTGGAGACAAAGGCTTGAGCAAATTCGATATCCGCTTTTGTCTCGGACTGGCTTTTTGCGATATCAGGCCAATAAGGAACCATCAATTGATAGGTCTTACGCCCAAAGAGGAGCAGGTCAACATCGCGCATGAGGTGCGTAAAATATTCATGCGTTTCTTCATCGGGATTGAATTTGGTGTGGTCGCAGCAGCCATCCAGGGTAAGGTTGATTGCGAAGATTACATTTCTCATTGGGTCTCCTGACCGAAGCCAACGCCGCGGCTAGCGAACTGGCGGCGGGCCAGACTATTTCGTTGCTCCCGTTGGATCCGGGAAGAAAAGAAGCTCGCGTACCTCGCCGGCGACATCGCAGGCGATGGCACCCTTCTTGGCCCATGCCAGCGCCTCGTTGATATCAGCGCATTCCAGTATCCAAAATCCGCCCATGTGCTCCTTCGTCTCGGTGTACGGCCCGTCGGTGACGAGCACCTTGCCGCCGGGCTGGGACCGCAGCGTCTTGGCGTTGGCGGCTGGAGCAATGCCGCAGGCGAACTTCCTCACGCCGGCAGCAATCATTTCGCGGTTGAGCGCGTGGATCTCCTCTATCATCGCTTCGGTTACGGTGGACGGGTCGAAGTTGTCGGGGAGGTAGTTAGCAACCAGATATTGTGGCATGACTTGTTCTCCTTAAGTTTCTGTGCCTTGTTTCCTGTGACTTGTCGCGAAATCGGCCAAGCGCGGAGATTGTTTTATTACTGGCGCATCTCAGCGGCAACGTCATCTCCGAACTTCTTTTGGATCTCCTTTTGGGTCTCGGGATCGAAGTCGGTCATGTCAAACATCCGGCGAACTTCGACCATTTCGTTATCTTTTCCAGGGATGCGCGAGGCCCATTCGAGCGCCTCTTCGCGCGACTTCACCTGGATGATCCAGTAGCCGCCGACCACTTCCTTGGCTTCGGTAAACGGACCATCGGTCACTTTCGATTTTCCGTTTTTGAAAGTGACGCGCGCGCTCATCGTCGAGGGCGGGGTCAACCCGTCGAGCGCGAGCAGTACGCCGGCTTTCCCGAGTTCCTCGTTGTACTTGCCCATTGCTTCCATGTCTTTGAAGTCGGGTACCGTGCCGGCCTTTGCGTTTGCGTAGTCTTTCGGATACATGATCATCATGAAGCGCATGGTGTTCTCCTTGAGTATTGAGTGTTGTGCGGACACCGTATCCGGGCCGCTACTTTTTATATAAGAGCTTGGACCGCGCCGGGCCTCAAAAAGTTGCGAGGCGCCGAGTGCGCGGTGCGGCTCCACTTACTAGTCGAACGAGGTGGCGGGGAATCGACACACGATTCAAAGATTCTTTCTCGTAACGGATCACCCGGGAAACCTTTCTGGCTGGCCGGTTGCCCGGCCTTCACCACATAGTCGATCAGCGGGACGAAATTCGACAAATCGTCCAAGAAATATTTTGGGGCCGGCATACCGTCCCGATTCTTGATTTTGATCGGATCACCACGGAAGAGGCTGCCCCGCTCGTCGCGGTTCTCGACGAGTGGGCACCATGAACCTCGACGCGTTTTCCGCGGAGAGCCTATCATGCCATCCGGCGCACGCGCCGTTCAGCTTTCCGCGCGTCATTGACCCAATTCCGAATAGGATGAGGGAACGAGAGGGTAGGGTCTGTGGTACCCACCCGTCGAAAACCGCGGCGAATGGGGCAGCCTAGTGTTGGGATGGCGCAAGCGAAATCGAAATTTACGGATGGGCCAGCCCTCAGAAAGAAAAGATAGGACGGATTGTCATCCTGAGCAGAGCCGTTCTTCAGGCGGAGCGAAGGATCTCAGGCTTATGTGCAGCATCGGGGAGAGGTTGAGAAACTGAAGTACATGCAGCGCAATCCGGTGGTGCGCGGCTGGTGCCGAATCCGGGGGATTGGCGATGGAGTAGCTACCGCTCCTACGCTTACGAGAGGTGGGAGGGCCGACACGGTTATCTCATCACCTCACTCCGTTTTTTCTTATTTCAACCCCCGAATCCGCTCTTGCAGGAATTGCCGCTCTGGTTCCTGTTGAGTCAGGGCCAGCGCCTTCTCATACGATGCACGAGCCTCGGCTGTCCTGCCGAGCCTGCGGTACATATCCGCGCGGGCGGAATGCGCCAGGTAATAATTGGCCAATTCGCCATGCTCCAACACCGCATCAATCTGCGCCAGACCAGCCTCTGGACCGTCGCGCATAGCAATGGCCACTGCACGATTCAGCTGTACCACTGGCGATGGCTGAATTCGCTCCAATTGGTCGTACAGCGCAACAATCTGCCGCCAGTCGGTCGCGGCGATCGATTCCGCCTCCGCATGGACGGCCGCAATCGCAGCCTGCAGTGTGTACGAGCCGAAGCGGCGGGACTTCTGTTGGTACTTCAGGGCTCTCTCCAGCAATGCCACTCCCTCCGCGATCTGCTCCCGGTTCCAGAGCGAACGATCCTGATTCTCCAGCAAAATCAGCTCTCCGGTCGGAGAGGTTCTCGCGGCTCGACGGGATTCCTGCAGCAACATCAGGGCAAGCAGCCCCATGATTTCGGAACCCACGGCTTCCGAGTCCATGATTTTCGAACCAATGACTTCCGGCTCTGGCCTTAGCTCGGCCAAATGGAGTTCCATCAGCAAGCGGCCCAGTCGAATCGCCTCGCCGGTGAGTTCGGCCCGTGTTACCTCCGCTCCCGCCGCAGCCGAGTAACCCTCGTTAAAGACGAGATAGATGACCTGAAGCACCGCGCCCAGCCGCTCCGGCAATTCCTGCGGCGTCGGCACCTCGTACGGAATCGGTGTCTCGCGAATCTTTGCCTTGGCGCGCACAATGCGCTGCGCCAGCGTACGTGGAGTAGTAAGGAAGGCCTTTGCGATCTCCTCGGTCGTCAGCCCGCACACCTCACGCAAGGTGAGCGCAACGCGCGCTTCCGGCGCCAGAGACGGATGACAGCAGGTAAAAATCAGGCGCAGCCGGTCATCTTCAAGGCTGTCCTCTTGATTGGACCTTTCTTCATTGGACCTTTCCGCCGAACTCCCTTGCGCTTCGAGATAGCGCGCGAGCTCGTCTTGAGACGCATCAAATCTTGCCCGTCGACGCAGAGTATCAATGGCTTTGAATCGGGCCGTCGAAATCAACCATGGTCGTGGGTTGCCGGGTACTCCACTGCTCGGCCACAGGCTCAGCGCAGCCGCAAAGGCTTCGTGCATCGCCTCCTCGGCAAGATCAAAATCACCGAGCAATCGGATCAGAGTTGCCAGGATTCGTCCCGAGTCTACCCGATAAAGGGAGTCGAGCAATTCGCGGACTGGCTCGGTGGAATCTTTGGACATGACCTGCGTGGACATGGCGCGCTCGGACATCACGACGACCTTAGCAAACCAGCTACCCGGAATCAATTTGGCAAGCGGCGGATGCAAGCGATCGATGTCAAAGTGCCCAGGTCGTGACTCTGAAATCTGGACGAGTCACCCCCATTACCCTCCGACCTAAGTAATCTTGTAAAAATCGCATCCATTATTAAGCTGATTGCGAAGGGACCCTACTGTCTGGGATCTCCAGCGCTGAGTTTTGCAATGGACCTCTTTCTTTCTACTCTGCTCTCGTTCCTGCCCAGGCGCTATCGGGAAATCTTCACGCCCCACGAACTGCCTGCCGCAGCCGGCATCTGGAGCGGACTCATCGAAGCTCTCACCAGTGTCGGACTCCTCGTCCGCGGCTACTACGCCTACATGAACTGGCGCATGGCGAACTTGCCTCCCGAGGTCTTCACCAAGGCGGGAGAAAAGGGCGGAGAGTCAGCCATCATGGGCCTGGGCAGCATTTTCATGCTGGAGTACCTCATCTTCCCGACGACGATCGTGCTGGCATTCTTCATGTTCGAGGGCTTCGTGCGCGCCATCGCCGCCACCGGCGCCGACGAAGTCCTGCCCAGCCTGCCGCTGCAACTCTTCGCGCTTCTGCACACGAAACTGGATGCGCAAAGTCACGAGCGGCAACTGGGATCGCGGGTTCGCGATGAAGTGCAGCCGATCGCCAACGATTCCCTGCAGATCGCCAGCTGCCGTCCCAAGCCTTGGACCCAACTCACCACCATCTCGCACCAGGGCGTCTTTTATGAGCTGGTAAACGAGCTCGAAGGCGAATCTCCCCGCCGCTTTGTCTACATCCTCCGCAGAAAGCCCATCATGGCAGTCATCCGGGGCATCCACGAATACAATCCCGACGAAGCATTAGAAGTCACCAAGTAGCGTAGCCCCGACAGATGTGGAGACAGCCGCCTCGGCTGTCCCGCCAGCGCGAAGCGCGGCGGAACGAAGATGCTCAGGAACTAAGTGTTCAACTGGGATCCGCCTGGGAAGTCCAATACCGGGAGGACCGAGCCATCAAGGGCTAGGCCGGCCCATCAAGAACCGGGGGGGCTGGAGCCGTCAAGAACCGGGAAGGGCCCGACTTTCAGTCGGGCCGCAAAAGTCACGCGGGGCTTGCCGGCTTTAGCCGCTGCGGGATGCTTTTCTTCGGAGGGCATGAAACGCAAAAGGGGGGATAGGGCGGAACTAGTTCAACGGCGCGGCCGAAGGATCACTCAACTTGATCAACTTGCCCGGCGGATATTCTGCAGGCGACAGGGGCGTCTCCGGGTCCGGATTCACGATGGTCAGCACCTTCCCGCTCCGAACCCCGCGGATCGTCAGACACTGGCTCTCGACCGCGATTACTCGATACTTCTCGTCGAAGAAATCTCCCTGTGCCTTCATCCTGAGTTGGATGCCGAATTCCGCTCTCGCGACTCCAGCTTTCTGGTCGAAGCCATTATTTTAACCCACCGTTATAAATCGGCTCGGACTCGTCCCGGGAGTTGCTTTTCCAAATGCAACGAAGACATCTACAATCGGGCCTTGTCATGGACACGGCCCGCATCGCCGCGTTGCTGGAACCATTCCTCCGCACACCCATTCAGCCCGCGGAGGAGCCTTGTCATTTCGAGCCGGGGAGTGCCGATGAGCGCTCGATTGTCCTGTCCCCCGCGCAACTGCAGCATATATCGACATACATCGATATACTTCTCCGTTGGAACTCCCGCATCAATCTGACCGCCGTCCGCGATCCCGCTGAGATCGTCACCCGCCACTTCGGCGAGTCCCTCTTCGCCGCCCGCCACCTCTTTCCCCCTGTGTCCTCCGTGTCCTCTGTGTTGAAGGATGTTGCCGTCGCCGGTGGAACAGCGGCCCCGGTTGGGCGGACGGCCGGTGGAAGAGCGGCCCTTCAGGGCCGCGAAAGCGCGAAAGAGATCAGGGCTTCAGCCCCTGAGGGTTCTGGGCATACGACCCTGGCCGATCTTGGCTCTGGCGCAGGATTCCCCGGAATCCCGCTTAAAATCTGGGCGCCAAACATCGTGCTCACCCTGATCGAATCCAACCACAAAAAAGCGACGTTCCTCCGAGAAGTCGCTCGCGCCCTTACATTAACGGATATCAATATACACAACGCCCGCGCTGAATCGTTAGCTGGAACCGTCTTCGACACGATCACGATCCGCGCTGTCGAACGCTTCGAGGCGATTCTTCCTACTGCCGCCAGCCTGATAGCCCCCTCCGGCCGCCTCGCCCTGCTAGTCGGCTCTGGCCAGCAAGACCAGGCTCAATCCACGCTGCCTGATCTGAACTGGTCCACGCCTGTCCCCATCCCACAGTCCCATTCTCGTATCCTGCTAGTCGGTCGAGCGGAACGACCATGACAACATAAAGTGGAACAAATGTGGCAGTAAAACATCCACGTATTGAGATATCTAAGGTAATATTTAGGCCAATATTTAACTATTAAGTGGTACTAATCTCCGATCAAAGTGCTAATTCAGCTCGACGGTAGCATCAGGACTCTTGGCAGCCCGGTTTACAGCATACTGCGCGAAAGCAGTCGTGAACCAAGTTAGTAATAAGTGGTAAGATCATGAACAAAAATGCCGATAAACTTACCGTCGTAGCCTACAATACTCCCATTGGTTTTACAAGAAGTGGTCCAAGCATATCAACTGAGCTCGATGTCGCCCGCCCAGGTGACCACCTCGCGATCCACTTTTCCACAGTGTTCCTGCAGGAACATTTCGCTATTTTTTCGTCCCTCTCGTGGGTAGATGCTGAGTAATTTCAAATCTCAGTGCCAATATCTGATCGGCGTCACCCAAGCGTGCGTATGTTCCTTCAGGAACATTGCGACATCAATCCCGCGCCAGGTTGGTTAACGGCCTGCGGGTCTTGATCAAAGAGATCTTGAAGCGAGTCAAGGTTCCTGCAGGAACATTCGGGCCTGTTTTGCACACAATTCACTTGCTTGCACAGCAATTCGTCATTGCTTTTGAAATGCGATGCGGATTATGCTGCGCTGTAGCTCTGGTTCTCCAAAACAATCATGGGACGCGTTATCGCTGTTGCCAATCAGAAGGGCGGCGTGGGGAAGACTACGACTGCCATCAACCTAGCCGCGTCCTTCGCGGCTGCGGAAGTCAACACGCTGCTGGTCGATTGCGATCCACAATCGAACGCCACCAGCGGCCTGGGATTCGTCAAGGACCCTGAGCGCGTCAGCTCGTACCATCTGCTGATGGGCGCGGCGACAGCCGAGGAGGCGCTGCTCACCACTGAACTCGAGCAACTATGGCTGATTCCAGCACACAAGAACCTCATCGGCGCAAACATTGAGCTGGTCGACGCAGAAGGGCGCGAGTATCGCATGCGCGATGCGCTGGCTCCTTTGCGCGATCGGTTTCAGTTCATTGTGCTGGACTGTCCGCCTGCTCTTGACCTCCTCACGCTCAACGCACTGGTGGCGGCTGATGCAGTGCTGATTCCGATGCAGGGCGAGTACTTTGCGCTGGAAGGTGTGAGCGAGTTGCTCGACACGATCGAGCGCATACGCGCGGCGTTGAATCCTGAGTTGGGGATTGAGGGCGTGGTGCTCACCATGTTCGATGAGCGCACCAACCTGGCGCAGCAGGTTATGACTGAACTCAAGAATTATTTTGGAGAGAAGCTGTGCCGCACGACGGTGCCGCGGAACATACGGCTGGCAGAGGCGCCGAGTCATGGGAAGGCCGCGCTGGTGTACGATCCGCGGTCGAAGGGCGCGGAGAGTTATATACGGCTGGCGAAGGAGATTATTGAACGGCAGGCGCCAGCGGCCGGCGCTGAGCCTGCAGAAGAAATCATCGTCACAGAGGAACACAGAGACGAGCCGGTGGAGGAGATTGCGGCGGTCGTGCCGGAGATGGATAAGACGGCTTGAGTTCGGCGGCCGGCTCGCTGCTGTCTGTTTTATATATCGATCATCGTCGATATACTACATTGATGCATATCGATGTATAGAAACAGGCCTCAGTTACCGTGAAAGGGATCCTTCGACTTCGTGGCTGCGCCGCTTCGCGACGCATCCACTGCGCTGAGGATGACAAGTTTCATAGGTCAGGATGGAGATTGAGGGAGATTGCATGACGACTTCGGCGGCGGAGAATAAAGAGAAGGTCGAGAAGCGGCGGGCGTTGGGGCGGGGGCTGGAGTCGTTGCTGCCGGGGCCGCGGGTGATGAGTGGCGTCCCAGGTCAGAGTGGTGCAGCTGCCAGCAAACCGCAGGTTCCTCACTTCGTTCGGAATGACAAGCCTGCGCCGGCCGGCGCGGTTCCTTTCGACGGGAACCTTCGGGCTGTTGTGGATGAAGGGGAGGACGCTGCGCGGGCGGGGGCGCCCGCGCTACATGCCACCTCTCCACGAGCGAACTCTGCACCCGCCGAGCTGGGCTCGGCCGGACAGCCGGGGGCGGCTGTCCCCACATCGTCTGAAGAGACCATCACCATTTATGCGCAGGCGGAGTCACGGATGCCCGCGAACCTTGTGGTCAACCTGACGATTGCGGATATCGACAAGAATCCATTTCAGACTCGGTATGTGGAGGATGACGACGCGCTGGAGGAGTTGGCCGACTCCATCAAGGCGAATGGAGTGGTGCAGCCGATCATGGTACGTCCGTCAGAGGAAGAGGGACGGTACATCCTGATTCTCGGGGAACGGCGGCTGCATGCGTCGAAGAAAGCCGGGAAGACGGAGATTCCGGCGCTCGTTCGACGGGTTTCGCTGCAACAGGCCGCCGAGATGACGATCATCGAAAATCTGCAGCGGGAGGATTTGAGCGCGTTGGAGCAGGCCGAAGCGTTCCGAGTGTTGAGCAGCCAGTTTTCGCTGACGCAGGCGCAGATTGGGGAGCGGGTCGGACTGTCGCGGACGTCCGTAACGAATTACATGCGGCTTTTGAAGTTGCCGCGCGATGTGATGCAGCTGTTGGCGGAGAAGAAGATTTCGTTTGCGGAAGCAAAGGAGCTGCTGGCCCTGAACAGCGACGACCAGATTTCGAAGGCGGCGCTGTATGCGGTGAAAAAAGGACTGACGTTGGAACAGATCGAGCGGCTGGTCCTGTCGATGAATGGAGAACTGGATCCGTTTCCGGGGATGCCGGGTCAGGTGGTGAAGAAGAGTGGAGCGAGATGGGTGGATCCGAATGTGCGAGCGGCGCAGACCGATCTGGAGCGGATGCTGGGAGTGCGGGTGCGGATCCGCGACCGGAAGGGCAAGGGGAAGATTGTGATCGAGTACTCGACGGTGGACGATTATGAGCGGGTGGTGGAGGTGTTGAGGGGGAAGAAGTAGCTGGACGCTACTCGCCATTAGCTTCGAGCCAGGAGCTTCGAGATCCGATTGGCGGCCTGATGGCCGCCTTTCCTTTTTTTGGGGAACCAAGATCGTTACTGAGTGGGCTCGGAGAACTCGGATCGGGTTGGTTCCACCGGTCCAGTGGGGATTCGATCCTACTTTGTGTGGCTGGAGTGGAAGTGCGTTCGTTGCGCGGCCCGAGGTGTTTACCGTTCTGGTTCCTGGGCGGGAGCTGAGAAAAAGCGGGAACCACGAAGGACACGAAGGAAGATCGTCGACTAGGGCTTGGCGCCGACCAGATGCATGTATTCAGTCAGCGTCACGAAGCGGTATCCGCGGGCTTTGAGATTTGCGATCAATTCTGGCATGACCGCCGTGGTCGTCGACAGCTCATGGAAGGCAAGGATGTGGGTGTACACTCCGTGCTTTTCGCGCTGCTCGACTTGCTTTAAGACGGAATCGGCGAGGGAAGGTTTAGGGCAGTCGTTGGCTTTTCTGGCGCACAAATAGTCAAGCGAGTTCACGTCGCGGAGCGCGATGGGGTTCTCCTGCGAGATAGTCAGCAGGTGATAGCCCTGGCGCTCGAGATCGTGGCGGGCATCGTCGGAGATGATCCAGTCGGGAGGGCGGAGGTAGTGCGGCTGGGAGCCGGTGACGGCCTTGATCGCATCCGCGCCTCGATTCACGTCGCCGATGACCCACTGCTCTCCCTGTTTCCGCTCGGCGCCGCGCAGTTCGATGTGGCTATAGGTATGGTCTTCGAGTTCGTGGCCGTCGCGCACCAATTGCTCCGCTGCATCGATGCAAGTGATTCCGACATTCTCTTCGTAACGACGTTCCCCCCAGGTCTTCGGGGTGAGCCGCCATCCCACGACAAAAAAAGTCGCCTTGACGCCATTCTGGTCGAGCACGTTCATCAAGGCCGGAGCGGGATGTTCGCCTTTGGTGCCAAACAAAACATAAGGCCGCGGGCCGTCGTCAAAGGTGAGGGCGATGAGCTTATCGGTAGAAAAAGCAGCCGCCCCTTGCAGGAACAGAAGAGCGGCTACAGCGAACAGAATGCAGGATGACGTCCGGATTCGAAGAATGATTTTGGCCATCGCATCTTAATTATTGAAGCTGATTCTCGCCGTGGCTAATTACCTTTGTGGATGGCCCACCGGACATGCTGGCGAGCGCGAGCAGCCCGGGGAATGTCGTAGACTTTGGCTATGGCTGTGATGGTAGAAATGCATAACACCGCCGACGCGGAGTCGCGGCGGGATGTAATCGCGAGGATCGAGCACATCTTCTCGGAACGGGCGGGAGAGTGGAGGGTGGTCATCGTTGGGTCGCAAGGGAACGATTGCTGGGAGATGAAGATTACAGGGCCCAACGCGTTCGAGCGCTCGTATACGCTGGAGGGCGGGCTGGGGCAGCATGAGCCGAGTGCGGTGGCGGGGATTCTGGCGAAGATGTTGCCGAGTCGAGGGTGAGGGAGTTGTGATGTCGGTGTCGTCGGGCCTGGCGTTTGTTATAGCTCGGCTCCGCGAGTGCGACTGGGCTAAAGCCCGATTGATCGGGGGCTCTTACGCGGCCCTGAAGGGCCGCTCTTCCACGGTTGCGCATCGGTTGCGCGCTTCGGGCAGGTTGTGCCACACCACATGAGGCTTCAGAGTTCGGCTAGAGCCATTTCCGCTCTTCTTCTTAAAGGATCCAGGCGGGCTTGCTCGAGGTCGTCGCGGTAGAAGAGATTGTAGGTGTCGAAGGGGATGAGGCGGCCGTCGGGGTG
This sequence comes from uncultured Acidobacteriaceae bacterium, assembly GCA_963706645.1. Classification (GTDB taxonomy): domain Bacteria; phylum Acidobacteriota; class Terriglobia; order Terriglobales; family Acidobacteriaceae; genus Sulfotelmatobacter. The sequence continues at coordinate 112,167 of CAVPNR010000024.1, forward strand.
GACGATATGGACGCAGGTTTTTTTGACGCTGCGAACGTCGAAGGAGTGGGCGTCGATGAACTGCATTATGATGATGCGGAAAATGTTTTCGTAGGAGAGGGACGGGGACGCAAGGTCCCTCGACTCCGCATGACTTCCCGCTTCGCGCGAAGTCATACTCCGCTCGGGATGACAATTCTGTTGAGTGTTATTGGGAACCCAGATCTTGGGCAGGCAGCAGAGGAGTTCGCGGAGAGTGCCTGCGCTGCTGGCGGGGGAGTGATTCGTAGCAAACAGTTTGAAGAGGTTGTCACGGACGGCGGGTTCTTGTTCGTACAAAATTGTATTGGCAGCGCCGTTGATCAGGACCTCGGGGGGGATCATGCTGGTGAGCGGAGTTACTTTGCCATTCAGTTTTAAAGCATAGGCCATGGCCAGGGAGTCGGGGTGGCAGGGGACGGGGATGATGTCTTCGGGGCGGAAGACTTTTGTTTGTTCGAGAATTTTGCGGCGGACTTCGGTGAGTGTGAGGCGGTCGGTGGCGGGGTTGAAGTTGCGGACATACTTGCCGGTCTTCGAGTAGTCAAAGGCCCCACTTCTGCCAACACCGGGCAGAAATGGGGCACCCGCATCTGAGGGGGGTTTCGGAACTTCAAAACCTCCACCTTCGTCTACCCACGTTTCCAGGCGGCCAGCGTCTTGGATGGGTTGGAAGGTTACGCCTCTCACGCATGGCTGCGTTAGCGCGTAGTCGATCGTCCTTCCTATTTCGTGGTCGTTCAGGCCTTTCTTCAGCGTCGCAACTAAATTCGTGGCGATGTTGTATCGGTTCAGTTTCTCGAGGGCGTCTTCGCGAATGCGGCGGAGGTCAGCGCCGCGAAGTTGCATGAGCGGTTCGCGCTCGAAGGAATCGAACTGAAGGTAGACCTCGAAGTCTTCTTTGCAGTCCGCGAGACGTTTTGCGAAGTCTTCTTCCTGCGCGATGCGGACGCCGTTGGTGTTGACCATCAGATGGCGGATGGGTCGTGCCTTCGCCATCTCAACAATCTTGAAAAAATCTGGATGGACGGTGGGCTCTCCGCCGGAGAGCTGGACTACGTCGGGGTGGCCTTCGTTGCGGACGACGGCGTCCAGCATTTTTTCGACTTGCTGCAGCGTGCGGAATTGCTGACGCTCGGGGCCGCTGGCGGCGTAGCAGACGGGACAGCGGAGGTTGCAGTAGTCGCAGATCTCGACGAGCGTGAGGCAGGAGTGCTGCTCGTGGTCGGTGCAGAGGCCGCAGTCGTAGGGGCATCCCCACTTGACGGGGGTGTTGTAGACGAGAGGCATCTCGGGAGGCTTGATGAAGATCTCGCGGCAGCGGCGGTAGTAGTCGACGTCGTCGGCGATGAGGACCTTTTCGGCACCGTGTTGGGGGCAGCGTTTCAGGAGATAGACGTTGTCATCCTGGAAGACGGTCTTGGCTTCGACTTTGCGGTAGCAGGTGGAGCAGATGGAGATGGCTACGTCGTAGAAGAGGTAGGGGCGGGTTTTGTGGGGCATGACGTCAGCCTTGGTGGACTTGACCGGGCGCGAAATTCCAACGAGGGGAATATTAGCAGCGGGAACGAGTCTAGGGATGGCGATCTGTGGCAGTTTGCGGAGTGTCCGGGTGGTGGTTGGAGGCGAACCCCTAAATATCCACGGAGGACACTGAGGACACAGGGGAAGGAATCATCTTCGCACGAGGAATGGTCAAGGAATTCCGGATGTACGCCCATTGAATTTCTTGGGCCGCGACCAAGGCGCGAATTAATTCAGGAGCACGAAGAGGGGCGGCAGCAGGAGGCGATACATGAGGATCACGACGAAGGCGGTGATCAGGCGGGTGGGATCGGGGCGAATTCCGGTCAAGCGGATGGATTTCCAGGCGAGGTAGGGAACGAGGATGTCGAGAATCCACGGAATGATGGAAAGCACCGGAATGGCGGCCTGGCCAGAACGCGGGATCAGGACGAGAAGGGCTGAGTGACCAGTGAGGCCAAAGAGAAGGTGGAGACCGGGAATTGCCAGAGAGTAGGCGAAGGTGGTGGGTCCGGGGCGGCGGGTGAGACTGTAAAGAAGAATCAGATCGGGGGCGATGGCGGCCAGGCCCCAAGCGAGAAATCCGAACTTGAACAGGGCAAAGGGAGAGCGCGTAGAGCCGATGGCGCCGTACCATCCGACGAGTCCGAGGATAACTTCGGCGGTGATCTTGAAAGCGACGGCGAGAGCCAGTTGCTGAATGGCGGCTTGGCTCGCGGGGGAGAGATGGCCGACGATGTCGCGGGTTATCCGGGGCTGAATCGGTGTGGGTGGAATGTAAGGTGGAGCAACGCCGGGCTGCGAGAGGCGTGGGATGTTGCTGGATGGAAGCGAACTGGAAGGCGCAGGCGGTGCGGAACTGGGCGACACAGTCGAATATGGCGGGGCCGGCCGATCTGCTTCGGGAACGCGGCTGGGCTTGCGGTTCAAGATGGCAATCTTCCGCACGGATGCGATCACGAAGACGAGGGCGCCCAAGGCGACAAGCACGAAGATGTGTCGATCGTCGCCGTGGGTGGCGGAAGCGCAGAGGGAGGAAAGCAAGAAGAGGAGCGACGCCAGGATGGCGATCAGCGAGAAGAAGATGGTGCCAAGCACTTTCATGAATGAGCTGTGGCGACGCGGGGCGCGGGGCGCAGCCAGCGGGCGACGTCGCGGGAATAGTACAGCAGGACGAGAAGGCAGGCCCACTGAATTCCTCCGAGGCCGAGGAAAATGCGGGGGTAGGGTTTGATGAAATCGCAGAACAGGCGGAAGGACATGTAGGCGACCATGAAGAGTTTGAAGGCGTCGCCGAGGAGGAAGCGGGTTGGATCTTCAGGCGCGTCCGTGGTGACGGCGGAAAGCGCAAGGTCCTTCGACTGCGCCGGGACTTCGCTTCGCTTTGTCCCGGCTGCGCTCAGGATGACAGGTCTATTTTGAATCGCCATTTTATTTAGGACGCGGTAGAGGATTGGGATCAGGAGCAGGAGGAAGGCGATTTCGTAAAGTTGGGTGGGGTGCCGGGGGATGTTGTCGCCGAAGTTGACGGCCCAGGAGAGAGTGGTCGGGACGCCGTAGGTGTTGTCGGAGAGGCCGGTGAGGAAGCATCCGATGCGGCCGATGGCGATGCCGAGGGCCAGCGGGATGGCGTAGAGGTCTCCGGTGGATTCGCGGAGACCGATGTAGCGTTTTGCAAGTTCGACGGTGATGAGGCCGAAGGCGAGGGCGCCGACGATGGTTTTGCCTCCGACGATGTAGTTAGGATCGTGCAGATGCTGCCAGGTGAGTTTGGGGTCTTCGAGCCAGAAGAGGAGTTTGGAGCCGAGTGCGGCTCCAGTGACTGCGGCGGCGACTACCGCCCAGCGGAGTGGAGTGATCAGGGGATCTCCGAAGCGGCGGCGCAGTGCGAGGTAGACGACGAAGGCGACGATGTAGGAGAGAGCTTCGAAGAAGAAGTGCGGGTGGAAGGTGTAGGGGCCGAGATGGAGATAGTACGGGAAGGTGGCGAGATGGGATGCGGGGGTGATGGGGAATTATAGCGATAGAGCGTTTCTCTCGCGCGGAACGGTCGAGCTGCGCTCGATGGACAGCCGAAGGCGGCTGTCCCCACATGAATTTCTTGCCACAAGCGTTGACAAACTGCGGATTATTCTGTATATTCAGTTTGTACTGAAATAAACGTTATGGCGGAATTAACTGGAGTGCAGAAGCAGTACATCCTTCACTGGGGTGAGATGGGGACGCGGTGGGGGATCAACCGGACGGTGGCGCAGATCCATGCGCTGCTGTACCTGTCGCCGAAGGCGCTGCCGGCGGAGGTGATTGCGGAGACGCTGAGCGTGGCGCGCTCGAATGTGAGCACCTCGATCCGAGAGCTGGAAACGTGGGGGATCGTGCGCGCGGTGCATGTGCTGGGGGATCGGCGGGAACATTACGAATCGATGAAGGACGTATGGGAGATGTTCCGGCTCGTGATTGAGCAGAGGAAGCGGCGGGAGATCGATCCGACGCGGGAGATTTTGCGGCAGTGCCTGGCGGATCTGGATCCCAAGGAAGCGGGTGCGGACTACACGCGGGAACGGCTGGCGGCGATGGCGGGATTCTTTGAAGCGGTGACGGAATTGTATGACCAGATGAAACGGCTGCCGACAGGCACGGTGAGGAAACTGTTGCGCATGGGGACGAAGGTTCGGAAGAAAGCGGGGTAGGGCCCTTTTTTTGGGGTGGTTATTTCTGAGCATACAGAATGATCTGTCGCAGGAGTCGTGTGGGGTGCGGGCGAGTGAATAACGAGACAACCACAGAGGGGACAGGGGACACGGAGGTCTTTTATGACTGGGACGAGGCGTTAACCGACGTGCACAGTTTTCAGACCGAGGTGGAGCGGGAACCTGTACACTAGCAGGAATCCAAAGCGAACAAGCCGGGGTGTGACGGCATGTTTCCAGGACTCAGGAGCAGTCTCAGTTGAACGAGCCAGGGGGAGCCGACAAGGTTTCCGAGGATTCCGGCACAAACGGCCCGGAAGCAAGTCGGTCGTCCGCGCCGCCGCCGTCGTCAGCATCATCACCATCATCGTCGTCGTTATCATCCCCGACGGAGTCTTCGTTTCCTACCACCAGCGGCTTTTCGACCTCGATCCCGTCCGATTCTGCGCGAGAAGGTGCCGTCAATAAAGAGTTGCGGCGGCTGAACCGCGCGCTGCACGCACTGAGCTCGTGTAACCAGGCGCTGGCCCAGGCGGCGAGTGAGAAGGAACTGCTGCATCAGATCTGCGACATCATCGTGAATCTGGGTGGATACCGGATGGCGGGGATTGCGTATGCGGAGCAGGACGAAGAGAAAACTGTGAGGCCGATGGCGCACGCCGGACATGGCAGCGGATATTTGGAGCAGATTGCCTTGCGGTGGTCGGACACGCCCGCGGGACGCGGTCCGGCGGGGACTGCAATCCGCGAGAACCGGATATGCGTGATCGCCGACACAGAGAAGGATCCACAGTTTGCGCCGTGGCGGGAAGCTGCGTTGCAACGAGGATACGCGGCGGTGATTGCCCTGCCGCTGCGAGTTGGGGGAGCAGCGTTCGGAGTGTTGGCCATTTATTCGGAGCAGGTGGGCTCGTTCGAAAGCTCGGAAGTGGAACTGCTCACGGAGATGGCGAACAACCTGGCGTACGGCATCACGTCGATCCGGTCGCAGGAGGAGGGCAGGAGGGCGACGGCCGCGCTGCAGGACGCGGAGCGGAGATACCGGCAACTGGTGGAGCAGGTACCGGCCATCTCTTATGTGGCGGAGCCGGGCGAATACGGGCGCTTCCATTACATCAGCCCGCAGGTGGAACACATTCTGGGCTTCACGCCCGAGGAGTGGATGGCAGACGACCATACATGGTTTAACGTACTGCATCCGGAAGACGCGCAGAAAACGATTGCGGCGGAACACCGGCGCGAAGGAGAGCTGTACCGCGTCGAGTACCGCACACACGCGCGCGACGGGCGGGAGGTGTGGCTGCGGGACGACGCGATCTTCGTGCGCGATGTAGAGAACGGCAGACTGCTGATGCGCGGGCTGATGGTGGACGTGACGGAACGGAAGCGGGCCGACGAGGCGCTGCGGCGGAGCGAAGAGAACTACCGCATGTTCGTGGCGCAAAGCTCGGAAGGAATCTTTCGGCAGGACCTGGACAAGCCCGTGCCGATTGACCTGCCCGAAGAAGAACTGATTCAGCATATTCATCACAATTCGTACATGGCGGAGTGCAACCAGGCGATGGCGGAGATGTACGGGCTGAGTTCTCCGGCGGACTTTCTGGGGAAACGGCTGACGGAGTTGCTGAAGGTGGACGATCCGCAAAACATCGAATTGACGCGCGAGTACATTCGGAACGGATTCCGCGTGCTGGAGCGGGAATCGCGCGAGCGGGACGTGAACGGAACCCCGAAGACATTTTTGAACAGCATGTTCGGGATTGTGGAGAACGGGAAGCTGCTGAGAACCTGGGGAATCCAGAGAGACATTACGGAACGGCTGAAGGCGGAAGAAGCGCGGCGTCAGGCGGAAGAGGCGAGGCGCGAGAGTGAAGATCGGTACCGTGTGTTCGTGTCGCAGACTTCAGAAGGTATCTACCGTACGGAACATGATCCGCCGGTGCCGGTGGATGCTCCGATGGACGAGCAGATTGCGCTCAGCCTGGCGAGCGGCTACGTCGCGGAGTGTAACGACGCGATGGCGAGAATGTACGGGCTGAACCGGGCGGAGGATCTGATCGGCAAGCGACTGTCGGAGTTGCTGATTGTGGATGATCCGGTGACCAGGGAGTTCATGGAAACATTTCTGCGGTCGGGATACCGGATCACCGATTGGGAGTCGCACGAGCGGGATGCGCAGGGGCGGACCAAGATTTTCCGCAACACGATGGTGGGAATCGTGGACAAGGGTTGCCTCGTGCGGACGTGGGGCATTCAACGGGACGTAACCGTGCGAATGCATCTGGAAGAGCAACTGAGGAACGCGCAGCAGTTGGAAGCCATCGGGCGGCTGGCGGGCGGGGTGGCGCATGACTTCAACAATATTTTGAGCATCATCATGGGGCACGGGGAATTGCTGCTGGCCGCGGTGGGGACGGACGAGCGAGCGCGGAACGGGCTGGAACAGATCGGGCGGGCGGCGGACCGGGCAGCATCGCTGACCCAGCAGTTGCTGGCCTTTAGCCGCAAGCAGGTGTTGCAGCCGAAGGTTCTGGATTTGAATGAAGCCGTGGCTGACGTGCAGAAAATGCTGTCGCGAGTGATTGGGGAAGACATTGAGCTGGTTGCGAGCTTGCATCCATCGCTGGCGTCGGTGAAAGTGGACCCGGGACAAGTGGAACAGGTTCTGATGAACCTGGCGGTGAACGCCCGGGATGCGATGCCGCATGGCGGGAAACTCACGATGGAAACGTCGAACGTAGAGGCCGGTGCGGAATTGGCCAGCGCTCTGGATCTTCCGCTGGGTCGCTACGCGGTGCTGAAGGTTACCGACTCGGGGGACGGGATGGATGCGGCTACGCTGTCACACATCTTCGAACCATTTTTTACGACGAAGCCGATGGGCAAGGGCACGGGCCTAGGATTGGCGACCGTGTATGGAATCGTGAAGCAGAGCGGGGGGAGCATTCAGGTGGAGAGTGAGGTTGGAATCGGAACGACGTTCAGGATCTATCTGCCGGCTACGGAGGGCGTTACGCGCCAGCGGCAGGCGCCGCTGGGGCAGGAGATGGTGGCAGGAGGGACGGAGACGATCCTGATCGCGGAAGATGAGCCGGATCTGCGCGAACTGGCGCGCATTTTTCTGGAAGGGTACGGATACAAGGTTCTGCAGGCGGAAAGCGCCGAGCGGGCGATTGAGACGGCAAACAAATTCGCCGGGTCGATCGATCTGCTGCTGACCGATGTGATCATGCCTGGGATGAGTGGCGCACAGCTGGCGGAGGACATTCTGAAGAAACGTCCGCAAACCAGGATCGTGTACATGACGGGGTACACCGACGATATGGTGGTGCAGCACAAGGTGTTGGAACCCGGCGTGAAGCTGTTGCAGAAACCATTCAACAGAGTGGAGCTGGGATTGAAGGTGCGGTCGACGCTGGATGGGAAGTAGGGCGAGCCAGTAAAATCTGAAGAGTACGGATTATCTTCCGGCGCTGACTCCGGCGAAAGAACCTTTAACCACAGAGGACACAGAGGACGCGGAGAATTTGCGTTGGGGAACCGAGTCTGGCTGTAGGAGAATCACTTGACTACGAATGATGCGGGTGGAGCGGGCAAGAAGATCTGGGTCACGCTGAAAGGGCTGCCGCTGACGCTGCAGCTGGAGTGGCCATTTCATCAGTCGACGTCGGGCGCGGATTTTTTCGTGCTGCATGGGGACATCCGGCTGGAAGGTTCGGAAGGGCTGCACGCGCCGGTAGCGGTGAATCTTTCGCAGACGGTGCGCGAGGTGATGCCGTCGCTGGATGCGAAGGATGCGGAAGGTCCGGTGATCAACGCGCTGCGCAAGGAAGTCGACCGGCGCCAGATTGAGTTTGTGAAGTCGGGGAAGATGTTGCCGGTACCGTTTTCCAGCCGGCACTATGATTTCAAGCGGCAGCAGTGGGTGTTTGGCAAGGCGACGGACGATGCGATGGCGGAGTTCGTCGAGCGCAAAGTGTACTGGCAGACGACGCTGGGAGGAACTTCCCCACTTCTCGCAAACGACGCGAGAAATGGGGCACCCGGGCGGGTTTGGATTGGCGATCCGACGGAGGCGCAGTATCTGCAGACTAGCCCCGCGCACTTGATCGAGATTGCGGCGCGGCTGGTGGCGGCGCAGGGGCTGCTGCGGATCGAGGGCGAGTTCGCCGAAGCGACTCCGGGACTGATGGGGCAGGCAGAGCGATTCGAGAGCGCGCGGCGACAGGCGATGCAAGAGTTGGAGAAGAAGCACGCCTTCGAGAGAGGGTAGGTGAGTATCAGTACTCAGTACCCGGTACTCAGTACTCAGTACTCAGTGGTGCATTAGGAGTTGTGGCGGGAAGTGTGGTAGCGACAGTGCAGGACGCTGTTCGGCTAGTACTCCACGATACCCGACCTGAATTTGAGGATTACGCCGATCTCCATGGGCATGGCTTCTCCATCGCAGGTGCCGGGCTTGAAGCGCCACTACTGCTCAACTGTTGCCACTGCCGTTTCATCGAATCCCTGGCCTCCCGATTGACTGACCTTTATGTGCTGCGGCTTGCCTTTTGTGTCGACGATCAGCGACAGGGCAACGGAAGCGGTATTACCGCGAACTCCCGTGGGAAATCTCGGCTCGGGATTGAGTGTCCCAATGGGAGGCACCGACGCTCCCGAACACCTGCCGAGTTCGATCGCTCCCGGAGGCGGGGTGAATAACGAGAGATCAGGCGACAGCTCGGTGGAGGAGTTCCTCGACTTTGGCTTCGAGTTGGCGATGCTTGTCTTCGAAGCAGGCCATTTCGCGAGGAAACCAGGAATCGCCAAACTTGCGAAAGATGCCGTAGAAGCAGGAGTAGTCCGTCATGTTTTTCGGGCGGATGTCGGGCGAGAGCGTGGCGAGCAACGCACCACTTTTCTGATCGAAACAGAATTTGTATTGCTCCTGTCGGGAGCCACGCTTGGTGGTCGCACATCGTTCCGCGGGCCTCTGGTCCGTATTGTCGGCGATGGACTCGAATTCAAGCGTGGGCGATGCGGAATGAAACATGCTCATCAGGTCGGGGAGATGGGTCGCCGGTTCTGGGAAATCAGTGGTGTTGTCGAGAGTCCAGGTTCTGTTTGGAGTGCCGACTTCGATGCGGTGAGAATCTTTCACGACGATCTCACGACGCCACTGTGAATCGGAGACCCAATCTTCGGTGTAGGTACCTTGCGCGTTCTCCAGATCCTTTCCGATGAAAGTGAATGTTGCCTTGAGGCGGAAGGCCGGCGCGTTTTTCGCGCGGATGTCGGAAAGATGACGCGCTTTCGCTATGAGTGCTTCAGCGCGTGCTTGGACTTCTGATTTCTGGGCATCCGATTTGGGAGGTTCCTGCGCGAGCACCGAAACCACGAACAGAGCGAGTAGCGTCATCGCAAGAAGATTCGTGCGGATGTGCATGGTTGGGGTTACCGCAAATATCGTACTCCCTTACAGCAAATAGACGAGTGTGACGGCGAGAGCTAGCGCGGTGTGGAGGGAATCTCCATGGTCATGATCATCGGGATGGGCTTGCCGTCACAGGTGCCGGGTTTGAATCGCCAAAGGAGAACGTTCTCAAGGGTCTTTGCATTCGCAACTTTCGAGGCTGAGTGCAAGACTCTGATTTCGTGCGCTTTTCCCTTGGCGTCCACTACGAACCAGATCCGAAGCAAGGCGATGCGTTCTGGGTCCAGCCCAGGCAAGATGAGTTCATCCATGGATAGAGAGGGAGGCTCGCGCTTTCCAGAGCATTGGCCGACCTCGATGGCACCCGGCGGAGGGTCGAATAGAGCGGGATCGGTGGGCGGCTCGAGGGAGAGTTCGACGACGTTGGCGCTGATCTTTTTGTGGAGATCTTCAAAGCACATGGCTTCACGAGGGAAGGTGTAGTCGCCGAACTTGCGGAAACTGCCGTATTGGCAGGCGGAATTTACGATGTTCCGGGGGCGCTTTTCGGGATCGACTCTTTCGACCAGGACTCCGCTTTTCTCTTCGAAGCACAATATGACTTGGAGGTTTTGGATGACAGGCTGGCTGAACGCACACTCGGCAACGACGTTACCGGCAACGCGCTCCCGGATGAAGGCAAATTCCAGATTGAAGGAAGCAGGCGGGAGGTAGGCCATCAGACTGGGGAGCATATTGGCCTGATCGGGAAAGCCGTCGGGATAGACGAGCCAGTGCTTGCCGGATCCGCCGACGTCGATCTGCCGTAGATTTCCGATGCCGGTTTCGCGGCGCCACTGCGTGTCGGAGATCCAAGTTTCCGTGTAGGTTCCCTGGACGGGATCGAGATTGTCTCCAATAAAAGAAAAAGTAGCCGTGAGGCGGAAGGCGGGGGCATCTTTGGCGCGGATATCGGAGAGATGGCGGGCTCGGTTGAGGAGCGCTTCGGCGCGTTGTTGGATGGTTGGTTTCAGGGGTTGTTGCGCGAGCACGGAAATTGGGAGGGATGCGAGAAGAACGATCCGGAGAAAAATGGCGCGGGGATCCATGGTTGCGGGATACGAGCATGGTACTCCCTGATGAAACTTCTGACCCGCGGGGGTGTCTCAGGGGCTAAAGCCCGATCGCCGGATTTAGCTTTTCGCGGCGCTGAAGCGCCGCTCTTCCACGGAAACGCCTTGCCCAGCGAACGCTGTGCCACGCCAACGTTTCGCACGCAAACGCTTTGCCCTACAACGCGGTTGTAGAGGGAGTGCATCCAAAGAAGTCTAGGTAGTCGCCGGGAAGCGGGCCAAGCGGCTGCCAGAAACCTGAGGTGCTGCGGGCAGCGCAGGTCGCGGAGTTTGGGGAAGGTGAGACGTGAGGGGCGTGCGTTTCGCGTGGGGCGGATTTTGCGGGGGGGCGCTGGTAGTGATTTGTTTCGCGATTCTTTGCGGGACGGCGCTGTCTCAGGACGAACCGAGTTCGCAGAGCTCCCCACAACAAGGGAACTCGCAGCGCTCGCCCAGCATCAAGGAGGAGAAGCGTCAGCAAGAGGAGAGTTCGAATCCCGCGCAGGCCGCTGCGGAGAAAACCAAACAAGTGACGATGCAGGCGGTATCAGCCACAAAGAATGCTGGTACAGCGGCGCTGCTTAAAGCGCGAGATTGGGAGAGCGGCTGGCTGACCGGCGTGTTCGTGGAAAAGGGCCGGGCGCTGGTTCCGATGAGCGTGGAGCAGCGGCGTGAGATCTACCTGCAACAGACACTGACGACGCCGGGCGCGTACATGAAGCGAATGTTTGCGGCGGGCATCGACCAGGCGCGCGGAGTTCCATCGCAGTGGGATGACGGTTGGGATGGATATGTGGAGCGGTTCGCGTCGCGGGAAGGACAGTTCATCGCGGCCAACAGTCTGGCGGCGCTGGCAAATGCGAAGCTGAAATACGAGCCGCGATACGACCAGTGCCAGTGCAGCGGCTTTTGGCCGAGGACGCGGCATGCCATCATGCGCAACTTTCTTACTTACAACGAAAGCGAGCAGGAGTTGCGTCCGCAATGGGGGTTATACGCAGGGTCCTTTGGCGGAGGAATGATTTCGACGGCATGGAAGCCGCATCCGCGCAATGCTTTTGCAGAGGGAGGGCGCGCCATGCTGGGGCAGGCGGGCTACGGCGTGCTGCTGAATATCTTTATCGAGTTTTCGACGGACATCAATCGCAAGCTCGGAGCCAGACGAAGGTAGAGAATCCCCGCCACGCGGGTTGGGAGTTTTCCTGATTTCTGACTCGGGTACGTACCCGATGGCGGGTAGAAGCGATTCATGGTTCAACTATGGGTGGGGCAGGTCTCGGGAGGACCCAGGCATGGGGATCGCCCCCTCGCGCTTTGGCATCCACACCCGATCGCACCTGCCCCTTGATTCGCGCTGTTCCTGCTTACTTACCCTGACCTCTAGGCGGGTGACGGCTTGCGGACGAACTGCGCGACCACCACGCCGAGCGTGAGGAGAGACATCAGCGCAATGATTCCCAGGGAAATGACGCAGTAGATACACCACACGCCGAGGATATTGGCTTCGATGTTCGCGAGGTAAAGGGAAAAGGTGAGGCCTGCGAAGGTGGGAATGAGCAGCAGGCGGTAGCGGCGCAGAAAGGCGAGCGCGCCCATGAGGATGTATCCGACGATGCCGAAGTCGGCGACGGGGATTCCGGAGATCATGGCGTAGGGGCTGTGATTGACGACGCCACAGTCCCAGTGTTCGTTGATGCTGCAAGGGGAATCTCCATATTCGCGGTAGTGCTCACGCAAGGCGAGGGAAGAAACTACTACACCCAGTATGGCCAGAATCAGAAGCAGATATTTCATGAATTTCCTCGTTGCTCGTGGATGATTATGAAGTCTCTGATGTACCTCAGAGGCTAAAGCTGATTCATTGGAGTTGCGGCCTGCCGCAGCGCTCGAAGCGCTGCGCCATCCAAAACTCATCGAACCTAAGCCTATACAGTCAACGACTCCCGCACCCAGCAGATTGCGCCAACCTCAGGCGGCATGCGGTCGCGGCTGGAAGTCTAGTGCGCGGGCGCCGCGGCTGCATCTTTTATTAGATCAGAAGGCTGCCAATCGCTGCCGTGATACCACTTCAAAATCTTGCCATCGGGGCCTATGACGGCGGTGCTGAGGTTGTGGGTGATTAGTCCGTTCTCAGGCTTTACAGTCAGGGCGAAGAAGTCGGCGACCTTCGGCAAATCGGCTTGGCTGGCCGCGGCGAAATCCCAGTGCTTGAAGAGCGCGGGATCGTGCGTGTGCGCGACGGAGAAGCCATAGTCGCGGAGAACTTTGGGCGTGTCGTGCTCGGGGTCGAAGCTGATGCTCAGCAAGTGAGCGCCAGCCAGAGCAGGATTGGTGCCGATCTGCTTATAGATTTCGGCGAAGTTGCTGCTCATGCGCGGGCAGAAGTCGGGGAAAGGACAACGTGTGTAGATGAAGGTGAGAAACAGAACTTTCCCGCGGAACTGCTGGAGAGAAATTCGCTTGCCTGCCTGATTGGTAAATGAAAAATCAGGGACCTCTTCGCCGGGCGCAGGCATGTGCAGCGAGTTGGCGCCAGATGCCGGGACGGGATCGATGTGGGCTGTGGTCCGGACGTTTTCGAGCCAATAGTCGGGAGGGCCCTCGGAATCCGAATCGTGTTGCACGACGACTTCGGCAGAAATCGAATCGCCAGGAATCAGGTGATTCAGGGTTGCTGCCGGTTTCACTTTGTAGGGCATGGGCATGGCTTCCATGAAACCTGGGATGGCGTCGCCATCGATGATGGCGGATTGAGCCTGGGTGTCGACGGAAACCACGCGGCCGGTGAAGGGATAACGTTTTGCGGCCGGCGTTCTTGAGCGATTGCACGAAGAAAAAAGAAGTGCGCCGGCGAGAATGAGGGCGATTAGAAGAATACGGCGAATATGGTTGTTCACGTTGTAAACACTTTAACTCGGAAAGAGCGGCTGGTGCCATGGCTCGCGCATCTTGGAGCAACGACTTTGTGCTTTGAGCGGTCGGTCGTCGAGTTTGCGCTCGATGGACAGCCGAGGCGGCTGTCTCCACATCACTTTCCCGTGAGCTCAGGCACCACATTGTTTGGAGTACGGCTTTTATGAAATCCTCAGGACGATTGGACGCGGTATAGATTTCACACGGCGAGGCCTTCGATGGCATGCAATCCTGAGGTGTTGAAGCACGTTCCACTGTTTGCGCTGCTCGATGAGGAAGAGACGGCGGTGCTGGCCGGGCAGGTGCGACTGAAGACGTTCGCTCCGCGGCAGCGCATTTACAAGATCGGCGACTCCGGCGGTCAGGCCTATGTGGTGGTGTCGGGGCGCGTGCGGGTGGCGACCGTCGACCAAGACCAGCAGGAAGTGGTGGTTGACGAGCCATCGCATGGAGAATTCTTCGGGTTTGCATCGATGCTGGAGCAGACTCCGCATCAGACGGAGGCTGTGGCGATTGACGAGGCGGTGTGCCTGGAAGTCGACCAGAAAGATATTGCCGTGTTGCTGCAGCGCAAGCCGCTCGCAGGGATGGATATGCTGCGGGTGCTGGGGCGGCAATTTCACGCGTCGCAGCAACTGGTTCGGCTGCGGGCCAACCGGCATCCCAATGAAGTAATTGAAAAGGATGCAACGTTTGGCGAGCGGATTGCCGACGTGGTGGCGGGATTTGGCGGTTCGTGGACGTTCATCATCGCGTTCGGTCTGGCGCTGACGATTTATATGGCCATCGATGCTGCGATGGGGAAGAAGGCGTGGGATCCTTATCCGTATATTCTGCTGAATCTGTTCTTGTCGATGCTGGCGTCGGTGCAGGCCCCAATCATTATGATGAGCCAGAACCGTCAGGACACGAAGGACCGGCTGCGCGGCGAACTGGATTATGATGTCAACCGGAGAGCCGAAGTGGAGATTCAAGGGCTGGCGCGCAAGCTGAATGTGCTGGGAGAAAAGATGGGTGACGTGGAGGAGATTCTGCGGGAGAAACTGGGGCGGGGATAGGAGTTCGGGCTCGGCTGCGATCGAGATCCCTTCGGCTGCGCTCAGGGCAGGCTTTTCGCTCCGCCTGAAAACCGGCTAGGCTCAGGATGACACCGCGGTTAAGAATTTCAGAACGGTTGTCGGAACTAAATATATTTCTGATCGGGAATTCATATTCGGGCATCGAAGCCTGAAGATTTATGTCTCGCTTGCACACTAATCGCCGGAAGTTCCTGAAAGCAGTGGGAGCCACTGCGGGCGCTGCTTTGCTGCCTTCAGCGAGACTATGGAGCCGGGCGATCGTGGGTGCACTAGAGGCTCCGCAGAGTGAAGAGTGGGCGGATTACACACTTACCATTGCGACGACGCCGATCGAGCTGGCGCCGAAGCGGATTATTTCAGTTACGAATTACAACGGGCAGTTTCCCGGGCCGCTGCTTCGTTTGAAGGAAGGCGAGCGCGTCACCATCGATGTTCGCAATGAAACGGACACGCCGGAGCAGTTGCACTGGCACGGGCAGTTCGTTTCGACGGAGGTGGATGGAGCAGCGGAGGAGGGCACGCCGTTTATCCCGGCGCACGGCAGCCGGAGAATTTCGTTTATTCCGAAGCCTGCGGGTTTGCGCTTCTATCACACACACGTGCGCTCGGGCGCGAATCTGGCGGAGGGGCAGTATAGCGGGCTGGTTGGGCCGGTCTACATTGAGCCCAAGCAGCACGCCGGAAACTACGACCGGGAAGTTTTTCTCACGCTCAAGGAGTTTCAGCCCACGTTAAGTCGTGGCGGTGACATGGCGATGGATTTTCTGTCGCCGGCGCAGACCATTCCTGACCTCAAGAACTCCGGAGAGAGCAAGATGAAGGCCTCGCTTGCTAAGGGGATGCCGCACGGATATGAGGTTGGCTACGATTCCTTCACTATCAACGGGCGGATGCTCGGACATGGGGAGCCGGTGCGGGTCAAGCAGGGCGAGCGTGTGCTGTTTCACATTCTGAATGGGAGCGCGACGGAGATTCGAAGCCTGGCGATTCCGGGTCATAGCTTCAACGTGGTTGCGATGGATGGCAATCCGTTGCCGAAGGCGGTGCAAGTCCCGGTTTTGTGGCTTGGAACTGCCGAACGAATTTCAGCGATTGTGGAGATGAACCATCCGGGAGTGTGGGTGATGGGAGACCTGGCCGATGACGATCGTCATCACGGCATGGGTATTGCGGTGGAGTACGCGGGCTCTAAGGGAAAGCCGCAATGGCTGCCGCCGAAGCCGTTCAAGTGGAATTATGCGCACTTCGGGAATTCGAGTGCGCCTTCGGCCAAGCCCGATGAAGTGATCGACATGCTGTTCGAAAAGCAGAATGCGGTGCTCGACGGATTCAATCAGTGGACGATTAACGGAGTGGCGTATGCGCGGGATCAGATGACGGCGGCGCCCGCGTTTCATCTGCACGAGGGCAAGCGCTATCGGATTCGCATGCGGAATGCGAGCGATGACATTCATCCGATTCATCTGCACCGGCACAGCTTCGAACTGGCGCGTATCGCAGGGCTGCCTACGTCGGGCGCCATGAAAGATGTGGTGATGGTGGGCGGGTACCAGGAAGTTGAGATCGATTTCGTCGCCAACAATCCGGGTCTCACCTTGTTCCACTGCCACCAGCAACTGCACATGGACTTCGGGTTTATGACTTTGTTCGATTACGTTTAGGCGCGGAAACGGGCGCGGCGTGCAGGCTGGAAAGATGCGGGCGGACGATGAGTTGTCCGCCCGGAATTCTAAACAGACAACAAGCGCTGAAAGAAAGAACGATAGCGTTGGAGAGCGATGCGCAGCTCTTCGGTGGAGACGTTGTCGCCGCGATCCCACTGCTGCTCGAGTCTGGAGCGTTCCTCGGCGAAAACTTCCGCCAGGCGTTTCATGGCCGCTGCGACCAGACCATCGGCCTGCTCGACGGCGCTGCGGGGCTCGTCGACGAAGGTGGTTTGAACGGTGCTCCAGCGCTTCCGTAAGTCGTCTAGTTCGTTGTTGGGGAATAGCGGCGTGGCCTCAGTTGTGTTGCGGAGATCTGTATTTGTATTGCGAACGTCGCTGGAAATCGTGGGTACACTCGGTTGTGAGATTTCGCCGGAGGGACGTCCGGTGAGCACTGGTTTGGACCGATCTTCCGTGGGCAGATCTCTAAGTCGATCTTCGGACACAGGGCGCTTGCCCAGCGCTAAATCTGCGGTGGTCAGGTTTTCTTCGAATTCCGGTTCGTCTTTTCTCATGGGCACGCTCATGCTCGTGCCTCCTTTCGATGGGGATATGCATCTCCGAGCAATTCTTCGAACAAAGAGCGATAGTGGACCATCGCTTTCCGCATGTCTTCAGTGCTGGCTTGGCCGCGACTGTGGCGGAGGGCAATGTCGTGAGCGGCGCGGTAGTTTTCAACGACTACAGGATGATCGACGGAGATATCGGCGGCGCGCTGCTCGAGATCAGCCATCGGATAACCGCGGGTTTCCATGAGTTCGTTTACCAGGCGGTCGGCTTGTGAAACGGAACCCTTGGGATCGTCGACGAAGTTCGACTGTACGACTCGCCAGCGCTCGGCGAAATCGGCGCGAGTTCCCTCGGTGAGCGAGCGCAGGGCAAATTTCTCACGGCGCTTGGCACGGATTTCAAGAACGCCTTCGGCGCGGCGAACCTCACCCTCCTTCTTGAGCACGCGGTCATATTCCGGGCCAAAGCGTTCTCGAAGGTGTTGGCTGCGGCGCTTTCGTGCGAGGATGAAACTAACAACGGCAACGATGGCAACTGCCGCAACTACTCCAACTAGGATTGCGATCTGGTGCTGGTCCATGCGGCCTCCGCTTTTACGCATTTGAATTGCGTATTGGATTCCGCGGTGTGAAGAGGGGTTGTGAGGCAAGTTCCGTGCGCTCCATGGGGTTCCGCGCGGGCTGCGACCAGAAATAAGGCGCGAGAGGCGAGCGAATTCTCCTCGCGCTCCGGACCAGAGTCCAAGGTTAAGTATTAAAACCGCCTAAGTATTAAAACCGCTTGAATCGCTAATAGTGGAAGCGGTAACGAAGCTCGACGTAGATCTCGCGCGGAAGATTCCAGTGGAATCCGCCGAAGGTGAGGCTGTTGTCGTAGAGCACGCGCTGGTTGGCGACGTTGAGAGCCGTGACCGAGGCGGTGAAGCGTTCGGCGAAATCCTTGCCGAGGGAAAGATCGAAGGTGGTGTGGGCCGGCAGGTAGTTGCTCTGGTATGGCTGACCTGGGACGCCGGCTTGTCCGTTGCTGAAGCCGGAGCCGTAGTAGACATTCGTAGAGGCGTACGTGCGCCAGGGTAGCGTGACATCGCCGCCCACGTTGAGCGTGTTGCGCTGGTCATGGTCGAGTGGACTGAGTCCGGGATCGAACGTGAAATCGGTGAGGCCACCAGTGATCGTGCCGCTACCCTCGGCGATCTGATTGGAGTATGCCAGGTGAAGCTGGAAGCGGTGCGCGAAGCGGGGAGAGCGGAGGGTGAGTTCCCATCCTCGAATCAAGGCTTGGGAGACTGTGAGGGGGAAGAAGATATTGGAGGCGCCAATGTTGTTGTGGTCCAGAAAATTGGTGACGTTGGTCTGGAAGGTATCGGCGTCGAGGACCCATCCGCGGTAAGGGATGGTGACGCCGTACTGATGTTCTTCGTCGCGCTCCCCGGGAAGCGGCAGGAAACCGCAGTCCGGTGGTTGACACTGCTCGATGAGCGGACCGGAGACGGTTTCGATCGGGGGTGCCTGATAGTAGTGTCCGTAGAAAGCGCGGAAGGTCCAGTGCAAACGGGGGATGGTGAGAGTCGCGCCGAAGCGTGGTTGGATGGCGGATTCCGAGATAGGCGGCGCCAGCGAGGTGGGAGCGAAGTTACCTTCCGAGAATCGCGTGGGCCGGATCCCGGCCGAGAGAGTGAGCCAGGGAAAGGGGTTGAACTTGTCGTCGATATAAAAAGTTTCCAGATTGGCGGTGGGCTTCTCGGTGTCGATAATAGGCAAGTTTCCACTGCCGTCATTGAAGATAGCGCCGAAGAGCTGATTATCGCGTTGATAGAACCCAAGGAATCCGACTTGAAGATCGTTCTTGCGATAGTTTGCCTGGAGGCTGGCCTGCCCTCCGAGGTAGGTTGAACTGCGGTTTTCGGTGGTGGCCACGGGATAGTCGGTGGGTTGGCTTTCGTAGTCGCCGCTGTTGTAGTGGTAGAACGGCGAGACCGTGGTCATGAGATGTGAACTAAAGGTGCGCAGCCAGGTGAACATGACGCCGGCATCAGTTTCGTGCTGGCCGTCGCGAAGACCGATGCTCTCGTATCCGTTGGGATCGCTGTTTTCAAAATCGTTGGGATTGGGATCGTAGGGGATCTGGAAGTAGTCCCGGCGCAGTGAGGTTACCAGGCGAAACTGGTTGGCAGGATCAGCGTTGAAAGTGAAAGATCCGAAGCCGCCGTAGCCGTTTACCGCGTCGTGCACTATCTCGGGAACGGGCGGCTGGAGGCCGAGATCGCTGCGATTGCCGTTCACGCTGGCGTAGTAGGCGAAGCGCTCGGTATGGCTGCCCAAACTGAAGGCGTCGTTGGTTTGGTAGAAATTGCCGGCGCTCAGAACCAGTTCAGCCTGATTATTGCGGGAGAAACCGCTGCGCGGGACCACGTTAAAAACGCCGTAGGTCCGGTCGCCGAACTCGGCACCGTAACTGCCCCGATTGACCTCAACGTAGTCCATGTCCTTGGGATCGAATTGGGCGCCAAGATTTTGCGCGATGGCAGTGTTGATGACGGGAATGCCATCGAGAAGCCATGTCGTCTGGTGGCCGCCCCGCATGTGAAGCATGTCGTGAGTGACGTAAGCGCTGGGGACGTAGTCGGTGATCATGGCGAGGCTGTTGGTGCGGTCCGCGCCGGGAGTGCGTTGAATGTTCAGGCTATCGACAAGAGTGATGGGAGTGGCGCTGTCGGTGGGAGCGACTGGAGCCGAGGCGGAAACGGTGACGTTTTCCTTGGCCGAGGCCAGTTGCAATTGAAAGTGAAGCACGGGCACAGTTCCGGAAATGACGGTGACATCCTGTACCGTCTGAGCGAAGCCGGGACTGGCCACGCTGACGGAGTAGTCCCCCAGAGGGACGGCATTGAACTGGAACTCGCCGTTGGCGTCGGTGGTAGCAGTCTTGGACCAGTCCGAGGACTTTGCCTTGAGCATCACCATGGCGCTCTGCAGTGGGCGATGTTGCGGGTCGTGCACGACACCGCGGATGGCGCCATAGACATTGGCAAAGGCAGCGAAAGACGACATTGAGATGATGAATGCCAACCACAGGGAACTCCGTACGAAGCGCATGAAGATCTCCAATGACCTGTTTGGGGTTGCGGGCGCCGCCAAGAGCCGAGCTGCGCTCGGCTACTGGGTTCCTTCGGCTTCGCTCAGGACAAGCGCCGACCCGGTTCAACACGAGCTGCTGCGCGCGGGCAGATTGCAAGATCGATCAGGCGATGGAGAGTTGCGGGGGAGCGCGGGTGGATTGGGATGAGAGGGGTTCGTTGGCGGGAGCTGCGGCGCGCGATTCGGAGAGGCGGGATTCGACCGTCCGCACAGAGACCGACGCGAGCGACGATTGCGGATGCGCCCACTGCGATGTGGTTACGGCGCGGCTGTAGTTCTGATTGCAGCAGCTGTTGCCACGGACGGCGCGTTCATCCGGGTCGGAGCCGTGGCATTGGTGCACTCCCTTGCGAAGACAGCAGGCATGCGGTGGCGCAGCCGTGACCGCTAACGCCAGCGGAACGAAAGTTCCGACCAGCGCGAACATGAGCAGAAATCTGGCGGTCAGGCGCTGCATGTTTTGTTCTGCGAATCAGAACCCCAGGTTGGGGCAAGCATAGAACAGAAGCATGATTGTGCGCAAGGAGAGAGGTCCAACTGGCAGCGGCGCAGTTTGGCTCACGCATTGGGCCGGCTGAGCGGGAGATCCCTTCGGCTGCGCTCAGGGCGGGCTTTCTCGCGCAAAAGATGCGCAAGAAATGGGGCACCCGGATCTGTCTCTTTAAATGTACGTGGACGAGGCGAAAAACGGATTGGCCGTGTCCGTTGCGGCTAGGCTTTGCCGTTGATTTTGGCCCACCACCAGCGGACACCGACGAAGAGGTATCGCCAGTCGCTGAAGAACTCGGGGGGCTTGCCTTCGAAGGCGTGGCCGATGAATTGGAGAATCCATCCGATCACGAAGAGTGCGAGCGCATACCACCACAGGCGGTGGAGGAAGAATCCAGCGAGGAACACCGCGATCGAAAGAAGGATCGTGGGGATGCCGAGGGTGTGGCAGAGGCGATTCACCGGGTGCTGGTGGCTGGTCGAGTATTGGGCGATCCACTGCTCGCTGGTGCGGTTGCCTAGCATGCCGTCGGGATCATACTACGGTTTCGGAGGCGGTGGCGAAGTCAAGACCTGAAGTCAAAATCTGAAGTCAAATCCCCACCCTGCTTTTCGCCAAAGGCGCGAAAGAAGGGTGGGGCACCCGTTTTGGCTGGCTGCGGTTGAGGCTTCCGTTCCTACGTGGTAGCATCCTAGGTTTTGGCAGGCGGGGTTCACGGAATACGTAGGGCTGGCCCGAGGTACCTGTCCTCATCACTCTTCATGGGCCGTTTCCTTCCCACGCCTGCCGAAGGGAGCCCAACTTGAAAGTCTATTCTGGAGCAAACATCAGGAATGTCGCGATGGTGGGACACGGCCATGCGGGCAAGACCACGCTCGTATCAGCCATGCTGTATACAGCGGGTGCAACCCCGCGCCTGGGGCGGGTCGACGACGGTTCGGCCACAACGGATCACGACGAGGAAGAGATTGCGCGCAAGATGTCGATTTCAACCGGCGCGGCTGTAGTCGAGTGGGGGACGTCGTCGGGCACAACCAAAATCAATATCCTCGATACGCCGGGGTTCAGCATGTTCGTCCACGAGGCGAAGATGGTGCTGCCCGTGGTCGACGCGGCGATCGTGGTGGTCGATGGAGTGGCCGGTGTGGAGGTGGTCACGCAGCGGGTGTGGAATTATTGCGAAGAATATAAGACGCCGCGGCTGATCGTGGTGAACCGCATGGACCGCGACCGTGCCAATGCCGAGCGCGTGCTGGAATCGCTGACCAACGCGTTTGGGCGCGACGTGATTCCGATCGAGTTGCCCATTGGCGCCGAGAAGAGTTTGACGGGTGTCGTCGATCTGGTGCGCATGAAGGCTTACACGTACGAGTTGGGCGGAAACGGCAAAGGGAAAGAGACGGAGATTCCCGAGAACATGCGGGCGCAGGTGCAGGAAGCTCACGAGATGCTGGTTGAGCTGGTGGCCGAGGGCGACGACAAGTTGATGGAGAAGTTTTTCGAGGCGGGGACGCTGGGCGAAGAGGATCTGATTCCGGCGCTGCATAATGCGATTCGCGAAGACAAGATCTTTCCAGTTATTTTCAGTTCGGGGCTGGGCAACATTGGCGCCGACCGGGTGATGGATTTCATTGTCGATTACACTCCCGCCCCGTCGGAGCACGAGTGGGTGCAGGGAGAGGCTGCGGGAAACGGCGATGCTCCGAAGCGGCATGAGTCGGACGAAGAGCCGGTCTCGTTGTATGTGTTCCGCACGGTGTCAGACGCGTTCGCGGGGCGCATTTCGTACTTCAAGGTTTTCTCCGGCGTGTTGAAGAACGATGCGACCCTGGTGAACTACAGCCGGGGCGGGCAGGAGAAATTCGCGCACATCCAAGTCATGCAGGGGAAGGCCGCGGTTCCAGTGCCTGAATTGCATGCAGGCGATATAGGCGCGGTTGCGAAACTAAAAGAGACTCTCACCGGCGACACGCTGGGCGACAAGTCGGCGCCGATTCAATATCCGCGGGTGAAGCTGCCGGAGCCAGCGATTACGTTTGCCATTGAACCCAAGAGCCGCGCGGATGAAGACAAGCTGGGGCCGGGGATCCACAAACTGATGGAGGAAGATGGGATGCTGCGCTTCTTCCGCGATCCCCAGACGAAGGAATTTCTGATCGCGGGCACGGGGCAGCAGCACATTGAAGTGACGGTGTCGAAGCTGAAGAAGCGCTATCACACGGAAGTTGTGTTGAAGGCACCGAAGGTCCCGTACCGCGAAACGATTCGCGGCAAGGCGGACGTGCAGGGACGCCACAAGAAGCAGACTGGCGGGCACGGGCAATACGGCGACTGCAAGATCCGGATGGAACCGCTGCCGCGCGGAGGTGAGTTCGAATTCGTGAACGATATTTTCGGCGGTGCGATTCCGAAGAACTACATTCCGCCGGTGGAAAAAGGCATTCGCGACGCTGCGGCGCGCGGATATCTCGCGGGCTTCCCCGTGGTCGATTTCCGCGTCGTGCTGTATGACGGGTCTTATCACGATGTGGATTCGAACGATCTGTCATTCCAGATGGCGGGCCGCATCGCGTTTAAGAAAGCGATGGAAGTGGCGAAGCCGACGCTGCTGGAGCCGATCATGGCGGTGGAAATCACGGTGCCGGACGATTTCGCGGGATCGATCATGGGCGATCTGAACAGCCGGCGCGGCCGCATTCAGGGCATGGACAATAAGGGCGGTAACACCGTGGTGAAAGCCGAAGTGCCGATGGCTGAGATGCTGACGTACGGCGTCGAGCTGACGTCGATGACGCAGGGCCGTGGCAGTTTCAACATGGAAATGCATCACTACGACGTGGTGCCCGGTCAGTTGCAGGAGAAGATTATCGAGAAGGCCAAGGCCGAGCGCGCCGAGGTGAAGGAAGAAGAAGAGTAGCCGGTCGCGAGTGACGCCTGCTGGAGCCGGAGTAGATTGTTCAGCTAACTTTTTGCGGGGCGCTGGGCAGGGGCATGGCAGCGGCGATTTTCGCGCCGAAGTATCTGGTGCGGGCCAGAAGAAGTTTTTCGATGTCGACTTCTTTCAGCGGCTGCTGGCGTCCGAGCAGGTGGGTGACGAGAGCGATCTGGGCGAAGTGCTCGACGGTTTCCATCTTCATGTAGGCGTGCTCGATTGTATCGCCGTAGGCGACGACGCCATGGTTCGACATGAGGATGGCGTCGTAGGCGGGAACGTAGGGTTCGAGCGTCTGAGCCAACTCTGATGTGCCGGGCGTGCCGTAGCGGGCGAGAGGAATGCATCCCAAGCCCATGACGACTTCGCAAACCAGGGGCTCGGTGAGAGGGATGCCGGCGGCGGCGAATCCGGTCGCGGTGGGCGGATGCGCATGGACGATAGCTTGAACGTCGGGGCGCATGCGATAGACGAGCAGGTGCATGCCGATTTCGCTCGTCACGTTGCGGCGACCGGCGACTTTCTGTCCATCAAGGTCGACAATCACCATATCCGAGGCCTTCATCGCGCCTTTGCTGACGCAAGTGGGAGTGACCAGAATGCGGTCGTGCGGGAGCCGAATGGAAAGATTGCCATCCATGGCGGCGACGAACCCGTGTTCGTGCAGCATGCGTCCGTAGCGGACGATTTCTTCCCTATGTTTGCGTTCCGAAGGCATGGTTACCCTTGGGGGAGATGACAAAAAGCGGATTCAACTCGACCTCCGCATAGTACCAGCAGGCACAGGCAGAGACAATCCAAATTTGGAGAAAAAGCAGGCCTGAACAAAGGATAAAATCTGCGCGGTTAAAGGACTTCGGGGCCTAAAGCTCTTTGGCAAAAAGGAAGCGATCGCGGCGCTGGAAGCGCTGTGCACTCAAACGCTCAGTGATCCGAAACCGCGCGGCAGCCAAAGGCACCCCACTACTGAAACTCTACTGCATCGTGTCCCTATAATCGAAAAGCGTGCTGGTCTCAGATTTCCATTACGAACTTCCGGAAGAGCTAATTGCGCAGGAGCCGCTGGCGGACCGGGCGGCGTCACGGCTGCTGCATGTGGATTCGGCCGCGGAGACTCTGGAGGATCGGCAGTTTCGGGAGTTTCCGCAGTTGCTGAGGCCGGGAGATCTGGTTGTCTTCAACAACACTCGAGTGTTTCCGGCGCGGCTTTACGGGCGGCGGAGCGGGGTGCGTCGAAACCTGAAGAGTCAAAATCCCCAACCTGTCGCGGAGAACGCTAGAAGGGTGGGGCACCCGGAATTTCTGCAGGGGCTCATAGAAGTTCTGCTGACGAAGCAATTGCAGCGGGAGCCGAATGAGTGGGAGTGTCTGGTGCGGCCTGGGCGGAAGATCGGGGTGGGGGAGCGGCTGTATTTTGGCGAGCAGGATGAGTTGCAGGCCGAGGTGATTGGACGCGGGGAATTTGGCGAGCGGCGGATCCGGTTTGCCAAAGTCCCCACTTCTCGCGCAGAGGACGCGCGAGAAATGGGGCTCCCGGTGGATGAGTTCTTCGGGTTGGTGGAAAAGATTGGGCACATTCCACTGCCGCCTTATATTGCGCGCGCTGATTCCTCCAGCGATCGGGAACGGTACCAGACGGTGTATGCGCGAGAACGCGGATCGGTGGCGGCTCCGACGGCAGGCCTGCATTTCACAACGGATGTTCTGGGGCGGATGCGAGAGCGCGGAATTGAGACCGCCGAAGTCACGCTCCATGTGGGGCTGGGAACGTTTCAACCGGTCCGCGTAGAGCGGGTGGAAGAGCATGAGCTGCACTCGGAGAGGTATTCGATTTCGGCGGAGGCGGCGGAGAAGATTGCTCGGGCGCGCGGCGATTCACGGAGAATCGTTGCCGTTGGCACGACGACAGTGCGCACTCTGGAATATGCGGTGATGCAGGGCGGGGGTGAAGTGCGCGCAGCTTCAGGTGAAGCCAATCTGTTTATTTATCCGGGATACAAGTTTCAGGTGGTGCGGGCGCTGCTGACGAATTTTCACTTGCCGGAGTCGACGTTGCTCATGCTGGTGTGTGCGCTGGGTGGGAAAGAAAACGTGATGCACGCGTATGAGCATGCAGTGCGCGGGTGCTACCGGTTTTACTCGTACGGGGATTGCATGTTTGTGGAGTAACTCGCTAGCATAGACGAGCGAATTCTTTTTTTTGCGGATTTCTCCGTAGGCTTAGTCCTTCTCACTCCAATCAGAGAGCTGCTCCCGAAGACGCGTAGGAAATAGAAAACAATACGGATTCGCAAAGCCCGCGTCCGATGCTCTGTTCCGGACTGATTCGAACTGCTGATTTTTCTTGCCACAGGTCAGGAAAAAAAGTTACAAAGCTGCACCTGCTGAATCCGGTCCCAGCGCCCACGCAACGGAAACAGCAAGCTTCACCCGCGTCATTCCGATCGCGCCATTCCGGCTGCCTTACCCGTTTCACCGAACAACCTATAGGAGGGATCATGCTTAAGACAGCTAAGCTCGCGGCAGCTTTGATGGCGGCGTTGTTGTTCCTGACTGGAATGACATTTGCTCAAACCGATCCTGGAGTGCAGAGCGGAAGTCGCGGCACGGGCGCGGCGCTCTCTTCCGTGCTGGCGGACGACAATGCTGGAATTCTGGCATTTTTCAACGACGGACAAACCCGCTTCCAAGAGGTAGAGACCGTTTCCGGAGGCGCGAATAACGGGCTGGGCCCGCGGTTCAACTCCAACAGCTGCAGTTCGTGCCACGCGCAACCGGCGATAGGAGGGTCGGGTCCGGCGTCGAATCCGCAAGCGCAATTCATCAGCAGCGGTGTGGCGCCGAAAGACGCGATGCCTTATTTTGTGACTCCGACGGGACCCACGGTAGAGGCACGGTTCCCGTACTATTTCAACAAGAATGGCTCCGTGAACTTCAGTTCGCCGAATGGCGGAGTCGAAGATCTGTTCACGGTGACGGGCCGCTCTGATGCCGGTGCGTGCAGTTTGACGCAGCCCAGCTTCAGCGCCGCGAAGGCAGTGAACAACATCATCTTCCGCATTCCCACTCCGACTTTCGGCGCGGGGCTTATCGAGAACCTCGATGACTCAACTCTGCTCGCGAATATGGCCAGGAATCTGAACAATCGGTTGGGGATCTCGGGGGCCTTCAACCGCAACGGCAACGACGGGACAATCAGCCGCTTCGGATGGAAAGCACAAAACAAGTCGCTGCAGATTTTTACGGGTGAAGCCTACAACGTGGAAATGGGCATTACGAACCTGTTGTTCCCGCAGGAACGTCCTCTTCCCGGAGAAGATGGCAGCGGCAGCAGCGGCCTGACGGGATTCTCCTCGTCGTGCATGAACCTGAGTGCGGGCGGCTATCCGGAGGACATCAGCAATCCGGGGCAGACGGGGCCAGCGATGATGGATGACGTCTCGGCGTTTTCCAACTTCATTCGCGGTCTGGCGCCGCCACCCAGCGGATCGGTTGTGCTGAACGGGACGACAGTGGCTGCGAGTTCAATCTCCAATGGAGCCTCGCTATTCAGCTCTATTGGTTGTGCGACTTGCCACAACCCAACCCCCGGGACCACACAAAAGTCGAGGATCACAGGGTCCCTGAGTGGCGTTCCGGTGAACGCATACTCGGATTTCGAGGTGCACCACATGGGGACACTGGCGGATAACGTCGCGCAAGGGGGCGCAGGCGGAGATCAGTTCCGCACGGCTCCCTTGTGGGGCCTAGGGCAGCGAATCTTCCTGTTGCATGATGGGCGCACGACCAACCTGCTGACGGCGATCGAGGACCATGACAGCAGGGGGAGCGAAGCGTCCACGGTGGAAGCGAATTTCGACGCGCTTTCCAGCAGCCAGCAGCAGGATCTGCTGAACTTCCTGCGCTCGTTGTGATGGAACGATGAAACGCGCTGGCGAGACGCGACTCGGGTCTCGCCAGCCACTTTCAACTTGCGGTTATTGGTGAGCAGACGATGCGTGCAGTCTGTGCGTCGTTTGCTCCGAGGGCCGAACCCATGCGTTCTCATTTCCTGTGTTTGTTTGTCGCAACCACGTTGCACGTATCCTTGCTGTCGTTTGGCCAAGGCTCGCAACCCAAGAGCGCACCCGGAAATGGAGGCGATTTTTCCACCGCAGACCAGTCACCCCAAGGCTTCACGAAAGTTCCGACCGGTGTCGTCCTGGTCAAGGGAGCCTGGTCGAGCGCGAGTGACTCGGTGACGCCGGTGCCGGAAGGCGGCGGCATCAGCAGCAACGTCTTTCAAAACGAATATTTTGGCATCCGGTATCCGCTGCCTCCAGGATGGGCTCAACGATATGAAGGGCCGCCGCCCTCGGATAGCGGCCGCTATGTGCTGGCGCAGATCAGGCCGGCTGACCGCAAGGGGCAGATCCGAGGAAACATCTTGATCACGGCGCAAGATATGTTCTTCACGCCACTGCCGGAAGCGAATGTTTTGCAGCACATGCAATATGTGAAAGAGCATCTGCAGGTGGACTACAAGTTAGAACAGCCCCTTACGGAAACAAGAATTGCCGGGCGGTCGTTTGACTTCCTCGCGTATTGGTCTCCAGTTGCACAGGTGCACTGGTACGTGGTGGCGACCCAAATCCGCTGCCATACCGTGGAAATCGTGCTCAGCAGCCGGGACACGAAGCTGTTGGAGAATCTGGTGCTCGCTCTGAACAAGATGACGCTGCCTGCGGAAGCTGGTCTCAGCGCGGGGCTGGGCGGAGGTGACCGGCCCGTATGCATGAAAGATTTCGCGAGCGGCGCAAATGTGATTGCGCGAGTCGATCCGGTTTTTACGGGATCAAAATTCAATCCCGTCCCAGTGCGCATCGTAATCGACAGAAAAGGCAAGGCGAAGCACATCCACTTTCTGAGCGCCTTTCCGGATCAGGCGAAGGCCATTAGTGATGCGCTGAACCAATGGAAATTCAAGCCGTATGTGCGCGACGGGGTTCCGGTGGAGGTGGAAACCGGAATTATGTTTGGGCGGGCGGCGCGACCAAGTGGTGCGCCGATAGCGGGTGCGGCGATCGAATGAAGAATGGTTGGTTTCGTGGCAAAACAAAAAACCATTTACCACTTAGTACACGAAGGATCACGAAAGAGATCTCATGTGATTACTTGATCGCCAGTGGGATCGGGTAATACTTCTGGATCATTCTTCCGGTCATGAGGCCGCCTTCGTACTCTGGGATGATGACCTCGTCGGCGCCGGAGCTGCGGATGGCATTGGCGTAACGCTGCTGTCCGGCGCGGGTGATGATCTTGATTTTGGGATTGAGCGAGCGCGCGGTGACGGTGATGTAGAGATTGTCGGCGTCGTTGTCGATGACGATGCAGATGCCGCGAGCGCGGTCGAGTCCGGCCTGCAGCAGGACATCGTGGCGCTTGGCATCACCCTGGATCACGGGGATTTTGTCATTCAGCAGTTCGCGGTAGAGGCCTTCGTTGGTTTCGATGAGGACGAAGGGGATCTCGAGGCGCTGCAGTTGGTCGACGACGGTGCGGCCGACCTGGCCGTATCCGCAAATAATAAAGTGGTCGTTCAGGCGGTTGATGTTGACCTCGTTGATCATGGTTCTCCATGCCTCCACGCCATGACGGCTGAAAATGGTGAGCAGGACGCGCTCGGCGATCCAGATCTGAAGCGCGAAGACTCCCGCGTATACGAACATTGAGAAGATCTTGGTGGATTTGTGGACCGCGCGGTATTCAATCGAGTGGGGATGGATCACCCAGAACAGGGCGTCGAGCGGACGCAGGCCTTCGACGCGCATGTAGAAGACGACACACACTCCCAGGAAGGCCGCGAGCACGAGCAGCGGGAGCCATAAGCGGCGGAGAAAGATGAGGAAGATACGTCCCATTCCCAGGTTTCCGTTTAGACGGCCTTACAGAAAATCTGATGAGTATACACAGTCAGGCCGGAATCGCAGCATGAATTATTCCGATGGGCGGAGCCCCGGGAGTGAGTAGGGATGTCTTTTTTGAGTCGGATGTGGGAGGCGGGTCATCTCTTCTCAGTCGCGGATCGCCAGGCATCTCGAAGGCACCACAGGGGCTAAAGCCTCTTCCGATTTTGCACGGCTCTCGCGGCCCTGAAGGGCCGCTCTTCCACGACGAGGGCGGGCCGCCACGACGGCAGACAGAACCGCAGCGGCGCAGAGGTCCACGGCGCTACAAAGCAAAACGGGCATCCTTGCGGATGCCCGCTGCTGAGAACCGGCCAAACTTTTCTTGCGTGGAGCTTATGCCCGGGCGCCGACTGCTGCCGGCTCACTGGCCGGAACCGCCTTCTCTTCGCCGTTGGGCTTCTGCTGGGCGGGCTGTCCGCCTTTGCGAATGTCGATGCCACCCTTGAAGAAGGCGCCGTCTTCGATAGAGATGCGAGCGGCGATGACGTCGCCGGTGAGGGAGCCGTCGCTGCGAATGTCGACGCGGTCGCTGGCGGTGAGATTGCCGCGAACTTTGCCGAGGACAACGATTTCACGGGCGTTGATGTTGGCTGCGACCACGCCATTGCGTCCAATGGTGACGCGGTTGCCGGCCAGATTGATGGAACCTTCCACGCGGCCGTCGATGTAGAGAGACTCGGAGCCGGTGACTTCGCCTTTGATGACGAGAGACTTGCCGATGGTAGCCTGGTCGGCGGTGGTGGTGGTAACCGGCCGGGGAGCAGAGGGCTCAGCGGAGGACATCGGCGCGCTGGGCATAGACGGAGTGGGGCGCTCCGGCACCGCAGGTTGTGCAGGAGATTGAGGCTGATTGGTCGGCTTCCACATGGCGTAAAAGTTCCTTTCCTAGTTGGGATTAGGGGTCACTGGCCGCACTTTCGTGACCAAAGCCGATTGTACTCCCGCGTCTCAAAGTGAGCCCTGTGGAAAATCCTTTATTTTCAATCGAGAGTTCCTCGGATGGTACGTCCAATTGGACAGGAGACGCCTTGTCCTTCCCGAATTGGGCTGCATACTTTCTGCGTGGTGGGGTGTAACGATTCCCGGAAAAAACTGGCTGACCGTACCCTTTCACAGGCAGGAGGGTTATGCTTGCAGGGGTCGAAGATTTATCGAAAACGGAAAACGGGATGGGGAGTCTAATTGAATCAGAAATTTTGAAATCCAGACTTGGCAGGTTTCGATAAGGGAGCAAAAGCATGCCAGAACCAGCCGTTCTCACAGCAGCAACCTTTACGATCGCACGGCCTGAGCCGGGCGAATACGCGCCTTATTATGAACGCTACATTTCATTAGTTGCTGGGACCGATATTTTGGGGACGCTCGACAGCCAGAGAAGGCAAACGATGCTTCTGCTTTCCGGGCGTGAGGAGAGCGATGGGGATTATCGCTACGCGCCCGATAAGTGGAGTACGAAAGAAGTACTGGGGCACGTCTGCGATACGGAGCGCGTTTTTGCGTACCGAGCGTTGCGCATTGCGCGCGGCGACCAGACGCCGCTGCCCGGGTTTGAGCAGGACGACTATGTGAAGAATGGTCCGTTTGCGCGGGCGCCGCTGGCCGAGATCATCGAGGACTACATCGCCGTGCGGCGGGCGACGCTGACTCTGCTGCGTAATCTGGATGAGGGCGCGTGGGGTCGGCGTGGCGTCGCGAGCAAGAATGAGGTCACGGTGCGTGCACTGGCTTATATGATTGCGGGACACGAATTGCATCATCGCCGGATTTTGGAGGAGAAGTATTTTGCGGGACGATGAGGGCTGGTAGGATCGCATCCGGGAAAAGAGCAGAACAAACGAGAGGATAACCATGAGAGGGATCTTGATTGTCGTTTGCTGTGCCTCGGTTTTTGTTTTGTCCACCCTGGCGCATGGAGCCGCCGAGCCTCAAGTATTTCCGACCTCGGCCGGCCCGGTGAAGATTACTCCTCTCAATCACGCCAGCACGCTCATCGAGGCGGGCGGTAAGACGATTTATCTGGATCCGGCGAAACCTGCGAAGCTCACGGGCCTTCCGAAAGCAGACCTGATTGTGATCACCGACATTCATGGCGACCACATGGATCCTGATTCGATTAAGGAGATCAGTAAGGGTGACACGGAAATTCTGGCGCCGCCGGCCGTCGTGCAGACGGTGACCAGCGCCAAACCAATTGCCAACGGCGAGACGAAGACGTGGCAGGGGTGGACCATCGAGGCAATCCCCGCTTACAACCTGAAACGCGGACCGGCCCCGGGAAAATTCTTTCACGACAAGGGACGGGGCAATGGCTACGTCCTTACTTACGGGGGGAAGCGCTTTTATTTCTCGGGCGATACCGAGGGAGTTCCCGAAATGCGCGGGCTGAAGAACATCGACGTGGCGTTCGTGTGCATGAATCTGCCGTACACGATGCCGCCCGATGAGGCTGCCGATGCGGTGAAAGCGTTCCATCCGAAGATCGTGATTCCGTACCATTACCGCGGGTCGGATCTTGCCGTGTTTCAAAAGGGATTGGAAGGGACGGGGATTGAGGTGCGGCTGCTGGATTGGTATCCGAAGTAGAGCCTCGTCGAGCGGCGCTCGACGGACAGCCGAAGGCGGCTGTCCCCACATAAGTCTCTAAGCATAGATCCCTAAGCATTAATCTTTAAGCATTCACCCTTTACGCTTTGAAGATTTCCTCGACTGGCTTGCGGAATATTTTTGCGATCTTGAAGGCCAGGGGGAGGCTGGGATCGTACTTTTCCGTTTCGATAGCGTTGACGGTCTGGCGCGAGACGCCGAGCTTTTCGGCGAGGTCGGCCTGAGTCCAATTAAGTTGCGCCCGGAAGTCACGCACGCTGTTTTTCACTCGTACCTCCGCTTGGCGATGGCGAGGCCCAGACCCCACAGCATGATCAGCAGAGGGGCTACCCAGCTGACGTCGAAGCGGGGCAGTCCGGCGTTCTGCTGAAAGGCCCAGGTAAGGGTGATGAGGCACGTTGCGAGAAAGCTGAACGCGACCGCTTCGAGTTGGATGCGCCGCTGCAACTCGTCGAGCCCGCGGAAGTATCGCATGAATGCCCACATGGCGAAGGCCGAGGGGATGATCGGCAGGAACGCGATGATATATCCCAGCGGAGTGCGCTGGTGGCCTCGCAGCAGCCACACGGAAAGCGGAACCATCACAGAGTAGCCGGCCATCGAGCCGAGGAATTCTTTCAGGTAACGCTTGTTGTTGGCGTCCATCGCGCATCTCCAAGTCAAGCATGCTTGACGTCCACCAATGTAAAGCGCGCTTTACACCTCGTCAAGAGAAATTTTGCGAAGCCTCGAGAGGGAATTGCCAGCGGTGAGTAGGGTAGATGGGCGAATACTTGCGGCTTGACCGCTTATTACGATGATCCCGGGCGCACCACGCCTCCCCGAAACGGCGGGCAGTGAAGGGGCACTCACGACAAAAACCGGCCGCCCGGCGGGCGGCCAGTTTCATTTCAGACTACGAACCGAGCCTACTGTTCGTCGAACAGATCAGTCATGGCCTTGGTGCTCGCGTCGCAGGCGTGGTTCAGGCACGGGAGGCCGAAGCCTCCCTCGATCGAGCGCAGCAGCGAGAAGTGCGTGTAGAACTGCCCGCTGGTCAGCTTGTGGAAGCCGTAGTTGGTATCGACGATGGTGACGACCTGGTTGATGATCGGCTGCACGGCATAGTCGTTCTCATCCCATACCACGACGATCGCGGCATGGCCGTGATGCCACACTGGAGAACTGTGGATCGCCAATACAACTTTTTCGACGGCCTGGTCTCCGAGAATGATGAGCGCCGGGTTGAGACCGGCCTGCGTGCCGTTGTCGTCGGGATCGTAACCGCAGAAGACAGTTCCATTGCCGCGTCCGTGCTGGTCGTTGCACTGGTTGGGCACGATGTAGGAGAAGTTCGACACTTTGCCGGAAGCGAGATCAGCCCACAGACCGCGTCCGCCGTCGAAGCCTCCCATCTGGGAGTAGCTCAATAGAGGATTCGTGCCCTGCTGTACGGCTTGAAAATAGACGAACGGATTGTGCTTGGAGGCGTACAGCTGCACGATATCGGCAGTCGTGAGCGGAGGGTTCAGCTGCGGATTAATCTTGGTGAAATCCGTATTGTTGGTGAAGTTCCCATCGCTATAGTCGACGAGGTCCGCCCCGGTCATGGGAAGATTTTCCTGGTAGGTTTTCCAGCTCTTGCCTGCGGCCACCAGCTGATCTGCGATCGTGATTCCGAGCGTGGCGGTGGCCGGCGCGTAGGATTGTTTGCCGTCGATGTTTATCTCGCAGGGGGGTCCGGTGACTTCGTTGGTGCAATCGAGAACCGGAGTAGCGGCATCGGTTCCGGTGCCCATGATGGGGCAAATGGCCGGGCTCGGAGGGTTGTCGGTGTTCGCGATTCCGGTGGAGAGATTCGTTGCGCAGCTGCCGTTGTGCCAGTCGGGAGAGTTATCGCTCTGCACGCCGAAGTTCGATCCGCCCACGGTTTCGAGGTAGTTGGTGAGACTGGGGTGAGCGACGGCAAAGTAATTCGAGGCGAGATTAGCGGCCCTAGCGTACTTATTGATGAACTGCGCGTTCGGATTGTGGAGGATTTCTCCGTAACCATGGTTTTCCATCATGATGACAAAAACATGGTCAAGGTGAGGGATGCCCTTGGGCACGGCGCCTTCTTGCGCCATTGCGCTAACGGTGAGAGCGGCCAACAGGCCCAAAGCTAGAGCGGTCTTCTTCATAATGATCTCCTGAACTTCCTCGGTGAGGATTGCCTTGGCTCGGAAATCGGAATCCAGGCAATTCAAGTCTTGCCTGAGATGAGATCCAGCCGGGTCAACCAGAGACCCTAGTGGGCATTTGTTACAGGGCGGTGACTCCGTCGTTAAGATTCTGTGAATTCCGCTGGCTTGTACCGCCGATTCGTGATCGATTTCACTTTCGCTCCAGAAAGTGCTAGGTTGTTCCCCTACGATCCACAGGAGTTGCCCAATGTCTCTGCAGGCGTTACCGGCACAGGCCAAGGATCTCTTTCAATACGTGTTTGAACAGGCGTCGCTGGGCATCGCAATCGAGGACCTCGACGGGAGGCTGCTGCTTGCCAACCCGGCCCTATGCTCCATGCTGGGATACACGAACGACGAACTATGCAGCATGAGCTGTTCCGAATTCGCGAGCCCTGAGGATTCTCAAGACGATTGGGCCATGTTTCAGAAGCTTCGCGCCGGCGTCTTTGACCACTACTCGCTGGAGAAGCGTTACATCAGAAAGGACGGCGCTCGCCTTTGGGGGCGCCTGAATGTCTCTCTTTTGAGAAATCTCGATGGAGGGAGACCTCTGGTTTTTGCCTTTGTGGAGGACATCACGGAACGGAGGCGGACCGGGGAGGCACTGCAGGAAAGCGAAGAGCGATTTCAATTGGCGGTCCGGGCCGGCAAGATGTTCGCGTATGAATGGGATGCTGCAACGGACAGGATTATGCGCTCGGGGGACTGCGCCGACATTTTGGGAATCGATAAATCCGGGCCGGCCAGTACGGGTCAACAAGTGTTGGCGAAGGTTCACCCGGACGATAGAGAAAAGGTGTTTGCCGCAGATGGCGCGCTTACTCCAGAAAAGCCAAACCTTCAAGTAAGCCATCGAATGTTTCGGCCTGACGGCAGTACGATTTGGGTGGAGAGAACGGGCCGTGCCCATTTCGACGGACAAGGCAAAATTCTCCGGATCGTGGGCATGGTGGCGGATATCACCGAGCGCAAGCAGGCGGAAGAAGCCCTGCGACTGAGCGAGTCGAACTACCGGCTGTTCGTGTCGCAGAGTTCGGAAGGAATTTTCTGCCAGGAACTCGATCGTGCCATACCGGTGGACTTGCCGGAAGAGGAGCAGGTTCATCGTATTCTGCATGAGTCTTACATGGCCGAGTGCAATGAAGCGCTAGCCCGCATGTATGGGCTGCGGTGTGAAGACTTTGTCGGCAAGCGGCTGACGGAGACGGTGGATGCGCAGGATCCTGTAAACATCGAATTGACTCGGAACTACGTCCGTGGCGGTTACCGGGTGGTGGACCGTGAATCGCATGAGGTCGATGCGCAAGGCAATCCCAAAGTGTTCATCAACAGCATGATCGGCATTGTCGAAAATGGCCTGCTGCTGAGGACGTGGGGGATTCAACGGGACATCACGGACCGTCGCCAGGCGGAGGAAGCGCGCGAGCTGGCCGAGCAGGCACTGCGGGACAGCGAGCAACGGCTTCGCCTGGCCATTCAAGCCGGAAAAATGTATGCGTATGAATGGAACGTCGCCAGCGACGAAGTGGTGCGATCCGCGGAATACATCAATGTTCTTGGTTATAACGATCGCCAGCAAAACCTCACGCGCCAGCAGGTCCTGGAAGGCGTTCATCCCGAAGATCGCGAACTGTTCCTGGAGTCGGTGAAGCAGCTCACTCCGCGGAGGCCCACCACGCAGATCGGCTATCGTGTTTTGCGTCCGGATGGTTCCGTGGTCTGGGTCGAGAAAAGCGCGAGAGGTTTCTTTGATGAGCGAGGAAAACTGCTGCGGATGATTGGAATGGTTACGGACATAACCGATCGCAAGCTGGCGGAATCAGCCCTGGCGAATGCGAGCCGCAGGTTGGTTGAGGCGCAGGAGCAGGAGCGCACGCGGATTGCCAGAGAGCTTCATGACGACATTGGCCAGCGCGTTGCCCTGTTGGCCGTGGAGTTAGAGCAACTCCAGCAGGACTCTCTCAACGTGTCTGAAGTGAGCAACCGGTTGGGCGAGTTCCAGAAGCGGACTCTGGACTTGGCGACCGATATTCAAGCCCTCTCGCACGAACTGCATTCATCAAGACTTGAACACATGGGCATCGCCGCGGCCATGAGAGGCTTTTGCCAGGCGTTTGGGGCAAAGCAGAAAGTCGATATCGACTTCCACAGCAGCGACCTGCCAACCTCTGTGCCGCGGGAGACTTCTCTTTGCTTCTACCGGGTACTGCAGGAAGCGTTACACAATTCCGTCAAGCACAGCGGGGTGCGACGCTTCGAAGTGCGATTCTGGGGAGAGGTGGAGGAAATTCATCTTACGATCAGGGATTCGGGCGCGGGCTTTGATCTGGAAGCGGTCAAGGAGTCTCCAGGGCTTGGACTCATCAGCATGGAAGAACGCCTAAAGCTGTTGAACGGGACCTTCTCGATCGATTCGCAGCCCCGGCGTGGTACCACGATCCACGCTCGTGCTCCGGTCGCTCGAGAGGCCGCTGCCTTGCGAGAAGCCGGGTAGGATCGTCACCTGTCAGTGCGCGGAAGATAGTTCAGCTTTAGCTGCAGATCCTTTGAAAGATTTGCTGATCTTCCTCGCGGCCAAAGTTGCTCAACGGGAATCCGCAGAGAATATTCGTTCCATGGTGTTTCACCACTTGGTGGCAGAGGTGCTCGACCTCAATCGCGGCATCCGCGTTGCCTTGCGACCACAAGGTCGACGCGGTTTCTCCGCAAACCGCCACCCGGGACGCCTGCCCCGCGGTCGCCCGCGCCGCTTCGGCAATCAGATCGCCGACAACCCGGAAAAATCGGACAGGATCAGGCAGACCATTCTTCATGAAGGTCGACAGCATGTCGATGACGTCCAGGGAGAAATAGCGTCCCTGGTTGACGGCTGCACAAATGTCTACGCCTTTTTCGCGCAACTTCTCACGAAGACTCGCGCGATGAGACTCGGTCGATACTACGATCACCGACTTCGCGGCATGGAGAGCCTCTTCAATAAAATCGGCAAAACCGGCCACGAGAGCGACATCATCGGCATAGAATACAACGTCGTGGGCATGAGAGGAACCTGACTTGTTCGGATTCAGCGATGGCAGAATCTCGTTGCGGTTGACGCGGGGAGCTTGAAAATCAGTGCCGGTGTATTTGTGCCCTGATACTCCTCTGCTGACGAACCGCCCGCCCCGAAGAACCGCATCCACCGCGGCCAACAGCGAGTTTCCAGCTTGTGTTTTCACTACGTAGCCGGATGCGCCCAGGTCGAGAATCTCTTGCACCACCTCGGCAGAGGATTCCTGGCTTAAGAAAACAATTTTGGATAGCGGCGAGAGTTTGCTGATTTGACGAGCAGCGCCGATACCGTTCAACCTCGGGAGTCCGATATCGAGCACAATGAGGTCAGGTTGCAGTTGGCCGGCTTTCTGGACCGCCTCGAGTCCATCCGAAGCCTCGTCGACGACCTGCAATTCCGGTCTTTTCCCGAGCGTTGAACGTACGAATCGTCTGAACGGCTCGAAGTCATCGACCACGAGAATCCGAACTGGCGTTTCCAAGCTTCCTCCGTCCTTATGGATGAAACCCAACTCTACGAGGGTTGTTGCTGCACCGGACTTAGATTTTCGACCGGTCCGCTGGCTGGACCATTAAGTGGAGATTGATTATAGGGCCAACCTGTTTGGAAAGATAGAAAAGAAACGATTTAACAAAGATGTTTTCGTTGCCTCATGTTTATGTTCGTCCGCAATTTTTCCCACCAGGTGAAATACCTTGACGGGATGGGGGCCGCGTCTGCTCACAGGCGCAGAACCCCCCAATTGCGGTGCGGGGCGTTTCCTTTTACTATCGCCGTATCGTGCTTTCACCCGACAATTCCAAAGCCACGGACCGCCTAGTCTCTGCTGCTCCGGTGGAGGATGATTCCTCGTTTGAGCTGAAGCTGCGGCCGCAGCGGCTGAACGAATTTATCGGACAGGACAAGGTCAAGGAGAATCTCGCGGTGGCGATTGAGGCGGCGCGGTCGCGCGGCGAGGCGATGGACCATGTGCTGCTCTACGGGCCGCCAGGCCTGGGCAAGACGACACTGGCCAACATCATTGCAAACGAACTGGGCGTGCACTTTCAGCCGACGGCCGCGCCGCTGTTGCAGATCAAAGGCGACCTGACGGCGATTATCACCAACATGCAGGACAAGCAGGTGCTGTTCATCGATGAAATCCACCGCCTGCAACCGGTGTTGGAAGAATTGCTGTATTCCGCGCTGGAGGACTACAAGCTCGACATCATTATTGGGCAAGGTCCGTCGGCGCGGACGCACACGCTCGAAGTGAAGCCGTTTACGTTCGTGGGCGCGACCACGCGGGCGGGATTGATTTCGTCCCCGCTGCGATCGCGCTTCGGGATTGTGCTGCGGCTGGAGTTTTATACTCCTGCAGATTTGAAAGTGATCGTGGAGCGCTCGGCGGAGATCCTCGGCGTTGAGGTGGACAATGCCGGCGCGGAAGAAATTGCCGGGCGTTCCCGGGGCACGCCAAGGATCGCGAATCGATTGTTGCGGCGCGTGCGCGATTATGCCCAGGTGCGCGGGGCCGGCAAGATTGACGAGCCTACGGCGAAAGCTGCGCTGGGAATGCTGGAAGTCGATCAGTATGGTTTCGACGAAGTGGACCGGAGGTTGCTGCTGACGATCATCGAGAAATATCAGGGTGGTCCGGTGGGCGTGAATACACTGGCCGCTGTTCTAGCCGAAGAGCCGGACGCCATCGAGGAGATTTACGAACCCTTCCTGATGCAGGCTGGATTCCTGAATCGAACGCCGCGTGGCCGCGTGGCCACTCAACTCGCGTACGACTATTTCAAGATCACTCCGACTCGAAGGCAAAGTTCCTTGTTCTAGTGCTTCCCTACTTGTCTTGACTCCGAACCGCCTGTTTTAAAGTCGCCTGCGCTCGCATACCTGTTCGGCAAACCTCACAAACATCATTTTGCTGTTTTGTCTGGTGGCGCTTAGTGTATCTTGCTCAATTCCCCAGTGGGGGCGGGGAGAACAGGGGACCTTTTTGCATCTGGTTCGACTTCTGAAGAGTTGGGCCCATTTTCGAGCGAAGCTGGCTGTCATCACGGTTCTGGCTCTGTCGGCACCGGAGCTGGCGGCCTCGCCTTCTTTCCCGCAGGATTCACAGCAACCCGTGCCGAAGCCTGAGGCGGGGCCTCCTGCGTTGACGATCGTGCGATTGGCGCGGCCTCCGGCCTTGGAGGATTTCCTCACGATGAAGCCGCTGGGAGAGAGCGCACTCCAGATGGCGAAGGTCAGCGGCTTTACGCAACGCAATCCGCACGACGGAGAGAGCGTTTCCGAACGCACCGACGCATACCTGGGATATGACCAGAAGAATTTGTATGTGGTATTTGTGTGCTTCGACGATCCGCGGAAGGTGCGTGCCCGCATGTCGCGCCGGGAAGACGTTTACGACGACGACCAGGTCGAGGTCATGCTCGATACCTTTCATGACCGGCGTCGCGCCTATGCTTTTCAAACCACGCCGCTCGGAGTGCAATGGGACGCAATCTGGACCGAGGCTTCGCGGGAGGAGCAGACTGCCGGGCATTTCGATACTTCGTTCGATACAGTATGGGATTCGCGGGGCAAAGTCACTGAGAGTGGGTTCGTCGTGTGGATTGCGATTCCCTTCAAAAGCCTGCGCTTTCCCACCGTCAAACAGCAGGATTGGGGCATCATTTTGTATCGAGGCATCACGCGCAAGACGGAAGATTCTTTCTGGCCGCATGTTTCCTACAAAATTGAAGGCCGGTTGGGCCAGGCTGCGAGCCTGCTGGGGCTCGAAGGAATCTCGCCCGGCCACAGCATCGAAATGATTCCTTATGGCCTAATGCGCGGCTTTCGGGCCCTCGATACCCGCGACCCGACAAACCCGTACTTCCAGCATGCGGCCGTGCAGGGCCAGACTGGCGTGGACGCGAAGTTCGTGATCCAGGATCACTTCGTCGTCGACATGACTGCGAACCCGGACTTCAGCCAGATCGAATCTGAGGATCCGCAGATAACCGTCAACCAGCGCTATGCGGTGTACTTTCCGGAAAAGCGTCCGTTCTTTTTGGAGAACGAAGACTTTTTTCGCACGCCGTTGGATTTGTTTTTCACGCGCAGCATCGGCGACCCGTCGGCGGGAATCCGTCTCACCGGGAAAGACGGCCCTTACTCGGTCGGCTTGATGGCTGCCGACGATCGTAGCCCAGGCCTGGCCGTGCCGGATTACAGCCCATACTCCGGCATGCGTTCCTACTTCACCATCGCGCGCGTGAGTCGCGACATTTTCCGGCAGTCGAGCGTGGGCGCGCTCTACACCGACTGGGAGTGTCCCACGACGGGCGAATATAACCGCATCGGCGGCGTCGATACGCACCTGAAATTCAATCCCAACTGGACGCTCGATGGCCAGGCGGTGGCGACGTCGAGCTATCTCAACCTGAACTGCGAAGCCAATCTCTACCCGTTCAGTTCCGGCAACAAGGGAGACAACAATTACTACGCGGGCCCTGCTGAGCGGCTCGAACTGCGGCGCGACGGCCTGCACTTTTCCTACGACGGAATTTATAACGACATTACTCCCGGAGTGGTGTCGATCCCGGGCTTCATCAATCGCGTGGACATTCGCGAGACCACGCAAGCCGCCGACTACCGATTTCGGCCGAAGACCGGCTGGATCGTCGATTGGGGACCGTCGCTCAACGTTCGTTACGACTTCGACCACACCGGCCTTCGGCTCGACACCGACTACAATCCCTATTTTTCGATTCAAGGACGCGGGCAGACGATTTTCGTTGTGCGTCCGTATGAGGAGTTTCACGAGAGGCTGCGCCCTCAGGATTTCTGTTTCTACGGGTACGCCTTGTATTGCCCTCCGACGACCCTGGGCAATCAGGATTATCACGAACACACCAGCGGAGCTTCTTTCCAGACGGGATATTTAAAGAAAGCTACACTCACCGCGGGCTACTACTGGGGACAAGGTGTGAATTTTGAGGCGTTGCCGCCTGCGCCCCTGGCGATTGCTACGCCCTACAATCATCCTTTTCTGGCGCGAGAGGATACGGCTCAAGCCGGCGTGAACTTCCGTCCGGTGAAGCCTTTGAAGATTGAGAACAGTTACCTGTTTGAGCGGCTGCGGACAAACAACGACACATTTCTCTTCGAACAGGCTCAATTTCCCGGCGCCGGCCGCGGCATCTTCAACGACCACATTCTGCGCAGCAAGTGGAACTGGCAATTCACTCCGCAGCTTTCCGTGCGCGTGATTCTGCAATACAACGCGCTGCTGGCAGGGACGCCGGGCGTTGGGTCTCCGTACACCTACCTGCCGGCGCAAAAGGAGTTCAACACCGACTTTCTGATCACCTATCTGATACATCCTGGCACCGCGATCTATATTGGGTACAACAGCGACCTGCAGAACCTGGACGTGGTCCCGCAGACTCCGACGTCGCCTGGCTACGTCACCAATACCGCACGGGGCTATATCAATGACAGCCGCCAGTTTTTCGTGAAGGTGAGCTATCTGTTCCGGTTTTGAAAGAGCTTCCAAGCTCCGAGCGGTCCGCTTTCAGCTTGGAACTGTCTGATTCGGTGTGCTTTGCTGAGAGCTGACAGCTGACGGCTGAGGGCGGTTCGCGATTGCCGAATCCTGTGGATATCCGGTAGAATCTAATATTCGAATCGAGGACGGAATTCCCATGAAAGCAGCTATTCATCCCGCTTACAACGAAGTGCGTGTGCATTGCGCATGCGGCAACGCATTTATGACCCGTTCGACCCATAAGGGCGACATTAGTGTTGAAATCTGCTCGAGTTGCCACCCGTTTTTCACCGGCAAGCAGAAGTTGATGGATACGGCCGGCCGCGTCGAGCGCTTCCGCCGCAAGTACGCGAAGGCCGAACCGGTGAAGAAGTAACTTCTCCGCCACGGATCTTCGCGGATTCGCGCGGATCAATCCAAAATTTGAGCCCTCGCTTCGGCGGGGGCTTCGTTTTGGGACGCAGGTAAAATAAGACGGTGAAGAAGTTCTGGGACAACTCGGGAGGGACATACGGGACGGACAGCGCTGGCCGCCAGGCTGCGCCACTGCACCCGAGTGGAGCGGAGGCAGGTGTTCGGCAGATCGGTCCGCTGAAGCCGGTGCCGGCGAGCCTGATCATCGGCACCGTCACTATCGCTCCCGCTACAGTTCTGGCCCCCATGGCCGGCGTCACAGACACGGTCTTTCGCCGGTTCATTCGGAATCTTGGCGGATGCGGACTGATCATGACCGAATTCACCTCCGCCGACGGTGTGCTTCGCAAGAAAGACCAGAAGGCCAAACGCTATCTCCACTTCTACGAAGACGAGCACCCGATCTCGGCGCAGCTTTTCGGCAGCGATCCGAAGGTGATGGCAGAGGCCGCGCGCATGGTTGAGGGCCTGGGCTTTGATCTGGTGGATCTGAATCTGGGCTGTCCTGCGAAAAAAGTTGTGAAGTGCAATGGAGGCTCGGGGCTGCTGCGCGATCTGCCCGCGATTGGCAGGATTTTCGAAGCGGTGCGCGCCGCCGTGAAAATCCCCTTTACCGTAAAATTCCGCGCCGGATGGAACGACGAAGAGATCGTCTGCGTCGAACTGGCGCGCATGGCGGAAGATTGCGGACTAGCCGCAGTGGCGCTGCACGCCCGCACGCGCGAGATGGGCTACAGCGGCAACGCCCGCTGGGAGTGGATCGCTGCCATCAAAGATGCGGTGAAGATTCCTGTGATCGGCAATGGCGACATCCGCAGCCCAGAGGACGCCTGCGCCATGGTGGCGCAGACCGGATGCGATGCGGTCATGATCGGCCGCAGCGCTCCGTCGAACCCCTGGATCTTCCGCCAGATCGAGCAGTACTGCGATTTTGCTGGTGTGGGGCCGGGTCTCAGACCCGGCCAGGCCGAGCCGAGCTCGGCGGCTTACTCGGGACGGGATTCGGAAGCGTTCAGCAGCACCGAGGCAGCCGGGCTTCGCCCGGCCCGAC
Organism: uncultured Acidobacteriaceae bacterium; assembly: GCA_963706645.1. Classification (GTDB taxonomy): domain Bacteria; phylum Acidobacteriota; class Terriglobia; order Terriglobales; family Acidobacteriaceae; genus Sulfotelmatobacter. The sequence goes on from CAVPNR010000024.1 coordinate 155,465, forward strand.
CGGATTCCTTCGACTCCGCTCAGGACAGGCTCCGATCCGGTCCCACACAAACTCTCTACGACCAGCCCTCCGAAGCCGACCGCTACCAGATGATCCGCACTTACTTCCAGATGCTGATCGAAGAGGAACTGCCGGATGCCGTCGGGAAGATGAAGCAGTTCGCCAGCTGGTTCACCCACGGAGTCCCCGGCGGGGCGGGACTGCGCAAGGCGATCTACGAATCGAAGGCTGCTCCTGAAGTACTGAGCCGAGTAGAAGATTTCTTCGAAGCCAGGTTATGTGGCGCGGGCGACCCTTCGGCAAGCTCAGGGCAGGCGCCCCGCGAAACTGCCGGCACACTCTTCGAGCGCGAGAACTAGAAAGCTACTTCGGCCACTGAATCTGCTCAAAGATTGCTCGCAGCCGTCTTCCCTTTTCCGGATTCACCATTTCCACGAACGCCACGCGCCCTTCCAGATGCGCCCGAAAACGAGGCCTGCTCTCGCGATTCTGACTCTCCGGTCCCAGTCGAACGCAGTTCGTCAGCACAGCTTTGAGCAAGTCAAAGTCGCGTCGGGCAATGTTTGGACGCTGGTTGGTCACGAGTCCCGCCAGATGCTGCCGCACTCCCTGCCGCATGACGCGCGTCTTGCGATGGTTCACCGCGAACCCTTCGTCCAGCAGAATCGCCGCGACGTGCAGCCCGAAGCGCTCCGCGCCCTTCTCGAATTCCTCGCCGCCGGAAAACGCGAGATCATCGGCGTACCGCGTGTAACTCGCCCCTGAAGATTCGGCGAGACCGCTCAACCGGCAATCTACTCGGTAAAAGGAAATGTTCGCCAGTGCGGGCGAAGTAGGCGCGCCCTGCGGCAGATGCGGGCGCGCGTAGAGGCGTCGTGCTCCTTCCACGCGCACAGGGCCGAGATCTTTGGAGATATCATTCCAGATATTGCGAGGAGCAGCATTCGTGCAAATCCCGCCGAGGAGATCGGCGACCGCTTCCGGATATCCCAACGTACGAAACAAGTTCTGAATCCGCACTCCGCCAAAGGTGGGAAAGAAATCTCGCAAGTCCATTCGCAACACAACCCGCTGACCTACGTGCGGTGCGACAAATGTTTTGATCGACAGCCCCTTTACGAACCCATGCACCGCCGGATGTGGCGCGACCTTTTCAAGAATCCACAGCAGAATTTGCCGCTGCAAGTCTTTTAGGCGCGGCTTCGGCGCCTCAATCAATCGAACGCGGCCGACCCGCTTTGCCAGAATCCGGTAATGATAGTGCCGCAGTTGCTCTCCCGTTCGTTTGTAGCCCAGCGCCTTCAGGTCGGCGAACCATCGCAACTCACCGGGAGCGAGCCCCAGCCATTTTGCCAGGTCACCTGGGGAGTCGATCGCGGGAAGGCCCCAAGTGCGAGCCGCCGCTGCGGGCTGCATCTGCCGCGGTGCGGTCAGCACTTCGTTTACGAGCAGTTGGTCGGAATATTTTGACAGAGCGCGCTGAAATCGCGCGTCGCCCCTGAGAAACCGAACCACGTCCCGATGTCTGGGGCGTGCCCCCGCTCCGAACTTGTCTAGATAGCGCAGGGCGAGCGGACGAATCCAACGCCAAGACTTACCCAGCGTGCGACTGCAGCGATGGACAAGGAGGTCAACGGTTGGTTCGCCGGCGAGAAGAGCCTGGGCCAGCGCCCCGAGAAGAGAAGAGTCCTGCATGACAAACGACGGTGGAATGCTCCAACGAGTCTGACCCTGCGTGAGCAAGCCTGCACCGGAGCGCAGAGACGCTCACGCGACGAAAATCGCAGCTACCCAAGTTCCCCTGGGGTAACCCCAGAGAGGCCCGATCCGGCCCGAAAGCCGGTGTCCAAGCCAAGCTTGGAGCATTCCACCGCTTCGGGACAATATAGCAGTTTTCGGAAATGTGGCGCGGGCGCCCCCGCCCGCGAAAACTGACGTCCCCTCTACGGTAGCGACTGAGGAACGGCACGAGACCGTTGTCTTATTTGTGAACGCGTCAGACCGGCAGCACTGAAATACGCCTCCGCGGAAGCCGCATCCGCAAAGTGTCCAAGCAATCCTTCACGAAGGATTTTGAGCAGGATACTGCGGATGATGAAGCTGGATGCCTCCATTAGGACGTCGATCACGTTCAGTTTGCCGTTGAATCCATCGCGCAGCTTGTCTTGGAAAAAGTGGTCAGGAATCTTGTCGCCATGTGCAATAAAGTTTCTGACTTCATAGAGACGGTCGACGATGTCACCGACAGTGATCTTCGGTTGTGGAAGCAGGTTTGAGATATCCCCAGGGCCGTAAATGCATGTGCCCGCTCCGAGGAACCACTTTATACGTTCCTTCGCCACCTTGCTTCCTTGGTGCTCCGGATTGTGTGATGTGTAGATTGACTCGATTGCCGATGCCCATAAAATATACCGGCCTTTCCACGCCAGGTATTGGAAGTGCCCCAGCTCGTGAAACTGGACCGCCATGCGAAACTTCCAAACCGGGCCTCGCATACCTCGCAAGAATTGGCCAATGTAGACCCTCAGATCATTAGCGTCTCGATTTCGAAGATGGAAGTGTTTATGCGCGTCGGGGACTTCATGAAACTCAGAAGGAGAATCGAATCCAACCACATCAAGGGAGCCGTCTGCTCGGACAGTGCCATGCATTGCGTGGACGGGCTGCCGCATGGGGTGAATAAGCCGGAGGCACGCGACTACATTGTGTACAAGCTCCTGGGACCTTTGACTGTGGACCTCCTCTCCAACCCAGTTCCCCTCTCCGGCGCTTACTGCCTTGGGGCTGTGTCGATGTACGAGCGCGTATCTGACGCCCTGGAGTTGCCTGACGGCGTCGCTGCCCATCCTCTCTCGGACAAGATCGAAGGTATCGGCCTTCAGGAGAGTCGAGACATCATCTATGCGCACTCCTTCGATCAGATCGAACGGTAGAAGCGCGGTGTCGAACTGTTCATCATCGGCGCCTCCCGCAATTCCGTAGATCGCGTAAAGGTAGAAATTCTGAGGTATCCTCTGCTTCCGCGTATTCACGACGGTCAGCCGGTCAGCCGCCATCGCATCTCTCCACTCGCTTCGCCACCATCTTTCCCAACTCATCCTTCTCCACGTATGCCCACGGCCTCTTGGGATCGTGGGTGAAAACCGTCAGCCACTTTTCGGGGACGGCTTCCGCATAATACTGCTTCTTGCTCTCAATCGTCTGCAACGGATATAAGTCAAAACCCATGCCCCACGTTAGGTCGATGTGCGCCGTCGTGGGCATCAGGTCGGAAATGTAGCAGGCCGTCTTTCCCTGACTACGCACAATCACAGCTTGCATATGCGCCGTATGCCCAGGAAAGGTCCTGACCGAAATGCCGGGAACAATTTCCTCGCCACCCTTCAGCAGCGTCATCTGACCGCTTTCGACCAGAGGATCGTAGTTCTCGGAGATGTAACTGATCGAATCGCGCTCACTGGGATGCCGCGCATACTGCCACTCGCCTTCTGGCGCGTAATATTTCGCGCGCGGAAAGGTCGCCACGAATTTGCCATTCGCATCGCGCACCGTGTTCCATCCGCAGTGATCGAAGTGCAGGTGCGAATTAATAACGATGTCGACGTCCTCGGGAGCAATGCCGCCCGCCGCGAGATCGTTCAACAACCCCGCCGGCTGTCCGTAGAACTTTGCCATGCGCGACGAGAGCTTGTTGCCCATTCCAGTCTCGACCAGCACGGTCTGTTTTCCGGTGCGCGGATTTTCCGAGCGAATGACGAGCGTATTCAGTCCGGCAGTGACGTAATTCTTTTCGTCGGCGTCAACCTTACGCGACCACATCACTTTGGGCACGACGCCGAAGAAGGCGCCGCCGTCGAGCGGGTAAGTCCCGTCAGAAAAAACGCTGAGTTCAAAGTCGCCAAGCGCGAGCCGGTGCATAGTTTCAAGTGTGCCACAGCAAATTCGTTTGCCACGGATTTGCGCGGATTTCCACGGATCAAATTCCTCGGTTTTTTCACTTCTAAATCCGTGCAAATCGCTGTGACCAGTGGCGAAGAAGTTATAAGAAATCCACAGCCTCGACCCAGATCGTGTGACATCTGACCTTGCCTCGGATTTTGAAGTGCGGCATTATAGGCACCGGCGTCGCCGTGGGTAAAGCCAGAACGGTCGGACACTAAGCGCTGTGTTTTCAAGATTTTGACCTCTAACCCCTTGGGGCTCAATATTTTGTGGGCACATTCTGCGAAGCCCGCGACCAGAGCGGGTTTTCACGCGCGAAGGGAGGAGGTCCCGGCGCAAACGAGCGAACTCTTCCCGTTCGGGGCTTCTGTTTCAAGACTTCCCCTGTTTTTTCTGGGCTGTCTGCGCTTGGAGCTTTCCGCCTCCTCGCAGCATCTAATGTTTATCAGTTGATTAATCCCCTGAAAACTTAAACTGGAACGGAGAACGCCATGATTCAGATTCGTCCCAGCCAGGAACGTGGTGGCGGAAACCACGGCTGGCTCAAAACTCATCACACCTTCAGCTTCGGCGATTACTGGGACCCGAAGTGGATGGGATTCCGCTCGCTGCGCGTCATCAACGAAGATTGGGTCGCGCCGAACACAGGATTTCCCACACACCCGCATCGCGACATGGAAATTATCACTTACGTGCTTGAGGGAAAGCTGGAGCACAAAGACAGTCTAGGAACCGGATCGGTGATTCTGCCCGGCGACGGACAGCGCATGACCGCAGGCAGCGGGATTCGCCATAGCGAGTTCAATCCGTCGACGGCCGACGCCGTGCATCTGTTGCAGATCTGGATTCAGCCGGAGAAGGCCGCGCTGCCGCCGAGCTACGAGCAGAAGTCATTTCCGGAGGCGGAGAAACGTGGCAAGCTGCGGCTGATCGCATCGCGTGATACCAGCGACGGATCGGTGAAGATCAATCAGGATGCGAAGCTTTATGTTTCGCTTCTCAAGCCGGGAGAAGAGGTCACGCACGAGTTCTCGGCAGGACGTCACGGTTGGCTGCAGGTTGCGCGCGGCGCAGTTGAACTGAACGGGAAGAAGGTCGGGCAAGGCGACGGTGCGGCGATCAGCGAGGAAAGGAAGGTAACCATCAAGGGCACTGAAGAGTCTGAGGTGCTGTTCTTCGATCTGGCGTAAATCCTGTCCCCCCGAAATACATTGTCATCCTGAGAGAGAGGGTTTTTGTCGCGCGAAGGATCTATGAAACGCTCGGCCGCTGAGATAATGCATAGATCCTTCGCGGCAAAGAACGCCGCTCAGGATGACAAGGCCCGGAGTTTCTTTCGCTCTTATGCAGCGGCCTGCTGGTGTCACCATTATTTCCGCGCTCTTCTTTCTGGCCGCGATTTATCTGTGGGCAATTGCTGCGGTGAAGCTGCTCGCGCCTGAGGCGATCTCGCTGATGAGTGGAGCGCGGCTCATGTATGGACTGGAACTCGCCGGACCTTACATGGCGATGCTCGTCGGAGGCGGTTATGCGCTCGTCGGTTGGGGATTATTCCGGCTGCACAATTGGGCACGCTGGGCCGCGATGCTCGTGATGGTGGTTGCCGTCGCATCGCTCGTGCCCAAGATTTCGATGGCGGAACTCGGTGTTCCTGTGCTCTGGTACGGATTACGGATCGCGCTGCGCGCGGCGGTCGCGTGGTATCTGGCGCAGGCGCCTGCGGTCGTCGACGCGTTCGCCAAAAAGCAAACACAACTCTAGCCACGGATCTTTACGGACTAATGCGGATTATTCCGTTGTCTTGGGGTTAATCCGCGAAAATCTGTGTGATCCGTGGCGCCTTTCTATTCTTCGTGCAGCTCGCGAATCCAGATGTTGCGGTAGCGCACGGGATTGCCGTGGTCCTGCAGCTGCAGCGGTAGCTTGTCGGGTCCTGGTTTATACGGAGGACGCTCGCCGTGCGCGGTTGGGCCGGTTAGTTCCACGTTGTCCTGCACGAGAACTCCGTTATGCAGAACCGTGACGCGCGCCGGCTGCGTGACCTTGCCATCTTTGAAGTGCGGGCGGTGAAAGATGATGTCATAGGTTTGCCACTGCGCCGGAGGCCGCGACGCATTCACCAGCGGCGGATATTGTCCGTAGACCGCGGACGCCTGTCCATCGGCGTAGGTCTTGTTCTCGTACGAGTCGAGCACCTGGATCTCGTAGGTGCTCATCAGGAAGACGCCGCTGTTGCCGCGCTCCTGGCTCTCTCCCTTGCCCGGTGAGGGCTCGGCGAACTCGACGTGCAGCTGGCAATCTCCGAAGGAATCGCGCGTGGAGATGTTGCCGGTCTTGGCTACGACTTCCATGTAGCCATTTTCGACTTTCCATTTTGCCGGCTTGCGATCGCCGTCGACCCAGCGGGACAGGTCCTTGCCGTCAAAGAGCACGACGGCGTCGGAAGGAGCGCGTCCGGGGGTTTCCTGCGTGCTGGCGGTTCCGGGATCGACGACGGGCGGTAAGGGACGATTGAGGTCGTGAATTTTCCATTTCATGGGAGCTTGAGCGGCGGAGAGTTGGGCGAGCGAAATCAGAATGACGGCTGTGAGTGACGAGATGGTTCGAGTCATGAGCGGCGCCTCACGCGCCGGAGAACATGATACTCGAATTCTTATCCAGCGAACGAAGCGCATTGAGTGTCTCTCAGCATAGACACTTGCGCGCGCAGCCGATCTGCTACTCTGTTCGATCATGCGACCGTCGATCGGCGCGACCATCATTGCGATCCTCTTTCTTGCTGCCGCCGTCTATTTCTGGATTGGCGCCGCGACGTTGTTGGTTGCTCCAGGGATTGTGCCGCCCTTCACCCAGAGGACGCTAAGGCATGCGCTGACGCTCACCGGGCCTTATCCGAGTCTGTTAGTCGGAGTTGGCTATGCGATAGTTGGGTGGGGATTGTTCCGGCTGAAAAATTGCGCGCGGTGGGCAGCGATACTGCTCATGACGGTTGGAGGTGCGTTCATGCTTCCGGGTCTGATGTTGGCGGCAATAGCGTTCCGCTGGTCGACGATTTGGTTGGGACTGCAGATTGTCCTACGCGCCGTCGGTGTCTTCCATCTCCTTGGCGACGAAACACGCGACATCTTCGTCAGACAGGGCTGACAAACGCCGAGCTGCGCTCGGCGGGACAGCCGAAGGCGGCTGTCCCCACACGAGCTCTGATTCTTCCATCAGCGCTTGGCTTTTGCTGGCGCTTTCTCGCCGACGCGCGGGCTGACTTCGAACGTCAGCTTGCCGGCTTTCTTGTCAGCGTCGACGATGACGTGATCGCCGTGCAGGACCTCTCCGTCGAGGATCTTGAGAGCCAGCGGATCCTGCACGAGCTTCTGGATCGAGCGCTTCAGCGGACGTGCGCCGAAGTTCGGATCGTAGCCCTGCGTGAACAGCAAGTCCTTCGCCCCGTCCGTGAGTTCGAGCGAGATCTTGCGATCGGCGAGCAGGCGGCGAACGTCTTCCAGCCGCAGCTCGATGATCTTGACTAGTTGTTCTTTGCCAAGCGGGCGGAAGACGATGATGTCGTCGACGCGGTTCAAGAACTCCGGCTTGAAATGGGTGTGCAGCAGGTTCTGGACCTGCTCGCTGGCTTTTTCGAATTCTTCCGGCGTGCGCACGTGGTCCGACTGCAGGTAGCTGGAGCCGATGTTCGATGTCATGATGATGATCGTGTTCTTGAAGTCGACGACGCGGCCTTTGCCGTCGGTCAGGCGACCATCGTCCATCATCTGGAGAAGAACGTTGAAGAAGTCGGGATGCGCTTTTTCAATTTCATCGAAGAGCACGACTGCGTATGGACGGCGGCGAACCTGCTCGGTCAGCTGGCCACCTTCTTCGTATCCGACGTAGCCCGGAGGTGCGCCGATCAGGCGAGCAACCGAATGCTTCTCCATGTACTCCGACATGTCGATGCGGAGCAGCGCGTGCTCGTCGTCGAAGAGAAATTCAGCGAGGGCCCGAGCGAGTTCGGTTTTGCCGACCCCCGTTGGGCCTAAGAAAATAAATGAGCCGATGGGACGCTTGGGATCGCTCAAGCCGGCGCGAGAACGGCGAATGGCGTTTGCTACCCGCTCCAGGGCCTGGTCCTGGCCGACGACGCGGAGGTGCAGGCGTTCTTCCATCGTGACCAGCTTTTTGACTTCGCCTTCAAGCATCTTCGAGATGGGGATTCCGGTCCACTTGGAGACGATGCGCGCGACGTCTTCTTCGTCGACTTCTTCTTTCAGCATGCGCTTGCCGCCCTGGGCTTCCATTTGCTTGCTGAGCTTGGCCAGTTCGTCATCGGCCTGGCGAATCAGGCTGTAGCGGATTTCGGCGACGCGTTGCAGGTTGCCTTTACGCTCTTCGGCTTGCTCTTCAGCCTTCAGCTTTTCGATCTGCTCTTTGAGGGCGCGGACGCGGGCGATGAGATCTTTTTCCTTCTTCCAGTTGGCCTTGAGCGTGTTCGACTTCTCGCGAATTTCGGCGAGCTCTTTTTCAATAAACCCTAAACGCTCCTTTGAGTTCGCGTCGTCTTCTTTCTTCAGGGCCTGCTTTTCAATTTCGAGTTGCGTGGCTTTGCGCTCCAGCTGATCGATGTCCGTGGGGAGCGAATCGATCTGGATACGCAGCGAGGACGCAGCTTCGTCGATGAGGTCGATAGCCTTATCGGGCAGAAAGCGGTCGCTGATGTAGCGGTGCGAGAGCGTGGCTGCGGCGACGATGGCCGAGTCTTTGATGCGCACGCCGTGGTGCACTTCGTACTTTTCTTTCAGGCCCCGGAGGATCGCGATCGTGTCTTCGACGTTAGGCTCGCCGACGAAGACAATCTGGAAGCGGCGTTCGAGGGCCGTATCTTTCTCGATGTACTTGCGGTATTCGTTGAGGGTGGTGGCGCCGACGGCGCGCAGCTCTCCGCGGGCCAGCGCGGGCTTCAGCATGTTCGAAGCGTCGATGGCGCCTTCCGCCGCTCCGGCGCCAACGAGCGTGTGGAGCTCGTCAATGAAGAGAATGATCTGGCCTTGCGAGTCTTCGATTTCCTTCAGGACGGCTTTCAGGCGGTCTTCGAACTCGCCGCGATATTTCGCTCCGGCCAGCATCCCTCCAAGGTCGAGAGCGACCACGCGCTTGTTTTTCAGGGCTTCGGGAACATCGCCCGAGATGATGCGCTGGGCCAGTCCTTCGACGATGGCGGTCTTGCCGACGCCGGGCTCGCCGATGAGCACGGGATTATTCTTCGTGCGGCGCGAGAGGACTTGTACGACGCGGCGGATTTCTTCGTCGCGTCCGATGACGGGATCGAGCTTGCCGCGGCGGGCTTGCTCGGTAAGGTCGCGGGCGTATTTGTCCAAGGCCTGAAACTTGGCTTCGGGATTCTGGTCGGTCACTTTTTGCGAGCCGCGGACGACCGCGAGCGCTTTCAGAATCGCGTCGTTGGTGGCGCCATGGGCGGCGAGGATCTGCTGGCCTGGATCGCGCTTGAGGCTGGTGATCGCCAGCAGCAGGTGCTCGGTCGAGACGTATTCGTCTTTGAAATTTGATGCTTCCTTGAAGGCCTGTTCGAGCAGCTTATTGACTTCGTTCGAGAGCGTGACTTGGGCGGATTCCCCGGAGACCTTGGGGAGTTTCTCGATTTCTTTGTAGACTTCGGCGAGCACGGCTTGCGGGCCGATGCCGATCTTTTCCAGCACCGGCGGGACGATGCCTTCCTTGTCTTCGAGCAGCGCGGCGAGGATGTGAATCGGACGCAACTCGGGGTTGCCATGTTCGGAGGCGAGCTGGTTCGCGCGCTGGACGGCTTCCTGTGCTTTGACGGTGAATTTGTCCCAACGGATTGCCATGGGGAACCTCTACTTTCCTTTTGTTATTCTGAGCCAGGCGGACGATCTGTGCAATTTTCGCTGCCGGGAAAGTGCATGGATCCTTCGCTTCGCTCAGGATGACAAATAGCAAAAGAAACGGGAGGCGGGCATGTGTGCCGCCTCCCGCTGACCTCAAGGGGCTAAAGCCCTATCATTCTCGCTTCCTCATAACGCGGCGCTGAAGCGCCGCTCTTCCACAAGGAAGCCCCTCACGAAGGAAGCCGCTTGCAATGAGCCGCTCGGCTTCGCCTTTGCGGAACAGCCGAAGGCGGCTGTCTCCACATAAAACACTGCTTATGCGGCTTTGCTGGGACCCTTGCTTTCCGTAGTCTTGGCATCGAGGGTCTTCTCGGTGCCGACGTTGACTTTGATCTGCTTGGGCTTGGCTTCGGCCTTTTTGGGCAGGTTGATCTTCAGGACGCCCTTGTCGTAGGTCGCCGAGACGTTGTCGGTGTCCACGGTGGTGGGCAGAGTGAAGGTACGGGTGAAGCTGCCGTACTGGCGCTCCACACGGCGGTAGTTCTCTTCTTTCTCTTCCTTCTCGATCTTGCGCTCGCCGTGCACGGTGAGAGTGTTGTTCTCGACGCGGACGTCGATGTCTTTCTCGTCGATTCCGGGCACTTCGATCTTCAAGGCAACCTTGTGCTCGTCTTCGTAGACGTCGACGGCAGGGGCAAAGCTGGAAGTGGTCAGAGCCTCGTCCTGGCCTGCTCCGCTGTAGGAATCGCGGAACACACGGTTGATGCGGTCCTGCAGGGTGGCAAACTCACGGAACGGCTCCCAACGGGTTAATACGGTCATGACTAAAATCCTCCTTCAAAATTTAGTTAAGTGAGAAAGTTTGATTTTCGAGACCGAGCTGCGAGGAATTGCTGGACCTCAGGGGCTAAAGCCCGCATCGTTCGTTGCCTTCGACGTGGCGCTGAAGCGCCGCTCTTCCACGTTGAAGCGTCGACACTTCCGTCCGAAAGCGCTGCTACAACCCGAAGGTCCCGCTCTTGCACGCGGCAACCAGTCACTTCAATTAGACGCGAAGTTAGTGTAAAAGAAGCATAAAAGTTGAGCGTATTACTGTCAATAGATAATTAGCTATTATTTTCATTATGTTACAGATGCAATCACGCACTTCAGGTAAGCCGTTTCTGGAATATTCAGGAGGATGGGATGGTCCTTCGCCTGTCCGCGGACTTCGATCAGGCGAAGAGTGCGGTGGGCGTCAAGAGCGGCAGAGGCGAGCATCTCGAGGAAGTTTTGCTGGCTGACGTGATAGGAGCAGGAGCAGGTGACGAGGATGCCGCCGGGGCGGAGCATCTTGAGGGCGCGGAGGTTGAGTTCTTTGTAGCCGCGGAGGGCGGCGTCGAGATCGCGCTTGCTTTTGGCGAAGGCGGGCGGATCGAGGACGATAGTGTCGTAGGGACGATCAGAAGACGAGTAGTCCTTGAGCAGGTCGAATGCGTTGGCCTCGATCCATTCGATCTCTTTTTCTTTGAGAAGGGTCTGGTTGAGCGCGGCGTTCTGGTCGGCGACTTCGAGGGCAGGACGCGAGCTGTCGACGGCGGTGACTTGCGAGCAACGCGGAGCAAGATGGAGGGCGAAGCCTCCTTGATAGCAGAAGACGTCGAGGGCTTCGCCATGGGCATAGATCGAGGCGGCGGCGTAGTTCTCGCGCTGGTCGAGGAAGGCTCCAGTCTTTTGGCCTTCGAGCGCGTCGTAATGAAACTGAACTCCGTTCATGGCGAATGTGGTGGCGGTCTTGCTGCCTTGTAGGAGGCCGGAGGCGCGGGGCGGGAGGGACTCCAGCTCTCGCACACGCGGATCGACGCGCTCGATGATCGAAACGGGATGAAGCCGCTGACTTAATTCAGAGATGACGGTTTCACGGGAAAGGTTGGCGTCCATTGCCTGGGTGAGGATTTGGAGCGAGAGGATGTCGCCGTAGCGGTCGACGACGAGGCCCGGGAGGAAGTCGGCTTCGCTGAAGACTACGCGGTAGGCTTCGGTGTTTGTTACCAGGGACTCGCGGTACGCGATGGCGGCGGCGATTCGCTGGCGAAGCAGGTCGGGAAGATCAGCGACTGGGTCGTGCGAGATCATGCGGACGGCGATCTGGGACGAGCTGGAGAAGAGCGCGGAGCCGAGGGGCTTGCCACGGTGGTCGGTGACGCGGACGAGGGAGCCGGGCTCGACGCCTTCGGCGGAGACGATGTCGGAGCGGTAGACCCAGACGTGGCCGTCTTTGAGGCGGATGGCGCCGCGGGGGGAGATCTTCACCGTGGGTAGACTCTCGGGTGCGGGGGCTTTGGGCATGCAGCCATCTTAAACGCAGAGACCTTGGGCGCTGCAGACAGGGTCGAGCTACGCTCGACGACCGGGCCAATGGGCCCGGTCCCACACAAGCAACACCTAGACAGCCGATGGCGGCTGTCTCCACACGAACCTAATCTTGCACCCGGCTTAGGGCGACTTGCGCAGGAGGAAAATCATTTGTTCTGCGCTATTGTCTAGGGGAGTCTTAGCGAAGGAGCCGTATTCTTCAACGGGCTCAAGGCCTGCGAGAAGGAACAGTGCGCGGAGGTGCGGGTAGGTGTAGTAACAGAGGCGAAAAGCTTCGGTTTCTTCGAGGATCAGGTCGCCCGATTCGTAGGTGCGGAAGATGAAGGTGAAACTGAAAATCTGGTTGATCTTGTCGATCGCGTCTTTGCGGAAGAAGCGGCGCACAAGCTTGGTGGGATCGGAAGGTCGGGTCCACTCCATCTCCGGGACTTCTTCTCCGACTTTTGTCCAGATCATGTCGAACTTGGGATAGAACACGTCGAAGGCGAGGATGCTGCTGTCGGTGAGGTGTGCGGCGGCGGATTTGAGGGCTGCGAGCTGATCCTCGACGGTGAACATGTGTTGCATGGGGCGGAAGGGGATCATGACCAAGGGAAACTTTCGGTTCAGGCAGAAATTGCGCATGTCGCCTTCGTGCACCGTGATTCGCTGGCGGACCTCTTGCGGCTCGAGGGCGAGATTCTGGTTCAGGACATCGAGCATCGGTCGCGAGTTGTCGACTCCGCAGATCTCGATGCCTTTGCGAGCGATGGGGAGGAGGACTCGGCCGGTGCCGCAGGCGATTTCCAGGAGTGGGCCGCGGGATCTTTCGGCTAGGTCGAGGTAGAAGGGGAGGTCGACTAGGTCTTGTTTGGCGGCGTAGGCTCCGTCGTAGTACTTCGCGATGACTTGGTAGGTGTCGAGGGCGGACATCGTGAGTTTTCTCCTCAGGGGTGGAGAAATCTTAAATTACTGGCTGTCGATTTGGCGCTGGCAGGGTCGAGCTGCGCTCGACGACCGGGTCTGAGACCCGGTCCCACACAAACAAGACCACAAGCAAAACCTGGACAGCCGAAGGCGGCTGTCCCCACATAAACCTAGAACCTAACCCTTTTCAGCTGGCGGCTTGTTCGCTGGGGGTCGCTGGGACGTGCGGCTTGACGTGGGATCCCGTCGCGGCTTCGTGGCGGGCGTGGTCGAGATCGAATCGCAGGGAATCGAGGGCGACCATGGGGAGTTCGGTGCCGAAGGCGTCGAGTTCGTCTTCGGTCCAATTGCCGTTCAGGCGGATGGCGCCGGTAATGTCTTCGGGGAAGGCCTGGCGATAGTCGCCTTCGCGGATGAGGATGTCGCCGATGAGGCGCCCGGTGTGGACGTCGTACACGCGGCGGCTGGCCTGGCCGCGTGAGTTGGTCAGGCACAGAAAAACCTCACCGACGTCGGCGAACTCGGCGCGATAGTACCACGCCTGCGGCGCATCGATTTTGGGATGATGGCGCTTGGCGCGCGTCGTGGAAGGCTTGACGTCCTGCATCTCTTCAGCGGGATTGAAATACAGAATGCGTTGGCAGGAATCGCAAATGATGGTCTGTAGGCCGGAGCGAACTTCGTTGTAGGTCTGAGGCCGAAGCATGACGCGGCAAGCCATGCATTTCTGCTCGCGAACTTCGGAGAGGCCGCTGCCGCGGAACTTGGACACGCGCTCGTAGTGGCGGAGCAGGTCTTCGTTGACGCTGGTGCGGATCTGATCGCGCTTGGCGCGCCATTCGGTGAGGAGCTTTTCGTCCTTGGCCGTGAGCTGGCGGGCTTCTTCTTTTTCTTTCTCGATCTCGGCGGTCTCGGCTTTCAGCTCGGCTTGCGCGGCTTTGACTTCCTTGTCGCGGGCGTCGGCGTTGACCATCAATTCCAGAATCTTGTCTTCGTTCGCGGTGATTTCTTTTTCGGCGAACTGGATTTCGTGCAGCAGCGCTTTGTACTGGTCGTTGGTTTTTACGTCGAGGGACTGGTCGCGATACTTGGAAATCTTGCCACGGAGGTCTGAGATGGCGGTGTCGTACTTGCGGCGGGCGGCTTCATCGGCTTTGACTGCGGCTTGAGCTTTTTCTAACTGAGCATTAGTCCCTGCTAACTTCTGCTCAATGACGGCGACGCGTTTGGGAAATTCGGCAACCTCGTCCTGAAGACGGCGGATTTCCTTGTCGGTGTCTTGCAGTTTCAGCAGGTTTTCTATGTCAGGAAGCATTGAATATGCATTGATTCTAGCATGCGGAGGAGCGCGATTTTCGGGCTTGGGACGAGAATGGCGACAAAACCACGTCTCTCCACTGAGCCGTTGCTTTGGCTCCTGGCTTCGGTCGGGATGACAAGGTGTTTAACAATCATCAGTTCAGTCCCTGCAGCAGGTACAGTTCCGAGAGGTCGCGCAGGGTGTTAAAGGCAAAAGATTGACCGTCGGGAGTGGCTGCGACGCGGGTGATGCCGAAGCCGCCGGTGGGGTCATGCATTTCCAGGGTCCGGACGAGTTGGCGCTCTCCGGTATCGATATGAAGGCGATATACGGCCGCGGTCAGGCCGGTGGGGTGGGCGATCAGAGCTATTTTTCCGTCGTCCGTCACCAGAATCGGTCGCTCACCCGGCTGCATTCCCTTGATCTCGCGAGTTGAAGAGGGGTTGTCGACCGGAACGAGATCGGGAAGGGGCTTATTACTCCGGAAGATCAGAAACTTTCCGTCCGGAGTAACGGCCCCAATGCGGGTGGCTTCGGGTGTGAGCGGCTGCAGCTTTGCCGAAGTGGGGTCGAACAAGAAGAAGCGGGCTTGGTGTCCCGGCTCGTTGGCAAGAAAGATAACGCGGCGGCTATCGGCCGCAAATCCGAAGGGCACGGTGTTTTCGATTCCGGTGGGCTTCAGCTCGATGACTTCCCCGGCCCCGGTTGGAATCAAGGAGGATCGAGGCGGGTTGCTGGGAATGCTCGCGAGCACCCATTTCTGGTCGGGGGAGAGGGCAACGCCGTAACCTTCGCCCAGCCGGACCGCGGGAGAACCATCGGTTTTTCGCAGGAAGATGGTGCCCATCGATCCTCCCCCTTTTCCACCCTCGTGGAACAGGACTTGCTTGCCATCGAGGGAAAGGGCGCCCAGCACGGCGCGGTCGAGCCAAGTCAGTTCCCTTTCTGCAGTCTTTGCATCCGTGAAGAAGATTTTGCGCTCGCGATCGTCGATGGCGATCACGGCTGTGCCGTCGGCGGAGACATCGTGAAGGGTCAAGTCGCCTGGCGCAGCGGCGAGGAGACGGAAAGCCCCCGACATCGTAACGGCCATGAGACGTCGCGCGATCGTGGTGACAGTGGGATCTGCAGTGAACCACACTTCATCGCTCTTTGGTGACCAGGCCAAACCGTAGAGGCTGGAGAAATCTCCGAACGAATTTGCGGTGCCCGTTCCGTCGGAATTGATGATGGCGATGGAGCCGCGATCATCTCCCCGGGTGGGGTGCAGACAGAAGGCGATGCGCTTGCCGTCTCGGGAAATGCGCGGATGGCTGATCCAGTTGGGCTGCGCTACTTTGTAAACCACTTTGCCCACGGGATACTCGATGCGGTTGTCGGTGCCAACCGTGCGCACCACGAGCAGGTTGGATCCGTCAGGAGACCAGTCGGACCATTCCACATTCTCGAGCATCTCTCGCGGCGCGGTGCCGCCGGTGAGGGGAGTTCGTCCCAAGGTGCCTTGGGTTCCGAAAAATCCGGGGAGCGTGGTTGGCTTCAAGGAGACCGCTAGTTCTCCCTGGGACGAGATGCCGAGAAGATCGACCTGGCTGAGACCGACAGGGCGCGATTCGATGCTGTCTTTCCGCGTGGAGAAGAGCTCGGGAGGGCTGCCACCCCAGGCTGCCGCGTAAATGACGGTGCGGTTGTCCGGCGCGAAACGGGCGCTGAGCACGGTTCCCTTGCGGAAGGTCAGCTGATGATAGGTAACCTCGGACGAAGGCTTCTGCTTATGACCGAGGAGGTAGCCCAATCCAGCTCCAATGGCAACGAGCAGGAGAGTAATGGGAAGCTGAAACCGGCGCAATTTCTGGATCGAACTCGGCTTGGCGACCTGGCGCGCGGAGGAGCCGGAGTGCTGAGACAGGGACTCGAGATCGAAAGCCAGATCACGAGCGGACTGAAAGCGCTGGTCGGGACTCTTTTCCAGGCAGTGACGCGCGACGCGCTCGAGCGCGGGAGAGATGTTGCGATTCAGTTCGGTCAACTCGGGCGGATCCTCTTTCAGGATGGCCGTCATGGTCTCCGCCGCGGTATCGCGGCTGAAGGCACGTTTCCCGCTGAGCATCTCGAAGAAGATTGCGCCGAAGGCGAAGATGTCGGAGCGATGATCGACGGCGAGACCGCGCACTTGCTCGGGAGACATGTAGCCGGCGGTACCGAGAACCTGTCCCGCCTCCGTCAGCGCAACGTGGGCGGAGGTAAGCGTCTGCGCCGCGTTGGGCTCGGAGCCGCCGGTGGCAATCTTGGCGAGGCCGAAGTCGAGAATCTTTACCCGGCCATCTTTCGTGAGGAAGATGTTTTCAGGCTTCAGGTCGCGGTGGACGATTCCTTTTTCATGAGCTGCCGCAAGGCCCCCGGCAATTTGAATGGCGAGGTCGACGGCTTTGCGCGGTGATAAGACGGCGCCGTGGAGGCGGGCACGCAGCGTCTCTCCCTCCAGCAGTTCGCAGACCATGTAGGGAGAGCCATCGTGGGTTCCGATGTCGTGCACGGCGAGAATGTTGGGGTGGTTGAGAGCGGCGACGGAGCGGGCCTCCTGCTCAAAGCGGCGGAGGCGGTCGGGGTCGGCCGCGAATGATGCGGGAAGGACTTTTACGGCGACGACGCGGTCGAGGCGGGAGTCTCGGGCTCGGTAGACTTCACCCATGCCGCCGGCGCCGAGCGGACCAAGAATCTCGTAGGGGCCTAGTTTGGTGCCGGAGGTCAGGGACATGAGTGCGCGTCATTATAACGTGTAGCTCCGGCAATGCGGCCGACCGGACAATCCGGCTGCCCTAGCTAGTGTTGACGGGGGCTGAGGCGGTGTACACTCGATGGTTCGCGCGTTGCGTGTCTGCTGTTAATTCTTCCGTGAGGTCACTTCGTGAAAAGACAGATTTTCCTCGTCGCCTGCTTTGTGCTGTTCGCTTTTATCTTCTACGCCATGGTTGCTGCGCCGGCCGGAGCGCAGACTTCGCCTACCAAGCCGCTCACGATTGAAACCATCTATCAGCCGGGAGGATTGGGCGGGCGTGGGCTGGAGAACGCGGAGTGGAGTCCGGACGGGACCAAGCTGACGTATGTGCAGCGTGACGAAAAAGGAGAGAAGGGCGAGCTGTGGTACGTGGATGCGGCGACCGGCGAGAAGAAAATGCTGGTGAGCGCGGCGAAGCTGGCGTCGCTCGATCCGGACGTGAATAAGGTGAAGAACGAGCGGGAGAAAGAGCGGCTGACGAGGTATCACGTGGCGGCATATTTGTGGGCTCCAGACTCGAAGCACTTGATTTTCGATTCGCAGGGGCAGTTGTGGCTCTATGACCTGGGAACGGAAACTGCGGTGCAATTCACCTCGGCAAGCGATCCGAGCGGAGATCCGAAGTTTTCTCCTAACGGTGCCAGCGTGGCGTATGTGCGCAAGCACAATTTGTACGTCCGACCGGTGGGCGGCAAGGTTGAGAAGGCGCTGACCAAGGATACGGGCGAGAATTTGTTTAATGGCGACATCGACTGGGTGTACGCGGAAGAACTCGGCGTACGCAGCAATTATTTCTGGTCGCCAGACAGCAAAGAGATTGTGTTCCTGCACATGGACGAGACCAAGGTGCCAACCTATCCCATCACCGACTGGATGCCGACGCATCCCAACGTGGAGAACGAGAAGTATCCCAAGGTGGGCGATCCGAATCCGGTAGTGAAGCTCGGGGTGGCGGATGCGGAGAAGGGAAAGGTGCGGTGGATCTCGCTGACGTCGGATGAAGAGACGTACATCCCGCGGTTTGGCTGGGTGCGCGAAGGAGTGATCTGGGTGGAAGTGCTGAACCGCACCGAGGACAAGATGGACCTGTATTTCGTGGACGCGAAATCGGGTAAGTCGCGGATTGTGCTGACGGAGACGACGCCGGGAGCGTGGATTGACTTCGAGCAAGTCGAGGTTAAATTTTTGAAGTCGTCGGGACAATTTCTGTGGCCGAGCTGGCGCGATGGCAACATGCATCTCTATCTCTACAGCTTTGACAAGCAGAATCCGATGGCCGCCGACGCGAAGCTGGAGCGGCAATTAACCAAGGGCGACTTTGAGGTGCTGGGAATTGAGGGCGTGGACGAGGTTGCTGGCACGGTGTTCTTCTCGGCGAACAAAGATGATCCGCGGCAGGTCCATATTTTTTCGGTCCAGCTGGATGGCTCAGGCTTCAAGGCGCTGACCACGGAAGAAGGGATGCACTTCGGGAATTTCAGTGACGATGGGAAGCACTATACGCACATGTTTCTTGGCCCGCAGAATTCGCCAAGCGTGAAGTTATGCGCCGTCGGAGGATCGTGCAATCCAGTGTGGGCGGCGAAGAACACCATCGCCGAGTATGGGTTGCGGGCGCCGAAGCAACTGGAATTCAAGGCCGACGATGGGACCGTGCTGTATGGGAGGTTGCTGCTGCCTCCGGACGCTCCGGCCGGCGAGAAGATTCCACTGATCATCAACATCTACGGTGGACCGGCGGCGCAGATGGTGAGGAAGTCGACGCCGGATGCGTTCGACGAGATTCTGGCGCGCAAGGGGTTTGCGATTTTTGCAGTGGACAATCGCGGGACGCCGGGACGGGACCGTAAGTTTCAAACGGCGATCCGGCACGAGTTTGGTGCGGTTGAGTTGAAGGATCAACTGACCGCGCTGGATCAGTTGCTGGCGCAGTATCCGCAGCTCGATAAAGATCGCATTGCCATCTGGGGCTGGTCGAATGGCGGATCGATGACGCTGTACGCGATGACGCACTCCGACCGGTTTAAGGCGGGCGTGGCGGTGGCCCCCGTGACAGATCAGAGGAACTATGACACGATCTACACCGAACGCTATATGGGGCTGCTCAAAGATGATAAGGATGGGTACGAGCAGTCGGACGTGATGACGTCCGCCGGCAAGCTGCATGGGGCGCTGCTGCTGGTGCACGGTACGAGCGACGACAACGTGCACTTCCAGAACAGTATTCAGATGATCGATGCTCTGATCAAGGCGGGGAAACAGTTCCGGCTGATGATCTATCCCAACAAGACGCACAGCATTGCGGGGAAGGATGCGCGAATCCATCTGTTCACGATGATTGAGGATCACTTTGAGCGGGAGCTGAAGTAGGGCGCCGTTCGGTTGAAATGATCAAACTGTCATCTCGAGCGGAGCGAAAGATCGATGCACTCGCGGAAAAGTGCACAGGTCCTTCGCATTGCTCAGGATGACAGGGTTACCGGGAACGGACGGATCGGAGCCGCTTATTTCTGTCTGCCGGAACCTTTGCGCACGGTTTCTTTGGAGGAGCTGTCTTTGGACGAGGACTCCTTCGAGGAACTCTCCTTCGACGAACTGTCTTTTGAAGAGCTATCCGACTTCGGTTTGTCGTCCTTTTTCTCTTTCGACGAGGAATCGCCGCTGTTGCCCGACGAGCCCGGAGACGACGATTTCTTGGCGTAGTCGGTGACGTACCAACCGGAGCCCTTGAACTGGACGGCGGGAGCGGAGATCATCTGCTCGACCTGGCCGCCACATTCGGGGCACTTCTTGACCATCTTGTCGGAGAACTTCTGGATTTTTTCGAAGCGGTGGCCGCACTTCTTACATTCGTATTCGTAAAGTGGCATGAGTGTGAGACGGTTGTGAGGGACAACTCAGTTTCATATTGATTCTAGGGGCGCGGGAGCGATTGCGTCAATTCTGGATCCCGGCTGTGGGGCTGTGGAATCAGCTCTTCTTGTTCTGCAAACTCTTGGGGGCGGTGTTGCGCCATGCGGCTTGGATGGCTTTGGCTGCCGTTTCTTTCTTTGCTGCTTTCAGAAAGACGCTGGTGGCGCCGCGGCGTCCCCAGACGCCTTTGACCGGGATGAATGCTTCGGGATAATCCTTTGAGAAATTGTGTTGGTCTTCGGGTGAGAGTTTGACCATGGCGCGGGTTTTGTCCGGGTAGCTGAGGGTGGCGAAGATTTTTCCGGCGACGCGGAAGTCGGGATGGTTCATGTGCGAGCGCTCTTCGGTTTCGGGGAGGGCGAGGACGATCTTGCGAAAGTCTTTGGCGGTCATGCTGTCTTTCTGATTCGCAAAGGCTATAACCACTAAGGGCACGAAGGGAAGCCCTCTATGCCAGCTTAAGGTTCACTCGTTAGCATAAACGGCTCTGGAGCTGGAAAGTTACGGGCGGTGGTAGACTCCGGCCATGAAGGATGCGGATTTGGAGTTCGACGATTCCGAGCGTGAGAGCGGGACGAAATTTAGCGACGAGAAGACCGCCTCTTCGGGTCAGGCTACGATTTCTGGCGGGCCAGCGCTTTATCTGGTGGGGACGCCGATCGGGAATTTGGAGGACATCACGCTGCGGGCTTTGCGCGTGCTGAAGGAAGTCGATGTAATCGCCTGCGAGGACACGCGGCAGACGCAGAAGCTGCTGAATCATTATGCGATTTCGACGCGGACGACCAGTTATCACGAGCACAACGAGATGACGAAGTCCGCGGAGCTGGTCAAGGAGATGCAGGAAGGCGCGAGCGTCGCGTTGGTGACCGATGCGGGCATGCCTGGGATTTCCGATCCGGGGTACCGACTGATTACGCTGGCGATCCGGCATCGAGTGCCGGTGGTGCCGATTCCGGGGGCGTCGGCGTTTCTGTCAGCGCTGGTGGCGAGTGGGCTGCCTACGGATTCGTTTCGCTTCAGCGGATTTCTTCCGGCGAAACGCGGGGGGCGGCGGGCGGCGCTGGAGGCGGTGAAGAGTTCTCCGCGGACGCAGGTATTTTATGAGGCTCCGCACCGTGTGGTAGAGGCGCTGGAGGATGTGGTCGAGGTTCTGGGAGAAGGTCGGCATGTCGTGGTGGCGCGCGAGGTGACGAAGCTGCATGAGGAGTTTGTGCGCGGGCGCGCGGGTGAGGTGCTGGAGAATCTGAAGACACGCGAGGCGGTGAAGGGCGAGATCACGCTGCTGATTGGGAAGGCGGAGGAGCAAGATGTGGCGACGCTCGCCGTCAGCCGTCTGTCAGTGCGTCAGCGGGTGGAACAGATCATGGCGGAAGAGAAAGTCGATGAGAAGGCCGCGCTGAAGAAAGTCGCGAAGGAGCGGGGGGTGTCGAAGAGCGAGGCTTACCGGGAGTCGCAGAGGAGCAAGTAACCGCGGTCGAGCTGCGCTCGACGGACATCCGAGGGCGGCTGTCCCCACATGGCATTTCTACTTTCCGGCTAGCTCCCGCTTCACGATTTCGCTGACGACCTTGCCATCGACGCGCATGCCGGCGGAGTTGAACTTGGCCATGGCGTTCTTCATCACCGTCCCCATTTCTTTCATCGTCGGTGCGCCCATTTCCGCGATCGCGGCTTTCACTCCTGCGACGATTTCCGCTTCGCCTGCGGCTCTTGGCAGATAGCTTTCGATCACTACGATTTCGGCGGCTTCTTTGTCGGCCATTTCCTGGCGCCCGCCCTTGGTGAACTGCTCGACGGATTCTTTGCGCTGCTTGATCAGCGTGGACAGCACGGCCTGGGATTCTTTGTCTTCGAGCGGCGCCATTTTTTCTACCTGCTTGAGTTGCAGGGCGCTTTTCACCATGCGCAGGGTGGAAAGGCGCGCTTCTTCCTTCGCTTTCATGGCGGTGACGATGTCTTTCTGGATTTGGTCGACTAGGCTCATGGGGGGATTATAGACGGAGCAGGACTCAATCACCGTCAAGGTAGGGAAAGTCAAAACCCCCACCCTCTTTTCGCCAAGACCGCGAAAAGAAGGGTGGGGCACCCAAGTCTAGAATGGATCACACCGGGTCCGTGTAATCATCCCAATCGAAATTGGGGTGTCGGGCATCTGATGGGCAGGAGGAATCATCATGGGAAGACTTTCGATTTGGGCGCAGCTGGAATCCAAACCTGGGAAAGAAAAGGAACTCGAGGAATTCCTGAAGTCGGCGCAGCCGCTGGCGGAACGGGAACCGGGGACATTAAGCTGGTACGCCATCAAAATGGGTCCGGGAAAATACGGCATCTTCGATACGTTTGCGGACGAAAACGGGCGCAACGCACATCTGAACGGCGAGATTGCTAAGGCGCTGTTTGCGAAAGCGAAGGATCTGCTCGCGACTCCGCCAAAGATTGATAAGCCGGAGATTCTGGCGTCGAAAAAATGAGCGATAGTCCAACCTTGATGGCCCCGGACGAATGTCGTCCGGGGCTACGCGTGATGGGGATCACGGCGCAGAAACCCGTTCTGCGTTAGACCAATTTTCGAGAAATCCGCGCGAAAACGTGCTGCAATGGCGCGCTTCCGGTAAACTTATAGACCATCCCTTTCATAAGGATTTTGACCATGTTGCATAAGAATCGTCTTTTTACTCCGGGGCCAACGCCGCTGCTGCCGGCGGCGCAGACGGCCATGGCTTCCTTTACGGCGCATCACCGCACGGCCGATTTCCGAGCGCTGTTTCAGCGCGTACTGGCCGACATGAAGGAATTTATCGGCACGAAGAATGACGTGCTGGTGCTGGCCTGTTCGGGCACGGGCCTCATGGAAGCGTCGGTGTCGAACTTGACCTCGCCCGGCGACACGGTGCTGGTGCTGACTGCAGGAAAGTTCGGCGAGCGCTGGACGGGGCTGGCCAAGGCGTTCGGCTGCCATGTGGAGGTGCTCGAAGTTCCCTACGGCGAGACGTTTTCTCTGGATGACGTCCGGGCGCGGCTGAACAACCAGGTTCGCGCTGTGTATGTGCAGGCCACCGAAAGTTCCACAGGAGCGCGGCATGACATTGAGGGGATCGCGAAGATCGTGCGCAAGCACGGTGATGAGACGCTGCTGGTGGTGGACGCGATCACGGGACTGGGCACGACGCACCTCGACATTGATGCCTGGGGAGTGGATGTGATCATCGGCGGATCGCAAAAGGCGCTGATGATGCCGCCGGGGCTGGCGTACTGCGCAGTCAGTGAGCGGGCGTGGAAGCTCATGGACAAGACAACTTCCCCACGCTACTACTTCGATCTGCGCAAGGAGCGCAAGTCGGCGGCGAAAGGCGAAACGGCGTATACGCCGGCGACATCATTATTCGCAGCGCTGGGAGCAGCGCTGGAATTCGTGCGCGGAATGGGAAGGGGCGATCTGGCCAAAGGGCGGGAAGAACTGGTTAACAACGCAGAGCTTTGCGCGGAGATGACGCGGGCGGGCGCGAAGGCTTTGGGATTGAAACTTTATGCGTCGTCGCCGGCCGCCGCACTCACCGCGATCTGCGCGCCCGAGGGGATCGATTCCAGCAAGATCGTGAAGGAGTTCCGCGAATCATTTGATGCTGTTGTCGCCAACGGACAGGGCGACATGAAAGGCAAGCTGTTCCGCATCGCGCACATTGGGTACTACGACTATCTCGACACGATCGGCATTCTAGGCGCGCTCGAACACGTGCTGGCGAAGGTTACAGGCAAGAATGTCGAGTACGGTGCGGCGGTGCGGGCAGCACAGCAAGTCTATGCCCGCACCCAGTCCGGCAAGCAACTCGTTGGCGCATAAAAGGGAAGCCGTCAAACGTTAGTTCACCGTAAAGTCCATTGCGCTCGAAGTCTCGGCCAGCGTTCCGCCGCTCCCGTACATGCCTGTTCCCGCAGTGGCGGGGTTGGTGACGGTGACAGAAACGGTTCCGGCGGTGGCGATAGCCGACGCGGGAATCATGGCTGTGACTTGGTTCGGGCTGACGTAGGTGGTGGTTTGCGCCACGCCATTGAAGTTCACAACCGCCTTCGACCCATAGCCGCTGCCGTTGACCGTTAGCAGGAATGACCCGCCTCCGGCAATGGCGTTGGCGGGAGCGAGTTGAGTTATAACGGGCATTGCGCCAGCCACCGGTGCGTAGTTCTTAGAGCCGTAACCGCACGCCAGAGTAATGGCGATCATCATGGTCAGAAGAGTTGTTTGGACTGTTTTCATGAGTGTTTTCCTCGGGGCAATGGCCCCATGAAGGGCAGTCTAGAAAAGCAGAGAGTTTGTTGTGTCAGCCGGGCGTCATTTCGGTGTAAAGAACTCGTCAGACGCGTGCGTGCGCAATGTCAGAGGCGTGTCATCTTTCTGTCAAGCGCTGTCAGCCGGGGTTTTAGAGTCGAATTCTTATTTAAAGGAAATCATTCGTGAAAATCATCGTAGCGGAAAAGATCTCGGAATCAGCGGTGGCTCAGTTGCAGGAGCCGGAGTGGACCGTCCTAACGGCGGATCAGCTGGACGGCAAGCTGGAAGAGCATCTGGAAACTGCGGATGCGCTGATTGTTCGTTCGGCGGTGCAGGCCGACGCGAAGCTGCTGGAGCACGCCAAGAAACTGCGCGTGATCGGGCGGGCGGGAGTAGGTGTGGACAACATCGATCTCGAGGCGGCTACACACAAAGGGATCGCGGTGATGAACACACCGGGTGCCAACGCAGTTGCCGTAGCCGAGCAGACGCTCGGGATGATGCTGGCGATGGCCCGTCATCTGTCACGTGCTGACGCTCTGATGCATGCGGGCAAGTGGGAGAAGAAGTCCCTTCAAGGGACGGAGCTGCGCGCGAAGACGCTGGGGATTATTGGGCTGGGTCGGATTGGCATGGAAGTGGCGCGGCGGGCGCGGGCGTTCGGAATGGAATTGGTGGCACACGACCCGTTTGTGTCGGTCGCGGTGGCGAAGGAGCAGGGGATCCGGCTGGCGGGCCTTGATGAGCTGTATGCCGCGGCGGACTACATCACGTTGCACGTCGGGCTGACGCCGCAGACGACCGGGATGATCAACGAGGCGTCCATCGCGAAAATGAAGAAGGGCGTGCGGCTGGTGAATTGCGCGCGCGGCGAACTGGTGAATGAGGCGGACCTGGCGACGGCTCTCAAGACGAAATACGTTGCTGCTGCGGCGCTCGATGTTTTCACGGAGGAGCCACTCAAGAACTCGCCTCTAACTGCTCTGGAAAATGTGATCCTCACGCCCCACGTCGGCGGATCGACATTCGAGGCGCAGGAAGCTGTGGGCGTGCAGATTGCGCAACAGGTGAAAGAGTATCTGAAGCATGGCGTGATTCAAAATGCAGTGAACGTACCCTCGGTTTCGGCCGAAGAGTATGCCACCATGCAGCCCTACATTGTCCTGGCGGAGCGTATGGGATCGTTTCTGTCGCAGGTTTCGGAGGGCAGCATCGAAGAGATCTCGATCCGGTATGGCGGGCACATTGCGGAATGGAAGACGGAACTCATTCGAAATGGAGCGATTAAGGGCATTCTGAACGAGGCGCTGGAGGAGAAGGCGAATCTGGTGAATGCGGCGACGATTGCGGGAGAGCGCGGACTGCGAGTGCTGGAATCGCACAAGCCGAAATCGTCGACTGGAGGCGCGGGCAGCGTGCTGTCGATCTTCCTGAAGAGCTCGACGGAAGAGCACATGGTAAAAGGAGCGGTGTTGCACGGGATTGAGCCGCGACTGCTTCACGTGGATGGAATCGACGTAGAAGCTCCGCTGGAGAGGAGCCTGATCTATCTTCGGAACCGCGACGTGCCAGGTGTGATTGGCAAGGTGGGCACGATTCTGGGCGAGGAGTCGATCAACATCGCGGACTTCTCGCTGGGACGTCGCGCCATTGAGAAAGATGTGCAGAAAGAATCCGACCAGCCACGCGAGGCGATCGCCGTGGTGCACGTCGATGGACGCGTGTCGGAGGAAGTGCTGGCCAAGCTGCGGACGATTCCGGCGGTGCAGAAAGCGAAGGCCGTAAGGCTGTTGTAGGAAAACCGTACACCACGAAGGACACGAAGAATCACGAAGGAAATCTGGCAAGGGATTTTCCTTTTTGGGATCCTTCATGTTCTTTTTGTTTTTTACTCTGATTCTTCCCGCTGGAGCTTTCGGCTTTCGGCTAGCAGGGCCATGGAGTGCATCAGGTTCTGCAGTGTGACGATACCGATCAGGTGCTGGTCCTCGACGACGGGAATGATGCTGGAATTGCGGGATGTGAGTTTGGGGAAGGCGGAGCCCAGCGAATCCTGGCGCACAGCAACTTCAAAAATCTTGTTCATCACGGCCTGCACATAGCCATTGCCCTCGGCCCGCAGGGCATCGAGAATACGCTGCTTCGAAATCACTCCCACCATATCGCTGCCACGAACCACGGGGAAATCATCCTGGAGCGAGTGGACAGCTTTTTCCAGCGCATCCTCTAAAGTGTCCGCAGGAGAGAGCGTGGCGAAGTCGGTGAGCATGACTTCTTCGAGGCGCACGTTGTTGAGCACCGATTGGAATACGAGAGCGCGCTCCTCAAGCTGGGCAGCGGAGAAGACGATCACACCAACCATGGTCAGCCAGCTATCGCTGAACAGGCCGGCCAGCATCAGGACCATGGCAATGGCATTGCTGATGGAGACGGCGCGTCGCGTCGCGGTCGAAGCATCGAGTGTGCGGGAGAGGAATGCGCGCAGGATGCGTCCGCCATCGAGCGGATAAGCGGGCATTAGGTTGAATAGGGCCAGATAAAGATTCGCCCATACCAGGCTCTTGGGAAGGTTCTTGGCTTGCAGGAACGGCCACTTCCACAGTTCGGCTCCGTGCCCGGATGCGGCCACAAAAGAGGCGGCGAGGGATGCGAGGACAAGGCTCACGAGCGGTCCGATCAAGGCGAGCCGAAGTTCTCTCTTCCACACGACCGCCGCGGGCAGCGGCTTTTCCGTCCGGGGCTCGTCGTACAACGCGACGCCGGTGAGCGGCAACAAAATCACTGCTTTGGGAACAAGGCCGAAGCGCCGGGCGGCCAGCATGTGTCCACACTCATGGGCGGCCACGCATGCCAGAATGATCGCCACGATCGCCAGATCCCGAGGCCCGGTGGCGTTGTCTTTATTCGCCAGGTAATCACCCCAAAGGATGAACACCGGCAAGATGAAAAACGTGAGGTGAATACGGATGTCGACGCCGAACAAGCGTCCGATCGGGATGGACCAGCTTCGCATATGGCTTCGCTACTTTTATTCTACATGGATGGATATAGTGAGTGCGGGACCCGAGAGTACAGAGCCATGCGAGTGATCGCGGGGAAATATCGAAGCCGTCCGCTGCGCGGGATGCGCGGGATGGACGTGCGTCCGACCTCGGACCGGTTGCGGGAGACGTTATTCAACGTGCTGACGGCGGGA
This sequence comes from uncultured Acidobacteriaceae bacterium, assembly GCA_963706645.1. Taxonomy (GTDB): domain Bacteria; phylum Acidobacteriota; class Terriglobia; order Terriglobales; family Acidobacteriaceae; genus Sulfotelmatobacter. The sequence goes on from CAVPNR010000024.1 coordinate 182,981, forward strand.
AATCCGGCGGCGCTTGAAGGCAGTGTATGGCTGGATCTATTCGCAGGAACGGGAGCGGTGGGGATCGAAGCGTTGAGCCGGGGAGCGAAGGAAGTATATTTTGTAGAGCACTCGGCAGCGGCGGCAGATGCGATTCGCGGCAACCTGGAGAGTCTGGGCATCGGCGAAGGTTTCAGAATCCTGCAGGAAGAATTGCCGCGGGCTTTTTGGCGGATGGAGCGGCAGCATGTGGCGGCCGACGTGGTGTTCGTCGATCCTCCGTATCGCATGCGGGATGCGTACACAAAAACATTGCGGGCATTGGCAGATTCGTCGTTGGTCTGGGCGATGTCGGTGGTGATTGCCGAGCATGAAAAGAGATTCGATCCGGGAGAGGAATTCGGGGCGCTGCATAGGTTCCGTCATCTGGCGCAGGGCAGCACCGCACTGAGTTTTTACCGGATGGGAAGCAGCGGGGATCTGCGAGTATGAGAATCGACGGTAACCACGGAGGACACGAGGAGGCTTGGAGCGAATTCTTCTCTGACCTGAGTGTCTTGGTTCACCAACTACATGATCAGGTCATTGGTGCGGCGAACGATGGGATGCTGCATCTCTTCCAGATCGTTCTTCACCATGTTCAAGCCGTAGACGCACTGTTCGAAATTCTTCGACAGACTCGCAAAGAGCGGCGCGACCTTGGCGTATTCGAAATGTTCGAACTTGGAGACGATGTAGTAGCTCTCTTTGCCGGCCTTCACCCACTCGACGAAGTTTTCCAGACGCCGGCGGCGTAGACGGAAGTGATTGATGCTTTCCGGGAACATGCCCGCGAGGAAAAGCGTGTAGTCGCCGATGTGTTTGCGCACCTGGCGCTCGCGATCGAAGGAAGGTGCAGGGCCGTAGACCGGATCCGATTCCAGCAGCATCTCTCCAACGTCCGCCAAGGGTCGGTTAGATGCATCGTGAACTTTGAAGAGTTGATCGGCTTCGCAGAACTCCGCCAGCAGATGCGAAACGTAGGCGACAATCTGTGGATCGCGGATGCCAATCTCTTCCGCGTAGTGACGCCCAACTAAGTCCTGAAACAGGTCCTGCAACGGATGCGATTCCGGAATCATTTTGAACCCCCTGAACTCCGCGTCGCGCACGGAGTTTCAGCCACATGCGAGTGTTGATACCTCAGTTTGATGCCGAAACGCAAGTGACTTTTGTTTATCGGCACGATTCGTTTTTCCAATCAATTAGAAGATGTGGCAAAGGAATGTCGTTGTGCACGGAATCCGTTAGGGAGTAGACGCATTTCGCTGTAGTTTGCTGGCAGTCGAAGATGGCGGCTGCCAATCCCCGCTCCTGGTTCGTCATTTCTCCTTGTAAAATGAGCTTGCGCGGAGGATTCAATGGAGCGGGAGAATATCGCAAGCGGTACCAAATGGGAGCCCATTGTGGGTTACTCTCGTGCGGTGAAAATGGGATCGAGCATACATGTTTCGGGGACAACGGCCACTGGGGCAGATGGCAAGATCGTCGGTGTGGGGGATGTTTACGCGCAGACGGTGCAGACCTTGAAGAACATCGAGAGCGCATTGCAAAAGGCGGGCGCCGGCCTGAAGAACGTAGTACGCACCCGGATGTATGTCACGAACATTGCGGAGTGGGAGAAGGTTGGGAAAGCTCACGGGGAGTTTTTCCGCGACATTCGACCGGCTACATCGATGGTGCAGGTGAGTGCGCTCATCTCGCCGGAAATTCTGGTGGAGATCGAGGCGGACGCAATCGTGTCGTGAAGGGGCAAGGTCAGGTCAACGGCTTTGACAGCCAGATGAAATGACAAGGAAGTTTTGGATTCAGGCCGGGGGTAAACGGCTCGATGGTGGTTTCCGCGTATCCGAGCCGATGGTAGAAGGCGGGCAGCTCTTTTCGGACGCTGACGATTCGCAAATCCATGAAGCGGCTGCCTGCCTTTGCGCAGTACGCTTCGGCGGCGTTCATCAACTGGGAGCCGAGGCCAGACCTCTGGACTCGCGGATCGACCGCCAGTAGCCCGAGGTAGGATCGAACGCCACCTCTTGGTTCGACATAAACGCAGCCGCACACCAAGCTGTCTTCCGCAACCAGGAAGGTTCCCTTCTGCAAGAGTTCCCGAACCGTCTCCAAATCAATGCGGTCGCGATCGAGGAGGAAGCCTTCCGCCAGGCGAAACGCAACGTTGATTACGGAGACGACCGCTTCGGCATCCCGGATTTCCGCCGTGCGTATCTGCATGACGCTTCCTCACTGGATCCGCCGCTAGACCTGCAACGCGGGGGGCACGTTTATCACAGGAAGGGGCGATCCGCTGAATGACATTATGACGTTCGAGAGCATCCAGTTTGTCATGAAGGTGGGTCTTCCGGGCGAGGTGAGGCGATTCCCGACCGCGTGGAACGATTTATTGCAAATTTCCTTGACAAGCGTTTCGACGAGATCATAATGCGTCAATCCAGTTTGCACGGTTGAGTTCGGTTCGGGGAATAGGACGAGGGAGGTTTTATGAGCGTGCTCGAGCTTTGTGACCGGGAGATCGCCGCGGTGGGGCTGGAAGCAACCGTCGCGGACGCAATTCATAAGATGCTGGATCATCATGTCGGAGCCGTCGCTGTCGTCGACAGCGAGTATCGAGTGGCGGGAATTTTTACGGAGCGCGACGTTCTGCGAAAAATGGCGCTCAGTCATGTCGATCCGAGAGCGACCGCCGTGCGCGATCTGATGACCACGCCGGTCGAGATGGCCACACGGGGCACAGGCGCTGGCGAGGCCCTGAGCATCATGCTGGAGCGACACTTTCGCCATCTGCCCGTGGCCGATGACAATGGCAAACTGCTGGGCATTCTCTCCATACGGAATCTGCTGGAGTGGCGCGTCGACGACTTGAGCCACGAACTGGACTCTCTCGAACAATACGTCTCTAACGATGGGCCCGGAGGCTAAGAAAGTCGCTCGACCGCTCAATCCTGAAATGACGGCTGCTTCCCCCGGGTTGTTTCACACCATCCCCGGCGTGCGCATGGCTATGCCCGTGTTCTTTCTCGGTTCGGGGGATATATAGGTTGCGTGGCTGCGGATGCCAGAAGCGGCGAGGGTCTTAACGGGCGTCGATCGCAGGTTGGTAGCCGGTTGTCGCGTTAATCAATTTGCAATCTGGGAAAAGGAAAAAGATGAAGAAGATCGGCATTGTTGTGGTTGCGGCAGTCCTGTTTGGCCTGGGGACGTTGGGGTTTGCGCAGACTCCGCGGCACGTCGCGGTACATGCGGGGCATTTGCTGGATGTGAAGACAGGCAAACTGCTCGCGGATCAAACGGTAGTGATCGAGGATGGACGGATCATCAGCACGGGTTCCGCTGCGGAGGCGAAAATTCCCGCGGATGCAGTCCGCATCGATTTGCCCAATGCAACCGTATTGCCGGGATTGATCGACGCGCATACGCACCTGACGATGGAGCCCAAGTTCGGCTATGACCGGCTGGCAATCTCCGTGCCTCGAGAGGCGCTCATCGGCGCCAGGAATGCGCGAGTCACGTTGCTGGCGGGATTCACCACGGTTCGCAACGTGGGTGCGAGCGGCTACAGCGACGTCGCTCTGCGCGACGCCATCAATGCCGGCGACGTACCGGGGCCGAGGATGCTGGTCAGCGGGCCGCCGCTGAGCATTACGGGTGGCCACTGTGACAACAATATGCTTCCGTCCGAATATCACGCGGTGGGCGATGGCGTGGCGGACGGCATTGCCGCCGTGCAACACAAGGTTCGCGAGAACATCAAGTACGGTGCGGATCTCATTAAGGTGTGCGCCACCGGCGGCGTGCTCTCATTGGGCGATAATCCGCAGGCTTCGCAGTACACGTTGGAAGAGATGAAGGCGATTGTGGCCGACGCGCACCGGCTTGGCCGAAAAGTCGCTGCGCACGCGCACGGTGCGGAGGGCATTCGCTGGGCGGCAGAGGCGGGCGTGGATTCGATTGAGCACGGCTCTTATATTGACGATGGCGGCATCGCGGCGATGAAGGAGCATGGCACTTATCTGGTGCCGACGCTCTACTTGGGCGACTGGATGATCGACAATGCGGGACTGACTCATCTGCCTCCTCCGCTACTGGCCAAGGCGAAGGACGTGATTCCAGCCGCGCGCAAGAACATCGCGCACGCGTTTGCCAGCGGAGTGAAAGTTGCTCTGGGCACAGACGCCGCCGTGTATCCGCATGGCATGAATGGCCATGAATTCGGTGTCATGGTCAGGTTAGGGCTGACGCCCCTTCAGGCCATTCAGGCAGGCACGATCAACGCCGCGGACTTGCTGGGGTGGTCGGGGAAGGTCGGAAGCCTCGAGCCCGGGGCGTGGGCCGACATCGTGGCAGTAGATGGGGATCCGATGAAGGACGTTACAACGCTCGAGCGGGTGAAGTTCGTGATGAAGGGCGGCGAGGTAGTGAAGAACGAGTATGGGAAGTAGGGGGTTTCGCGACGTTCGGCGGTAGTACTGGACAATGCGCGGAGCGAACACCGCCGAGCTTCGCTCGGCGGACAGCCGAGGCGGCTGTCCCCACATTCTGCATTCCGAGGGCTAGCTGCGGGCTTTCTCCGTGACCCAATCCGTCCAATAAGATGACGCGCCACTTGCGAGCAGTGGGCCTTTGCCTTCCACCGCGTCCACGAAGTTTTCCAGCATGGGATAGTGCAGATTGGGGTGAGCGGGCAGATTTTCGCTTGCTCCGGGATAGACCAGGTCGGGGCCGTTCAGCGGAGATAGTTCCATTTCGCCATCGGTGCCGCGGATGCGGCATTCGTCGCGAACGACTTTCGAATGCCAGCGGACGTCGACGATGCCCCGCACTCCGCCGGCATACTCGATCATCACCGTTGCGTTGTCTTCCACTGCATAGTGATGCACCACGTTTGAGAGTTGGCCAGTGACCCGCAGCGGCTGGCCGAACAGAAAATTCAGAACGTCGATGCGGTGCGAAGCGACGTCGAAGAGCGGGCCGCCTCCGGCCTTGGCGGGATCGACCAGCCAGCTGCGACTGCCTTGGCCATCAAACCACATGTGGTTCGTGACTTCAGCCAGAACGGGCTTGCCGATCACACCAGCGGCGAGCAAGTGTTTTGCGCGCCGCACCTTTGGATAAGAGCGGCGGTAGTAGGCCACGCCGAAGATCTTGCAGCTCTCTTCTGCGGCTTGAACCGCAGCTTGAACCATGCCGCGGGCCTCGGTCTCGTTCATGGCCATGGGCTTTTCGCAGAGCACGTGCTTGCCTGCGCGGAGCGATTGAATCGTCTGCGGAGCGTGGAGAAATACCGGCGTTCCGACATAGACGGCGTGGACTTCGGGATCGGCGAGAGCTTCGTCGAGGGTTTTCCAGGCGCGCACGCCGTACGGCTTTGCCTTTGCTGCATCGCGCGTGACCAGGCCGTAGAGGCGGCAGCGGCGCTCGGCCTGAATGGCGGGGATGACGCGTCGCGTGGCGATGTCGCCGATGCCGATGACGATCCAGTTGTGGCGGTCAGGTTTCAAGGTTTCAAAGTGGCAAGGTCTCGAGGCACCGAAGCGCCGGAGACTGGAACCTTGCAACTTTGAAACCCTGAAAGTTTGAAACCTGTAACCCAGAAAACCAAAGGCCGGCTTGACGCCGGCCTTTGAATGATTTCACACAGCACTACTTCTTGGGGGCGATCGCGTCCTTCGCGGCTTTGGCTACGCGGAACTTCACGACGGTCTTAGCTTTAATCTGGATGGGTTCGCCGGTCTGCGGATTCCGTCCCACGCGAGCCTTGCGGTGCGCCTTCACCAGACGGCCGAGGCCGGGCACAACGAAAATGCCGTTCTTCTTGGTTTCTTTGATAGCGGTGTCGGCCAACTGCTCCAGGAACGCCGCCGCGGTTTTGTTGGGAAGCTCGGTTTTCTCGGCGAGATGCCGAATGAGCTGTGTCTTTGTCAAACCTGCAGCCATGTAATTCCTCCTCAGAAAAATCGGTTTAATACCAGCGGGGCCTATCTTATACCCGCGAGCCTGTGGAAAACACCTTATTTTACAGGGGTTTTCTAATTTACGAATGCTGGAAAGGCCATTTCTACTGGGCTTTCTGTGTCTTCGGATGCTGGTAGGGGCCTGGTATGCGTACCAGCGTGGTAACCGGGGGGACGGAGATTTCAGATTGCAGATTTGAGATCTCAGATTGGCCCCCTTCACGGGCGCGGCAGGGGTTGAAGTCTACAATCTAAAATCTGCGATCTGAATTGCTGTTCGCCGCTAGCTATGTAGCGCAAAAATGCCATAATGCAAGGCAGGGGGAGCCTGCAATTGAGTTGTGCGATTTGTGAAGTCCGCAAAGAGAAACGCTTTTGCCCCGCGGTCCACGGGCGTATTTGCCCGCAGTGTTGCGGCGAGCAGCGCGAAGTGACGCTCGATTGTCCCAGCAATTGCCCGTATCTGATCCAGGCCCACGAGCATGAGAAACCGCGGTCGGCCGACCAGATTGACCCGGCGGGACTATTTCTGCAGGTCGAGCTGTCCGATCAGTTCATGTATGAGAAGGAACATCTGCTCATGGGGCTGACTTACGCGTTGGACAAAGCGGCGCGCACGGACCATAGCCTGCAAGATCGGGATCTGATTGCAACTCTTTCGATGTTGTCGACAAGCTACGAGCGTCGTGTGAACTCCGGATTGCACTACGAACAGAGGCTGACTAGCGATTCGCAGCGCAGGGTTGCGCTGGAAGTTGAGACGATGGTCAAGGAATATCGCGAGGCAGAGCAGAAACACGCCGGCTACTCGAGCCTGCACGATTCCGATGTATTGAAAGCCCTCGTCTTTCTGGTGCGGCTGGCGAATGGGCGTACCTCTGGGCGTCCGAAGTCACGAGCCTTTGTGGAGTTTCTCTTTGCCCAGTTTCCGGAGAAAGAGGCGGCCCTGGTCACGCCTGCCGACGCCGGGAGCCGGATTATCCTGCCGTAACGCCGCTGCGATTATCTTCCTTTATATCGACGCACTTCCGGTCCCTCCGGCAAAGCGTCGAGTAATTGCTGGATCGTTTTGTTCCGCAGCGGATGCTTTGCCTGTGGCGCGATTTCCGCCAAAGGCTGCAGCACAAAACGGCGCTCGTGCATCGCGGGATGAGGAATGGTCAACGCAGGCGAATCAAGGACAGTATCGCCGACAAGCAGGATGTCGATGTCGATGATGCGCGGGCCTTTTCTCTGGATGAGCTTTCTGCCCATCTGCTGCTGGATGCGGAGAATGGCCGTCATCAGTTCCGCGGGAGATTCTGCCGTTTCGAGAGCCACCGCACAGTTAAGGAACCACGGTTGATCGGTGACCTCGACCGGCTCCGTCTCATAGAACGAAGACAGCGCCAGGACTCGGCCGTTCCCTTCGAGGCGAGCGATGGCATCGCGCAGACGCGACTCGCGATCTCCGAGATTCGATCCCAGCGAAAGATAAGCGAGGTGATGCATGCAGGTGCTGTTCAGTTTTACGCTGTAGAATTCCGGAGCGCAATTCTGGGATCGCCAGCTCGAAGATTCATCCCTGCGGCACTTGCGCCAGGTTCACCACGCTCCATAGAGCGTACAAAACCAAGATCACCACTGTGTACACAATCAATAGAAAGCGATAGTTGGTCTCCAGCAGATCAGCCAGCACTCCCGACACAAAGATGAACATGAACGGAACAGCTGCTAGCAGGAATCCTGTGCCCGCAGCGTGCGGGTGAGCCATGCCCAGCGCAAGAAACAGTACTGCAACCAGCAGTGGAGCTGTGTTGCCAAAATAGCGCGTTCGCGGCCACGCCGCATAAGTCACCAGCGTAACCGGAAGGCCCAGCGCCATAGCGGGACTCGCACGCACAATCTGCATCGCAACCTGTTTGTAGACGCCCAATACGGTGAATCCACGCCAGGTTGCTCCCCAGAACTCGGCGTGACGCATGCTCTCTGCGAAGGTGTGCGCGTGAAAGAAGTACATTGCGAAGAGCAGAATGAATCCCACTACGCATGCCGCGATCCAGATGACAAATCCTGCTTGCCTTCGCACCGGAGCGACGTACAGCAGAAATCCTAGCGCCATCGGAACCAGCACGATTAGGGAGAACTGCGATCCCACGGCAATGGCGAGTGAAATCCCAAGCAGGACGATGCGGCGCCAGTTCCACAGCACGACTTCGCGCGGAGCATAGAGCGTATGCGCGACCGCGATCGCCGTGAAGATCGCCCCGAACGCCCCCCACGCGGCAACGATTTCAGGTTCGGTATGCCAGACTGCGCTCGCCTGAATCAGAGAAGGCGAGAAGCAGTAAAAGGTGAGTGCGACAAAGCCTCCGGTGTTTCCGCACAGCCTTCGCGCCACGTACCACAGCGACGCGCCCAGAAAAAGTCCGCAGGCGAGGAATGGAATGCGCGGAAGCCAGCGCCAGTACGCGGCGGAATCGGTAGCGAGATCCTGAGGCCAAGCCAGCAGCGGGGCTGCCGAAACAACATAAAGTAGCGGCGAATGCTCGGTGTCGAAGCCGCTGTCGTCGTTGCGGAACGGGTCTCGCTCCGTCACGACCGCGTCGAGCATGGGAGCTGCGGCGATCCCGCGGCCATGCCACTGCTTCCATCCTTCGCCAATGCGGACCGCTTCCTGACTTTCGGGATCGTGAGCGTCACGCAACTCGGAGCGCGCCAGCCACACGGCCTGCGCCAGAAAGCAAAGCAGTAGCAGTCCCGCGAGGAACTGCGGCCGTCCGAAGCGTTCGCGCGTGAAATATGGACGCATAAGGCCGAGCCGAGTGTTTTACCATGTCGGAGGCGGTTTAGGGAAAGTTCCGCGAATGAGCGAACTCGAAGTCAAAACAGGCGGCGGTCCGGAGGCCGCTCCGGCGACCTCGCCATCAACGCCCGACTTTGCCGTGGTGCAACAGCCTTCCTACGCCCGCACGGTGTTTCTGGGTCCGGAGGGCCTGCGCGCCGGTTGGGGGATCACGTTCTATTTGGCCATGTTCCTCCCGCTGCAAAAATTGGTGGTGGAACTGGCATGGTCGCGGAATCTCGGCGCGAGCGGTCTATGGTCGATGATGCTGGAGGAATTCTGCGATCTCGTCGCGGCGGTGATTCCAGCACTGGTCTTGATGGGAGTCGAGCATCGTCCCTGGAAGGCGTATGGATTGCCCGCAAAGCAAGCCTTCGGGCGCTTGTTCTGGATCGGCATGCTGTGGGGATTTGCCGGAATCAGTTTGCTGATGTGCTCGCTCTACGGACTGCATGCGTTCTCGTTCGGTCATCTCGTGCTGCATGGCGTTCGCCTCGCGAGGTTTGCGGCCTTCTGGGCAGTGATGTTTCTGCTGGTCGGCCTGTTCGAAGAATTTCTGCTGCGCGGCTACACGCAATTCACGTTAACGCGCGGGATCGGCTTCTGGCCCGCGGCATTCGTTTTATCGTGCGCCTTTGGATTGATTCACCTGCGCAATGAGCACGAACAATGGCGAGGCCTGCTGGCTGCAGCGCTAATCGGATTTTTCCTGTGTCTGACCTTGCGCCGCACAGGCACCCTTTGGTTTGCTGTGGGATTTCACGCGGCCTGGGATTGGGGCGAGACCTTCTTCTACTCCGTCCCTGACAGTGGATCGGTGTGGCCCGGTCACTTGCTGAGTTCGTCGCCGCACGGACCGGACTGGCTCAGTGGAGGCGTTGTCGGTCCTGAAGGCAGCGTGCTCTGTTTCGTGGTGATTGTGGGGGTGTGGATTGCGTTCGAGAGGATGCATCGGGGGATAGGTGTTCGCGGCAAGCTATAGTAGTGCTGGGATTTCGAGCGTACCCGAATGAAGAGTTGAGTCGCCGGTACCGGTTTGCGCGTTAAGCCCGTCAAAACTCTGGGAGAATCGTCACACATTTCCCGCGCGCCCTATACTAAGCTGCATGACTCCAGAAGCCGACCTGCTGACCCCGTTGCGGCGCTACTGGGGTTACAGTTCATTCCGGCCCTTGCAGGAACGCATCGTTCGCAGCCTGCTCGCCGGGCACGACACGTGCGTCGTCATGCCCACCGGAGGAGGCAAGTCTCTCTGCTACCAGCTGCCTGCCGTTGTGTCGGAGCGAACTACCGTTGTGATTTCGCCACTGATCGCGCTTATGCAGGATCAGGCGGCTCAACTGGCGCAGATGGGAATTCCCGCTGCCGTCCTCAATAGTTCCATCAGCAACGAAGAGCAAACTCGCGTGATGCGGCAGGCGCGCGAGGGGGCGTTCCGCTTGCTGTATCTTTCGCCGGAGCGGTTGCAGCGCGCCGACACGCTAAGTTGGTTGCAGCAGGTGCCGATTTCATTTTTCGCCATCGATGAGGCCCATTGCATCTCTGAGTGGGGACACGAGTTTCGTCCCGAGTACCGGCAGCTGAGCAGCTTGCGCGGAAAGTTTCCCGATCGTCCGATCGCAGCATTCACGGCGAGCGCGACCCGCCATGTGCGCCACGACATTCTGGCGCAGCTTCAGTTGCGCAGTCCCGTTAAGTACATTGCCAGCTTTCATCGCCCGAACCTGCGGTATCTGGTCCGGCAATGTGAGAGCGTCGAGCACACGGCCCTGCTGGTGACTGCCTTGCGCCACTACGACGAAGGCAATGTAATCGTGTATTCGCCCACCATCACCAAGGTGGAAGAGATGGTGGACTTTCTCGAAGACCAGGGAATTGCCGCCGTTGGCTATCACGCCAAGATGGATGCCGGCGACCGCCGCCGCAACCAGGAACGTTGGATGTCGGATGAAGTACGCGTGCTCGTGGGCACGATCGCGTTTGGTCTGGGAATCAACAAGGCAACGGTGCGCGCCGTCATTCATCTGGCGCTGCCGAAGTCGGTAGAACAGTTTTATCAGGAGGCTGGCCGTGCAGGGCGCGATGGCAAACCCGCCGACTGCATTCTGCTGTGGCGCAAACAAGACGCAGGTCTACTCGGCTACTTTGCCAATCAGATTCTGGATCCGGAAGAACGCGAGCGCGCCTGGGATCGGTATCGGACGATTCGTGCGTTTGCCGAAGCCGGGAAATGCCGTCACCGCCAGATCTGCACGCACTTTGGGGAAACTCCAAAGTGGACGTCCTGTGGAGGCTGCGACATTTGCGGGGCCGCGCCCGAGTGGTTGACTGAGTCCATGACCCGCGCGGTTGTGCGCCGGGCGGTTTCGAGCGCGGGAGTCAGCAAAGCGAGTCCGGTGGCGGATGCCGATCAGGGATTGCGCGAGTATCTGCGCGAGTGGCGCCGTACGACCGCCAAAGAAAAGGGAACGCCGGCCTACGTGGTGCTGCACGACACTTCACTGGATGAGATTTGCCGCTCGAAGCCGAACTCGATTGCGGAGCTCTTGAACATCACGGGCATCGGTGAGCGAAAAGCGGACCTCTACGGGCAAGCCATTCTCTCGGCGCTGCGGCAATATCGCGAAGGGGCACGTGCTTCCGCGCCGCTTGCAATGAAGACGGCGCCAGCGCTGGAAACCTTGCAACTGCTCACAGAGGGCAAGACATTCGCGGAGATCGCCCAGATTCGCGGCCGGCAGATCGCGACGGTGGTGAACGCGGTTGCCAGTTTGGTGGAGAAAGGCGAACTGGAATTTCGTCCCGAATGGATTGATCGCAACAAGCTCGCTGTGATCGAGGCTGCTTGCGCAAGCCTGGACGTGGAAGGATTGCAGCGTCTCAAGCCGCTGAAAGAAACGCTTCCTCCGGAAATAACGTATGAGGAAATACGGCTGGTCGTGGCGTGCCTGCGTCGGAAGCACGCGCAAAAAAAGGCGACAATCCCGGCTTAAGCAGTAGCTGAGACATCTTTGCCGACTTGACGAGCATCTCACAAGTAAGCGAAACCCCGAATTTTGCACCGCGGGTGTACAATTCTTTGGGTTCACATTCCACCCAAATCTAATCATGAAAAATATGTAGATTTTGCCAATTCTTGGCATCGCTCGTGACGCTTCCGTGCGGTGAAGCATGTTTGTACGTTTGGTAACGTACGTTGCTTTCGAAGGGAGCCGTCATGCGAATTCTTCTGTATAACCCTGACAATGGTGTAACTCGCAATTTCATGCCGCACCTCTGGATGTTTCTCCTCCAGTCACTGACCCCTCCCGGACATGAGGTGCTGCTGATTGACGGCAATGCCAAGCCCATGGACGAAGCGCAGATTGCGCAATATGTCCGCGACGAGAAGATCGATTTGGTCGGCATCGGAGCAATGACGCGCATGATCGCGAAGGCCTACCGCATCGCTGATGCGATTCGGGCAACGGGCGTGAAGGTGGTGATGGGCGGGCCGCACGTCACCGAATTGGCCGACGAGGCTTTGGGACGCGACGGCGGACCACGCCATGCGGATGCCGTGGCTCTGGGCGAGGCCGATGAAACCTGGCCGCAAATCGTGAACGATGCCGTCCACGGCGAACTCAAGGAAATCTATACGCCAGTCGATGAGGCGGGCAAAGAACGCAAACCGTCACTGAAGGAGTATCCGGTAATTCCGTGGCAGTCGATCGATCTTGAGCAATTCAATCTTGTGCCGCAAGCCGCGAAGGCGATGTTGCAAAAAGTCGGAGAAGGCTGGGGGACGTTTCGCATTATCCCCGTCGAGTCGGGGAGAGGGTGTCCCTATGGCTGCGAGTTCTGTACGGTGACGGGATTCTTCGGCGACTCGATTCGTTTCCGCACCAACGAGAGCGTGGTGAATGAATTGCTGCTCCTGAAGGCGCGCGCGCGGAAAGAAAAAGGACAGATGGCTGTGTTCTTCATTGACGACAACTTCGCCATCAACGTGAAGCGCACGAAGTCTTTGCTGCGCGACATTATTGCTGCCGGAGCGCAGGTGCACTGGGTGGCTCAGATCAGCGCGAACCTGTTGCGCGACGAAGAACTGGTGGATCTGATCGCGGCTTCCGGGGGCAAGTGGGTGTTCATTGGCATGGAGTCGATCGATCCGGCGAACTTGAAAGACGTGAACAAAGGATTCAACAAGCCCGGGGAATATGCCGAAGTGCTGGAGCGATTGGCGAAGCGCAACGTGTACGCGATCACGTCGTTTATTTTCGGCATGGACAATGACACGACCGGCGTGGCGGAACGCACGTTGTCGCAGGTACGCACGTGGCCGCCGGGGCTGCCCATTTTTGGCCTGCTGACTCCGTTGCCCGCAACGCCTCTCTACAAGCGGCTGGAAGCTGCAGGGCGGCTGACGCGCGTAAAGCACTGGCAGGAGTTCATCCCGTTCGCAATGGCGCACACGCCGCTGAAGATGAGCATTGAAGAGGCGCACGCCGAAGTGAAATATGGATGGGCGCATGCCTACAGCCCAGAGGCGTTGGCCCAGGCCGTCGATTCGCTGGACGACCAGCCGCTGGGGTATCGCATCAACATTTTCCTGGCGCGGATCTGTTTCCGCGGAATCTATTTCCCCATGTTGGGGAAGCTGGCCTGGGTGAAAGTAGTGATGGAGAATCGGCATACAATTTTCAAGCTAGTGGTGGAGGCGGTATTTGGTCGCAAGGAGAGGCGGGTTCCCGAAGTTCTGTTTGAGAAGGCTGCAGTGCCGGAATCGCAGGTGAGCGTGTAGCACCCGCGAATTCAAGACAGCCGCGGCGGCTGTCTCCACGTGATCTACGTTTCTACGAGGGCCTTTGCCGCCTCGCGGCCGGAGCGGACGCAATCGGGGACACCAATCCCACGGTAGGCATTGCCAGCGAGCGCTAGACCAGGTAGTTGCTGGCGGATGCGTTCCATGCGGTCGAGCCGTTCGAGATGTCCCACGCCGTATTGCGCCATGGCCGATTTCCACTTGTAGACGCGCGCGAAGAGTGGGCCGGCACGCAGGCCAAGAATCTGTTGCAATTCATTCCGCACGATGCTGATGATCTGACTGTCGGCAAGCGGCCAGACGTCTGCCGCATTGCTTCCCGCGAAAAAACAACGCAGCAGGGCACGGTCGTCCGGGGCGCGGTGCGGGAACTTGTTGTGCACGAACGTCGCGGCCAGCAGTTTCTTTCCTTCGCTGCGAGGGACGAGGAATCCGAAGCCGGGCGGAAGGGACTGCCGAACATCGCGATCATAGCCCAGGCCTACCGTGATGGAAGAGCTGTATTGAATCGCGCCGAGTTCGGCGGAAAGCTCAGGACTAACGATGCGAAGCACTTGAGCGGCCGCGGGCGCAGGTAAGGCGAGGATGACCGAATCGAATTCGTCGGATTGCATGCCGGCCGAAACGACCCAACTCCCCGCTTCGCGTTGCAGGGCTTGCACCGGCGCGTTGGTCAGCAGCGCACTTGGTGTAAGTCGCGAGACTACGGTCTCGGCCAGGTGTTGCATTCCATTCTTCAGAGAAGTGAAGAGCGGTGGCGCGGGCCTGCTTGGTCCGGCTGAGGTTTTCTTGCGCGCGGCGAGCATGGCGCGGCCCAGGCTGCCGTGCGTGCGTTCCATTTCCGCAAAGCGCGGAAGAACTGCGCGGACGCTGAGGTTGGCCGCTTCTCCACCGTAGACGCCGGAGAGCAATGGATCAGCGAGGCGGTCAACCATCTCAGCGCCATAATGACGTTCCACGAAGGCCGCGACGGACTCGTCGTGATCGACGGCGCGCGGCGGATGGAACAGTTCCTGCGTCATCCGCAGCTTTGCCTTCCATGAAAACAGCGGCGAGAGGCCCGTTGGCAGAATTTTGGTCGGGACCATAAACATTAGGCCGTCGGGCATGACGACGAGGCGGCGCTTGGTCAGGATATAAGTCTTGCGGTCGGCGTCGTTGGAGCCGATGAGTTGATCACGTAGGCCCAACGCGCGGCTGAGATCGGCAGCCCACGGTTTTTCAGTGATGAAAGAATCGGGGCCGGCCTCGACGACACAACCGTCGATATATTCGGTGCGGAGTACGCCACCGAGGCGGGGAGATGCCTCGTAGAGGACGTACTCCACGTTGGCGCTCGCGCTACGGCGAAGTTCCTCGAGTTCAAAGGCGGCGGAAAGGCCGGAGATGCCTCCCCCGATGATGGCGATGCGGGTCATGAACCGGGGCTTCCGGCTTTCGGTTTTCGACTTCCAGAAACCGGGGCAGAATATTCTTGCACCAAGCGTGCCAGATTCTTCACATTGTCGACGGGCGTCTCTGGAAGAATGCCGTGGCCAAGATTGAAGATGTGGCCAGGGCGTCCGGCGGCACGGCGAAGAATGTCCTCTGCGCGCGACTCCAATTCCTTCCAATCGGCGAAGAGAAGGACGGGATCGAGATTTCCCTGCACTGCGCACTGGTGATCGAGGCGCGCCCACCCTTCATCGAGCGGAATGCGCCAGTCGAGTCCGATGACGTCGGCTCCGGTTTCTTTCATCGCCGGAAGCAGCGTCGCGCTGTCGGTGCCGAAATAAATAATGGGCACTCCGGTTTTCTGCAACTGCTTCACCATGCCCGTGACGTGGGGCAGTACGTAGCGTCGATAATCTTCCACGCTGAGGCATCCGACCCAACTGTCGAATATCTGAATGACGTCGGCTCCGGCACGGACCTGATCGGCGGAATACGCAGCAGTGACGGCGACCAGCTTGCGCATGAGCGCGTCCCACTCGGCAGGGGAGTTGTACATCATCTTTTTAGCGTGGATGTAGTTGCGTGACCCTCCACCTTCGATCATGTAGCTGGCGAGAGTGAAAGGAGCGCCGCAGAATCCGATCACCGGCAGGCGGTCGCCGAAATGCTTCGCGACGAGAGCCACGGCTTCAGAAACATAACCGAGCTCGGCGGCGCGGTCGGTGCGCAGGTTCGCGATGTCTTCTTTGCTGCGCAGGGGCTTCTCGATGACCGGGCCTTCTCCTGCTGAAAAGTGAAAAGGCAGGCCCATGACATCGAGCGGTAGCAGGAGGTCGGCGAAGATGATGGCGGCGTCGATGCCGAGAATTTCCGCAGCCGTAATAGTAACTTCGGCGGCGAGCGCAGGCTTCTTGCAGATTTCTAGAAGAGAGTGCTGCTTGCGGACCGCGCGATATTCGGGCATGTAGCGTCCGGCCTGGCGCATGAACCAGACAGGCGTGCGATCGACGGGCTGAGACTTGCAGGCGTGAACGAAGCGGGAATTAGGGGCTGACATGAATTCTTGAATGTAGCACTTTTTCGGGGCGGGTGCTGTGATTGCGGGTCGCGAGAGGGCTTGACTGCAGAGGACACGGAGGACACAGAGGAGAAACCTGAGACTGTAGAATCACAGCATGGTTCGCAACGCGGTTGGCATGCTCGGCTTCATCGGATTGTGGATCGTTCTGGGTGGGGCCGCTTCGCCAAACCCGGGGGGACCTGCCGCGAATACTTTTTATAAGGATGTCCTGCCCATCTTGCAGGATCATTGCCAAAGTTGCCATCGTACAGGGGAGGTCGCACCCATGCCGCTGGTGACTTACGAGCAGACGCGGCCGTGGGCTGGGGCGATGGCGCATGCGGTTGAGATGAAGATGATGCCGCCGTGGTTTGCCGATCCGCGCTTCGGGCATTTCTTCAACGACGTTTCACTGACTCCACAGCAGATTGCGACCCTGGTCGCGTGGGCCGAGTCTGGTGCGCCTGCTGGGGATGCGCACGACGCGCCCGCACCGCGGAAGTGGTCGGAAGGCTGGAACATTCCCCAACCTGATCTGGTAGTGAAGATGCCGAAGGCCGTGCAGATTCCCGCGCACGGTGAGGTTGAGTACACCTACGAGATTGTGCCGACCCATTTTGCGGAGGACCGCTGGGTGCAGATGTCAGAGTTTCGGCCGGGCGGTCCCGCGCATGTGCATCATGCGGTCGTTTATATTCGTCCGCCGGACTCGCCGTGGCTGCGGCATGCGCCGGTGGGCGAGCCGTTCACGGCATCGACGTTGAACGATCCGCTGGAGCGGCGGGAAGCGCATGAGACCACCAGTGACCTGCTGCTTGTGTATGCGCCGGGTAGTTCGCCCGATGAGTGGCCGGACGGAATGGCGAAGTTTGTTCCGGCGGGATCGGACCTCGTGTTCCAGATGCACTACACGACGAATGGTGCGGCGGATCAGGATCAGACCAGCATCGGGCTAGTGTTCGCGAAGGCGCCACCGAAGCAGAGGGTGATCACGCTGCAGCTGAACAATCATGCGCTGATCATTCCGCCGGGCGCCGATGACTTTCGCGTAGAAGTGCAGGGGACGCTGCCGAATGATGCGACGCTGCTCAGCCTGTTTCCGCACATGCATCTGCGCGGGAAAAGGTTTGAGTACGACATTGTCCACGACGACGGCAGCGTGGAAGTGCTGCTGCGGGTGAATTATCACTTTCACTGGCAGTTGAGTTACCGGCTGGCCGAGCCGCGTCCGTTGAAAGCTGGAACTCGCCTGCGGGCGATAGCCTGGTACGACAATTCGAAGAACAATCCGCACAATCCCGATCCGACGAAGACTGTGACGTGGGGCGATCAGACATCCGACGAAATGATGGTGGGATTTTTCGACGTTGCCGTGCCGGCGGGGATGGATAAGTGGAAATTCTTCGTGCGACATACCGACGAGAAGCCCGAGCAGAAATGAGAAATAATGGAGCTGGGATTACTGGCTGACGAGCCCTCAGCATTGTTAGACTCTTAGATTCAAATCGAGGCCAAACTTTTAATGAATGCAAAGCGCGTAGACGTCCTGGCAGTGATCGTTTTCGTTCTGGCATCGGGACTCATGATCGCGACCGCGAAGACGCAGTCGAGCACGGCTGCGCACTCTCCGGCTCCGGGGCAGGTTATGAACCCGGCAGGAAAGAAAGCCGAGGAGCAGTTCAAAAACATCCAGGTACTCAAGGGAATTCCTGCCGAGGAACTCTTCCCGACGATGCAATTCGTCGCGGCCTCGCTCGGAGTCCAGTGCGACTTCTGTCACGTGCAGGGCGCGTTTGAAAAAGACGACAAGAAGCCCAAGCAGATCGCGCGCAAGATGATGGAGATGATGTTCGCCATCAATAAGGACAATTTCGACGGACACCGTGCAGTGACGTGTAATTCGTGCCATCGCGGCAGTGTGAAGCCTCAGCCGATACCGGCGGTGATGACCGAGGAACCCAAGGAGCCCATGGGCGCGCCAAAGGCCGCCGAAGCGAAAGAAAACGCCGGGCCATCGCCAGATCAGTTGCTCGATAAATACGTGCAGGCGGCTGGCGGCGCGGCGGCCATCGACAAGGTGACCACACGGGTCATGAAGGGAACAATCGATTTTGGCGGCAAATCGCTGCCGATCGATATCTACTCAAAGGATCCGGACCAGCGTATATCGTTCACGCACATGCCGGAGGGCGACAGTGTAACCGCCTTTAATGGACACGAGGGATGGATGGCGGCTCCCGGCCGGCGCGGGGCGCGCCCGATGCAAGGAAGTGAGCTGGATGCGGCATCGATCGATGCGGATTTGCACCTGGCTACACATCTCAAGTCAATGTTCAGCGAGCTGCGGCTGCTGGGTACGGAGAAGGTCGGCGACCGTGAAGCTTATCTTGTGGTGGGCCAGCGTGATGGAAAGCCTCCCATCCAGCTTTATTTTGATCAGCAATCAGGATTGCTGGTGAGGCTGGTGCGCTACGGAGAAACCGCGCTGGGCTGGCTTCCAACGCAAATCGATTATGCGGACTACCGTGAGACGAACGGAGTGAAGATTCCATACCGCTGGACGCTGGCCCGGCCCAGCGGGCGGTTTACGATTCAGCTGAGTGAGGTCAAGCAGAACGTCCCGGTGGACGATGCGAAGTTCACGAAGCCTCCCGAGGAACCAAAGCCGCCCAAATAGTCGATGCCATGATCGCTTCAGGCGCCTGCCTCGGAGGCGAAATCATGGCCTCGGACTTATGCTGTCATCATGATGCGGGACCGCCTTGGTGACTACGGGTTCCGCTTCGATCTTGACTTCGACCTCGGCTCCTTCTTGAAGCTTTACCTTTTTTCCGTTCGCATCGGTGAGACGATTTGGAACACGGATCTCTCGATAGAGGTGATCTGCCCCCTCGACGGCGATCTGAGCTTTCTCCGGTTCACCCGAACTGGGATGAGGATGAATTACCTTTTCGACCCTACCTGGGAGCGTAGTGCTTGCCTTGGACCCTTCACTCGACACGTTGACCCTCCACTGCGGTTTCGCACACCGTTCACCCACTCTCGACATAAACCTGTGAAGAGAGATTGAGTCAATTGTCTCCGGGCTTATACGTACGCGCCATCCGGGAAACACTGTAGGAATCTCGGGTGCCGGTTTTCAAGCCCCTGCAATTCGAACTCACTTTTCAAATCAGCCTCCACGGCGCGAGTTTTGAGCGGAATCAATAACAAAACCTGATAGGCACGATAAATAGTTTCGATTTCCGTGAATCTGCCATGGACGGTACAGTGAGGCGGTCCGGGTTGCGGCGCCTCGCCGCGTCGATCTTCGTATAGGAACAAGGTGACAGTGTCGATCAGGGGAAGTTTGGTAGGGGGGCTTGCAACGGCCCTGATGTTCTTAACGCTGGTACCGTTTGTTGCCGCCCAGAACTCAGCCACGACGCCGAGTCCGGCGACAGATCTGAGTTCTCGCCTCGCCCGGCTCGAGCAACAAGCCGCCGACGCGAAGAGTTCAGCCGACAACGCCTGGATGCTGACCAGTTCGGCGCTGGTGCTGATGATGACCGGACCTGGGCTGGCGTTGTTTTATGGCGGGTTGGTGCGCAAGAAAAACGTGCTCGGAACCATGATGCAGAGCTTCGTTCTGATGGCGGTCATAACCGTGCTGTGGGGGCTGTTTAGCTACAGCTTATCGTTTGGTCCGGGCAACAGCTTTATGGGTGGGCTGCACAACATATTCCTGAGGGGCGTGGGGGCGGCGCCGGACGCGGATTATGCTCCAACGATTCCAGCGCAGACCTTCATGGTCTACCAGTTGATGTTTGCCATCATCACTCCGGCGCTGATTGCCGGAGCGTTTGCGGAGCGCATGAAATTCAGCGCCATGCTGGTATTCACGGTTTTGTGGTCGGTCATCGTCTATGACCCGATGGCGCACATGGTGTGGGGTAAGGGTGGACTACTGAATGCCCCGCTCGGTGGGCGATTCCCGACGCTGGATTTTGCCGGTGGGACCGTAGTGCACGTTACTTCGGGAGTTTCGGCGCTGGTGTGCGCGCTGTACCTGGGGAAGCGTGTGGGGTATCCGAAAGATCAAATGCCGCCGCATAGCGTCGTGCTGAGCTTCATCGGTGCATGCCTGCTGTGGGTGGGATGGTTTGGATTCAACGCCGGGAGCGCGCTGGCAGCTGGAAGTCTGGCGACGAGCGCCTTTGTAGCGACGCATTTTGCAGCCGCCGCCGCGGCGATTGGATGGGCGGCAGCCGAATGGATTCGCAACGGCAAGCCCAGCGTGCTGGGGGGAATCTCCGGGGCGGTGGCCGGACTCGTGGCGATTACTCCCGCCTCAGGGTTCGTGAAACCGATGCCCGCCCTGGCAATCGGGTTGATCGCCGGCGCCTTCTGCTACTGGATGGTGGCCAAGGTGAAGGCGAAATTCGGCTACGACGATTCGCTGGATGCATTTGGAGTGCATGGCGCTGGGGGAACGTTGGGAGCGCTGCTGACCGGGGTTTTTGCGGTCAGCGCGGTCAATCCGATCTTTAAAGATTCCCGGGGGAACGTTCTGCCCTCCGGCTTGTTCGAAGGGAACGCACATCAACTGTTGAACCAATTGGTGGGCGTGGGAATTGCGTGGGTTCTGGGCATTGTGGGAACGCTGGCGATCTTGAAAGTGGTGGATGTGACCATCGGCTTGCGAGTTTCAGAAGAGGAAGAGGTGCAGGGACTGGATCTCTCCCAACACGGAGAAGAGGGATATTATTGGGAAGCGTCGGCGTAGAGGTCAGACAGAGTTGGCTGAGCACTTGGACGCCGCGACAATGTTCAGGTACGCAGAACAGGACCTAATGAAATTATGACGAAGATCGAGGCGGTCATTCAAAACTCCAAGCTGGAAGCGGTCAAAACTGCGCTGCAGGAAATCGGCGTCGAAGGTATGACGGTCCTCGAGGTGCGAGGCCACGGACGTCAAAAGGGACATACGGAGGTCTACCGCGGGCGGGAGTATAGCGTTGACCTGATCCCCAAGACGAAGCTCGAAATGGTGCTGGCCGACGCCTTGGTCGAGAAGGCGGTGCAGGCGATTCTGGGAGCGGCCCGCACCGGCAAGATCGGTGATGGCAAGATTTTTCTGTCGCGCGTGGACGAGGCGATACGCATCCGCAATGACGAGCGCGGCGAAGGCGCTCTGTAGTCCGCGCTGCACGCGGGTTTCCGCGCACGCGCGAGAACGAGAACGGCTGGGACGCCAACCGGAAGCATCTGAAGGGCAGTAGTCGAAGTGGCCTTCCCCACCGCGGGGTGAATTACTTTCATGATGGCAGCGTCCTCATTGATCAGCGAACTGCGGGGATCTCTCAGCGACGAATCGGCGCGCATTCAGCGGGAGTTCGACGTCTCCGGGGACGGGCGAGCCGCCGTGGCACAACGCACACGGCTGGTGGAAGACATTCTCGCGCGACTGTGGCGCGACATCGTATCTCCCGACCCAGCCAAGCCCGCCAACTTCGCTCTGGTCGCTACCGGAGGATTCGGACGGGGATGGATGTTCCCCTACTCCGACATCGATCTGCTCTTTCTCTTTGGGGATCGTGAGGCGGAGAAAACCTTTAAAGATCCCGTCCGCCGTTTTTCTCAGGAACTGTGGGACCTGCGGATGAAGCTGAGCCCGGCCTCACGGACACTTAGCGAATGCGATCGCTACGATCCCAACAATACTGAATTCACGATTTCTCTTCTCGACTGCCGCTACCTCGCGGGCGATCACGATTTATTCCGGCGCCTGCACGACAAAGTCGTTCCCAAACTCGTGATGCGCGAATCCAAGGCTCTGCTGCAGGGGCTGGCGGAGGTCACCCGCGAGCGTCATGGGAAATACGGAATGACGCTGTATCATCTGGAGCCGAATCTGAAAGAGGCACCCGGCGGCTTGCGCGACTGCAACGTCGCCAGTTGGCTCGCTCTGATTTCTGCGATGGACAAGCTCCACGACTGGCCCGATGCCAGTTCCTTGCGGGCTCCAGTGCGCAAACAACTCGATGCGGCGCTGGACTTTCTGATGTCGGCGCGTTGTTTCCTGCACTTCCGCCACGGGCGCGATGACAACGCGCTGAGCTGGGAGGCGCAGGACGAAGCGGCAGCGCGGAAGATCGGGGCCGCCGATGCTGCGGAGCTTTCTGCTGCCGACTGGATGCGGATTTATTTCGGGCACGCCCGCGCCGTGCAGCGGACCGTCACGCAACTTCTGGAAGAGATCCCGGAAGCCTGGTCGGCGCTCTACCGGCAGGTGCAGAGCTGGCGCTCCCGGCTGACGACGCCGGATTTTTCCGTCGTGGATGGCCTCATCTTTCTGCAGCAGCCGTCGGCGTTACAGGATCCTGAAGTGCTGCTGCGGCTGTTCCATTTCATGGCGCACCACGGGCTGAAGTTGAGCGCGACCACCGAGTACCGCATCGAACAGGCGCTTCCGGCCTTGGCGTCGATGCCGCCCCGGGGAGCGGAGTTGTGGCTGTACTTGCAGGAGACCCTGCTGCAACCGCATGCCGCGGACGCACTGCGCGCCATGCAATCCCTGCGCCTGTTAACCCTGCTTTTGCCCGAACTCAAGCTCATCGATTCACTTGTCGTACGGGATTTCTATCATCGCTTCACGGTGGACGAGCATTCGTTTCTGGCGATCGAAAGCCTCCACCGCTTGAAGCAGTCCCAGTCGGAGTGGGACAAGCGCTACGCGGAGCTGCTGGGCGAACTTGAGGATCCGGAACTGCTATACCTGGCGTTATTGCTGCACGACACGGGCAAGGGCGTCGCCGGCGGCAATCACGTCGAAGCCAGCCTTGAGATTGCGAATCGCGCCATGGACCGGCTAGACATGGACCCCGAAGAGCGGGAAGAAGTGCTGTTTCTGATTGCGAGCCACCTGGAATTGTCGGCGGCACTGCGCCGGGACATTTTCAATCCGGAGACAGTGGCGGCGTTCGCCGAAAAGATGGGAACACCCGAACGACTGAAGATGCTCGCATTGATGACATACGCCGACATCAAGGCCGTGAATCCGGAGGCGCTGACGCCATGGAAGGCCGAGAACGTGTGGCAGCTCTACATGGGCGCCGAGAATTACTTGAACCGCAGTGCCGATCAACGCGTGCATGCAGACGTGAACGATGAAAAGCTGGCGCGGTTGCGGTCGCTGGCGCCAGTGACCAGCAGCAAATTCAAAGAATTTCTCGAGGGTTTCCCGCAACGGTATTTGCTGGTGCATACCGCGGAAGAAGTCATGCGGCACATGGGGATGGCCGACGAGCTCGGCGAAGATCCGGTGCAGGTTGATTTGAAACGCGGGCGGCACTGGTATGAGTTGACTCTGGTGACGAGAGATCGCCCGTTTCTGTTCGCCAAGCTGTCCGGCGTGCTCGCGGCATGGGGAATGAACATTGTGAAGGCGAACGCTTTCTCGAATGAGGCAGGAACCGTCGTGGATACCCTCTATTTCACCGATCGCTTTCGAACCCTGGAGTTGAATCTTTCGGAGTGGGAGCGCTTCAAGCGGAGTGTCACCGATGTGCTGTTGGGCGAGGCCGATCTGGAGAAGATGCTCCGCGACCGCCAGCGTTCGGAGAAGGGCGCAATCGCAAAGGTGAAGGTTGAAACGAAGATTGACTTTGACGATTCGTCCTCGTCGACCAGTACTCTAGTGCAGGTGATCACGCAAGACCGCCCGCGGCTGCTGCATCGGATCGCGTCATGCCTGTCAGATCAGGAGTGCAATATCGAGATCGCCCTAATCGATACCGAGGGCCAGATGGCAATCGATACCTTTTATCTGACCTCGGGCGGGAAGAAGCTACAGGCCGATCACTGCAAGCGAGTCGAGAAGGCGCTGGTGGAAGAACTGCGCGGCGAGTGAGGCCTTCGGGACTGCTGTTCATTCCTATTCCAGCACGGTAGGCACACTTCTATACAAGTCTATACAGCCTTCTACAGAGCAAGTCCCGCATTCGTGATAGGCTGCTCTGTTCAGAGGAGGCTCGCCATGGCTGCGTCCCGCGGTTGCCTGCTCGGTATAGTTCTGCTTTCAGCTTTTCCGGTTTGCCCTCAAACTTCCAATCCCGATTCCTCCGGCCAACAGCCGACCTTCCGAGCCAATGTGCGCAGGGTTCTGGTGGACGTAGTGGTTACGAACGCAAAAGATGAGCCGGTTACTGGTTTGCCCAGAGACCAATTTCAGATTTTCGAGGATGGTCATCCGCAGGTTGTAACCTCGTTCGATGAACACGCAGGGCTGCCCGATATGTCGGCCCTCCAAGCCAAGCTACCGCCGAATACTTTTTCCAACCTTCCGCTGGCCAAAGCCGGTGACGCGGCGAACATGCTACTGCTCGATGCATTGAATACCCAGATGACCGATCAGAGCTTCGTGCACGCCCAAATGATCAAGTACATCAAGGGAGTCCGTCCGGGCACGCGACTTGCGATTTTTGCTTTGGGTACTCGTCTGCACTTCGTTCAGGGCTTCACCGGGGATCCGGCAGTGCTGATGGCGGCCGTGAACGGCGAGAAGTCGGCGGGCAATCCGCAATTGTCTCCGCTGTTGCAAACCAGCACCGAAGCGGATGTTAACCAGCGGCTGGTCTCCCAGATGGCAGAAATGGCGGCAACGACGGGATCGGCTCAGATACAGGCGTCCGCCAGTGCACTCCGGGAGTTTCAGCAGGAGAATACGTCATCTCAGACCGACATGCGCGTTCACATCACGCTGGAAGCGATGCAGCAACTCGCCCGTTATCTGCAAGCAATTCCAGGACGCAAGAATGTGATCTGGTTCTCGGGTTCCTTTCCGATCAGTATTTTTGAGGACGGGGCCGGGGATACTATGCGGCAGTATCAGAAAGAAATTGAGAAGACGGCGAATCTGTTGGCTGGCTCGCAAGTTGCAATCTATCCCATCGGTGCGGAAGGCCTTGCCGTGGACCGCCAATATGACTTCAGTGGACCGCAGGGTCCAAAGGTTGCCGGCGTGGCGGCCGAACAGCAGATGACCCAGTACCAGGTGAGCAATCTGCGAGCCGGAGGTCAGGAGCGAAACGCCACTTTCACGGCGATGGACGAGTGGGCGAGGGATACGGGTGGCGAAGCTTTCTACAACACCAACGGCCTGAACGACGCCCTGGACCGCGTTCTCAGCCACGGCACTCACTACTACACGATCACTTATTCACCGACGAACAAGAACATGGACGGCAGGTTGCGCCACATCGAAGCGAAGGTGGCGGGAGGAAACTATCACCTGTCTTATCGCCGGAGCTATTACGCCACCAACGACAGATTCATGCCGCCGGCGCAGTCGAAGCTGACGGGTGATCCGCTGCGGCCTCTGATGGACCACGGTACTCCGGATTCGACCGCGATTGTATATTCGATGCGTGTGCTGCCTGCGAGCCCGCAACCGGCGCCCGGTGCCCAGCGCGCGGGCGACAACGAGAATATGAAAGGGCCGGCTACCCGCTACAGCGTGAGTTTCAACGTCACAGCCGATCCTCTCACGCTCGAGCCTGGTCCCGATGGCGTTCGCCACGGCAACCTCGAAGTGACGCTTCTTGGCTACGACCGCGACGGCAAGCCTCTGAATTGGATGGTCCGGATGCTGGACCTGACATTGCCGCCGGATCGCTACGCCGTCGCGCAGGCAAGAGGCGTTTCCTTTAGCCTCGAGATCGACGTCCCGGCGGCGGCTGTCTACCTGCGCTCCGGCGTCTACGATCAGGGCTCGAGTAAAGCCGGAACGCTGGAGATTCCGGTGGCGGCCGTGGTGGCGCAGGCAACTCCAGCGAAATAAGCAGCTCCGACCCTATTTCGTCGAGAACTTAAACACCGTCTTCGATTTGAACGTCTCCCCCGGCTTCAGAGTCGTGCTCGGAAAATCCGGATGATTGGGCGAGTCCGGGAAATGCTGCGTCTCCAGGCAGAGGCCATAGCGCCGCT
This sequence comes from uncultured Acidobacteriaceae bacterium, assembly GCA_963706645.1. Lineage (GTDB taxonomy): Bacteria > Acidobacteriota > Terriglobia > Terriglobales > Acidobacteriaceae > Sulfotelmatobacter. Next base: position 209,050 of record CAVPNR010000024.1, read on the forward strand.
TGTAGACGTGACCTTGCTTCCCGGTGACGGTGCCATCCAGAAAATTCCCTGTATAGAACTGCACTCCGGGCTGCGTAGTTGAAACTTCGAGCACGCGGCCGCTCGTGGGTTCGTACACCCGCGCCGCCAGGGTGAGTCCGTCGCTTTTGCGGTTGATGACCCAGTTGTGGTCGTAGCCATGGCCGAGGACCAGCTGCTCATAGTTGTCGTCGATGCGGGCACCCACCCGCGTAGAAGTAGTGAAGTCCATCGGCGTCCCTTTAACGGGACGCAGTTCGCCCGTCGGGATGAGATTCTTGTCGACCGGGGTGAAGCGGTCGGCATTGAGCATGAGTTCGTGATTCAGAATGTCGCCTGTGCCTTCTCCCGCCAGGTTGAAATAACTGTGTTGGCTCACATTGAGGACCGTGGTCTTGTCGGTGGTGGCTTCGTAGTCGATGACCAGTTCGTTGCCGTCGGTCAGCGTATAAGTCACTCGGAGCTTCAGATTGCCAGGGAAGCCGTCGTCGCCGTCTTTGCTGAGGTAAGTGTAGGAGACGCCAGACTTGCCCTTCAGGGCTTCGCCGTCCCAGACAACTTTGTTGAAAGTCTTGTCGGTACCGCCGTGCAGAGTATTAGGGCCGTCGTTCTTCGGCAAGGTATAAGTCTTGCCGTCCAGCTTGAAGGTGCCATTGGCGATGCGGTTGGCATAACGTCCGACGATGGCGCCAATGTATGGCGGATTCGGAACGTAGCCTTCGAGAGACTCGTGGCCGAGGACTACATCGGCGAACTGGCCTTTGCGATCAGGCACGCGGATCGAAAGAATGATGCCGCCATAATTCATGGTGTCGACTTCGACACCGTTTGCGTTGGTGAGCGTGTACAAGGTGACGGGCCTCCCATCCTGCGTGCCAAAAGGTTTTTCCTGAACGCCTGGCTTATTTTTTGAGGCGGCCTGCGCGAGCGTGAGGCTACCAATCATCAGGCTTAAGAAGACAGTAACGAAGACGGTCGTGAAATGTTTTGGCATCATGCGGGAAAGTGTACTACGAGGGCCGGGTTCGTGCCGTGAGCGCCTCGCGGCCCCATCACTTCTTGTAAGGCCATTGCGCCTTCGTGAATAAACCTCCGTCGATCCAGATCGTCTGCCCGCTGATGAACGATGCCCCTTTGCTGGCGAGAAAAACCACCGTGGGTGCGATGTCAGCGGCCGTTCCCACCCGTCCCAAAGGCGTCAACTTCGACCATGTCCCGGCGTAGTCGGGATCCTCGGCCCGGGTGCGCTCAGACTCGATCGATCCCGGTGCCAGGCAGTTCACGCGGATGTTGTACTGGCCCAACTCGACTGCGGCTTCTTTGGTGAACATCTCGATTCCGCCCTTGCTCGCGGTGTAGGCCACCAAGGACGGAAATGCCAGCTTGTTGCAGCCCGAGCCCAGGTTCACAATCGACCCGCCGCCGTGGTCTTTCATGTATCGCGCGGCTTGCTGCGTGCACAGGAAGCAGCCTTTGAGGTTCGTGTCGACGACCAGGTCCCATTCTTCCTCTGTCACTTCGAGGAGCGGCTTCCAGGTCTGCACCCCGGCGTTGTTGACCAGCAGATCGAGCCGCCCGAACGTGCTGATTACGCGCTCGAACATTGCCGTCACCTGGCTGCTCGATCGGATATCAGCCTCGACAACCAGCACGCCATCTTGCGCTGGCGCTTGCAGTGCTCGAATCTCAGCGATCGTCGCATCCACCATAGGCGCTGGATCGTCGTAATAGTTCACGGCGACGCGATAGCCATTCCGCGCCAGTTCCAGCGCAATTTCCTTCCCAATTCCCCGGCTGGCTCCGGTTACTAGAGCTGTCTGGCCCTGCAGCATAGTCACCTCGATGGAGTGAACAAGACTACAGCGAAGAGATCATAACGGAAGCGCAGGGAAGAGTGCCCGCGCCACACGGCCTGCGTTAGGCCTGGTTAGCAGCTAGGGAAAGACTCGCTTCCACTTGGGACCGGCAGGAATCGCACAGCGTGCTGTCCCGCAGGTCGATCCACTCGACGGAATGGGACGAAGCCATGACGCAGCTGTAGTCCTGGCAATGGCGGAGCCCGAGAGTGTGGCCTATTTCGTGGACCGATTCTTTGACGAGACGGCGGCGAAGCACGTCGTCGTCGCGGTCAAGCCCATAGAACTCCTGCCGCAACCGGTGCACGGAAACCACGGCGCACGGCCCGCCCAGTTGGGCTTCTCCGAAAACATATTTCAGGATGGGGATGTAAAGGTCGACGTCGGCAATCGCGAGGAACCGCCAGTCCTGGGGACGCACGAGCGGCTGCATGCGCTGAAGAATTTCCGACGAATGATACTGCTGCCGCTCGGGGTGGTATGAAGGCGTGGGATCGAGTTCGTACGGAAGAATCTGGCAGGCCACGTGGAGACTCTGGGGAATCGCTGCGCGCAACTCGTGCAGCATTGAGATTTCCACCTTACCGACCGGAAGCAGATGTAGCAGATTCATTCAGGCCAGCTTCATCGAGCGTCAGTTTCGAGCTTCCACCGGAGTGCGTGTCCAACCATAACGCTTGAGCTTGTGATGAAGCGTGACGCGGTCGATGTCGAGAACCTCCGCGGCGCGACTCTGGTTGCCCCCACATTCTTCGAGAACCCGAAGGATGTGGGCCTTCTCGATTTCGTCGAGGCTCTTGCCCGCCGCAGCTGCCGCCTGGGCGGCTTGGGCCTTGAAGATGAAGTCCTGCTCCCGCAACTCTGGCTCCTGCGCCACGACCATTGCGCGCTCGACGGCATTCTCCAGTTCGCGCACATTGCCCATCCACGGTTGCTGCTGCAACTGATCCATGGCAGCTGGTGCGATGCGGGTGACGTGCTTGTTCATGGCGAGGGCAAACTTGCGGACAAAGTGTTCAACCAGCGGGGGTATGTCTTCGCGGCGCTCGCGCAATGCGGGCAATTCGATGCGGAACACATTGAGCCGGTAAAACAGATCAGGACGAAATGTGCCCTCTTCAATCATGTTCTCGAGATTCTTGTTGGTGGCGGCGACGCAGCGGAAATCAACCTTAATAACCTGGTTGCCCCCCACGCGCGTGATTTCCCGCTCCTGCAGAACGCGCAGAAGGTCAGTCTGTGTCTTCAGGCTGATGTCGCCGATTTCGTCGAGAAACACGGTGCCACCTTCGGCAATTTCAAATTTCCCTTTCTTGCGATATTGCGCTCCGGTGAAAGCTCCTTTTTCGTGGCCGAAGAGCTCGCTTTCGAGTAGCGTCTCGGTCAGCGCGCCGCAGTGAATCGCGACCAAAGGATGAAACCGGCGCATGCTGGCAGCATGAATGGCGCGTACGACTAGCTCTTTTCCTGTTCCGCTCTCCCCGGTGATCAACACATTGGCGTCGGTGGGGCCGACCGTCTCGATGGCGTCAAACACTTTGCGCATCGCTGGACTCTGTCCCACCAGATCGCCGGGACGGGTAATTTCCGCGACCGTTTCGCGCAGACGAACGTTCTCTTTTTCGGCTCGACGATGGGCGAGGGCTTTTTTCACCAAGTGCGCAATCTCGTCCGGATCGAGCGGCTTGCTGACATAGTCATAAGCGCCGTTCTTCAGCGCAGTGACCGCGGTTTCCACCGACGCATAGCCCGTCATCATGATGACGATCAGGTCGGGATCCATCTCATGAAGGCGGCGCTGCAACTCGATGCCATCGGTGCCCCGCATCTTGATGTCGAGCAGCGCGAGGTCCCATTTATTCTCGGCCATGCGGGTGAGCGCATCGCTCGCGCTCTCGGCGATGCCGATCTCATAGCCTTCTTCGCGGAACCACTTTCCCAGCGAATCGCGGACGCTCAGTTCATCGTCGACGATGAGTAGTTTCCCTTGTGTCTCCACCTGGTTCACCTCCCGCTAACGGTAGCGGCAATTTCGTTGGCCGGGGACGGCGCGACCTTCTCGCGATCCGCATCCCACGGCAGAGTTACGGTAAACGTCGTGCCGTGACCGGCTTCGGACTGTACTTCGATGTTTCCGTTGTGACGGTCAAGAATGCTGTGGCTGATGGCCAGGCCCAGCCCGACGCCGCGTCCCGTTTCCTTAGTTGTGAGAAAGGGCTCGAAGATGCGCGGCAAGATGTCAGGCGGAATGCCGGAGCCGTCATCACGTACCACGATTCGCACGTGGTTGGGCTCATGGCCGAAGCTGGTGACGATCCACAAATTGCCACCCTGCGGCATGGCGTCCAAAGCGTTCATGACCAGCGCCAGGATCACCTGCTCGATCTGGGCGGCGTCGCACAGCACCGGCGGCAGATCGGGATCGAGGTGGGGCTGCACTTGAATTCCCGCGAGATCCAACTGGTGTTGCACCAGCCGCAACGAACGGTCCACGACCTGGTTCAGATTCGCGGGCTGCAGGTTCATGGGCGTGGTGCGGGAAAAAGTAAGCAGATTCTTGACGAGGTCGCCGCAGCGCCGGCTTTCGGAGGCAATCAGATCGAGGGAGTCGCAGATTTCCTGGTGGTGGGCTTGCCCCCCGTCCTCGCGGTCAATCCACTTTCTCAGTAGTTTCGAGTAGGTGAGAATGCCTGAAAGCGGATTATTGATCTCATGCGCCAACACCGCAGCCATCTTCCCGATCGAAGCCATCTTCTCGGTGTGCAACGCGTGCTCGTGGGCGCGCTTGAGTTCCCGCGTCTTGTGCTCGACGCGCTCTTCCAGGGTGTGAGTCCATGAAACGTTCTCGTTCCGCTCGGTTCGCAACTGGCGGCTCATGCCGTTGAAGGAGCGGGCGAGTTCTCCGAGTTCGTCCTTGGACTGCACTTCAATCTGATAGCCGAGATCTCCTGCAGCCAGGTGCTCGGTGCCGCGTTCCAGCGCTTTGACCGGGCGGCCAACGACCTGCCACACAAAAAACCAGCTGAGGAAGGCGATCAACAGCAGGGCGCAGCCGGTGTAGGCAATCATGCGGCGGCTGCTTTCGGCGACCTGCACGTCGGTCTTCGCCAGGGAAAGATTGGTGTCGAGCACACCAAGGATCTTTTGCTCTGCCGGATGCGCATGGCATTCGGCATTCGAACAAGCCGGCTGATTCTCAATCGGAGTGATGATGCCGAGAACACGGGCTCCCGCTGCGTTGCGGTAAATGCGGAAGCGATCGGGACGATTCAGCCGCGCCAGTGGTTGAGACTGAGCGTGGCACCCGTAGCAAGCTTCAGCGGTCTTGTCGACCACGTGATTCTGTTCGGCTGCGTCGGTGGTATAGGTGATTCTGCCTTCCTGGTCGAAGATACGGATCTTCTCCATCCCCGGCTCGGCTGCCGTCGTTTTGATCGAGTGGTACAGGCCCTCCTGATCGTTGACCAGCATGTAATCGGTCGTGCTGTGCTTGATGACGTCGCTGACTCGCTCCGCGCTGAGCAAGGTGCTCTGCTCGAGATGCTGGCGGTGCAGGCGAACGGTCAAATATCCCAGCAGCGCGAAGATTACAACCATGGCGCCAAGCAAAAGGATATTCAGCTTGGCGCTGAGGGTGAGACTCAGACGCAACCAGCGGCCGCGAGTGAGATCAGTCTCCTGCATGCTCCATCACCGCCGCAATGTCGGGCAGCGCGGATGCCTCTTCCGTGACCGGCTCGCGAGCGAGCTCCTCCTTCGGGAAGATTGGCAAATACTTCACAGCCAGACCGAAAAGCGCGAAGCCGGCGGCGATGATCGATCCGGTCACGGCTAATTCAGTCCACTTGGGGAAGTAGCGGACTCCCGTGGATCCTTCGAATCCCGTGATGCTCACATTCATGCGATTGGTGATGAACCCGAGAACCACAAGCACCGCGGCCAGATAAAGCCCGTTGGCGCTGGATCGCACTCGAGGTTGTACCAGCAGCACCAGCGGAAGGATGATGGCGAGAGAAATCTCCAACCAGAAGAGATACATCTCGTATCCCGGATGCAGCGCCAGTTTGAGGACGCCGCGATTCGCCAGATCTTCAAAGCGCAGGATCGCGTAGACCCCCAGCACGACCACTAGAACACGGCCGAGTTCCTGCAGAACAGGCAATTCCAGTTGCAGTCCGAAATGCTTCGAACTCAACGACGATTCGAAGATGGTCATTGCCAGCCCCACCGCAATCGCGGACAGGAAGAAGAAAACCGGCAGCAGCGGCGTGTACCACAACGGATAGAGTTTCTCGGGAACGATGAGATACAGCGTGCCCAGTGATGACTGATGCAATGTCGAGAGAATCACGCCGAAGATCACCAGCGGAATCAGGATGGCGCGCACCACCTTCAACGGCTTCTGCAGGTTAAAGCGCTCCAGCACGATGGGCGAGAACTCGAGCGCAAGCACCGTGGTGTAAAGCATCACGCAATACGCCACCTCGAACATCACGGAGTGCGGATTCCGCATGATCAACGGATGCCATATGTTATAGGGCTTGCCCAGATCGAACATTAGCGCTGCGCTCACCAGGATGTAGCCGAGGAATGCCGTGAGAATCGTCGGTCGAATGATGGAGTGCAGCCGCTTGATGTTGAGAATGTGGACCGCGGCGGTTAGAGTGAATCCGCCGGCGGCCAGCATCACGCCGCAGAGCACGTCGAAGCTGATCCAGATGCCCCACGGGAACTGATCGCTCAAATGCGTCGAGGCACCGAGGCCCTGGGTGAAGCGGACGAAAGTGGCATAAGCCCCGGCGGCCATCAAGAAAAGGAAGACGAGTTTCCAGAACGTGAGCTTAAAGTTGGTGCGGGCCATTATGGCTTCCTCCCATTCTTGTTGGCAGTCTTCGGATCGGTCGCTGGAATGGCAGGTGTCGCGCGGCCTTCGGCCAGAGCCACTTCTTCGCGGCGATGCGTGATCCACCAGATTCCGCCCAGAACCATCCCACCCAGAGGAACGAAGTCAGGAATGTGCGACAGGACCCGGTAGGTGAGCATGGGCATGGGATCTTTCGAAAGATTGCTGCGATAGCCGAACGTCTCGAAGGGAACAGCAGAGAGCAACAGGACGGATGTGCCGCCGACCTCCTCGAGCCCGTAAATGTGGCCGACGTAGTTGTTTGGGTTATCGCGGATCCGTTTCTGCGCCTCGGCGATCAATTCGTCGCGCTCGCCGAACTTCGTGGCGCCCGTTGGGCAGATCTCCGCGCAGGCGGTCGGCTTCCCCTGAGATACCCGATCGGGACACATGGTGCACTTCTGCACCTTGGGGACGAGTTTGCCCCATTCATATTTAGGGACGCTGAAGGGGCAGGCCACCATGCAGTAACGGCAACCCATGCATTTTGAGGCGTCGTAGGTGACCGGGCCGAGCGCAGTCTTCTGCAGCGCGCCCACCGGGCATACGGACGCACACGAAGGGTCGTTGCAATTCATGCACAGGCGGCGCATGAACTTGTCGCCGCGCGTGAGCACGACAGTCATTTTGTGGTCTGACTGTATTTCTTCTGCGGCGATGGTGTCGTCATAAGGAAGCTTGTTCTGCGTGGCGCAGGCCTGTTCGCATTGTTTGCAGCCAATGCAAACCGTGGAATCATATAAGAGTGCTTTGCTCATGAAGTATTCTCCGGGCATGGCTGTTCGAGCTGACCAGAGCCGTCCGGAAATCCTTTCGACCGACGCCTGAGCTGATTGAGGAAGAAGAAGGAGCGATTACCGGCGTAACCGCAGACGGGAATCGGACCGCTTACAAGCTGCTTACCTCATCAGATCGGAGGCTGTCGCGAAATTCAGCAGCTTCAGACAGCTAAGATTCTCAACAATTAGGACTTTCTCAGCCGTGACGCGCATCACTCCTGTGCGTGATGCCCGTCAACAGAGTTTCGCGGCGCTGATCGCGGCATTCTGCGTTGTTATTTGCAGCAGCGCAGTGATGCGGATTGCAGCACAATTTGGAATCGGCCCAAGTCGTTCATTGCACACCGGTTTGAGTGCCTGCGTGTCCCACTGGCTTGGATTGATGTCTTTTTCCTGTTGCGATCTTCATCGCAAATCGATGTGGTGTTTTCTTGCACGCCGCATCGCGCCGCAATCCGTTATCTCGCTATCCCACTCAAAGCGCTGAAGATGCAGTCATCGCCAACGTTCGGCACGCACCTCGTTTTCGTTTGGTCCGGCGATTGCCTTAGTAAAAGCGTGAGTGGCCCAGACGTAAAAGGGGAACTCCAGGGCGAGGTGGGTTATGACAGTCATCATGGTACTTCTGACATTCGCAATCTTCTTACTCATCGATTACGTGCGTGGACAAAAGCAACTGGTGAAGCAGCCCGTTCTGCAGATGGCGAATCGCGAATCAGCTGCTCGCGTGGTTCCGGCAGTCGTTGCCGGCTTTCAGGTTCCAGAGAATCTCCGCTATCACGCCGGGCACACCTGGGCGCTCAGCGAGAGTCACGAGCTGGTGCGGGTGGGCATCGACGATTTCGCCTCGAAGCTGGTCGGACGAGTGGACAACATCGCGCTGCCGCAACGCGGACGCTGGGTTCGCCAAGGCCAGAAGATTTGGACCATCTTCCGCGACGGCAAGTCGGTAGACATGGTCTCCCCAATCGAGGGCACGGTAACCGCCATCAATGAAGCGGTCATTAACGATCCGGAACTGGCCCGCAAAGATCCCTATGGAGAAGGCTGGCTCGTGACCGTGCAGGCTCCCGACTCGAAGATCAACTTCCGCAACCTGATGGGAGGCACGCTGGCGCGGCTCTGGACCGAAGCTTCCGCGCTCAAGCTGCACAGCAGAATGCCGATGGCAGTGGGCGCACTGGCGCAGGATGGCGGCGTCGCGGTCGATGACCTGACTGCGCACATGCCCGACGAAGACTGGGCCACTCTGACCAAAGAGTTCTTCTTGTCATAACTCGGACGAGGAAAGCCTCGCCGACCTCCTCCTGAATTGCCGCCGCCCGGGATCGATCCCGGGCGGCTTTCTTTAGCACTGGGGTAAGATCTAGTCAGACAAAACGTCTTCAGCGACAGGTTGCGAGAAGGAACGAAGAATCCAGGTGCCCACGACTACTGCAGAGGTCAACATGATCACGCGCAGGTACTGGGCGGCGGGCAAACAGGCGTCTCCAAAAATCGTGCGCAACAGACCCAAAGTCGCGCTGCCGGTACACAGGCCGAAATACATGCGCTCTCTTGCGCAGCGCGCCAGGGTTACCAGCCAGGCCAGAATGGATGCCACCGTCAAATAGATCCCGATTAGGACGAAGTCGCCTGTCTCGCCTGAGCCGCGCAGCAGCACGCCGGCTTTCGGCGAGGCGAAGCCGTGGATCGCGATTCCCAGAAAGACCAGGGAATGAATGAGGGCGATCAGGGCGCGCTTGCGAGTGTTCAGGATGCCAAAGTCGTTCATATGCGTTGATTCAGTTTCGCCTGTCAGGCGCTACTTTTCGTGTGATCTGTCTTACTGCGGCTTGTGATTGACATCACAGAGCCTGTGGCAGGGACTCAATTCCGGGTGGTACTATCGCGGGCGATATGACTACTCGCAATCTCGCTCTTGCCGCCATTTGTCTGCCATTACTGCTCTTCGTCAAGCATGCCGTGGGACAGACTCAAGCCGCCCCGTCCCATCCGATCGTGCTGCATGCCGCGCGCCTGCTCGACGTGAAGACCGGCCGCATGGTCAAGCCGGGCGAGATCCTGGTGCAGAGCGAGCGCATCGTCGAGGTGGGAACTTCAGTCAAGCGTCCGGCGGGCGCCGAAGTGATCGACCTGGGCGATCGCACGCTGCTGCCCGGCCTGATCGACGCGCATATCCATCTTTTCCTCCATCCGGGCGCGGAAGACCTGCAAACGGTACAGGAGTCGGTGCCGGAGCGCACCATCAGGGCCACGCTGGCGGCGCGGGACGATCTGATGGCCGGGTTCACCGCCGAACGCGATATGGGGACCGAGGGTGCAGGATCGGCCGACACGGCAGTGCGCAATGCGATCAACGAAGGCCGCATCCCTGGCCCGCGCCTCCGTATCAGCGGCAACGCCATCAACATTCTCGGCGGTCACGAGGACGCCATCGGCTACAACCCGGAACAGCACGTACTTCCCAACGCGAACTATGCCAACAGCGCCGACGAACTGGTTGCGGTCATGCGCCAGCAGTTCAAGGAAGGCGCCGACTTCATCAAGATTTATGAGACCGGAGCCGACTCGCTTCGGGATGGACGGCTCTCGACTCCATATCAGTACTCCGAGCCACAACTTGAAGCTGCAGTGAAAGAAGCAGCGCGCCTGAACCGCCGCGTTGCGGTCCACGCCACCGGAGAGCCGGGAACGCTCTTCGCCGCGCAGGCAGGAGTGGTTTCGATCGACCATGCCGACCAATTGAGCGACGAAACCATGCGGCTCATGAAGGAAAAACAGATTTTCGCAGTGCCCACGTTCGCCATCTTCGAATATTTTGCGGATCACGCCGCCACACCCCAACAAGGCGCGCACGAGCGCCAGATTCTCGACGTGAAGGCCCAGGAATTCAAGAAGCAGGTCGCAGCGGGAGTCCCCATGGCCGTTGGTTCCGACGTCGGCCCGTTTCCCCATGGGACGCAGGCTCGCGAACTTGTACTGATGGTGAAGTACGGCATGTCTCCGCTGGCCACGCTGCAAGCCGATCTGCTGAATGGCGCAAAGCTACTCGGCTGGGACGGCCGGATCGGCTCGCTGGAAGCGGGCTACCTGGCCGACATCGTAGCCGTGTCAGGCGATCCCGTGCAGGACATCAGCGTGCTGCAGAGCGTGAGCTTTGTGATGAAGGGCGGCGCGGTTTATAAGAAATAGTCTCGCCCCGCGCGCTATGGGCAAAGTCCCGGTGCAACCTGCAAAACAATGCACAGGCGGCGCCGATTCTCATTAAAAATGACAATCAAGTCATTGATTACAGGCTGTTTGCCGCCAATCTAATGTTGGATTCGCGGCCACCTGTTTGCCCCTTCTCAAGTGCCACGCCGACCTCGGCGGGCACCTATGATCCCATGCAGATTCGCAAGATATTTCTGGTTGAGCTTGGCGGCGATGGCGGTTGGCGTCTGCCTCTGTCCATCCGTGCACGCTCAGGCTCTGTTCGCATCTGCTTCGCTTCCAGATGCGCCCGTTCCCGCGGTTGAGCCCGTAATGCCGGTCGTCCTCACGCAGCCGGCCGCAAGCTCCGAGCACAGGTTCTTCGACCGGAAGAACAGCGTGTTGTTCATCGCCGCCGCAGCCCTCAATGGCGCAGACTTCGCCGTGACCCGCGCTAACCTCCAAAGCGGCGGACAGGAACTGAATCCGATCGTTCGCGTATTCGGGACCTCGACGGCGGGACTGGCAGTGAACTTTATTGGTGAAACTGCCGGAGTCATTGGTCTCAGCTACTTCTTCCACAAGACCGGCCATCACAAACTGGAGCGCGCGGTCTGCCTGGTCAACATCGGAAGCTCTGCGGGAGCGGTGGGCTACGGGTTGACGCACCGCTAATCTCCGCTACAGTTCCAACTCCCAAAATGAAAGGCCGCACCCAAGGGTGCGGCCTTTGATGTGAAGAGAGGCGTCATGGGAACGCCTCCCAATTGATGGTTAGAACCGAATGCGTCCGCCTATCTGGATCGACCGGTTTCCGCCCGTATTCTCTTGCGCGGAGCCGAGCAGGTTTCCGAACGAGCCGGGCGAGAACATACCCATGCCCTGTGGGTCGAGCCACTGGTTGTGGTTGAAGATGTTGGCAAATACGCCCTGGAGCTCGAAGGCAACTCCCTCGGTAATTCTTATGTTTTTCCGGACGCTGAAATCGATATTCCAGTACGCCAGGCCGTTGAGGTAGCTGGTGTCTTTGTTGTCCAACCCCAGGATCGGGTTGCGGTAGCTAGCGTAAGCCTTCGTCGGATCCGCGAATATGTTTACAGGCAAACCTCCATCGCCGAAGCCGGGTGAGCCGGCGGTGTGGTAGGCATGCCCGCTTTTAATCGGCCCGATCGGAACGGCAGTTTGCAGGCCGAAGAAGTTAACGTTGTCTCCCGCGCCGAATTCCTGGCCGTCGCCCGTCGTGGTGAAGATTTCGATGGGTTGGCCGCTCCCGGTCGTGAAGATCGTCGAGAACGTCCAGCCACCCAGGAGGCGTCCCATCATCCCTTCCTGGCCCTTGTAATACGCCGGGCTATAAACGAGGAACGTGTTGAAGACGAATTTGCGGTCGTAGAACTGACGGCCGTACATGTTGTCGGGGTTGAACGCATCGTTCGGGGTATATGCGCTGGTTGCCTGAACCAGCGCTCCTGTGCCCAGGGCCTTGGAGTAGGTGAAGTTCGACTGCATCGTCAAACCTTTCCACTCGTTCATCTTGAGCGAGACAAAGCCAGCATTGTAATTTCCATAGCCCACGCTGGCATTCACGCCCACGCCCGAGGTGAGCTGGCCTTGGCTGCCGAAGGAGGAGCCTGGGATAGGGGTATTCATCATGCTGCGAGGGAAGTTAAACGCATCCGGCCCACCATTTGGAGAAGAGCAACCGGCAACGGGGCATCCTACGCCCGCATCCAGATCGCTCCACAAGGTCCAGACCTGTTGATTGGCAAAGTTGCCGCCTTCGTTAGCTACCACCTTCGCCGTACAGGTTCCAGGAGCGCAATAACCGGTGCCGGCCAAAGCAGCTTCGAAGAAAGGTTGACTGGTAACGGCGCCGGCGTTTTGCGCACAACCTCCACCGGCCAGCCCCGCGATGCCACCGCAATACTGCAGCACCACGTTCTTATACGCCTGATCAAACCGCTGACCGCCAAGCGTCATCATGTATGGCACAGCGTTGATGTTGGTCGGCTGATACTCATGGGTAATTCTGCGCCCAATGTATCCGAGTTCCAGAGTCAGTTTTTTCGACAACTGCCGCTGGATGGTGAGGTCGAATGAATCGACAACGTTAGGACGGAAGTTCGGATCCAGGGACTCGCCAGCGCCCGCAGCGATGGCGTTGTAACCCGGGAAGTCCGGCTGCGGCAGGGTCTGGCTAGCCGCCGGGATGGGAGCCGCCAGGCCGTCGGTTCCGATGCGGAATGCAGATGAGAGACTCGCACTGCCAGCGGCGCCGCAGGTTCCGTTGCTGAGGTTGCCGAAGCACTGTACCGGCTGAATGAGGCCCGTACCCAGCAGCGGCACCAGGACGAGGTCGACGCCATTCAGGCGACCGAATACGCGTCCATAACCGCCGCGAATCACGGTATCTTGCCCACCGAAGATCTTCCCCATCATCGAACTGGTGTCAAAGTGAGGATTCCACGCGGCGGCGATGCGTGGGCTCAACGAGCCGTAGTATGGGTTGTAGGGGTATTTCAGGCCGTTCGCGGTATTTCCGACAAGGTTAAACCCGACAATCGGGTTGTAGACCTGGCCTTGCAAGGCAGCTTGTTCCCGCGAATGCAGATAGGTTTCTTCGCTGACCAACTGATTCGCCTGGTCTACCAGTTCGACCTGCTTGCCGTTCTTTTCGACGGAGGCATTTCCA
>CAVPNR010000025.1:0-6274 GCA_963706645.1 uncultured Acidobacteriaceae bacterium
TTCTGCTCGACCTTCCCGATACCCGGTCCAACGACGCGGTAAAAACGGTTCCCGTTCATGTGAATGGAGTGCTACGCGTACGCGCAGGGCAGCACAGCACGAGCCCTCTCGTAACGCGCGTAGTGCTCGATCTCGATCAGACCCATCCCTACACGGTAACGACGGAAGGGAACAAGATCGTCGTTACGATCAGCGCCGTTGAACGCGCACGCAAAGCGACACAAGGCGCTCCGGTAGCGGCCACGTCGGGCAATTTGATTGGAGTGTTCCGCCGGCGGCACGATACAGCGGTACCACTCCCGGAACAAACTACAGCGGACTTCCCGACGCCTTTCCCGCCAGCCTCGACTGCGGGTCCCGCGTTCGAGCCAGCTTCCAATAATTCCTCAGTTGCAGCAGTTCCTACTACACCCTTGACAGCACCTCAATCGCAGAGCCAACCTGCGTCTGGCTCAACGGCAAGCGCAGCAGGCATGGAGACAAGCGGTGCCGCACAGACGTCTTTCGAGCAGAAGCCGGTTGCGACGGCAGTGCCGCCCCCTGTTGCGCCCAGCTCTTCCTCGGCTTCAGCTGCAACCCCTACCCCCGATGTTGCTGCCCCAGTCGAGCCAGTTGCTGTCCCCGTGACCGCGAAGAACGAAGAGCCCGCTGCATTGGCTGCCAGCGCTCCCGCAATCTCGCCCAGTCCTTCCCCAGAAACATCCACCGTGATTGCCCGGTCCGATGACCCCAGTTTGCGCACCGTCTTCAAGGTGAAATACGTGGCCGAAGGTGTTGCCTACCTCGAAGGCGGACGCGCCCAAGGACTGAAGGAAGGGATGAAGCTCGAGGTTGAGGACACGAACCTGCCGGCCACACAGGGCGACAGCGCGAACGCCGCCGATCCCCGCGTCGTTGCGGAACTCGAGGTCAGCGGTGTCGCTGAGACCTCGGCGGTCACCGACATTCATTCCCAGAAACGCCCCGTCAAGGCGGGCGACCTAGCGTACCTCTCGAACGGTGATGCGGAAGCTCTGGTGCAACAGCGCGCGCTGAGCGCCACGCGGCAGTATCCCGCAGTCATCTCGTTCACAGAAGGCGACACACTCGACGAAGAAGCCCGCGAAGAAGTTCCTCGGCCTCCGTTGCCCTCGGTGAACCGGGCACGCGGACGCATCGGGTTCGACGCCATCGAAACCATCAGCCACGGCACGAGCAGTCTCACCAGCTCCGACGTAGGGGTGGTCTTCCGCGGTGACATTACGCGAATCGGCGGCACTTACTGGAATCTCAGCGGCTACTGGCGCGGACGCCTGACCAAGGAATCGGTTGCCGCTCAGCAAACCCTGCAGGACCTAATCAACCGTACCTATCACCTGAACATGACCTACGACAATCCCAACTCGACGCTAGTGGCGGGATTCGGACGCCTCTATCTGCCATGGGCGCCCAGCCTCGACACGATCGATGGGGGCTATTTTGGGAAGCGGCTCTCCAAGGGAACGACGCTGGGAATCTTCGGCGGTTCCACTCCTGATCCCTCGTCGTGGGACTACAGCCCCAACCGCATCATTAGCGGCGCCTTCATCAACTTCGAAGGTGGCGAATACAACGGATTTCATTACAGCAGCACCAGCGGCGCGGGACTCAGCATGGTGAACTGGGCTATCGACCGGCCGTTTGTTTTTTTCGAAGATTCGCTCTCATACAAGCGCGACATCGCGATCTATGAGTCGGCTCAGGTGGATGATCCCCAGGGAAATTCCGTCACACCTTCTCCCGGCGTCGGGCTGGGCCGGAACTTCTTCACGCTGCGGGTGAATCCGCTGTCTCGGGTCGAGTTGGATTTTAACTACAACTATTTTCGCGATATCCCAACCTTCGATCCGACGCTGGTCGGCACCGGATTACTCGACAAATATCTTTTCCAGGGGTTCAGTGCGGGCGGCCGGGTCGAGGTCTGGAAGCAGATTTGGCTATCGACAAATCTCGGTCGAAGCAGCGGCACTGGCGACGCCAAGAGTTCGTTGAATGAAATGTACGGCATTACGTTTGCGCGCCTGCCTTGGGTGAGAGTGCGAGCGGATGCTCACTACGCCCGCTTCAACAGTTCCTTCGGCAATGGTTCGTACGAATCGGTATCGCTCTCGCGCCAAATGAGCGATCGCCTGCGCCTGGAGGTCTTGCTGGGACAACAGAACTTTGTTTCCACTCTGACCACCAGCAATCGTGGCCGCTTCGTGACTGGTACGGTCGAGACCACACTCGGGCCGCACTACTACCTGCAGAGCAGTTTCACCACGAACCGTGGGGACCTAAGCTACGACCAGTTCATGTTCTCCGTCGGCTACCGCTTCGATTCGAAGAGGAAGGGGGAATGATGGACAAAACGAAAAATATTAGGCGCTGCGGACACGCAGCCGTGCTCCTGGCTCTGGGAGTGTTGTTTCTCACGTACCTTGGATTTGCGGCTACCACGTCGGCATCGCCGGAGGCGGAGCGACTGAATGATTTGCTCACTCGCACCGCCAATCAGACATCCTTGTTCCTCGACCAATTTTCCGATGTGAAGTGTACGGAGCAGGTGCGACAGGAAAAGTTAGGGAAGGATGACAAGGTCGAATTGAAAGAAGACTCGACGTACGACTACCTGGTTATTCTGACCAACGCCGGAGGCGAGTTAAATCTCTCCGAGTCGCGAATTGCCATGCGCGATGCGAAGCGCGACCGCAAGAACACCTCGATGCTGCTCAGCAACGGCTTCGCCACGCTGTTCCTGGTGTTTCACCCGTACTACGCCGAAGCGTTCAAGTTCACGCTGGCCGGAGAGGAAGTCGTTGGTGGGCGCACGCTGGCGAAGGTCAGCTTCGAGCATATTCCTGGCATGAAATCCCCCGCTGCTCTCGCCCTGCGTGGCAGAGAATATCCGCTGGAACTCACTGGAACGGCATGGATCGATCCGCAGAGTGGCTCGATCACCAAGATTCAAGCAGGAATCGCAGACTCCCTGCAGGATGTCGGCCTGAAGGCACTGAACTCGGAAATCGATTTCGCTCCGGTGCCATTCTCTGATTCGAAGGTCGTGTACTGGTTTCCCAGCTCGGCTCGCGTCGAGGTCGAGACCCCGCGACAGCACTGGCGTAACTTGCACCAGTTCACGGCATACAAGAAATTCACGGTTAGCACCGAGGAGCAGGTGACCAAGAAATGAGCGCGAACGCCGCAGCAACTGCCCGCATCGCCACCGGGGCGAAGACCTTGCCTGACGCCGAGAGAGGCCACCGTGTGCGCCTCTATGCTCTCTACGCCATGGCTATTGCGTCGAACCTTGCCATCTTCTTTTATGGTTTCGACTACTACAAACTATCGTCTGTCGATCGCCCGTTTTCGCCTAAGCATCACTTGTTGCGGCCAAGTGGGCCGATCGGTCTCTACCTTGGATTCGCGGGTGTCGCGCTGTTCGCGGGAATCTTCCTGTACCCCATCCGCAAGCATTGGGCGTGGCTTGGCTCGAAGGGCAGCACGCGGCACTGGCTCGACATCCACGTGCTGATGGGATTGACCGCACCATTCATCGTCGCATTTCACTCGACCCTGAAATTCAAGGGCATCGCCGGGATGGCGTTCTGGATCATGTTCGCGGTCTCGACCAGTGGAGTGGTTGGCCGTTACCTGTACGCGCAGATTCCGCGCAAGGTAACCACGGCAGAGTTATCGATGAAAGAGCTTCAGGAGTTGCAGGAGAGCCTGGCGCAACAACTGGCAGCGCAACACGTGCTGCCGGAAGCGGACCTGCGCGCCTTATTGCGCATGCCGGACGCGAACCGCGTTTCCCGGCTACCTATCGTTGTGGCGCTCGTCTACATGATAATCCTCGACATGTTTCGCGTGTTTCGCGTCGCTCGCCTGCGGCGCCATGCGTTGAGCTTTGGAGAATCGTGCAAGACGCTGGCGGGATTCCTTCCTACGCAGAATCCTGAACTCGAAAAGGCAATTCGTGCCGCGGCGGAAGAAGCCGCCCTTTCGAAGAGAGTACTTTTTCTCTCACGCTCGCAGAAAGTCTTCCATCTGTGGCACGTGGTGCACAAGCCGTTCAGCTATGCCTTTGCTGTGCTCGCGATGATCCACATCGGATTGCAATTTTTTCTGGGGTACTTCTAGGGAGCCGTCATGGACACGCTCATTACATACGGGATTGGCGGCGTCATTTGCTTCGTCTTTCTCATGTTCTATCTCAAAGGCCTCAAAAAGAAAGAGGCCCGCGCCCGCGAAGCGGCTGAGAAAGGGAAGCTCTTCTCCGAAGGCCCCAAAGCGCAACATCCCCACATCGCTACGAATTACTGTATCGGCTGCGGAACCTGCACTAGCGTTTGTCCCGAAGGCGATGTGCTGGCGATGATCGGCGGCAAGGCCGTGATCGTCAACGGACACAAGTGCATCGGGCACGGCCTGTGTGCGGATGCATGCCCGGTGGGTGCGATCACCATGGTGATGGCCAGTCCCAGCATGGCTGCGGATATGCCGCATCTGACGCCGGAATATGAAACTACCGTGCCGAATCTGTTCATCGTCGGGGAGTTGGGCGGCCTGGCGCTGATAAAGAACGCAGTGAACCAGGGCCGCGACTGCGTAGATACGATTGCGGCCCGTCTCCAAGCGAACGGGGCGGCGCAGCCAGTTCCCGGCGTCCACGATCTTTTAGTGATCGGAGCGGGGCCGGCCGGCATCAGCGCTTCGTTACGTGCGATTGAAAACAAGCTTAACTACCTTACAATCGAACGCGACGAAATTGGCGGCACGGTTGCGAAGTATCCCCGGCAGAAGTTGGTGATGACGAGTCCCGTGGAATTTCCCATGTATGGCAAGTTCAAGAAGCTGCAGCTTTCCAAAGAAAACCTGCTTGCCTTCTGGGACATGATTCTGAACCGGGCCGACTTCAACGTTTCCACAGGCGAGAAGGTGGAAGACGTCAAGCGCGGCGAAGACGGGATATTCACGGTTTCGACTGGAACCAATCAATATCGTTCGCGCGCTGTCATTCTGGCCTTGGGCAAGGCGGGCGAACCGCGCAAGCTCGGTGTTAAAGGTGAAGAGTTGCCCAAGGTGATGTACCGCCTCATCGAGGCGGACCATTACATCAATAAGAAGATACTGGTCGTCGGCGGCGGCGACAGCGCGGTGGAAGCTGCGATGGGGCTGGCCTGCCAGACTGGCAACCAAGTCACGCTTGCTTACCGGAGCGAGCGTTTCAGCCGCATCAAAGAGCGCAACGCGAACCGCATCGAAGACTTCATGCGCTCCCGGGCATTGAAGGTGCTGTTTAATTCGAATCCGGTCGAGTTCAAAGCGGAATCGGTCATCCTCGAGGTCAACGGCGGCAAGCAAGAGGTTCCGAACGATTTTGTATGGATCTTTGCCGGGGGCACTCCGCCCTATGACTTCCTAAAGAAGATCGGCGTCGGTTTTGGCGCGCGAGACTTGATGCTCGAAGCCAGCACGGAAGCCAAGAATGCCGAGGCGGAACGAAAACAGTTGGCTCACCAGACGACGGCTTCAGTTCGCTGAACGCCTGCACGTTTCAGAACAGCTACTCTCGTGTGAGTTGATAAGCGATGGTTCATCACCTCACTCTCACGAACGGGCGCGCTCCATCTCGGCGCAAAGTAAGAACACCTTGACCTTTACTTTGACTCTGCTGGACTACTTGGGACATGTGTTTCATTGGGACCCCCCGGTGCGAATTATGGATGACACCGGGCCACGGCTATTTCGCCAGCGCCTCCCAGTGCCTGGGATGTGGTCGGTAGCCTTGGCGAATCCTGCTTGCGTACCATCGGGATACACCTATGCGCGATCGAATGACAGATGTCTCAAAGATCGTAGGGTCCGCTCTTCTCATATAGAGCACGAGCTTCCCAACTATTCACAACGGTATCAACGACGTGACCACCTGCCTCCAACGCTGACAGGCTGCCTCTCCGGCAGAGGCATTGAAAATATTAAAGTCCGAAGAAGGGTACGCGCTTCTGCTTTGTAAGACCGTCGAATCGGTAGAGGAGAAACTGCTTGAACACATGGCCGAGAATATTGCGGATATTCCGACGGTTGTCTGGGCATGTCGCCCCATCCCTGTTTTCTTAGATGCCCTTCGCAAAGGCGCTTACGATTACCTCGCGGTGCCGTTTGAACGAGAGCAGTTGCTGAATGTCGTGCGCCGAGCTTTGGAGTTTCGGCGTCTGAAACTTGAGAACCGCGCCTATCTTCGATTGGTGCGAACGGCCCTCACTAAAACGCA
>CAVPNR010000026.1:0-47981 GCA_963706645.1 uncultured Acidobacteriaceae bacterium
GCCAGCATAAATACTGCATTTTGTGATGTTCGTCACTGAAACCGTGCTAAATCTGTGCTACCGTCCGTGGCATGGACCTCACAGCGGAAGAGAAAGCCACAAGAGACGCAATCCAGAAGAATCGCGGCAGATGGCGTGTACCGGCTGGACCGCCGGTCATCACAATCTTTGTCCGCCACTCTGATACGTGCAGGTATCGCGGGGATGAGTTCTGCAAGCGATGCAACTGCCCCAAGCATCTGCGCTGGAGTCAAGACCGTAAACAGCACCGCGTCTCCGCTCACACGCGCTCATGGGCTTCCGCAGAGGACAAGAAGCGGGACATTGAAGACCAATTAGCCGGGCGCACTCCCGAATTGAAGCCCGAGCAAGAGCACCGGGACACGCAAGCCTGCATTGACCTCTTCCTTGAGGACAAAAAAGTCCAAGGCGTCTCGGCCTCCGTGTTGGGCAAATACACCCGCGAGTTGGCCCGGCTGCGCGAGTATTGCCAGCAGAACCGCGTTTACACCGTGCAGGGCATCACACGGGAATTGCTCACCGGCTTTTGTGCCACATGGCCGGAGCTGTACCCTTCCAGCACCACACGCGCCAAGGTCCGCGAGCGGGTACGGTCCTTCCTTCGATACTGCTACGAAGCGCAATGGATTGCCCGCATTCCGGCATTGCCGAAAATCAAGATTGATGAGCCGCCCACGCTGCCACTCTCAGCCGATGAGTACAAACGCCTGCTTGATGCTATCCCGAACACGATCAAGAACGATCAGAGAGCCCGAGTCCATGCCCTCTGCCAGCTCATGCGCTGGACCGGTTTAGCAATCCGTGACGCGCTCTTATTGAAACGGTCGGAAATAATCGAGGACAAATCTAGGGGCATTCATCGTGTCGTGACCGCCCGACAGAAAACCGGGACAGATGTATCGGTGGTCCTTCCTCCCGATGTTGCGCGAGAACTGCTAGCCGTGCTCAATGGAAATGCGGAGTATGTGTTTTGGTCCGGCAAAGGCAAAGAGGAAAGCATCACGAAAAGTTGGGCCAAGCTGTACCTGGCACCGCTATTCAAGGCGGCCAAGCTGTCGAGTAACGGCTACCTCAAAAGCCATCGATTGAGGGATACGTTTGCCGTGGATCTGCTAGAAAAGGGCGTCCCGCTGGAGGAAGTCTCCAAGTTGCTCGGGCATCACAGCATCAAGACAACGGAACACCACTATTCAAAATGGATGAAGGGCCGCCAAGACCGCCTAGACGCCCTGGTGATGGCGTCGTGGAAGTCCGGCAAAAACGCTAAGAAAGACAATCGCTAAAAGGCCACAGGAGATTCACGTCTGAGGATCGTATGAACGACGCTCTGTTGAGCGCTGAAGGATTCGAATCCGCGTGACAACGTAACTACAACAACTTAGACGGTAGCAGATGGCATGTAATACCCTGTTTTCGATGTAAAGCAGTGCGAACGGCACGGAAACGGCACGGAGAAGCGCCGCCTGTTTACGGAGTTCGAATAACCGCGCATGCATACCCGAGTTCTACGGCGTCAACCTGGAGTGAGCTATTTCACCGGCAGCTACAGTTGCAGGGATACACCCAGTAAACACCGCAAGCGTCGGGCGCTCAGTCTTGGGTCACTTGAACCGTAAGATTGAAGTTGGCATTTGAATTGGACTGGGGAATTTCAACCTTCGCCTCTCCCTCGGCAACTGCGGTGAAACGGTAAACCTGAGTCGGACCGCCAGGATTCTGGATCGCCGGGAATGAGGTGCCTTCGAATCGGAGTGATCGGGAAGATATTTGTGGTGTGCCGTACTGTCCTCCACCGACAGTTTGAAGCGTAATCACGATTGGTTGGCCAATTTTAGCGTACACGCGTTGCCCATTGCTTGCCCGATTCAGAGACAGAACCCTCGGAGCGTCACCCTCCTGAATACCGAAACTGCATTTATCGAACGCCTCCCCTTGTTGCATTCCTACTACCTTCTGTCGCCGAACAACAGCCTGTCCGCTTTCATAGCGCGTCGTCACAATCGCGATCGGCTTTTCCTCGCTAGGCGCCGACTCTACCAAACACGAATACATCGGAATCAGTTGTCGTTGTGGTCGACTCTCTTCCGCCCCTGCAACCCGGTACACAGCTAGCCAGTTACTCGCAACCCCCATATGAGAGCTGGACATCTGGCCGTCCACAAGGGGCTTGAGGTTTTCCAGTAGCTCCATCTGCTCTGCCAGAAAATCCTTGATGAAAACATGCTGCTTGGGATCGTAAAGCCATACGCAATATCGTGCCCACTTCGCGCCGAATTCCCGAATTCCCGCCAGGTGTCATCGATCATCTGAAAACGTAGTTTTCTGAACATCTGCCGGAGTAGACCCCTCAACATCATCGGCGCCGCAGGCGCACCTCGTCGGTCAATCATCGTTGAAGTCAGCTGAGGTTTAATCATCGTCGAAGGTGGGAGCTAGAACGGGACCTCGCCGCTTGTAACGACGAGGTCCCCGGTTGGCAACCTTCATCAGGTAGCCATCCATCGGAATGGACCTACCCTGCCATGATCGGTCGCCGTTGTCCAGTCCCACCTGGCGACGCGGATGGCGTGTCAGGGCGAGGTTGTTCTCCGTCAGCGAGTTTGCCGCGGCAGTCAATGCCACGCCGTGTTCTGGATCTGTCGGCACTGCGATCGGGGACAGCGTTATTGCAGCACGGCCTGCCAGGCCGAAGCCCGCCGTCAACAGCGCCGTTGTGCCAACCGTCGCCACCAACAAAGCCCCGAAGGACGAAAAGACCATCGCGATCGGCAGCGTGACTATCGCCAACGCCGGGCGCAAAAAAGTGTGACGGATCAGGGTTCCGCTTCGATCTCCTCGCCGGGCAATATGTCGACGTGGGATGCGAGATCAGCGCAGGTCGCGGTCCGAGTAGACATCGCGGTCGCCTCAGTGCAAGCGCGAAAGCTGTCGAGTAAGCCTCGTCCGCCCTTTCTGCGTTGTATTGGGTGCGGTCGGCGCGGTCGGTTCGTCGATCCGTTCCCCAAAATCCCCGCAGTAAGGATGCGGAACCAAGATGATTAGCTCAGAAACCCGCGTACAGATCCGTCATTGGTTCTACGCCGAACATTGGAAGATGGGCACCATCGCTCAAGAACTTGGCGTCCATCCCGATACCGTCCGCTCTGCCATTGAGTCCAACCGCTTCCACCGCGCGCAGACCTTGCGCCCCTGCCTCACCGATCCCTACTTACCTTTCATCCGCCAGACTTTGGACTTGTATCCCCGCTTACGCGCCACCCGTATCTATCAGATGCTCCGCGAACGCGGTTACCAGGGTAGCGTCGTGCAGTTGCGTCGCGCCGTAGCCATTCTGCGCCCCCAGCGGCCGGAACCATTTTTACGTCTGCATATGTTTCCGGCGGAACAAGCGCAAGTCGATTGGGCGCACTTCGGCGAAGTCCGGGTCGGACGCGCCCGCCGCCGTCTGTCCTGCTTTGTCATCACCCTGGCCTACTCTCGAGCGTTGTATCTGGAGTTTTTCTTTGACCAAACCATGGAGAACTTCTTGCGCGGCCATGTCCACGCCTTTCAAGCCTGGGCGGGCTCTCCGCGCGTGATTCTTCATGACAATCTTCGCAGTGCGGTGCTGGAGCGCCGCGGCAATCAAATCCACTTCCATCCTCGTCTGCTGGAGTTGTGTGCCCATTACCACTGCATCGCCCGGCCCTGCCAGGTGCGGGCCGGCAATCAGAAAGGCCGCGTCGAACGCGCCATTCGTTACGTGCGCGAATCCTTCTGGGCCGGTCGCGACTTCACGACCTTAGAACAATGCAATCGTCAGGCCCTCCTCTGGCGGGACCAGGTCGCCCATCAGCGCCCCTGGCCCGGCGACGATACCCGCACCGTGGCGCAGGCCTTCGCCGAAGAACAACCGCGCTTGCTGCCCCTGCCCCTCCATCCCTTCGACACCGATTTGATTCTTCCCATTCGTTCCGCCAAGACCATCTACGTCCGCTTTGATCTCAACGATTACTCCATCCCGCCCGAGGCGGTTCGCCGTCCCCTCACCTTACTCGCCTCCGACACCTGGGTTCGTATCCTGGACGGAACCCAGGAGATCGCGCGCCATCGCCGCAGTTTTGATCGGCACCAACCGCTGCTGGACCCGGCTCATCAACAGGCGCTGCTGCAAGAAAAACGCAAGGCCTTTCATTCCACGCCCACCGGCCGGCTTGCCCAATCCGTGCCCGAAAGCGAAACCTTGCTGGATCTCGCCTTCGCCCGTGGAGAATCGGCGGGCAGTCAAACTGCCCAACTGCTCAAACTGCTCGATCTCTACGGGGCTGCGGCCTTACGCCGGGCCATCCGAGAAGCCCTCGAGCGGGACACACCCCGCGCTTCTTCCGTGGCCTTCCTGTTGCGGAGGCGGCAGCAACCGACCTCCGCGCCGCCCAAGGTCGATCTCAGCCGCCATCCCGAAGCGCAAGCCATTGATGTTCAACCCCACAACTTGGAGACCTACGATGAACTCGCCCACCACCACGACGACGATGACTCCCCTCAATAACCTCGCCGCTCAACTCGGACACGTTGGATTGCGCGCGCTACCGACCAACCTGGATGACTTTGTCGCACGCGCCACCCAAGGCCGCTGGTCCCCGCGCATGTTGCTGGAGCAACTGGCGCAGGCGGAGACCGAGGACCGTTCGCGACGCAGTCTGGAACAGCGCTTGCGCGTCTCCGGCATCAAGAAGTTCAAGCCCATGGTGGACTACGAATGGACTTGGCCAACCAAGATCGAACGCGACATCATTGAACGCGCTCTCACCTTGGACTTCCTGCCCGAGGCTCGCAATCTGGTCCTCGTCGGTCGTAACGGGTTAGGTAAAACCATGATCGCCAAGAATATCTGCCACGCCGCCGTGTTCGCCGGCAGTTCGGTACGGTTTCGTTCTGCACCCGCGCTGCTGGAAGAACTTCAGCGCCAGACCCCGGAAGGACGCCGCCACAAGCTTCGTATCTACGCCAACGTCGACCTATTATGCATCGATGAGGTTGGCTACTTATCCTTCGATGACAAAGCCGCGGACCTGCTCTATGAAGTCATCAACCGCCGCTACGAACGCAAGTCCCTGATCGTAACTACCAATCGTCCCTTCAAAGAATGGAACGAGGTCTTTCCCAACGCTACCTGTATTGCCACCCTTCTCGATCGTCTCCTGCATCATGCCGACGTGACCCTGATCGAGGGTGAAAGCTATCGCATCCGGGAAAGCGAACAAGAAGCGGCAGCCCGCCGGAGGAAGAAATGACTGCCCCATCCTCTGACTCCGATGCCACCCGCTACGCCTCGACCGTCTTGACTCTGTACTTAGGGCTGCCCGAGACTCCCTTGCGTCCCAGCGCCCAAGATCGCAGGTGTGCCCATGAGCTCTATGATCGCAATGTGCCCTTGCCTGTCATTGAGTCAGCTTTCCTGTTGGCTTCTCTGCGTCGCTTACTCCGGCCAGCTGACCTACCACCGCTGTCTCCCATTCGATCCCTGGCCTACTTTCAACCCGTGATCGAGGAACTGCTTTCCAATCCTGCCCCCGATAACTACCTCGACTACTTGCGCTGCAAACTCCACCGCATCGCCAGCGGCAAAAACATCGCTAACGGACGCACTCCGGCAGACATTCAGAAAACTACGTTTTCAGATGATCGCTAACACCAGGTCCAAGTGACGGTCGAAGTCTAGGTCAGTAACAAGAAATTGCGTTACAAATTGCTCACGTACGGCTGCCAGTTCCTGTTGCGTTGCTTCCGCAGTGTCCCTCAGCAAGGGACACGTCAAGTTCTGCACCTCTGTGCCTCTTTCATCCCGCACCGTTACAACGCCTTTGCGCCCCTCTGCCCAAATGTGAAGCGAGAAGGAGGGCTTTCCGCCTGCGCTTGGAATCTTCAGCTCTCTCGTTTTGCTCGCATCTAGATCTTGACTAACCGACGGCTGAGCCACCCAGATTGCAGCCCACCCAAGCAACAGGAGAACGCGCGCTTTTGATTGCAACATTGTCACTCCTCTTCGTTCATACAATGGTCGAGGAAGGCTTAGTTACTTGGCAATCCCGGACATATCAACAATCGAAAAAGCTAGCTTGTTGGAGTACGGATCGTCCATGCGCTGCAAAATGTTGTCGCAAGCAATTCCTAACGATGGGGACTAGGCCCAGTCATGAGGAAGTCCTGAGGAAAGGATGATGTTTTTCTGGTCTCGCTGCCACTGGAGGTTGCTCCTCCGCGTGAAGAGGGGGGTTATAATGGCGCAATTGTGCGGGTTGGGGAGGGTTTGTGGATAGCGCCTTCCGCCTCGGTGCTTGGCTGGTCCAGCCAGTCCTTAATACGATCTCCCGGAACGGCACGACGCTTCGGTTAGAGCCGAAGCATATGGAAGTACTGGTGCGCCTGGCACAGCAACCCGGCGAACCTATTTCCAAGGAAGAGCTCCTGCGAGCGGTATGGCCGGACACGTTCGTTAGCGACGATGTACTCACGCGCTCGATCTCTGAGCTGCGTCGAATGCTCGAAGACGATGCCCGGGAGCCCCGTTTCATCGAGACAATTCCGAAGCGCGGCTACCGCATGGTAGCAGCCGTCTCACTGGTTCCCGAAAACGGTCCTGAGACCCATAGCGCCGGGTCGGCGGCCGACCGATCTCAACCGTCTACCCGCCACTGGAGACTTATGTCGTCTGCAGTCGTCAGCTTGGTCCTAGTGTGCGGATTGCTGGTCGGGTTCAACGTCGCGAATGTCCGAGAGCGGATGTTCGGCCGGAGCGGCCCCCCCATCCATTCTCTGGCCGTCCTGCCGTTGAAAAACCTCTCCGACGATCCGTCTCAAAAATACTTCGCTTCTGGGATGACGGAAGAGTTGATCACAGACCTCTCCCAGATCAGCGCGTTGAAGGTCATCTCGCGCACCTCGTCCGATGTTTACGAGGACACTCACAAGACCTTGCCGGAGATTGCACGCGAGCTGAATGTGGATGCGATCATTGAAGGATCGGTTGAACGCTCCGGCGACCGGGTCCGCATCACTGCCCAGTTGATCTATGCTCCCCAGGACAAGAACCTGTGGGCCCGGAGTTACGACCGAGACTTGGAGGACGCGCTGGTTGTGCAGGGCACGCTCGCCAACGCGATCGCCGATGAAATCCGAGTGCAGGTTGCGCCCAACGAACAAGCGCGCTTGAATTCACAGCGGACAGTCCGCGCCAGCGTGCTGGATGCATATCTTAACGGCAAGTACCACCTGCATCGGACGGGACGAGGGTTTGGTGACGAAGAGACTCGGATGGCGGCACAATACTTTCAACGCGCCATCGACGACGACTCCCGCTTCGTTCCGGCGTACATCGGATTGGCATATGCACACAACGTGATTCTTGCGGCACCGACCTTGTTTCGTCCGTCACCGCGGGACCACGAGATCAGAAAGGCAGTCACAGAAAAGGCGGCAGAACTCGATCCGAACTCGTCAGAGGTGCACGAACTGCTCGCCAACCTGGCTTGCGACGATTGGAGATGGCCTAAGGCGGAGGAAGAATTGCGCCGTGCCATCGCACTCAATTCCAACCGAGCTGAAAGTCACGATGCTCTAGCAGGCTGCGGAAAAATTGATTCGCGGCATGTTTTTCTTTCTATTGTTTAGTCTTTCGCGATGTCGAACGGTCTGATTTTCGGTGTTCTGGCGGGTCCGGAGGCTAACTGCAGGCTTCTCCGGGCACACTTCCGTCTCGCCTTACGCCGTCGGAACTGCAGCCGCCAGGTTGCGCATGCGCACGAGGTTGTAGGCGGCACAGGCGAAGGTGAAAATCCAATGCACTTTGCACACCCCGCGATGCCGCACCTTTCGCATCAGGGCGATCGTCTTCAGCCAACCGAAACATTCTTCGATCCGCTTGCGCTTTCTCTGGCTGACTCCGTAGCCCGCGTGCCGCGTAGTGCGAGCCTCGATGGCGCTGCCGCCCGGCCGCGCATGATTTTGCGCCACATGCGGCGTCACCCGCAGATTACGGCACTCTTTCACAAAATCCCGCGTGTCAAATCCTTTGTCGCCTCCCACTGTCACAGGCTGCGTGCCGGAAAGCTTCTCCAGCATCACCAAGGCGGCATCGCGCTCCGCCGTCCCATTCGCCTGAAACACTTCCGCATCCACGATCAGTCCGTTGCGATTCTCCACCAGCAGATTCCCCGTGTAACTCAGCTTCGACTCTTTGCCCTCGCCTTTGCGCGCCAGCAACGATTCGGGATCGGTCTTCGAGGCATGCGTCTCGTTCGACCGCCGCTCGCCGCGAAAGTTTACCGTGGGATTGCCGGGATCGTCCGACGGCGGCTGTTTCTTGTCCTTCGTTTGAAAACTCTTCGCGCCCGCCCAAGCTTCCAGCAGCGTGCCATCGACGGTGAAATGCTTCCGTTCCTTCCTCATACGCTCGCTCCGTTATCTTAACGGACGAACGCCTTCTCCATTTCCAACTGAGGCAGGACAGGGGCACCCTCAGTGGGGATGGTGCAGATCGTTAAAGGTGGGCGCCCCGTTTCCCTAGAACCTATTCACAATGTCTGCAACTTCGCAGATCGCGCCCGTGAAAAATGAGACAATCGGCTGAAACTGCGAGTCAGCGATCTTTTCGAACGCTACTACGCAAAACGTGTCTACATTCACGCTCATATGAAGATCGCGCCAAGGGAAACTGGTAATCTCTGTGCCATCTTTGGGGCGCGTGATACCCGGCAAGATGTGAACCAAGTGAGTGTCGAACCCAGTCCCTGTTTGCACTTTAACTCTGAGATCGCTGGGATATGTGGCACAAGCAGGAATGACTCTGTGCTTATCCGTATTATTGATGCTGTGGAGCATCCACAGGGGATCGAAGTGAGCGGGACCTGCATCCCCCTTCCTCTTATAAGGTTGGACGCTCTCCACGATTGTCTCGTGGTAGCCGCACATTCCCTTTATCTTGGGACGTCCTTTGGTTTCGTATCCGGCGCGGGTATCAAATATCGGAAACTCCCGGCCCCACTCTGGTACTTGCACCGCAAAGATGTAGGCGAGATGGTCTAGAGCAGAACGCAACTGATAAGCAATTTCACCGGCAAGGAGTCTCAGTTGGATAGGTGGATCGCCGAGACCCATGTCTTTGGCAAAGAGCCTAAACACATCCGCCTTGAAATCCGGCTCTACTCGCGTGGTGTACGCTCCTCGTTGAAATGCTGCGGCGGCGTGCTCGAATTGCGCGAGCTGTATGCTCGCCCGTTCGATCTTGGCGCGGATGTCGTCTAGCTGTGGATCTGCACCCATTTCGCCAGCGTAGCAGAATCCTTTGCGTCGAGTACATGATCGGCGAGTGGCCCAGGCTTTTGACCTCGCTGGCATCACCGACACAGCGGGCGCCCCGTTCCTTCGACTGCGCTCAGGGCAGGCTCTTGCAAGAATCGCAAGGATGGGGCACTCGGCGGCTAGGGTTTTGGGGTGGGCCTTGTCGACTGCATCGAGGGGTGGCATGCGGTCGTAGGGTCCTCGGAGCGCTGAGCGCGCTCCTCAGGATGACAAGGGTGGGGAGAGTGTCAAAAGATTAGAGGGCAGGCTTTTTCGCAGAGAACGCGAGAATTCTGCACCCGGGGGCTGGGGTTTGGGTGGGCCTTGTCGACTGCATCGAGGGGGGGGCACGCGGTCGTAAGGTCCCTCGGAGCGCTGGGCGCGCTCCTCAGGATGACAAGGGTGGGGAGAGTGTCAAAAGATCAGAGGGCAGGCTTTTTCGCAGAGAACGCGAGAATTCTGCACCCGGGGGCTGGGGTTTGGGGGCCTTGTCGACTGCATCGAGAGGGGCACGCGGTCGTAAGGTCCCTCGGAGCGCTGAGCGCGCTCCTCAGGATGACAAGGATGGGGAGAGTGTCAAAGGATCAGAGGGCAGGCTTTCTCGCGAAGAACGCGGGAAATGAGGCGACCGCAGTGGGGATGGTGTACGCAAAGATCATTGAAGGTGGGCCACCCGCCGAACGGGGCCCGGTTCTAGTCAATGAGATCCGAAAAGCAGAGCTTCACCTCCGCAAAATCTCCTGAGATCCCATGGTGCATCGCAGCCCACCCGTGAAACCGCCACGGGTGGGACATCCAGCGCTGGGCGAGCCTTCTCGACTGCATCGAGGGGGCACGCGGTCGTAAGGTCCCTCGGAGCGCTGAGCGCGCTCCTCAGGATGACAAGGAGAGGTCAAAGGATCAGAGGAGGTAGGGCACCAGGGCGGCGGTCTTTCGGGCGTAGGTGGCATACGTCTCGCCAAACTGGGAGCGCATCCATTTCTCCTCCATGCGGAACTTGAGCCAGAACACGAGGAAGATGAGGACGAAAACGATGAACCCGCGCACCTGGGAGATGGCAATCGCCATACCAAGAAACCCGGCCAGCATGCCGGTGTAGATAGGGTGACGCACTACGGCATAGGGACCTGTGGTGATAAGCTCGTGGTCCTGCTTAATGGTGACGGAGCGGCTCCAGTTGCGGCCGAGGTGCTCGCGTGCCCAGACGGCGAAGAGAAGGCCGGCGACGGTGATGGCGGCTCCCAGCCAGAATGGCAAATAACCCTGCGGCCAGAGCAGGACATAAAGCCAGGGCAGCGGGATGCGAGGGATCGAGAGCAAAACGATCGCGATCAGAAAGATGAGGACGCGGAGGATGCGCGAGGCTGCGGGCTCGAGACGCTGGGTGGCTTTGGTATCCGCAGCTTTGATCTGCCAGTAGAGGACAAAAACGATCCAGAGCACGGGAAAGAAAGATTCGTAGAACCAAAGCATTGAGGCCCCCCGGCGCTAAAAGTATCACGGAGGAAGGCTAAAAAAATGGAGCAGTGCCGATTTTCGATCTCCCGAACGACTATCCCTGAATTCGCGTGCTAGACTTTTCCCTTGGCAATTCCGCTCCAGACCTTGAAACGCCGCCTGTTCTGGGTCGTCGCGCGCACCTGCTTCGTCCTCTACCGCTGGTTCCCTATATTTGGATCGCTGCGCGCCTCCATCGCTATCATCCGCCGCGGCCCTACTTTCCTGGTCATTCAGCGCAACGATGGACGCGGATTCTCGCTGCCCGGAGGAATCTCAGGCAGGAACGAAGCAGAAATCGACACACTTCATCGCGAGGTTCTGGAAGAAACAGGATTGCGCGTCACTGGCGAGGAACTGAGAATGCGCTTCCACAGCACCGCGGAGGTGCCGTGTCACGTCTCAGTCTTCGAGGTCGAAGCCAGTGGAGAGTTGAAGGACTCCTGGGAAGGATCGCCGCGTTGGGTGACGGTCCCAGAACTTGAGCCGCACCTGATGAAGGGTCAGCGGCCCGTGCTCGATTTGCTCAGGAAGGTCTCTGCTGAAAGTCACCAGGACGGTGATGCAGAGAAAGAAGAAAAACAGAAATAGAAGTCGGCGCTGCGCGGAATCGGTTCGCTTCCGCGCAGCCGTCTCGTGATGACCGAAACCTTACTGTCCCGTGCCTGTGAGGCTGACCACTTCGGGCGAAGAAACGGCAGAATCACTCAAAGTCAGGTCGCCGCTGATCGCGCCCGTCGCCGTCGGGCTGAATTCCACACCCAGCGTGCAAATGCTGTTCGCCGGAATATTCGCTCCGCACGGAATTCCTCCACCGGAGGTGTAGATGAAGTCGCCGCTGGCCACAATGCTGTTGATCGGCACCACCGTCTTCATGTAGTTCGTGACGGTCACGACCTGCACCGAACTGGTCGTTCCCACGGCTATCGATCCAAAACTGATCTTCGTGGGAGACACCGTTACCGGAAGAATTCCGGTGCCCGCCGCATTCTGCACCTGCGTACCAACAGCGGAATCGTCGACTACCGTGATGCCACCGATATTGCCACCCGCCACCATCGGTTTGTAGGTCACCGTGATCGTGCATGACTTGCCAGCCAGTAGCGCTCCTCCGCAAGGCGTCGTGCCGCTCGGCGTCGCGGTGAAGTACCCGCTTCCAGTGATGCTGCTGAGAGTCACCGTCGCCGTGCTTACATTCTTGATGGTGACCGTCTTGGAACTCGTGAAGGTTAGAACCACGTTCCCAAAACTTAGATTCGTCGGAGTGAAGGTCAGCGGCACAGCGGGTCCATTCTGCCCCGTTCCCGTCAACCCTCCCGCCGCGACAGTCCCGTTGAAGCTAATGGTCAGCGCGCCCTTCACCTGGCCGTTAAAGGTCGGCGTAAACGTTACGGAGAAGTTGCACTTCGCCTTTGGCGCCAGCGTCCCCGTGCACGGACTCGTGCTGCTGCCGACCGCCGAGAAGTCGCCGCTCGTCGAGTAAGTGAAGTTGAGCGTCTGTGACCCGTTATTGGTCAACGACATGTTCTCCGGGATGCTCGAGCTGCCCACATTCGTTGCCGGGAATGATATGTTCGCCGACAGCGTTACCGGTATCAGCCCTGTTCCCGTCATGTTAACCAGATGTGGCGCGCCAGACGTTGTGTCGTTGATGGTGATTGTGCCGGTCAATGTTCCCGTCGCCACCGGAGCGAAGCTCGCCGTGATCGTGCAACCTTGTCCCGGCGTGAGCGTTTGCCCTGAACAGTTGTCGGTCTCGGTGAACCCTCCGCTCGATTGCACCGAATTGACGGTGATATTCACGAAGCCGGTATTCGAAACGGTGACCTTCTGTCCGGCGCTAACCGTGTTCACGACTTGACTACCAAACGTCAGAAGAGTGGGCGAAATCGAGATCGCGGAGGCAGAGCCGATTCCGCTGAGCGCGACGCTGTGCGGGCTGCTGCTGGCATCGTCCGTGATGGTCAACGTACCCGTGCGCGTGCCCGTCGTCGAAGGAGTGAAATACACATCGATCGTGCAAGATCCGCCAGGAGCCAACGCGGATTGACAGGTATTGGTCTGGGTGAAGTCGCCGCCCGCCGAAATCCCGCTGATGTTCAGTGCGACCGTCTGGTTGTTGGTAATGGTTTCGACTAACGGCGCGCTTTTCACTTCTACTTGCTGATTCCCAAAACTGAAGGCAACATTCGATAGCAATACCGGCCCGCCAGCGCATGTGCCCATCGGCGGCAGCTTCGCCATCTCCGTATACCAATAAGGCTCGGAGGTCCGATTCTGTGGCAGATATTCTCCCGCCACCCATACAGTGCACGAATCACTGGGGTCGAGAACTCCGCTATCCCAGTCACCCCAGCGGTAATTCAGCGTGTCAGTGTCTTCCGCGTCGCCGTCGGTGATCGGACTCGTGACGTATCCCCATGTCCCCGATTGCCGCGTTCCCGGATTAAACGTCAGGCTGTCGAGCGCCGGATGTTCGTTGACTCCGCTGCCCGACACTCCCAGGATGCCCTGCAGGTTGCCGCTCTTATCGCGGACGATGCTGGGGAGGAAAACATACGCATTCGCGTCCACCGGATCAAGGATCGGATAGTCTGCCGAAACATAAACTGAGTTCGGCGATGATGCGTTCCGTTGAAGAACGCGGATGTCAGCTTCGGTCTGGCCAGGAGCACCTGCGCTCGGAACCACAGCAATGGCGTGAGCCGAGGTCCAAACGCTTCCCTGTCCGCCCTTTGACGTGTAGTGGAA
Organism: uncultured Acidobacteriaceae bacterium; assembly: GCA_963706645.1. GTDB lineage: Bacteria > Acidobacteriota > Terriglobia > Terriglobales > Acidobacteriaceae > Sulfotelmatobacter. Next base: position 13,588 of record CAVPNR010000026.1, read on the forward strand.
GAACTGCTGCATGCGGTCTGCTACCGAATCGATGGTGATGCCCGTCGCTGCTGTCGAGGGTTGCGGTATGCAGACAGTGTCGTAATAATTCCTGGCGATGAAGCATCCCAACTGGTCTCCGCCCGCTTGCGTCGAGGGAAGATCCCAACTCGCGACAAAAGTCGGAGTAGGGGTCGTGGCGCTCCAGTTGATCGTCCATTGCTCGACGCCTTGCGTGTGATTCGGATCCGTCAAGTAACTGACGCCATCCTTGGGCGGTTCAATCATGTAGGTAAACATTTCGCCGTCAGCGGCAACGGGCGGGGTCGTGTCCGAGTTATTTGCCGGAACCCAACTGCGCCGCGGGTTGAAGGTTGTCAGCGAATGAGCCACGGCGCACGCCGGGGACTTCGAATTGTTCACCCAAGGACTAATCGTGCTGGAGCGCAACCCAGCCAAGTCCACAGCGCACACCAGTGGCGCCATAATCGTCGAGCCGTTGTTCGGGTCTTGTAGGTCGTAGGTAATCCACAAAGCCTGATCGCTTGCGGCAGTATACGGCGGAGTCGTGCTAGTCGAGGTCTGCCACAATCCGGTCTGCGGATAATCCGGATAGTAGTAATTGCCCTGCGTGTTTTTGGGAATCACATTGTCGAGGTCGTATTCGAAAGCAAACCAGGCGAAGGCAGGAGAAGTCGAGCCGACGTCCTCCACGTTGCTAATGGCCACGCACATGTAGTTATGGCCGTTGCTGGGCGCAGTGATGCGCTTCTCCATGATCCACAAGTTATAGACGTTGTCATGCAGGATCTGGGAGTTAGGACTATACGCCGTTGGACAATGCGCCGTGTTGCCGGAGTTGTTGCTGTTCTGGCTCCAGGGTCCCGCGTCGGACTTAACGTTCGTATTCCCCATGAACTTGACGGGTTGGTTCGTGCTCTTGTACCAGCACTGGTAGCCGCTGTTCACGTGCTCGCAGTACTCGAGAGTGCCCACGGCGATCGTGACGTCAGGCGCCGCCGTCGAGTTGATGTGGTTCTGCACCGTATTCATCCCGGGGAAAGTGCCCAGGGTCTGGCTAGATCCGTAGATGCACAGCATTGGGACAAGGCACGCAAGAACTGCGACCAATCTGCCACGTAGATTCAAGGCGTAGAACCCCTTATTGGAATTTGGGAGAATGAATACTGGACGTTGAGGTCGCATGTGGAGTTCCAATCTGCCGCGTTAACGGGCCGATCTATGTCTTTAAGAATGAATGTATTGCAGACATTGTCTACGAAACCACTTCACTTCTCGTTGGCTTGGGTGCAATCCGTTGGTACCGGGACTTCACCTGGCGATATCTTTGCCAGACCGAAACGGGGACCAAGGAATAAACGTAAGGAACGGCGCAATCGAGGGCTCGCAGCGCTCCGTGCCGAGTACGATCCGCCATTCGTTCGAACCAGGAAGCCGGCTTCGTTCCATGATTGACTGCAGCGTTGATTGGCCAAGCGCCGCCAGACTGTTGTCTCCAGAACACGACGTAGCGCTCAACCTTGCGTTTCAGTGCCGGAGAGAGAACCTCGGGACGATTGCGCTTTGCTTCAATGCTCGAACTTTTGACCATCGAATGATGCTCGCCGTTGTAGATTGCGGAGCGGTCAGCGCCCTCGAGAGAAGTCATCCGCGAATCGAAGGGCACGCCGATGAATTCGCAGATCGCGGTCAGGGCGGTTTCGGGATCGCGGACTAGGTCGTCATACTGTAACTGGTGAATCGCAGTTCCGCGGTGCACTAACTCGTCTGCTTCCTTCTTCATCCGGCGATAGCCGAGCAGAGCACGAAGATCCATGCCCGGACGCGCGAACCATGGAGACTTTTCCGCCGCGCGAACGATGCTCCGGCAAACGTCCGCTGGATCGCGCCAGATGACGATGAACTTCGCGCGCGGGAACGAGTCGGTCAATTCGATCATGCAGTCGTAATAGCTCGGCGACTTACATCCCCAGACTGTCGCGCTCTTCTTCTTCGCGTACTGTTGGGCAACCGCTCTGAATGCACCGGGCAAATCGCTGATGTTCTCCGGAATCGCGGCGGAGTCAATTTTGTGGCGGGTCAACGCCCCGTTCCACGAATCCACCTTGTTCAGCCACCACGAACTCTTGTGAGGTAGCAGGAACAGCGAATGCAGCAATGGCAGATCCGATTCGTACATCAGCCCGATCTGGGGATGTTGATTCAGAAGCGCATAAAGCAGCGACGTCCCGGAGCGCCACATCCCGACCACAAAAACGGGGCCGGCACTCATCCCATCCGAGTTGTGCAGCTCCGAGTTCTGAGTTTCATTCGTCATGGACAACTCTTACGCCGCCTGGACCTGGGAGAAGATCTTCGTCAGATTGTCGTAGCCCTGTTCCGGTCCGTATTTCGTTTCCGTCAAGCGCCGCCCGTATTGGCCCATGCGCTCGGCCTCTGCGGGTCGATCTACCAGAGATTGAATTCTCTGGGCTAACTCCCCGACGTTGCCCGCCTCAAACAGCAAACCCGACTTGCCTTCTTCCACGATGTAGGGCAATCCACCCAGGCGCGCCGCTACGATGGGCTTGCACGCCATGAACGCTTCCAGAGCGGTTACCGGAAAATTCTCATACCACTCCGAGGGCATCACTACGCACAAAGCATTGCGCAGGATGTCCCACTTCTCCGCTCCACTCCTAAAGCCCAGGAATTCGATATTGCGGATATTCTTTTCGCAGATATAGTCTCGCAACTCCTGCTCGATCGGCCCGGTCCCCATGATCTTCAAGGGAACCTGCGGCAACTTTTCAAACGCGCGAATCAGTGTCCAGCAGCCTTTTTCCGGGGATAAGCGGCCCATGAACAGCGCATAACCGTTGCCGGGCGTCTCCCCCTCAGGCAGCGACGGAGCATAAACAAAATTCGGCCTGACAAACAGCTTCGACTCAGGAACTCCGGCTTCCTGCATCTTGAGCTTGAAAAACTCGGTGAGGCAAATAAACCCGGAAATCTTGTCGATAACTCCGCCCAACCGGTTCAGACCCAGGGTTAGTGCATATAGCGCGCTGAAGGCGTAACTCTCTTTGTAGCAGCGCTTACTGACCGCGTTCAGATAATTGCCGCCCTTGCATGCCTCGCAGATGTGTCCTTGCGTATAGAACAAACCGTTAGGGCAATGCAGGCGAAAGTTGTGCAGCACCTGCACTATCGGAACTCGCAACGCATGAAGCTTGTGATACGCCGAGGGGGAAATCAGCGGGTAGACGTTGTGAATGAAAGCCACGTGTGGCTTGAATCGGCGGACAACATCGCCGATCTCGCCACTAGTTTTCCAAGAATAAATCGTCTGAGGGAAGAACGCTGCCTTCTGCACGAGGTTAAACCGCTTAACCTCGTCGTTGTGGCGCGTGTAGTGACAAACTTCGTCTCCATGTTTCTCGAGCAACTCCGTCTCGGCACGGACCACTGAGTCTTCGCCTCCAAACTGCTGGTACGCACTGTGGACGAGAAGAACTTTCATGCTTGAGGTTCATGATGCTTGCAAATTCGGTGCCGCGACTCCGCGTTTCGATTTGCCGCTCCTGCAACTGTACCGTGTTTCTAGACTTCCTGTTGCTTCCTGATGCCGAGCAGTTCCAGGGTGATGCGGTAAACGAATTTCGGATTGTTGACTAAATAGCGCTTCCAGAGGCGCTTGGGATCCTGCCAAATGCGGTGCATCCATTGCACGCCCGTCACCTTCATCCAGTACGGTGCGTCTTTGATGCGTCCGGTGTGAATGTCGAAGGCCGCTCCCACGCCCAGCAAGATCTTGGTGTCGAGCTTAGACACATACTGATCCATGAACCGTTCCTGCTTGGGCGTGCTCAATCCCACCCAGAAGAAATCAGGCTTCAAGTCTGCCACTTTACGAATGAGATCTGCCTCTTCGTCCGCAGTGAGAGGACGAAAAGGAGGAGTATAGGTGCCGACGACATTGAGCCCGGGGTAACGTTGAGTGAGGGCATCCTTCAGCTGATCGACAACTCCGTCGTTCCCGCCGTAAAAGAAGTGCGTGTAGCCTTTCTGCGGCGAGAGCGCACAGAGCCGCAGCATCATGGTGGGACCCGTCACCTGGCGCATCTGAAACAGGCCCCGCAGCCATCCCACCCACACGGTAGGACGACCATCTGGAAGGTTGAGCAGCGCGCCGTTGAGGATGTGCTTGAGGTTAGGATCCATCTGCGATTCCATGACCCCGTGCACACCAGTGACGCAGACGTAGCCTTTCTCTCCGTTCGTGATGGCGCATTCCAGACGGGAAAGCGTGCGGTCCATGCTTGTGGCATGGACCTTCACGCCCAGGATCTTCACGAAGCTGTCAGCCGATACGTTTGCCATTCCCGTGCCCTGATTGCCAAAGAGGTGCCTAGTCGCCCGTAACTTCGGCCAACTCGCCCACGTCTTTCTTCTTCACTTCGCCCTCAATCCACTTGTAGGTGATGGCGAGGCCCTTCTCCAACGGTGTTCCGGGTTCCCAGCCCAGGACTTTCCGGAGCAGGGTGTTGTCGCTATTGCGTCCGCGGACGCCCTGAGGTTTAGTGAGATCGTGCTGCTTGTTGAGGGTTTTGCCGGCGATGCCGCAGATCATGTCGACCAGGTGGTTGATGCTCACCATCTCATCAGTGCCCAGGTTCAGCGCGTCACGATGATCGGAAGCCATCAGACGGATCAGACCTTCAATGCAATCGTCCACATACATGTAGGAACGGGTCTGGTCGCCGTCGCCCCATATCTCGATCGAGCCGCCGTCGGTGGCCTTCGCAACTTTGCGCGAGATCGCAGCGGGAGACTTCTCCTTGCCGCCATCGTAGGTGCCGAGCGGACCGTAGACGTTGTGGAAGCGCACGATGCGCGTTTCGAACTTGTAGTCGTGGTAGTAGTAGCGGCAAAGTTCTTCAGCAAACAGCTTTTCCCAACCGTAGCCCGGCTCCGGATCGGCCGGATACGCATCTTCTTCCTTCAGAGGGGTTACTTCGGCGTTCTTCTGCTTGGACTGCGCGTAGACGCAAGCCGACGACGAGAACAGGTAACGTTTCACATCGTTCTGCTTGGCGGCTTCGAGCATGTGCGCGTTGATCAGGATGTTGTTTTTCGAGATATCGGCCAGGAACGACGTGATGTAGCCGATGCCGCCCATGTCGGCCGCGAGGTTGTATACCTGATCGATATTCTGCGTAGCCATCAGGCAGTTTTCCCACACGCGCAGGTCCAAAATCTGAAAATCATCCGCGGCTGAGGTTTCGTATTCGGGGTATTTCACATCGACCCCGCGCACCCAGTGACCATCAGCCTTCAGCCGTTTGACCAGATGATGACCAATGAAGCCACCCGCACCCGTTACCAGAATCCGAGACTTGTTTGCCATTTGCGTTTACTCCCCCAAAGTAAAGTTGATTTGTTTTGATTTGCAGATACTGAAAGTCTTGTTGCAGCACTACTTCGATCGAACACGTTCGTCGCCTACAACGGCCGTCGCTCCAATGCGTAACTGAAATGCGCCTTCTGGTGGGTCCGCACCCACTCGGCATACCCCAGAATGGCAAAAAACAGCAGAGGACAGTGCCAGCTCAACTCATCGTTGAAGAAGGAATGCATGGTGAGCATGCCTAGTAATGCGAAAAGCTCGAGCGCGAGTTGGCGCTGATCGGGGGAGAAAACGTCGCTTCGAATGCAGCGGTACAAAAACCACCACGCCGCCAGCAGGGCGCCAGCAAACGGGATCAGGCCCCAGAAGCTGGTTCCGATGAGAATTTCAATCCAGTCGCTGTGCATCATGGCGGCGGAGCCGACGCCTAACTTGCCCAGGACAGCGAAACGCCCGGCGGCGTATGCTCCCAACCCTGTGAAAGGATGATGCATCAATTGCTGCATCCCGTAGGCCCACCAAGCGGTGCGGCCGCTCAGCGAACCAATCGCAGCGTCGGACTGATCGCGCTCAGCCACGCTCAGAATCAGGTCCCAGGCGTAACCTAACAGGCGATCATTCAGAAGGATCGCCACTGTGACAACAGGCGCCAGAAGCACGCTGCTCCAGATCGCGATTTTGCGCAGGCGCTGCGACAGAAGCACAATCAGCGCCACCGCAAAGATAAAAGCCGCCTCTGAGTTTCTGGTTTTCGACAGAATCATCGAGACCAGCCCGAAAATGAGCAGCAGCATGTACCAGGCGCGATTCTTGACTTCTCCAAATACCGGCATGAGCCGGCACAATGCCACGATTGCCAGTACAGCGCCAGACGTGCCGACGCTATTGGAAGCTTCCACCGGAACCACGCCCGTTAAGCGGCCACCATCCATCGCCTCCGTGGGCCAGATCGGAAGATTGCTCCATACACCAAGCAGAGAGAGCCCATAAAACGTGAGCGTCCAGTCCACCAGATTTTTGTAGGTAAAGAACCCCTCTGCGCTCGCCACAATTGCTGCCAGCAAAGAAACGTCGGCTAGGAATTCGAGTGACTTATATGCGGTCCACGAAGCATTCACCGACCAGGCAGTCGTCGTGAAGCACACCAGGCAGTATATTGCCATCGCGCCCGGTATGCCCCGGAACAGAGCGCCCAGCCAGTTGGGCTTCTTCAGAATCAAGCGAACGATCAGCGTCAGGGATACGAATGCTTCAGGGAGAATTCGGAGCATGGCGTAGGCATCCAGCGGATTTGCTTTTGCTTCGCTGACGTCGCGAATTCGGAAGACCAGCATGCTAAAGAAAATAAAAAACCAGAGCGGATGCCACCAGGTCCAGTTCTGTGCGAGTTCTCGTGCACTCGCCAGCGCTTCCGGAACGGCTTTGATCATCAGAATCAGGAGGGGGATGGCCAAGGCTATGATCGCGGCAACGATCAAGACTCCATACGGCGACGACCCCGCGAGCATTGAAACCCCAACCGAGATCGACAGGCCGACTAAGGCGAATAGCAAAATGAGCCAAAGGGGGTTACGACGCCGGACTTCCTGTCCGACCGGTTCCGCGCCACTCCCAATGGTCGGCCGCTCTAGAACGCTGTAACTCATCGTCCCTCTTTCAAGGCTTGCAGCACGCCGTAGTAGGCAGGCTTCATGCCGTAGTTGTCGTCGAACAGCGTCTGCTTGGCATTGGGCAGATCTTCAGCGCTGCGCAGGAAGCTGTAACGGTCCGCGATGCCCCATGTCATGAAGCCGACGCAATTCGAATCTTTGAGGCAGGTGTGAACCACGTTGTAATAGATCTCTTTCTGCTTCGCAAAAATCTCCAGAGAATCCGTGGGGCCCTGATAAAGATCCATCTCGGTGATATGGACTTTCACTCCGGCCTTGCGCGCGCTCTCCAGGAACGACTTGAATTCATCTAAATAGGAGGGGCGCAACTCGGGCATCTGCCAGTGCATTTCGGTTCCCACCGCGTCGATCGGTGCTCCAGCGGCTTTGAGGCGGCTCACCAAGGCAAAAAATTCATCCGCACGGTCTTTGTCAATTCCACCGTGCCCGAATGTATCGTTGAGAATCAGCAAGGCGTTGGGATTGGCCTCCCGTGCGTACTGAAATGCCTTCACAATATATTGCTCATCACCCAGAATTCGTGACCAGCAACCGTTATGCGTCGGATTCGTGGGCTCGTTCACCACTTCCCATGCGTAGTAAGAATCTCCCCCATGCCGAACGACGGTCTGGATGTGCTCCTTCATAATCTGATCCAGTTCTTTTGCCGGCCATCCGCCGCACGTTTCGCTTTTGAAGTTGAGCCAGGGAGCGGCCTGCATGTTGCGGTAGATCAGGCAGTGTCCCATGAGCTTCATCTGATGCTGTTTGGCGAAGCTGATCGCTTCGTCCATCGCATCGAAATCAAAACGGCCGCGCTGCGGTTCAGTCAGATGGGGGAACACAATCGAAACCGCCGCATTGAACTCCCGCCCCATCACCGGCTTATAGGCCGGATCGTGATTCCACATTCTTCCTTGAATCGTCGTCCCCACCCAGAACCCCATCGGTTCGGCAGCGTGGCGCAGGGTCTCATTTTGAGGTTCGGCATCCGTTTTTTGGGACGCTGCCAAAGGAACAAGTAGCAGCATCATCGCCAGAATCGAGCCCAATTGCTTCATAACTTCAGTCATCAAAACAGTGGTTACCTTCGGGCCTGCGATGCCACCAATTCTTCCGATTGACTTTCGGTCGTCGGTCCCGCGGGATATCCGGCCCGTACTAGGGCTTCTCCGGCGTACTTCATGACCATCGCGACTTGGGCCTCGCTTAGCTTCTCGCGCCAGCCACCGACTGATCCGCTGCGCACAAAGCGGGCATCCTCGCGGTCGACGCGGTGCTTGCGCAGCAGAGTTCCCTTACCCAGAGTCGCTCCAGATTTCTTGGCTTTGTCTTCCTTCTCGCGCATAGCTCGCAGAGAATTGTTCTCTACAGCACGACGCACCGCTTCACGATCTCCCGCAATTCCAAGGAACTCGAGCATCTCCATCAGTCCGATTTCAGTGTCTTTGCGGAGGTCTTCGTAGCGCACGACTAATAGATTTCCATTCTTCGCTAGCGGACAATTCATCCAGGACTCCACGTGGGTCTGCCAAGAGCCGAAGCGGGTGACTTTTCCCCGCAGGAACGACTCGATATATCCGTCCATGTCCTTGCCGTTGTCGAAGTACTGGGAGAAGCCCATTTCCTTGTCGCGCGCCCAGTTGGAGAGCATCACGTCGCGCAAGTCGCGCATGAGGTAGATGGCGCGTTTGTATTCCGGACGATACTGTTCGTGAGTCTTGATGAAACGGCCGCCATTGGGCAGCACGGGTTTGGACTCACGATGGGTGCCCATCTCGGGCAGAATCTGATTTACGTTCAGGAATCCGGCGTTGTCCTTGGTGAGGATTTCCATCAGGACGAAGCGCAGCCAAGTGTTGCCGGAGCGCTCGAACGACGCAAACATCACATCCTTGTCATTGAGACCTCGATGTTCCCACCATGCCTTGGGAAGGCGCAGCTTAGTGCGGGAGGCTTTGTAACGGATTTTCTTGAGAGTATTCATATCTAGCTTTCCCCTTGGAGAACCGGGTTCGGTATCGAGATCGGGTGCGACTTGCGGTACAGGATGTACATCGAAATCAGGAATGCCGCGAGGTTGGCAATGATGATGCTGCCGACCACTCCCCACAAACCAAACGCGCGCGTGGCGGGAACTCCGATAACGAGGGACAAAACGCTGGCCACGATGCGGGCATAAAAGATAGAGTCCGGAGACTCGATGGCACGCAACAGAATCGCGGGACCGAAAGCCGCCGCCCACAAGGTTGTGCCCAATGCCACGTACGGAATGAAGTGCTCCACTTCGGTGTACTTGCCGCCATAGAGCACATGGAATACGAGCCCCTTGAACGGAATCAGCACGGCCCAGTACGCCACGGCACCGACCACAAACAGCAACGTGATGCGCCGCACCAGCGGGCCGGAACTGGAGATCCCTTTTTCACGGCAGACTCGCGCCGCATACGGCAGAAAAAGAATGGACAGAGCCGTGTAGCTCTGCTCCATGGGCAGTGAGAGGTTCATCAGCGCCCGCAGTTGCCCTGCCTGCGCCATGCCGGAAAACGCGCTGACCAACGGGTAATACATGTAATACGGAATCCACGTCACCACGGAAACGGCCAGCGCCCAGCGTCCGTATTCCCAGTGTTTGTGCCATGCCTGACCGGCTGTAGGCGCCTTTTCCGTATCTGGCGGAAGAACTTTATTCACCTGTGACAGCAGGAAGAATCCTGTGCCCAGGGCGCCGATCGCCATCAGCAGGTACGCCGAGAACGGGGAGACCAGCGCCCGCCTGTACGCCACGAACAAACCGCCTGTCACCAGCACGCAATAAATGAAAGCGCCAATCGCAGCGCGTGCGGGCGCCAGGTTCATGTAATATGCGCGCCGCAGCAACCAGAAGAACAAGATGCACGGGGACGCGATCGCAACGCCAGCCAGCGCTCCCGGCAAGCCATCGGCTTTCCCCAGACCGTACACAACTGCCGCAGAACCGCCCAGCAGCACGAGACCAAACACGGTGAGAACTGCCTGAATCCCGAGTAGCGCCTTGAGATATCCGCGCAGGCAGTGGCGATATGCCGAACCACTGAAAACTCCCTGCGGCTCCGACAGCAGCGAGTGGTATACGTAGGAGAGCAGTAGGAAAACTGAGAACGCTAGTGAGAATGCGCCATATTCCGCCGGCACCAGCCAGCGTGCCAGCAGGATTCCAATCAGGAAGTTCGATCCTGAAATCAGGCCCTGATCCAGAATTGCCAGGCCGCCCTTGGTGACCCAGCGTGCGAGCTTCCGAGCGAGGCCACCGCTCTCGACTTGCTCCCCGGCCTCCGCCTGAGCGGCTACCGCCGCGTCTTCGACGTAGGCGGGATCGAGCAATTGTTCTGTATCGGATGAACTCATTATGATTGCGACAACCGTTCTTTATGAATTCCTGATCTGTGACTTTCCCGGTTCAAGCCAGCTACACGCCAGCTGGCGACGAGAGAACGCTCGGTGGCGGACTGAGCCAGGCAGTCGCCCAGTTCTTCGCCAAGAAATCGGACTTGTGGTTCCTTCAGAAGGCTCAAGTGATCGCCACTGATTTCCCGCAAATCGACCGCGGCAGCCACCCGCCACCAGATCGCGTAGGGATCATTCAGACTGCCTACGGATTTCTCGCGCACCCGAAACAGTGTCACTCGACCGCTGTACGACTCCACGTCGTAGTTCGCAGCAGCTTTGGCGCAGGCTTGTCGCACGTTGCGCAACGCAGGCGGCAGCATTCGCAGTTCGAGACGCTTTCGCAAAGTCATCATTACGAAGCTGCCCTTCTTGAGAACAAAGCTGGCTTGCTCCTTCAGCGGCAGCGAAAAAAGATTCTTCAATTGCGATCCGCGCGATTCCATCTTCCCTGGATAAGTGTCGAACAGGGCCAGCACGGCCATCTGGTCGCCCTGCGCCTCGAGTTGCTGCGCCATCTCGTAGGCGACCAGGCCACCGAATGAATAGCCACCGATCCGGTATGGCCCCTCCGGCTGAATTCGCTTGATTTCCTGGATATAGCTTTCCGCCATTTCCGGAATGCTGGTCAGACATTCGCGCTTGCCATCGAGACCTTGTGGCTGCAGAGCGTAAAAAGGTTGGTCTGGACCGAGATGGCGCGCCAGATCGCGGAAGCCAACCACGTTGCCTCCGACCCCATGCACACAGAAGAACGGCGGCCGCGAACCTGCCGCTTGAATCGCCACCAGCGATGACCACGAACTCGACCACTTCTCCTGCCGCAACAGAGCGGACAGTTGCTCGACTGTCGGCGCCTGCAACAGTGCCGCCAGCGGAAGCCGCTGTCCGAGTGACTGCTCAATGCGATGCATTAGCCGCGCAGCCAGCAGCGAGTGCCCACCCAATTCGAAGAAATTGTCACGAATGCCAATCGGCGTCTTATCGAGAACCGTTTCCCAGATCTTGGTCAGCTGAGTCTCGAGTTCGTCAGTCGGCGCCACATACTCCTGCGTCTCCGCGAAATCTGATTGCTTCGGAGCAGGCATGGCACGCTTGTCCACCTTGCCGTTCGGTGTTTTCGGCATCGTCTCCAGCAGAACGAATGCAGCTGGCACCATGTAATGCGGAAGTTTCTGCTTCAGATACGAGCGCAACCCACTGGCCGTCGGGAGCTGCTCGCGCGACGGCACGACATAAGCCGCCAGGGTCTTCTCGCCGGACGCATTCTCGCGCGCCATAACGACGACTTCACGCACTCCGGCATGCGATCCCAACACCGCTTCGATCTCTTCCAGCTCAACTCGATAGCCGCGGATCTTCACCTGATCATCAGTGCGTCCAGCAAATTCAATTTCAGCGCTCGCCAGATAACGCGCCAGGTCTCCGGTCTTGTACATGCGCGCGCCGGGCTCTTTGCGGAACGGATCGCGAACAAACTTCTCGGCCGTAGTTTCCGGACGATTCAGATATCCTCGCGCCAGCCCCGGGCCTGATACATACAAGTCTCCGGCAATCCCCACCGGCAGTGGCTGCAGATTCTTGCCCAGAATATAGATTCGCGTATTGGCGATGGGACGTCCAATGGGCAGCACCGCTGGAAGTTCTTCCGAAGCCTCGGGTTCATACGAGGTGACAATCACGCTGGTCTCGGTTGGACCATAGGTATTGACCCAGCGGACACGCGGGCCGGCAAACTTGCGCCAAGTTGCCAGGGCGGCCGCAGACGCCTTCTCTCCGCCCACGATCACCATCCGCAGACTCTTCGGCAAACTCAGCGCGGACTCCGAAAGCTCGCGGACCAGTTCGTGCCAGTAGGCTGTGGGTAGATCGAGCGTGGTGACGCGCTTCTCAGCGACCCAGCGCAGGAAGTCTCCCACGGCCAGCGAAGCGTCTTCCTCTCGAACCACAAGCGCCCCGCCTGCAATCCATGTCGGAAAGATTTCCTCGATCGCGATGTCGAAGGAGATCGACGCAAATTGCGCCATGCGATCGGCAGGAGCGAGCCCGAAGAGTTGCGTGGCCGCGATGTTGTGGTTCACCAGCCCGCCATGGGTCAACAGCACTCCACGTGGCTTGCCGGTTGAGCCCGAGGTGTAAATCACGTACGCCAGATTCTGTGGCTTCACGTCGCTGGAAAGATTGTCGCGGCTCTCGCTCGCAAATAATTTCCAGTCAGCATCGAGGTTCACGACTTCCGCGTCGAAATCCGTAACCTCCGCCAGAAGCCCAGCCTGCGTCAGGACCAGCGGGGTCTGCGAATCTTCCAGCATGTACGCCAGACGCTCTTTTGGGTAAGCCGGATCCAGCGGCACGCATGCCGCCCCGGCCTTGAGCACCGCCAGCAGTGCGACCGGCAACTCCAATGAACGACGCAGACAGATTCCAACTTTCGATTCGGGACCAATTCCGCGCTTCTGCAGAAAATACGCCAACTGGTTGGCGCGTTGGTTGAGTTCGCGATAAGTCAGCGAAAGACTGCCGTGCTCCACCGCAATTGCACTAGGGGTGCGCGACACCTGCGCCTCGACCAACTCGTGCATGCAGAGTTCACGAGGATACTCGGATTCTGTGCGGTTCCACTCAGCGAACTGCTCTCGCTCCGCTGCCGACAACATGGGCAACCGCGACACCTTCTGTTCTGGATCGGCAACAATCGCTTCCAGCATTGTCTGGAAATGTCCTGCCATACGCGCGATGGTCGCGGCATCAAACAGATCGGAACAGTACACAAAACGACCCTGCAACCCAGTGGCCCGGTCGTCCAGTTCCAGATCAAGATCGAACTTGGCAGTGCCGATTTCGAGATCCAGCTGATTCAGATCCCATCCGGCTTCGAAAACCTGAGTCGGCGGAACCAGCGAGAACATTACCGGGAATACTGGATTGCGACTCGTGTCGCGTCGGACTGAGAGTTCCTCCACCAGGCGCTCAAACGGAGCGTTATCGTGCGAAAGCGCGCTCAGGGTCACTTCCCGCGTGTGCGTCAGCAATTCGCGGAACGAGGGATCGCCCGCAAGCTTCAGCCGCAGAGCCAGCGGATTCTGAAAACAACCGAGCAACGATTCCAGTTCCGTATGCTTGCGGCCTGAGGTCACTGTACCGAGGACGAAGTCTTCTTGCGAGCTGTAGCGCCGCAGCAACGCGGCAAAACATGCCAGAATCGTGGTGAAGAAACTGGTGTGCTCGCGGTTGGCCAAGTCGTGAAGGCTGTCGGAGAGGCGCTTCGGAAACGAGAACCGGTGCATCGCACCGCGGAAACTCTGCAACGCCGGACGGGGATGGTCGGTCGGCAACTCCAGCACCGGAATCTCCCCATCCAATTGGCTCGACCAGTAAGCACGCGATTCCTTGAGTCGTGCTTCATTGAGCGACTTCCGCTGCCACTCTGCGAAGTCGGCGTACTGCAGTTGCAGCTCACCTAGCGGAGACGCCTTGCCCGCCAGCAACGCTTTGTAAGTCGTTACCAGCTCCGGCAGGAAAACGTTGTAAACGGAAAAGCCGTCGAAAATAATGTGATGCAGAAACAGGTAGAGGCGGTAATCTTCGCCGCCGAACTGCACCAATATGGCGCGCAGCAGTGGTCCGCGCTCCATATCAAACGGAATTCTGGCACGCTCGCGGCCCAACCGCAGCGCCTCGGATTCCCGTTGATCTGCCGCGAGGGGCCGCAGATCAACAACCTCGAGATTCGGTTCGTAAGGGGCACCGACGATCTGAACCGGATGCCCGTCAACTACTTTGAACGTCGTCCGCCAGGCCTCGTGGCGCCGGATGATCTCTGCCAGACTGCGGCGCAATGCGGGGATATCCAGCGGTCCACGGCGATACACCGTCACCGATTCGTTATACAGATCCTCGGAAAACTGGCAGTGCAGCCAAATCTGCTCCTGCGCGAACGAAAGTGGCGCTGGGCCTGATTTCTGGCGGCGAGGAATAACCGGCGAGCTCTCCGCCTCGTGCGACATCCTCGACTGCAGATATTTCTTGATCAGGGCCTGTTTGTCGTTCGATCCGTGCACTTCGTAGGGGCAACCCGACTGACTCGCCGACTTCGGGGCCGAGGTGGACTGGTGCTGCAAAGAGCCCAACGCGTCAGTTCGCGTCTGCTCTCCCACTCGCACCTTCAACGCCTTCAACCCGCGCAACCCGAGATTCGATCGCCACTCGAGCGGATCCGGCGCCAGCGTCACTTTCGCAAAGCGACGCAAAAACGCCTCCAGCACAACCTGCCCTTCGACCCGCGCCAGCGGAGCGCCGAAGCAAAAGTGCGCAGCATAACCGAACGCCAGATGACGATTGTCCTTGCGTGTAATGTCGAAACGATCTGGGTCGGGGAACCGTTCCGGATCGCGATTCGCCGCTGCCATCACGGCAATCACCGCCTGTCGCTTCTGAATTCGCTTTCCGCCCATTTCCCGGTCTGACGGACACATTCGGGCCGTATGCTGGCTGGGGCTCTCGTAGCGCAGCATTTCTTCCACCGCTGATGGGATCAGCGACAGATCGTTCCGCAGACGTTCCATCTCCCCGGGATTACGCAGCAACGTCAGCACGCCGTTCCCGATGAGATTCGTGGTCGTTTCCTGCCCGCCCACCATCGTGACGATGCAATTCGCAATCACTTCCTCTTCGGTCAACCGGTCGCCGTCAATTTCCGCGGTCAGCAGCGAGTGGATCAATCCCTCGCGCGGTTGCGTACGCTGTTGGCGAATGGCTTCGCGGAAGTATTCGGTCATTCCGGCAACGGCCTGCAGAACTTTCGGATACCGTTCCGGGTTGTGCTGAAAGTTCCCCAGCATCTCGGCAAAGTCCGCTGACCACCGCTTCAGCTGCCCGTGATCGCTGGTCGGCACACCAAGCATCTCGGCGGTGACAATTGCCGGTAGTGGCTCAGCCAGTTCTGCAATGACATCGATTTCATCTTTCCCCTGGAAGCCATCCAGAAGGTTCTTGGTGATGTCCTGAATGTGCCCACGCAGCTGCTCCACTCGAGCCGGAGTAAATGCCTTGGAGGACAATCCGCGCAATCGCGTGTGCGCAGGAGCGTCCAGGAAGAGCATCTGTTTCACCATCACGCTGGCAATGGGATTCAAAGAAGACAGTCCCATCTTGTCGAGTTGCTCGGGAGTGGGCGTACGATCGGCGGAGAAAGAGAGCAGCACTTCGAGCACATCGTCGTAACGAGTCACTACCCACGCATGCAGAAACGGATCCCAGTGCACGGGATCCTCCGAGCGCATGCGCTGAAACAGCGGATAAGGATTCGCCAGCACCTCCGGGTCGAGCAGGTGGTAAAGGCTCATCGCCTTTTCCGAGCTGTCCAGTCGTGCGGGTATGTTCGTGCTAGACACTGGTGCCGTGTTCTCCTGGCTGTCCGGTCTTGGCTTCGTTTTCAACCTTCGCCATGATCAGACACTCGATTTCCGCAGACATTTCCGCCACGGTGGGATGATCGAATAATCTCAGCAGCGTCAACTCGACGCCGAAGTTTTCACTGACTCGTGCGATCACCTGTGTTCCCAGCAGAGAATGCCCGCCCAGCAGAAAGAAATTATCGTTCACGCCCACGCGGTCGACCTTCAACAACGGGGCGATAATTTTCACCAGCTCTTCTTCGACCAGAGTACGGGGTTCGACGTATGCTTCGTCCGAGAGGCGGTTCCCGTTCACGCTGGGCAATGCCGCCCGGTTCACCTTTCCCTGTTCGGTGACCGGCAGGCTGGGAATCGCGACGAACGCAGCCGGCACCATGTAGTCGGGCACGCGCTGCCGCAGGTATTCGCGCAGGGCCGTTGCGCTAACGGTAGCCCCAGGAGACAGCACCAAATATGCAACGAGCTGTTTTTCTCCCGGCACATCTTCCGTGGCGATGACTACATTTGCTTGCACCGCGGGATGCAGGCCCAGCACGGTGGAGACTTCAGTCGGTTCGACGCGATAGCCGCGGACTTTCACCTGCTCATCCAATCGTCCGAGAAATGCGATCTCGCCATTGGGCAGCCAGCGCGCAAGATCTCCGGTACGGTACATGCGCGCGCCGGGTACGTTGCTAAAAGGATTTGGAACAAAGCGTTCGGCCGTCAAGTTGGGGCGGTTCCTGTAGCCGCGACCCAGGCCAGCACCTCCGATATGAATTTCGCCCACGCCTTCAGTTACGGGACGACGCTGCTCGTCCAAAATGTAGATCTCTACTCCGTCGATGGCGCGGCCTATGGACGGCCCCTGATTCGCCAAGTGGTTGGTGGCAGTTCCTGCTGGCACGACACCCGAAGTACTGACCACCGTGCACTCGGTCGGCCCGTAGTTGTTCACCAGCACAAACGGCAAGAGTGCCGACGGATACGCCTTCAAGGTGTCGGCACCAGTCAGGAGAAATCGCAGGGCGGTCTCTGACGGCCATTCGAGCCGCAGAAGTCTCTCCGCCATCACCGTGGCAGCAAAGCAAATCGTGATGCGCCGGGAGATAATCCAGTCGCGCAGGGTGGTGGCGTCGTTTCGAACTGACTCCTCGGCCAGATGTAGGCTCGCCCCGCAGGATAAGTAAGACCACATCTCCCACACGGCTGCGTCAAATCCCAAGGTCGACTGTGCGCTGGCACGATCCGCCGACGTCACTTGAAAAGCGCGTTGATGCCAGCAAACTAAGTTCGACAATCCTGCGTGAATCAATTCCACACCCTTGGGCTGGCCTGTGGAGCCGGATGTGTAGATGATGTAAGCCAGGTCATCGCAGCCGACGCCGCTTTCCAGCGGAGTATCTGGCTGGGCTGCGATCTTCTCGGCGTCACCGTCGACCGTGATGACTCGCCACTCGCGCGATGGAAATCCATCGGCCAAACGTTTCACACTGATGACGATGGTTGTGCTCGAGTCCCGCAGCATGAACGCGAGCCGCTCCACTGGATGGATCGGATCAAGGGGCAGATACGCCCCACCCGCTTTGAGAGTCGCCAGCGCGGCAATGACCATCTCTGGAGAACGATCCAGATAGAGACCGACCACGACGTTGCGCTCCACTCCAATTGATCGGAGATGATTTGCCAACTGGTTGGAACGGCGGTCCAGTTCGGCATAGGACAGATCTTCGTACCTGTTGGACACAGCAACAGCGTTGGGATTCTCAGCCGCTCGCTGCGCCACGAATTGGTGGACGCATGCGCCAGGCTGTGAACGCAAATCCCTGCTGACACGGACATCAGCAACAGAACTGGACGAATTGACGGAAGGCATAAGGTTTTAGACGGTGAAAACCTTTGTTACGCGGCCCCAGATCCTCGGAGGACAGCAGGCACAGTCTTGGCTAGAATTTCCAGGTCCAGCCACAGAGACCATGTGCGGATGTATTGAAGATCGAGTTCCATCCACTTTTCGAAGGTGGTGGAACTTCGTCCCATGATCTGCCAAAGACAGGTGATTCCGGGACGCACGCTGAAGCGCTTGCGCTGCCAGTCCTGGCAGTAGGTTTCGAAGAGCTCGTAATCGCGAACCTGCAATGGACGGGGACCGACCAGGCTCATCTCGCCTTTCAGAACGTTGAAGAGCTGTGGAAGTTCGTCGATGCTGGTCTTGCGCAGGAAAGCGCCGACCAGAGTAATGCGCGGGTCTTTCTTGATCTTAAAAACTGGACCGTTTGCCTCATTCCGATGCTCGATATCCTTCAGGCGCTGCTCTGCATCGACCACCATCGTGCGGAACTTGAAGATGTGGAACATCCTCTTGTTCAGTCCCAGGCGTTTTTGCACGAAGAAGATCGGGCCCGGCGAAGTCAACTTCACCAGGAGCGCGGCCAGCAGCATCACGGGCGAAAGAAGAGTAATAGCGACAAATGATACGACGATATCGATCGCACGTTTAGCCGCCAGTCCCCAGAAATCGGTGATCGTGCTTTCATGGCTGATGAGCGGATCGCCATCGAACTCGTCAGCCCGCTGGCGCGTTTCTTTCAGATCGAAAATGTTTGGGAGGAACCGGACGATGATGCCCTGCTGTTCGCAAGTTGCCGCGATCTGTGATGCGAACCCGTGGAACGAGCGAATGGGCAAAGCCAGGACAACTTCATCGACTATGTTGCGCCGCACATAGGATGGCAAGGCGACGAGGTCGGACACTAACACGTGTCCCTGTCTTTTGAATTCCTCTAACCCGAGCCACTCCTCGTCCGCGAAACCCAGAATACGGTAGCCCAGTTCGGGCTTCCGTTGGATTCGCTGCACCAGTTCCAATGCGCGCGCATTGGTTCCGATAACGAGCATGTTTCGCAGATTCTTGCCATGCCTGCGGGCGTACGCCAGGGTCTCTCGAATGATCATGCGCGAGAGCACCACGCTCGACGTGGTCAACAGCAGGAACAGCACCAGGAAGATGCGATTCACTGCCCATATGCGAAAAGCCACACCGAACACCGCAACGACGAGGGTGCCGAGAGTTGTCGCCCGGGTGATGTCTCGGATCTCATCCCACCGGCTCGTCAGACGCTTCGAGCCGTAGAGCCCAAACAAACTGAAAAGGATATGCCAGATAAGAAGAAAACTGACAAACAGGATCAAGTTCCCGAGCTTGATCTTCAACTCGAAGAACTCTGCCAGTGTGAACCGCCCGACTCGATGGAATTGAGGAAGGGTGGAAACTGCAAAGGACAGAACCATCAAGAGCAAATCAAACAGTTTGAAAACGCCGGTAAATACTCTGCGACCTAGGTGCATAAGAGATCCTGTGGAGATAGGTGCAAGGCTTGCGCGAACCCAGGGGGAAGGAGGTAGCTCTATAGCTGCGCGGAATGCGGGCACACGACGATGCCTGCCCCGCGATTAGGGTCTCAGGGATTACTTCTTTGATTTGGCGATCACGAGGCGCTCGATAGCGTCAATGCTCTCGAGATTGTCGTGAGTAATTTCCTCGTCGCCGACGCGCACATTAAAGGTCTCTTCCAGAAATGCCACCAGGCGAAAAATGCCCATGGAATCGATGATGCCGTTCTTGGTCAATACTTCCTGGTCTGTGATCTGATTAATGCCCTTGGTCTTGGCAAATTCCTCAAGCACGTATTCGCGGATCCGATCCTTCACTTCTGCCGACTCGATCATTTTCGTTCTCCCAATTGCAGTGAATTTATGTGGTTCTAAATCGATAACTAAACTTCGAATGCTTTTGTGGCTCCCCGCCAACTAGCGCACGCCAGCAGGCTCCGTCGCTAACTTGACTCGATCGATCTTCCCTGTGGAGGTCTTTGGCAGCTCTTCATAGAGATCAATCAATTCCGGAATCATGTACTTCGGAACCCGCGACGCGCAGTACTGCTGCAGGTCCAGAACACCGAGCGAGCCCGAAATATGGAGCGCGACAACCGCGCGAATGCGATTGCCAATGATTTCGTCTGGTACTGCCAGCACTGCCGCTTCGCGGACTCCGGGATGGCTCAGCAGGGCGCTTTCAATGTCGCCCAGCTCGATGCGGTAGCCACGGCTCTTGATCATGCTGTCGCGCCGGCCCTGAAAGTAATAGTTGCTGTCATCGCCGACGGTCACAATATCGCCGGTCCGGTACATCTTCTCGTCAAAGTGTTCCTGGAAGTGGTTGGACACCACCATCTTCCGGGTCTTTTCCTCGTCTGCCCAATAGCCATAAGTCACGGCCGGACCGCGCACATACAATTCGCCGGCTTCGCCCTTCCCTGCTAGCCGTCCTTCTGGCGTCACAGAGAAAGTTTCGGTGTTGGCGCATGCAATCCCGATGGGCAGCTTATCCATTTGGTCTAACCGCTCGCGCTCAACCTTGTAATAAGTGCAGACGTTGGTTTCGGTGGGACCGTAGAGGTTGTAGAGTTCGGTGTTCCGCGACACTTCCGCCAACTGCCGCAGATACTTCATCGGGAAGACTTCGCCAGCAAACAGAATGATGCGCAGGCTCTTCAGCTTCTCCGCGGTCAGCCGACCGTGCAGCAGAAGAAGCATCAGGGCCGAAGGTACCGAGTACCAGATCGTAATTCCCTGGTTCTCGATGAAGTTGGCGAGGCTGGTCGGGAACACCGCGAGATCTTCGGTGATGAGGTAAACCGTCGCGCCGGCCTCGAGCGTGTTGTAGACGTCGAACACCGAGAGGTCGAAGTGCAAGGGCGCATGGTTCGAGAGCCGATCTTCGCTCCTCACCTGAAACTCTTCCGCGCACCATTCCACAAACGTCAACGCATTCTGGTGCGACAGCATCACGCCCTTAGGCCGCCCCGTGGAGCCTGAGGTGTAAAGGATGTAAGCCAGGTCGGTTTCGATCAGGCTGACTTCAGGTGAATGCGATGCCGGAAATGCCGAGAGCTTCGTCCACTCGATGAGGTTGTCGCCGTCGGCGACGCCCTCGGCCAGAATGCAGCATTCCAGCGCGCTCAGAGTTTCAGGCGCGAGAACCTGGCGCTTCTCGCTGTTGGTGATCAGAACACGAATCCCGCAATTCCCGATGATGTAGCCGACACGGTCCGCCGGCGCTTGCGGATCGAGCGGCACGTATACGCCACCCGCTTTCAGCACGCCGAGCATGCTGATGATCGACTCAACGCTCTTGGGAAAGAACAGCCCGACGCGGTCGCCCTTGTTGATTCCCTGCTTGCGCAGCAAATGCGCCAACTGATTTGATCGCTCGTCCAATTCACGATAGGTAATGCTATTGCCGCGAGCCCACACCGCCGGCTTCTCCGGATACGCCTTCACGCTCTTGCTCAACAATTGCTGCAGTACATATGCCATGATCGAGAACCCTGCCCAATTGGATTTAGTGTGGGGGATGAAACAAAAACAGAACTCTAAAGACCCTGCATATTCGCGATAATCACACGGTGAACTTCCGAAGTTCCCGAATAAATGGTGCCGGCGATCGCGTCGCGCAGTTCGCGTTCCAGTTCATACTCCGTCATGTAGCCATAACCACCGTGCAATTGAATCGCGTCGAGACAACTCTTCACGCAGGCCTCGCTGACATACAGCTTGGCGATCGAAGCTTCGCGCAACGGATGCCGGCCCTGGCTCTTCAACCACGCAGCCTTGTACAGCGCCAACCGCCCGGTTTCCAGCCTCACATCCATGTCGGCAATCTTGTTGGCAATCGCGGGAAACTTCCCGATCGGCTCGCCGAATTGCTTGCGCTCTTTGGCATACTTGACGCAGGTTTCCATGATCCGCTGCATCGCGCCCAGATGGCTGGCGAGAATGCAGATCCGTTCCCACTCCATCGACGAAGTGAACACTGCCTGGCCGCCGAATTCCTTGCCGAGCAAATTCTCGACGGGAATTTCGCAATCTTGCAGCGCGAGTTCCGCCATCGGCGAGGTGCGCAGTCCCATTTTGTGCAGCTTGCGGCCGACGGTAAAACCAGGCGTCCCTTTATCAACTAAGAACGCGGTAACGCCGTTCGGACCACGGCTAGGATCCAGATTCGCAAAAACGATAGTGACGTCAGCGTTGGGAGCGTTGCTGCTGAAGGTCTTCGAACCGTTGAGAATGTAGCGGTCACCCTTGCGTTCGGCGCGGGTCTTGAGGCTGTACGCATCGGAACCAGACCCGGGCTCGGTCATGGCATGGAGGCCGAGACCGCCACTCACCAGGCCGGGAAGATACTTCCGCTTCTGTGCCTCGGTCCCAAAATTCCAGATCGGAATTTCGGAGCTCCACATGTGGGCATTGATCGAGAACAATAGACCGTTATCGTGGCATCCATAACCCAGGGCTTCGAGGGCACACACCGTGGTCAGAATATCTGCGCCGCCCCCTCCGTACTCGGTGGGGATCGGTAGTCCCTGAATGCCAAACTTCGCGCATTTCTCCCACAGTGTTCGCGAGAATTCCTCATTGTGGTCGCGCGCGATGACATCGTCTTTCAGTTCCTCGCGGGCAAAGCGCAGCACCTCCTTACGAAATGCCGCCTGCTCCTCGCTCCATGCAAAGTCCAAGGTTGTCGTTCTCCTAATCTGTCGTTCTGGCCCAAGTACCCTTGAGCTTTGTTATGCCGAGACGGAAGCGGGTGACTGGCCGGGGGCTGATTTCGCCGCCGCCGGCGCGGACGTAGCTTGACCCGATGCTACTGGTGTCGCCGCTGCTGCCGGCACGGGAACCGTTGCCACGGCTGTCTTCTTCACAAACCTTTGTGGACGCCCACCCGGCAGTTTGATGCGCGCCGGAACTCCCATCACCATCATGTTGGAGCGAACGTCGGTGAGCACCAGGCTGTTGGCCGCGATGACCACGTTGCTGCCGATCTTCGCGTCGCCCACGAGTTTGGCCCCGGGGCCGAAATAGACGTTGTCGCCGATGCCTCGGCAAGCGTGAGATATCAGGCAACCGGTGGCGATCGTGAAATTTTCACCGATCGTGGTCTTCCCCAGATTGATCGCGTACACGGAGTGAATTACAAAACCCGGGCCGATCTTCGCATGAACATCAATGTGTACGCTGGTAAATAACTCAGTCCACTTGCGAAAAATCAAACCGCTGAGCCGCAACAACTGACTAATCACCGGAATGCGAACGCCCAGCGTCCAATGTCCGTAGCGGTAGGCGATGACCGGCCAGGTCGCGTGGCGAATTGCAACGTTAACTTTGTTGCGCCAGGTTGGCTTCCAGTCAGGATCGTCGCGGGTTTCCCGCATCGCCCGGCTCAAGTCTGCTCTTAAAGTCTCGAACATTTCGCTCTCTTTGATCTCTACAGCGGTGTCTACAGTTTCCGATAGATCGCTTCAGGAACCGGGAACGTGCGGTGATTGAGCACAGCACCCAGGACTTTCACGTTAGCGTTCTCAAGATTGCGGACCGCCTTGCGTGCCGTTTCGCGCCGCGAGGAATTGGCGCGGAGAACAAGAACCACGCCTTCCGCATTGCGTCCCAGCATGAGGCTGTCGCCTCCCGAACCCATGGGCGGTGCGTCGATCAGAACGTAATCGAACTCTCGTTGCAGTTCCGGCAGCAACGCACGCATCCGATCAGATCCGAGGAGCGTCTGCATCCCTTCCACTTCCGCGCCGCAACTCAGCAACCACAGGTTGGGACGAGACAGGGATGTGACAAATCTGCGGATGGGGTCGGTCACCTGCAGGGCATCGGTCAAGCCGAAGTGATTGGACACTCCGAATTCCCGGTGCAGGCCCGGAGCGCGCAGGTTCGCGTCCACGACACACACAGTTCCGGAAGTCTGGGCCGCCAGCACTTCTGCCATGCGGGCGCAAATCCAACTGCAGCCGTTGCCGGATTCCATGCCTG
This sequence comes from uncultured Acidobacteriaceae bacterium, assembly GCA_963706645.1. Taxonomy (GTDB): domain Bacteria; phylum Acidobacteriota; class Terriglobia; order Terriglobales; family Acidobacteriaceae; genus Sulfotelmatobacter. The sequence goes on from CAVPNR010000026.1 coordinate 37,329, forward strand.
ACACCACAACCACGCGAGACTTCTCCCCCGGCATTAGAAACACGCGTTGCACAAGCTTGAAAATCTCGTCGCGCTGGCCGTCTTCCATCTTCAACTGGAGTGGCTGCAGCTCAACGGGCTGCGCTGGGTTGACATTGACGGGTTCTTCAACAGTGGTGGCTTCCGTGGGGGCTTGGAACATTTCCCGTTCCTTGCCGAGGTTTTGCATTAATTCGAAATTTCTGCTCATAAGGTCCCGTAACCTCTATTCTGCTGGTGCCCTGCCATTCCTACCGACGCCGCTACGTGGCGGCTAGGCTGACTGCCGGTTCGGGCGGCCCGAACCGTTTCGCCAGTTATGCAATAACCGCGCTACATCCTTCATGTGCTCAATCGCTTCCGCGGGACTCAAGTAGTCCTTTACGCCCGCGTCGACAGTTGGGGTTGGACCGGCATACTCCCGGGCCACTCCCGTCAATTCCTCAACCGGCTGGAAAGGATCCGCATTCGATCCGTTACCGTTGGCAGAGCCGTACCGGTGCGACGACGACCCTACCTCGGAAACAAAACGGTGGATGTCGAGATCGTGGGTAACTTCCCGAACCATGTTCACGTCCACAACTTTCTTCCGCATCGCGCAGGCCAACGAAAGCGAGTGGAAGCAATAGTTATTGATCTGACGCGGGATGCCCTCGCTTACCTGCGCAATCAACTCCTGCGCCTCCGGAGAGAACAACCGCGCGCCTCGATAGCCGGCCACTTGCAACCGGTGATCCATGAAGCGGGCGATCTCCTCGCGGGTTAGAGGACTCAATCCGCTCACCGACGTGATGCGTTGCCGCAACTGAACCAGAGAAGGACTGGCCAGCTTATCCGCTAGTCCAGGCTGACCGACCAAGATGATCTGCAGCAACTTCGCTTGCGGCGTCTCAAAATCAGAGAGCAGACGCACCGTCTCTAACACAGTTGCGTCCAGGTTTTGCGCTTCGTCAATGACGATGATGAAGCGCTTTCCCGCTCGCGCTTCCTGCACCAGGCAGCGGTTAAACTGCTCGTGCATCCGGACGAAATCCTGCGATTCGGTCTCAATGCCGATTTCAGCCAGCAGAAATCGCATGAACTCCCGCGAGTTGCACTGGGTTTGGAACAAGAAGGCGGTGCGGGCCGTGTGGTCGAACTTTGCCAACAGGTGAAACAGCAGCGTGGTCTTACCCATTCCCGGCCGCGCAATCAACGACAGGAATCCCCGGTTCGCCTCAATCCCGTAGTAAAGAGATGCCAGAGCTTCTCGGTGCGCCGGGCCGAGATACAGATATCTCGGGTCGGGAGTGACACCGAAGGGCTGTTCTCGAAGGCCGAAAAAGTCTAGAAACATCGATCCTACCCTCGCTCCTGGATGATGTGGCTGTCGGTACCGGTCTGGTCATAGCTCAATTCACCAAGGCCATTCCCGTTTCCATTCCCGTTGCCGTTGCCGTTTCCGTTGGCCGCATACAGGCCAACGGTCCTGTGGATCGGAACCGCAGCCAGTACAGGGATCCGCAATTCCGACATCACTTCGGAGGGCGTACGGAACGACTGGTCCGCGTAGTCGATCGCAAACACGACTCCGAGACTCACGGCTACTCCCAGCAGGCAGGCCACCAACGCGAACACCCACGGAGACCGCGTCGGCAAACTCGGAAGCAGCGGACGCTGCGCCACCGATACATTCAAGAGGCGGGTCCGGTCGAGCGCATCCTCAATCCGCGCCTCTTCTTTCTTCTTCGTGTAGAGAAGGTAGTTCGCTTCGTCGGCCTTCTCCGTCCGCATCAAGTCGCCTTGCAGAATTCCTTCCTGCTCTAATTGACGCGCCTGGGCCATGTACACATTCACAATGGCAGTGAGAGCCGTCTCGCGCGCTTTGAACCCGCTCAGGTCAGCCTTGGCCTTAGCCAGTTCTGAGTTGACCCAGGCATAGGTTGGATTCTGGTCGGTGGTTTCTTCTTTCACCGGAGAGGTTTCTTCTTTCGCCAGCGCAAGGCGAGTGTCCAACAGTTGCTTGTCGACTTCCTGCACCAGCGGATAAGTGGGCTGGTACTTCGTCAACAACTCGGTGCGCTTCATTTCGAGTGTGAGCAGGGTCGCTTTCAGGTTTTGCAAAACCTGGGCATTGTCTCCCGACTTCACTTGCGTGGTCATGCGAGTCGGCGTGGAATGGATCTGACTCTCGAGGTCCACGATTCGCCGTTCCGTCTCCGCCATTGAGGCGCGAGTCGTTTCCAGAGAACCGTTGAAGTCAGCCAGCTTCTGCAGCGTCATATCCCGCATCGTGGTCGGCGCCACACCGCCTTGTTTATCAGCGAATCCCTTGAGCTGGCCTTCGGCCGCCATCATATCTCTCTTGTACTGTTCGGCTTGCTCGTCGAAGAACTGGAACTGCCCTGATGGGTGGTGCACGTCCAGGTGCTTCTCCACGTACGCGTCGTCGAGCGTGCTTAGCACCTGCTGCGCAACCCGCGGATCGTGCGACTCGTACGCGATGCTGATGACGTTGGTCTTCTTGATCACTTCCAACTGAAGGTCCGAACGCAAGTCCATGACGGCCTTGTCGATGCGGTTCTGCGGAGTCTGGCCGGGATGCAGAAGGCTCGACAGGAACTTCTTCTTATCGAGACCGCAAGTCACCACCACCTTCTGCAGCACGTCCGGGCTCTGAATCAGCTCGACCTCAGAGTTGATTTCTTCCTCGCTGACCGTGTCGTGAAAGGTCATAGGCGCATTTTGTTCCGGCGAAACCACGGGGTCCACGCGTTCGCGCTTTACGAGAAGCTTAGTTTCCGCCCGGTACTTCGTGGGCAGGACCAGGGCGGATAAGCTCACACCCAGCACCACTCCCACGAAACACAGAATCAGAACTCGCTGGTGGCGGAATCCGATCGCGACCACATCTCGCGCGGTAAACGAATGGGGCCGGTGCCCCTGGCTGCTCATCTCATTCATATAGTCTCCGTTAGGTTCTTTCGTAATCCGGACGCATACCACGAGCCATTCCGGGCCCCTACGGAATCGTCAGGGGAAGATAGGCACCCATGCTCATATTCGGAATATATCGGTCGATCTTCGACATCGTGTTTTTCGGGACGATCACCATGTCTCCGGGATGAAGGAACGGATCTTCTCGCAGGTTTCCGTTCTTCTCCATTTTCTTCACATCGATCAGCTTCGCCTCAGTCCATTGGTCATCGATCCGGCGAAATAGCATAACTTGCGAGTGTTTGGCACTCGACTGGAAGCCTCCGGCGATCTCGATCGCCTGGGTCAGCGTGACCTGCCCGTGCATGTCGTATTTGCCCGGCTTGGCCACTTGTCCGCCCGCGACGAAGTAGGGCTTTTCGAAATCCTTCAGCACTACCGAGATCGCAGGATCGTTCAGAATCTTCGAGTACGCCGTGCGCAGCGTGTCCGTCAGCTCCGGAACCGTCTGGCCGGCAACTTTCAGGTCTCCAACTCCGTGCAGTGTGACAAAGCCATCGGGCTGCACCGCAACGGCCAACTGGTTGAACTCCGGGCTCAAGTCGAAGGTGAGGTCGAACGTGTCCCCCGCCTGGATCCGGTAGCGCGCGTTGCGTTGCTGAAACTCCGGAGTGCTTGACTTGGTGGCGGCAGCGACAGTAGTGGTCGACGGCGGCGTAGAAGCCAGATTTGCCGCCGCAGTCTTGTCAGTCTGCGCCGCGCAAACTGCGCTAACAGCCAAAAGCACCGCAGATAATCGTATGGTTGACACGAAACGCTTCATCATTGCGAATCCTCCAACTGGATAAGACAGCACCCCGATGCCAACTGGGGATGAATCTTGACCGGCAGAAACCCCGAAGAGACGAGCCGTCTGTTGCGCAGTAAAGTCCATATCGCGAACCGACGCAGTCCGGAGCCGCCAAACTTAACCTTGCGATTCTGCCTTCAGAATCTCGGCCACCGACTCCTGCGGAGCGCGCGGACGCGGCGTCAGATTGTGCTGGCGGATCTTGTACAAAATCCCGCGATAGCTGATGGACAGTAGTTGGGCCGCTCGCCTGCGGTTCCAGCCCGTGTACTCCAGGGTTCGGCTGATGGCATAAATCTCAGCTTCCACGCGGAGGCTCCGCAGCGACGGCGGATTCCCCTGCGACGGATCGGCCGCGCCATTGTCGTTCCGCAATGCCTTGGCCGTTACTTGCTGTGAGTCGGTCTTGCTAGCTTTCATCTGCGTCTCGTTCATAAAGTCCACCTCGCAACAACCTTTGATCTTGGTTTGAACTCAATTCCGAAGAAAGGGAGAAAATGCTAAACAGGTTCTACGTTGTAGCCAGCCACTCGCACGCTGATCGATCTCTGGATTAACCCTACCGAGATCACCAGACTGCGATCGCTGTTCTCTGCGGCCAGCAGGCCTTCGACACCGTCCAGGGCTCCGCCGCAAACCCGCACCCGCTGCCCCACATGCAGATACGGTCGTTCCTGATACGTCACTTTGCTTGCCAGAAGAATGTTGATGTTTTCGATTTCCTGATCGGGGATGGGTATGCCGGAGCCCTGCACTCCTACAAAATTGACCACGCCCTGGGTCTGTAGCACGCGCACTCGATCGCCCGATGCATGATCCAACCGCACAAACGCATAGCCGGAAAATAGAGGAAGCTCGACTTCCTTGCGGCGATCACTCCAATTGCTAATTTTGGTGATTACGGGAAGGAAGGACTGGATGCCCTGAACTTCCAACTGACGGGCGACCAGCTTTTCGTGCCGGGAACGGGTTCGAACGGCGTACCAGCGCGTCTGATCCACGACCGTAGTGCCTCCGACGGCCACATCGATCACAGCCATTCGCGCATCTCCATTCATGGCTCCGCCCTCTCAGTCACATTCGTGGCTTCGACAAAAATCCCACGGACGCGAGCTTTGCGTTGATTTGAGACCTGGACAAGCGAGAACCCATTCGCTTGCTGAATCGTTAAGGGGGGGGTCAATACAACTAGTGAAATCGCCGAAAACTTCGGCGCAATTGAACATCAAGTGGAGCCAATTTATCGACTCCTGCAAGTTCCTGCAATGGGAAGAAAGTGTTGGTGACGAAAGACTTGTATATGGCCAAATGGCTTATTTTCAATAGAGAAGAAAGGCTCTAGCCACGATCTCCAGTTCCTCACTCAGACTGCGCCGGTTGCAACCCATCTCCTCATCAATTTGACACAAGAACCTTCGTCCTTTAGGTGGGCAACGTCGAAGAGATCCGAACACGCATTCACATTGGCGCTGAACACGAAGCGGCAGACAATGGTTGTGTGATGTCTCACACCCGGATTTTAAGTGGGTGGAAGCGTGAACCGGATCGTGACTCGCGTCTGCATCTCCACGGGATGGCCGTCCAAAATGTAAGGTCGATACTTCCACTGACGCACTGCCTGCAGCGCCGCCTCGGCCAGAAGCGGATTCCCCTCCACAACATCAATGTTGTGGACTGTTCCATCGCCCCCAATTTGTACATCCAAAGTCACGACACCTTGAACTTGCTGAGCTCTTGCTTCCGGCGGATACACGGGCTCCACTCGATGAATCAGTCGCGACGCCGAAAGACTGTCTGAGGCTTGCCCTGGGGCATGCTGGCTGGTCTCCCCATCCTCGCCAACGGGCGGCAATCTGTAGATCACCTTGCCATTTTGAGTGACCTGCAGCCCACCATCCGGCGGCGCAGAAGTTGCAGCGCTCGCAGGCCTGATCGGCGGTACTGAACTCGATTGTGTCCCCGTCGCCACGTCGGTTACCGGCGCGGTCTTCGGCTCTGCAGTGGTACCTGGAACGCGCTGAGCATTTGTTGTCGGCGCAAGTCCCGCTGGCGGCGGCCCAGTTCCTGGCCGACTCCGACCGATGCCCGCTCGCCATCCAAGCGCCAGTCCCAACAGCACCGCGACCAAAATCACTAGGACACTGAGAATGGACGTCCAGACTTCACTTCGTCTCGGCGTGCCCTCTCCCACCAAATTCGCCGCATCGGCCAGCCAATATTTCTCCTCATCCGTTGTAGCCTTCGGTGTCTCGGCCAGCGCAACCGGTTGCTCTTCAACTTTTGGCACAGCGGCGGCCACATCCTCGGCTCGCCTTTTGTTCTCCACAACGCGTCGCGCCAAGATCTGGAGCGTATTTATGTCTCGATCTCCGAATGCAACAGGCCGGGGTGAGAAAACTTCCAGAATGCCAAACGGTTCCTTTCCGTCGGCCAGCGGTAATACCAAAATCGATCTCACACCCAGGCTCCGGCAGGCCTCGGCATTCACGCGCGGGTCGGTTTCAGTGTCCCCGCAAACTTGCATTTTTCCGCTCTGCAGGCACGCTCCCGACAGACCCGACGTGGTTTCCAACCGGGAACCCAGTTCGGGAGCGTCGGCACCGGTGGTGGCGCGACACTCCATCTCGCCCGCTCGCGCCAGCGCGATGGCCGCTCCGGTCGCTCCGGTCGATAAACGCGCCTGTTCGACGACTTCGTTGAGAACCAGATCCAGAGCCAAATCGAACGACACCGCCCCGCCGCCGTGGGCCGCCAGGGTGCGGACTACATCCGCCAAGTCACTCTCAGATTCAGCAGAGATCGAACCGCTCGTCTCGCTCGATGATTTCTGATCCCATGGCTGTGGCGTTCGGTGGGTTTCCGGTTGCAGCATAGAATGGCGTTTCATAAGGAGGCCCAAACAGTCAATAATATTGGCCTTCCTTCATTATGCGGAGTCTGGCGCGAATCCATAAAGATGTCAATATCAAACCGGCCTGACTGTATATCCCATTCAAACCAGGGCCCAGATGACGGAAGCCCGGGATTCCCGATTTGGCGACTTCACCGCTGCAAGCGCATGTTTTCCAGCGTAGGCGCCCAAAGGGGACTCTAGAATTTGTAAAATCAGGATGAACCATTGAAATGGAGCGGATTCTCGAAGCACCCACTACTATGGTTCGATCTTCGTGAGGGATACGCCGATGCGGATTGCGGTTGTAGGTTCTGGATATGTCGGATTGGTGGCAGGCGCTTGTTTTGCCGACCTGGGTCACGAAGTGATCTTGGTAGACAACGATCAAGAGAAACTGGCGGCGCTGCGCGAGGGCCAGGTTCCGATCCACGAGAACTTTTTGCCGGAACTTCTGGGCCGTCACCGTGGGCAACGGCTAACTTTTTCCGATGACTTGAAGGAAGCGGTCGCCGTCAGTTCGGTCATTTTTGTGGCCGTCGGCACCCCGCCCACGGAAAGCGGGGAGGCGGATTTGTCCTACGTCGAATCGGTGGCCCGCGAAATCTCGGGGGGTATCAACGGCTACAAGGTCATCGTCGAAAAAAGTACGGTGCCTGTCTATACCAGCGAGTGGGTGCGCAAGATCATCCTGCGCAACGGCAGCGACCCAGCGATGTTCGACGTCGCGTCCAATCCCGAGTTCTTGCGCGAAGGCACGGCCGTCACCGACTTCCTTTTTCCCGATCGCATTGTGATCGGCTGCGACGGTGATCGCGCGGCAGAAGTGTTGCGCGAAGTTTACGCACCTATGACCAGCGGCGCCTACTACCAGCGGCCCGACGCCATCCCGCAACCGGATCGGGCTTCTATTCCTCCGCCGGTTATCGTGACCAGCACCAAGAGCGCGGAATTGATCAAGCACGCCTCCAACGCCTACCTCGCCATGAAGATCTCCTTCATCAACGCCGTGGCTTCGGTGTGCGAATCCGTCGGCGCCGATGTGAACCAGGTGGTCCACGGAGTAGGAACGGATTCGCGCATTGGTCCACGCTTCCTGAACCCGGGCATCGGCTATGGCGGATCCTGCTTTCCAAAAGACGTGAAGGCATTTCGCGCCGTAGCCCGCGAGAGCGGCTACGATTTCCGTTTGCTCGATGAAGTGATGCGCATCAACGAAGATCAGCGCCAGCGCTTTCTGCGGAAGGTCCACAGCGCTCTCTGGACCCTGCGCGGCAAACATCTCGGCGTGCTCGGCCTCGCTTTTAAAGGTGGCACCGACGATATCCGCGAATCACCCGCGCTCTTTCTGGTGCAGGCACTCCTGCAGGAAGGCAGCAAGATCACGGCCTACGATCCCGCCGCGATGGAACGCGCCCGCGAGGTGCTGTCACCGAGCGTCACATTAGCAAACTCTGCCTATGAAGCCGCTCACGGCGCCGATGCGTTGCTGATCCTCACAGAGTGGGAGGAATTCGCTAACCTAGATCTCAACCGCCTGCGCCAGGAACTCAAGTATCCAATTGTGATCGACGGCCGGAACTTGTACGATCCCGAGATCATGGCTGCACAAGGCTTCACGTATTACAGCGTCGGTCGCATCGCGGCTCATCCCGACAGTGTGTCGGCTCCGATCCTGAAGAACGGCAAGAAGGCATGAACGGAGGACGTGCGGTCGTCACCGGAGGCGCCGGATTCTTGGGATCCCACCTTTGCGACGCTCTTCTCGCCGAAGGCTGGAGCGTGGTGGTAGTCGACAACTTTCTTACAGGCCGCCGCGCCAATCTTGCTCACCTACAAAATGAGTCCCGATTCGAATTGGTTGAAAAGGACATTTGCGAACCGTTCGATGTGGGCCACGTCGACTATGTCTTCCACTTCGCCAGCCCGGCCAGCCCCGTCGATTACATGGTCCACGGCATCCCCACACTGAAGGTCGGCTCTGTGGGTACGTTTCACGCGCTGGAAGTTGCGCGCAAGTATGGCGCCAAGTATTTTGTGTCATCGACTTCCGAATGCTACGGCGATCCGCTGGAGCACCCGCAGAAGGAAACCTACTGGGGACACGTCAATCCCATCGGCCCGCGCTCGGTCTACGACGAAGCGAAGCGCTTCACCGAGGCCGTCACCATGGCATATCACCGCTATCACAAAGTGGACACGCACATCGTGCGCATCTTCAACACTTACGGCCCGCGCTTACAGTTGAACGACGGCCGTGTGGTTTCGAATTTCATGAAACAAGCCTTGCGCGGAGAACCACTGACCGTCTACGGCGATGGTCGGCAGACTCGCAGTTTCTGCTACGTGAGCGATGAAATTGACGGCTTCGTGCGCCTGTCCAAGTCGGACGAACATCTGCCCGTCAATATCGGAAATCCCAACGAGTTCACGATCATGGACTGCGCCCAGATGGTTCTGAAGGTCACGGGATCGAAGAGCCAGATCCGTTACGAAGCTCTACCGCAAGATGATCCCAAACAGCGCCAGCCCGATATCACCAAGGCACGACAGTTGCTGCAATGGGAGCCCAAGATTGATCTGGAAACCGGCCTGCGGAAGTCGCTGGATTACTTCAAGAAGGCCGTCGCCGAAGAAGGCGCAGTGAAGTAGCACTTCTGGATTTCGAAATGCGGGTTCGGTCGCAAGCATCGGTTGAAAATGGAGAGTTCAAACGGGCGGAATGCTCCGGAGGTGCGCGCCCCGCTACGAGGGTTCCGTAGTCGACGCGACGAAGTCAGTCAACTTCTTCACGTTGGCCTGCTCGTCTCGGGTCTTCAACTCAAAAGCCACACCCAACCCATATCCGGGATGAGATGCCTGTACGGTTCCCCGCACCTGCAGCTTCATTTCGTAGGTTCGGACCACGATCTCAACCGACGAACCTTGCGGGAATGACATCGCACCTTCCAGGTAGCAGCCCCCCGAACTGAGATCGGTCAGGCAGCAATGATGCGGCACAGGAATTCCGGTGCGGTACACCTCCGCTCCCAGCCGACAAGCATACCGGGCCTGCGTGCGACGGTTATCAGCATCGGACGACCCTAGAGGCTCGGCCAGAGTGGCAGAATAGTGTGAGGACTCCTGCGTCGTCGGCTTGCCATGAGTTTGCTCGGCTACCGATACAGTCGCCAGCTGCAGTGGCTCTTCCATCTCCACCGTAACGTTCGGAAACTGTTGTCCCCTCGCATTATTCGGCACGTGGACTGAGAGATAATCGGTCAGCAGGCGACGCGAGGCCTTGGGCACATCCATAAACTGAAATCCAGCCCGGCCGCTCCAATCCTGCCAGACCACCTGCCCTGACAAACGAATATTCGACCTCTGTCCCGGCAATGTGAACTGAAAGTACACCTTGCTAACGGGAGGAAGTTTTTTCCCGAATCTCACGCACATCCCGTCTTGCGCCAGATCGACTAACGTTGCCTTCTCCTGCTCGATGTTGGCGTAGTCCGCGGTTGCTTGAGCGTGCACGGTAGCACGGGCATTCTTGCGCTTCTCTTTGCGCATGACTTCGCGCGCCGCACGAAGGCTGCTCAGTGCCCGGTCATAGGCGATCGGTTTATACAAAACGAAATTGACGCCCAGCGAGAACAACTCGCGGATGCTCTCCTGACCGGCCACGACAGCTACCGCCAGCGTGGCGTCCTTCAACCGCGAGGTGCGGCTATCGCGCAACAGCGCGACCACCTCGGCGTTGGACTTTCCATCGACAACCACCAAGTCGAATCGTTCTTGCGCCAGCCGGATGGCCGCGCGCACAAAGTCTGGACAAGGTTCAACCCGAATACTGAGTTCTTCCAGCACTCGGCGCAGCACCTGAGCTGCCGCCTCGTCAACGCACACTAAGAGAGCCGATGGAGTCATAATCTGCTCCATCGTAGGATTCCACCGGTTCCCCCCACAAGTTACCGGGGTCACGCTCCAACAGAAGTCGCGC